>JBBRYS010000025.1:0-1592 GCA_038237475.1 Pyrinomonadales bacterium | reverse complement strand
GCACGAAGACGTCAGCGCAAATGCTGCCCTGGTTTCGGGACGTTGGCATGAATCGCGGCAACGGCACAAAGACGCGTTGATAAAGATCGAAGGAGCAGAACGTTTTGAAGGTCTTCAACAATTTTTTGCGGCTGTACACCGCCTTACCAGTGAAAAGCGGCTATCGAGAATCGTGTACCTGGTCGAAAAACAGGTTCGCTAAGATGTTTTCTGCACCCAGATTTGCGGACGCTGCTTAGCGCTTCTATTGCAGAAAAATCTGCATGTTCTGAAAGTCAAAGGTAACTGCGTAGGGCTTGAAGAACTCGTGGCCGACCATGCCTGCGAGATGGAAACCGAACATGTTTTCCCACGGGAACGGCCCGTCATAAACACCCTGGACGTTTTCTTCCTTTATGTCTCCGAATGAAAGTTGATGCACCGTGTACGGCACGATCTTCAGCGTCCCGCCGCCTCCGGCGCCTTCAGCAGCTCTGTTTTCCTCCAGTTTTATGCCGGCTTTTTTGATTACCGACTCCGCAAGTTTAACACCCGCGCCCACCAGGCCTGTGTCAACGAAGAGGAGCGTAGGCGGAAGCGTCTCCACGCGACCCCAGCCAACCATGAAATGATCGCTCGCCATCCAGATGGGAACTGTGACTCTCTTGCCTGATGACTGTGCCTTAAATTCTTCCAAGCTCTTGGGGTCCTTCCGGCGCAACACAAGCTCGCCGTGCGGATAATCCATCGTCGCCAGGAAATGATAAAACAGAGTGGTCCCGATGATTCCATTGATCTGTTTCACGCCCAACCCTTCCGAAAGTTGGCGCAGAGGAAGCATTGCTGTGGGCACGTTTTTGACGGTCCAATCGCCGAGTGTGAGTGACTCAATCCGCCCAAGCTGAACTTGAGCGTGCTGCCCGCCGGAAAAGGTGCCGTTTACCGCTCCGAATTGGGGAACACCAAGCTCCTTGGCGAACTCAGTGTCGAGTGCGACCTCAGAACCCCCGGTATCGATGAAGAAGGTAACTTCGTCGCCGCCGTTTACGCGCACGTTGACAAGCGGAAGCGGATCGGTCCTTACGAACTTCACACTTATGCTTGTGCCGTTGCCATGCAATTCATAGGGCGTCTGGCCCTTAAAACTCTCGAACATCGCAACGTTCAGTGTCGGGTACTGCTCGCGAATCAACTTGTTGCTGATCACGTCAACGCCCTTCAGCGCAGCCGCTGCCTTCTGGAAATCGTCGCGGCGATAAAACGCCTGGGCCAGCATGACCTGGGGGTCGGTTTCGTTCGGCTTCAGGGCTATTGCCTTTTCCAGCCATTTCTGCGCATCGTCGAGCCGGTTGGAAAGCAATGCGATGCGGCCCAACTGGAGGGTCGTTGAACAGTCCTTCAGATTTTGAGCAACGATTTGCGAGTAGAGTTTGCCAGCCTCAGCAAACTTACCTGCCTCAAAGAGCCGACCCGCCGAATCAATTCCTGATTGGTTGGGCTCGGATGTCGGTTCAGCTGTAGCCGCTGTCGCTGACTGCGGCGTCATGGCACAAGCCACGACAATAATCGTGGCACCGGCGAGAGCGATGCAAGTTCTCTTAAATTTCATTTTG
>JBBRYS010000024.1:0-3435 GCA_038237475.1 Pyrinomonadales bacterium | reverse complement strand
TGTTCGTTTCTAGTCCAGTCCATGTCCTGGGCTCTGTCTCGCTAGGACTGGAGGAGTTGGCGCGGGAGGAATTGCTCGCGAGTTCAATCGGATCCTTGCGTAAGGTCGGCTACCGAAGCAATCGATCGGCTCCTTCCGGCACGAGCATGCTGGAGTTCACCTCGGGCTTGTTCCAAAATCTTGTCGAGAAATCAAATGGTGTTGGCGCACTCCTGGTGCATCACTCTTATGCGGTCAATACTTCTGACACTGTCGCTTCGAGCAGTCGCGAACTTCTGGCGCGAGCAAGTTACTTTCCGGCATCGCTTCTGCGGCAGGCCCAGTTGGATCACATTCCCTACTGGGGATCTTACACCAGCGGTTGCACCGGGTTTATGTCCCTGCTAACCCTCGCCTCGACCATCTTGCGGGCGCCGGCGGTGGAGAACGTAGTCTGTCTGACTGCCGACCTAAAGCCGTCGGACGCCACCTTTGATAGTGTTCGCGAGCGGCTCCTGACGTCGGATGCCGCTTCCGGATTCATCGCGAGTCGACAAGCTGGCGCTTACAAGGTGATGGGAGTGGGCCAATACTCCAGTTCACGTCAACTCATCCCGCTGGTGGAAGTGGTCAAGCGGGCCGTTGAGATGACTGGACAGTTATGCGAGATGGCCCAGATAAAGCGTGATGGAAACGCAATGTTCTGTCATTATCCGAACATGTTTGTCGAGGCGTGGCGAATGGTAAGTCACTTTCTCAAGATACCCCCGGAGAATCACCTCGTCGATGGGCTGGCTGAGCGGGCGCATTGCCTGAGCAGCGACGCGATTATATCTCTCGAAAGGGTTGGCGGCAGACAGCCCGGGCGGATGCACGTTGTTTATAGCTTTGGCAGCGGGCTGCATCTGGCTGTCGCGATTCTGCAAGAAATTTGAAATGCTGGCCTTGATTCGTCAGTGGACAGCGGGCATGCCTCAGCCGCTAAGGGCGGCGGTTTCGGAAGCGTTCACCTCGGCCAGCCTGGCCAAGGCGCGCCGGGCCTTGCGAAGTTTCGATCAACTAACTCTTGAGCAGCGCGGACCTGGCTTAAGGGTTGAGCTGCTTGCTACGTTCAATCTGGAACCGCTTTTGCCAGTTTTGCAGCTCGCGCTCAATTGCCTTCCCAGCCAGGCGGAACTGGAAGTGGGCCCGTTGGACGATCTCGAGAGTTACATTTCAAAACCTTCTTTACCTGTGAGCGAGGGTCAGACGGCGCGTTTAGTTATCTGGCGACTGGAAGAGGTGCTGCCTGAGGCGTTGTATCCTATCTCCAGCGGCTTTCCAGAACGGCTAAAAGTGCGGGTGGATCAAGTGCTGGAACGGATTGAACGGATAGCCAGCCTGCACCAGCGCAACGCTGCGGGGATCCCGCTGTTTTTTTCCACCATCGCGCTCCCGAATCATATCACTAACCCGTTGTTCGCGGCTCAACACGGCGACGGCCCGTTTGCCGCTGTCGCGCGGATCAACCGCAGAATTTATGAAGTGGCAACGGCGGGTAGTGGAGTTCATGTGCTCGATCTGGCTTGGTGGGCCGCTTCCGAGGGGCGCAGTCACTCGGATGCGATGCTCGACTTTCTCGGCCGGCAGCCGCTCAGTGCGCAGGGGCAGTTTAGCTTCGCGCTCTTTATTGCCCGCGCCCTGCGTCCGCTCATCGTGCCGCGGCGAAAGGTGCTCGCGCTCGACCTCGATAACACGCTCTGGGGCGGCGTTGTCGGCGAAGATGGAATTTCTGGTCTCAAGCTCGGTCACGAATTCCCTGGCAACGTCCATCTTCGAATTCAGCGCGAACTACTGGAGCTACGAAATCGAGGCGTTCTCCTGGTTATGCTATCGAAGAATAACGAGTCGGACGCGCGGCAGGCCTTTGAGGAATTGCCAGACATGATTCTGAAGTGGGACGATTTTGCTCTCCGCGAGATCAACTGGAATCACAAGCACGAAAGCCTGCGCAAGGCAGCGCAGGAACTGAATCTCGGCCTCGACAGTTTCGTCTTCCTCGATGACTCCGACTACGAACGCGAGCAGATGCGACAGTTGCTGCCGCAAGTGTTAGTCCTGAATGAGAGCCCGGACGCTCTTCACATCCTGCGCGCCTTATGGGAGACGGATGCTTTCGATAGCTTATCTCTAAGTGAAGAAGACCACCAGCGTCATCAGGATTACTCCGTCCGGAGCGCGCGCAGTGTCGAAGCGCATAAGGATGACCTCGAGGAGTTTCTTCGTTCATTGGAGATGCAGGTCGCAATTGAAGACATCGGGTCAGCTAATCTGGAACGGGTAGTGACGATGATAGGCAAAACCAATCAATTCAACGTGACCACGCGGCGACATTCGCGAGCCCAGGTGCAAGCGATGCTGGAAAGTCCCGGGGCGATTCCGCTTGCGCTGCGATTACGCGACAAGTTTGGCGATCAAGGTATCGTGGCGGTTTTGCTGGCCTGTCCTTCAGACCCTTCCACTCTCGTCGTCGATAGCTTTCTCGTTAGCTGCCGCGCCCTTGGCCGGGGCGTGGAAGATGCTCTCTGGGCAGAAATGATGCTGCGCGCACACCGGCAAAGTATTAGAAGACTGGAGACGACATATGTTGCCACACCTAAGAATGGCATCGTGGCCGATCTTTACGACCGCCTCGGTTTGCAACGCCGCGGACACGATTCATCTTCAACTCAGTACTTCCTCGAGCCGGTTGCGCCAGTGAAATGGCCCTCGTGGATTACTTTGAAAAACGGCATTCATGGAGAATAAAGAAAATCTGCAGCGGCTGCTGATCGACTTCTTCGATCTGCCAGAAAGCACGCCACCCGTGGAGCTCACACAGAAGGGAATCGCTACTTGGGATTCACTCGCGATGGTGCAGTTAATCGGTGAGCTGCAGGGAACTTTTGATGTTGAGTTCGATCTCGATGAGATAGAATCGCTCCGGAGTTACGAAGAGATTCGTGGCTCCCTCGCCCGGAAAGGCGCTTCACTCGGTGCTGGATGAAGTAGCGAAAGAAAATGGAAAACTTACTTAGGGGATCCAAAAACCGATTGCTGCAGGCCATCGCCCGATCCGCTCCCGGCGCGACGAGCTTGCGTGTCTGGCTACATCGCTGGCGTGGGGTGCATATCGGCAAAAACGTCTGGATCGGCTATGACGCTATTATTGAGACTAGCTCGCCGCATTTGGTCACCCTGGAGGATGGCGCATCGGTGGGAATTCGCGCCACGATCATCGCGCATTTTCGTGAGCTGAGTGGTGTTCGTATAGAAGCCGGTGCGGTCATCGGCGCCGGCGCGATGATTCTGCCAAACGTGACGGTGGGACGAGGCGCCGTCGTCACGGCCGGCAGCGTGGTAACACACTCGGTCGAGGCGATGACACTGGTGCAGGGCAATCCGGCGAAGGCGGTGGCGCGCATAGGACTTCCTATG
>JBBRYS010000023.1:0-5442 GCA_038237475.1 Pyrinomonadales bacterium | reverse complement strand
GCCCTGGGAGGGCGTTTGTATCGGAGCGGGGATCTGGGGCGGTACCTGGAGAATGGGGAGATTGAATACCTGGGCCGCAAGGACCACCAGATCAAGCTGCGCGGCTATCGCATCGAGTTGGGTGAGATTGAAGCAGCGCTGCTGCGCTTTCCGGGAATTAAAGAAACCGTCGTGGCAGTGAGGGAAGATCACGCCGGGGACAAACTACTAGTGGCCTATTTCGTAATTGAATCAGGCACGCATTTGGGTGACACGGAATTGCGCGACTATCTCCGCGAGACTCTGCCGGCGTACATGGTGCCGCAAATATTTATGACCCTGGATGTCTTGCCCTTAACTTGCAATGGCAAAGTTGACCGGCGTTCGTTGCCTGCTCCCAAACGCGATGGTTTTGTGCTGGGAGAGCGGGCGACATTTCATACTCCCATCGAGGAAATGGTTGCAGGCATTTGGACTGAGGTACTGGGACAGGAACAAATCAGCAGAACGGACAACTTCTTCGAGCTTGGAGGCCATTCTCTTAAGGCCGTGCAAGTGGTCAGCCGCGTGGCGGATCTACTGCAGGTCGAAGTGCCGTTGCGGATATTGTTTGAGGCGCCGACGGTGCCGAGGCTGGCGAGGTACATTGCGGCAGAACGGCAGCTGGGACGCGAGCCCACGCGGTCTCCGATCGCGCGGGTGGACCGCACCTCGACTTTGCCTCTCTCGTTTGCGCAGCAGCGACTTTGGTTTCTGCACCGGCTGGAACCGAGCAGTCCTGCTTACAACATCTCATTTAGTATTCGTTTCACTGGTGACCTCAGGGTGCCGGCCCTGGCGCAAAGTATCAACGAGATCGTCAGACGACATGAGAGCCTGCGCACGACGTTCGTCGAAAGTGATTCCGGGCCGGTGCAAGTCATCGAGCCGCGTTTAGCTCTGGCCTTGCGAATCGTCGATTTGCGCGACCTTCGTGAAGCCGCGCGCGAACAGCTTGGACGGTCGCTGGTTCTCGAGGAAGCACGTCGCCCCTTCAAGCTTGAGAGCGGACCACTCTGTCGGATGAGCTTACTGCGATTGAGTGAGGTTGAATTTACGCTCGTTATGAGCATGCACCACATTATTTCGGATGGCTGGTCCACGACAGTGCTGGGCCAGGAGATGACGGCACTGTATGAAGCCTTTTCGATAGGGCGGCCCTCGCTTCTAGCCGAGTTGGCGATTCAATATGCAGAATTCGCTCAATGGCAGCGCGATGATTTGCAGGGCGCAAGACTCGACGAGAGCCTCGCGTACTGGCGTCGTCAACTTTCGGGCATGACCGCGAGGCTCGCTTTGCCGGCGGACCACCCGCGCCCGCTGGTTCGTTCCCAGGCCGGCGCTACGGTGACGCTCACTCTTCCCGGTTCCTTGCATGAGCAAATAAAGATGTCGAGCCGACGTGAAGGAGTGACTCAATACATCCTGCTGCTAAGTTGCTTTTACACTTTGCTGTTCCGCTACTCTCAACAAACAGACATCTGTGTTGGCACGCCCGTCGCAAACCGCACCCAATCTGAATGGGAGAACCTGATCGGCTTTTTTGTAAATACCCTGGTGCTGCGGGCGGATCTGTCGCAGGCCACTTCATTTCGGAGCTTGCTGGGTCAGGTCCGGGAAGTCTTACTTTCAGCTTCGGCGCATCAGGATCTGCCGTTCGAGCAACTGGTTGAAGCCCTGCATCCGCAACGCTCGATCTCTCAGGCGCCACTGATTCAGGTCATGTTCAGCTTCGAGAATGCCGGAACTGCAAGGTTGCACCTCCCGGGGTTGATTGCGGCCGTAAGCCCGGCTGAGACAGCGACGGCGAAGTTCGATTTGACGTTGATGATTCGTGAGACAGAGTTGGGGCTGAGTGCAGTCTTTGAATACAGCCGGGATTTATTTGAGGCCGCCACGATAGAGCGGATGGCCGAACACTTCTCCCAGTTGCTCACCGCGGCGATTGCAGATCCTGCGCAACGACTATCGCAGTTGCCGCTCATGACGCCGGAAGAAGAGAGAAAGTTGCTGCAGTGGGGCGACACACGCTCGGAGTATCCTCGCGATAAATCCGTGTCCAGGTTGTTCGAGGAGCAGGCAGAGCGCACGCCTGAAGCGATAGCGCTGGAATATGAAGCGGAGCAGCTGAGTTATAGCGAACTCAACCGCCGCGCCAACCAGTTAGCGAATTACTTACAAGCGCAAGGTGTAGGACCAGAGACAATAGTGGGCATGCTAATGGAGCGCTCGCTGGAAATGGTGATCGCGCTGCTGGGGACGTTAAAAGCGGGCGGCGCTTACTTGCCGATTGATCCGGCCTACCCAGCGGAACGTCTGGCCTTCGTTGTCTCCGACACCCAGCCGGCAGTGTTGCTCACGCAAGCATCTCTGCGTCAACGGCTACCGGCGCACTCTGCCGTCGTGCTTTGCCTTGATACGGAATGGGCAGAATGCGCCGCGCAGCCGGATACGAATCCTACAGTTAGTGTTGCTCCCGAACAGTTAGCCTATGTGATGTACACCTCCGGCTCAACGGGAGTGCCCAAAGGAGTCAGCGTGCGTCATCAGGGCATCGCGCGCCTGGTTAGCGATTGCAGCTACGCGAGGCTGGACGAAGGCGAAGTGCTTTTGCAGTATGCGCCGCTGGCTTTTGATGCAGCCACTTTCGAAATCTGGGGCAGTCTCCTGAATGGCGCCAGACTGATAGTAATGAAAGGCGGCCCGGTGACCCTTGAGGAGTTAGGGGAAACGATCAGGTGCCGGCAAGTGACGACGCTTTGGCTGACCGCGAGTGTCTTTCATCTGATGGTCGCAGAACATCTGGAGGATCTGCGGGGAGTCAGGCAGATGCTCGCAGGCGGAGACGTGCTGAGCGCTCAGGATGTGCGACGGATGTTGTCAAGGCACCCCTCCAGCGTAGTCATCAATGGCTATGGACCAACCGAAGGCACAACCTTCACCTGCTGTCACCCAGTGCAGGCGGCAAGTGAAGTAGATCGCAGCGTAGCGATTGGCAGATCTATAGGAAGCACTCAGGTCTATGTCCTGGACCAGTGCCTGCAGGTTGTTCCGGCCGGCGTGGCCGGAGAGTTGTACATCGGTGGCGAAGGACTGGCCCGGGGTTACTGGCGGCGCGCGGAATTGACCGCTGAACGCTTTGTGCCCGATGGCTGCGGCCAAATAACCGGAGGGCGCTTGTACCGAACCGGAGACATGGTTAGATGGCGCCGAGAGGGACAGCTGGAATTCCTGGGGCGGATGGACCAGCAGGTGAAAGTGCGCGGCCATCGCATCGAGTTGGGAGAGATTGAGGCAGTGCTGGGGCAGTACCCGACCGTCCGCGAAGCCGTGGTAACGGCGCGCGCAGATGGTGACGGTGGGAAGCGCCTTTTGGCCTATGTTGTGACAGAGGAAGATGTGGGCGGCTCTGCCGGCGAGTTACGCAGCTATTTGAGAAAGAAGCTGCCGGAATACATGGTGCCCTCAGCATTTGTGCTGCTGGCAAACCTGCCGCTGACCTTGAACGGAAAAGTAGATCGAGCCGCCTTACCGGAGCCGGGCAATATCAGTCAGGAATTTCAAGAGACCTACGTCGAGCCGCGCACAGAAGTGGAAAGAGTACTCGCTGGTATTTGGTGTGAGGTTCTGAAGCTCGAGCGGGTAGGCATCCACGACAACTTCTTCGACCTCGGAGGGCATTCGCTGCTCGCCACTCAGGTTACCTCTCGCATTCGCCATTTCTTCAATGTGGAGTTACCACTGAGCGCAGTATTCGAGTCTCCGCAGGTCGCCGTTTTAAGCCAGCGAGTAGAAGCAGCGCGACGATCAGAGTTCGCCAGCGTTGGGACTTCACTGGAGCCAACACCAAGAGTTGCACCGCTGCCTCTTTCGTTTGCGCAACAGCGTCTCTGGTTTCTGCATCGCCTTGAGCCGCTCAGCCCCGCCTACAACATTTCTTTCAGCGTGCGCTGCACCGGATCGCTCAACATCCCTGCGCTGGCTCAGGGGATTAATGAGATCGTCAGACGCCACGAAGCATTGCGCACAACCTTCGCGCCGGGCGAAGGACGGCCGGTGCAAGTGATTGCTCCGCAACTTGTCCTGTTGCCGGTAATCGCCGATCTCCGCTGCCAGGCTGAGGCTGAGCGTCAAAAGCAGGCAGAGTGTTTGCTCATTGAGGAGGCACGGCGCCCGTTTGATCTTGAGTCAGGCCCGCTTCTGCGAGTGGTTGTGCTGGTATTGAACGAGCGAGAATGCGTGTTAAGCGTCTGCATGCACCACATCGTTTCCGATGGCTGGTCGTCCACCGTCTTGATTCACGAGCTGATGGAGCATTACGAAGCTTTCAGTGCCGGAAGCCCGGCGCAATTGGCTCCCCTGGCAATCCAATATGCCGATTTCGCAGTCTGGCAAAGACAGCAACTTCTGGGAGACGAGGCTAGATCCCAACTCGCCTATTGGCGCAAGCAGTTGGGTGGGCCGATGGCCATGCTTGAATTGCCGACAGACCGCTCCCGGCCGCCCGTGCGGAGCGAACGTGGCGCGACGGTGAGCTTCACCCTGCCCTGCGGTCTGATCGAAAAATTGAGAACGCTGGGCCGGCGCGAAGGCGCGACCTTGTTCATGACGCTGTTGGCCGCCTTTCAGTTGTTGCTCTCACGCTATGCCGGGCAGACTGAGGTGTTGGTGGGAACTCCCGTCGCTAATCGCGGACGATCGGAGATTGAGCCGCTCATCGGAAACTTTGTAAACACGCTCGTTATTCGTACCGACCTCTCGGGCAACGCGTCCTTTCAAGAATTACTTGGGCGTGTGCGAGAGGTAGCGCTTAGCGCTTATATGCACCAGGACGTTCCTTTCGAGAGGCTCGTGTCGGAACTGCAGGTGGAGCGAGATCTAAGCCGTACGCCGTTGTTTCAAGTGATGATGGTACTACAAAACATGCCGCTCGCGAATTTGATACTGAGCGGAGTAAAACTCGAACCGAATGAGACGGACAATGGGACAGCGAAGTTCGACATAACTGTCTTGTTGAACGAGACTCCTAATGGACTCGCCGGCAAGTGGGAATACAGCACCGACCTCTTCGACGCTGTCACCATCCAGCGCATGATCACACATTTCCAGGTCCTGCTTGAGGGAATTGTCGAGAATGAAGATCAGGAGATCGGTGAGATCTCGATGATGACGGAGGAAGAGCAGAGGCAGGTGTTGGTTGAATTCAATGACACGCAGAAGGAGTACGCGAGCGGAGTTAGCGTGGCGGAGCTGTTTGCGGCGCAGGTGGCGAAAACGCCGGCAGCGACGGGAGTGATCTATGAAGGCGGGAGTCTTAGTTACGGAGAACTGAACGCGAGAGCGAACCGGTTGGCAGCGTATTTGCGAAGTTTGGGAGTAGGAAACGAGACGCGAGTGGGCCTGCTGTTGGAGCGTTCGCCGGAG
>JBBRYS010000022.1:0-6399 GCA_038237475.1 Pyrinomonadales bacterium | reverse complement strand
GTAGCGGAGTTACGAAATTATCTGAAGGAGAGGCTGCCGGACTACATGGTGCCATCGTTCTTCGTGCCGCTTGAGACCTTGCCGCTCACTCCCAACGGCAAGCTTGATCGCAAGGCGCTGCCGGCGCCGCGACGTGACGGCGTCGACTCTCAACAGATGTTCGTCCTCCCGCGCACACTAATAGAGGAAGCTCTGGCGGCTATTTGGATCCTGGTGCTGGGGGTGGAACGCGTCGGAAGATCAGACAATTTCTTTTGGCTCGGTGGCCACTCGCTGTCGGCTATCCAGATCATCTCACGCGTTCGCGAAAGTTTTCAGGTTGAACTGTCAGTCCGTAACGTCTTCGAATCGCCAACGCTGGCTGAGTTTTCTCAACGCATTGAAGGGACGATGCGTTCCAGCCCCAGTCTCACGCCTTCGCTGCGACGGTATCCGGATAACGGCGAATTGCCTTTATCCTTTGCACAACAGCGTCTGTGGTTTTTGGACCAGTTGATGCCGGGCAGCAACGCCTACAACCTGCCGGCGGAGATGTATATCGACGCCGGACTCAACGCCGGCGCCCTGGAGCAGTCTTTGAGTGAAGTCGTGCGCCGGCACGCCGCCCTGCGGACCACTTTCGTAGTTGCCGGCGGCCAGCCGGTGCAGCGAGTTAACTCCCCGGGGTCGGTGCGGGTTCCGTCGATCGATTTGAGCGCCTTGAAGAGGGAACAGCGAGAAGCGGAATCAGAGCGCGTGCGGCAAGCGGAAGCTCTCCGGCCGTTTGACCTGGAGGCAGGACCGTTACTGCGAGCCACATTGATCTGCCTCGATCGGGAAGAGTATCTGTTGCTGATGAACATGCACCACATCGTCAGCGATGGCTGGTCGATGGATGTGCTGCTACGCGAGATGGAAACTCTCTATGATGCATTCTCTCAGGGACAGCCTTCGCCACTGCCGGAACTCGAGATTCAGTATGCCGACTATGCGCAATGGCAACGAAGCTGGCTGGATGGCGATGTCTTAAGAGAAGAGGTGGACTTTTGGAAGCGGCACCTCGAAGGCGCTCCTACGTTGCTGGAGTTGGAGCCGGACCACCCGCGCCAGGCCCTGCGAACCATGCGCGGCGCCCATTGCCCGGTAACTTTCTCGGAAGATGTTTCGCGCTCGCTGCGAGAGTTTAGTCGCGCGGAAGGCGCTTCCCTTTTCATGACTCTGATGGCCGGATTCCATGCGCTGTTATGGCGCTACACAGGCCAAAGCGACGTTTTGGTTGGTACCCCCGTTGCTGGCCGTAGCCGCGTCGAACTGGAGCCGCTGATCGGATTCTTTGTGAACATGATTCCGATTAGGACTACTTTCAGCGATGCTCCCACCTTCCGGGATTTGCTCAAACAGGTTCGAGAGTCTTCCTTCGCGGTCTACACCCACCAGGAGTTGCCTTTCGATAAATTGGTCGAGGAGCTGCAACCCATGCGCGCTCCCGGCCGCAACCCGATCTTTCAGGCCATCCTGGCTTTTCAGAATCAAGCCCCGCAGATGCAGATGGCGAAAGTGAACTTGCCGGCCGGAGTCCCGGTAAGCGCCGATACCAAATTCGATTTGGAAGTCCATCTCGCCGACGCGCCGGACGGCATAACCGGCTCTTTCGTTTATAGCCCGGAGTTGTTCGAGCCGGCCCTCATTGCGCGCATGGTGGACCACTTTCACCGCTTGTTCGAAAAGGTGGTGGCCGAGCCTGATAGCGAGTTGTCAGAGCTGTCATTACTGGACGAGGAGGAATACCTGCAGGTCACGCAGGAGTGGAACGACACTGCGGTCGCCTTTCCCGACACTGCGTGCATTCATCAACTGATTGAAATGGAGGCCCAGCAACGCCCGGACGCAATAGCGGTCGAGTTTGACGTCGAGAACATCACTTATCGCGAGTTGAATCGGCGCGCCAATCTTCTTGCCCAGCGCCTGCGGGAGCACGAAGTACGGGCGGAGGTATTCGTGGGGGTGATGTTGGAACGATCGGTGGAGTTGATCGTGGCATTGCTGGCAGTAGCCAAAGCGGGCGGCGTCTACGTGCCGATCAATCGCACTGACCCCGCACTCCGGATTCGTTTCATTCTCGAAAATTCCAGCGTCAAGGTGCTACTCACGAGCGGAGAAGTCCCGGCAGATCTGGTAGCGGGAAGGGCCGTGGTTCGCGTTGATGCAGATGAATATCAGAACGCCGTACTTGATGGGACGCCTGCAGAGAATCCGGACAGCGGCGTCACGGCGGATAATCTGGCTTACTTGATGTACACATCAGGATCCACCGGAACGCCGAAGGGAGCCTGCATCACCCATCGGAACATCCTGGGATTGGTAAAGAGTGCCAATTATGCGGACCTGAATTCGGATGAAATCTTCTTACAGTTTGCTCCAATCTCGTTTGATGCTTCCACTTTTGAGATCTGGGCCAGTCTGCTCAACGGTGCAAGATTGATAGTGTTTCCGCCCGTCATGCCCTCCTTGAGTGAATTGGCAGAGTTCATCACCCGGACACAGGTCACGACGTTATTTCTCACCACGGGTTTGTTTCATCAGTTTGTTGACACCAGTGTCGGCACAATCGGCGCAGTGCGACAATTGTTGACCGGCGGCGACGCGTTGTCACCCGCGCATCTGAATAAGGCAGTCGAACAAATTGACGATTGCCTGTTTGTTAACTGTTACGGGCCCACCGAAGCAACTGTGATGGCCTGCTGCTATCAAGTGGGATCGAATCGTCATGCTACGTCGGTTCCAATAGGCCGTCCCATTTCGAACGCTCGAGTTTATATCCTGAGTGCGATGCAACCGGCGGGAATAGGCGAACGAGGCGAACTATTCATCGGTGGCGCAGGGCTGGGACGCGGCTACCTGAACCGGCCGGACTTGACCGCAGAAAGGTTCTTACCTGATCCGTTCGGCCCGCACCCGGGGGAACGAATTTATAGAACCGGAGATGCTGCTCGCTATCTGAATCAGGGAGTAATTCAGTTCCTCGGCCGGCTTGATAATCAGGTCAAGATCAGCGGCTTCCGGATCGAACCCGGCGAGATCGAAATAGCACTCTCTGCACACCACTTGGTAGCGATGGCACTGGTGCTCGCCAGGGAGGACTCGCCCGGCGACAAGCGCCTGGTCGCCTACGTTGTGGCCCGGGACGAGACGCCGCCGAGCAATGAAGATTTGCGAAGTCATCTGCGCGAACGGGTACCGGAATACATGGTGCCCTCAGTATTCGTCATGCTCAAAGAGATGCCTTTGACGCAGAACGGGAAGATAGATCGAGCAGCGCTTCCCGTGCCTCAGCTTTCGCTAAACCGATCCGGCAGAGAATACGTAGCTCCGCGCAACGGCCTGCAACAGCAGTTAGTCGATATTTGGGAAGAATTATTCAAACTTCATCCGATTGGCCTGACTGACGATTTCTTTGAACTGGGCGGACACTCGTTGCAGATGATCATGCTGGTCGCGCGTGTCGAAGAGCGGCTGGGCAAGCGAGTTTCTATAGCAGAATTGTTCGGCGACCCTACCATCGAGCATTTGTCGGAACTGATCGGCCACGGGAAAGAAAACCTGTTCCAGTCGCTGGTCGTACCCATGCAGACAGAGGGAAACAATCCTGCGATGTTCAGCCCTCATGCGAGCGGCGGACATGTTTGGAGCTACAAGGATCTCGTGAAGTATCTCGGAGATGATCAGCCCTTTTACGGAGTGCAGGCTCGCAATCCCGAGACGGGACTGGTATTTCATACCCAGATTGAAGCAATGGCCAGCGATTATGTGGAGGCGATTAAGGGCGTCCAACCGAAGGGACCTTATCTCCTCAGTGGCTGGTCCATGGGCGGAGTGATCGCTTTCGAGATGGCCAGGCAGTTGCAGGCGCAGGGTGAAGAGATAGCGCTGCTCGCCTTGATGGATGCGCATGTGCCGGCCGGTGCGCAGTCAGAGTTCAGTTGGGGTGTGTTGCTGTCTGTCTTCGCCTTTGATCTGGGACTGACCTACGAGAATCTGAGCCGGCCGCTCGAAGAAATCTCGGTCATGCCGCAGATGGCCCAGCTACGGCAGGTTTGGAAGGAGGCGAAGTTGGCGGGCGTCGTGCCTGCGGACATGACCCTCGTCGAGTTCCGAAAGATATTTGATATCTACAAAATTAACGCCAACACCATGCACAGTTACAAGGCGGGGGAATACCAGGGCCGCATAACTCTCTTTAGCGCCACCGAAGAAATGGAGCAAAATGTTTTCAGCCAGGACAGGGACCACATCGAATGGGAAGCGGCAAACGTGGTCAAAGATCCGCTCAAGGGCTGGGGCCAGTTTGCAACCCAGGGTGTCGACCTCCATGTTGTTCCCGGCGATCACTTCTCAATGATTCGAGAGCCGCACGTTAGGGTTCTGGCGGAAGAATTACGAAACTGCATCCAGGCCGCCCTTCGCTCGCTCGATTAGCTCAAAAACCATCATCAACTTTTCGCTTTGGAATTGCTCTGCTCCGGCCAAAAGCCTGAAAGCGCATTCCGACTCTGGACCAAGAGCTCAATCATGAAACATTTACTTCAGCTCATCTACGTTATTGCAAAATGGTCGAAAGGAATCCCTCGCTCGAGGGCCATGATAGCCGGGGCGATCGTAGCCAGCTTTCTGGCGGGAGTCGGGTACACGATCCTCATCGCACTAACTAAGAACATCTTGTCGGAGCGGCTCTTTTCAAAATCGAATCTCATCCTGACATTTTTTGCCTTATGCATAGTAATTCCGGTTTGCGGATTTGCTTCCCAGCTGATGCTGCTCATCCTGACTTCAAAGGCCGCTTATCAGCTGCGGATTCAAATGTCGCGTCAAATTCTCGCTGCGCCGTTGCAGCAGTTGGAGAAACTCGGCCCGCATCGTCTCATTGCCACCATCGCTGAAGATATTGGCAGCGTGATCGAACTGGTGACCCTCCTGCCGCAGATGCTTACGCAGTTGGCAATGATGGCCGGCTCTATGTTCTATCTCGGTTGGCTTTCGTGGAAACTGTTACTCATTTTGTTGGGCTATATGGCGCTGGGACTACTCAGTCACCAGCTGCCTTTATTGAAGTCGTTTTATTATTTCAGATTGGTGCGCGAGCAGTGGGATGCGATGTACCAGGCGTTCCATGGTTTGATCGTGGGCACCAAGGAACTCAAGCTCAACAATAGGCGACGCGATGCTTTTCTTTCACAGCAGCTCGAGCCCGCTGCCCTCGGCCTCCAGCACTATGGCATGAAAGGCAATGCTATTTCCATGGCCGTTTCGAACTGGGGGCAGATCCTGTTTTTTATCTTCATCGGCTTACTGCTCTTTGCCACGCCGCACCTGCTCGTGGTCGAGCCACAGGTATTGATGGGGTACACGCTCTCGGTCCTGTTCATGATCACTCCCCTGACAATGATTCTGAATCAGATGCCGGCGTTGGAACGGGCATACCTCGCCGCGGAAAGAATTGAAGAACTTGGTCTCTCGCTGGCGTCAACCAGGGCGGAGAGCCTGACACCAGTGACCCAGACGGATACTTCGTGGAGCAGTCTGGAACTCATCGACGTAACTCACGTGTACCTGCAAGAGGGCGGAGGCGAAGAGTTCCAACTTGGTCCAATCAACCTCAGGCTGCAGCCGGGTGAGTTGATCTTTCTAATCGGAGGCAACGGCAGCGGCAAGACGACTCTGGTTAAAATCCTGATGGGTTTATATGAGCCTGAATCCGGAGAGATTCGCGTTGATGACGAACTAATTACCAGCGAAGCTCGCGACGATTATCGCCAGCGGTTTTCAGTTGTCTTCTACGACTTCTATTTATTCGAACAACTCTTTGGGCTGGAGGCGAGTGACCTTGACGAGAAAGCCCGGAAGTATCTGGATTTGCTGCAACTGAGTCACAAACTGGAGATCAAGGAAGGCAAATTGTCGACGGTAAATTTATCGCAGGGCCAACGCAAGAGACTGGCGTTGTTGAATGCTTATCTGGAGGATCGGCGCATCTATATCTTTGACGAATGGGCCGCGGATCAGGATCCTCAATTCAAAAACATCTTCTATTACGAATTGGTTCCTGAACTAAAAGCCCAGGGGAAAACCGTCATCGTAATATCACACGATGATAGGTATTACAGCATAGCCGACCGAGTGATAAAGCTGGAATCCGGTAAGGTGGAATATGATCAACAAGCCACTCTGCCGCAAGCGGAAACGGCCACAGCCTTTGCGCCGCTGATGTGATCTGGACGTGGATCGCGAATGCCGAAACGCACAGACCTTCATAAAATCTTAATCATCGGGTCAGGTCCAATCGTGATTGGACAGGCATGCGAGTTTGATTACTCGGGGACGCAGGCGTGCAAGGCGCTGCGGCAGGAGGGCTATACGACCGTC
>JBBRYS010000021.1:0-7520 GCA_038237475.1 Pyrinomonadales bacterium | reverse complement strand
GCCCTGGGAGGGCGTTTGTATCGGAGCGGGGATCTGGGGCGGTACCTGGAGAATGGGGAGATTGAATACCTGGGCCGCAAGGACCACCAGATCAAGCTGCGCGGCTATCGCATCGAGTTGGGTGAGATTGAAGCAGCGCTGGCGGCACACCCGGGGGTAGACTCAGCGGCGGTAGTTGCGAGAGAGGATGCATCGGGCCACAAATATCTAGTTGGTTACGTTGCTGGAGATGGTGTCGCCGGCACTCACGATTTACGCGCATATCTCCTGTCAAAACTTCCAGGCTACATGGTGCCGGCTACTTTGATGTGGTTGGAACAGCTCCACCTTACACCCAACGGCAAGATCGATCGTAAATCCCTGCCTCAACCTGTACGTGAAGACAACGGTTCACAATATGAAGCCCCGCGGACAGCGGCTGAAAAAACACTGGCCGCGATTTGGGAACAGGTGCTGGAGGTCGAGCGCGTTAGCGCCAGCGACAATTTTTTTGATCGCGGTGGCGATTCCATCCTCAGCATACATGTTGTAACCGCAGCGCGGCGGGCAGGATTACAGCTCACTCCGCGCCAAATTTTCCAGGAGCAGACGCTCGCGAAACTCGCGCAGGTGGCGCAGGAGATAGTTGCTCCGGAAGATAAGGAAAGCGCGTCGGTTAGTAAGGCGGCTGCAGCAGATTTCTTTGGGGTCAGTCTCAGCCAGAAAGACATTGAAGGACTTTTGGCACGAACTGAATTAGAAAACATCGAAGACATCTATCCCCTGACGCCTTTCCAGCAGGGCATGCTCTTTCATGTGCTCGGCGCGCCCGACGCGGGAATTTATCTCAACCAGCAGAGGTACACACTGCGCGGTGATCCTGATCCTGTGGCGCTCCGGAATGCATTTCAAGCAGTCCTCGATCGTCACCAAATCCTGCGCACCGCTTTCCTGTTGTCGGCCGAAGGCGGACCGCTGCAGGTGGTCCAGCGACAGTTGGATTTGTCCTGGGCAGTGCACGATTGGAGAGACCTCGCGCCGGCAGCGAAATCAGAACGACTCGCCGGGCTGCTGCGGGCCGACTATGAAAAGGGATTTGATTTGGCGCAGGCTCCTTTGATGCGTGTTGCGCTCATCCGGATTGAAGCAGACCTCTTTGAATTGATTTGGTCATTCCACCTCATGCTGATGGATGGCTGGTCAGTACCGATAATCTTCAAAGAACTACTGGCTTTTTATCAGGGGCTGCAAGCTGCTGAGCCGGTTGAACTGGAACCGCCGATCCGCTATCGAGACTATATCGACTGGCTGCAAGGTCAGAGTGAAGATGAGGCAGAGACATATTGGCGGCAGGCGCTGGCTGACTTTACCCAACCCACCTTATTGGGCTTTGACAGGACGCCGATGAACGGCGAAGCCGAGCAGGAAGGTTACGGGGAAAAGGGTTTGTTCCTGGATCACGAAACAACGACTAGCCTGCGTGCTTTTGCAGTGCGGCACAAGTTGACCCTGAATACCCTGATGCAGGGAGCCTGGGCCTTACTGTTGAACCGTCGCAGTGGCGCCCGCGACGTGGTGTTTGGAAGCGTAGTATCCGGCCGTGCTGCTGATTTTCCGGGAATCGAGTCAGCGGTGGGCGTGTTTGTCAATGCGCTGCCGGTCCGGGTTCAGACGCCTGAGGACGTGCCATTGGCGTCCTGGCTCGCGGCGCTACAAGGACAGCAGTCAGAATCGCGGCGCTTCGAATTCAGTTCGCTGGTTACCATCCAGGGATGGAGTGAGGTGCCGCGCGGTCAACCGCTCTTTGACAGCGTGTTGATATTTCAAAATATTCCGCGTGACATCAGCTTGTCGGAATCAGCCGGGTTGAAGGTGGTGGGCATCAGCTCGAAGGAAAGGTCGAATCTTCCGCTCGCCCTGGTGATTGAGCCCGGATCTCAGCTGCATCTTAATATCGTTTACCAGCACAGCCGGTTCGACGAGATTACCATCGGTCGAATTCTCGAAAACTTGCAGCAAACGCTCAGGCAGATGGTGAACAATTCTGACGCAGCCTTATCAACAATCTCAACTCACGCCGAGACTGAGCGGAAACATCTGATTAGCACTTTCAACCAAAGCCTGGCCGGTTTTTGATTCCGGCACACTTCACTTTAACGGCAGGATCCAGGACAGAAACGAATGTGCGGCATAGTTGGCTATATTGATCTGCACGGTGAAGGCCGCGTCCGCAGGGACATTCTCGAAAGAATGGCCAACGCGCTCATTCACCGCGGTCCGGATTCGCATGGATATTTTGTTGACGAAAACGTCGGCCTGGCAACTCGCCGTCTCAGCATCATCGATCTCGAGACTGGCGATCAGCCGGTCTTTAACGAAGACCAATCACTGGTCCTGAACTGTAACGGCGAAATATTCAACTACCGCGAGTTAAGAAGCGGGCTGGAACAGAAGGGGCACACCTTCCGCACAAACACCGACGTGGAAGTTCTGGTCCATCTATATGAGGACGACGGAGTAGGGTTTCTTAACAAGTTGAACGCCCAGTTTGCCTTTGCGATTTACGATCGCCGCGACCGGACACTCTTTCTCGCCCGCGACCAATTTGGAATTTGCCCGCTGTTCCATACAACTGTTGACGGCTTTTTCATCTTTGCCTCTGAGATCAAAGCAATCCTCGAACATCCTTTGGTGCATCGCGAGGTAAACCTGACCGGGCTGGACCAGGTGTTGTCATTGCCCGGCGCGATTAGCCCGCAGACCGTATTCCGGAATATTCAAAGTCTTCCGAGCGGCCACTATCTCCTGGTCAGGAAGGGTGATATTACGGCGCGGGAGTATTGGGACCTCGATTATCCGCTGGTTGACGAGATAACTGATGGCAAGCCGGAGGCTTATTATGCCGACGCCATCGAGGCTTTGCTGGAACAGTCCGTCAGATATCGACTGCAGGCAGACGTGCCGGTGGGTTTCTTTCTGAGCGGGGGACTGGATTCATCTTTGATCGCCGCGATGATCCATCGAGTGTCCCCGGATATCCAAAGGCACTCGTTCTCGATCAGTTTTTCTGATGACAAAATTTGCGAGTCAAAGTACCAGCGGCTGATGTCCGACGCCGTCGGCTCAATCCACCATGAGATTGAATTCAACGACGCCGACATCGCTACGCGCTTGAGTGATGCGGTCTATCATTCCGAATGCCCTCTGAAGGAAACCTACAACACCGCTTCTCTGGCACTGTCGCATCAGACCAAAAAGAATGGAGTCACGGTGGTATTGAACGGCGAGGGTTCGGATGAGCTCTTTGCCGGGTACGTGGGCTATCGCTTCGACAAGCGCCGGTCTGAGACTAAGAAGAATCAGGATCTGGAGACAATCCTCGGCGATGAGATTCGGGAAAGACTTTGGGGCGATCAGGATCTTTATTACGAGAAGGACGAGTATTCGTTCAGGGAAACAAAGCGGGCGCTTTACTCGGCCCCGGTTAGTGACCGGCTCTCCGAATTCGAGTGCTCGAACTTTCCGGTGATCAATAAGGATCGGCTGCGGGGCCGGCACCGGGTTCACAAACGGTCGTACCTCGATTTCAAACTGCGCCTGGCCCATCACTTGATTGCCGATCACGGCGATCGAATGACCATGGCAAACTCAATTGAAGCGCGCTATCCCTTCCTGGACATCGGTCTCGTCGAGTTCTGTAGAACTATCCCTCCGGATCTGAAATTGAAAGGCTTTACTGAAAAATACATTCTTAAGAAAGCCGCCGAGGATGTGATTCCCAGGCAGATAGTCGAGCGCGAGAAATTTGGCTTTGTGGCGCCCGGCAGTCCGGCGCTCCTCGGGCAAAAGATCGAATGGGTATCTGACATGTTGTCCTATGAGCGCATCAAGCGACAGGGCTATTTCAATCCCAACACGGTCGAGATTCTCAAGACCAGGTACACACAAAAAGGTCATCAACTTAATCTCACTCTGGAAGACGATCTCTTGATCGTAGTGCTCACCTTTGGACTCTTCCTGGACTTATTCAAGCTGCCGAATCTGAACTAGAAAAAGTAGAGCCACTTATTTTTGACTTTGTGTGCGGTTCCGCCGATAGATGGGCCGCGCGCATCTGAAACTCCCACTGTAGCCGGAGGAAAACGATCATTTTGATGCAAGCAAGCGCTTATGCAGCGGTGCAGGACCTTTTTAGTCAGACCGCGAACAGGTTCGGCGATTCGCTAGCTATTGATAATGGCCGGCGGCAGATTACGTACGGTGAGCTGCAGTCCAGGGCTCAGCGCCTGGCAAGCGCACTCACAGTGCTTGGGATTTCGCGCGGTTCGATTGTCGGCATTTTTGTTAGCGATCCGATTGAAATAATCACCACGATCCTGGCTACGCTTAAAGCCGGCGGCGTCTTTTGTCCAATCGATCCGACCTTCCCTGAGAAAAGATTGCAGGTGATGTTCGAGAGTGTCCCGCCGGCCTGGTGTGTGACTGAATCGCCGCTTTTGGGGAAGTTGCAAAGCGTGGTCGCCAACCTCGCCGTCGCACCGCAACTCATTCTGGTTGACGATGGGCCAACGAATGAAAGCCACAGCGGTGCTTTGCGACTGGGCGACGAAAGATTCCTCAATCACCCGGCAAAGGTAATGAATCATTCGGATCCTGACGCGGCTTGCTCGATCTACTTCACATCCGGATCCACTGGCAAGCCCAAAGCGATATTGGGCCGACTGAAAGGGATCGATCATTTCATCCGGTGGGAGATCGAAGCATTGAAAGTTGGACCCGGTACTCGGGTAACCCAGTTGGTGTCGCCCTCCTTTGATGGATTTCTGAAGGACGCCTTCGTGCCCTTGTGCGCGGGCGGTGTAGTCTGCGCGCCGGAGAGCCGCGACATCATGCTTGATGCAGGAAGGTTAATCGATTGGTTGGACATCGAGCAGTTGGAAGTGCTGCACTGCGTCCCCTCCGTCTTCCGCGCGATGATTAATAAGGGGTTGAACAGTAACTACTTCGGGACGCTGAAGCATGTGGTCATGGTTGGCGAGCCGTTATACCCGTCGGATGTGAAGCGCTGGATGGACGTGTTCGGCGAGCGCATCAAATTAATGAATATTTACGGCACCACGGAAACATCGCTGGCGAAGTTCTTTTATGAGATTAAACCCGAAGATGTCGACAGGCCTTCGATTCCAATCGGCAGGCCCATCAGAGGTGCAGCTGTAATGGTTGTCGATCCATACGGGGAACCCTGCGGTGTCGGAGATGTGGGAGAGATTTATATAAGGACACCCTATTGCGCGCATGGCTATTACGGGGAACCGGAGTTGACGAAAGAGGTCTTCATTCCGAACCCTTTCAATAACGATCCTCTGGACATCGTGCATAAGACCGGTGATTTCGGCAGGCTGCTCGAGGATAACTGTCTGGAGTTGCTCGGCCGGCGAGACCAACAGGTAAAAGTTCGTGGTGTCAGGGTTGAGCTCGGCGAGATCGAGAACCTGCTGCGCAGCCACGACGCGGTATCCGACGTAGCCGTCATTGACCGTGACGACTCTGAGGGCAACAAGTTCCTGGTTGCCTACATCACGCTGGCGAACGGACTGGGCAGCGCGCACCTGCGCCAGTACCTGGCAGAGCGTTTGCCGGAAGAAATGCTCCCTTCTGCTTTCATTGAGATGGACCATTTGCCGCGCACGCTCAACGGCAAGATAGATCGCAGAGCACTGCCCGCGCTGGAACTTGTGCAAGCGGAGCGCGCTATAGATGAATCAGGACCACGTGGGCCAATCGAAGAGATCGTCGCAGGCATTTGGTGCGAAGTCTTGAAATTGCCGGCCGTTGGAAGGGCAGATAACTTCTTCAATTTGGGAGGGCACTCGCTGCTGGTGACGCATGCGATCCTGCGAGTGCGGGATACGCTGAAGGTCGAGTTACCCATTCGCAGCCTGTTTGAGGCGCCCACCTTAGCCCAGTTTTCTCAGTTGATTCAGGATCACCTCAGTGAAGGCGGCAAAAATGAGTTAACAGCGATTAACCCCGTCTCACGCGACCTTGAATTGCCCCTCTCATTTTCTCAGCAGCGCATGTGGTTCTTCGAAAAGCTGGCGAGCGAGAGCGCTTCTTTTCACATCCCCCTCGGGGTGAGGCTGAAAGGGCATTTGCATGGGGCGGCGCTGGAACAAACGCTGGGTGAGATCATCCGCCGTCACGAGAGCCTGCGCACAGTCTTCCCGGCTGTTGATGACCAGCCAATCCAGATCATTCGCCCGCCCGCGAAGTTCAACTTGCCAATCATTGATCTCAGCGGAGCTGCGGAGGAAGAGCGCGAGTTCCAGGCCGCGAGCCTGGCTCAGGAGCAGACGTTGCGGCGCTTCGATCTTGCCGCAGGTCCACTGCTGCGGCTAATGCTTTTGCGTCTGAAAGAGGACGAACACATCCTCATCTGCACGATGCACCATATCATCGGTGACGGCCAGTCGTTCGAGGTGGTGATTGCTGAGCTGAGCCGGATCTACGGCGCCTTTAGCCAGGGACAGCCGTCACCGCTGGCGGATTTGACAGTTCAGTACGTGGATTACGCGGCCTGGCAGCGGCAATGGCTGCAGGGCGAGGTACTGGAAACTCGTCTCGCCTATTGGCGAAAGCAGTTGCAGGACGCGCCCCGCCAATTGAACTTGCCGCAGCTGCGGACGCGTCCGCGAGTTCAGCAGTTCCGTGGCGTGAGACAGGAGGTGAATCTCTCGCTCGAACTAACTGAAGGGCTCAGAGAGCTGAGCAGGCGTGAAGGTGTGACGCTGCTGATGACGATGTTGGCCGGGTTCATGCTGCTGTTGAAGGAGTACACCGGCGATGAGGACATCGTAGTGGGGTCGACCTACGCCAACCGCGAACGGTCCGAAGCCGCGAGACTAATCGGCATCTTAGTGAACACTCTGGTCTTAAGAGTGGACCTGTCAGGTGTCATCACTTTCAGGGATCTGCTAAGTCGAGTCAGGGATGTATGTCTTGACGCCTATACCTACCAATTGCCTCCGGAGTTGTTGCGAGAGGATTTCAACAGCAAGGGAACCGAAGCAGATCAACTGTTCAACGTCTGGTTCCAGTTGGAACGAGAGGAACGAGAAAGACTCGACCTGGAAGGAATTGAGAATGAATGGTATCTGGTGCACAAAGAAGAAACGAAATTTGAGCTGTCGATGATGTTCACAGAACATCAAGAGGAAATTAAGGGTGTTATCGAGTACGACGTTGATTTATTCGACGAGGAAATGATGACGGAGATGCGGCAACGCTACGTCGCATTGCTGGAACAAGCGATAGCCGACCCCGAACGAAGAGTGTAGCCGGGTCCTGTTGGAGACCGCACCTTTCACAACCGAGGTTGTCAAAGAAAATCAGGGAGCGTTAGATGAGTTACGAGAGCGTACAGGAGATGTTCAGCCGGATAGCGGGAGCACAGGGGGAAGCGGTGGCGATAGAGCACCGTGGGCGGCAGGTGAGTTATGAGGAGTTGGAAGGGGAGTCAAACCGGCTGGCAAACTTTCTGC
>JBBRYS010000020.1:0-9850 GCA_038237475.1 Pyrinomonadales bacterium | reverse complement strand
GTTGTTGCCGCTGGGGATCGCGCTGTTGGAGGTTGCTTCGATGGAAACACCGCCGAACGCATTGGGCGAGGCAGTGTCGCCGGCGGGATTTGTGCCGAGATAGCAGCCTTGAATCGTATTGCCCGCGCCGAACAAACGAAATGCATAACCGGCATTAAAACTGGCGTTGGCAACCCGATTGATGACCAGGCCTTTGAACGTGTTGTTGGCGGAGTTCACTATGAAGGCTGCCCCAGGCGCGCTCGCTCCGTTTAGCTCAATTAAGAGGACGGCGTTGTTGCCGACCGCCATCGTATTGGCGCTCGCGCTCGGCTGCGTGTAGCCATCAATCGTTACAGTATCCGTGATCGCCGGCAGCGAGGATGCGAGCGTGATCGTCTTCACGCCTGAGCCAGGAATGTTGAAGCTGATAGCGTCCGAGCCGGCGGTATTATTAGCCGCGATAATTGCCTCGCGCAGACTGATCACACCATCAGGGCCAGGGGCGGCGATCAGGGCAGCGATTGACGAAGTTGTGCCGTCGGCAACATCAGTCGTCGAATTAACGGTGACCGTAGCGCTCGCGCTTGGAATTAGCAACGCCGGCCCGCTGCGAACCATTTTGGCTGCGGCGGCGCGTCCGCTGAAGACGGGAATGAATTGAGCCAGCGTGAAAGCCAGCGCCAGGGACAAGACAAGGACGAATATCGGTTTTTTCATTTTAGTTTATTCCTGATTCACTGCGGCAACGGCCTGATATCTCATCGAAATACCCACCATGCATACCCACGTGGAGTGAACTCCATAGGCTTTGCCTTATCTCCCAACGAAGGCGGGCCTCAAGTTACCCACTTAAAGAATCTTCGAAACCATCCTGGTCGAACCGTGCCAGGGAGGTCAGCAACATTGGTCTGCTGCGCCGTCCGGCTCGGCTCTTTGATCGGGATCTCGGGCATTCCCAATAGAAGGTCGATCACCGCCTGCTCGGATGTGATCTCAGCGTCTCGAGAAAACTCCGTGCTGATTGTCGTCGAGCGGCTGTATCTGATGACTTCAACGCGACGGGTTCTCTTCAAACGTTCTCTCCTTTCGCTCGGTGGCAAGTGCTGTCCCGCGGGTCTATAATCTGCGTCACAGACTTTCCGGGCGATCCTCGTGCTGGCTTCTCCGATACCGGCACGTTACCCTTAACAAGGCGCTTCTGTAACGAAAGTTCGCGGAAAGAAAGCGGAAAACTGAGCGAAGGTTTGTTGAAACCCGGGCCCGCTTAGCAATTTCGGACGAGGATGGCAGTGAACCACCGAGAGACGATCGACCTTTTCGACGGCTGCACGCTTGACCTGGCGCGCGGCTGCGTCATTCGAGCGGGTGAACCTCTGCACCTTCGTCCACAAACCTATCAAGTCCTCAAGTACCTGGCTGAAAACAAGGGTCGTCTGATCAGCAAAGACAGATTGATCGAGGAAGTCTGGCAGGGACGCGCGGTGACAGACAGCTCTCTCGGCAAGTGCATCGAGGAAGTGCGGGAGGTTTTGGGCCCCGGCGCACGTCAATACATACGTAACGTGCGCGGGCGGGGCTACATTTTCGAGGCCGGTGACGAGGGACCAGCAGCGAGCCGAACAGTCTCCGTTCGATCGGAACAGATCGATATCTTAAAAGTGCTGGTTCATGACGAGGAGAGTGATGCAGAATCGATCGGGCCGTCTGAGTTACCAGGTGCATTATCTGCGCCACGTGCGCATCACTGGCGAACCAGGACTCTGATTGTCGCGGGACTGTTTGTGATTGTAGTCGCAGCCGCAGCCGCCGTCGGCCTCTATCGGCTGATCACTCACGGCCACTCACAAGCTGGGGTGATAGCCGGCCCCTTTCGTAACATGGACATCTCGCGGGTAACTACGTCCGGCAAGCTCAGGCATGCCGCTATCTCGTCGGATGGCAAGTATGTCGCCAGCATAACGGAGGACAGCGAAGGCGACAGCGTATGGGTTAGACACGTCGCTGCGCCGAGCAATGTTCGGGTCGCCGGGCCGACCACGACCGAGTACGTCTGGGTCACCTTTGCGCCGGACGGCGACTCGGTTTACTACCTCGCTTTGGATCGAGACAAAGGCGACACTACGCTCTACCGCGTTCCCGTGCTGGGGGGACCGTCGAGCAAGGCGGCCTACGATGTAGGCCCAGTGAGTTTCTCGCCGGACGGGAAACAGACTACGTTTGTCAGGATGTATAGGGAAGAGAGCCACCTCATCGTGGCGGGCGCCGATTGGCGGAACGAACGAACGCTGGCGACTCGGCGCCAGCCTGATTTCTTTTCCGAGAATTGGAACGCTCCCGCGTGGTCCGCCGATGGGAAGACAATCGCTTGCCCCATCAGACTAAACGACGAACGCGGCGCTTATGAGACTGTCATGGGCATAAACGTCGCGGACGGCGCCGAGAGGCCACTCACTTCTCGGCGTTGGCATCACGTTGGCCAACCCGTGTGGATTGCCGATGGCAGCGGCCTCCTTGTGACCGCCAGTGAAAACTCGACCGGTCCTGAGCAGGTCTGGCACGTCGCGTTAGCAAACGGCGAGGCGAGCCGCGTTACGCATGATTTGAACGACTATCGCGATCTGAGCCTCACGGCCGATTCGGCCAGATTGGCGGCGGTGCAGGATCAAACAGCCTCAAGCATCTGGATTGCCGCGGAAGCGGATGCAAACAGCGCGCGACAGATTGTCTCCGATAGCGGCGGGAATGTAGAAGTGGCCTGGACGCCTGCTGGTCTGATTATCTACAGCGCGAACGCAGGTAACAGTAGTGAAATCTGGGTAACGAACGCTGCTGGATCGAATCCAAAACAACTCACTGTTGACGCGCGCGTGAATCGCGGCCTGACTGCCTCAGCCGACGGCCGTTATATCTTCTTCGCCTCCGACCGTTCCGGGCATTTCAACATTTGGCGAGTAGACGCGGACGGCCGCAACCTCAGGCAAATTACTGCGGGTGATGGCGAATTCTATCCGGATTGCACGCCCGACGGGCGCTGGGTCGTCTACCAGCGCGGGGAAATCGAGCCCAACCTTTGGAAGGTGCCGACGGATGGCGGGGAACCCGTTCAGTTGACGGAGTCGCGCGCCTCTCGTCCCGCCGTCTCTCCCGACGGCACGCTGATCGCGTACCATTACCTGGACTCTAAACTGGATAGGTGGGGTGTCGGGATCGTTTCATCGGCGGGGGGGCAGGTCCTCAAGCGGTTCGACTTTCCACCGGCGGTCGCGCAGCGCTTCGTTCGCTGGGCGCCCAAAGGCCAATCAGTCGCTTTTGCGAACAGACCGGGCGGCGTTTCCGAAATCTGGCTGCAGCCGCTCGACGGGAGTGCGGCGAAGCAACTGACTGGCTACAAGGCCGAGCGAATCCTCGGCTTTGACTGGTCACCCGACGGACACTCACTTGCCGTCGTCCGCGGCGTCTCGACGAGCGACGTGGTTCTCATCGAGCAGAAGCAAGAGTGAAATGGTGAGGATCTCCGTGTAAGGGCGACTGGTTCCCGCAGCAACGGCGTACTTAGTCACTTCGATCCACGCAAGCAGTCCATTCCGAAGCGCATCGCGCGTGGGCACTCGAGAAGAATATCAAACGAACTTGGGAATTTGGCGTCCCGTACGGGAGTCGAACCCGTGTCGCCGCCGTGAAAGAGAAGCGACCTGTTGTAATTCAACGGAACTTCGCGGCATGGATAGCACTTTACCGCATTTGAAGGACTCACGGGTACGCTTATTGGACCTTTAATGGACGCGCGACGCCATCCAATGCGCGCCGTTGCTTTCCGTTACCGCGCAACGGATTTTAAGTCTCGATGGCGTCTTACCTGATCTTACGAAACGAGATGAACCAATATTTACCGGACTTGCAGCCGTCAAAGTCATGCTTCGTCCGGATACGTCTTGCGACAGAATGTCGTCATCTTAGCGTCATGCGTTTTCCTGCTTTGGCTTCCTCTTTAATTTTCCAGTGTCGATATCAACCTCACATTCCTTGCGGCTTCGGAAGTAATTACAGTCCGCGTCATGACGGGCCAGGTAAATTGCTTCAATGATAGGTCTTGTTTTTGAAGTGCCGTCGCCCTGTTTCATTTTTTGATTGCTTCCAGCGAACTCCATTAACCTCGCACCCCAGGCCTTGCCCTTACTGAAACCTTGTAGAGCAGGAACCGCTTTTCTCGCGGTCTTAAAGAGCACCTCGCCGGACGTGGTTTGCGAACACGCCTTCGACAACGTTTCTTCTTCGTTTGGATCGGCTCCTCGCTCCAACGCGACGTGCCACAGGACGCTGACCAGTTCATCTCGTGTGAAATTGCCAAATTCGAAATCAGGGTTGCTGATGAAGAACGACCCAAACATCTCGCCGTCTTTAACCGCCTTGAGCAGCACCTTCTTATTGTTCTCACAGTCTCCGTCTAAAGAGACCCAACTGTAGACTGAACGATTCATATCCGCCAGCAGGTTCTCTCGAAATGATAGTCCTTTACCTTTTGCAGCCGCCACGTCTCCACGCAAATTGATCAATTCGATATTTCCGTCACGCGCGATTTCTTTCTCTAGTGCACCCAACTCCGTGTCGCCTTCAACGTACCATCGCAATCGAATGCTATGGTCTAATCCCAACGTGCGCAGGAACTCTCCTCTAGCTTTATAGTCATCCGTCAGCCGATCCGCGCCGAAAAAGTATCTATTAAAGCCTTCGCTATCGTGCTCCTCGGGCAGGTCGATCTTGAATACCATCTCTGTGGAACGCCGAATAATTTCCGCCATCGTAATCAAATAAACGGCCCCACCAAGTGCACCCTTCACGCGCTCCAATCGATATTTTCTTTTCGTAAACCTGAGAATCTTGAGAATTTCTGCATTTGGCTCTAATAATCGAGCCTCGTGGTTAAGCTCGGCAATGATTTCTTTGAGCCGTTCGATGCCAACCGCTCGGACCATTTCGCCGTAATCACGAAACTGCAATTCCATAATCGACCGAAACTCCCGCTCTTTTCCGTTAAAAGCAAATTCGTGGGGCACAGTATAAACGCCGAATAATTTGTTAAAAGTGAACGGTTCTGCCGCGACGGCCAGGGAGACGACTTCATTCCAATGACGCACATTAGTCTGAAAGGCGTTTCCCGTGGTACGGGTGCGGAAGCCGTCGATCTGATGTTGAATGACATCCAAATACCCTTGAGGAAAACGGAGCATCTGCGTTATCGCGGTCCTAAGTTCTAACTCCTGCTCAATCTTGCGGAGCACGTAATACCTGAAGGGATGAAACATGACGGTTGCGCCTGCGGGAAGTTCGCCGAGGCTCGCTACAATTCCGCCCAAACCATCAGCCCGCTGAATACTGGCTCTTTCATCTGAGTGGATGTAATGACCGTCTTCAATTTCGTCGACCACACTTAAACCGGCATCTTCAAGTGGCGACTCTGCGATTACGAAATCTGCTCGTAGTACTCCCATTTGCCAGAGCCATTTAAGGTCACCATCCAGGCACCAAAAGCTTAGGCCCCGATCTCGCGCGAACTTGCAAAGATCATCTAGAGATAAGAAACGGATCTGCCAGATCGAGCTTCGTTTGGAAATCCACCTCGCGATTAGTGAAACGTCTAACATATCTTTAGCAGAGAAAACCACCATTCGAGCTTCCTAATCATTGGTTTCAACGCCCAACAATTCTTATCCCACGAGCCGAAACCACAAATAACGGTAGTATTGCATTCGCTGGGTCGTATTAGTTTACTCTGTTTTGATAATACTGCTCCCGCGCAGGTCGTCGGCTGACGTGCTGGTACTTGCAATGGAGCTAAAACTCACTCAAGTTATTACACCATGAAAGTCTTAGCGCTGTTTCAGATATATCTTCCATATTTTCTGCCCCGCACTGACGAATGGTCGGCTGCCCCTTATCTCCAACACTTTTTCGATGTCGAAGGACAACGTGTGAACGTGCATCCGCGAAAGGCCGACGAAGAACTGTTTCCCAATCCGATTGACAAGGAACTTGCCAAGCTAGAAGTCCAGATTCAGTCAGACTTCATTGTGCCTTCGGATGCGCCGAGTACTATTACACTGCGAGACAGATGTTTTGATCGGATTGAAGCCCAAGTACTTGGTGAAGTTGTCAACCAAGATGTTTGTCGTCAACCAGAGGTCACGTTCGCTTATCGAAGAAGTGCTATCAGTGCATGTAACAAGTTTCTCTATCATTGCAGAGTAGCCGGGCGTGACGGTGAAATTGGCGGGCTAATCTGGCACTACAGCTTCGATCACAATCGCTGCTATTTCTCTTATCCTCATACTCTTATTTGGTTTGATGCTGAGACTAAAGACGTCTTAAGGGACGTTGACGGAAAACCGTTCTGGGTAGCGCAATCAGGTGCAGTTAGATCTCCGGCGCGAGTACCAATAGACCTTTCGCTGGTGAACGCCAGTCTCTCGGCTAATCAAGAGCCCAAATTGTCTATTGCGTTACTGGTATCAGCTAAAGAGAAATTAATGTTAGAGCAACTTCAAGAAGGAGTCGTCTGCTTGGCGAGCGCGTGTGAAATAGCCTCAACGCATTTCATACAGCGGAAAGGACTCACCAATGACCCGACGCTTGATCGAATACTTCGCCAGCGCAAGAGCTTTGCTGAAAAACGATACGACGAGATCACTCAATTCTCAGTTGGACGATCATTCAAAGCTGAGAACCCATCTGCCTTTGCGCTTTTAAAAAACGCATACAAAACTCGCAATAGTGTTGTGCATAACGGTGAGCTGAAATACTACGACAGCATATCGTCGCAGGAGATTCTGGTAACGCGATCGACGATTAATGACTTCTTCCGAGGCTGCGAAACCGCCATCGACTGGATAGAAGCTATGTAACAGACTAGGAATGTCAGCAATGTTGCTTTTCAGGATTAAGATCGAGTAGACCAAGCGCCATGAAGTCTGCACGAAGCGCGGAGAAAGTAACGGAAACATCAATAATGTAGTCACCATCAACCCCTGTGAGGGAAGCTCGATCGCAATGGCTATATTTGGTAGACGAACAACCCAATGTATGATCGATGAGACAGCTGCCGTCATATCAAGACGACAGATGAGAAAACTCGTTGATGATTTGAATGCAATGCGGGAGACTCTAACGCTGAATTCGGATTGGGAACTCTTCCTTCTTAACGCCTTTAGCAAAATTGGCCAGGTGAAACATGAGCAATCGTTCGGCGGAACCAGAAAGCCAGATCTTTACTTCGAATGCCGAACCCACCCGCAGGTACGCTTCGTCGCTGATATAAGAACTGTGTCCGATAAGGGATTTAAGGCAGCTAACCCGTTTGATTTGCTTTTTGCCGAGCTGATGGAACGCATACAACGACGAGGGCTGAGAGCATTGTCTTTTCGTCTTGACGTTGAAGGGAACTATCGAGAAATCCAAAAAGGGCAATATTACATCGATCCCGAAGACTCAACTCAGGCGATTTTGTATAGAGGTGGGACGAAGACGAAATTAAGATTGCCCGGCGCGGCGAAGTTTTCAGAGATCGTGTTTGATCATAAGTTTGATCAATTTCTCTCAGACATCGAAGGGGCGCCTGACTCATCACATGTCCTTCATGTAAGGCGCCAAACGGAGGATATCGATCTCACGATTAGCTATGATCCCAAACAAATGTTTGCAGGAGGAGGCCACCTCGAATACCGGCGCATAAACCATCTGACACAAAACCCTCTCTTCACGGCCTTAGAGGACAAGGCTGCACAAGTAATTGATTCAAAGTTCGAAGGCACGCTAGGCATTATCATTTGCGACGGAGGATTTACGCCATTTCACAGCCTTCCGCATTTCTCGACGCATTCTGTCGACGAAGTGATTTCGTATTTTCTTCAGCACAATCCCAAGATCAGCTTCGTGCTTACTTTTATTTTGAAGAAGGCTTCGCACGAGGCAGGAGCTCCTATCCAAGTCGCGTCAAAAATCTATCCAAATACAGCGCTGAGCGATCAAGAAGCCGATTATCTCAATTGTCTGAATGAAATGATTCAGTTTTTCCCGGCTCCGAAGGTAGATGCCTTTAATGCTCTAAACCGAGTCAAAGGCAAATACCCACATGAGGGAGGATACATCGCGATGCAGAACCAGCAATTCCGAGGCAACGCGAAGAGAGTGGTTATTTCAGCGAGAATTCTTCTCGAACTCTTGGCAGGGCGAATGACTTACAACGAGTTCGCAGAGCGTTATGGCTTCGTTCCGGTAGATCCTTTCCCGGCGAGGGGGCCTAACCCGTTTACGCTTAGCCTAAGTAATGGGGCTTTGATTACGGATGTCGATTTTCAAAAAGGGAATGCAGACTCAGATGACGATGCGGTCATCATCACGCTCCAACGACGAGGCGAACCCAGCAATTTCACCTTTTCGTTATCCGCCGATAATGACAACGACCCTTCACGGTGGATAAAGCTGCGGGATTGGAGATATTGCGGTTAGGTTAACAATCCACCCCAGTTCTTCAGTTTGCGGATGTCGTAAGTCTGACTTCCTCCGGCTTAGGAACCGTCCACTCGATTGTGCCGTCTTTCGCGATCGATTCTGACTGCTTCAGTATTCCCACTGTGTAGTGAGTATCATCGATCTTGTTCTCCACTCGGACTAATGTCGCGCATACCGGTTCATAAAGTTCGTCGGCCGCGCTGGTGGTCAACGCGACGTTGGCTCCAAGTTTGTCCGCTCTTATGCTCGGATACGCCAAACCGTGGACATCCGGCTTTGGGGCTGGTGTTCCATTTTTGTAGAAGAATTCGTCTTGACCGAACATTATTCGAGCGATTGCGGCAGTTAGCTTGTATCCGTCCTCGTTGTCTTCATCTACAACTTGCATGAAAACTTCAGTGAGGTATTGATCCAAGATTGGATTCGTTTCAACCAGACCTTCGCTTTTAAGAAAGAGCTGGTGGGCCTCGTCTTGGCCTGGGGGAGTCCCGCCGTATTTGGGATTGCTCTTTGCGGTGAATTCATGAATCCCGACCGTCATAACAAGTGGCTGCAACTTGGCATCTCTAAGACAGATTTCAAGAACGGTAAGCAGATCGCCAACATCAGGACGGATCTCAATGATTGCTGTCATGTCAGAGTCGGCGCAGTAGAATACCGGAGTGTTAGCTTCATTGCATCGGCCTCGACGCAAAACAAATTCGGGCTTCGGACACCATAACTCCTGAACATTATTGAAGCATTCGACATTCCGATTTGCTCTGACCCGGTAAACGGTAGGCTTGTTTAAGTACAAGGGCCTGGTCACATAACCAATGCCCAAAAGACTTCTCACCTGTCTTTCAATCTCCCGATCGCTGATCTGTTTTGGGTTGACTCCGTTAAGAGCAGCGAGCCGCTTTTGAACTTCGAGGCGGAGAATCTTTGTACGAGAGTATTTCGCCATAGTTAGGATTATAGGTGAGTTGTGATTGAAGAAGTGAAGGATCAAACAAACAGGGCAGAATGCGGCAGCTACGACAACGGATTTCGTGTTGTTAGCAAATTAAAATGTCCGGTGTTATTAGCAAGTGAAGTGTCCGATTCGTTCATTTAACTATCCAGCAGTAGAGAGCTGTGGGAATGTGGGAAAGTCAGGCGGCTTTTTGGCCTGACTTTTCCAAGCCGCGCTGGGAAGCGACTGCTTTGGTCGCTTTCCTTGGCGGCGTCATTTCCATAGCTGGCTGGCCGTCAGCTGTGTAGCGGCCAACCCGATGTGGTCCAAAGGTAATAGAGATAGTCTGATCCAGATGTTCGTGCACGGTCACGCGGCAACTGGCTAAGGTGGCTCTGAACTTAGTTCGTTCCAGTTGCCAACTGCGAT
>JBBRYS010000019.1:0-19751 GCA_038237475.1 Pyrinomonadales bacterium | reverse complement strand
CTTCCGCTCCCACTCCCATTCTTAGCAGCCGCTGCGCCAACTGATTGGCGCGCCGGTTCAGTTCCCCATAACTGATCTCTTCTTCCCCATACTGCAATGCTATCGCGTCCCTGCTGCTCTCCACCTCCTGCTCAAAAAGCTCCGCTAAACTGCCCGAGCTCTCGAATTGCTTCTCCTTCCGATTCCACTCGACGAGCACACCTTTTTCTTCTTCACTCAGTAGCGAAAACGCGCCGATCCGGCATTCTTCATCCTCTCCCACCGCTGTCAGCACGCGCTGCAACTGCTGAATGAACCGCCGCACGGTCTCCCTGTCGAAAAGATCAACGCTGTACTCCAGCCTTCCCTCGATCGATTCCCCGCGTTCGGTTAATGAAAGCAGTAGATCGAACTTTGCCGTCTTATTTTGAGCGTTGTCTTTGCCGCTTTCGACATTACTCAGGCGCAGTCCGGCTAGTTCCAACTCTTCATCCGCCGTGTTTTGCAAGACCATCATCACCTGAACTAAAGGCGTCCGAGATAAGTCTCTTTGTATACCCAGTTCTTCTACGAGTTTTTCGAATGGAACATCCTGATGCTCATAAGCTTCCAAACAAACATCGGTGACTCGTTTTACTAATTCGCCAAAACGAGGATTGCCGGACAAGTCTGTTCTCAGCGGCAGAGTGTTCACGAAGAAGCCAATCAGCCCTTCCGTCTCAGCCCGGTTGCGTCCGGCCACTGCTGTCCCCACCACGATGTCCTGCTCTCCGCTCCAACGCGAGAGCAAAGCTTGAAAGGCGGCGAGAATGGTGATGAATAGTGTCGTGTTGTGTTTGCGGCTCAACTTTCTAAGTGCCTGCGTCGTCGCGGCATCGAACCAGACAGCTTCATGCGCGCCACGATGCGACTGTATCGCGGGACGGAGCCGGTCCGCGGGCATTGCCAATACTGCCGGCGCCCCAGCCAGCTGTTCACGCCAGTAAGAGAGTTGCTGCTCAAGCACTTCTCCCTGCAACCATTCTCTCTGCCAAACTGCGTAGTCGGCGTATTGAAGTTCCAGGTCCTGCAGCGGCAGCGGTTGATGTTTGGCGTAAGCGTCGTAGAACCGGCCGAGTTCCCTGGTAAGCACGCTCATTGACCAGCCGTCAGAAATAATGTGGTGCATCGTCGCCGCCAGCACGTGCTCCCCTTCGCCGAGCCGAAATAATCTGAGGCGAAGCAGTGGTCCCGTCGCCAGATCAAAGGGCCGCTCTTCTTCTTCGTGTAGCAGTCGCTGCAATTCGGCAGGGCGGTCCTCACTACAATTCGAAAGATCTTCCACATCCAGATTAATCGTCTGCGGTGGCTGGATTACCTGCACCGGCTTTCCGGCTTCGACTCTGAAATAAGTGCGCAGGCTTTCGTGACGGCGAATGAGCGCGTTCAGACTGTTTTCCAGCGCCGGCACATCGAGTACACCGGACAAGTGGACCGCCTGAGAAATGTTATAGAGCGGGGTTCCCGGTTCCAGTTGATCGAGGAACCATAGTCTTTGTTGCGCGAACGAAAGCGGCAACCCGCTGGCGCGATTGACCCGCATGAGCGCAGGAGGGCCAGTGACATCCGCAGCAGCGGAGGAACGCAGAAAACGAACAATCTGTTCTTTCTTTGCGACCAGTTCGGCGCGCAGATCCGGAGTGAGCACTCCCGATACTGCGCTGTAACGAAGCCGCTCTCCCTCAAGCCAGACCTTCACATCCAGATTCCGAAACTTAGTTAACAGCTCAACGGGCGTCATACTTCTCCCCCTTCATAATCCTGCCCGGCCTGATCAACTGAGCTTGTAACATCACGAGTTATCCAGAGCATCGTTTCAACGTTCTCTGCCAGAGCTGAGATAGTGGGACGTTCAAAAAGGGTGCGCATGGGTATTGCTACAGCGAAGGCTTCACGAATGCGTGAGATCACCTGCGTCGCCAGAAGTGAATGCCCGCCTATCTCGAAGAAATTGTCCTCAATTCCCACCCGCGTTACGCCAAGCACCGCAGCCCAGATGGCTGCCATCGTTTTTTCGGTGGGAGTTTGCGGCGCGGCATAGACGCGGCCCAACTCTGAACCATCAGGATCGGGACTAGGTAGAGCGCGACGATCGATTTTGCCGCTGGCAGTCAGCGGCAAGGAATCGAGCCGGACCCAGGCGACCGGCACCATGTGGTCCGGCAGTCGCTCGCGCAGATAGCTGCGCAACTCCGTGATGTCCAACCTGCTTCTCTGGCCGTTGGTTTGCACTGCTCCGAGCTCGGCGCCCACTCCATTCGGCTTGGGTTCGGCGACCACGTAAGCCACCAGTCGCTTCGCACCGGGCCGCTCTTCGCGTGCCACCACCACCGCGGCTTTGACTGACTCGTGCCTGTCCAGCACCGCTTCTATTTCGCCGGTCTCGACGCGGAAGCCGCGGATCTTCACCTGCTGATCAATCCGGCCGAGGTACTCGAGGTTTCCATCTTTCAGATAGCGCACCCGATCTCCCGCCCGGTACAGCCGTGCCCCAGCTTTTGTTGAAAACGGGTGCGGAATAAAGCGCTCGGCTGTCAGCTCCGGCCGCCGCAAATAGCCGCGCGCCAGTCCTTGTCCACCAATCAATAATTCTCCCGCGACACCTAACGGCACCGGTCGCAGACTTTCGTCAAGCACAAAGAGTTCGGTGTTCGCCAGGGCGCGGCCTATCCCCACGCTTTCCAGTGAGTGCTCGCGGTCGAGTTGGCCAAGCGTTACGATGACGGTGGCTTCAGTGGGCCCATAGGTATTCGTCAGCCGCAACCGTTCGTCACTGCTCTCAATAAAGGCGCGCACTCGTTCAGGCAACACGCTCTCGCCGCCAATGACGATCAGGCGTAAGGATGAGGCCTCGTGCCACTCTGCGGCGGGCACATCGATAGCAAGCAGGTGCCAGAACGCAGTGGGCACCGTCAGCACAGTCACTCCCTGATCGCGGCAACGCGCCAGAAATTCCGAGCCGGAACTCAACATCTCATCGTTGCGGAGCACCAACGTGCCGCCCTGAATCAAACATGGATAGATGTCTTCGAGGTGTGGATCAAAACAGATCGAGGAGAACTGCAGTACGCGGTCGTTCGCTTTTAAGTCGTAGATCTGTGTGGCCGTCTGTATGTAATCAGCGATCGAAGCATGTTCGATCATTACGCCCTTCGGCTTCCCGGTCGACCCAGATGTATAGATCAGACAAGCCAGATTCGGGCCTGAGACCTGCACGTCTGGGTTGGTCCGAGGTTGGCACGCCAGTTTCTCGCTCTCCGGATCGATCTCTACAATCGGGATACTCAATCCTGCCAGCGCTGATCGCAGAGCTTCAGTGCTCAGCACGAGGCGAGCCTGAGAATCTTCCACCATGAAGCGCAGCACGTCGCCGGGATATGCCGGATCGAGGCCGACGTAGGCCGCTCCGCTCTTCAAAACCGCGAGCAGAGCCACTATTAACTCCGCCGAACGCTCGACACAGATTCCTACTAGATCTTCCGGGCCTAGGCCTGTACTCCTCAGATAATGCGCTAACTGGTTTGCTTGCCGGTTAAGTTCACCGTAAGTCAATTGTTGCTCGCCACTCACCAGCGCCGGCGCTGCTGGAGACTGCTCCGCTTGCCGCTCAAATAATTCATGGACACACAATCTGTCGCGACTCGCTTCAGTGTTATTCCATGCCGTTAACAGTTGTTCCCGCTCAGCGCTCGAGAGCAATTCGATCTCGGAATAGCGTTGAGACGGATCGACTGCCATCGCGGCCAGAAGGTACCGGTAGTGTCCGGCCATACGCTCAATCGTGGATGGCTCAAAGAGATCGCTGTTGTATTCGAAGGAACCGCAAATGCTGCCCTCCGACTGCGCCAGACCGAGACTGAGATCGAACTTCGACGTCGCATTCCCGGATTTGATCAGGCTAACCGTCAGCCCAGCGACCGAGGCGCCTGCGCTCCGCGGCTCATTCTCGAAGCTGAACATCACCTGGAAAAGTGGGCCATGATTCAGACTCCGCTCAGGCTGCAATTCCTCCACCAGCTTTTCGAACGGCAAGTCCTGATGGGCCTGGGCCTGCAGCGCAACTTCACGCACTCGTGAAAGGACTTCGCGAATGCTCAGCTCGGCCGTGAGTCTGGTCCGCATCACCAGCGTATTGACGAAGAATCCGATCAATCCCTCCGTCTCGATCCCAGGCCGGCCAGCTACCGGAGTACCGACGGGGATGTCGCTCTGTCCCGTGTAGCGTGAGAGCAGCATTTGAAACGCGGCCAGCAACAGGATAAAGAGGGTGGTGTCCGTCTCCTGCGTCAGAGTGATTAACTTTTTCGCGACTTCCTGCGGAACAACCACGGGCACGGTTAGTTCTTTGCCGTTCTTGAGCGCGACCCGCGGCCGGTCGGTGGGCAGATTCAACACCGGTGGGCTGTCATGCAATTGTCGACGCCAGTACGAGAGATCCCTTTCAAGCACCTGGCCCTCGAGCCGGTCGCGTTGCCAATGAGCGAAGTCCTGATACTGGATGGTGAGATCAGACAGCGGAGAAGGACCACCCAGATCAAATGCCTGGTAAAGCTGCGCTGCCTCGCGAATCAAAACCTGCAGTGACCACTCGTCGAAAATAATGTGATGTAATTGCAGCAAGAGAACGTGGTCTTCGTCGCCCAGACGGAGCAGAACGGCGCGCAAGAGCGGACCTGTCGCCAGGTCAAACGGCCGCTTGGCGGCATCACCGATCAACTTTTCCAGCGTCGCGCTCTGGAAATCGAGCGGTACCTCGACTATTCCCAGGGAAAGATTGCGAGCCGGGGCAATTACCTGGACCGGCCTGCCGCCGCTGGCAGCAAAACTTGTCCTTAATGATTCATGGCGCCTGACAACCTCGCCGAGGCTCTGCTCAAGCGCAGCCAGGTTGAGCCTCCCGGTGATCTGCAAGGGCATGCAGATGTTGTAAGCGACACTGTTGGGCTCCAACTGATCCAGAAACCACAACCGTTCTTGTGCGAATGAAAGAGGCGATACGTCCTGCTGAGAGTGGCGCGGTATCACTCTCGCTGCAGCTCCCTTCGTCCCTTGCAGCATCAGGTCGAGCGCCTGCTGCGTTTGGTCTGAGAGAGCCGCTCGACGCGCTGCCAGGGCGGATCTTCGCTGTGCCAGATGATTATCTGTTAACGACATCTTGTCGATTCAGCTTTGGTTACCGTTCGGTTTTGAGAGTTGACTGTCTGGTTGAGTGGAGACTAACCGGCAATAAAAACGGTTGGCTTGCGCAGAGCCTCCGGACTTAAAACCATCTCAGGAGATTTCTGCAACAGCCAGTTCCTGCCTGGCCCCCGAGATGTCAGTTGAGACCGCGCGCCCATCGGCGGCGGTGAATGAATGAATTTCACCAAAGACCGGATAGAAATCGGGAAATTTCCTTTGGCCCAGGCTCGACGCCGCTTTCTCAAGTGCATCGCGGCCGGCAAAATTGGGGGTAGGCCAAAGCACGGCGACCTCATTCAAGCAGTCATTCACGTCCGGACCCGCGAGGCTGATAACCCAACTACTCCACTCTTTGTCGATTAACATCTCTGCCACGGTCCGTCCGTTTAACTTGACCGTGATCGTTGCCGGAATGCGCGTCTGATTCGGCAGACGGCATGACAGAAGGAGTTGCGTCCTGCAGCCGGCTTCACCGACAAAGATGAATTTAGATACAGGCCAATAGGCTTTGTAATACTCCGCGTCGTGCCGGTATCTTTTTTCCTCAAAGGGATTGGACCACGCTACTTCCTTTGACTGGTCGACGGCGGAGCAGTAGTAGTAGTCGAGCAGGTTTCTTTCACCCAGGATTACGCTGTGGTCCTCGCGCCGCGAGCGTTCGAGTTGTTCCCGGGCGTCGATATGAACTTCGCCAAGTGCAACGACTATCGCTTCCAACAACGTTTTATCCAATCGCTTTTCATTCTTGTCCAACAAGTACTTCTGCATCAGCGATGAGCCCAGCCTGGAAATGTCTTCTTCGGCCCGGCTCATCCGGAGCGGAATGAAAGGACGACTTTGAAGCTCGATATAGTTGAGCATCAGCCCGGCCACGTGCGGCGAGAGGCTAAGCGCCTTCGAGCAGTAATGCCGGATCACATCGTATGACTGGGAATAGTGTGCGTTCAAAATTGCCGCCAGGAATGAAACCTCCGCTTCGATCTCCTTCGGCGGCGCTATTTGATCGCTGACCAGCGCGTACCAAGGCACTTCCATTCCTTTCAAGGCGCGCAGGACGCAGGAGGCGGCTGCGGCCATTGCGACCCGGATCCCCTCCGACGTCAGATGACAGTAGTCAATTATCAACCGCCGTCCAGGTATCTCACCATTCACGTACTCATTGAAAACACCTGGCAGATCGACTATCAAATTTTGATATCTGGCTGCTTCCTCGCGCAGTGTCTGTTGCGTCATTGAATGCGCCCTCGGCACCGGCATCCTGGATAAGTCCCAGCACATGGCATCGCGGGCCAGTTCCAGATATCTGCGCTCACCATCGCAATCCCGCGCCCGTTGACAGCACTCGGCGAGGACATACAAGCCGGCCACGCACGCTCCCTGATCGATCTCGATCATCCGCTGCGCCAGTTCCCGCGCCCGGCTCCACTCGCCATCAGCAAGCGCCCTCTGCGCTCCCTCAAAGAGAGTCAGCCACTCCGCATTTAATCCATCACCCAGGTGTGGCGCATTGGTAATGGGGTCGCGCCAGTCTCCCAGATTGAATTCCGGTATCATCCAGGCGAGCGGGACGTTCTGGTTTTTATAGGCTGAGGCCACTTCGCTCACGATGCGCCTTGCGTTCCTGGCAATCTGCGCCTCTGAGGTTCGTTTCAATCCGCCAATGCCATCTTTCAATAACGCTTCGTTGATCTCCGCAAGCTCTGAGGCCCGTGGCTCGTCAACATTCCAGTTGTTACCGGCAAAGATGATCACGAGATCAGGCTCGAGCTGCAGGGCCGAAATTGCCAGATCTCGAACCCTGTAGGAAAGATTCGTCCGGGCCAGATCGATGACTTCGATCTCATCCTCGCCAAACCGGGACTTGAGAATTAACTCCAACGCCAGGGCCGGCGTAAATTCCGGATCGTAGAGATAACCTCGGGCCACTGACTCTCCGATCAAGACCACGCGCCGCTTCGTACCTTTGGCCTCTATCCGTCCCAGGTTCGCCCAGTAGCCCCATTCGTGCATCATGTCCACGCGCCGCACAAAACAGATCTTGCCCAGCTCGACTTTTCGTTCCCAAATACCCACCTGGCCGGGATTGGCGGACGGCGGCCGCAGATCATCTTCCTCAGCAAGTGCGCTGATCCCGTCGGCCTCGCTGGCGGCCATAAAACCCGACAGTTTGAGCAGGCGAATTAACTGTCCGGCGCCTTCTGCCTGGGCCAGCGTGGCCAGGCGGTTCGCTAAAGATTTCAACGACTCAGATGGGCGTTCCATACTATCGACTTCCTGGTGAGCCAAAGCTCATATTCAACTCAGGCGGCTGAAGCGAGTGCGGGCAACGACCATTGGCCCGCCTGCTCGATCACTTTTTTCAGGTACTGCTGCTGCAGACGAATCTTTTGATCGCCAGGTACTGCGGCAATTTCGAGCGACAGCAGCTTGTGTGCGCCTTGCATGAACTCCCTGAAGGGTCCGGTAGAAATACCCTTGCCCATTAGGTAGGGGATGATCCAAAAATCAAACGACCACTGTGGCAGCCAAATCGATTCGTCGATAGAAAGGAACATGCGATCGATATGATCCATCGCCTCGAGGCTATCCATGGTCGCGTGCGTCCAGACAAAGCCGTCGCCCTTAATCTGGTACTTGTCTTTCTGGTGGAAGATCGGCGTGCCCGGCTCGCAATACCACATCTGAGCGCGATAGTAGTCGGGTTTATTCTCTTTGATGAAGTCAACGGTCTCCTGCACCGTCCGCTCTGTTTCACCGGGGAAGCCGATGATAAAAGACCCGAACGTCAGGATTTCGTGCTGGCGCAGCATCTCAATCCCTTTAGCGTACTTCTCAGGCGTCGCAAACTTGGCCATGTTCCCAAGGATCTCGGGCGAACCCGATTCGATGCCGAGGAATACCCCTTTACAGCCGCTTTCCGCCATCAGCTCAATGGCCTCCTGGTCCGAGTTGCTGCAACGGAAGTACGAGAACCAGTCGAAGCCATAATTCTTTTTGATCATCAGACGACAGATATTTTTAAAGCGTGGCAGCGGAACGTTGAAGGTGTCGTCGATGAAGACGACGTTCTTCACCGCCCCGGCGTTGCGCATTGAGTCGAGCTCTTTCTCCAGCGTCTCGAGGCTGGCCAGCGTCAGGGCCCCGGCCCGCGTCGGATAATTGCAAAACGAACACGCAAAGGAGCAACTGCGCGCCGTGCGCGTCTGCAGAGTTCGACCCAGATCGCCGCCGGCACTGAAATTTTTCCAATCGATGAAGTTTTCATCGAGCGAATTATTCTCCGGCTTGACCAGTGTTCGCCTCGTCTCTCCGCCCTTAAGAGGCATGACAATGTTCGGCACCTGGTTAAGATCGCCATCGCTTTTCAGACAGGCGACGATCTCATATAGAGTCTGTTCGCCCTGGCCTTCGACGACGTAGATATCGGCGCCGATATCGTCCAGAGCGGAACGAAAAGCATCACCCTGATTGTTCCGCGCATGATTGGAGATCAGTGGTCCACCGACAACAATCTTCACGTTGCTGTTGTGCTTCCGGATAAATTCAACCATCTCATTTACAGGGAGGTTCACCACATAAAACGTCGTAGTGATCGCAACACAGAGCGGATCCTGGGCCAGATACTCAGCGAGCTTTTCTTTTTCGTATTGGAAGAGGTTGATATAACGGGCCTCGACGTTCCTTTGATTGAGAAAGTTCGTCAGGTAGACGGCGGCGAGGTTCGGAATGTCTCCGGACTTCAATGGCTGCGCACGGTTCTGGTTGCTTTTAGTTGAGAGCGACGCATCTAGCACATGATTGAGCAGGCCGACGTAATCCATTTTCTGACCGGCCAGGTCAACAAAACTGAACTTCAGATCGCGATAAGCTTCTGAATCCGTGCCGTAGTTTTGCAGGAAGGCTTCGTAGGTTTGAAACGGGACCTCGTTGTAACCAATCACCACACAATCAAGTTTTTCACTCATGTCTGCCTCCGGCGTTGTTTGGGCTCACGATACGGCTACGGTAGCCAGTTCCTGTTGCGTTGCCGGCAGCCCGCTTGATATTTCCCGTCCGTCCCCAGCCGTGAATGAATGTATTTCGCCAAAGATGGGATAGAACTCGGACAGCTCGCGCTCATATAGCTTCGATCTCACCCGCTCAAGTTCCTTGTCACTCGAAAATTCAGGGATCGGCCATCTGATGGCGATTTCATTTAAGCCGTCATGCACGTCCGTGCCCGCGAGGTTGATTTCCCAGGTGCTCCACGCGCGAGTGACAGCGATCTCCAGCAGTGGCTTCCGATTCAACTCGACGGAGATTGACGCAGCCGCAGGGGCCGGCAGCCGGCATACCAGGCCGAGACGAACGGGACAGCCCGCCTCTCCCACAAAGATAAATTTCGATTCAGGCCAGTACGCCTTGTAGTACGCCGGATTGTTAGGCTGATACTTGCGGTGGGCGGGCTCGAGCAACCAGGCCAGCTCCTGCGGTTGATTGACGGCCGAGCAGTAGTAATAGTCGAGCAGGTTTCTCTCGCTCAGCGTGACGCTGTGTTCCTCGCGCCGCAAATGATCGAGTTGTTCCCGCGCATCGATCCCAACTTCCTCGAGCGCTGCGACTATCGCATCAAGCAGCAGTCTATCGAAACGCTTTTCATTCTTTGTCAAAAGGTACTGGTGCATCAACGACGATCCCAGTTTGGAAATATGCTCCTCAGATCCACTCATGAGATCCGGAACCAGTGGTTGGGTCTGCAGTTCCATGTAGTTAATCATTAAGGCGGCAACGTGAGGCGAGAGCTTGAGCGCACGCGCGCAGTAGTAGTGAGCGAGATCATATGATTGAAACCAGTGCGCGTTGTGAATCGCAGCGAGGAATTGGGCTTCAGCTTCAATCTCGGGGGGCGGTGCGATGTGCTCGCTGACCAAGGCGTACCAGGGAACCTCCACTCCTTTCAATGCGCGCAGTACACAGGCAGCAGCGGCGGCCATAGCGACCTGTATCCCTTCGGTCGTCAGGTGACAGTAGTCAATGATCAGGCGCCGTCCAGGTATCTCTTCGTTGAGATACTCTTTGAAAACAAGCGGCAGGTCCACTATCTGATTTTGATACTTGCCGGCTTCCTCGCGCAGCGTCCTCTGCGTCACCGCGTATGTCCTGGGCATGACCTGCCGGGACAAGTCCCAACACACAGCATCGCGAGCCAACTCCAGATATTTCCGCTCGCCATCGACATCCTGAACACGTTGGCAGCACTCGGCGAGGATATACAATCCTGCTACGCAGACTCCCTGATCGATCTCCACCATCCTCTGCCCCAGTTCCCGGGCCCGGCTCCACTCCTGGTCCCGCAGCGCCCGTTGCGCTTCTTCCAACAGGACCAACCACTCCTGATTTAACCCGTCGCGCAGGTGCGGAGCATTAGTGATCGGGTCACGCCAGTCTCCCAGATTAAATTCAGGTATCATCCAGACGAGCGGCACTCCGTGGTTCTCATAAGCCGTAGCCACGTCTCTGACGATGCGCCTGGCATTCCTGGCGATCTGTGCTTCTGAAGCTCGTTTCACCCCCGCGATGCCGTCTTGCAACAGCGCCTCATTGATTTCCACAATCTCCGACGGCCCGGGAAAATTCAGACCCCAGTTATTGCCGGCGAAGACGATGACGAGATCGGGTTCCAGTTGCAGTGCACCGATAGCGACGTCTCTGACCATGTAACCAAGATTTGTCCGCGCCAGATCAATGACCTCGATCTCGTCTTCGCCAAACTGTGACTTGAGTATCAACTCCAGCGCCAGGGCCGGCGTGAATTCCGGATCGTAGAGATAACCTCTGGCCACTGACTCGCCGATTAAGACTACCCTCCGTTTGGTCCCTTTGGCCTCGATCCGTCCCAGGTTGGCCCAGTAGTGCCATTCGGGCATCATCTCGAGTCGCCTCACAAAACAGGCCTTTCCCAGCTCGACTTTTCGCTCCCAAATTCCCACGTGATCGGGATTCAGTGGCGGCATCTGCAGATCGCTAGCCTCAGCCGGATCGCTGATCCCGCCGGTGTTGTTACCCGGATCGGCCATAAACCCCGAAAGTTGGAGCAGACGAACCAACTGGCCTGTGCCTTCAGTCTGGGCCAGCGAAGCGATCCGGTTGGCTAAAGACTTCAACGACTCCGGTGGGCGTTCCATGGAATTTTGTCTCCTTAAAAGATTTAGAGCAGGGTGTAGACCGAGTGCGCTACCGTCCGGCTCGGATCCGGAACGGTCCTATCGTAAATACTCTGCATCTCCCAGAAGGCTGGCATGCCCAGGCGATCAAGCACGAAGTCCTCGACTACCAGAAGATCGATCTTCGAACGAATGAAACACATGAGCGCATCTTTGGGCGTGCATACGATTGGCTCACCGCGCAGGTTGAAGGAAGTGTTCAGGATCAGTGGGCAACCGGTGCGGCGAAAGAACTCCGCCAGCAAGGCGGCGAAGCGCGGGTTGGTCTGATCGTTTACTGTTTGAATGCGCGCCGAACCGTCAATGTGCGTGATGGACGGCAAATCTATATCGGAAATCACCTGGCAAGTCTCAAGCATAAACGGCGAGGCATGATCCAGGTCGAAATGCTTGTTCGCCTCAGCTGCCAGCACCGCCGGCGCGAAAGGTCGAAAGGCTTCGCGCATTTTCACTAGCGCATTAATGCGGTCGCGCATCTCGGGACGGCGAGGATCCGCCAGGATTGACCTGGCGCCCAGCGCTCTTGGCCCAAATTCCATCCGGCCCTGCGACCAGCCGATCACCTTCCCTTCGATCAACTGCTCAGCCGTGAAATTAATCAGCTCTTCTTCTTTGCCTCGAAAGTCTTTGAACGTCGCCGAAGATGACACCAGTAATTTGTAAGCGTCCGAGGCAGAATTAGCTGGCCCCAGGTAAGCATGCTCCATGCCTTTGACGGGAGGCTGCTCGCCGGTCAGGCGGACATAAGCTATTGCTGCGGCTCCGACTGAACCGCCCGCGTCGCCGGCTGCAGGTTGAACGAACAGCCGCTTAAACGGTCCCTCCCTCAAACAGCGACCGTTAGCGACGACATTCAGAGCCACGCCGCCGGCCATGCACAGGTTTTCGCTGGGAACTTTCGTGTGCAGGTATCGCGTCTTCTCGAGCATGATTTCTTCCAACACCACCTGGACGCTGCGGGCGACGTCCATGTGGTATTGCGTCAGCTCAGATTCTGCTTCGCGCGGAGGCTGCCCCAGAAGATCGACCAACTCCTGCGTGTACATGCAGTCCTGGGTGAGAAAACCGAAGTACTTCATGTTGAGGCGATACTGCCCTTCAGAGGTGACATCGACCAACTTGCGAATCTGGTCCGCGTACTCCGGTTCTCCATAGGGGGCCAGACCCATCACTTTGTATTCACCCTCATTGACTTCAAAGCCGAGATAACCGGTGATTGCGCTGTAGAAAAATCCCAGCGAGTCGGGAAAGTCTACCTGCTCAAACCGCTCGATATGCGCTCCGGCACCGCGGCCATAGGTCGTAGTGGCCCAGTCACCGACTCCGTCCACGGTGAGAATCGCCGCGTCCTCGAAGCCGGAAAAGTAATAGCTACTAGCTGCATGTGAAAGATGGTGATCAACTATTTCGACCGGCCCTTCGTAGCCCCAGATGTCGCGTATCATTTGCCGCGGCTGGCTGCCGGCCATGCGATCGACTATCGACTCGCGTCGCTCAGCCGGAACATTCGGCATGAACCCCATCCATATTTGCCGGCCCAGTTTCAGGCACGGGTCCTCGTAATACGCTACACAGTCCACGTCAGCGATCGTGATTCCACCTTCTTTCAAGCAATAGGAAAACGCCCGCGTGGGGAGTGACTTGTCATTCTTTACCCGCGAGAAACGTTCTTCCTGAACGGCGGCGACTAAAGCACCATCCTGCAACAGAGCACAGGCTGAGTCGTGATAACCCGTGGAAATGCCGATGATGTTCAGGCGGCCGCGCTTGGCCTTACGGGCGAGCCTCGCAGCATGAAAACCATTATTTGAGATCTCTTGCGTCGTCATATTCGACCTCTTTTCGAGTATTTAGTTGGCGAGCGGGCGAAGGGCTCGAGGTGGTCAATTCGTAAGCAGCCTCTAAGCAGTTCAAGCTGTCTGCGAAGCAGAATCCAGCTTTTCGATGAGTGTTTCTTCTATCAGTAGCGAAAGGCCCGCGATGGTCGGGTCATCAAAGATCACGCGCATCGGCAAATCAACCTGGAAGGTCTGGTTGATGCGATGAATAATTTGAGTCGCCAGGAGTGAATGCCCACCCAGCGTAAAGAAGTTCTCGTAGATTCCGATGCGTTCGACCCCGAGTACTTCCGCCCAGATGTCCGCCAGCAATTCTTCCTGGCGCGTGCGTGGCTGAGCGTGGGTCCGCTGCAACTTCTGTCTGGCCTCTTCGAGTGAAGGCAGGGCTTCATAATTGATCTTGCCGTTGAGCGTCAGCGGCAGCTTGCGCAGATGCACAAACACATTCGGAATAGTCTCGGCGATGAGTAAATCTGAGAGAAACTCGCGCAGTTCCGCGACATCCAACTCCTGGCGCGCAGAGTAATAGGCCACCATCAGGTCATGGCCATGCTTGTCTTTGCTGATTACTACCACGCTGTCGTTAATCTGCGGATGTTTCTTCAGGGCCCACTGAACTTCGTTGAGTTCCAACCGGTAGCCGTGGAACTTGACCTGCTCATCAAGCCGTCCCAGGTATTCGAGATCTCCACCGGGCAGCCGGCGGCACAAGTCTCCGGTGCGGTACATTTTCCCTTCGGGCACGAAGGGGTGGGCGAGAAATCGCTGGGAGGTCAATGCAGCGCGGTTCAGATAGCCCTGGGCCAGACCGTCACCGGCGATGTACAACTCGCCAGGAACATTGGTTGCGCTCGGTTGGCCCCATTTATCCAAAACATATAGCTGCACGTTGGCAGCCGGCCGGCCGATGGGCACGCCCGCACGCCGGTCGCGCTGCGCGTCGAACTGGTAGATCATGCAGCCTACCGTCGCCTCCGTCGGCCCGTATTCGTTATATATCTCCACCCCGCCGCCAAAGCTTTCGACTACCCGTCGCGCGAGCTCCGTACCCAGTGCTTCACCGCCGACGATCAACCGTTTGACGCTGGAGCCGCGATTGTCCCAATCCTTAATCTGTGTCAGATGACTCGGGGTCAGCTTCAGCACTCCGGTCTGGCCGTCTCTGAGGATCTCCCGCAACGGCGCCTCTTTCCCAGCCCAACTGTAGATCGAGATCCTGTTGCCGGTAATCAGCGGCACGTAAAGCGAAGTAACGGTCAGATCAAAAGCCAGTGACGAGTAAAGCGCAAACGCCAGGCTCTCGTTTTGCAGGTAGACATCGCTGGCCCATGAAACGTAGTTGACCAGCGACTGATGCCGGATGACGACGCCCTTTGGCTCGCCCGTTGAGCCGGACGTGTAAATCACGTAAGCAACGTTCTCAGCAGTCGCTCCGGCACTTACGTTCAGATCATTCTCATGCGAGATCGCCGGCCAGTCACTATCGAGACAGATGGGAATTACTCCGCCAGCAAGCAGCGCCTCTGAAAAAACCTGCTGGGTCAGGACGATTGAAACTCCCGCATCCGCCAGCATGAAAGAAAGCCTTTGCGCGGGATGTGCCGGATCCAGAGGCAAGTATCCCGCTCCGGCCTTGAGCACTCCCAGCACTCCTATTATTTCTTCCACCGAATGCTCCAGACAGATGCCGACCAAATCGCCGACTCTAACGCCTGCTGTTCGCAGGTAAGCCGCAAGCTGATTGGACTGGCGATTGAGTTGGTCATAAGTGAGAGACTTTTCCTTGCAGACTGCCGCGACGGAGTGCGGACTCGCTTCCACCTGCGACTCAATCAATTCATGAATGCACTTATCCGACGGGTAGGCGGTGCTCGACTGGTTCCCCAACGAGAATGAATGCGCGAGTTCTTCTTCGCTCAGAAGCGGTAATTGGGAAAGACTCTGCTCGGGGTCGGAAACTATTCCCTCTAACAAAATTCGGAAGTGCTCGGCCATCTGCACTATCGTCGCCTGATCAAAGAGATCTGGATTGTATTGCAGGGATCCCCTCACCCCTGCACCAGTCTCCGAAAGATCGAGCAACAGATCGAATTGTGAGGTTGTGACTTCGAGTGGCGGAAAACTCAGTGCCAATCCCGGCAGTGTAAAGTGAGTCAGCGTAGGTTGATTCTGAAAACTGAAAACTGCCTGGAACAGCGGTGAGTAAGCCGGATTTCGCGACGGCTGCAACTCCTGCACAAGCTTCACGAACGGCACTCCCTGGTGCAGATACGCTTTGAATGTCGCTTCCCTCACCTGTTCCAGTAACTCAGTGAACCGCGGGTTACCCGAGCAATCTGTGCGCAACGCAACCATGTTGACAAAGAAGCCGATCAACCCTTCGACCTCGGACCTTTCTCGATTGGCGACAGTGCTGCCGACCACGATGTCATCCTGAGATGTATATCGATGCAGTAAGGTCTGGAAGGCCGCCAGCAACGTCATGAACAAGGTCATGCCCCGCTGCCGGCTCAAGTCTCGCAGTTGCTCCGAAAGTGATTGAGAAAGAATGAAAGGCTCCGCCGCGCCGCGATACGTTTGTACCGATGGCCGTGGCCGGTCCGTTGGCAGATGCAGCAATGGTGGAGCGTCGGCCAGCTTCTCTCGCCAGTACTCCAACTCCTGCTCTAACACACCCCCTTGCCATTTTTGTCTCTGCCAGGCGGCAAAATCCGCATACTGCAACGGCAACTCCGTCAGCGATGAGGGCTTGCCTTCGCAGAAACTTTCGTACAACCCGGAAATCTCCTTGACCAGCAAACCTCTGGACCAGCCATCGCTGATGAGGTGGTGCATCGTGCAAACGATCGTGTGTTCTTCAACGGAATACCGGATCAAGGCCACACGGGCCAGAGGCCCAGTCTCTAAATCGAAGGGCCGGCTGAGTTCAGCTGCTGCCAATTTCTGCGCTATCGCTTCCTGTTCTGACTCGTCAAGACCAGAGAGATCCACCAGCGGTATGTTCAGGATTGGTGGCGAAGAAATAGTCTGGACCAGTTCTCCCTTAATCATGGGGAAGCTGGTGCGAAGCGTCTCGTGCCGGCGAATGATCTCGCTGAAGGTTTGCTCGAGCGCCAATGCGTTTAGTTGTCCACTTAAGCTGACGCTGAGGGGGATATGATAGGCAGTAGTCCCGGGGGTAAGCTGCTCTTGAAACCACAGCCGCTGTTGGGCGAACGATAAGGGCAAGTCAGATTCGCGCGAGACCACCTCGAGGGGCAATTGCTCGCTCTGCCCTCCCTCACTGATTCGATCCTGAATCAACCGCGCGAACTGTTCGACCGTGGGCGCTTCGAACATGCTGCTGACCGGCATTTCCACCTTCAGAGTGTTCCGCACCCGCAGGATCACCTGCGTGGCAAGCAGAGAATGGCCACCCAAATTGAAGAAGTTACTACGCCGTCCCACCGCCGGCAGGCGCAGCACTTCAGACCAGATGCCCGCGACAATTTCTTCAACCGGTCCATGCGGGATGGATTCGCCCGCTTCCCGCTCGGCCTGCACCGTCTCGAGTGCCGGCAGCGCCTTGCGATCTATTTTGCCGTTCAGAGTGCGCGGTAACTGGTCCAACTCGACGAATGCCGAGGGCAGCATCGACTCCGGCAGCCATTCGGCAAGGTACTCTCGCAGACCTTCGCTGCCGGTGCCGTTTGTGAGAGTCACATAAGCGACCAGGAATTTATTGCCCTCGGGATCGTCGCGGTCAATCACAGCCACGTCGGCCACCGCTGTGTTGCTGCGCAGTCTGTTCTCGATCTCGCCCAACTCAACTCGCACGCCGCGGATTTTGACCTGCTGATCGCGACGGCCGAGAAATTCCAAACTGCCATCCTCAAGTATCCGACCATAGTCCCCGGTCTTGTGGATGATGTCAGCTGGATTGTCATTGAATGGATTGGGGATGAAGACCTCTCGCGTTAGCTCCGGCTCGCCGTAGTAGCCCAATGAACAATACGGCGTGCGAATGTAAATCTCTCCAACGGCTCCTTCATGGCAGGGCTGTAAAGCAGAATCCATTATCAGCACCGCAGCTCCAGCCATCGGTTTCCCGAGTGGGATTGACGGCCGCTCGATATCCTCGGGTTGCACGAAATGAAAGACCTTCAGGATTGTTGTCTCCGTCGGCCCATACAAATTCGCCAGGCTAATCCGCTCGCCGAACACCTCGAGCCAACGCCTGACGTCGGCAGGCAGAAGCGGCTCGCCGGCCAGCACCACGTGCTTCATCGCTTCAAAATAATTTTTATTTAGACCTTGATTGATTAGGGAGCGGAAGACTGAGGGAACACAGTGCAGAACCGCCACTTGCTCGATATCCAACCAATCAACCAACCGGGCGGCATCCAAAATTATGTTCCGGCTCTCGGGCGCGCAGACCGTACCACCGGCGCACAAGGGAACGAAGGCATCCTTGAGAAACCCGTCGAACGATGGAGACGCTAACTGGCTGACACGCGTGCCCGCTTTCACTCCCAGCGCGTCAATCTCCCAACGCGCGTAATGATCGATACCCTTGAGCCGTCCCAGGATCGCTTTCGGCTTGCCCGTTGAGCCCGAGGTAAAGTAAATCGAGCAGGGTGCATCAGGATCACTCTTGACTTCAGGCCGGCTGGCGCGCTCATAACTGCCGTAGTCCCACAATATTTCGAAATCATCATTCGCGACCGCTGCCTTCTGCGCGTTCTGCGGCTGAGCATCGAGGCAGATTACCCGGACGTGGTCCTCCCCGGTGCTTAATCGGTGGAGTTTTTCCAGATGGCGGGCGCCGGTCACGTACCAAGTTGGGTTCACCTGCGCGCACATTACTTGCAGCCGCTGCTCGGGGAAGGTCGGATCCAGGGGCACAAAGATCGCGCCGGCCTTGAGTACTCCCAGAATTCCGGTAATCACCTGCAGTGGATCGTCAGTAAAGAGCCCGACCATCGTGCCCCGGCCCACGCGGCCTTCCCTAAGGAAATTAGCCAGCCGATTCGACTCGTCCTCCAGCTCGCGGTAGGTGACGCCGGAGCCGCCGCGTTCGATGGCTACGCGCGAGCCGAACTCAGCGGCAATGGAGCTAAACAAGTCCTGTGCGCTTTGGTGACTCATCTTAATTGTCCGACATCGCCAGGAGAATTTTGCGCTGTCCTGAGAATGGCATCCGCCCGTGACAGACCAATACGTTATCCAGCATCACCACGTCGCCCGCCCTCCAGGGAAAAACCGTGGCCTGGGCAAACATAGTTTCCCGAATGTGCTTCAGCGAAGAAATATCGATCGGAGTGCCATCGCCAAAGAATGAAGTCTGTGGCAGTTCGTCTTCTTTCCCGCGATACGAACTGAGCAGCGATTCATAAATGTCTCTCGGGTAATCGGAAGGATGGAATTGCGGCGCCTGATTAAACCAGACCTGCTCTCCGGTGCGTGGGTGGGTAATGACGCTGTGGAAAGTGTTTTCCAATCTTAGACCGCCGTCCGCTTTCCATTGATAATCGATCAACATGTCGCGACAGTATTTTTCCACCACAGCCTGTTCGGTCGTTTGAAAGGCGGCCTGCCAGGACAAGCCAAAGCCACTGCCGCCATGAAGGTTCCGCACGTACTTCACTTTCTTGCGGGTAAACTCTTCGACAATTTCCGGGGCCAGTTTTTTCAGGACCTGACGGTTGTCGGCGATGGGTGTTGCGCCGCCTTCTCCCGGCTCGACCACACAACAGAAAAACAGCCGCGCCGGAAATTTATGAGAGTAGGCATATTCGCTATGCATCGAAAGTTGGTATTCAGCCGGATATTCCGTCGAGGTGTAGATACCGCCGGTAATTTTCGTGCGGGGGCCGTTATCGTCGAGACAATCCAGCAATGCGGGCGCGATAGATCTCGTCAAACGCGCAAATGCCGAGGGTGTGCTGATATTAAAACCGCGGAATAGAATGGCGCCGTGCTCAAGAAATTTCTGATCAAGAAGCTGTTCATTTTCCTTGTACCACGAGGCCAGGAGGGCTTGATCGGCTGGTCCATCGCTGGTGTCGGATTCGACCACGAGAGGCAAACTGCAGCCGGGATCCAGGAGTGTGGTCTTAATCATTGATCCTCCTTCAATGTCGGTGCGAATGATCAGAAGGGTGAAGTTGGCGTGCTACAGTTCAAGGTTGTCGAGGAAGCCTGAGCGAACTTGTTCATTCTCGGCCTCACTCGTTAGCGAGAAACTTGAGAGACTGCGCTTGGGATCGGCGACCATCAAAGCCAGCAGGGTAAAATAGTCTTCGAGCATTTGAGCGGTAGTGTCGGCTTTGAATAATTGATGATCGTATTCGAGTAAACCGACAATATCTTCCTCGCGCTCGCTCAAACCCAGCGACAGTTCCAGGCGCGTCACTTCTTTGCCCTCGAGATAGGGAGTGACTGTTAGACCTCGCATATCGAACTTCTCTTTTCGCGCGCGCTCCAACTGGAACCACACATCGAAGAGTCGCTCTCGTTCCTCGCCTCGCTG
>JBBRYS010000018.1:0-22167 GCA_038237475.1 Pyrinomonadales bacterium | reverse complement strand
CTCGATTCGACGCAACCTCAGCCGGTAGAATCTTCAAGGCGACCCTGCGATCCAGTTTTGTATCCTGCGCCAGATACACCTCGCCCATTCCACCCTCGCCGATCTTAGAGACGATGCGGTAATGCGACAGAGTTGCGTTGGGCAGCAGTACTTCCATCTCTTCCTTCCACTGGGCTAGATCGCGTGCAACTTAATTGCGCAGGTTAGACGAAATACGGTACCACGCTCCTGGCTTGAGTTGCAGGAAGTGCTTGATGACGATGGCTCGATCTGGCTTCGTGCAAATGCGAATACACAGGCGCGCTCCCCTCACGAATCTTCGGCGGATTTCTAAAGGCCGGGTAGCGTGCCATCTTCAATAGTTAAGGTAAGTAATAGATTGATTGACCGGGCGTTGAAAGAGCCCGCTCATATTATAGACATTCGGTCGAGAGGGCTAGAGTTTACGAATGATAAAGGCTCGGAGGCCGGGTCTAGTCCTCCGAAAACCACAATCAGATCGATTCTCGCCGTTGTAAGTGGCTCACGGATTAGCCATGAGATTCTTAGGTTGATCGATGATGAGGGATGCGCGCGACGACGTGACAATACGATTTCACGGCGTTTTTCAATCAAAACAAGGTCCTCAACGGAGTTAATTACGTTATGCGAGTTCAGACTCAAATGATGAGCGTCCATAGGTTATTGTTGTGATTGGTGCCGGGGCGGGAGTTGAACCCGCACCCACTTACGAGGAACGAATTCTAAGTCCATTGTCTGAGTAAACTCACGTAGGCTGCTCGGAACTGACGCACAAGTAACTGTCGCAAATGTTTCTAGGCATGTCCCCGCCGCAGGACTGCGGTAACATGGCCTTAGGGCCGTTGGCTCTCGACGGTCGCATTTGGGTTTCCACTTTGTACGGCAATCGAGTACGCTTCGCATCACTCTACAACTCATTTGCCCACTTGACGTTACAGTTTACTCTGCTACGTTGAGGCCGACTGATACTGATTTTGAAGTAAGTTGTCTACCTATGATAACCCCCGCGTCGCTTCAGAAAGTCAATCGAAAGAGTCTTTTAAGAAATGCTTCAGTGGTTCGAAGTCGGCGTCAGATTTCAAAAATGTTCGGGTAATTGGCGTCCCGTACGGGAGTCGAACCCGTGTCGCCGCCGTGAAAGAGAAGGATCTATTGTAATTCAACCGAACTTCGCGGCGTGGATAGCACTTTACCGCACTTGAAGGACTCACGGGAACGCTAATTGGACTCTTAGTGGACTCGCGTGCCGTGTCGCGGCTGCGCCGAGGAATCGTACGGATCTATCATCAACTCTCACTTTAACTTTTCGTATTCCTGTTTAGCCTCAACCAAAATTGGAATATCCGCATCAGCATCTTTCCAAAGCGCAAAGAAATCCTGATAGGCTTGGCGGCTTTTTGTGGTATCGCCAGCAATCGCGGCGGCGCGAGCCAATCCTAAATGCGCTAAGGGAAAGAAAGGCGAAGTATCAAACTCTCCTCTGCGATCCAGAATCTTCTGAAATTCATTCATTGCCTCTGTCCCGGCATTTTGCCGTAGATAAGCAATACCGCGCAGGTAGGTAGCGCGTCCGGGAATGCCGGAACCTCGTTCAAGAATGCGGGTTGACTCTAATATCTCAACCGCTTTAGCTGGATTATTGCGACTGATTTCGATGGCGGCTCGCATTTCCGGCAGGACGGAGATGCTAGTCACGTCTCTGGACTTCCGTTTAGCGATTTCAGCGCCAATAGATTCCCCTTGACTCGTTTCACGGCATACTGCCAGAGCAATGCCGCTTAGATTCAGAGCTTCTTCGCCGCGTGAGATGGAGAAGGCGTTAGCGATTGATCTCTTAGTCTCTTCACAATTTCCGAAAAAGGAATTCCAAATTGCGAATTCTGAGTAGGTCTGCGACACAGCATCTTTTGAATCGCGTTGTTCCGCAAGCTCGATTCTGCGTCGGAACAATTTTTCGGCGCGGCTGACCTGACCACTAAACATTGCCACTCTGCCTTCCTCGAAATGCATAGTTTCTTCGTCGGTCATTCCGCGCGCCAAATCAATCTGCTGCTGCATCTTGGCACGATCTCCCTGAACAAAAGCGATGCGGTAAATGAGGGAGCGAAAACGAATAGAATCCTGTCCTCGTGCCAAAACCTGCTCAATAGTTGCCTTTGCTTCTTCAAAGCGATTGAGTTTCGCGAAGGCGTTAGCCAATTGAGAATAGGGAAGGAGCCCGTGCAGGTTGAGGCTAATGGCTTCTTGCGCTTCTTCGACCGCCTTTTCGTGTTGGCCTACGTCGTTGTAATAACTTGCCAAATCGTAGCGGGGGTTCCATTGGCGCGGGTAGGTTTGTTTCCACAACTCAAGCGTTTCGACGGTTTTATCTACATCTCCGACCACGTGCTGATAATATCTCGCCGTGATATTGAACTTCTCGCGTCCGCTGACGCGCTCTCGCAGTTCGAATGCCTTGGTAAAAGGTTCGGCAGCGCGGTCTCGTTGTCCGGCAAAAAAATACGCTTCTCCCAAATTTTTATAAGCAGAAGCGAAATTCGGGTCAAGCTCAACGGCGCGTTTATGGAACGGAATAGATTCGTTGTTTTTCCCAGCCATTTGGAGTTGCTGCCCTATTGAAAATGCTTTAAGCGCTTCGAGCGACGAGGTCGTGGCTTGTTCAACCGACGCGTCAAACTTCTCAATTGTTTGAAGCGATTCGCCCAGCTTCCCTCTCAACTTCTTCGCCGCGTCTCCAAGCTTTCCTAATACCTGTTCCTTGCCTGCCGCTTCAATTTGTTCCCGCGCCAGAGCTTCGCCCGTTCGCGGGTTTAAGGCTTCCAGCGTGATGACGTAGTTATTGCCAAGATTCGCAATCGAACCCAGCAACATTGCTTTAATGCCGTTGCGTTCGCATATCTCTCGCGCTACATCTTTTGTGATGCGTTCATCCGGCTTCCGATTCATCAGGCGCAGCGTCTCTTGAATGCGGTCATCCGGGTAAATGTTCAGAAACGGGGTTTGCCCGAGCTGCACGGCAAGAGCTTGTTTCAGAGTCAGGTCAAACACCGCATCCCCGGTCGTGTTGACAAAATCCGTCAGGAGAATCGTATCCCTTTCCGTTAAGGCGGGTTTACGATTAAGGAAAAAGAATAAAGCTGCTGCCGCTATAACCAGGGGAATCAAAGCGAGAACAGCAACACGCTTATGGTGTGTGATGCTATTTATTATATATTTAGTCGTGGAAGCCGGGTGCGAGGCAACATCGCTTGTGGTGGCATCGACGACTTGCGTTTTCGCTTCCCGATCTGGTGCTGCGGTTCGTTCCAACTTATTCTGAAACTCTAAGTCTTGTTTCAGATCTTTCAAATCAATTAGTACATCTTTCACCGTTTGGTAACGCTCTTCACGGTCTTTTCTGAGTGTCTTGTTAATTATCCTTTCAATTTCGTGCGGAACTTCAGGCGTTTGCCGGCTCAAAGGCACCGGATCTTTATTCAGGATTGAACCGATTGTCTCTATTGCATTCTCGCCTTCAAATGGCCGCTTGCCCGCCAACATTTCATAAAGCATTACGCCGAAGCTGAAAATATCAGACCGCGCGTCAACTGTTTGCCCCCGCGCTTGTTCCGGCGACATATACGCGGCTGTTCCGATTATCATGCCCAGGCTGGTTTGAGCGTTCATGACAGTTGGCGCTTCCAAATCAGTTACACCTGGCTTCTCGGTTAGTTTGGCAATTCCGAAGTCGAGTATTTTTACTAAGCCGTCAGGTCGAATCATTACGTTTTCAGGTTTAATATCCCGATGAACGATGCCGGTGCGGTGAGCGGCGTCCAAAGCACTTGCAACTTGAATGGCGATCTCAAGCGCGGATTTGAGATTAATAGGCGAGCCTTGTAATCGTTCGCGTAAAGTGTCGCCCTCGATGTACTCAGTAGCGATGAAATGCGTCTTATCTGTCTCACCGATTTCGTAAATAGTAATGATGTTAGGGTGATTCAAGGCCGAAGCGGATTTCGCCTCGCGCACAAAACGCTGCATTCGTTCCCGGTCTTGCGCGAGGTTTCCGGGTAGAACTTTTATGGCTGTTTTGCGTTCCAGGCGCGTATCTTTTGCCAGATAGACCTCGCCCATTCCGCCGGCGCCGATTTGTTTAATTACTTCGTAGTGGCCGAAAGGTTTTCCCGCTTCAAGTTTGTTTTGTTCGTCTTTAATGACATCCACCACGTTGGCAATCGCGGGCGTTTCCATAAAGCTTTCCGCACTGCCGAGCGATGACAAAAGGGATTCGACTTCGGCGAGCAGCGTTTTATCATCGCCGCAGGCTTCGTTGACAAATTTCCGGCGTTCATCCGGCTTGCGGCGCAAAGCCGAATCAAAAATCTCCCTCAGCTTTTGCCAACTATTATCGGCCATATCTTTTAGTTACAAGATCCAGGTCTCAAATTCTCGAGTAATACGGTTCAGTCTGGAAGTTCGCGTTTTCCCCTTATTGGAGTTTGGATTTTGGACTTCTTATCGCGTCAATTCGCGATGCAGCCAGGCCTTTGCCATTTGCCAATCGCGCTTTACAGTCGATTCGGAAATGCCCAACACTTCCGCCGTTTCCACCACGTCCAGGCCGCTAAAAAATCTGAGTTCGACGACCTTTGCCAGATGCGCTTCCTTTGTGGTGAGCCGGTTTAAGGCTTCGTCAAGCGCGAGCAAATCGAAGTCGGTTTCGCTGACGCTAATCGTCAAAGCATTTTCAAGGGGCAAGTCGCTGTGAACACCGCCGCGTCTAACGCGATGTTTGCTTTTGGCATAATCAATCAAAATCCGCCGCATCATGGTCGCGGCTATCGCGAAAAAATGAGAACGGCTTTCCCACGCAACCGATTTTTGTTCGGCTAATTTGAGATACGCCTCGTGAACCAGAGCGGTGGTTTGGAGAGTGTGTCCAACGCGTTCTTTTTGCAAATAGCGATGAGCCTGCCGATGCAGTTCCGCATAGACGAGTTTTAGCAAAGCGTCAGCCGCATCGTCGCGCCGATTATCGCTCCAATCGCGTAACCCTTCAGTTATCTCACTTGCTGGACGCCGCTTATTCGCCATTTAACCTCGGTAATGTCGAGAGCAATTTGTCGTTAATCACGAAACTATTCGCTTAAAAGACAGAAGTCAAATTATCCGGATTATTTTGACCTCCGTCTGCAAAAACTGTCGCGCTAATAGATAGAGAGGAAAATTCCCCCGAAAACTTTAAGGAGACAAAATGAAAAGACAATTTTAAGTCTTAATCGCAATCGCGGCTTTCACTACCGCTTTTACAACAAGCGCCTTCTGACAAAAAGGCAAAACCGTGAGAGCGAACGTCAAATTCGACTTTCAAATTGGGGATCGCATTTATCCGGCGGGCGACTATCGGATTGAATCAATCAGCTGGCAGAACGACAACCTTCTGCAAATCAGAAGGCTGGGCGACGCGACCAAAAGCCAAATCTTCCTCGCTAATTATTCAACGGCGGGCAAAAGGCAAACCCCGAAATTAGTTTTCGAAAAATACGGCAGGAGTTACTTTCTGACCCAAATTTTTCTCGATTCCGAACAATGGGGCTATTCGATTCAGCCTTCGCGCCGCCAACGCGAGAGTGAAAAACAGCTGGCTGCTCGCATCTCTCGAAACAATTGAAAGCCCGTTTGGCAAACTAAAACGAGATAGAAACTGAACTCGCATTCTAACAATCGCTCAAAGGTTCTCAGTCGCTCGCCTGCATTTCGGCGCGCACTTTGCTCTGCAAAAAAGATTGCCGCGTTCGTCAAAAGTCCGCAATTGGCGTTGGTGGCAATCGTGGCAATTAAAAATTAAGGAGAAAAATCATGAAAATCAAAAAGCTGCTGCTCAGTATCGTCCCGGCACTAACATTTGGCTCGATAATTTCGGCACAGCATTTCGGTGAATGGTCTGCGCCCGTCAACGCCGAATTAATTCCCGGCACAAGTTCGGAACTTAACACGGAATTTAACGAGGGCTGCCCGTTTCAAGCACCGGACGGGCTGAGTCTGTTTATCGCCTCGAATCGTCCCGGCGGACTCGGCGGGCAAGACATCTATGTTGCGCGGCGGGCGAGCAAGGACGACCCGTGGGGCGCACCCGAAAATCTCGGTGCACCAGTCAACAGCGCGGCTGATGATTTTTGCCCGTTGCCCGTGCGCGGTCACGGACTCTATTTCGTCAGCGCGAGGACGGGCGGTTGCGGTGGCACGGCGAACGCAGACATTTATTTTACGCGCGAAAAACGCGGCGTCTATCAAGAGCCGCAGCATTTGGACTGCGACATCAACAGTCCTGCCGGAGAAGCCAGCCCGTCGTATTTTGAGGATGACAGCGGCAATTCGTATCTTTATTTTTCGAGCAATCGGGCGGGCGGATTTGAGCCGGGCGGCACGGATTCGGACATTTATTTCAGCCTGAATTTCGGCGCGGCGCAGCTTGCTCCCGGACTTAATACGGCGAGCGACGATTCCCGTCCGAATGTTCGCAAGGACGGACGCGAGATTGTCTTCGATTCAAAGCGCGCGGGCGGTCTGGGTGGCTTTGATATCTGGACGGCAACACGCGAAAGCATCTATGGCGATTGGCTACCGCCCATTCATTTGGACGCGCCGATAAACAGCGCGGCAAACGAAACGCGGGCATCGCTCTCGCGGGATGGCTTGACGATGGTTTTCGGTTCAAACCGTCCGGGCGGCGATGGAATGTCGGATATTTATGTATCCACGCGCGAGAGACTGAAAGGCAACGATAGATAAACCTAAGAAGATGCGCCGCAAAGAAATTTGAAAATAAGGAGATTGAATTTCTGTAACTGCCTTTCAAAATAGTTGGGAAGGCGCAGGCGGCGCAACCCGCTCGTATTCGAGCTTTGCGGCAATGGCGGATGAAAAAGCGCAAAGCCGTGTCTATGGCGAAATTCATTTCACACTTGACACTCCCGCAGCAGCCAAAGAAACAGGAAACTAAATAACTATTTGTAAACGATGTCATGGCACTTCTCGGTGTAAACGATGTCATGGCACTTGAGATCTAGTCTCTTAGGGACGAACGTCTCAATATGTTTTATTTCGTTTCAAATTGTTGACGAGAATTCACCGCTCAAATAACATGCGGCGCTATACACCTGACTGTTGCGCGTGGGTACCCACGTGAGACATCGGGTAAAAACAACGGCGCGATGCCGCAGGGCGATCCCCTCTTGCATGGCGCTGTTTGTTTGTCTTGCGCTTTCACACTTTTTGAGGAAAAGCGACCTAACCCTTCGTGTCACCACAGCCGCAGCATATGTAGTTCCTATTGCCTTAGGTGGCGAAAGTGATTCTGGCGGAAACGTGGTGCAGGCGAACCTGCGCTCGCAAAAGTTTGGCAGCGGGAGCTTAATCTCAGCGTCGGAGTCGTCAACAACGGCAGGTTAGGATGAAGATCAAAGGGCGCTGGCAACTGGTTGCCGCGCAAACTACACGCATCACCGGACAGTGACGCTGTGGAAGGGTTCTCACGAAGCGCACCGAACAAGTCCAAAAACTTGTGAGTCACGGCGTTGCTGTGGTGAGGACACTGACGCCCTTTTTCATGTATTGTCCGGTCTAGAAACCATGGCCAACACGTCAATGCCAACACGGCGAAGCCAACGGCTGCCGCGCCGACCAAAGAAGGTCTTATGACACTCGAAAAGAGTGCTTATGAAGCCTGGAAGACCAAGGACGCCGAGTTCTGAGACACTTTCCTGACCGACGATTTTGTCGGCTATGGAATAGCTGGCCGGCTGGACAGGACAGCGGCCATCAAGCAGTACTCGGGAGCCGATTGCATCGTGAAAAGCTATGCGCTCTCAGACGAACAAATGATGCAATTGGGTGCCGACGCAGCGGTCATCACTTATAAAACGACCTATGACGCCATTTGGGCGGCCAGAAAATTCCTTCCAACACTTGGGCAGCCGGCATTTATGTCCGCAGCTGGCCTTGGCTATTACACCTCGCGGCTTTGGCGCTTACACTGTAGGACTAGCGGGGCCGGCGCGGGGGCAGGCTCCACAGGAAGCGCACCGAAAGGATGACAGAGAAGAGCGCGGTCACGCCCATTGCGAGTAGAGTCCAGACGAAGAAGAGTCCCCCGCTGCGGTTGGTCCCGAAGCCAACTCCCACCCTCTCAGGTGGATGACGGGGATGCCCAGCAACAGCAGCGACGCGACGAGGATGATGACATACCCCGATCGCCGTTCGGCGAGCACGAGCGTTCCGTACAGCCAGACGACGCAGATGAGCACCCCAAAGAGGTTTAGAAGTCCGCCCGGTGACATCCCGCGGGCGATGTCATCCGCTAGATGAAGCGTGCCGAAGAGATCGAGAGCAGAGACGCGATGGTTAACTCTGCCTCGGGACAGGACAGACAGGCGAGGGCGAGACGGGCTACTCGATCCCATTCGACGTTCTAAGCGCCAAAGGCGGGAAGTGTAACAGCCTGGGCCAACGTCCCAGATACTCTCGCGACAAGAGTCGTTGAAAGCTGAAAGGCGCGACCAACTCAAGCAGTGCGTTCGAATTTATCTCGGCGCGTTTCACAGCGAGCGGCGCATTAGGACTTCCCTTTCGTCGAAACTTTCGATTTGCCAGAACTATTGAGCGCGACCGCCTGGCGAATGAGCGCCTTGAAGGCGGTCTCGTCAACTTCCACTCCTTCGTGGATGTCGATCGCACGGCGCACGTTGCCGTCGAGACTCGAGTTGAAGAGACGGGCCGGATCCTTCAGAGACGCGCCCTTGGCGAAGGTTAACTTCACGACATGCTTGTAGGACTCGCCGGTGCAGATGATGCCGTCATGCGACCAGACCGGCGTGCCGGGATTGGTTGGCTTGACCCACTTCCACTCCTCGACGATGTCCGGGTCTGCTTGCTTAATAAGCTTGCGCATTCTGCCGAGGGTTTTCCCACGCCAGTCGCTGAGTTCGGCGATTCTTTGCGAGATGAGATCTGCTGCCGGCTGCTCCTGGTTCATGCTTACCTTTTTCATGTTCATATCCTACTAGAACTTCCGGATAGATTGATGGTGTTTATCAAACATTATCTTGACGATAACGTGTCGTAGTGTTAAGACCACACAATTAAATGACTTCGGAACGCTTTGGCTCTCCCGTCGCAGGCTATGACAGTGCGGCCGCGCTCAGATCTTGCACCTGTTAGTTGAATCACTTTTTGAAATCGAAGAATGCTAGGAGATTTGTTATGAAAAAGTTTCCTCTGTTTATTTTATTGGCTGCGTCGACGTTGATCGCGGCGTGCGGAGCACCGCCTGCTAACAACGGAGCAAATAATGCAAACACAAATACGAACAAGCCGGTAGCAGCCGCGCCCACCGTCGACGCGTTTCTGGCCCTCGACAAACAGGCCAATCAAGCTTATATCAACGGCGATGCAAAGACCTTTGAGCAACTGCTGAGCGACAAGTTCATCATTCTCGGCGGCGGCCAGCGGATGGACAAAGCCTCAACGGTCAAGATGATCGCGGGCGTAAAGTGCGACATCAAGTCAATGGATCTGACTGACCCCGGGATGTCGACGATCGACGCGGACACATATGCGCTTAGCTACAAGGCCTCCTGGGACGGCACCTGCAACGGCCCCGACGGCAAACCGATGAAGGTGCCGGGCCCGATCCGTTCGGTCAGTGTCTGGATCCGCAGCGGCGACAAATGGCAGGCAGTCTTCCACGGCGAGAATTTGATCGTCGATCCGAAAGCTCTGACAAAGGCCGCACCCTCAGCTCTCTCCAAAAAGGAAGAACTGAAACAGAATGACAAGACTGCGGCTAATTCGAATACAGGTGCACCTGCCAAAGCGAGCGGCGATGCCAACACCGACGCTCTCGTCAAGGTCGAACTCGCGCTCTGGGAAGCATGGAAGGAACACAACGCCAAAAAGCTCGACGAGCTGATGGCGAAGGACGTTTCATTTGTGAACATATTCGGCACCTACCTCGCAACCAGGGCCGAGGCAATGAAGGACTGGACCGGTGCCAATTGCCAGGTCAAAAGTGTCAGCGTTACCGAGGGCTTCGCCACAGCGCTTTCACCGACCGTCGAGATGCTCACGCGTAAGGGCGCTGCCGAAGGCACTTGCGGCGGTCAGGAGATCGGAGGAACTGCTATCTGGGGCGTGTCAATTTTTGTGAAGGAGGGCGACGCGTGGAAGTTCGCCTTTGGCATGAATTTGTCCGCTATGTAAGCATGATGTGCTGCTACCGTCAATATTTTTGGCTTACGGCATCGGCTCGCCTTTGATAGGAAAACTTAGTGACCTGCTGGGTTTGACTGCGAATCCGGGGATGATGAGGTATTCGTTGCTGGTGTGCGTAGCAGCCTGCGGTCTCAGCGCGTTGCTGTTCTGGAAAGGAAGTCGCGCACTTCAGGCAACAATGGATCGGCAGAGTGAGAAACCGATGGCCTGGGGGATCAATAAAAGCGGCGAGCAAGCTTTTGGAAAGCTCGCTCGCCGCTTCAACTGAAAACTTAATTCAGGCGTCTGGAATTAAGGTCGTCGCGTCATCAGGTCCAACTGGATCTTACCCGGTAGCAGATACTGTTCTCGTCGATCAAGTTTCGTTTGCCTTTGGCGTCATGAGTAGAACCTGGCAGGCAGCGCTCGCTACATCATCCTGGTTAAAGTGTAAGATGCGTGGCGTCACGTTCTGCCATTCCGCAAGCTGATCGACACGATGCGAACTGGAGGGATCCGCAGACTCGCCCAGCGGCACGCAAAGCCTCGTGTTCGTCCAACTGCCCGGCTCCGCAACGAAGCGCATTGAAACTCTTGAACCGGCATTGACCGTCGGCATCGAGCCTCCAGTGTTTTGCTCAAAAGGTTCGACTGCGAAATTGGACTCAATCTTTTCAAGCAAGTGAGAAAAGCGCACCGGGGCCAGCTTGCCCCAGGTCCACTGTGCCGGATCCGGATCCAAACATTCCGCAAACTTATTCTTCGTCTCCCGGTAGCAGGTCAGCATGAGTGACTCATAAGAAGTAAATCCTTCCGGCAACCAGTCGAGCGGGCGCTCAGTAATTAGCTTGTCAATGAATGTCCCCTCATTCCTCCATTCGAATAGTTCTGCCCGTTCTGTGCCAAGCACGGCGACGAGAATACACTGGCGAAACAACTTGCGCATTTCGGTGATGATTGGCAGAGCCCTTGATTCCGAGGCAGCGTATCCTTCCCATCTTCCAAGAACATCGACCAGCTCACGCCATTCAGTTGAGTTGGAGGTAAGGGGCTCAGCGAGCTCAAGGAGTGCGGTAGCGAATATTATGTCCGGGTAAGAATATGTGTCGCCCTGGATGTTCAGAAGATCTTCGATCGACAGTTTCGATTTCATCTCAAGCAGGCTAAGAATGCGCCGGGCGCGATAAGGTGTCCTCCAGTTATGCGAAAGATGATGCGCATAATCGTCACCCACACAGCGTTGATTTGCCGAGACGATCATCCCAGATGGCGGGTCAAAGACGTGCGGCAATTCCTCAAAGGGAATAAACCCTAGCCATTCGCCGTCGTCGGTTGTGCCGTCATAAGGCAGGCTTCCGTCTCCGGTCTTCCTCACTGGAATATGACCGGCTGCGTGATATCCGATATGACCGGCGGTATCGGCGTAAAGGAAATTTTGCGGCGGTCCGGCGAACCCGCTCAACGCGGTCGTAAACTCGTCCCAATTGCACGCGCGATTAATCGCGAGAAAAGCATCAAGGTCGATCACCTGAGACTGGAGCGCCGTCCAGCGGATCGCCAGGCCCATTGAGCCACGTTCAAATTGAACGGGACCGTGGCGAGTAACCTTCACGTCCAGGTTCACAGTTTCAACGGGAGAGCCGTTTGAGGATTGGCGAACTTTGATCTCCTCGCGGCTGACGTCAGCCTGGCGCCACCCTTCAGGGGTCAGATACATGAGGGGATCATTCTCGTCAAACCTTTCCAGGTAAAGATCCTGCACATCCGGGCAGAGATTAGTAATGCCCCAGGCAATGTGTTTGTTATGACCAATCATCACTCCGGGCAACCCCGGAAGAGAAACTCCGGAAACCTCGAGGCCGGGCGAGCGTAGATGTGTGATATGCCAGATCGGCGGTGACGTTGGCGGCAGATGAGGATCGTTGGCCAGCATCGGCTTGCCGGAAGTAGTCCGCTGCCCGCTGACCACCCATCCATTACTGCCCACCTCACCATCGCCGCCAGTGGCCGCGCGTTGGCGGCGCACCGCGGTCAGGAATTCAGTCAGCCCGTCCCGTTCGAACTCACCTATTCTTGCGTAGCCTGATGGGTTGTGCCGTTCAGCTGAAGGAAAACAATCCTGGCAGCCCTCTGTTTTGTCTACCATCAAAACGTCAAGCGGAGAAGTCTCGGGCAAGAGAGCCGCGATCTTTTCCGCGGGCAAGTCAGCGAACAGCGCTCGCATTACATCTACATCCACGCTGACGGACAAACTCTCGGCCAAAAGCTTGCCCAAAGCCAGGGAATCGACGGCGGTCCATGCCCGAGGCCTATACCCCAGGATTTGAAACTCGCGGGGGAGCGACAAACTCCGACAGGCTTCAATGAAGGCATTGACGCCGCGTGCATATGATTCAAGGGCCACGCGCGTTTCCTTCGAAGCCCTGGCGAGTAGACTCTCGGCAAGTTTGGTAAAACCATAAAGGCGATGAAGCTTGTCCTGCTCGATCGCTCTCGACCCCAGTATTTCTGCCAGCTCGCCACGCGCTGTGCGCCTCAAGAAATCCATCTGCCAGAGTCGATCGCAGGCGGTAGCATAACCCTGCGCCAGGTAGAGGTCCGCTTCGTTCGAAGCCTCGATGTAAGGAATGCCCCGTTCGTCACGCCGGATGACGACCTTGTCGTGCAGGTACGAAAGCTCGATGGAACTGTTTGCTGTCTGCGATTTCAATTCTGCAATCATTAGCAGCCTGGACCTTTTGTGCCGCTTTCAGTAGCGGATCATCTCGTCAATCGAAAATCGGATCAGATGAGAGTCTTCACCCATCGGGGCCAGCGGCGGAGATAACACTTCAAACGGTACGCGCAACCTCTGTAACTCGGTTTTGAGTCGCGCGATCACGAAGCCGTAAAAATGCGTTCTGCCTTTGGCTGCGCAGTGCCGGCAGGCAGCTTTGACCAACTCAGCCAGCACGCGATGGCCGTCATATGAAGGTTGAGAAATTGCCAGCCGCCCGAATTCCACTCCGTTCTCTTTGTCATATTCGAAGTTAAAGTAATCTTCTATGGTCCACCTGTCGCCGGCAATGATCCGAAGGGCCCCGATGATCTCGTCGCGTTCGTTGTACATGAGCACATGAGTCGCGGTCTGATCGAAGTCATCGGCACTCCACTCCTGCGCATTCTCGGGGTTCCTACCACTCCGGGTATAGGCCTCCCTCCGAAAGCGAATGATGTCGTCAATCAGATCTGAATCGTATTCAGCGATCCTGATCATGTATCAATTCCCTGTCACATGGCCCATACGGACCAGAATTCTTCTGCTTGTGTCCGTAAAAGCTGTGCGGCCATGCATAAATCTCGAGTTATCAATCAACAGCATGTCGCCTTCGTGCCAACGCACACGATGAGTCAAGGCGCCGGCTTGTTCAGCTATTTCGGCCAGCACGTCCGTAGGAAATGGCGACCCATCGCCTAACGCGGGCGTATAGATATTCTTTGGGTAATACTCACTCACTGAGCGATAGTGATAAATCAGTAAAGAGTTACAAAAGGATTTTCTCCTACCCCAACGGGTCGGGATTACACAAAGCGTCTGAAATACTCCGTGCATGACATCGCCGTCGAATTCAGTGTCGAGTTTCTCCCAACTGGGAAGACTCCTTCTGACCTGGCTCAGTCTGGTTTCGGCGGCTTCTTTCGAAGTCACTCCCAGGGTTGCCATCCAGCGTTTTGGGGAAACCGTCCAACTCCATTTGAGGACCGAGTTCTCAACGAAATCACGGACGGGCGCGGAAAGGCTTTCAACTAAAGCGACGCCGTCACACAGAGTAGTTTCGCCTCCGGCACTCGCCGGCCTGACGCAATAGAGCAGCAGCATGTCGGGACAGCCAGGTGCGTAAGAACCCTCCCTATGTAAGGGTATTGAATCCATTCCTTTATTGACTGTTGAGGTGGTCGCGTCTGCATTTACCGGATCGCGCTCGACGGCGGTGCTGGTGCTGTGATGGACCATTGGCTTTATCAGTCCATTGCTGAGTGCTTCAAAATCGTCAAGTCCTGCCCGGGCTCGCACGATCAACGCCCCATTCTCCTCGAGTGAGGACTTTACGGTGGGCAGATCGCATTCGGTGATGAGTACCAGTGGTACATCGTCCGTGCTCACAACATTTGAAATCATCTGCATAACGTCAACTCCAGTTCGAAAAAAGTTTGTGCCGTCAATTCTAGTCAGCGCTGATCATTCTCTTCGTCTCTCGATGAAGGATTTGCAAGAGCAACGAATCACAGGTCTGCACAAAGAAATGGTCTCCGGGCAAGAGCCACAGATCAAAAGCGTTCGTGGTTTGAGTCCGCCACGCCTTGAGGTCATTCCGCGAAACCAAACTATCTTCCAGCCCGCCGAACGCGGTTATCGGGCACTGCAGCGGGGGACGCTGCGAGCAGGCATACGTCTCAGCAAGCTTGAAGTCGGCGCGCAGAGTCGTCAGCATCATTCGCAGCAATTCAGGGTTCTCCCATACCTCCGGTGGCGTTCCGTTCAGGGCCTTCAACCTCGCCATGAATTGATCATCCGGCAGGTGATGGGTATCAGTAGTATTCCGGGGCAGATGCGGGCCGCCCGCTCCTGAAACAAATAAGTGCTCGACGTTGAGGTCGAACTCCTGACCCAGGCAGTGAGCGACTTCAAAGCTTACGATGGCGCCCAAACTGTGACCGAAGAAACAGAAGGGACGATCGAGGAAAGGTTTGATTGCCAGCGTCACGTCTTTCACCAGCGAGCCCATGGCACCATAGGGAACTTCACGATAACGGCCACCTCTGCCCGGTAGTTGCACCGACCAAACGTCAACACCCGCCGGCAAGTAGTGATTCCAACCGCGAAAAATCGACGCCCCGCCCCCGGCGTATGGAAAGCAGAACAGTCGTAGTTTGGCCTGAGGATCCGCCTTTTGACTGGTGAACCAGGGCGCAGGATTTATTCTCTCGAGCCTGCCTGAGATTTCCATGTTAGATTTTTCCGCAAACGGTCCGGCAGGCAATCCCTTGATGTGAGAGATCGCCGCTCAAGCAAGTAGAGCGACCGGAGAATTGTTTCAGTCTTATTTAATCGGAACCTGTGTGTATCAGATAACTTCCAGATGACCCTGACCGGCGAGCATCGCCAAATCGATCTGCGCCACACATCTCACCTTCCGATAATCGAGAGTCAGGTTGCCCACAAGCATTGCGTTGCCAATCCCTTCATCAAAGTTAGCCGCTCCCAGGTCACAGGCATCACGGTCCAGTCTTACGCCCAACTCCGTTCCAGGACTGGTGTCGGTAAATTTCAGCCGTAAGTAACCATCATCGACTGCTTCCTTGAAGAGCTTGAGTGACGGCTCCGGTCGCTGGCTCAGCACCAGCGGATGGTCGCCGGCGCAAAGGCGGTCCACCAGACTTTCGAGTTCCTGCGGCTGAGGTGTTGAAGGCGGCGGAGCCGGTGGATTCCGAGCCAGCTCTTCCATTTTCTTTCTCAGACTGAGTGGCCTCATGTCGGTCCATACTTCACGAATGTAAGCGAGACACTCTGCTTTGGCGCCCACTTGGCTAACGTCACTCCATCCGTTGGGGATCTCCTTGTGTTCCGGCCAGATGGAATACTGCTCCTCGTCATTAACAACGACCCTGTAAATCGTTTTGTCCTCTTCCTCAGAATGCGGCAAAGACATTTTTTTCTCCTCTGGAAATGTTGTTCAAAGTTGAATGGCTGGACGTGATCAGAGGCTCTCAACTAACAGCCGCAGCCGCGAAATTCTTGTGCTGTATCTGACTGCAGATTTGCCGGAGCTTGTTTTCTGCGGCAATTCTGTCGGTGATAGGCTCGCCTCTGGGGACGCCGATCTCCATCGAGAGAAGGTCGCCGCAAGCGCTGACGAACTTTTTGATCTGTTCGATGCTCAGGCCCTTCCCTTCCAGGTAAGGTAAGATCCAAAAATCAAAGTCATACATGGGCAGCCAGGTCGAGTTGGTTACCTCTCCATATAACTTGAGCACCATTTCGCAGCCCTGCTCCCAGTCCATGGTGTTGTGGCGCCATTGGTAACCCAGTCCATCTATGCCAAGCTGTTCTTTGCTCTTGTAGATCGGCGCGCGGGAATTGTTGTACCAGATCTCGCCCCGATAAAATGTGGGCCGCGCTTCCTGTAACAAGTTGATCGTGTTTTCCACGCTGCGGGTCGTCTCTCCCGGGAACCCTACGATTAATGATGCAAACGTGGTGATGCCATTCTCACGTAATAACGTCATCCCTTTAAGGTATTGCTCGGGAGTAGCGACCTTCTTCATCATCTTTAGAACGTCCGCGTCTCCCGACTCGATCCCCAGAAACACTCCCGCGCAGTTGCTCCGGGACATCAGATCGCATAGCTCTTCGTCCATGATGTTGCAGCGTAAATATGAATACCAGCGGAAGGTAAACTTATTGCTGATCATCATTCGCAGGATTGACTTGAAACGATCGGCGGGCACATTGAACGTATCGTCAATGAAAACCAGGTTCCGCACACTCGACCGCTCCTGAATCTGGCGCAACTCATGCTCCACTCCGCTTATCTCCTGCGGTACCCACTTCCCCGCCCGCACGGGGTAATCACAGAACGTGCAGCGAAACGGACAGCTTAGAGCAGTGCGCGTCTGCAGCGTGGCTCCCAGATTCCTGCCCTTAAAGTTGTCCCAGTTGATGGGTGACAGGGAGAACTCCGGTTCCGGTCCCGTAAACACAAATTGCCCTTGCCGTTTCAGGTAGCAATTCCTCACCTTGCTCACGTCATCGCTTTCGCGCAGTCGTAGCAGCAAGTTCGCCAGGGTTTGCTCTCCCTGTTGCTGCCGGACATATAGGTCCGCACCTATTTCTTCGAGTATCACCCGAAAATCTTCTTCCGCCAGATGAAAGGAAAGATTATCGATCAATGGTCCTCCCACCACGATGCGCGACTCCGGGCTGCGTTCCCGGATATAGCGCACGACTTCTTTAGCCACCAACGGCGTCAGGTATAGCGTGGTCGTTACCGCCACTACCCTCGGCTGCTGACTCAAGAGATCCTTTAGCAAATCTCTTTCTCCTTGAAAGAAGCTGGAGAATTCCGCCCTGATGCCCAGGTGTCGCAAAAAGCTGGCCAGGTAAACGGGCGCCACTTGTGTCATCTCGGTCCAATGCAACTTCTGTCCGGTCAGGTGATTGAGCACTTCGAGGTAAGGCAGCTTGCGACCGTCCAGATTGATGAAATCCATTCTTAGATTGCGATAGTCTCCGGAATTCAGGCCCTTGGCCCTTTGCAATCCCTCATGAAAATCGAAGCCCAAGTCGTAATGCCCCAGCACCAGGCATTCGAGCCCGACATTTTTGTTAGCCCCTGTGTCGTTCATTTCGTCCACTCCTTTCACAGCCCGATTTACTTTCGGTCTGTGATGAAAAACTTCATAAGCTGGCCGCGGCTTCCTCGACTGAACGTCTCGGCCCAAGCACTTCGGCGCGCTTTGAAAGTGTTCTCCAGATTGTCTGGGTCGGATTCTGCTCAGACGGCTTGCGAGGGCCTTCCCTACTCCAACAGTAAGGTTGGCACGGAGAGAGGTCTCCGAATCGCAATCGGCTAAGAAGGCTTGGGATACTTGGAAAGACCGGGACTATGAGTTTCGCAACACGACCGCCGGATCGGTTCGCGCTGCTCGCCGCGCTGGCAAAAAGGACGCCAACAAGGTAATTAAAACAAGCACCGCAGGAATGAGAATAAAGACGAGCGGATCGGTGCTGCTCACCTCAAACAACTGCGACGAGAGTGCCCGGGTCAAAGCCCAGGCGCCCAACAGCCCAAACAGAAGGGCTATTGCCGCCAGCATCAGGCCCTGCTTCAAAACTGAGGCAAGGAGAGTACGTGGTTGCGCCCCGAGGGCCAGGCGAATGGCAAACTCAGGTTTTCGACTGCTGACGAAAACCGACATCATGGCGTAAGTGCCGATGGAGGCGAGCAGCAAAGCCATTCCGCTAAAAGATGTAAGGAGGAAGCTTATTAGTCGCTGAGCTCCAAGCCGCTTGCTGACATTCTCGCTCATTGTGTTCACTGCATACACCGGTACATCCGGATCCAGGGCCCGCACCCGGTCGCGAATCAGAGGCATGATCCCAATAGGATTTCCGGTGTTAACAACCAGATACATCCTCCACTGTTCCCGGCTTTGTCCATACGCGAAACCCAATTGTTCGTTGCAGAGATAGAGGTGTGGATACGGTTCTACTGCCAGGCTTTGCTCTTTCACCGTCGGAACGACTCCGATGATGGTATACCACTCAGGATCACCGGTCCGTATCCGCTTGCCGAGCGCGCTGCCGTTGGGCCAATAGCGGCGCGCCAGTGCCTGGTCAACAATCGCAACCAGCGGTGAGTCTCCGGTATCTGACTCCTGAAAGTCGCGACCTTGTTGAAGTGGCATACCCATGGACTTGAAGTAGGCGGGACTGACGACCTTGATCTCCGCCTGTGGCGCATCTCCATCGGCTGGTTCCTGTCCTTCCACCACGTGACCGTCGACGACGGGTTCGCCGCTGAAGGGTATGTTAGAGCTGACCGCAGCGCCGTTCACTCCAGGCAGCGCCCGCACGTCCTCAAGCAATCTCTTATAGAACCCCATTAGCTGATCGGCATCTCCCTTTTGTTTAGAGACCGGCAGGATCATCGTCAATACTTTTTCGGTCTCGAATCCCGGGTTGATAGTCATCAGTCGTTGAAAGCTCTTAATCACGAGGCCAGCGCCGATCAACAACACCATGGAGCAGGCCAGTTGCACGACTACCAGTCCGGAATTCAAGCGACGATTAGCGTATCCGGCGCTGGCCTTTTGGCCCTCGTTCAGTCCGCGCTTCAGTCCCAACCAGTAGGCCCTGATCGCCGGCGCCACCCCGAACAATAATCCTGTCAACAACGTCATCGCCACAGTGACCAATAGAACCGTGCCGCTGATCCCGGCCTCCTCGATTCGCGGAATGCTGGCGCCATACGTCCGGCTGATTATCTTCAAGGCCCACCAGGCAAATGCGGTCCCTGCAACAGCGCCAATCAGCGCCAGTAACAAGCTCTCCGTCAGCAGTTGCCTGATTATGCGTCGGGACGATGCCCCCAGAGCGAGACGCATAGCAATCTCCTGGGTGCGCCGTGTGACTCTACTCAACAACAAATTGGCGACGTTGGCGCAGGCAATCAGTAAGACGAAGGCCACTGCGATTTGGACCACCAGCAAACGGTTCCTAAAGTTCCCTACGATAACGTCTTTAAGAGGAGTGACTCTGGTCTTCAGACCAGAGCCAGCAGCAGGCGGACTCTTGCGCAGAACTACCGCAGGATTCTCAGTTGCGGCACTCCACAGAACAGCAGTTGTGTCGGCTGCGGCCGCGGACGCTGTCAGCCCAGGTTTTAGGCGCGCGATGCCGGCAAGTAGAAACGGGGCCCTTGCCTGCGGGTTAATGGCCATCGGGGTCCACAGTTCCGTCTCCGGCGATGGAAAACTGAAGCTGGCCGGGACTACGCCGATTATTTGCGCCGGCACTCCACTAAGAACCAGCGATTTCCCGACTATCTGTGAATCGCCGCTGAAACGCTTCTGCCAAAGATTGTAACTGAGGACCACAACATTATTTTTACCGGGCTCATCTTCCCCTGGAGCAAAGGTACGGCCCAAGACAGCATTCACGCCAAATACCCTAAAGAAGTCTGCCGTTACTCTGCCGGCTTGAACATATTCTGGCCTCTCTGACCCGGTCAAAATTGCGCCGGTTGTATCAAAGGCTGCGATGGCCTCGAAGGATCGGTTCCCGTCACGGTATCTGACAAAGTTTGCGGGCGACAGGCCCCACGAAGTCAGTCCCATCTCCGGGTAAGCTTGTACCAGTCTCACCAGGCGCTCGGGTTCCGGGTAAGGAAGTGGACTCAACAGAATTCGTTCAACCAGTGTGAAGACTACGACGTTGGCTCCGATCCCAATCGCAATGGTTAGCACGGCAACTAACGAAAAGATGGGATTCTTGCGCATCGTCCGCAATCCGAACCGCACGTCTTGCCATATGTCGGTCAACATATTTTCAAGCACCTCCAGGTCTCCCGGCAAGCTCGCCTAAGGGGTTTAGTTTGCGAGAATTGTAACGCTGGTTCCCTGACGACATCCAGATAAAAGGAAGGTAGGAGCTCGCGATCCACAAAAAAGTTTGGAGGGCCTTTTTGTCCCATTTCCTCAATCATTTCAATGGTTTGACGACCGGTCTTCAATTTGGTGTGTAAAGAAACCTTACCCCGTAGCCTGGGTTGTGTGCGCCAAACTCACGTTAATGACAGGCTCAGGTTTCACGTAATCGTCGAACCAGCCAGCCGTAGGATCGCTCTCCATCAGCATTACTCGTCCGCAGTCCAAAGGATTCGGAGCCCGGTGATAGCGAAAGATGATCTTGGTTCCAAGTCTGCCCACAACCTCTATCTTGCCCGTGCGATGAGACATGCAAAGCCTGGCTTGTTTCGCTAAACCCGCGAGTCGCCGCCGGGCCTCTTCGAATATTTCCAGTCCCTTTTCCACTGGAACGACGTAAGGTTCGTTACCGGCGGTCGGGCGACAAAGGAACAGGTAGTATGGGACTACACCGTTATAGGACAAACGGCCGAACAATTCCGCGATGATCTCTGCGTTGTCATTGACTCCACGGATCAGCGGGGATTGGTTCATGGTGATAGCTCCGGCCTTTTGCATCAAGCTCAGACCCTGCAGGGCCTGCGGGGTCAACTCGCGCGGGTGGTTAAAGTGGGCCATGATGAAAATCTTTTTGTCGGGCAAACTGTACTTGCTTATCATTTCCAGCAGTGATGGATCGTTGAGGATTCGATACGGATCGAAGGCCGTCATCTTGGTACCGAAGCGTATGATCCGCACGTGCTCGATCTCTCTTAACGGTTTCAGGATCCCTTCCAATTTCGGTGTTGACATTATTAGAGGATCTCCGCCGGACAACAGCACGTTGTTTATCTCGGGATGCAGTTTGATATATCTGATCGCGTCGGTGACGTCGTTAGTGACCTCATCGTTGTTGTCCGTGAAGAGTCGCTTGCGGAAGCAGAATCGACAGTAGGCGCCGCAAACGTTATTCACAAGCAACAGAGCAGTATCGGGATACTTGTGCTCCAGACCCTTCAGGACTGTATAGGACGATTCGTCGGAGGCGTCCATCTCCCCGAACTCCTGCAATTCCTGGACGTCCGGCATTACGATGCGTCGAATTGGATCGTCCGGATCGTCCCAGTTGATAAGGGACTGATAATATTCATTCGTGCGGAAGGCAAATTTTTCGGCTACCGGTTTGAGCTTTTGCCGCTGTTCATTGTCCAGGCCAGTTACCTGGTCGAGCTTGTTTATGTATCGAGGTCTTATGTTCACAAAGTCCATGAGTTTCCGCTCCTTAATGCCCGAGTATTTGGGACATCGATTCAGCCCCGGAAGATGCTCGGGCACGTCTGAGAGAGTGGGCCTGGTTGAGTGACAGGCTTGATGGCCCTGGTGGTCCATCCCACCCTGACGCAGATAAATTAACGTGAAAAAGAGAGAGCTGTTATCCCGTTTTAATACGGGACGAATTGGGAGTGAGTAAACCGAGTCGTAAAGAAGATGTATGCGTTGTCCCTCAGAAGTGCGGGTGGCTGCTGCGAACCCAAAGCATGCAGTTCCTGAAGGGAACGAATGTTGAGCGTGCCGCTTTCCTTGTTGGCGCCGATGGCTTCGACAATTGCCTGGGCGCCGGTCATGGTAGTAACGCAGGGCACGCTGTACTGCAACGCCGCCTGCCTGATTGCCTGCTCGTCAAAGTGTGAGGCGCGGCCAAGCGGCGTATTGATGACCAGCGCCACCTCACCGCTCTTGATATGG
>JBBRYS010000017.1:0-52346 GCA_038237475.1 Pyrinomonadales bacterium | reverse complement strand
CTACCGCTAGTGGAGTGTTCTGGACCATAGGATTGGAATGATTCATGGAATTCAACAACGTTGACATGAGACCTTTCTTCCCCGCCCTCGTACATTAAACTATCGGGCAGTCGGTGTCTCATCATTGTTGACACAGAGGGGTGAGTTGCAACTAGATTTTGAGAATGCACTGCGGGCATGGCTCATCAAGCGAACTCCGAAACCTGTCGTGCCTCTCCTGTCACCGGTGGAACAACTTGAAGAATATTTGCTCGATGCGAGTAACGTGCCCAGAGCCGGACGCTTAATTGAAAGTGAGATTGAGAATCTCTCAGAGCGTATCAGGGCTATCTCGGCCTCTGACACTGCGCGTGATCAAACGCCGGATGGCGTATTTAAGTTGATGCAAGCCTACGAAAACGCGGCCTCTGACATGCTTGAGCTTTATGTTCGCGCCTGTCATAACGACGATGGTTCTCTGACGCAAACACTTGTCAAAGCCCTGAATGCTCTTGCTCACACCACGCCTCTGAATCACTCTGTTGGTAAACCGCACCTCTACCCAGTCCTCTTATTACTCTATGCCGGGGGAATCGCTGCGATAGCTGGAAAGCGGTTTTCAACTTTGGTTGCGTTGCTTCGTGATGTGAAAATTAGAACCGTGGACAATGCGAGGGGTTCCTCCGCAGCTTATCAGCTAAACCCTTATCGAGTGATTGGTGAAAGCATAGCAAAATATTTGCCGCCGGTTCGAGCGAACTATACACCAATCAGCACATATTTCTTTTCTCTCTTACGCGAGACGCTGTGTAGTGAACCCCTGAAATGACACAGAAAGTTAAGAAAGTATTGGTTGCGAAAGCGAAGCTTCAAACTCAACCGGCGGCAAGTAGCCAATGGCCGAATGAAGTCGCTTGCGATTATAGACCGCTTCGATGAAATGCTGGACCGAGGCAAGGACCTCAGCGAGCGTTTCGTAGTCGTTCATGTAAACCTCTTCGTACTTGAGCGTGCGCATGAACCGTTCGGCTTTGGCGTTGTCATAGGGATTGCCGGTGCGGCTCATGCTGATCTGGATCTTGTGTTCTTGCAAAAGGGCGACGTAATCCGCAGCCGCATACTGCACGCCGCGATCGGAATGATGCATCAGCCCGGGTTGAATAGTGCGCGTTTGCAAAGCCATGCGTAAGGCTGCGAGCGCCAGTTGGGTATCGATGTGGCGCGAGAGCGCCCAGCCGATGCAGCGGCGACTGTAAGCATCCAGGATCACGGCGAGATAGACGAACTCACGCTGCAGCCGGATGTAAGTTATGTCGGCCACCCAGAGTTGATTGATGTTTGAAAGGACCAGCCCGCGCCCCAGGTTAGGATAGACCGTCAGCGTGTGGTTAGAGTCGGTCGTGCGCACGAAAGCCTGCCGCCGCAAACAGAGCAGGTTGTCTTGGCGCAGCAGGCGCAAAACGCGCTTGTGATTGACTATTACCCCGCGCCGGTGCAGTTCTTCGGTGATCGGCCGGTAACCGTATGAGCGCATCTCCAAAGCGACGCTCTGAATCTGCCCGCGCAGTTCGAGGTCGTGGTTGGTTACAGAAGCTGAACTGGACGCCTGCAAATGGCGAAAGATGGTCGAGCGCGAGAGCCCGACCGCCTCGCCGAGCTTTGCAGGGCTCCGCTCGGCGGTCGGTCTCTCTATCAGTTCTTTTTGCAGTAGCTCCATGATTAGTTGCTGTTGTTGCCGCTTGCTGCTTAGTTCTCGGCTTCCAGCTTCTGCAAAAGCTTTTTTAAAAAGTCGTTCTCCATGGTGAGCCGGCCCACCATGCGTTCCAGCTCGTTGACGCGGGCTTCATCGGTGTAAGCGTGACCGCGCCCGGCGAAGGCGCGCTCCTTATATTGTCGCAGCTCGCGGCGCCATTTCGAGATCGTGTTGTCGCTGATTTGATATTCGCGGGCCACTTGCGCCTGGGTTTTGCCGGCCTCGATCTCGCGAATGACTTGGAGTTTGAACTCGCGCGTGAATGTGCGCCGTTTGAGTACCGCCGTCTTGGCGGCCACTGCCCCCTTCTTGGTCATCGTTAAGCCCCCTTCCCCGTAGGGATATGTGCTTAACTTTTTGTGTCAGTCAAGGGTGCAGTTCACTGCGTCGCGTAATCAAAGTCGATGGGGAGTACGAAGAATGCTTCTTCCTTTTTGAGTATCTATTCGCTATAGCTAGCGCCTTTGAGCACCGCGAAGTATGGGGAGCTGTTGCCGCACCAGTCGGAAGTTATATCTGGGAGCGGAACCTGCGCAATCCACCTTTCATTTTTGACGTAACCGACAAGGAACTCAGCCTTCAACGAGAATCGTGGGGTCCGTTCAAGGCAGGCATCTTCGACGGGACTCTTGAAGAGTTTCTGGTCTTCAAACAACAGGTGGATGAAAGCATAAAGAACGTCATCAGAAATCACTACTCCAGCATCTCAATCTGAAGGACAGTTGTTTTCACACACAGATAGATTAGACGACATAAGTGAGTGTAATAGAGGGCCGGAACACTGATCAGGTGGTTATGGTCGGAAACCCTCCTTCTGGTCACGCTTACGACGCTTCTCGGCCTCCTCCGCCTCCTTTTTCCGTCCAGCCACTACCTGAGTTAGGGCCGTGTCTCTGAGCCTGATGGTCATACCTGGATACCCTGAAGTCGTCTCGAGAGAAAACCCTTGACATTCCAGTGCATAACCCGTCCCGCCACTGGCCCAGCCTCCACTCAATCCGAGCGACTCCGCCGTCTTCGCTGTGAACTCTTTGAGCGATGCCCACTTAATGTCGTCCGTGTATCTTATTTCGACTATAGCCATTTTCTGGTCCACGAAAGTCAATTCCACTGAACCGATACCAACCAGATCGGTGAAGAAATTGGAGTTTAACTCCGCCTTATAGTTTCCTTGAGCGATATCGCTTCGGTAGGTGCGGTTTTTGACAGAGTACTTTTCGGAATCGCCGAACTTGTAAAGGTTTAATGTAACAAAAGCCTGTCCGTAGGTTTCGCGCGATGGGTAGTTGGGCGGGGTGTAGCCGCGCGGGATATTATCCTGCGGCGCAAGCGTAAGTCCCGCGAATCGCCCGAGCGCTTCCTGCGGCGACGCACCAAGTTTGAAGCCTCGCACAACTGGTGGACTCGACTCGGTGCACGGCAACGATTTCTTTTCGGATTTAGGCACGGCGGGCGGCCGATTTGGGTCGTAGGGCGGGGCCAGGCTAACCAATTCCCGTAGCGCGAGGATAAACTCCCCCGATACACTGATGTTTCGGAGGAGACCAACTTCCAAATCGAGGCGCTGGGCGCTCGACAGCAGGATGGCAGTTGGCGGCGTGGTGATCGTTGAAAGGATCTCCTCTGCTAGGCCGTTATTGACGGCTGGCCTTCGTATCATCCGCCCGAAATTGACAGCTCTGCCGTCAGCGAGGATCATCAAATCCAAGTACTCCACGAACTTGTAACGCGTGGAGAGGGAGCTAATTAATAGTAGATAGCCGTCCGGCTGACGGTTGATTTCCCGCCCGTCCACAATGAATGCTGCTGAGATCGTGAGTGTAGTCTCAGCTGCGTCAACGCTACTCAGGTGCAGCTTATAGTCGCGAGTCGTGACTAGAGTTCGATCAGTGGCCGGGTCGTAAGACTTTACGACTCTCGATGGTGAACTTTGTGGTGGCTGAGCGGGCGCTTCGACGCGAGGTCTGGTTTCTCGTCGTCGCTGCCCGTTGATGTTAGCAGGCAAGAAAGTCAGCAAGAGGGCGCAGAGGGTGGCGACTGGACAGGTAGTTCTCATGGCCTAGATGTTTGCCGAATTTCAGTGAGCATAGTCAGCATTGTTCTGGTCCAGAACCACACTGTTCGATCCAGCATTCAAAGTTACCGGAACATTCCAGATGACAAAACCTTGGGCCGATTTATTGAAACCAAAAACGTAGTAGTCGCCTTGTGGAATGCTCTCAACTGTGGCCTTCCCTCCGAAGTCAGTCGTAAACGACTTTATTGTGTGCTGCTTAATGAGCGCCATGACGGTCGCAAGTCCGTCCCCTGAGTTACTGGCCGGATAAGCGAGGGCCAGACCGAACTGGAACATCGTGCTCTTATCAGATCCGTCGTCGGTGGAACTGCTGCGCTCCGAGAGTTTGACGCCACTCTCCTTGACGATAGTAGCCGCGCTCTTGTCGAGTAAAAGGAAGTCAGCTCGCGCGACTGGTTTGGTATCACCGGATCGATATACCAGACCTGCTTCAACATTGAGCGTGGCGGTCTTGGCCGATGGGCGTATCGGCGTTGGCGTCGAGGCGCCAGGTGCTTCTTCCGAAAACTCCCATGTACCGTTGGATCGAAGTAGCACCGTCCGCCCGTCAAGTGTTGTGGCGGTCTGAGTGGTTACCTTTGCCGGTGATCCGGAGGCTGGGCGGGTGGGCGCAGGTTTAGTAGTCCGGCGCTGAGACACGGCGGAGGAAGTAAACACCGTCACACTTAGCAGTAATACGATTATCTTCAGCATTGATCTCTCCTCTAGCTGTGGTTCTATTCGCAGTAAGACAAGGTAGTCACCGTGAGTTTAGAAGGATTCAACTCACAGTGCAATTCTTGAATTCGTGATTCCAAGATAATCGCTCATTCTCGATGGCGAGCGCGGACCTGCGCGAAGTGACCAGTAAAAAGAGATATGAGAAAGCACCGAACTGCTTTTTTGTGCCGTATATGGCACAATGTCCGATTGGCGAAAATCGCCGAAAATTGCTATTCTGCGCGACATGGCCGCCTGTGTTGTTTCGTTTGTGGATGTCGAAGGATTACGGCATGCGGTGGAGGTCGAGGCCGAAAGTCTGTATGAGGCCGCTGTCTTGGCGGTCAGAACATTCAGACAGCACAACTGCGAACCCGGAGACCTCAGCAAGATCGAAGTCGAGATTCGGAGTTCAATCACACATACCGTAACCTTAAAGAAAATCCATTCCTGGCTTCAGGGTGGAGCAAGGAGTCCTAAAGAGGCGGTCACGAAAGAACGTTTACGTGCAATGCTTTAGGCACCCTGACGCGCAACTACTTCCGCCGCTTTATTGGTCGTATGTTGGTTAAGATTGGCAGAAATGAGCCTTGTCCATGCGGCAGTGCAAGAAAGTTTAAGCGATGCCATGGTTCTTCTTCGTCCCAACAAACACAAGGAGCGATTCCAACTTTGCCTCAAACCCCCGAAAGGACCCCCAAGCCCGGAATCAGTTTGTCGGGTTTGCCGGGAGCACCACAGCATCTTCTCCTAAGGACATATTTTAAAGACCCGGAAGATCCACGAAATGCTGGTGGTCCCGAGGGAATTCCTGGAAATTACAAGGTGACATTTACGCTCAATCGCCCTGGCTTTGCGTTAGCAGCGGAAAACCATTTTGTGCCTGCTTCCAATTTGAAGGGTGACTCCCATCTCGCTATAGCCAAGCCCGCCTTGGCGTTCTTAGATGGACAAGAGTTCGATCAACTCTATTTCGAGTGTGCAACGCCTACTGGTCGCTTTGGATTTAGGGGAATGCCCAACGAAAAGGGATTTCTGGCGAAGGTCGAATCGGAACCCTTTGAAGCGCTGCACTTCAGTGATGCCGCATTGAAAGCGCATCGAGCGGTCGCTTCAGTGTTTAGTAGTATGTCGGTGTACTCCGATGTTCCTGTAAACATCTATCAATTAGATGTGAGTGAGCTGAGAACCGGAAGCCTTAGGATGAGTGTCAGAATGCCTTTTAGAGAAGTGCCTGGCGGAATGCCGCCCATCGAACTCTCAGAAGAGCACCAAAAATACGCCAGTCTCTACAGGGAGGGACTAAACAGCAACAGTTCTAATTATCAATACCTCTGTCTATATCGGATTATCGAAGGTCTTAGAGAGCGACGCCAGCGGCGAAGGGGAGAATTAGCGCAAGAAGCAAGGCAGAGAGGAGAAAATCCCCCGTCATACGATGAGGAAAAGATACCCATTGATCGGATTCAGCAACGCCGCTTCTTGAATTCAGTTTATCCGAATCCTCGAAAATGGAGCGACGAGGCCTTGGATTCCGTGTTTATCAAACCGGTTTTAGATCGGCGAATCGGCAATCTAATTCACAAAGGCGAGGAATTACACAAGTTAAGAAACCAGATCGCTCATGCCGTATTAGACTCGGGTGAAGGGGTGATATCGATAGATAATGGATTGGATATCGACAAGGTTGAGGCGTGGCTTCCCATAACCAAACTTCTTGCGCGGTATCTCCTCAAAGAAGCTTTTCCCGGTATGTTTAAGGTAAGTTAGATGTGCCAACTGGGTCCTAGCGCAAGACGATTCGCGCCTTGGAGGCACAACACACTAGAAGTTCATCCGGGAAATGTGCGGCCGCTTTACACTCAAATCACCAGGCAGAATAAAGTTTGATGCTCTGAATCGTGCGCATCTCCCGCCGCTGTTTCCGCGCTATAAATTGCTCCTAGTCAGTTCGGGAACGAGTCCCTTCTGAGAGATCCTTTGTGAAACAACATACCCACCCTAATTGTTTTGGTTTCGGTGTCAGCGACTCAGCGATGCGGATTTCGGACGCTTCTGAGATTGGTCCCTGCCACGCGCCAGTTCGAGATAGCGATCTCTTTCCGCCGCATCGTTCTGCCCCTCCGCATAGATCTCCAGATTGATCTTCTCTTTGTCAGAAAACTTCGGCTCACGGTTCTTTGCTTCTGAAGCGAACTCGCGTGCGGCTGCGTGATAGGTCGAAGCCTTATCAAAGTCGTTGACAAGTCGACGATGGTGCTCTAACGCAGCTGATTTGACACTGTGTCGATGATCGCGCTGCTCGCGTGATTCAAGAATAGTGCGAGCAAGGTAATCTGTGAGGCTGCGCGCTTCGACTTGCCGCAAAGTTCCGGTTTCATGGTTACCGAGGTGTAACGATGCAACCTTCTTAATTTCTAGAAAATGTTGTAGTCGCTCCTTCGCTTGCTCGACACCTAAACCCGACAGGATCTCTCGCGCAACCGCCCTCCCTTCCCAATTGATATCGGAATCGCTCCTGGCGGCGTGCTTTTCCCAGTCGTGCACTTCCCGCAATAGATTTGAATCGTGGAGCGTTTCGGCGCTCGCTTCGAGTGCATTGATTTGATGGCGCTCGTATCTTGGGTCAGGCAGAGTCTGGCCGTTCTGCGATCGAGAACGTTGTTCAGGTGCATGAGCATTCTCCAAGACATCGAGCACTTCACGCGCCAGATCACGATCTTCAGTGAGCGGTTGGCGGCGTTGTTCAATTTGTCGAACAATTTCATCCCGAACGTTGCTGAGGTGTCCAACGTCGGCAGATGCTTGTTGCCTTGCCGCCTGGGAATAGTTCATCCGTGCCAGCGAGCGCCAATTAAGATGCGCAGCGCGTTCGGGTATCAGTTTTGTGTCTTCCAGGCGGCGGGCGATCTGTTTGTCTAACGCAGCCAGTGACCAGCGATCTCCTCCAACCTCATAAGTCGTCAAGTGGACGGACGCCTCAAAATTCTCCAGCCTAGCGCTACGAGTCATGACGTCGGCACGCGCAACGTTGAGTTGAGCGCCAAGTATTGCGACCTCGTCATCAGTGCGCGCCGGCGCCTTGTGTTCGCGCGCTATGGTCAACCTAAGGTTCTCCAGTTCCAAAACTCTTTCTGGAAGATTCAACCTTACCGCCTGGTTCTGAAGTTCCGACAGAGTATGTCGAGACAAAATTGGCTCTAGTCGTCTATTAGCAGGCATCTCATAACGCTTAATGATACTTTCTTCGATCTTAGCCAAGTTGCCGCGTAGAGAGCCCACATCTTTCCCAAGGGCGGCAATCTTGTTCTCTCGCGCTTCCACAAGTTGCTTTAACGTGTCGTCGTGTCCAGCGAGATCGGCTTCAATCAATTCGTTGCGAACCGCATGATTTGCCTGACTAAATCGTGCCGCGCGTGCGGCGGCACGGCGCCTAACATCAAGTTCGGATATATTTCGTTCCTCAGAAGTTGATTGATCGACGACTTCAAACCTGTAAGTCTGACCATGCTGGACTGCTCGGTCGTGCCACGCCTCAGCAAAAGCTAGACGGAATTCGAACTCCAAGTGCTTTCCAAGCGCAACGCGCAAATCACTGTTACGATCCTCAGTCGACTGTTCGTTTGGATTCCAGCTGGTTGAAATCTGTGCGTGCTCTATTGAAGCGATCGCCCGGCGATTCTTATTTGGTCGCATCTGCTGTCGATTCAAATCTAATTCGTCGCCCCTCTCTAGAGTCTGAATGTTTCTGTTGAGATCTGACTCTTCCCTAGCCTTCTGGTACTTGCGGGCAAGCCTTTCCCAAACTTCTGCTGGCGTTAGTTGAGGTTGCTTCTCTTTGGATTCAATATATTGAGCCTGTTGTTTCTCTAGTGCCGCGAGGAACCTGTCTCCGATGCGCCCATTAACGATGATCTCTTTGCCGTTTTCGACTGCTCGGTGAGGAAGCAGAGGCTTCGGTATCCGAGCTATCCTTCTCACCCAACCAGTTCCCCGTTCAACGATCTCTTTACTCATAACGATGTGAGCATGCGGGTTCTGGGAGTTGCGATGTATTCCAGCAACCCAAGTGAGTTCTTCAGCGTTAAGTTCCGCAGCCATCCCTTTCATGGCCTCTCGGATCGCCTCACGAAATCGCTCCTGCTTGTCATTTTCATTCGCGCCTAACTTATCGAAATCTTCCGGGTCGATCATTACAGAGAAATGAATGAGATCATTCTTTTCAGGCCGCCCTTGGACAGGATCGAGAATGCGGTCGGCACGGTGGTATGAGAGATTGTCCTGGTCATCGCTGAATAGGCGTCGAGAGCCGGGACCCTCACGTTCCAGGTCTTTTTCCCGCTCCGCGATATAGCGGGTGATACGGCTGCCGCCGGAGCCGCCGCCAGTAGAGAGGATATGAAAGAAGACTCCCATAAGAGTTATTGCGACTTTCGAGAAAGCGGCTCTTGTTTGATCATTCCGAGAAGGGCGAGCTGACTATACGTGGGAGTGCCAGATATGGCGGCTACTTCCTTCAGGTCAAATGCCGGACCTTTCCATTTCTCTCGATCATCCGGCGTCAGAATCAAGAAATAGGTGTTGGCTTCTTCCGGGTTCGGCCCAACTGGAATGGCCCACATTGTGGAGCGTGTCGGATTTACGAAGGTGTAGAGATAGTAGTAATTCCGAATGACGACCGAACGGCCTCCTAGAGCGTAAGAAGGTGGTTTCGGATGTTTCCAGACGTTTGCTTCGACCTCGTTGAAGGTGGGAGGAAACGTAGCTTTGACTTTCTGATACTGCCTGAGACCTTTGATGATGTTGAGTATGGGATCGATTTGAGGGATCTCAGCTTTCGCTTTCCATTCCGATGCATAGGACGAATAACCCCAAGCTCCTAGGTACGAAATGATGGCAATTAAAAGCAGTCCGTAAGAGAAACCGAACCGACGCTTGCCGACTTTGCCTTCCACTCCGCGCATTGAAGCTTTTACCTACGTTGCGTCAACTGGGAAACCATCTACGGTTCATTCTTTTTTTGGAGCCCGCCCTTGTCGACTTCTCTGAGCCATTCGGCGAGATGTGATGCACTTCGCCTGAGTCGGCCTGCGCGCTTCGCGTTTCTGTGTTCGAGTTAGGCTCCTCAGTCTCTTTGATCTTGTTCATTGCTTCGACTGCTTTCGATAAGGATGATGATTCCGTTACCGCGCGTTCGGGAGGAACGGCAATATCACCCGTATCGGCTCGAGTTAGGAAGCGAAAGAGAATCGGGTCGGCAGTGTCAATGATCGCGATGCCTTGTCGATACTTGACCATGCGTCGCAATTCGGGTGCTTGCTTCAAGTCCCTTCTACTTTCGGAAACCCGTTCCGCGTCATACTTCGTCCCCATTCCATCAACCTCGGTGCGGGAGAGCACAGTCGTCGGACCGAGCATCGACGAGGCGTACGCTCCGGTTTCAGGATCGATTCCAGGAAGAAATATTTGGTTCTTCAACCCGGCCAAAACCGCCTTACCGCCGTGCTCCTGAAATTTTCGTTTGATTTGGGGGACGTCCTGGAATCCCAAGAGATACGGTGTGTTACGAAATCTTCCGATTTTCAGTTTGTCCTGCAGCTTGGGCGGCGCAACGTTTCCGGCTTCGTCAAGCGCCATCAAGACCGGTGTGGCATTCTTATGGGTTGATGCCTGCATTTCGATCGCTGCCAGCCCGAAAAGCAATTCCAGGAGAATGTGATAATCACTCGCTTGAGTCTCGTTCATGACGATATAGATCGCAGTGCCTGGCCTGCGGAGGTCGGCCAGATTAATCTCCCGAACGCCGCGAACGATCTCTTCCGAGGTTGCACTTTTCAGAATGCGCATCGCGTTCGGTGATCGCAGTGGGGCAAGCTTGTTGTTAAGTCCGGTAATCACGCCGCCCTGTGTCTTCTCGGCGTCTACCTTTGTGAAGTTACCCCATTCGACCCTGACCTCATGATCTTTCGAACTTTGCATATCCTGGCCCAATGCCTTGATGTCATTGAGTGACAGGTATTCCTTAATCATTGGGAGAGTCGGATTCACCGCGATTCTGGGCAAATGAAGGCACAAAGCTTTCATCAGAGCAGTCTCGCCGGATATCCAATAGTGGGTGCTGTCGTTGACCTTCATGTTCTCAGGTTCGTAACCAACGACGATTGCGGCCAACGAGTGGGCTAGTTCTCCATTATTCAAACAGCGCGGCAGCGGATTCCAGAGATCGGAAAGATCCGGGTTCTCCAAATCGATGCGATAGACGTGATCGTAATATCGAGCTGTGTGAGCATAGAGTTCGCCCTTAATATCCATCACCAGCACCGAACCCGTTTGAGACCAATCACGCAGAATATTCATGTAGAAAGTGGCAGATTTACCTGAGTTTGAGGGTCCGAATATTCCCGTGTGAACCAGAAGTTGCTCCAAGTTCAATAAGAGATCGTATTTTCGAAATGCTAGAGCCGAGCTAAGTCTGCCAATACGCACAGCGCCTCTAGGCAATGGCTCACTCGACGGGTGCGCGAGACCTCTTGCCTTTAGATCCGCAATGCTGGCCCAGCGTGCCGAGCCGTGTGTGAGTCTTTGGTTGATGCCGTAGTACGGATAAGCAAGTGAGATGGATTCAAAGAGTCCAACGAGAGAGACTGCTAAAGCTCCGATTAGGATAAACACCATCCCCTTAAAACTCACGGCCAGCATCTGGCCTGATCGGAAGAACAAATAACCGGCGATAGAGCTGCTCAGTAATAATGTTCCTCCCCGCGAGACATCCTGGAGAAACCGCGTCGCGGCATGAAAGGAATCAAGATCCGGTTCGTCAGCTGGACGCGGAATGAAGTAGTCCGCATCGATCCTTTCAACTCTCGCGCGAAAGCTCATGGCACATCACCTTGGCTGTGGTTACTTAGTAGGAACGCTCTTAGACCACTGTTCGAGCTGGGCTCTTTCAGAATCGGGTAATTGTGTTTGCTTGAAGTGACGTTGCTGCCAACCAGCCGAGATTACTGCCGGTAGTGGAGCAAACGGAGTCGGATAGAGAATTCCGTCCAGTTGCATCGATTCAAAGTATCGGGCTCCAACGGTCGTGTTCTCCGAATCTGGTAGTCGAATTAATAATCCTGGTCCATCAGAGCGATCCCGCGGAACTGAAAGTACTTCCACAGATAAGCTGGCTGGCGAGTAGCGCAAATGAACCGTTCCGTTCGGCATATGAAGAACGCCAGATTGAGACGTCACCCATTCGCGAGGAATCAGATCCCGTCGAACGATCCCATCTAGAATCTGATCCACGTTTCGTGGAGGTGTGCCCCTCATGGCGCCCTCGACTACATAAGTCATTGAGGCGATGGCTACGGCAGTCACATCGCGGAGTCGCTCTGCGGTGCGTGGAACCTCGCTGTTCGGCCAGCGATAATTAGTCGAAACAACCTGTGAAACGCGACCAGTCTCTCCCTCACCGATCGAGACGCGCGCCTCCACGGTTGCCATCTCGCCGCTCCGTTGCAGTTGAACAATTAGGGGCAGGATAAACAGCACGAGAAAAGCTCCTCCCGCAACAGAGACTATCGGCCAGATTGTTCCCCTTTCCCTCATGCTGCCTCTCGCAAACGTATGACTCTTTCGCAAAACACTTCCTGTATCATTTGATCGATAACCAGATCCGGTGTTTGAGCCGCTCTTTCTAAGCGTGGTAGACCAAGTTCGAGGTTGGCAAGGTCGTCAGCTCCCCGCGCGATGAATCCGAGATAATCGTCGATGACGTCTGCGGTTAATACTGTTTGAGTGTCTGCCAGGAGCGCGCGGAGCAAAGCAATCGACTCACGCAAGCCCGGCTTGTCTCTCACCGTAGGCATCATTATCCGAATGTACCGAACAACCTTGATTAACTGTGTCGTGAGATGTGCTGGCGCATGTGGCACCCGCGAATAAAGAATCCGCATCTCTTCGAGATCGGTAGGCAATCTGACTTTGGTATATACGCATCGGGAGCGGAGCGGTGGATGTACAATGTGCTGGTTATTAGAGGTCAAGATGACGATTGGTTTATCGTCGCTCCTACGAACGCCTATATGCCCGTTGTTTTCTGCGAGACGAGGAATTGAAGCATGTCCATCGGTGAAGAGTTGATAGAAAAATGCTTGGCATGCTTGCGGCAGCTTTTCGCACTCATCCAGTTTTACAATCGGTGTAATACCGGTGCTCGCGAGATAGTCATATGCTTTTAGTACTTCACCAAGGTTCAGGAATTCTTTTCGCCATTGTTGATCTCTCGCTTCTTGTAGACTCAGCTCTCCCGAAGCAACTGCCTGAACGACAAAACTATTCTGCCCTTGGTCGTCCCATTCGAAGAGAATGTCCCTCAGTTTCAGATCGTCCATGCCCTGCAATTCAAAAAGGGGACGGTTGCAGGAATAAGCCAAGGCGTCAACCATTTCTGTCTTTCCACCACCCCTTTCGCCTTCTGCCAATAACGGCATTCCAGACTTTAGAGACTGGCAAAGGTCTTTGAGGGGACGTAATTGGAAGATGTAGCCAGACTCGCGGGCTACTAGTTCTGAGAGAGCCTCCCGGCCATGTTCACGAACGAGTTGACGAGGATCGATTATTTCGCGGTGCGGATCGACGGGAATCATGGTTTTCCGTCCTGCGTTCCGATAGTCTTTGCAACCATCCCTCTCTGCTCTTCATTCATTAGCAGCAGAGCCGCGCGAGTCTCCTCTGGTGTCCCAAAGAGAATTAGTTCCATAACCTCTCGGTCGGTCAGTGAGGTCGCAACTCTTGCGAGTTCGTCATCTCCTGGAGCGTCGACGGCGCGAATTTCTTTCGGCAGATCAGCGACCATCACATAGGCAGGCTGACCCGCTTCCACTTTCACAAAGGCCCGTTTCCCGCTTCCACTATTGATGAGTTGGCCTGCTTCCTCGGTGACAGGATTGAGAAGGCGATATCCCGCGCCATTAAGGACGACAGTTCCGCGTCCGGTTAGGGCGCCAGCCATCATGCCGGCCACTTGCAACCCCCCTGATGCAACCTTGCTCAAGGTCTGCTTGAATCGATTGCGATCGACAACGATGCGCTTTCCTTGGAGTCCTGCGCCGCCATCGGCACCGAGAACTTCTCCTGTCATTTTTACAAACCGATTTTCTCGAGGATCGAGGTAACCGATCACGTTCACAAAGGCGCGCTCAAGTTCGCTCCCGCTCGTGTGACCTATCAGGATGGTCCCTTTGGGAAGAGACCAGCCTTCGCCAGTCAGGTTGCGGGCTAGTTCAAGCCTCGCATATGAATTGTTGCGTACAGTGAGAATAACTGCTTGCGTGCGTACCGGTAACATCGTACCGAAGGGCGGTAACACCGTTGACGGCTTCTTTGTTTTCTCTTTGGACGCAGCTTTGTCTTCGAGGCTTGATGCGAGCTTCATGTTCGAAGTCTTCGGCAACGCTGCTACTGGCTTTGGCGCGTCATCAACAAAAATGCTCTGGGTCTGATTCGCCCGAGACTGCAAAGTCGCATCCGTCAGCGAATGGTCGACACTTCTTGCCTCTGGCTGCGTTGTTCCAACAGCCTGCTGATTTGAAGAGGCGCTTGTCGTTCCAAAGTCGGTCGCTGGCCCCATTCCAGGATTCATCGTGGCGCTGTAATTCAAGCGGTAAGCGGTATCAGGAGAGATGCTTGGAGAAGCACCCGGTGACGCCGAGGGCTTCGCTGTTACAGGGTCAGTTCCAACTGCTTCGCGAGCAATGTTGATCGCTTCGGCACTGAGTCCATTCTCAGTCTTGTTAACATCTGATTCAGCCTTTGCGTCCGCGCCGCCACGACGATTGTCAGCTAATACTTTGACATCGACGTGATTGATTCTTAATAGCGCGTAAAGGACGAAGCCGCTAATAACGAGTAGGAGGACAACAAAACTCCAACCGATGAGTTTCTGTTTCCAATTCTTACTCTTGCTCGTAGTGATCTCCTTCGCCGGCGCAAGCACTGGGTTCGAGGGATCAAAGAAGGCCGTCTCACTCTGAACGTCCTGGTGGACATCTTCGAGAACGTCTGCGCCCGTTCCTCGGTGATTGTTTCCATTGCGATTCATGGATGCACTCCTCTATTTTTCACTCTTGACGAGAACTATTGATGCTGGCTCATCAGCCGCGCTGGTTTGTCCCACCGACACTCTGACTTGCTGATGAACACTAAGGACCGGAGACGTATAAGCGACGGCGTAATACACGATCCCGCCTTTAGGGATTAGACCGGACGTATCGCTCGCTTCTGTGTGAAGCTTTTTGATCGATTCGATATTGAGAGGCTTCCCACGATCATCAAGCATTTCGATGGAAAGATCGGGAATGTCAGGTGTCAGCTTTACGCTGTCGGACATCTTGTTCTTGACCGCGAGCAAGACAACGTTGAAGCGCTCCCCGTTGACACTCGGTCGCAATATTGAAAGCGAGAGTCCATGCGTTGGCTTCGTCCAGTTCTTAAACCGTTTCGGTTGTTTCATTGCTTCTTGCAAAGCGGTTTGCGCAGAAGACGCATATGAAGCGGTGCCCTTCGTGTCCTCAGTTTTGTCTATTGACGATAAACGATTAGTCGCAGGCGACGGCACCGGCAAGCTTGGAGTCGGTCGAGGCGTGCTTGAAGCGACGGGAGTTTCAGCGGATGTTTGGTTTTCTTCTTCCTTGGTGTCTTCGACCGAGATCGATAATGGCGCGGCGGACTGCATCGTCATCTCCCCCCTTTCTCCTGTGCCGTCTAGATTGACGGGCAGTCCTGCCGCGCGCCTTCGCGCAACAACCTCGTCGCGGTTGTAATTGAGCACACACCGATGGACGTTTTGCGCGAGGTCCTCTACTGGATAAAACAGGAATGTAACGACGAGGCCGCTGCGCATCTGCGCGGTCACGGTCGCCGAGGGGGTACGAGCCTTCAGATTGCGCACTGCAGGCACAAACTGCGTACCCGGTCTCACAACTATCGCTCGCTTGTTTCGCTCAAGTGCTTTCTGATCCACGGTTGCCATCTCTGGGTCACCTGGAATGATGTATCGTGGGCCGTCGTTGGCTGGGAGTTCGATCAGGACGCTCCCGTGTTGGGCCATTGCCAGCCTCACGACCGTCTCATCCTTTGTGACATCGACCCGCGCTTCACCGACAAAGAACTCGGCAGCCGTTGGCAACGCTGGAACCTGCGCCGGCGGAATCACTCTTTTCGCAACCCTGCGTGGGCAGCCGTGGCATCGCGAAGTTGGCGTTGTAGGCGTTGGCGGAGCTTGTTGAGCACATACCAATATCTGCATAACCAAAAGTAGCAATAAAGATTTGACTGTCCTCATTGTCTTCTCCTCTCAACCTTGAGCTGAAGTTGCAGGCGTCTCTGCTTCGCTGGAACTGAGCTCCTTGTAGTCAAGGGCATTGATTCGAAACCCCGAGCGCAGATTTCTATCAAGGCGAAACGTTCCACCTTCCGGCGCATCTGGCAACAAATCGACAGTAAGCAAAAGGTGCTTTATGACATGTTTGCTTTGGTTCTTAACCACCATGTCAACTTCTTGCGTCCCGTATACCTTCACTGTTAGCGGTTTACCCGAAGCATGCTCCAGGTACTCAGGTTTCCATGTGGCGTTCCATTGCTGTTCGCGTTGGGTCTGAAGGATTTTTTGATCGGTAAGGTATTGCGCGAATTTCTTGGCCTGGCCGGGCACCATCAATCGAAGCGCGGCTTCAATGTCCTTAGAACGAGAAGCCTGATCCACGCGGTACAGATATTCCAGATAGGCCTTCACCACATAATCCATATCGGCAATTTGTAGTTTGTCTTTTTCCAACCGAACGGCTTCCGTTGCGCCCAGTTCCCTGTCATTGATCATGACGGTTCGGCCGGACGACATATCAACTACAATGCGATCCGGTCGCTGAATCGATTTGTAGACGATGCCAACAACGGCTACCGCTGCAATAACAAAGGAGATGATGATTAACCACGATTGCCGACGGATCGTGCGCACATCTGCCGGGTCCCGATAACAGATAACCGAACCGACTGGCTCAAATTCAGCACGCAGAGAATCTTCAACTGCTGCCGAACTTGTTATCGGTAGATCCAAAACATTTGCGCTCATCGCCTTCTCCTTATATCTTCAGCCAATACTCGATTCCGTGTCGGCTGCTCGCAATACAAGTTGTGTTCCACTTCACTCTCTCGACTGACTCGTCTCACCAAGTACCCCTGTTGTAAAACACAACACCCAAAGTGCATGTAAAACCCAACACCCTCATTGAGCTTCAACGAGGATAGGACCATTGACTCTATCTCTGGAATTTTGCGAAGTGGTGAGAAGGCTATAGCAAGGGAAAACAGCAAGCCTGAAGGAGACCATGCAAGAAAACTTTTATTGACAAGATTTCAGGTTGGACTAGAATGCGCCCAACCAAGGGTTAAGGTTGCTGGGGTGAGGACAGTAACCACAAGGAGGCTGAATGTCTCCGCCCAACCTTGAGAGGCCAGCTTCAAAGCTGGCCTTTCGGTTTTGATGCTAGCGAAGAGTGCGAATGAACCTAGCTGATCGGTCCTGGGGTTGAGCACACTGACGGTTGATTAACTCGATAGCTAACTTCAAGGCGTCTGGATAATAACGGAATTTCGTTATTGTCTCGCTTGGGCTTGATAATCCCATGAGAAAGTTGTTATCCAGCCAGAGCTAGATAATATATAGTCGGCATCTTCCGCTTATCAGTTAGGAATATTGAAGACAATTCATGAGGTTCAACTCAATGTCTGTTCAGCAACAATACGAAGCGTGGCTACATGGGTTCACGAAGTATCTTGATAAGACAGCGAACAAAGTTGCCTTATTCACCTATCTCAAGCAAAAAGTGAGGGGCGATGAGGCTGATTTGGCCCCAGTGATTTTTCTGCCAGTTATGGAGTCGCTTCTTGTTGACTCAGTAATATCGCTAGCGAAATTATATGAACAACGATCAGATAGGAACTTAAACGAATTCTTAAAGTTTGTAGAAACCAACCTCGGCAATCTCGTTTGGACGCGAGGATCAATCACTCAACAGCAAATTGATGCTCAAAGACAATCGATTGCTTCTAAGCAAACTGCCGTTAAAAATATCTTAGCTCAACGCAATAAATATTTTGCGCATCATGACGAGGAATTCTTTGTTGATGCAGATAAATTAGAGGAGGTTTATCCTTTAAGTATTGACGATGTCGAAGAGTTAGTTCGCACCGCTCAGGGAATCAATAATGCACACAATCTGGCGTTAAGTGGTTCAATACCCGTGACCCTGCATGAGTTTTATGTGGTGGCGTTAGACAATATGTTTAATAAATTGCGGGAGCGCCCTAATGAGCGGAATGTCGGTTAGTAAGCGCGAAGCCGAACTGTCCTTCTGGCCGTCTGCGAGGTAGCGGCCCTCATCCAGAACTTGTGGGTCGCGGAGTTGTGTGCGCGGCGGCGTAATTCTCGCATTCGAGATCTTGCATCTTGTGACCTGAGGAGGCGAATGAAACCTTTCCTTCTAATAGCACTAATAGGTGCTTTCCTTTTATCCGCTAACGGGCAAACAGGCTCCCGCAGCGACAGAAAACGTAAAGCGGATGTATTCAGCAATGAAAATCTAACTGCCGAACTGGAACAGTTAAAGCGGATGCCTCCAGTTCGCAAAGCAAGAGTCCGCGTTGCCTTGGAACTGCTCCAAGATGCACTGGAGACGGCTACCGTTTCTACTGATCAAGAGGAAATCGCTGCCGTCTCTCACCGAGCCGATGACGCGGTTGATGTCGCCGTGACGGTGCTACCAAATGGTGTACTAAAAGGCGCAATGATTTCATGTAAGAAATCACTTGCGGATTCTTTTATTTTGCGGCTTGCGCATCAAGGTGGCCTGGCTGGGTCCAAGAGGCAAATAAACCAGAAGCTTGAACAAATAATAATCCGATATCAGCTTGCACGAATCCCAAGTGTCGAACGGGTAGCGAAAGTTTTGGATTTTGGCGAATTCCACATACGGGTCGCCAAGAAAGGCGCCTTTCTCTCTGGAATAATCAGTGAGGATCCCGAGCTTCAGAATTAGACTTGAGTCTGGAGTTCAACCGGATGCCGAACAACCCTTGCAGTCTGAGGGCGTTGGGCTGCAATCACTAGCCCCGGAGTACTTCAGATGATCACAATCAGCGAAGTTCTCAACATGAATGCGCGACCTGAAAATCTTAGGCGTCCGCCGCCGAAAAGAACGGAGATCCTTCCCGCAGATTTGAAGGAGCGCACGTTGCCCTACGCTTATCAGGAGGAGGTCTTCGCATTCCTTTCTGAGAATCGAAGGGCGCTTGGGATAGAAGGTGTCTATCGTTTCAATAACCAAAGTATGGATGGTGAACTGTCGCTCATTGATGGAACGAGCGTTCCAATTGAAATAAAGTTTCGAATGAACTGGCTCAAAGCGTGTCAAGCTAATTGGCAGTTCGCTCGGTTTCTGGGACAAAGACATAAACCTAACTGTAAAGCAGCCATCGTTTTCTTTCAGGAATTTTCAGGTGATTGGGCCAGGACGGCTAAGTCTCGCCCGATACAAAATGGTTGGGTCCGTTGGTATCTGGAACATCATGAAATCAATGGATTGCTATTTCATCTTGTGAGGTTCCAAGATGGGGCCGCGGAAACGTACTCTGAAGTCGTCGCACGTTCGTTGGCTTAACCGCAAAATCGAAAGCGTAAGGCGCCTCGTGATTTCAGGAGCTTGGGCGTTCCTTAACTTGTGTGATGGATTCGACGCTGTTGCAAATCGCCGCGCCCCGGTCAACTGAACCGTTGAATTTCTATTTAGTCATTCAAGAGTAAAGAAGATAGGAGGATAAAAGTTATGACCGCACAGTTCCCAAAACCTCTACTTCTTCTGGCTATGATTTGCGCCAGCGCTCTTGAACCCAGAATAGTCACGGCGCAAAGCCCACGGGTCGTCTACGATCAGACTCAAAAGATAGTTATTGCCGTTTACAATCTCGAACCGGATGTATCTTTCTGTTCTCCACTAGATGCCTTTGACGGGGCAGTAAGTTCCATTTCTACAAAAGAGCCTGCTACTGAGGCGGAACACCATTCTCTTGTTCTAATGACAAAAAAAGGAAGACAGACCTTCAATATTTATCTAAATCAGTTGAGCCTCGCTGAGCAGCAGTTGGTTACCTCTAGCCTGTTCCAAAAAGGGAAGAAGTTGCGCGTCGAATATCAAACGTGTGGTAACGGTGGAATTGAGTATGTGCAAAATCTTATTTCGCATGATGATTCCGCTCGTCCTCGCGCTCAAGTTGGTTCTCTTGCGAAGTATGAAGGCAAGTACCCTTTTGATCTCATGCGGGCTCGACCCCTGCTTAAGCAGAGATTGCGTCGACTATTAGGAAAAGAGTACCAATTCTTCATCACGGCGATGACCGCCCAGGAACCCATCGAGCGACAAGGGGAAATGCTTGTACTCAATGGATGCTTTCCCCACCAATGTGGTGCTCACGCGAGCATCATGCTGATTAGCCTTGTTAACGGCGCTCTGCACTGCGCTATAGTTTCACAAGATTATAAAGAGAGTTACCGAATCTTTACTGAGGACAGAGGAAACCTCCCTTCTCTCTTAATGGAAAGAATCCAGGTGCGTCTGTCAAACAAGTGAAATTGCTGCAACATCGATCCAACCAGGTCTTGCAGCTGAAGCAGGGATAGCGTATTTCTCAATGAATCTTTTCCTTTAGCTTCGGATGTTAATCTTGCGACGCGGCCAAGCGTTATGTGGCTTCGCTAATGTTCCATCCCGGACCTCAGGAGGTTCTAGTGGTCAAGACACAGAAATGGGCGATGTACATCGATGGGTACAATTTTTACTACGCAATCAGTAACAATCGTGAGATAGCCGACGCCTTGGCTTGGTGCGATTTCGGAGCGTTGGCAAGCGAGATCATTGGAAGCAGGGGAGTGGTCTCTCGAATCAAGTATTTTACCGCTCCCGTTGGAAGTCTTGACACGAGCAGCGGAGAGGAAGGCAGGCAGAAGCTTTGGCTACGTGCGGTCCGCACAATATCGAATCTAGAGGTAGTTTTGGGCTTTCACAATCGCGACCTTTCTTCAGATCCTTTCCAGCGACAAAAATATCGCAACGAGAAAGAGACAGATGTCAATATTGCCATTTCCCTTGTGCTGGATGCTGCAAAGGATGTCTATGACGCGGCTATTCTAGTGACCGGTGACTGCGATCAAATGCCAGCGGTGCGGGTAGCGTCAGAAGAGTTCGCTCGCAACGTAGAAGTGTGGTTGCCCCCGGGTCGGGAGCCAGGCCGATGGTCAGAGTTCAAGGGAAACAGCCTTGTGCGCATAATGACAATCACGCCGGAGATGTTGGAGAGTGTACGACTGCCCGACCTCATTAGGCACCCGGGCGGTAACATCCAAGCCCCGAAGAAATGGCGAGGAGCTTCGCCTGATGAAGGAATGAGATGAGTTACTACCGGACAATCAAGGAGCTGGTTATTGAAACCTGCATGGCCGAAGGACGATTTCCGTCTTACGAAAAGCTTACCTTGTTAGTAAGGCAGCATTTCCCGACCAGCAAATGGCAAAAGACGCATTATGCTTGGTACAAGTCCAAGATAAAGACCGGTGAGATCTCAGTACCTGGCATTTCCTCTGAAGCTAATGAAGAGAGTCATACCGACCCGATAGAGGCGGAAGTTGAAGAGTCTATTGAAGCCAGCGTATCCCTCGAAAGAGATTTACATTCGTATTTGGCCACAAGAGTAAGCGAAATCGAGTCCGGCCTGACCCTTGTTGAAAATGGCGTTGAGCGCCAAACGGACGCGGGACGAATTGATTTATTAGCTAGAGATTCCAACAATTGTTTGGTAGTGGTGGAATTGAAAGCTGGTAAGGCCAAGGATAGTGCGCTCGGACAGCTATTGGGATATATGGGTTGTCTATCAGCTTCCGAATCACAAGTGCGAGGAATCTTAGTGGCCTCCAAGTTCGATTCCAGAGTTATCTTCGCAGCTAGAGGACTACCCAATATCAAGCTGGTGAAGTATCAACTCTCGTTCAACCTTGAAGAAATCTCATGACAGTTGCCTACCCTGTTGTAAAACACAACACCCAAAGTGCATGTAAAATCCAACACCCTCATCGAACCTCGATGAAAAGAGCGTTTTCCCTTTCCGTCGCACCAAGCGATGGACGGGTCGGTTTATTCGCGAGATTGGGTTTGAGATATTGAGAGCTCAATAATGGCGAAGTATTATTCTTTTGAAGCGCGGCGTTTCCCTGGCCAGTTATCAAGATCGCGATCGCAGACCTCACATAATCTTGTGTCTCACGATAAGGAGGAATGCCCCCTGTGATCTGTCCTCGTCGATTTATGATCTTTCCACTCGCCAGAACAAGCGGTCTACCAGTCTGAAACGATTCAACCGTTCCTTCTCCAGCGTTATATGCCGCTAGCGCGAGGTCGAGTCGTCCCCCGAATTTCCTCAGCAACTCCCGCAGATATCGCGCTGCCGCGTCAATCGCTTGCTGTGGGTCGTGCGGGTTCCGTATTCCAAATCTCTTCGCGGTGTCGGGCATGAATTGCATTGGGCCACGCGCACCTTTGGGACTCACTGCGTCGAGTCGATAGCGCGATTCAATGAAGCACAGAATTCTAAGAAGGCGAGGATCAACTCCATAACGTCTCGATGACTCCGTTATGAAGGGTTCAATCCGACGCGCACGATCACGGATGGATACGTCGTTGTCGCTCTGAATCTGCGACGCAGCCGTCGAAGTCAAGACAAGCAATACCAGAATTAACAAGAGCGACTTCCGAAACATGATGAGGTTGGTCTGTGCAAAGTGAGTTCCACATCAGTGGCACAGGGTTTGAGAAGGAGCCGCTTGAACGTCAGCTTTCTCGTTAACGCAAATCGGTTAGCGAAATTTCAATCGATGGGTGATCGAAGGAGTGTAGGACATGAAGAGCTTAATCGAAGTAACAGCCTATCCGGGACTGGAATACTCTCGCGCGGCGCAAATCGGAAGAAAACTGGTAGCGCTCGGCTTAGGTGTGAAGGCAACGCACGGCATTGTTGCGACCGCGCTCATGCTAATGCTTGGGTTGATATCAGCATCGGCGCAGACTCCATCCGGGTCGTTCTTTAACGGCAACAGCGCGCAACTCGGAAACAGCTTGCGCTCTATCACTTTCTTTCTCGCGGCGGCAATGATCATCGCGGGAATCATCTTCGTCGCAGTTGGGATCGTAACATCAGGGCTGCGCGAGTCACTCTCAACCTGGAAATTCATAACCGGAGCCGCATGCTTCGCCTTTGGTGGCATTTGTGCGGCCGTTTATGCCTTCAGTCAGGGTGATACCGTTCCGTTGGATAACCAATTTTAAGGAACGCCTAACTAACAACTGTCTTTCGTGTGCGGCTTGAGCTGCTGAGGTGATAGGCATGATGGCGCGACCTGTCCGCCGAAACATTTACTTGCCAGTCGTACGCTTCGGCGTTGCCGACAGCGACTGGTTCACCGTTTTGCTGATTTCGTGCGCAGGTTATCTGGCGCCCGTCCCCTTCGGTATTACGGTTCTCTACGTGCCACTGCAAATGTGGACTTGGCTCCTGGCGACTGTGGGAAGCATTGCATTCTTTAACTACATACGGATCGGACGCAAACCTTACTGGCTACAGCACAAGCTTAAGGCGCTGTTTTTTCACCATAGACAATATCGCGCGATTCCGAACGGAAGAAAACGCGCGTTCACGCGCTCATGGATTCCTAACAATGAAGGGGCGCATGGTTGGCTGAGGTCCGATCCTCAATCCGAGCGGGCCAGTTCGACATTGATCTTGCTCGATCATAACAGTCGTATTCAGGAGGCTTTGGAAGAACGATGGAACGAGTCCTTGCTTATGACGAACTAACGGACGAACGAGACCTTCGTCTCCGGGCTGTCGCACTAATGCGCCCCTCTGGTAGAAGACGCGACTCGTCAATTGTAGGGATCTACAGAGATGCTCTGCGACACAAGGACGGCGCTCTCACAGTTGCCTATCAGGTGGAAACACCCGCGACGATGTTTGCGGATGATGCGCTAGTCGACATTCGTTATGACGACCTCGCGCGAATGCTGGCCTTCGACAAACCTTCGGGTACTTTGGTGCAATTCAGATATTCGACAACTCCTGATCTCGGGCAAGCGATTACCAGCGTCATTAGTTCACGCGCAATTGCGGGCACTCACACGTTGGCGTCATTACTTCAATCATCAAATCTCGATTACCTCAGAGGCGCAGCGCAGAGTCTTCCCTATCGGCGAAGTGTGTTGACTATGTGGATACGAGTTCCGCCGAAGAAGCGCGGCAATCCAACAATGAGCGCCCTCGCTGATTTCGGAAATGCGTTTCGACAAGAAATGAGAGAGCGAGGAATTGTTTCAACTCTACGAGACCTAGCTCAGATCTACTCTCGTACGGCCGACGATTCAGTCGTGCGACGCACCCTCGAAGCTGAGCAGCAAGCTTACAACCATGCAAATCGAGTATGGAGACTCTTTGAGAATTCGTCTCCGCTTACTCTGCGAAGATTCACTCGTCAGGAGATTTGGGAAGCTGTGTTCTTCGGGCACTGCCAGAATAGCAACTCCGCTCCTATTCTACCTGACAGACCAGGCAGAGACTTACGTGACTATCTATGCGGCGAGACTATCGAGGGTGAACTGAACTATCTGATGCATGGGGAATATCCAGTGACGATCGTTTCAATGTTCATACCGCCAAACGAGTTCGTGACAGCCGATGCGCTCAGAAGCTTAATAGGACGCCGCGATTTCAATCTCCGTCACACGATTGTTACCGAGTACCTTTTCCCTGAGCAGCGCAAAGAAACTAAACGTCTGGATCGCCGCATCAAGCAAGTCAAGCGAACGTTTACCAGGAAAGATAACCCGGAGGGAGCGGCGGCACTGAGAAGTTTGCGAGCCGTGCGCGAGGAAGTTGCTGGCGCACGCGAGTCGCTCCTGCCGACCCGCTTCTATGTTCTCCTGTATGGGGAGCGCGCAAGAAACCTCGCTGAACTGAAGCAGTCTGTGGAGGTTCTGGATGAACAATGCGAAAGGGTGGTCTCTGCCATTCGTCAGATACCCGGCGCTAACGCCGACCGCGAAGAGCCTGAGCCTTTACGCGCTCTATATGCCTCAGCTATCGCCGGTGAATTAAGTCCTGGTCTTACCGGACGCGAGTTGACGGAAGTAGCGAACTCGGTAGTGGCTTTGACTCCCACAGAAGATTCCTGGCAAGGAGCGACCCGACCGCACACCTTGCTTTCAACTGCGACCGGAAGACTCGTCGGAATTGATCTCTTTGACCGAAATCAAATTCCCTCACCGCTCATTCAAATCATTGCAGCTCCGCGCGGCGGAAAATCGATTCTGATGGCTCAATTCGCCTGCGATATTTTGGCGAGTCTCAGCGACGCGAGCGTTAACGCGATCGATATCGGCGAAACCTTGCTGCCACTCGCGACGGTCCTGGGTGGCCGATATATCCGCCCTCGACCAGACGAAGTGCGCGCCATCAACATCTGGTCGTATCCCGAATTGAAAGAGGGGGAGATGCCCGACGATGTACAAAAAGCATTAGTTGTCGGCGACCTCAAAATGCTGGCGCGCGTGAGAGACGATGATAAAACCGGTGAGGATATTATTAGCGCGGTCGTGGCTCAGGTTTACGAGAACATTGTCTCTCAGAACGGGCCGGGTCGGCCTCTGTTTGAACCAGTGCTCTCACACTTTGTCGCTCAACTCAGGACTTATCCGTTCGACGCTGAAATAGTCCGTGAGCGACGCGAGACTCTCGTCCTGGCTCTCAATAATTACATTGGTCATCCCTGGCTTGATGCCCCGACTCATCCCGACTACGAAGAGAAGTCTCCTTTCGATGTGTTCGAACTCGGATCGCTAAGAGACTTCCCGAATGACATCAAGCTTTCACTGGCGTATCGCATCGCCGCACACGTCGCGCGTTCTATTGGACGCCGCCGCGCAGACGGCACGAGGGCTCCGACCGCTAATCTCTTCGATGAGATGTGGGAGATCAAGGATGAGTATCCGTTCATCTTCAAAGTCCTTCAGCATGCCGGTCGCAAAGGTCCCAAGGAAAATTCAATAACCATATTAGCGACACACGCCTTCGAAGACATTGAGGATGTCGCATCGCTATCGAAGACCGGGAATGTGATCTTTGTTGGCAAGCAACTCGGTGACTTCTCGAAGATCGTCGCACATGCAAAGTTATCGGAGAACGGAGCGACAGCCATCAGTCACATCAAGACTGCTCCGGGAAGGTTCTCGCAATTCGTGATGGTCATTGGAACCGGACCAGATCAGGTCGTGGAATTGGTGCAACATGAACTCAGTCCTTTGATGCTTTGGACTTTGACGACCAATGCCGATGAAAGGAACGCTCGAAGCATCGTTTCCGCTTATCACCCAGACTGGTCAGAGACACAGGTTCACGCCTGGCTAGCTCAACATTACCCGCGCGGCCTGACAGCGGTAGGACTTCGAGAAATCGACGAAACGCTTCTTGAAGTTGCAGCGTGAAAGTCGTTCTCGATTGAAGAGGAATAAACCATGAAATTCATCAAACATCTACTGCTCGGCATTTTGCTCGGTGCGGTCCTGGCGCCATCGACCACCCATGCTCAATGGACCGTTTTCGATCCGGCTCAATACACTCTTCAAATCGAGCGCCAGATAGAGGAAGCCAACCGATGGCTGGAGCGAGTCAGGCAGTATTCCGAAGAGATCAACAAGCTCGCCGAACAACTCAGCACGATGAAAGGCGTATTAGGTCAGGCGGAAAAGCTTGTACTTCATAACGCAAACCTGACTCGCACGATGGCGCAAATCGGTCAAACGGTGCGCGATGTCTTCGCGCTGAAACGTGCGATTGAGACGATGGTGATCTCACGCCTACGCATGATCAAGTCGATCAAGGTTCGATTGATGAACGGCATCTTCGATCCAGAAGCTGACTTGCGCGATTTCGAGGATTATCTGCGCAATTCTATTGGTCGCACTGCGCAGGACAAGATCGCGACTATGAACCGCATCGCAATGTTTGATGCGACATTGGCTCGCCTTTATCACGATCTTCAAACAGCCGAAGCGCGACAGGCCGGAGCTGCGCTGGAAATGAAGCAGGCGAAAGACAAGCTTGACGCCGAGCTAACCAAACCGCAAGCCGAACAGTGTGCTTCCTGCATTTCAGATCTCAAACTCGAGATCGCTTCGTGCGAGAAAATGATTGCAGACCTGGATGCGCAAATCACGAACCTATCCACACAAATCGAGGATCGTGTGAAGCTCTACAACCTAACTATGGAAGAACGAGTGCGGATAGCAAATCGGGTCAAAGCGACAGATGAAGCATGGGATAACCTGAACATAGTTAAAGAAAGTATTTTCACCGCAATCGAGAGGGGTGGTATGCCCCCTCCACCGAGAAGACCATAGGACTCAGGCTGCAATCACAAAGGAAACCAGCAATGAATCTCAAACAAGCATTAAGGTTTAGCATCCTTGTGGCAATTCTGCTGCTTCCAGTAGTGGTGCAAGCACAGGCACCAACGCCGTCACCCTCGCCGGTGAGATCGTTGTCGGAAAACATCGCGACCCTGACACAACGTGCCGCCTCGCTTCTGCCGTATTTCGATAACGAAATCGTCTCGAAGTTGATCGGCTGGTTCGAACTCCTGGCGTGGGTTATCGGAAACTGTTTGGCTGGCTTCGCGATGTTGCGCATTGTGCGCGAGGACAATGGCGAGGGTTCCAATCTCTATTGGTGGTTCGGCAGACTTGGCCTGTTCTTTGTGTTATCGGGAACAAGCCTGGCGATCATCAATGGTATGAGCGCTATTGGATACGAAATCGCCAACGGAAATGAAGCCCGACAACAATCGGTTCTCCAGCAACTGTATCTAGCTCAGCGTGACAGTTTCAACGACTCCTATGCCAAGTTTCAGCAGAACATGTTCACCGTAAAGGTTGATGGTCGTGAAACGGCAATTGAACCTGTGCCGATAGGCAGCGAATCGGTACTTGGCATTATTGTCGATAGTGAGAGCACGCTGAAAGACTTTGACCGAAAGGCCGATGTCTCTCAATGGAACATCTCAACGATGCTGAGCTGGTTGAACTTCGAGCGGGCGCTGATTGAGTTCGGTGATCTGATTTTGGTCATCCTTGGAGCCGCCTTACTGCTTGGGATGAAACTCGCCATGCCATTCATGCTTGCTGGTATCGTCGACAAACATCTTGCAAGCAAAACCACCTATCCATTTCTCTATGGAGTCGTTGCTCTAACACTTGTTTGGCCCTCAGTGTCAAAGATCATTCGGATAGTGGCCTACATGTGGGGCAATGTCGCCATGGCTGTCGGTGATGGCGATCCGCTCTATATCTGGAATTACGAAACAATGCGAGCGATCACGGACCCGCTTGCGCAACCGCAGTACACTATTGCTCTAGCCGCTTTCGGGATGGGCTTGGGGGCTCTCTGTCTATACGGAACTCCTTTTATCTCTTTGTACTTCCTGTCAGGACGAATTTATGAGTCCGTAGCGACGGTGGTTTCATCTTGGATGGGTGCAATGGTTGGGACGGGCATTGAGAAATACAGCGCGGAGGCGGCAGCCTCGATCAATCGACAAGCTGAGAGCACGCAGTACAACGCGGGCTATCAGGCGGACGTGACTAGATCAGCCGGGCAATGGGAAGCCGGAAATATGAGGGCGCAAGGACAACGCACCGCCCAACTTGCGTCCATTCAAGCGGCCTTGACCGGTCAAGTGGCGGCGACTCAGGGTGCAGCCACGACTCAGAGAATGATCATTCAAGCGGCAGCCGGATTTCAGAAGTCGCAGGTGGGCGCAGATGTTGCCCGTAACGTTCGTGACACTAACATTGGTGCCTCTTTGGCAGTGGGGAACATTGTCGCTGGAGCAAAACGCGATCTCTACATGAATGCTGGCAACACATCGGCAGCTAAAATTGATCAAGGCGTGAGCTTAGTCAACTCGATGATTCCGCCTGAAATACCGATAGCCAGGGGCTTGGTTGAGATCCCCAAGTACGATGCCATCACTAAACGCAACCGCACGGGCAATTACGCAACGACAGAATTCAGTGCAGAGACGGTCCAGAATCAGGAGACAAATGCTAACAGGGTCGTTTACTCAGCTCAGCAATATCAAAGCGACATGAACGTCGCCATTGAAAAGCAGGCGGGAGCACAAATTGCGGGAGTGAATGCAGGTGCTGGTCAGGCGATTGGTGGATATCAACGCGGTGCCAGTGAAGCGCGTGCCGGCGTCGACCAAAATTATCGTTTAGAGGTTGGTGCTAATAAACAAACCTATGTGAGCCAAGTTGACGCTGCCGGCCAAATCCGTAGCGCAGGACTTGAAGCCGCGAAACTACGGCAGGCTGCAGCCGTCATTTCGGCAGTTGGACGCGAGATTTCAAGAGAAGTTGGACAGGGTATGCGCATCCGATTCTGAATTAATTTGCCGATCTAACCCTCATTCAAATGGTAAACAAGAAACGATCCGTTGCGTCAGAGCTCCTTGTTCCCGTAGAGATGATCGAGCGTCGAATATATTTTGTCCGAGAACAAAAGGTAATGCTCGACAGCGAACTTGCCGAACTCTATCAAGTGCCAACGAAGGTCTTTAACCAGGCGGTCAGACGTAACCGTACTCGCTTTCCCAAAGACTTCATGTTTCAGTTGTCGCGGGATGAGGATGAATCTTTGAGGTCACAAATTGTGACCTCAAAGGTAGGCCGAGGCGGTCGAAGGTATCGACCCTACGTTTTTACTGAACAAGGAGTCGCAATGCTATCCAGCGTTCTGAATAGTGAACGAGCAGTGCAAGTCAATATTGCCATCATGCGCGCGTTCGTCCGTCTTCGCGAAATGGTGGGGTCGAACAAAGAATTAGCGGCAAAGCTTGATGCGCTAGAGAAAAAATATGACGGACAGTTTCGTGTCGTGTTTCAAGCAATTCGAAAATTGATGCAGCCTCCTCCAAGTACAACCTCCCGCCGAATCGGATTCTAGTGCGAGGACGCATCGCCGGTTGTACGTCGCCGTGCGCGTTCAAGCCGCTGATACAGTGAGGTACGGTCTATGCGTAACAATCGCGCAGCTTGACTATGATTTCCCGTCGTCGCAAGCAATTGTTCGTAGAGACTAATAAGTGTTCGATCGAGAAAGGCTTCAAGAGAATCGTTCTCTTGATACAAAAGAGGAACCTGTGCTCTCGCTCCTGCCAAGTGACCGTTAGGAAGCGCGCGCCGAGCAGCTTCAGCTGTTATCAAATCGCCGTCCATAGTAGTTGCGACGAGCTTTTCCACTACATGCCTCAGTTGACGGACATTTCCTGGCCAAGGATAGTTAGACAATACCGTGATCGCCTCTTTTTCAACGGTGCGTTTGCGAGAGCACTTAGATCTCTTCTCCGCCTCGCACAAAAAGTGATCGACCAGCAGTGGAATATCAGATCCCCTTTTTCTCAGCGGCGGAGTGTGGATTGCTAACACGGCGATCCGATAAAAGAGGTCTTCACGGAATCGGCCAGCTTGGAGTTCAAGAGCAAGGTTTCGGTTCGTCGCAGTTATTACGCGCGCGTCAACATGCGTTTCTGAACGAGCCCCCACTGGTCTAATGGTGCCTTCCTGCAGAACGCGCAACAGTTTGACCTGAGATGCGGCAGACATCTCGCCGATTTCATCAAGGAAGATTGTTCCTTTGTGAGCTGCCTCGAACAGTCCCTTCCGCTTCTCATTCGCGCCGGTAAATGCGCCGCGCTCGTAGCCAAACAGTTCTGATTCAAGGAGAGTCTCTGTCAGGGTTCCACAGTTAACGGACACAAAGGGATTCATTGCACGGGCGCTCTGGTCGTGGATTGCTCGCGCCACGAGTTCTTTTCCCGTCCCTGACTCTCCCAAGATAAGTACAGTCAAGTTACAGCGAGCCGCCGTACCGATCTCGTTAAGAAGTGCATCAATCAGCGGCGATTCGCCGACGATACCGCCATTAAATAGCGAAAACTGCGAACTCACTGGTGCTTTCTCCCCAATGTCAGGCGAGTCACGCCTATTTTTGCGGGTGGTCTGTCTTCCTAGACGGGAAAACTGGACAGAAATCCCACTTTGAGGAAAAGTAGTTGCCTCTTGTGGCGATGGGTTCGCTTCCGAACCTGCAAATATTTTTTATGCAGGCTGGAAGTTCTGGCCGAGTCTCCCGTCTAGAACGAATGTAGCGGATTTCCAGATTGAATCTGAGAGAAGCACAGTCGTCTCTGTGGGCCTTCTCTCCAAAACAACACATGCGATCTAGGGACAAAGCACAGACGCCCAGACTGGTTTTTACCTTTGGCTTGACTAATAGAGTGTGGGCCATGCTGATGGTCGTGGTTCTATTGGTCGGACTTGTCCAAGCGCAGTCCACTGCTCCAAGCAAAAGTATTGAATCGTTAGGCGTCCCGCCTATCCCAACATCTCTAGCTCGCGAAATCCAACCCTACAACAGTCCATATGGATTGCCAGTAGCGGGATGGAATCCACTCAAGCGTGAGATCTGGTTAAAGGGCCTTTCAAGCGTGACGTGGGTTACTGTTGTCGCAAGCCCTGGAGCAACTCCAGAGACGTCTGCGATCTACATTCAATCAAGTGGTATTTATGACATTTACTTCCAACCTCAAGGTAAGTATTTAGCTTACACAAGAGATGCAAATGGCAACGAGTCTTTTCAACTCTACCTCTATGAGATCAATGCGCGTAATTCAACTTTGCTTTCCGATGGGAAGTCGAGAAACACGGAGCCGGTGTGGTCCAACGCCGGAGACAAGATAGTTTACAGTTCGAGTCCTGCGGGTGCCGAAGGCGTAAACCTTCGTTTGCTGAATCCCTCTGACCCGAAAACCGATCGCTTATTAGAGAAGTCTTCCGGTAGCTACTTAAAAGCGTACGACTGGTCGCCCGATGACAAGAGTATTGTCTATTGCGATTTCAGTTCCAACACAACGAGTACGCTTTGGATAGCCGACGCAGAGACTGGAAAGAACAGGTTGCTCTCCCCGCCTTCAAAGAGTCCTGAACTCTACGACTTTCCGCAATTCAGCAAAGACGGCAAACGCGTTTATGTGGTGACTGATCATGATTCTGACTTTCGCCGGCTGGCCTACATCGACATTTCATCCGGCAAGATCGATTGCGTTCCTTCTCCTGCTCAATGGGATGTCGAGGATTTCCAGATAGCGCCTGATGGAAAGAAGTTAGCGTTCATTACTAATGAAGACGGGATCTCAAAGCTTCATCTGATCGAATTGGCTACTAATAAGGAACTCCCGGTCGGTCAACTGCCTGTCGGCATAATCTCTGATATCAAGTGGCGAAGGGATTCGAGCGAACTGGCATTCAACTTCAAGTCTCCAAGCACACCAAATGACGTTTACTCACTCAATGCTCAAAGTGGAGGCGTAGAACGCTGGGCCAAGAGCGTAAATAACGGACTCGACACATCGAAATTCGCCCCACCACAATTAATCCATTGGAAGGCATTCGATGGCCGCACTCTTTCGGGTTTTCTCTACCGACCTCCTTCAAAGTTTACCGGCAAACGACCTGTCATCATCGATATTCACGGTGGGCCAGAGGAACAATACCGTCCTGCCTTTGGTTATACGGATAACTATTTCTTGTACGAACTTGGGGTCGCGAAGATCTATCCGAACGTGAGGGGCTCGTCAGGCTACGGTAAGACGTTCCTTACTTTGGATAACGCCGTCAGGCGCGAAGACGCCGTCAAGGACATCGGTGCCCTTCTGGACTGGATCAAAACTCAACCTGATTTAGATGGCGAGCGGGTCTTAGTTCAGGGTGTTAGTTATGGAGGCTACCTCGCACTCTCAACCGCATTCACTTACGCCGATCAAATCCGAGGGGCGATTTCAGAAAGCGGCATCTCTAATCTAGCGAGCTTTGTCGAACGTACAGAGGGTTGGCGACGCGACTTACAGCGTTCTGAGTTTGGTGACGAACGCGATCCAAAGATTGGAGAGTTCATGGACCGAAGTTCGCCACTCAACAATGCAGCACGAATCAAGAAACCTTTGCTGATCATTCAAGGACAGAATGATCCTCGCGTTCCGGTCGAGGATGCCAACAAACTCGTGGCAGCAACGAAAGACCGAATACCTGTTTGGTACGTCCTGGCAAAGGACGAAGGCCACAGCTTCATGAAGCAACCCAATAGAGACTATCGACTATACGCAACTGTGATGTTTGTAAAAGAGTTCTTGCTCAAATAGCCCCGACGCAACCTCGCCGTAGCCTTATCGCGGCACAAACCAAAGGAGAGAAGCGATGCTCAGAATAAGAAGATACTTGCCCATTCTTGTCCTTGTCGGTTTCATCGCTCTGACGATTGTACCGACAGTCCTGGCTGATGGAGGTGGTCCGCAAGGAGGGTCCAATTCGGGCAGCAACCCGCCGCCACCGCCGCCGCCTCCACCCGGTGCTACCCTTTTGGACTGGATTATTTGGATAATGATTATCCTTTTCGGTTACTGAAGTACCGCATTCCCAGTTTCCAGCGCAGAGTCAATAACCCGGCTGAATTGCTCTGCGCTGGAGCTTGGCTGTCTTCCGATTGATCCGCCATGAAGATCCGTCTAGGCGTTTTCGCAATTTGTCCAATCTTATTGATCGCCGCTGATAGAGCCTGCGGGCAGGAAATCAGTAATGGACGGGATTTGGCTCGTGCCCTTTGTCAGATTCAAGCGAGTCAACAATCAGCGGACGCTCTCTTAACAAAATATCCCCAATTGGTAGATAGCAGCCTGTGGGAGGATGTGACGCGTCGTGCAGCCGCCGCCTACTACCAGGAATCCCCAGACCAGTCTGTGAAGATATATGAGGTGTCAATTCAGGTTGCTACAAAGCTAGCCCGACCTGAGCTGCTCGCGCGAACCTATTACAACTTAGCTCGCACCTTCTCAGGCCTGAACCGACCTGAAAATGCAATCGAATCTTACGCGAAGAGTAGTCTCTATTTCGAGCAGGCGGGACAAAGGCGAGACCTGATATATGTCTTAGCTGATCTTGGCGTGATCTACCTCAATAAAGAGGATTACAAAAAAGCCAAAGAATATTCAGAGCGCAGTATTTCAATAGCCGACTCGCCAGATTCGTCCAGTAGTCCGGCCGCCACATATCCAGATGATTTTGGACGCGCCAGGGCTCTTCAGACTCTAGCCGAGATTGACTTGCGCAATGGCAACCACATTGAAGCCGTTCAAAAGTTGAACCGAGCTTTGGATCTATTTCGCGCTCTCAACAGTCAGGGAGATTACACGTATTACCTGGCCGGAGTGTATTCAGCATTGGGCAAGGTCTATCCCGAGATGGGTGATTACCGGCAAGCCTTGCTGCATCTCAACCGAGCCTTGGATATGGCACTCGCGACTCGCAATCAAAACATGATTGCGAGCGTCCTTAACAGTATCGGCTATCTATATCTGGAACAGGAAGACTACGGGCAGGCAAAGGAACAACTTGATCGAAGTCTGAAGTTGTACGAGATCGTAAAGAATCAGGTAGAAGCGTCGAGAGTGCTTTTGAATTTGGGAGTAGTCGAACAGAGGCAAGCTCACCTTAACGAAGCGCTTGTTCAATTCAAATTGGCATTAACAGCGGCTAAGGCATCGCAGAACAGAGACGTTCAGATCGCCGCCAGTGAAGGGATCGGTGTTGTTCTAACCGCACAGCGAAAATTCACCGACGCTCTAACAATCCTGAATGAAAGTCGGAGCGCAGCAAAACAGAATGAAAGCAAAACAAGAGAGGTAGAACTAGAGTGGCGGATCGCCCAAACTCTTTTCGAAACGCAACGGTTCGGCGAGGCCACCGGATACGCAGAAGCCGCCGTTCGTCTAGCGCAGTCTGTGCATCTGCCGAAGCTTGAATATTTAGCCACGACGACACTTGGTCAGGTTTATTCGGCGCAAGGAAAGTTAGAACTTGCAAAGGAAACCTTGATCCGAGCAACCCAACAACTCGAAAGACTACGAGAGCAAGTGGCGGGTCGAGAAACAGCGGCTCAGCTCTATTTCGAGAACAAGTTAGCTTCTTACCATTCCCTTGTTGACATCTTTGTGCGGCAGGACAAGCCCGTCGAAGCCTTACTGTTTGCGGAAAGGGCCAAGGCTCGCGTTTTACTCGATATCGTGGGCAGCGAGAGGAGTGACATTTCTAAGGGCCTTACGTTAGCTGAACGAAACGAGCAGTTGCGGCTAAACCGACGAATCGCCGAAATCAACGAACGTCTTAAGGTCTCGCAGTCTAATCCGCAGATCTATTCTGAGTTGAACACCGCGCGGCTGGAATATCAGGCATTTCAAGATTCAATCTACGTAACGCATCCCGATGTTCGATTGAGAAGCGGTCGAACTGCTCCTTTGACTACCGCAGATCTAGACGATCTCACCGCCGACAATACTGCTTATCTAGAGTACGTGGTCACCAAAGATCGCGTCTTGCTATTCGTAATGGCGAAGGACGCCGAAAATAAAGGCACATCAAATCCTATTGTCTATCCTCTCGAAATTGCGCCGACCGAACTACTCACCAAGGTTAATTTGCTTCACGACCGACTGGCTAATCGGCATCCCGACTACGCAGGCTTGGCGCGAGAACTTTATTCGCTGTTACTAAGTCCTGCTGAAAAGCAGTTGCAAAATGCAACTCTTTGCATCGTCCCCGACAGTTTTCTATGGAACCTTCCCTTCCAGGCATTAATGACTCAAGACGAACGCTTTCTAGTCGAGGCCCATCCACTTTATTACGCCCCTTCTCTAAGCGTCCTGCACGAGATGCGACGGAATGCCTCATCGACCAAGAGAACGGATTCATCATTAATTGCCTTCGGTAATCCAGTGATTGGCAAAACTGAGCAACGCAACGAGGAACTGTGTCCGTTGCCGGAAGCGGAGGCTGAAGTGAACTCAATCGCCAGATCGTTCAGCCCACAAGGAAGGAAGGTGCTAATCGGTCGGGAGGCAAAAGAACAAACCTTTCGGACATTAGCGCCTGCTTACTCAACGATTCATCTCGCGACGCATGGAATCATCGATAATAGACAACCGCTCTACTCCCATCTGCTGCTCACAAAGTCCGCAGGCGATCTGGAAAACGATGGCCTGTTAGAGGCGAGAGAGATCATGAACATGAGCCTTCATGCGGATCTGGCGGTGCTGTCCGCTTGCGAAACCGCAAACGGAAACATCAGTCCAGGCGAAGGGGTAGTAGGAATGTCTTGGGCTTTCTTTGTCGCCGGCACGCGTTCGATGTTGGTCAGCCAGTGGAAAGTAAACTCTCAGAGTACTTCACAATTGATGATGAACTTCTATCAACCCAATCAAGCAAGTAACAAGGCCATCGCGCTCCAACAATCTGCTCTGAGACTCATGAAGGATCAACAATATCGACATCCGTTCTATTGGGCCGGGTTTGTTCTGATTGGTAAAAACTGAGAGATCGGTCTTGGATTAGTCCATTTGTCTTATCTTACTTAACAACGCCCGCAGCTTTTGCGATCCTGGATTGCGACTCTGCAGTTCCTTTAATTCCTGCTCGGCCTCAGCCACCATTCCTACTTTCGAATAGAAGACAGCGAGCGCCAAATATGACCGCGCCTTCTTTAGCTCCCGGAGTTGGTTTAATTGGTTTTGCGGAAGGATCTGAAACCTCAATTCAGGAGACGAGGGACCGGGAGAAACGATTTCCTTGCCATCGACGACTGCGACAACTGTCCAAGAGTAAATGTCGCCACGCTTGAGCGCCTTCTGCACTCGCCACCTAATACTTTCAGGCGGCAATTCCTCGCTTCTGGCGACTTCGTGGCCAGCGAGGTCGTTCACATACACTTTGTACGCGCTGGCGCCCTGTGCTTTCTCCCAACTGAACATCGGAAGATCTGAGACGATTACTGCCCTTGAGGGTGAAATTAGCTTGAAGGGTTGTTTGTTATTGCTTCCTCTGAGACCACCCTCTTGGCCTCTCAGTTCCTTTAGAATGGCAGGCGCATCTAGTTTTTCAGACAACAGGACTTGAGCAATTTCATTGCGCGTTGACGCAGGCACATCTTCCAAGCCACTGACATTCCCAGTCTTATCAACGCTAATCGTACCGCCTCGGTCATTTAATACTACGAGTGCTTCAGCGCCGGTTGGTTTCTCTGATGGCGACTCGCCCGGTGAAGCTGGCGGCGATGGAAGATTGGCTAAGTGTCCCTCGGGCGTTGAACTTGGACTCACTTGAGGGGTCGGCTCCTGCTGCGCTTGCTGGTTCTCGGCCCTTCGGTTAAGCAAGAGCGCGCCTCCAATCACTAAACCAATTCCTATTACTACGATCGCCGCGGAGTAAATCGGTTTCCAAACCAGACCGCGCCACGAGGTCATCCAAGAGAGTCGTTCACTGGTCGGCTCTTGCTCCGTCGGAGCGTAAGAGACCGCGAGTTCCGGTGAGATTTGTTCTCGGAAAGCCAAAAAGCTTTTGACATCTTCGCTACAGGCCGGGCAAACCTGCAGGTGAGCATCGAACAACTCACGGTCAGTGGCGTCTAACTTGCCCTCCCCAAGCTCCACGAGCTCTTCATAATCGAGGTGTCCGTGTCGTAACCAGAATTCGGGAGACAGTGAGAAGCTAAGATTCGCAGTTCCCCGTTGACGTCTGAGAGTCGAGACGAACTCCGCCTGACAGTCCGGGCATCCCGTCAGGTGCCTGGCAATAGTGGTCAGTTCGGTCTCTGATAAGGTTCGCACGCTGAAGCGCTCCATTAACGATTCGGATATGTGTGCGGTCTTGTCGCTGTCGGCCATGTATCTCTCTCTTGTGTCTTAGACGGGAGTAAGTCCCTGAAATCTCACTGGCGCTCGCCCCATTTCTCGCCGGAAAATGGCAGCAATCCCTTTTTTAAGCGCTGAAGCGCACGAGAGCGCCACTTCCATACCTGCGCGCGCGTGGTTTTCAGTTCTGCGGCAATGCCTTCGTCGTCCATTGGCATGTTGGACCAAAGTCTCACAATTGATTCGGTCGGACGGTTGAGTTCTTGTGCGAGTTCGCGAAAGGTCACAACTTCGGCCTCAAGCAACACCGTGAATAGGTCCCGACCGCTTTGATCCTCAAAGCCAAAGCAGAAGACATCTCGTTGTTGGGTGGATAATTCCCTCAATGCTTGCCAAAGGCCGCGAAGCAAGGCCTGCTCTTCCAGACGAGAACCGGTTGTCAGGGTATTGGCTGCGATTTGCGCTTCGACATACCTCTGATTTCCTTCATCAAAGGATTCGTCTGGAAAATCCTTCACGTCAAGCAACATCGCGATGGCGTTAACCAGCCTATCAAGTTCTACGGGACTGCCTACCCACCGAAATAGTTCAGCCACAATTCTTGTGAGTGCGACCTGTTTGAGGTCTTCACTGCTGAATCGGGTCGAGCGAAAGTCCGCTATCATCTCCTCGATATCAAACAACTGCTTCTGAGAAGATTCGGACTGAGTAGTGTCCCGCCACACGGCAAATCCGCTGAGCGTTTCACTCTCAATTTTCCAAACGGCGAAATCACGATGATGGGTTAAGAGAAAGCGAAGGTTATTTTTGAGTCGCGCTCGTGCTGGTGATTTTGTGCGCAATACATCGTGGCAAGCGTTCGTAGCAATCCGCGCTACGTACTGTTTCAGATTCTGGATGTCGGTCCTGGCCGAAGGATTTCTTAGATCGTGCAATGTCTGCACAACCTTGGCTATGATCTCTTGAAAGAGGTCTTCTGCATCTTGATTGTGCGGATTTACTCCGCGTTGATCTACATGAAAGCCAAGCTTCTGCCTGAGAGCCTGTCTCACAATCGGCACCGCATGGATCAGTAGAAGTTCGTCGAGGTGTCGTTGCCTCTCCGACTCTTCGGTCGCTTGAAGATATGGCAGCAGAAGCTGGTCCATTGCTATCCAGTCTCACTATGGATTCGAGTGTACCAGACTTCATGCAAGGGTTAACTCAGGATTGAAATAGGGATGGAATTGTGATGGGATTGGCTAAATGTGGTGAGGTGGCACAGCGAGAGCACGGCTCCTTAAACCAACTACCATAGTCTTTGATCGACTGTCAGTCTTCACTTTGCGATTCGACTGCGGCGACTAATGCTTTCTTCCCTTTCTGTGCCGCCCTCATTAACTGTAGAACGCGACCGATATCCGATGAAGCGACAGTTGTCGTGCTCAGTTTCTGAATATGATCGAGCATCTCAGTAAGATCGATCATTCGAATTGGATTCCCTTCCATTGCACGGATGAAGGGCTGATGAGTTTCCCACAATTTAGGGTCGCCTATTATGTAACCCTCCCCTTTTTAGGACCAGTCATAAGTAGAGACTTCCGGGTTTTGAGCCTACCCCAATTTCGCTACCAGCCTAAATTGGAAAAATCCGGGTTTTGGAGGTGCCCTGCAAGCACCTGATTCGGGGTCAGACCGCGCAGCGAGCTGTGTGGTCTGAAGCCGTTGTAATCGTTCTTGAACGCTTCGATCTTTTCCTGCGCATCATCGAGCGAAAGGAACCAGTTGACGTTCAAACACTCATCACGAAAGCTGCCGTTGAATGATTCGATGAACGGATTATCCGTCGGTTTTCCCGGTCGGGAGAAGTCCAGCGTCACTTCGTTCTCATAGGCCCACTGGTCCAACACCTTCGAGATGAACTCGCTGCCGTTGTCCACCTGGATTCGTTTGGGCACCACTCCCCGCACTTGTTTGATCCGTTCCATCACCTCGACTACGTCGAAGCCCTTCAAGCTCTGGCCCACCTCGATCTCCAAACATTCGCGGCTATAGTTATCGACTAAAGTTAAGGCCCGGAAGCGACGCCCGTCAAATAGTTGATCGCTGACGAAGTCCATGCTCCAGCACTGATGCGGTCCAGTCAGCACAGGCCGCTCCTGCCGGTGGGCTGCGGTCTTACTTCGACGTGGTCGTTTGCGGCGCAAATTCAGGCCTTCTTCCTTGTAAATACGATAGGTCCGCTTGTGATTGTCCGGCCAGCCTTCGCGCCGCAGCAGGATCTGGATACGCGGGAAACCGTATCTCACCCGCGTCTCGGCAAGCTCTCTTATCCGTTGCCGCACCGCCCGATCGTCGCGTTGGTGCTCCACGTAACGAAACACCGTCCGCCACAACATTACTACCGCACACGCCCGCCGCTCTGAGACGCGGTAGTTGGCCAACAAGCTGTTGACCAACTTTCTTTGCTGCCTGACCCTCAGAGCTTTTTTTTTAACACGTCCTGGAGCATCTGCTTGTCCAGCGTCAGATCCGCCACTATCTGCTTCAGCCGGCTGTTCTCTTCTTCCAACTGTCTTAACCGTCTCAGCTCCGCGGGACCAAGCCCGCTGAACTTCTTCTTCCAGTTGTAGAACGTCGCTTCGCTGATGCCCAGCTTCCGGCAGACCTCCGCCACTGCTACTCCCGTCTCCGCCTGCTGCAGCGCGAAGACAATCTGCGACTCCGTAAACTTTGATTTTTTCATGGCAATTACCGGCTCCTATCCTGTCATAATTGCCCGGCCTTTTTCTATTTTAGATTGGTACTGTTTTTAGGGAGAAGGTCAATTATAGCGGTGACTGCGAGAACATAAGTGAAACTTCGCGTCCCGGTTGCCTTCTCGACGGCATCGACAAACGCCTGGGACCATTTTGGTTTCATTAGCTCCCGGAAGAATTGCCAAGCTTCTCTTCCCGATACTTTCTTATTCTCGATCAGCTCGGACAGCTTGGCCTCTACGCGAAAACCACTCTGCCAACTCTTACAACTTACTGCCCACACTTTCGCATTGCCTTGTTTGTGGGGATGAAAACCGATCACGTCAATATCACTATGATTAGAGTCTTTATCGCGAACGTAATCGGGATGATCAGGCCGAGGTCGAAACTTAATATTGTGGCGAGTAAAGTAACCTTGGCTCTGAAGGTAGTCGTCGACCAGTTGTTCTAAGATGTCCTCTTTCACAAACCCATCCCTTATGGCGTCGAATGCGCTATCTGGAATTCAGGATGCAAGCGCGGATTGTTGCATTTGTAAGTCATCGAGAAACTCCGAAGGCGTATCGCCGCTAGTCACCAGCAAATGGTCTCGCGCGCGCGTACAAGCAACATATAAGAGATGGCGCTCTGTATCGTAAACTTCTTCGAGGTCTGAATCATCGGCCACTGTTTCGATTCGCGCTTGGGACGGAATGATCTCGTCATCGCAGGCCATGACGACCACAGCCCGAAACTCGAGCCCCTTGGCTAGATGCATAGAACTAATTGAGACGAAGCCTGTTGTCGTTTCAACGTTTTCGTCAAGGACTCTAAAAGGTAATTCCGCCTTCTCGACAGCTCGTTTTGCTCTGTCCAGTTCCGCTGACGATCGGACAATCACGCCGATTTCGTGCGGCTTGATGTCCTGCCCCTTTAGTGTTGAGACCCATTGCGCGACGGCAACTATTTCCTCTTCGGGTGTATTCAGCAAGTTGATGTCGGGCTGTGGCCCATTGAATAGCGAAATTGTGCCAAGGCGTCCTTCGACATTTCCGTCAACGTCTGATACTTCTGGCGCCAGTAGCCGATCCGACTGTTTTCGAATCTGGTGCGAAGTTCTGTAGTTTAGTCTAAGCGTATTCGCGCGCTCAGTAACGTCAACTCCGAGTAATTTCCAGGAGAACGCTTCCTGGAAGATGCGTTGTCCCAAGTCGCCCGTAAAGAACAATCCATTGGGTCGACCTTCACCCAATGCTGACATAAACCGCAACTGAGACGGGCTAAGGTCCTGCGCTTCATCAACAACCGCGTACTCGAATGGCGGATGCTTACTGACCGCTATCTTTGAGGCTAGGCGGTTGAACATTTCAGAGCTAGTTATTAGGTTGCGGCTCTTCAGCTCAGACCGAACGCGATCGAAGATTGACCACAAGACATTCCGCTGTTTTTCGGGGAAACGAGTCTTTCTTCCGAGCCGGGTAACCTCGCGATAAGCTTCCCAAGTATCTAATTGCCACGCGTCAACTACCTGCTCCCATTCACTCAATAAGAACCGCAGACTGAACTTCTGTCCCTCAACGCTGGCGGCTGCTTCTTGGAGAATGTCGGTTATAATTTCAGCCGTAGCGATGTGTGGCTCACTAAAGTTCAACTTATATAGCCGCCGACCAATGGCATTTATTGAATGGACTTCTAATCTTTCAGCAATCTTGGGCTCGTTGCTAATCAACCGTCGTAGTTGTCCTCGTAGTGCATTAGCCAATGTGTCTGAAAAAGTCGTTAGCAAGACTCTGGCATCGGGATTCTTACGAGCTAAAAAGACAGCACGATGCAGTGCAACGATGGTTTTTCCAGTTCCGGCCGAACCTGAAACACGTACTGGTCCGTCATAGTCTTTTTCGACTATCTGGCGCTGATCAGGATGGAGGAATATGCTCCATTTATCCCACGGATACTCCAGGGCCCGTTCCAGCTCTTCTACGTTGCTCATCACTCGGAAACGCCTCTGTGCGTCAGGATGTGCAAACGGGTCGGCAATAGTAAGGTCGCGCCGCGCAATCTTTGGCGTCGCACCAGTGGCCAGATCAAGCAGCGCTTCCCCTGCCTCGCCCGGAAGATGATCAACGATTTCAAAGATCGAATCTTCGTTCGCGCCGCGCACATCTTCCAGCCAGTCTGTCGGAACACCATAACCCAGGAGATCGTCATCAGAGACGTTCGCGAATAGCGGAGGTTTCGTGGGCGCGGGCTCCTGACTCTCCACATATTTCGGTACTGTTATTTCTCGAACAGTTTCTCTGATTTCAACTAACTGGGCAGCGCCGGTTCTTGGATGAGCCTCCAGCTTCCTGCGTTCCGCCCATTCATATGCGGGATCGTGGTGGCCTACGTAACACAGGAGCAAGCTTGCATTCGTCTTATGTACAATGACTCGGATGTCCCGACCAACACGTACCGACCAGAAGTTTTTGTCTTTCGCTTTATCAATCCTATGAAACTGCATACCTGGATTGGCGGGATTCGCCTGAAGATCAAAGACGGTAGTCTTTACAAGTTTCTGCTCTTCGCCAGTGAGCTTGGCGAGGCTCTGAGTGAATGTGTCAGCGATTCGAAATTGTAGGTCGGCCATCATTCAGTCTCTTTTCCAAAGTCCAGGAAGAGTAGCCGTTCTCGCTCTTCATCATTCTTGAACCTAAGATTCCATCGTCTCTCCATGAATTTGAGAAGCTGAGTACCGCGCGATTTGATTTGTTCAGGCCCCCAAGAAACGTTGACCGAAACTTCAATCTCAGAGTGCGAGCCGTCGGAATAACCGTTGCGGATCTTCCTTCCCTCCGAGTCGAACTTCGCTACTTTCTTTCCGGCAAAACTATCATTCTGAAGTGACGAATTGATCGCCATTGAAAGCAACAGGAGGTTACCGAGAGTAGAATTGTAAAAGCGACGGTCTACGGGTTCTATGCCGACAAAATGGGGAGCCCATTCCGCTGTCTCCGTCTGAGGGTAGATATGCTCAATACTTATTTTGTCTCTGTCAGATTTGAGAAGATCGTTCCAATCCACCTTCTTTTGACGGCTCTCCGAGAGCAAGCTCAGTTCGTATTCATACAGAAAATAGCGTATTCCAGACCAACCGTAATAACCGGTTCCCTCTTTGAATTTTTTGAAGAGTAAATTATAGAAATCGTTAATCCGAAGGCTTCCGTCGTCGTTCCACGCGTAGCGAAGCTTCTCCTCTAACTTGTTGGCAATTGCGTTCAAGTCGAGTTCTCCTTGGTCAAGCTCTCTCGCCGCGTTATAGAACTCGGTGCTGCCATAAGTCGCGCGGCCTGCGTTCACGCGAAAAACAATGAAGATGAATCGCTCGATATTTTTGAAAATGCTAATCCGCTCCTCGGAGCTGCCGATATTTTTCAGGATCGACATTACGAGCGGCCTGAAATAGACCATGCCAACCCGATTTAGCCTGTCAATCCACTTACGCTCGTCCTCGGGCAGAACCTCGTCGAAGTTCGGGTAGAAAGAACGAAACCAATGGTTAGCAGATCCCTTGAGGCTGAGCACGAAATCCCGGATCTCGGTCGGTTCGAGTTGAGCGGAGCTAACGGTCGTTCTTTCGTCTCCAAACCCACCATCTTCTTCTTCAATTTCTAGGTCTCCCTCGGAGCGGATTTCCTCTGGAACTTCCAACGTCACATCTCGCTCGATTTTCTTATGGACCTGCTTTGGAGTGAATTCCTCATCAAGCAGAAAGCGAATGTAGTCTTTCCCAGTCTTCCGTGAATACTTGAAATACATGATCCAGTGAGCGCGCAGAAAGTCGTCATCATTTAGTGGGTGCGCCTTATTCCGTCCGAGCTGGTGATACACCTCTTTCCATGCGTCGTTGATGTTGTCCCGTAAATTCTTACGCGATGCGAGATCAAGTTCCTCGTCACTGTAGAGAGTGGTTAGATAGATAAGACGATTCTTAAGTAGTTCTAAATCGGAAAGCTTCTTTCCGCGATTATTCATAGTCTCGAAGGCAACAAAAACATCAAATTCGTCCTTAATAACATATTCATTGAACAGAAATCGCTTTGTTAACTTTTTATAAATTTGTTCGAGACCTTCAAGACCCTCCTCTTGGTGTAATTCGGAAAGCTGCTCACTAAAGTATGTTTTTGCATTGCTTAGATTGAGGGTGTAGAAGGTTTCCTCTATTGTTCCACCACCGTCTTCGCCAAGAATCTTGAACCTCAGGTAGTTATAGCTGGGATTGTCCTCGGTATAGCCGAATTTGTAAGTGCGGAATCGATCGCCGGTAGGCTTGATCTTAAAGAGATAGCGATCTCTCAGAGCGGTTACATTGAGACTCTCCGCAATATAGATCTCCGATTCCGCCTTGCCCAGATTGACGGCAAGGCCCTTAATAACATCGATAAATGCTTGCAGGAAAATAATGAATGTGGCCAGCCGTTGCTGGCCATCAACGATGTGGTAGACCTGATAGGAATGATCTTCGACCAGCCAATACTCCTTGTCCGTATTGGCAATTTCGGACGACGGAATCTGATTTAGTGTAAGGACGCCCGTGTAGTGAGACCGACTGTCGGAGAGATTGATCAAGTCTTCCCAGAAATCCTTGAGTTGTTCGCGCTGCCACGCATATCCTCGCTGGTAGTCAGGTATCCTGAAGATCTTCTCTTTGAATAGACTGTCGAGTGACTTCGGTTCGTCCATAGATTTGTCCGCGAGGCAAACGCGTCGCCGCTAAACTCTGAACACTTTCATCACTTCGTCGCCTAGATGGTTGATTACCTTCACCGCTATGCGACCCGATTCAGGTTTGTCAAAGGGTCGCGAGATGTCGCTGTTGAGAGTAGCCCAGGCTTCCTCGTTGATCTCAGCCTTGAGCGTCGTTTTTAAAGACTTGTAGGGATCGTTTGCGCCCAAAAAGTAGGCGTGGCGCACGAAGAAGCTCTCTTCGTTATAGTCGGTATCGATGAACCAGCACGCGATCCCTTCCGCTCCGTCACTTCGGACTTCGCCGGTATTGGGGTGAAAGACATCCACACCGTTTATCTTCACCTGAACCTGTCCACCCGCAGCTTCAAGGATGTCGATGTCCGGCTCGCCGAAGACGACAAAAAGATTGCCCTTGCCGGTGTTCTTCAAATCATCTGCCATGTGCAGATCGGCGTTCATACGTGCCTTCAAGACAGGAATGCGGCCAAGCTTGTTAAATTCTGATGAGTGGGCGTCGTAATTGAAAGCGCAAGTGATCAGAACATCAAAGTCCGCGTCACCCGCTTCGCGCGCCGCCGACACGAGATCTGGACGAGAGACCGTGCCAAATTCCGGGCCGATAAAGATGGCAGCACGTTTTTCCGGCCCGGAGTCTGAAGAGCCTTCGTGGTAGCGCCCCTCAGCACAAATCAAATAGCCAGGCCACGGAGTCACCGACTTGAAATCGATTTTGTCTTCTTTGTGCGCTTGTTGGACGCCGGCGGCCTTCAAGTTGTCCAAAATCATTCGCACGAAATCGCGCTCATCACCGTCTTGGGAGTAGCCCGAGTTGTCGATCAGTTCGTCATTCTCGTCTACGCCTAGGACGCGGTGTGGCGAGAGACTTTCCACCGTGAACGGCCCCGCGACGCGCACCTTCTTTTTGTCCTCGTACGGCTTGTCGTAGAGATATTCGAATTCCGCTTTAGAAGCGATTGAAGCGTCAACCTGTTCTTGCCTGGTGATGCGCTGGTTCCACCATTCTGCGTGCAGTTTCTGGGAGTTCGAGGGCCAGGGATCGGCAGGACGCTTGGGCAAAGTTGCAAGACTGTATTTACGTTCGAGATTGTGGTTAATGACCTGTAACCACTCATCTAACTTCTTGGAGTTTGCCTCTTGGCCTCGCGCTTGTTCTTGTCTTAGCTGGTAGAACATCTTTCGAGTCGCTTCGTTCCACTGGTCTTCTGCCTCAAGCGGAATTTCCCATTCCTCCCATTGTTTGTCCATGGTTGCGTTGAGCTGTTCGCGCAATGGTTCAAGCTTCTCTTGGAACTCTTCCCAGATGACATCAATCTCTGCATTGTTGGCTATCGATTTCAATGTGATGTGCGGCACGCGCTCACAAATAAAGCCCTGACGTATGTCATCGTGCGTGGGTTGACTGGACGGCACGGTCGTATTTATTTGTGCTTCCTTCTGCTGGCCCTCACGGGAATCGGCAAGCAAGTAAAACGGATAGCGCGCGCCCATGATGCGGGCACGGGCAAGCGCCAGTGCTACGCGCGAGGTGTCGATGGTAATCCAGCGACGGCCCCATTGCTCGGCAACCATGGCAGTAGTGCCGGAACCGCACGTCGGATCGAGCACGAGGTCGCCAGGGTCGGAGGCCATCAAGAGGCAACGGGCTACAATTTTGGCGTTGGTTTGGACGACATAGACTTTCTCAGTTGTAAACGAACCTGTCCCTACATCTGTCCAAACGTCATTGATTGGAGCAGCATTGAAGTCAGACCACTTTCTCAGATACTGAAGCGATGCCTTGCGCGTGAGATAGAGTCTTCCTGCAGCTCGCACTCTGCGCATGCCAACTGGGTTTGTCTTCCAACCGCCTTTTCCAGGTGGTATTTCAAGCCCTCTATAGGACACCTTGAATGTCGCACTCTCTGGAGAGCTTTGGCTGGTCAAGTTATCAGGACGAAAAAGACTCGCGCCCGTTGGCAGTTCGGACAAACCGTTCAATTCATCACTCGTCGCATTACGGTCTTCACCTGAGAGTAAGATTACTCGGCGGTAAAGGTCAGCGCTCTGCATGTCGCTCTTCTCAAAATATAGCTGACGATACTTCACCGAGTCTTTGCGTTTTGCGAACCATAAGACGTAATCATGCACCCCGGCTAACGTGACCGTTCCTCCGGTCGGGCTTCCTGCACCGCTTGTTGTCTTCAACACAATTTCAGAGACACAGTTCTCATCGCCAAACACCTCATCCATCACAGCCCGGACGCGGTGGACATTTTCATCTCCGATCTGCACGAAGATGGAACCTGAATCGCTGAGCAGATCGCGGGCGACGGTGAGACGGTCGCGCAGGTACGTTAGATAGCTGTGTATGCCGTCTCGCCAAGTGTCGCGGAAAGCTTTAACCTGCTCCGGCTCGCGTGTGATGTGGTCAGTGTTACCATCCTTAACATCGCGGCTGGTCGTTGACCACTGGAAATTGGAATTGAACTTGATGCCGTACGGCGGATCGAGATAAATGCATTGCACTTTGCCACGCAACCCTTCACGTTCGGCCAAACTCGCCATTACCTGTAAGCTATCGCCGAGAATCATCCGGTTGGACCAGTTGGAGTCGTGCTGATAGAACTCGGTCTTAGCATCGTCACTCGGCAAGCCGTTGAAATCAGCGAAAAGGTTGATCTGATCTTGCGCACGTTTCGCACTGGCGTCGGTTCGCTCAAGCAGGTCGTCAATCAAGACCTTGGGATGGACCTTCTCTTGAATGTAGACCGGCGGCGCCTGGATTATGAGATCTGACCAGTTCTGCTCATCCTTGCGATGCCAAACCATTTGGGGATCGAGATCGCGGTTGCGCATAGCCTTTTCGCTCTCCAGTCCGACTGCGCTCCGCGGGAGGCTCACACGAACAGGTATTTGCTCTTCTTTCTGTAAAACGGATTGGTATTCAGCCGTGGGAATGTTCTTGCGCGAAGCTTCGTCGTGCATGAGAGTTTCAACCGATTTGAGGACCGGCTGTTTCTTGGTAGTCTTGCGGTTCGGCATAATATGTCTAACTCTTCACACCATCAATCAGTATTTACTATTGCAACTTGCTTCATTTGAAGTTGGAAAGTTTGCTGGTACGCGCAACCTGTTTACTTAGGCCGTGGTAACAGATTCAATCATTTTGTTAAATTCTGATTCAACTTTCGCCTTGAAATCAGATTCAATCTGATAGACCTCTGTAAATTCGGAGAAGGCCCAGCGACCGTGCTGTCCATCATTATTCACACCGGGCACCCAGTAGGTTTCCATCGTAGACTTCTTCTCTTTGGCATCCTCGCGACGATAGCCCTTGATTTCTACAACTAGGTGTAGCGGGTCCTTATCGCCATGACAGTCATCGACCAGCACGATGAAATCAGGACGGTACATTCGTTGTTCCGAGCCGTAGCGGTACGGCACTTCAAACCCAAGATTGTGATTCTTGGCGTAGGTCTTCACCTTTGGATGTGATTCAGCGACACGGCAGAACTCAGCCTCCCAATCGCTGTCGAGGATCACCCAATTGATATGACAGCGGCGAGCATCAGTCTCCCAGCGATCCGTTCGCGATGTGTTGAACTTCACATGGATCGTGGAGCCGATCGGATTGTAGGCATCAGGAACAATCTTCACCGGGCGCTCTCCAATCAGCTTGCGCGTGATGCCCGCTGTGATACGTTCGCAAGCCATGTCTGCAAGTTCCTGATACATCAGTTGAGCTGGATAGGTGCCGCCCTTGCACACGAGACACGTGTCGAGCCATTGTCTCGTAATACGCTTGAGTTGGCCGAACAGGTGCAGTTTTGCTTCCTCGCCTGGGTCGCGCCACTTGGTATATAGCAATCTCTGGGTAACGTGGAATAAGAGCGTGGATCTCCGCAAGTCCTGCAAATGATCCAAGCTGAGATCAACATCTTCCCCGATGATCCCGGCATTCTTAGTAATCGACGGGCCAACGAGGTCGGGCGTCAATTCCAAGACTGAGTCGTCGTTGAATTCGGCGGTCAGTCGCTCACTAGGCAGCTCGACTCGATACCCAGCAACGCGTGGGAAGGTAATTTCGAGGTGATCCCGTTCTGGTCGCATTGCTTTGACTTGAATGGTCTCGCGCGGAGGTTGCGGAGGGGCTACGACAGGCTTGGCCGTGAAATCGAATGGTATTCCCAGCACGTCGGCGTATTCGACGTTGAAGAGATTCTCCTCATTAAGTTCGTAAGACTGCCGGCGTAGTGCGCGACCAATGACCTGCTCACATAGAAGTTGAGTGCCAAACGCTCGTACGCCCAGCACGTGCGTCACGGTGTTGGCGTCCCAGCCCTCGGTGAGCATCGAAACCGACACGACGCATCGAATCGAATCACCCAAGCGGCCGGGTTTGCCAACCGTGTTCATGACCTCGCGCAAGAGATCCTGATCAGTGAGGTTTTCAGCCTGACGACGATCGCCACTCCGTTCCACGATCTCACGACGGAACCGGTCAATCTCGTCAGATGCTACCGCGCGGAACTTATCATCGAGAGCATCGCCCGACTCAAGTTGCTCGCTGTCAATCAGGAGCGTACGCGGTCGACCAAGCTGGTCGCCGTGCTCATTAAAGTTACGAAACAGTGCCAGCCTGCCGTTTTCGAGCGTGGTTGTACCGTCTTCGTGTTCTCGATGAAAGCCTGATATGTAGTCGTACACCAGTTTCGACGTAGAGGTGTTATTGCAAACTATGATGAAGCAGGGTGGAACGCGAATCTTGTATTCTTCCCAGAGTTTATACGTCTTTTCGTAGTGTCCATAGAGCGCTTGGAGCGCGGTTTGGAGTTCTACGGGCAGGCTCAACGGATCGAGTGTTTTCGACTTACCACGCCCCTTCTTGGGCATACGGGCGCGAATGTGTTCCCAAAGATTGCGGAACTTAGGCATCTCACCGCCAGGAATATTATCGGCCACGGGCACGCGCGGCAGTTTGACTATGCCGCATTCGATGGCGTCCATGAGTGAAAAGTCGCTCATGGTCCACGGAAACAATGTGCCTTCCGCATAACCGGATCCACGCAGAAAGAATGGCGTCGCGGACAAATCCATCACGCGGGCGCCACCCAGTTTGCGATTAACAACTTCCAGGCCGGAAATCCAGAGTCGAGCGGCCTCGTTGTTTTTCTTTGCTTCTTCCTTGTCTTCTCCTTTTAGCTCAGCAACGTCTTCTGTGCCTGGCTTCTCACGATAACAGTGGTGGCCCTCGTCATTTATCACCAGTATGTTCTGCATGCCCATCAATTCGGGCATTACGCGCTGAAGCATCTGGCCCTCAGTCTCAAGAGTGTTCAGCTCTTCCCCGCGACCCTGGAGTAATGACCGACCGCCCTTGGAAAGATCAATGCGTTCACGGAGTTTGAAAGCGTGATAGTTGGTGATAACAATCTTCGCGCGCTTCAAATCTTCAAGCATGTCAGCGGGCACAAGTTCGACACCGTCGTAGTAATTGTCTGGATCATTTGGCTGCAAGACCCGGAGCCGATCCTTGATCGTGAGTCCTGGAGTGACAACTAGAAATCCGCGCGTAAACCTTTTGCTATTTGACCGGCGCACTGCATTGACTGTTTGCCACGCGATCAGCATGGCCATCACCGTGGTCTTGCCGGCTCCCGTAGCGAGTTTCAACGCGAGTCTACTTAGTTCTGGGTTTGCATCATTGTTGGCGTTGGCCAAATGATCGAGAAACTTCTTACCAGTCTTTCCGAGAGTTGGCGCTACTTCGCTTAGCCAAATAGCTGTTTCAGCGGCTTCGATTTGACAGAAGAATGGTCGAACGCCGTTGAAGGTGTAATGCCTCCAATGTTGAAGAAGACGAGCGGTTTCAGGCGTAACCTGCCAATCGTTTGGATTTGGTAAAGCTCTCCACTGATCTACATATTGACGAAGTTCATTGATAATCGGTGTGGGATCGTACGCCTGTTGTTCTGTTGATAGACCCTTACCCTCATCGAAAACAATCTGCTTCTGCTCAGCTGAGGCCTTCCGCTTTCGAGGTTTGGGAATCGGCGTGATGAACTCGGCGCGACGACGACGTTCAATAATCTGTTGGGTTGGCTGCCCTTGATCATCTAACTCCCAATGTCGCACGGGGTACGCGTACGGAGAGTTAAGGATGGGGTGCTCAAAGAAGGGGTTAGCCATGCTTGTTTGTGCCGATCTAACGAATCGCCGTATTGAACCTAGCAAAAGCCTTGTGCCGCGCCGGAAAAACTAAGCTCACGGCGAGTGCACATTTACGAGCGCAACTAGGATTTGACCGGCTTGAACCTTCGCGGCTTGCTAGAGCGTCTGGATGATAAGCTTTCTACGAATCTGATATCAAATATCAGGTTCCTAGTTGTCATCGTGCTTTGTTTTGTGGGCCATACTATTTTTCAGAGAAATTTGCAACGAAATCCGTTGTCGTTGTCGTTAGCACATGATATGTCCGGTGCAATTAACACATGAAGTGTCCGATCTGAGCGGCAGGGGTCAGAGCAGCATGGCAGTATGCGGGGATGCAGCAAATGACACAGGCCGCAGTGGAGCGGGCGATGAAACTACAGGACGTAATGTTACGAGCGATGGCCAAGCGGATCACCTGGTTTCAGGCGGCGGAGATCCTGGGGATCAGCTGCCGGCAGATGCAGCGGTGGCACACGCGCTTTGAGCATGAAGGGTACGAGGGTTTATTCGATCGGCGGCGCGGGGTGCCGTCGCCAAAGCGGGTGCCGCTCGGGACGGTGGAGGAAGTGCTGCGGTTGTACCAGGAGCAGTACTTTGATTTCAACGTGCGGCACTTTCACGAGAAGCTAATGGAAGAGCACGGCATTAAGTTGAGCTACACCTGGGTGAAACAAGCGTTGCAGGGAGCGGGGCTGGTGAAGCCAACGCGCAAGCGGGGCGTGCATCGCAAGCGGCGACCGCGGCGGCCGTTGCCGGGGATGTTGTTGCACATCGATGCGAGTAAACACCAGTGGTTTTGTGACCATCGTTGGTATGACTTGCTGGTTATAATGGATGACGCTACCAGCGAGATCTATTACGCGCAGTTGGTAGAAGAAGAATCGACCCGCACAGTGCTGGCCGGGTTGCGCGCGGTGATTGAGCGCCAAGGCGTGTTTTGTGCACTTTACAGCGATAGAGCGAGCCATTTCTTTCTTACGCCCAAGGCTGACGAGCCAGTGGATCATACGCGGCTGACGCAGGTGGGCCGAGCTTTAAGAGAGTTGGGGATTCAGATGATTCCGGCCTATTCGCCGCAAGCTCGCGGTCGCAGTGAACGAGGCTTTGGCACCTGGCAGGGACGCTTGCCGCCAGAACTGCGACTGCGAAAGATCACGACAGCCGCCGCGGCTAATAAGTTTCTGCGCGAGGAATATGTGAAAGAGTTCAACCGTCGGTTCAGTGTGAAAGCTAGCGAGCGCGGGACGGCAT
>JBBRYS010000016.1:0-90435 GCA_038237475.1 Pyrinomonadales bacterium | reverse complement strand
TGCCGTAGCGTAGTTGACCGTTATCGTCTGGTAGCTCGGATTCGACAACGAGACCGTGAATCCGGCTGTCGAGGTGCCACTGTTGCCCTCAGTCACCGAGACATCATTGATCGATATCGTCGGTTGTAGATCATCGTTGGTGATCGTTCCCACGCCCTGGTTGTCGGTGATCGTAGCGTTGCTCGCGCCGGAAAGATTTACGTTGAAGGTCTCATTCGCCTCGAACGTTGTATCTCCGTTAACTGTGACATTCACGGGTTTTGAAGTCTGGCCCGGAGTGAACGTCAGCGTTCCGCTGACGGCGACGTAATCGCTGCCCGCCGTCGCAGTGTTGTCTGCCGTAGCGTATTCCACCATAACGGTCTGAGCACTTGCACTTGAGAGAGAAACTGTAAACCCGGCAGTCGTGGTTCCACTATTTCCCTCAGTCACCGACACATCGTTAATCGAAATGCTGGGCAGAGCCACATCGTCGTTGGTAATCGTACCGATGCCCTGGCTGTCGCTAATCGTGGCGTTTGTCGGGCTGGAAAGGTTCACGAAAAACGTTTCATCAGGTTCTGAAGTAGTATCGCCATTGACGAGTACATTCACCGGTTGCGAGGTCACGCCGGGCGCGAAGGTCAACGTACCGCTGGCAGCGACAAAGTCTGTTCCTGAAGTCGCCGTATCGCTCGCAGTCGCGTAAGCCACTGTGATGGTCTGGTAGCTTGGATTAGAGAGCGAAACCGTGAACCCGGCAGTGGTCGTGCCCGAGTTGCCTTCGACAACTGACACATCGTTAATCGAAATGGAAGGCTGGGGATCGTCGTTGACAATGGTGCCCACCCCCTGAGCGTCATCGATCGTGGCATTGGTCGGATTCGAGAGATTGAAGTTAAAAGTCTCGTTGGCTTCAAACGTCGTGTCACCGTAGATCGTCACGCTGACCTGTTGTGAAGTCTGACCCGGAGTAAAGGTCATAGTGCCGCTGCTGGCCACGTAGTCAGAACCGGCAAGAGCGGTATTATTCGCAGTTGCGAATTGCACAGTCACTGTCTGAGCGCTCGCCGGCGACAGGTTCACCGTGAACGTCGCGAAAGAGAATCCGGAATTGCCCTCCGTCACCGACGCATCGCTTACGGCAATGGTGGAACCGCCAAAGTATTGCACGCGGAATATTGAGCCCGTGCCCCGGGCCAGGTAATACAAGCTGCCGTCATTCGCTACCTGGATGTCGACCGGTGAAGAAATCCCGGTGGCAAGGTCTGGTGCTGTGCTGGCCGTTGGCGGGCTAAGCGGATCAATTGTCTTAAGCCAGCCGCCGCAATAGTCCGCAAAGAAATATTTACCGATGTAGAGTGCGGGAAATGTCGGCGTCGTCGGATTATAAAAAGCACCGCCGGTAATGGCACAGTTCACGGGATCCGACGAAGAGTACTGATAGATTGGATTGGTCATGCCCGCAGTGCCGCAGGTACCTTCGCAGGTGGGCCAGCCATAGTTTGCGCCAGCCACGCCGAGATTTATCTCTTCCCAGGTGTTCTGTCCAACGTCATTAATATGCATCCTTCCCGTTCCCGGCTGAAAGTTGAACGTGAAGGGATTGCGCAAGCCGAGGGCCCAAATCAATCGATTCTGGCCCGTGGCCGTACCGAAGAAAGGATTGTCCGTGGGAATCGAACCATCGGAATTCATGCGCAACATTTTGCCCAAAAGGTTTCCGAGCGATTGCGCGTTCGCAGAGACCGCATTCTCGCCGACCGCAATATAGAGCTTGCCATCAGGTCCAAAGTGCAGAGCTCCGCCGTTGTGATTGGTTGCACTCAGATTATTCAGATCCAGCAGGACCGTTTCGCTGCCGACGACTGCGATATCTTCATTGGCGGCATCGGCGGTAAAACGGCTCACGCGATTGTGAATCGGTGCGGAGGACGTCGTGTAGTAAACATAGACGAAGCGATTCGATGAGTAGTTGGGATCGAACGCAACTCCCAGCAGGCCGCGTTCGCCACTTGAATTGACCGAAATTGTTGTAAACGGCGTCGCCAGGAGTGCGCCATTCTTAATGACGCGCAAGGCGCCCGTTTGCTGGCAAACGAAAAGACGTCCGTCCGGATGAATAGCGAAAGCGGTCGGACTGGTGAGGCCATTGATCTGCGTTTCCGCAAAACTGCCGGGTAAGGTCGCCAGAAAATCGTCGTTGTTGATTGTGCCCACGCCCTGGCTGCGGGTGATTGTCGCATTCGCCGGATTCGACAAATTCACGAAGAACGTTTCGTTTGGTTCCTCCAGCAAGTCACCGTTCACGGTGATCGAGATTGGTTGCGTAAGCTGCCCTGGAGTGAAGGTGAGCGTGCCGCTGGCGCTCACATAGTCAGTACCCGCCGTCGCCAGTCCATTTGCCGTAGCGTATTGCACGGTCACAGTGTTAGTGCTGGCTGCAGACAGAGTGACGGTGAAGTTGGCTGCCGTGGTGCCCGAGTTCCCTTCAGTAACAGTCACATCGTTAATGGATAGCCCGGGCAGCGGAGGCCCGGAAGGAGCCTGAACCTGCACGTTCGTCGGACTGCCTGTCTTGAAGTAGCCGACTGTGGCATTGGTATTCTGAGGCGCCAGATTGGAATCGAAACGGAAGTTATACATCGTGCCCCAACGGATCGCATTGGCGTTGGGATTCTGGGCCAGCGTTTCCGTAGTCCACGTCAGTGAACCGGCGGTCTGGGTTGCTGTCCACGGAGTGCTGCTGTATCCCGCATCGCCTGTGGTGCCGTCAGCGGCAAACGCCGGCGACTGAGGTGGAGCATGAAAGTCCAGGTTGCTGATGGTGGCCCCGGCGCCCAGGGGGATGCTGAAAGACTGAATCGCACGATCAAGGTTCTGGTTATAAACCACGTACTCGTAATGATAGACACCGGGTGAGGGGTTCGTAACTTTGTAGCCAACCGCACCCACGCCATCAGTCCCCGGAGCCGGCTCGACCGGGGTGAACGTCGCACCTGGCCAGATGGAGATCGCTGACTTTGTTTGGACAGTGGATCCCACAGGCGCGAAAGTGAAACTGGTCGTGCCCGTGACATTGAACCTCCGGTAGGAGGCGTTGTTGTACATGTTGCACTCGCCCGGATGCGCCGAACACCAGGCGTATTCGTGAGGTGTCACGTACTGAGCTTCAGCATAATAGGTTGCGCCCGGATTCAGCGTCGTGTTCAGGTCGCTGGCATTCACCAGAATTCGGTGCGATGTGCCTACATGCGTGTGCCCTGTGTGGCTGTTGGGTGTTGGACTTGAACCGGGAAATGCGCCAGTAAAGGGATTGACCCAGGCGCGCGATCCCAGACTGGTCTGGCTGCCATTCAGGCTGGTCGAGTAGGGATCAGAGCAACCAACACCGAGATGCGTGCCGTTAGAGGCCGGCGTACACGCGCCGCAGACGGTTTCCTGGAGGGCCGTGAAAGCATGCTTTAACCATGACTGCCCGATTTGCTCTATGCGATCGTCATTGTTGGCGCCGCCGCTTAGACGATAAAGATTTTGGGGAATGACGGGGTGATCGTTGTTCGGCAATTGAAACCAGTTCAACTCGACGCTGCCGTTGTTACAGGAAGTCGTCGCCACGGCTAGACCGACCTGGGTCCCGGCGCTGCCTGACTGGACCAGTGACGGAAGATCTCCAACTATGACGTCGGGCCCTGGCACCATCGTCGGTACGGCCATTCCCGTCTGCGGTGGGAGCACTACGGAGCGCGCTTCCCCATTAACAACCTCCGTGATTTCAATGGTCCGCATGGTTGCAGTAATCGAGATAGTTCCTACTTCATATCCCTCGGCCGATGGTTGCCCGAGTTTAGCGGCAAATTCGCGCGACAACAGCAACCGGCCTTCCTTGGCGCTTAGCGTTTTGGTCCCGGGATCGTAGTCGTAGACATTTCCTTCGATGTTGAAGAAGACAAAGCCTGTCTTGCCGTCGGTCACGGCGAGATCAAATGGTTGATGCCAGTCAAGTTTCTCGATCACGAGCTGGTGCAGCGAAGCGCTCAACGGGGCAGGCACTGCAGAAAATGTCTGCGGGATGAGGGCCATTGAACCCGGCAGCGGTCCGCGCAGTTGGTTGTTAAGAACCAGGATGCTGAAGAACGACTCCGAGGCAATACCAAAGCGCAGCGCAGTCTGTTGCGGGCGTGACTTGCCACCATTCAGCCTGGTCAGATCGATGTCCATAGCGATGCTTCCGTCTGCCACGATCATTTTTTCAAGTGTTCCGGACTGCACGGCCGGCTGCTGGTAACGTCGCAGGAAGTTGTCTGATCCATTGCTGAGAAGCAGGAGTTGCAGGGCCAAAGGTATCAGAATCGTCTTCAACATATTTTTGCGGTTCCTGTGGGTATGAGCGTGTCGAGATAAGACTCAGAGACCATATGTTGTCGCATAGGCTCGTGCGCTAAGTAAAGTAACTGGGTGGAATTTAGGGTTACATGGATCAATTAGTTTAGAATCAATGTCTGAACCCGTTAAAAGTAGCGACGCGATAATTATGAAAAGCGGTTGTACAAGTCCCGTTGTAAAGGGACGCCGGTCGATCAAACTCCCTGTTATCAAAGGAGCCACGGCCCCGGAAAGCGGCATTCGCAAATCACGAACCAGCCGCTGGCGGGCCGCTGCGCTCATCACTCTCAACCTGCTGATGATCGCGCACTTTATTCAGTGGCGCTTGATGGGCACCACCGTCTCTCCCATTGAGCCCTCTGAAACCATGTACACGTTGCAGCAGGGCGCGATCAATGCCGGCTTTATCTTCTTTGCCCTCGCCATCCTCGCCACACTGATTCTGGGACGCTTTGTCTGCGGCTGGGGCTGCCATATCCTGGCCCTGCAGGATTTTTGTGCGTGGATACTAAAGAAGCTGGGCCTCACTCCAAAGCCCTTCCGCTCGCGACTGCTGGTGTTTGTTCCCCTGCTGGGCGCCCTTTACATGTTCGTGTGGCCCACCGCCTTTCGGGCTTTTTCAAAGCAGGTTGACGCGCCGCTCATTCCCGAGTTCACTAATCATCTGGTCACCAGTAATTTCTGGGCAACCTTCCCTGCTGTCGCTGTGGCCATACCGTTCCTTTTTATCTGCGGCTTCATGACCGTTTATTTTCTGGGCCAGAAAGGCTTCTGCACTTATGCCTGTCCTTATGGAGGATTTTTCAGTCTGGCCGATAAGATCGCGCCGGGTAAAATTCGCGTCACTGACGCGTGCAATCAATGTGGTCATTGCACCGCTACCTGCACTTCGAACGTGCTGGTCCATGCCGAAGTGAAACAATACGGTATGGTTGTCGATCCCGGCTGCATGAAGTGCATGGACTGTATCAGCGTTTGTCCTAATGACGCTTTGTATTTCGGTTTCGGCAAGCCGGCGATAGTGATACCAAAAGCAACCGAGATCCGGCGACACCACTCACTGACCTGGCCGCAAGAGATGATCGGCGCATTGATTTTCCTGGTGAGCTTTCTCGCGATTTGGGATGTCTACCAGATCGTTCCCATGCTGATGGCCCTGGGTTGGGCGACAATTACGACTTTTCTCGCGCTGAAAACATTGCAGTTACTTCGCGGGCGCGAGATATCTTTTTACCGTTTCAATCTTAAGACGTCAGGTCACCTGCAAACAGCTGGAATGGTGTTTGCCGCCTGTGCAGTGGTCTGGATTGGCTTGAATGCTCACAGCGGCTGGATTCGCTATAACGAGTACCGGGGAGATCGCGCCTTTCAGAAGCTACAAATACCAGATGAACTGGCGCTCGCGCAAACGAATCCGGCTCAGTGGCTTAGTGCGAGCGATCGCGAGCAAATCATCGCCGGAACAAAACACTTCGAGGATGCCACCCGTTTCGGTTTCTTAACCAACAGCGCTGCGCTTTCAAAGCTGGCCTGGTTCTTTTATCTGGGCGGCGATGCCGAGCGCTCGCTGCAGGAGCTGGCGCGAGTAATTCCACATCAGGAGGAACAAGCGAAGGCGTTGAGCCTGTACTACAGCGGCGCCATCCTGAACCGTTTGGGACGCTATGAGCAAGCCCGCGCTACGCTTGAGCAGGCGTTGGCTGAGCGATCCGATTTGATATTGGCGCGTGAAGAACTGGGTGAAGCGCTCTGGCAGATGAACCGCAAGCAGGACGCCATTGACGTCTGGACCTACGCAGTGCAACTTAATCCCGGGCTGGTGCTGGCTAATGATCAACTCGCAGGCGCGCTGAGTTCGCTGGGCAGGTATCAGGAATCAGCCAGCCATGAAGAACAGGCTGACCAATTCACCCCCGCTAGTCCGCTGTTTCACTGGATGCTCGCCCTCAGACTGCAGAATCTCAGGATGAATGATCTGGCAGAGAAACATTTCCAGCGGGCCATCCAGCTCGACCCTTCATTCCAGACCCGCTTGAAAGGTTGACAGGTCGGATACCCGCAAGCATAAATAAATTTCACAGTCTTGCTAAACGATCGACTGAATGTGAGGCAACGCTGGTCTGAAAGCTGTGGAGAGAAACAACAAAGCCCCCGGCGAACGAATTCGCCGGGGGCTTTGCTGGTCACGAGTGTTCGCGACGTTTGGTCTTAGTAACGCGAGCCGCCGTTGCGGCCACCGCCGGCACCGGCGCGATCTTCGCGAGGCTTGGCTTCGTTGACATTCAACGCGCGCCCGCCTACGTCCTTGCCGTTGAACTGCTCAATTGCTGCCGCGCCCTCTTCCTTCGTTGACATTTCAACAAAGCCGAAGCCACGTGAGCGACCGGTTTCGCGGTCCTCAATCAAGGCGACGCTTTCGACAGTGCCCGCCTTGGCGAACAATGTTTCCAAATCGTCTCTTGAAGTATCAAAAGAGAGGTTACCGACATAAAGTTTCATTGACATATTTTTTTCTTACCTTTCCCCCTTTGGGGACATAACAGAAGCAGCATGCGAACATGGTAGCTTCCCAATTTGCTAAGGTTGTTGGGATTACATATCCATGCCGCCGGGCATTGCCCGTGGCTTATCATCTTCCTGTAGCTCAGAAATGAGGGCTTCGGTGGTCAGCATCAAGCCCGCGATTGACGCAGCGTTTTGCAGCGCACAACGCGTGACCTTGGCGGGATCTATAATCCCAGCTGCCACCAGATCCTCAAATGTTTCATTAGCGGCGTTATAGCCGTAGTTCGGGTCTTTGCTGGCGCGAACCTTCTCGACTATCACCGCACCTTCCTTGCCGGCGTTCTGTACTATCTGACGCAGCGGCTCTTCAAGCGCGCGCTTCACGATATTGACGCCGATTTGTTCATCGGGGTCGCCCAGAGTTTCGCCGTTCTCATCGGCTTCGAAGATTTTGAATTTATCCAAAGCCTTCGCCGCTCGAATCAAGGCCACGCCGCCGCCGGCGACAATGCCTTCTTCAACCGCGGCACGCGTTGCATTCATCGCATCTTCAACGCGCGCCTTCTTTTCTTTTAGTTCCGTTTCAGTAGCCGCGCCAACGCGGATCACTGCGACGCCGCCAACCAGTTTCGCGAGCCGCTCCTGCAATTTCTCGCGATCATAGTCCGACGAGCTGTCTTCAATCTGCGAGCGCAGCGTCTTCACGCGCGCCTTCAGCTCTTCAGTTTTCCCGGCACCATCGATGATGGTCGTGGTGTCCTTGTTGAGTGTGACCTTCTTGGCCCGGCCGAGATCTTCAAGGGTAATGTTCTCGAGCTTGATGCCGAGATCTTCACTGATGACTTTGCCGCCCGTCAGAACCGCGATGTCATTCAACATTTCCTTGCGTCGGTCGCCAAATCCGGGCGCCTTAACCGCTGCCACGTTAATCGTGCCGCGCAGTTTGTTGACCACTAAAGTGGCCAGCGCTTCACCTTCAACGTCTTCGGCAATGATCAGAATCGGCTTCCCGATCTTCGCGACCTGTTCCAGGATTGGCAGCAAATCTCTCATTGAAGAGATTTTCTTCTCGCTCAGCAGGATTACCGGATTCTCCAGCACTGCTTCCATCTTTTCAGGGTCGGTGATGAAATAAGGCGACAGGTAGCCACGATCAAATTGCATGCCCTCGACGAATTCCAGGTCTGTTTCCATGGTCTTGGCATCTTCGACGGTGATTACTCCATCCTTGCCGACCTTCGCCATGGCTTCCGCGATCAACTCGCCGATTGCCGCATCGCCGTTAGCTGAAATGGTGCCAACCTGGGCGATCATATCGCCGGCGACCGGTTTGGAAAGTTTCTTGATCGCAGCCGTGGCCCGCTCCACTGCTTTGTCGATGCCGCGCTTGAGCGCCATGGGGTTGGCGCCGGCTGCGACGGTCTTGACGCCTTCGCGATAGATCGCCTGGGCCAGAACGGTTGCGGTCGTGGTGCCGTCACCAGCTACATCCGAAGTCTTCGAGGCAACTTCACGGACCATTTGCGCGCCCATGTTTTCCTTTGCGTCCGCGAGGTCAATTTCCTTGGCGACGGTCACACCGTCTTTGGTGATGGTCGGGCTGCCGTACGCTCTGCCGAGCACGACATTGCGGCCGCGTGGGCCCAGTGTGATCTTGACCGCATCCGCGAGTTGATTGACGCCGCGCAGAATTGCCGCGCGAGATTCTTCACCATGTACAATTTGTTTTGCCATAACTTTTATTCATTCTCCTAATCCATCTTTGTAACGCAAACCCATATAGAAACGGCTGTACCGGTTTGCGGTTATTGCATGCGGACCAGATTCGCAAACTAAAAAGTTTGCGTTAATCCATAGCCCTACTTGTTCTTCTTGCCGCCGGTCGCGGCGCCGGCGCGCGTGACGACTCCGAGGATTTCATCTTCGCGGAGGATCAGAAAGTCTTCGCCGTCGATCTTGATCTCCGAGCTGCTGTATTTGCCAAACAGGACGCGATCGCCTTTCTTGACATCGAGAGGCTGACGAGTGCCGTCCTTGCGATACTTGCCTTCGCCGGCCGCGATTACTTCGCCTTCCTGAGGCTTTTCTTTCGCGCTATCGGGAATGATGATGCCCCCGCGAATTTGCTCGCCTTCTTCAATGCGCTTGACGATCAAACGATCGTGTAGAGGTGTAATATTGGTTGTCATCTGGTTACCTTCCTTATCTGGCATTCCAGGTCCGCTTGACACTGTTTCCTCTAAAGAGCTGCCGCCCGGCTGATTCGCATTCGCGAGCAGCCAAGACATCGCAAGACATCCTCAGAACTATGGAAAACGTGTAAGACTAGACTGGACCTGTAAATGTTTGAGCTGTGGATTTCAGGTGATCTGGAGGATCCCAGAGGAGCTGAGAGCGGAGTAAGCTGAACTCGGTTCGCCTTCACCTTAAGCTAATACGGTGGAGATGTCCAATTGCGAATTGGCTCATCAGGAAATGTCCGCGAAGTATAAGGACACTGACCTCCGGAAGTTGAGGGCAAAAAACTGAGGTTGGGATGAGGTTAACGCGGTCCTTGGCGGCGCAGAAAGCCGCCTGAAGCGCTTGACGCCAACCTTTTAATCAACTAAAAGCACTCCAGTTCCCTTCGCACGTAGTTCCAACCAGGCTTACAGGGCTTCTCAACGACTAACTTGAGTTTGGTACAGAGCATCCCCAAGTAATCCCGGTGTTGCCCAGTTCCATTCATTTCGAAGTTTCAACCCGACCGGTTTACTCCGGCTCCCAAGGAGAAAAATGCGCAAACTAATTCTTGTTTCGATAACAGTACTGCTGTGCTGCTGTGCTGCGGCAGCCCAGCAGTCTCAGACGCAACCGCAATCTCTTACGTTCTATTACGATTACCACGTCGTGCCCGGCAAGGAAGAAGAATTCATGAACCTTGTTAAGCTCGTTGGCGCTCCCGTACGCGACAAGTTGCTGGCCGAAGGCGTCGTCCTGGCCTGGGGCATTGAGACTCCTGTCTTACGCTATCCCGGCGGCACTACCCATCTGATCTGGTTCAGCGTGGCGAACTGGGACGGGGTGGAAAAGGTCATGAATGCCATGGAAGCCCAACTGGCAAAGCTAGCCGCCGATGATGCCAAAGCTGCCGACGCCGCTCGTGCAAGTAAGCAGAAGCCGGGCATGACCACGGCCGAGCGCACTCGAGAAATATTTGATATGAGCAAGACTCGGGATTGGCTCACTCGCGATCTGATCTCCGGCTATGGACCACCTCCGGCGGCCGGCGCCTTGCCGGTTGTCCGCTACAACTTCATAAAAGCGAAAGCTGGAAAAAGCGCCACCTATCGCGCCGCCTGGGAGAAATACAACAAGCCGGTTTACGACAAGCTGGTAGCTGACGGGGTGGTCCTAGCTTATGGTTTTGCCACCGAAGAGGTTAAGACTGATGGTGACTTCACCAACTTTGTCTGGTATGCCACCGCCAACATGGCCACTCTTGAGAAAGTGGGACCGGCTTTCAACGCTGATCGCGCCCGGCGCTCAGCCGAAGAACGCGACGCTATTAACGAACTATTCAATAGTGTGACTGAACCGGATAAAGCCCGCTCAATTGTCACACGCTCCCGAATTTTCAGAGCTCCCCAGAAGTAAACCACTCGTGCCGCCATGGCCTCGCATTCGCGACGAACCGGGCCAGTCCCCCTCTGGGGCTGGCCCATTTCTTTGTCAGAGTTAACTGGGCGCTCGCTGACAATTAACGAACCTCGCCGTCAGGTCACGCCTCGCGTTGGCAGCAATCGCCAGATTCTCGCAGGGCAAGCTGGCCAGACTGTCGTTGGCGACGGCGCACGATTGAACCGCTTATCCGCCGTCGCCTGGCTTACCGGATCGCCGAAGCAAATTACTCGGTTGCCTCGCTCGTTTGGACGGTCACTTCCGCACCCACATTCTCCGGGCGTAGTGCCTTCACAGCCCGGTCAATGCGCTCGCCATAATCCGGATCGGCGTTGCGAAAGTGAGAGATGCTGCGTGTGACGATTTCGGGCCGACTGACGGCTGACAATCCCGCTGCGATGTTATCAACCAGCCGTACCTTTTCTGCCTCAGTCATCAGCCGGTAAAGATCTCCCGCCTGCACAAAATCACTGTCTTCGGCATGTGGCTCGTTAGGCCAGGAGCCGGACAAGCCATGCATTTCCAGCGGTGCGCTGAGCGGTACGTTACTCTGCACCGGCCCCTCGACGCTGTTCGGCTCATAGTTTTTCGCTCGACCTTCGTTGCCGTCAAAACGCATTGCGCCGTCCCGTGCATAACTGCTGGCTTTGGCAGCATGCGGACAATTTACCGGCAGCGACGTGTGATTAATGCCCAGACGATAACGCTGCGTGTCGCCATATGAGAATAAGCGACCCTGCAGCATCTTATCCGGTGAGGGACCCGGCTCTGGTGTATCATGCTCGGTCTTGATTGCGCCGCCAGTGGCGAGGTCGTTTAGTAACAGCTTGATCATCATTCAGCAAAACATCGCCCAGTCCTTTCATTCTCCCGTGGTGATCTTACTCCTGGGCGCAATCGCCATTGGACTGCTTTACGTGCTCTGGCGTGAAGTGAGAAAAATTCCGGCCAGGCTGTTTACGCTGATGGCCACCGCGTTTGTGGACATGCTGGGGCTGTTGATGATCATTCCCCTCCTGCCCTTTTACGTAAAGACTCTCGGCGGTTCCGGTGTCGACTTTATGGGTCTGCATTTTGGGATTGGGATGATAGTCGCTGTCATTGTCGCGGCTTACACCCTGGCGCAATTATTGAGCGCGTCGTTATGGGGCCACTTCTCCGATCGTGTCGGCCGCCGGCCAACGCTGCTCATCGCACTCGGCGCTTCAGCTATTGCTTACCTGATTTTCGGCTTCGCGCATTCTCTGCTGGTCCTCTTCCTCTCTCGCATTGTGCAGGGCGCAGGTGGCGGCACAGTCGGGGTCATCCAGGCTTACGTGGCCGATTCCACCGACCCCAAGGATCGAGCGCGCGCGTTGGGCTGGTTGTCGGCGACCACGAACCTCGGCGTCGCGCTCGGGCCGGTGCTGGGTTCCTTTGCACTGACCGTCGGCAAGCGGGATCTGATGCCTGGAGCGGGGACCCTGCAGATGGGACATGCGGCCCCGGGAATCTTCGCGGCCGCCCTTTGCGTGCTGAATATGATCTTTGTGGCTCGCTATCTGAAGGAGTCGCGTGATCTTACAGAGCAGCCGCAGACAGGCGAGGTAAGGCGCACCTCAACGCAGACGATCTGGCGGGTCGTCTCGCATGCGCGCGAACCTTCATCGCGTCTCATCTGGATCTACGCAATTGCGATTGGGGCCTTTCAGGGAAGCTTCTCAGTGCTGGCGCTGTTCCTGAACGCTCGCTTTCAGGTGACGGAACAGACGATTGGGTACTTCTTTATGTACGTCGGCGCCATCTCGGTGTTTGCCCGTGTGCTGCTGCTGGGTCGGGCGGTCGATTGGCTGGGCGAAGCGAACCTCTCACGTCTCGGTATTATTCTGTTGTCCGCCGGAGTGTTGGGTATGCCGCTCTCGCGCAATCTCGGGATGCTGGCGATTGCTGTAGCACTCATCCCCCTCGGAACGGCCTTTACCTTTCCCTGCGTGACGGCGTTGCTTTCGCGGGTCATAGCCCCCCGAGAGCGCGGACTCTACATGGGCATGCAACAAACTTATGGCGGTATTTCCCGCATTATCGCCCCGCTCTTTTTTGGCTGGGCCTTTGATCATATCGGGGTTTCGGCGCCGTACTTTTTCTCGTCAGCATTCCTGCTGGCGACGATCTCGCTGGGTTTTGGTCTGGACAAATATGCGCGGCCGGGACGATTGGCTCCGACTGCGGACTCTCTGGAAATCAAAACCGAGCCAACCCGGGGAGCGGCCGACAGGATAAAGCCCGGGGCTTAAGCTTCCCGATCGCGTCGATTCTGCAGACTATTCGCACTGATTTGTCTGGGAGGGCGCGGGCCCGATTTGACCTTACCCCTCGGTGCTGTTTAGCATCGCATAACTTCAATCAGCCAGCAGCCACAGAAGAGCGCGGGGGAAACCGGCCATCGATCCATTTACCGTCAAAAAAATTGAGTACGCGATCGCCTGGATATTGCTGGCTACCCTGCACGGCTATGGCGCCGCCTGGATGGCGATCTGGATGCTGTTTCATCCTTATAAGCCTCTCAAGCTTCTGGGCATCACCGTCTGGCCGCAGGGAATGATTCCGCGGCACCGCGACAAGCTGGCTCAATCAATCGGCAAGGCCGTCGGCACTGAACTGGTTTCCCAGGAAACCATTTTTAATGCTTTGTTCGAAACGGATTTTCTGCGCGACCGCGTCGAGGGGTTTGTCACGTCTTACACTCAGGATCTGCTCGCCACCGTCTACCCTTCGTTTATCGATGCTCTGCCCAGCGCAGCCCGAGCGCCAGTGCTGGATACTGTGTTTTCCTTACAACACCGGTTGGCGGAATACATCACCGCCATGCTCAAGAGCGAAGAGACAGCCACCGCCATCGAACGCTTTGTCGATCGGCAACTGGATGAATTATTGGCCCGCCGCCTGGCGGAAACGGTTGGAGACCAGGCCTTTTCACAGCTGATCAATTTCGTGGAAGAACGATTTCAAACCCTGGTGAGCGAAGCGGGATTCGAAAGCACCGTGCGCGATTTCATTAGTGGCCGCCTCGATGATCTGGCGCGCAGCGGCGCTACTCTCGCTGAGACGGTGACACCCGAAACGGTAAGCTTCTTCAAAGAGCGTCTGGGCCAGCAGGTGCCTCCGATTGTCCACCAGCTTGCCGACATCGCCACCAGCCAGAACACCCGCCGGCAAATCGGCGCGCTCATCAAAAAAGAAGTGGACGAATACTACGAGCAGCTGTCGCTGATCAAAAAGATCTTCATCTCGCGCGAGCGCATCCACCGTGAAGTCGATGAACTGGTTAACAACACGCTGCCAAAAAAGATCGAAGAGTACCTGCGCGGACCTGCTTTTGAGCAGGAGGCGGAATCCTTTCTCAATGCCACCATCGACAAGGTTCTGGCCCGGCCATTCAACGAGATCATTGGACAAATCGAGCCCGAAAGGTTTGAACTAATCAAGACTCAGGTGGCCCAACGCATTCTCGAACTGGTGCAAAGCCAGGAGCTCTCCGGCTCAATTTCCAGGTACGTTTCGGAAGCGATTGAACGATTACGTCCGCAAACGCTGGGAGCAACGCTCGAGCACCTGACCCCCGATTCGGCCACCCGAGTAAAGACTTTTCTTACCAAAGGTTTGTTGTCGTTAATAAATCGTGATGATACTGCCCGCACTATCAACGGAATTCTGAGTTCGCAGATCGAACGGCTGTTGATTGCGCCGATTGGCCGTCTCGGCGATCACGTTTCCGACCGCACCGTCAAACGGGCCACCGACACGCTGGTGGAAAAGGTCACGCTCTCGGCGCGTGAGCGTCTGCCCGCCACGATTGCTGAGTTCGATGTGGGCGGGCTGGTGCGCAACAAGGTCTCGGCCTATCCGCTGGAAAAATTAGAGAAGCTCATTCTGTCCGTGGCGGGGCAGCACTTGCGGACCATAGAACTTTTCGGCGCCGCAATCGGCTTCATGATTGGTGTAGGGCAAGCCATTCTGACCTGGATCAATATGCGCCCATAAACAGGCGTTTAGAGTACCGCCTTTAGGCGGGCATTTAAACTCGGAACCCCAACTCTTACTCTCGGAAGACCCGACTAAAGTCGGTACTCTGAACGCCTGTTGTAACATGAGGGGAACTTCAGGTTCTGATGGGCCGTTCTGATTATGGTTAACAGGGTCAGCACTAAGCCTTGTAGTTGTATTGGAGGAGTTTATGTATTGCGCCACTTGCGGGTCACCGGTTTCTGCCGGACTCAGCTTCTGTAATCGTTGCGGTACGAGTCTGGCGAAAGAGCGGACTATTGAGAAGGAGAACACGCCGACTGGTCTTTTGATTTCGGCCGTAGTCATGGTGGCTATCTTTGGTCTCGCGATCACGTTTGCCGGGGCCATAGCTTTAAAAAAAGGCGCTGAACTCGGCGAACCTGTGGTGGTGTTTTTCATGCTGATGTGTTTCGTCACCATCGCGCTGGTGGAATTATTTCTGATGCGCCAGGTATCGCGTGTGACTGATGCCGGCCGCAACCGCAAGCAGGCAGGACAGCTTCCTCAAATTCAGGAGCCTCTGTTTCAACCTGCGATGATTCCGGCCAATGAGATCCGCAGATCGCAATTGCGTACTGCACCGGAAGGTGTTTCCAGTGTTACGGAAAACACTACGCGCACGCTTGCACATGCCTTTCGAGAAGATCCAGAGTAGCTACTGAGTTGTTTTGGAGTTGACTCATTTTTTTTGGAGCACAACAATCATGAAAAGACTCTCCCTTATCATTGCGCTGGTAACGCTGCCGGGCTCGCTTTCAGGATGTCACTTTTCAAATCTCCACTCTGTGTCGGGTTCGGGAGTGCGCAAGACTGAGCAGCGGGAAGTACAGCCCTTCAAAGCAATCGAGACTCAAGGAAGTTTCGAGCTCGACGCTGTTTGCCAAAAACCGGAACGCCTTGAGATTTCAGCCGACGATAACATTCTGCCTTTAATTCACAGTGAGGTGAAGGATGGCGTCCTTTACCTCAAAGCGGATCAGAATTACAACTCGCGGGAGGGAGTCGTCGTTCACGTCTCAGTCCCTGATCTTGAGAGCATCTCCGCAACGGGCGCAGGAAAGTTTCGCATCCAGGGCGTTAAGAATGACAACTTCACTTTGAAGACTACGGGCGCCGCCAGTGTGGTGGCAGCTGGCGAGACGAAGAATGTCAACATCCATACGACCGGCGCCGGATCAGTCGACGCTCACAGCCTGCACGCGCAGAAGGCTGAGGTTAGTTCGACGGGCGCGGCCAAAGTTGAGGTCTATGCGAGCGAACAATTGGACGCCAACGTTTCCGGGATCGGGCAAATCACTTACAGCGGTGAGCCCAAAACTGTCAACCAGCATGTGACCGGGGCCGGCGCCGTAAAGAAGCGCGAGAGCGGTTACTAAAGATTAGGAGCAGCTGGACTTTTTTATGATGACTAATCATTGCCGGATTCTGCGCATGGCATCGTCCCGCTGGTTGCGTCTGGTTTTGTTACTCGCTTCATTGAACAGCTTCGCCTACGGACAGGCGCCTACCGGAGTTACAGCAAAGCGAGCTCGCACGCCGGCGGATTATGAAGCTCGCTCTTTAAAGCAACTCGCTGGACGTCAGACAACGGATAACGGCAAGGGTAATAAGGCAGAGACCCTGTGGGTTTACTCCGACCTTCTGCCTTCTCGAGTCCGCGCAACCTACACCGGAGCAAAGCGCTCGGCGCCCGGAATCAAGAAAGAAGTGGTGCACCAGTGGGCGCGGCTCTACGCCGGCTTTCCGGAAGGGTTCACTCGCCCCTACCAGACAGAAATGCGTTTTGTTGAAGACGGAAAAGAGTATTGGCTGGCAGTGCGTACGAATTCATTAGCCCCATTCAAAAAAGCGTTTAGGCGTGGCGATGTAGTGGATGTTTATTTGGTCCATGTCGGCAGGGCCATAACTGCGCGCGCCTGGGAGCCAGTGCTGTTGGTTGAGGATCTGCAAAAGGCGAAGTGACGGCCTTGCCACTGGAATCAATGCGACATTCGCCCTGGATTTACTTTCCGAAGCCCAACCCAAGCGCCGCGCTGCGCTTATTTTGCTTCCCGTACGCAGGGGGATCGGCACTACTATTTCGACCGTGGCCAAATCACATCCTGCCAAAGGTTGAGATTTGTGCCATCCAATTACCCGGACGCGCCGAGCGATTGAGCGAACCCTACTTCACCCATATCAACGAGTTGGTTCCGCCTCTGACCGAAGCGCTCAGCCCCCTGATGAACAAGCCTTTTGCCATCTTCGGGTATAGCCTTGGCGCTGTCATAGGATTTGAATTTACGCGCCGGCTGCGTCGGCAATCCGCTCAACAACCGCTTCATTTATTTGTCGCCGGACGGCGCGCTCCACAAATTCCAGCTACCCGTGCGCCGCGCTACGAGTTGCCCGAGGACGAGTTTATCAGCGAACTGAAACGACTGAAGGGGACGCCTGACGAGGTGTTGGAGCACACGGAATTGCGAGAGTTAATTTTACCAATGATCCGGGCTGACTTCGCACTCGACGAAACCTACGACTATCGCGATGAGCCGCCGTTGGATGTCCCATTGTCAGCTTACGGGGGGCTCGAGGACCCTGACGTTTCGCAGAAAGAGATTGCGGCGTGGCGACTGCAAACAACTGCTGCATTCGAACTCTCGATGGTTCCCGGCGGTCATTTTTTTCTGCACACATCACCCACCGGATTGTTCGAGTCAATAAACAGGCGACTGATGCTGCTGTCGTCATAAGGGCTGATCCGGTCTTATCTTGCGGCCCCAACTCGCTCTGACCCCAGCAAGCACCTGACATAACTGTGGCGAGCCACATTGCCCCGCGCAGCCGCCGGTATCACACTGACGCAGGCTTCGCCGGCCATGCTCTGGAGTTCTGATGAAGTACAATTCTCCGGAACTGATCCAGATATGCTGCCGCCGCCGAGGAAGCGATAGTCAATCATGTCCATCTTAATTGCCGAAGACAACGTCGCCCAACGCCACTACCTGCGAGAAATTCTCGAGAAGGAATTTCCGGCCCACGGACCGGTGGTCGAAGCTGCCGATGGAGAGGAGACCGTCAAATTGGCCCTGGAGAACCAGCCGGAAGTCAGCATTCTCGACATCCAGATGCCCAAACTTTCAGGTGTCAAAGCTGCGCGCGCGATCTGGCGAGACTTTCCCACAGCACGCATTATCTTCTGGACCCAGTTTCCGCACGAGGTCTACATCAACGAAATTCGGAAGATTGTTAAGTCAGTGGACCCGCCGCCGGCCTACGGTTTCATTCATAAGAACAATCCTGAATCGCGCTTCCTTCGTTTTGTGGCCGCGGTCCTTGAAGATGGCGCCGACATGATCGACCCGGCGTTCAAGGATTCTTTCAAGCGTCCGCTGTTGACGGAGTTCGAAGCCGAGGCGCTTTACTATCTGGCCCTCGGTCTTTCCAACTGGGCCATCGCGCGCAAGTGCAGTTTGTCATTGCGCGGAGTGGAAAGCCGCCTGGCTACGCTTTATGAGAAGCTGTTTACAGCGACGGCCGAAGGCACCGAGCACGAGGCCTTTGACAAACTCGCTTATAACATTCGCACGCGCGCTTTTTTTGAAGCACTCCGGCGCGGCTTGCTAAATAATGATGAATTGGAAAAGGCGGCATGCGAGTTGGATGTGTGGCTGGAGCGCGACCGTAAGAAGTTCATTGAGGAACAGAAGCGCGATGCCGGAAAGGCACGGCGATAGTAAAGCGTGAAGCATGCACCGCACGAAGGCCCACCGGGCCGGCACCTGAAAACCAGGTCACATAGTTCGTGGCTGGGCCTTAAGCGCGGCCCCGGTGCAGGATTTTCTTTCCGCCTCTTCGTCTCAGTTTGTCTTCTTCTCGTCGCTCTTACCTGCCTGCTCCAGCTCGCTCTCGCCTCACTCGCGCAAAACGAAACACCGCAACCTTCGCCCGCCCCAAGCCCTTCTCCATCTCCGTCGCCATCACCGACGCCTGTGACCGGCTTGCACCAATGGGGTGCTGTGACGCTTTTTCATGGTCTGCCTTCGGATCGTGTGCACGCCATCGCCCAGGATGCCGACGGCACAATGTGGTTCGGCACTGAAGCAGGACTGGCAAAGTTTGACGGGCGGCGAACCCAGGCTGTTACTGATCCGGCTTTGCCTGGGGGTCGAGTGCTGGCCTTGCAAGGCGATCAGGACGGGTCGTTGTGGATCGGCACAGACAGCGGCGCTGCTCGCCTGGCGCAGGGCAGGTTCGAACAGGTCAATGAGCTGAGCGGCAAAATCATCAACGCGATCATCGCGCCTGAGCGCGGCCACGCAATCTTCGCGACCGAGCAGGGGATGGTTTACGACTGTCGAATTGATCCGGTTGGTTCAGCTGCGGAAGTTGAGGGAGTGGTGCGTCATGAGCCGGCTGATCCCGGCATCAAAACTAAGCAACTGCTAAGCACCCCCTTGCAAAGCGCTGCAGTTGATCAACCCGGCCTGCTGCCACTCACCAGCCTCACCCTCTTTCATAAAGAGTTGTTGGCCGGCTCGTCCAGTCGAGGCATTCTCGCAATTGAAAACGGCGCCGCTCACCCGCTCGAATTGCGGCCGCAGTCCTACTTTATTCGCTCTCTTGAAACTGATTCACAAGGGGCACTCTGGGTAGGCAGCAAAAGCAGAAAAGAGGAAAGCGGTTTTTATAAGGGACCGGACGCAGGCCGTATTGTCCGCGGTGATACGCCGACGGGTGCCGTAACTGCTTTGCGATCCGGCAGCCATGACGATATGTGGATTGGTTCAGATGGGCGCGGCGTGTTTCATTTCACCAGCTCCGCGCCGGTCGTGCGCTTTAGCTTTGAAGGTACGCTCGGCGGGCTCCGCTCCGATCATGTCTATGCCATTTTTGTGGATCGAGAAGAGGTAGTCTGGTTCGGCACCGATCGCGGCGTCAGCCGCTTTGATGCGAACGCGCCCAGAGTTGAAACGGTCGGCGATAATCCCGAAAGCAACTTCGTGCGAACGCTTTATCAAACGGCAGCCGGCACCGTTTATTGTGGCACCAATCGGGGTCTCTTCCTTTACGACGCAAAGCTCAAAAAATGGCAGGCGGTAGTTAGTCTCGGGCGCAACATCATCTATGCGCTGAGTGAAGACAAGAGCGGACGATTACTGGTCGGCGCGGCCAGCGGATTCTATGTCGGAGCAAAACCAGACCGCGAACCAGGCGCCGCTGACCAATCTTTTGGGCATATCGCGTCTGCGTCAGGCGCGGTTGACGCCGCGGGCAGCGTGCGCGCCATCACTCAGTTCCAGGGTGGCATTTACATTGCCAGCTTCGGTCGTGGGCTCGAACGTCTGGAGAACGGACGAGCGCGGCGAGTCTGGCCCAAAGAAGGCACTGAAGCTCCCGAAGTACTCAGCCTGTGCGCCGACGGTGAGCGCAGGCTTCTGGTTGGTACGACTAAAGGTCTGATGGTTTTTGACGGACGGGCCAATGTGACCGCACCGGGATTCGATGTTTTGAAAGATGCAGCGGTGAGATCAATCGATCAAGCCGGCGGCGGCTCGATCTGGGTTGCCGGCAGCCGCGGCGTCTTCCTTTGTGAACAGGATGGAAATTGCCAGGCGGCCGCAACAGGGTTTGACGCACGCAGCATCGTCGGCCGGCGTGAGGCAAATACACGGGAAGCCTGGTGCGCCACGGCAGGCGGCGGATTGCTAAAAATCCTGGTGGACAATACGCACGGACCAATGGTCTCACAACTCGATGTCGAGCAGGGTCTGCCTTCCCAAAACGTTTTCGCTGTGCTGCAACCAAGCGACGTCGATGACGATTTGCTGATAGGAACTAACCGCGGCGTCGTACGCTACCGCCCCGGTCGGGTGCAGCCGGCGCTCTTGCCAACCCGCATCATCAGCAAGCGCGTTCATCAGCCCGACGAATTGCGTATCGGATTGAAACTTGAGTTCCCGCAAAACAGTCTCTTACTCGACGTCACGGCCACCAGTAGCCGCACCTTTCCGGAACAGTTTCAGTACGCCTTTCTGCTAACCGACAACAAGGACCAGGTCATCAAGCAGAAACTTTCGCGCGACTCTCAGTTCACCATGGAAGGACTGAAGCCGGGGAAATACAAAGTAACGGCGCGCGCGTTTACTAAGGACCTGGTAGCCTCGGCTCCGCTCTCGTTCGAACTGAATGTGGCAGGTGCGCCGTTTCCCTGGACTTCGACCGCGCTCGCAGTGCTCCTGCTGCTGGCGTTGCTGGCATTGCTCTGGGCCATCCTGGAACGGCGCCGCATCGCGCGAACGAGCGCCGCGCTGGTTGTAGCGAATCGCGATTTGGCCGGGGCACGATTGGATCTGGCGAACGAAGCTGAACGCGAACGCCGGCGGATCGCACGGGATCTTCATGATCAGACGCTCGCCGATCTGCGACGGCTGTTGCTGATAACGGATAACATTCCCGGCGGCGGAGCTGCAGCCGGCGTACCTGGTGGCGGCAAAACACCTTTCGAACCAGCAGCTTTTCGCCATGAGATTGAATCGGTATCGAATGAAATCAGGCGCATCTGTGAAGACCTGAGTCCATCGGTGCTTGATAATGTAGGTCTCGCGGCTGCGCTGGAGTGGGCGCTTGGCAGTGCCGTGGCCCACCTGCCGCCCGGGAAGAAATTCGAGTATAAAGTGATCGCAGACGAAGAGATCGAAGAGCAGATAAGCCTTCCGCCGGGAGAGCGCATTCAGATCTATCGCATAGCCCAGGAGATCATTAACAACATCTGCCGGCACTCGGATGCAAAGCAGGTGCGGCTTGAGTTGCGGCTTGAGTTGCAGACAATGTCACCTGGTGCGCTGACTATGACCATTGAAGATGACGGTGCATTCTTTAGCCCGGAGGCGGGTCAGATCGCAGGACGAGGGCTGGCAAACATTCGCGCGCGGGCCGCTCTGATTGAGGCGGATGTTGTCTGGGCCAGAAGCGCTGCAGGCGGCACCTTGTTCACTTTGAATAAAGGCAATCGAACTTAAATTATGATCACGAAACACATCAGCTACAGCAATACTGTGAGAGACGCGCTGGCCGCACACGGGCCGATTGTCGCGCTCGAATCGACTGTCATCGCCCACGGATTACCGCGTCCGCAAAATCTCGAAACCGCGCAGCGTTTGGAACAAATTGTGCTCGAAGCTGGAGCGACTCCGGCCACGATCGCTATTCTCAATGGTGAACTTTGCGTGGGCCTGAGCGAGGTTCAGATCAGAAATATTGCTGACAGTAACAATATCAGCAAGGTGAGCACGCGGGACCTGCCCATCGCGCTCGCCAAACGCAGCGACGGCGCCACTACTGTGGCGACGACAAGTTGGATTGCTCACCGTGCCGGTGTCCAGGTCTTTGCCACCGGTGGTATTGGTGGTGTGCATCGCGGTTCACTGCCAGACGTCTCAGCCGACCTGCCGGAACTTGCACGCACACCGATCATAGTAGTCTGCTCAGGCGCAAAGATTGTTTTGGATCTGCCGGCGACTCGCGAATGGCTGGAGACGCATGGTGTGACGGTGCTGGGCTGGCGCTGCGATGAATTGCCGGCGTTCTACTCGCGGCACAGCGGGCTGCCACTCGATGCGCGCGTCGACAGCGCAGTTGAGGTTGCGCAAATCTTTGAGGCTCAGAACGAGTTGGGAATCCCGAGTGCGCTGCTCGTGACCGTGCCGGTGCCGGAAGCAGAAGAAGTAGACGCTGGTGTGCTACAGACAATTCTCGACGAAGCGCTCGCGGCGGCAGAACGCGAAAATATCGGTGGCCGGGACCTGACTCCTTTCCTGCTCACGCGCATGGCAAGAGAGAGCGAAGGGGCAACGCTCAAAGCCAACATAGCTCTCCTGGAAAACAACGCCTGCGTCGCCGCGGAGATCGCAGTCGCCGTCGCCGTAGCAAAGGGGTAAGCCAGACTGCGGAGCAGGCGGCATAGCCCCGCAAATTTGAATTTATCTACGAACAACCCGGCGATATCCTGAGCGCATCTCATTCGCGCAATTCAAAAAGGTTTCCTCCCCAGACTCGATCAGATCAATTTAAGTGAGCGAGCTTCTTCCCCGGGCTCGCCTTCAGGCCCAAAACCGTAAGCCTCAGTCGCGTTGAAACCACCTCGGCTTCAAGGGGGGCGTAGTGCGCCCGCGGCTCAGGCTTCAGAAAGCAGGAACTATTATCAACTGACGGTTTCAAACAATAAGGCTGAGCCTCTCCCCGGGTTCTTTCAGCACGTTCAAGCAAAGGAGCCAGCTATGTTAAAGCCATTTCGTTCTTTGGATCGAGTGAAGGTGGACAATCCATGCGAGGCTGATTGGGAGCAGATGATCGGCAACGATGAGGTGCGTTTTTGCGAGCACTGTAATCTCAGTGTCAATAACCTCTCAGCTATGACTCGGGCAAAGGCACGTCGCCTGGTCGAGCGTTCCGAAGGTCGCATTTGCGTGCGCTACGTGACTCGACCTAACTCCGGCCCCGGGCGGAAGCAGCCTGCGCCTCTTTACCGGATCAGCCGGCGAGTCTCGCGCTTCGCCGCGGGAGCGTTCACAGCCTCACTCAGCCTCGCGACGGCTGCGGCGCAGACTCGGTCTTTATCGGACATCGCTTCGCCCGTCCAGGTAACGCAACCCAAAGCTGATCTGGCGGGAGCGGGAAGGACTGGCTTGTCAGGCAGGGTGACTGACCCAAATGGCTCGCTGATTCCGGGAGCAACTGTCACGCTGGTAAGTGACGCTGACCATGTTTCCTTCAGCGTCACTACCGGAGCGGAGGGAATATACTCCTTCTCGTTTTTGAATCCGGGTAGCTATACGCTCGCTGCCGAAGGCAACGGATTTGCGAAAACAGAGCTGACCAACCTGGTGGTAAAGCCAGAAGAACTGAATTCCGTGAATTTGAGCCTCGAGATACCCACGCTCACGGTCCAGGTTGAGATAGGCGCACCAGAACTGCAACAGACGGTAGTTCTTGGTGGAGCGATGGTAATGCTCTCGCCGGAAGAGCCACTGGTGAAGGCTGCCGCAGAAAATGATTTGCCAATGGTAAAGCAACTCGTCTTCGCTTCTCACAATGTCAATAAGCTGGATCCAAACACTGATATGACTGCTCTGGATCACGCAGTCGAGAACAGCAACTTCGAAATCGTGAGAACGTTGTTGGCGGCTGGAGCAAATGTCCGGACCAGGAACGAAAGAAAGCGCACCGCGCTCATGTACATAGGCTCTGATGCGACTCCAGCGCTGGTGCGCGAGTTACTGGCTGCAGGGGCAAGAGTCAATGAACGTGATGAAGATGGTGAAACGGTCCTGATGAAAAGCGCAGCCGCCAGCAATCTCGCGGCGGTCCGCCTGCTGATTGCAGCCGGAGCAAAGATTGACTCCAAGTCTGACGAAGGTAAGACTGTCCTCATGTTTGCCTCGGGCATTGAGGATGGTGCGGCGGCAAAGTATCTGATTGAACTGGGGGCGGATGTTAGAGCGCAGAATGACGAGGGCGAAACAGCACTGCTCATCGCCGCGGAGGACGGATCCGCCGAGATCGTAAAGGCGCTCATCGAGGCGGGGGCCGATGTTAACGCCAAAGATAATAATGGCTATACAGCTCTCATCAACGCCGCGGCCGCGGGCAATCTGGAATCAGTGAAGTTATTGCTCAGTGCGGGAGCTGATCCTGCGGCGCTCGACCACAACCGGCAAACGGCACTGGGTCTGGCTCTCAAATATGAGAAGCCTGAGGTAGTGAAATTTTTGCAGTCGATAGGCGCCCCCGAGTGATGCTCTGCCGGTATCAGATATGCTACTCTAAGCACCCAAACTCTGAACCAGAACAAGGAGAGAACTATGGCAGACGAGAAATGTAAGAACCCTGTTTGCAGTTGTCCGCCCCAGCCTGACGGCAAGTATTGCAGTGCTTCATGCGAAGGTACCGGCGACACGATTGAGTTGGATTGCGATTGCGGACACGATGGCTGCTCCGGCAATTTCTAATAAGCTTTAGAACTATTTGAAAAAAGAGAGAGTCGCCCACGCGACTCTCTTTTTTCTTTGGGCTCGCCCTGGGACCGCACGCAAGCTGATCCATGGAAGGGTGCCCGTGAAAATGAATCTTGAAGGAAGGGAGAGAGACGGCACGCAGGATGCGTGCGGGGTCCCAGGTCAGTTCCGAAACGCCTCACTTGGCTTTGGCGGCTAACTTCATAAATGATGCTGCGAGCTTCGGGCCAGTCCCCTCATCCTCGTGCTTGAAAAAAACAAACGCATCCGACCAGTTCTGCGCCCTCACACGCTCCAGCCAGGCTTTCAGATCCTTCGTTGCGTACGCCACCCGCCTGAGTCGCAGATAACCCCAATCGGCCGTCCGATCGATATGCGAAACCGGCATGTCATCCGTGTCAGAAATGCAGAGCGCGTGGTTCTTCGCGGCCAGCACTCGCAGCACATCATCTTCCAACCATGTCTGATGGCGAAATTCAAAGGCAACTCTGACCGTCGTCGGTAAGCATTCGAGGAATACTTCCAACCGCGGCAAGTCCTTTTTCATATTCGGCGGCAGTTGAAAGAGGATAACTCCCAGACGATCTTCAAGGACGCTTGCTGTCTCGAGCAGATACTTTGTTTCGTTCTCGCATTCTTTCAATCTCTTGAAGTGCGTAATGCGTTGTGAGGCCTTGAGCGCGAAGCGAAAGTTGTCAGGCACCTGCCCATTCCACGATTCGAGCATGCTCTTTTGCGGCAAACGGTAAAAGGTGTTGTTAATCTCGACCGCCGGCAGGCGTGAGGCGTAGTACGACAGCATCTCTTTAGCGGGCAGATCATCAGGATAAAAACTGCCCTTCCATTCTTTGTAGCTAAAACCGCTCGTGCCTACCTGGAGTTTCATAGTAATTGTCTGGTGGCGATCACGCTCACCTGGAAATCGACTGTTTGATAACAATATTTGTAACGTTGTTCTCGGCCGCGATAGTCGCCGTCACATTGTCCTTCCTAAGTATCACGGTGCCCAAAGTAACCTGGAGAATTTTAGTCGGCTGGAGGGTTGCCATGTACCACGCCTGCACTTTGTCCAAAGAGTCGGAGGTGCTTAGTTGTAGAACACTGCCTGGGCCATCATTTGAGATATCCAGAACGATGCGCGCACCTGGATAAACAAGCGATCTGCTGACGGCAGTCGCGGTGTTAACACTGCCGCTGCCACTCCCATTGTTCTTCAGCAACGAGCGCACTGCAGGTCTAAGCGCAAACACCGCTGCGACTGCCAGCACGGCCACCGTCACTTTAGTTCTGACGTTCCCTGCCCGAGTTGCTACTACCGGTGCAGGCGCAGGATGGCCGGGACTGGTAGGTCGTGGCGCCAATCTCCGTGTGGTCGCGTTATTGCCGGCGTCGTTGAGTTTCGCAGCCGGCTGATCTACAGCCCCCGCAAGAACTGCCGCCCCGCACTGACGACAGAAGCCGGCTTCCGGGATTAACTCCGCGCCGCATTCCGGACATTTCATTTCGATCATACCGGCAGTGAAAGTACTCCGTCCGGCCACGCAGGGCAAGATCGGAAATTGTATTGCGCTGGTTTCATTTGCGTCGACTCCATCAGCTCCGTCGCAGGATTTTTCCCGACTTTAAACGGCAGCGCGCATCCTGATGTATGATACGGGTTGTAACGCCAGGCTCGTCCATTTCAGCGCGGAGTCCACCGAGGGATATGTCTACAACTAATATCGATTCCTTACAGCATGAGGAGCGCAGTTTCCCTCCGCCACCCGCTTTCGCTGAGCAGGCTCACATCAAATCGATGGCGGAACTCGAAGCCCTGCGCGCGGAAGCTACTGCCGATCCGGAGGGCTTCTGGGCCCGCATGGCCGCAGAACTTCATTGGACAAAAAAATGGGACCAGGTGCTGGAGTGGGAACCGCCGCACGCGCAATGGTTCCTCGGCGGTGAACTCAATATCTCAGACAATTGTCTGGACCGTCACTTGTCGACCTGGCGCCGCAACAAGGCTGCACTAATCTGGGAAGGCGAGCCGGGCGATCAGCGCACCCTCACCTATCAACAACTCCACACCGAAGTCTGCAAGTTCGCCAACGTGATGCAAAATGCAGGCATCGCAAAAGGTGATCGGGTCGCGCTTTATATGCCGCTGATTCCCGAGCTGGCGATTTCGATGCTGGCTTGTGCCCGCATCGGCGCTACGCACTCGGTGATCTTCGGTGGCTTTTCCAGCGCCGCCTTGATCGATCGCATCAATGACGCCAGTTGCAAACTGGTGGTTACCGCCGATGGTGGTTGGCGGCGCGGCAACGAAGTTAAGCTGAAGAGTGCGGTCGATGAAGCATTGAAACAAACGCCATCGGTGCAGAGTTGTATCGTGGTGAAGCGGACAGGCGTGCCTATTCACATGGAGGCCGGACGCGATCACTGGTGGCACGACATGATGGAAACGGTTGATGCAAATTGTCCGGCGGCAGCGCTTGAGAGTGAGCATCCGCTTTTCATACTTTACACTTCAGGCACCACCGGCAAGCCAAAAGGCATTCTGCACACCACCGCCGGCTATCTGCTGCAGGCCCACCTGACTTCAAAGTGGGTTTTCGATCTGAAGGACACGGACATCTACTGGTGCACCGCTGATATTGGCTGGGTGACCGGCCACAGCTATGTTGTCTATGGTCCACTTTCAAACGGCGCCACGGTCTTGATGTACGAAGGCGCGCCCAATCATCCCGCCCCCGATCGCTTCTGGAGCATCATCGAGCAGCATCGCGTCAATATCCTCTACACCGCGCCTACGGCCATCCGGGCCTTCATTAAGTGGGGCGAACAGTGGCCGCTGAAACACGACCTCTCAAGTCTGCGACTACTGGGAACAGTAGGCGAGCCGATTAATCCCGAAGCGTGGATGTGGTATCGAGAAATTATCGGCAAGGGGCGTTGTCCAATCGTCGATACGTGGTGGCAGACAGAAACCGGCGGCATCATGATTACCCCGCTGCCGGGGGCTACGCCAACGAAGCCGGGCTCAGGCACGAAACCCTTCCCCGGCATGGCGGTGGACGTAATGACTCGCGATGGCCAGCCCGTTGGCGCGAACGAAGGCGGTTATCTGGTCATCACTCGACCATGGCCCGGCATGTTGAGAACGATCTGGGGTGACGACGCGCGCTATCGGGAACAGTACTGGTCACAAATCAAAGGGGTGTACTTTGCCGGGGATGGGGCCCGCCGTGATCAGGACGGCTATTTCTGGATCATGGGCCGCATCGATGACGTTATCAACGTCAGCGGACATCGTCTTGGCACTGCAGAAGTGGAAAGCGCACTAGTCTCTCACGTAGCAGTTGCTGAGGCAGCCGTGGTAGCGCGGCCTGATGAGTTGAAAGGTTCCGCCATCATCGCTTTCGTTACGCTCGAAGGGACGCAAACCGCATCAGATAAACTGAAAGAGGAACTGCGAGCGCACGTCACGAAAGAGATTGGCGCACTGGCACGGCCCGACGAAATACGCTTTTCTGACGCGCTGCCGAAAACCAGATCGGGAAAAATTATGAGGCGCCTGCTGCGCGAGATTGCCACCAGCGGTGCAGTTGCGGGGGACGTAACCACGCTGGAAGACTTCTCGGTTCTGGAAAAACTCAGAACCGAAGAAGAGTAACGCGAGCCATCCACGGTTCAGAATCGCCTGCCGATCTGCATTATGTGAGCGATTAATCTATACTGCAGCGGTGATAAGGACAGAAGTTCTGTTCCTTTGCCGGCAAAAGTTATAAACTGCTCCGCTGCTCGGTGAGGTCACGGGAATAGCAAAGTAGCCTTCTCGGCAAGGTACGTCAGGAGTTGCAATGTATGACTAGTCACGTCGCTATGGACCACCGTTCCGGGCCGCGCTATTTGGCAGCGCTGGAAGTGCGCGCCGAGTGGGACGAAAGCGATGGCACTCATATCGTGACTGAAGGCACGACCGAGAACATCGGCCCCGACGGCACCCTGGTTTATCTCCCCCGCCGCTTGCCGCAAGTTGGTGGGCGAGTCAGCCTGGAGGTGCACGATCTGGACGGCAAAGCTTTGTCGGTTGTAACCGAAGTCCTGCGCATCGAGCGCAATCCCGGATATCCATTGGCTGCCCTGCAACTGCTGGATCAGTCTGATGAATGGAAAGGTCTGATTTGGGAACCAGCCGCGCCTCGCCTCGCGGCCCCAACGCCAGTCGACAGCGACGAAGGCGATGACGATGAAGGGGAAGAGTAGTAATTTCGAAAGCCCAGTCGGAGGTACTGCCCATGTCCGTCTCCCATGTAGAAACCAGCGCGTCCTGGCAGGAAAGACGAAAATATCCCCGCTACTTTGTTGGTTCCGGGCTTACCCTTGCCATTGACGATGCCAGTCTGCAGGAATCAATTGGTCTGGGCGAGCCGGACGATATCAGCGTCGGCGGTGTACGTGTCCGCAACCTGCCTGCTTGTCCGAATGTGAGAGTGGGCGATCGTCTGAATCTATTGCTCGTCGATCGCGAAGACGCCTTTTCTCTGTTTGGTGAGGTTGTCCACCATGCGACGCCGGACACCTTTGGCGTCGAATTTCGGAATCTCAGTCCGTCCGAGAGGGTAGCGGTAGGTGGCGTAATTGATCGCTTGCATCGTTACAAAAGCACCTAGTGGGAAAACAAAACGAAGAACCTCGAGAGGCCGTGGTTATCCCGCAACCGGCCCTGATTGAAGCTTCCTGGCCACCAAACCGGGCGATCCTGCGCGTGATCCTGATTACGCTGATGGTGGTCGGCGTGCTTTGGATACTGCTGAAGCTCACGACCGTAATTCTGCTGGTCGTTCTCTCCATCTTCTTTGCCTATTTGGTCGCGCCTCTGGTTGAAGTTTTCAGTCGACCTCGTCGAATAAGCGGGCGCCGGATCGTCATGCCGCGACCGGCAGCAATTGCCCTGTCTTACATCCTGATCTTTACTGGGATTCTCTTACTCTTCTACATCGTCGTACCGCAACTGGTCAGGCAGTTTCCACAATTTTCTGAGCAAGCCCAAAACTACGGCAGAACTCTCAGTACCAAGACTCAGGAATTCAACCAGTACCTCATGGAACGGCACATGCCCACCGCCATCGTTGAAGCCATCAACAAGGCCGTGCCATTTGTCCTGGAGAAGATTGGTGCGACCGCCACTTTAGTCCTCAGCAGCGTCGCAGGCTGGGTGGTGTTTGTTCCGTGGCTGGTATTGATTCCTATCCTTAGTTTTTTTCTGCTCAAGGACGCTGACAGTTTTCGCCGTTCAGCCCTGCAGATGTTGCCCCGCGGCCGTTGGCGTTGGCGCGGCGACGAATTTTTTCAGGACGTCAACAGCGCGCTCGCTTCCTATATACGGGCCCAACTAACAGCTTCGCTCTTTATCGGCGTGATCTGCGCGGGCGGTTTTGCGGTATTGGGGTTGCCCGGACCGGTCGTGCTGGGATTGATTGCAGGCCTGTTCGAATTCGTGCCAATGATTGGACCGGCACTAATCGTGATCATTGCGGCTCTGCTCGCGGTCTTTCATTCAGGCATAAGTTCGGCGCTAATGGTGATCTTATTTCTGGCCGTATTACGCGTCGTGCAGGACTACATTGTCTACCCTCGACTCATTGGCCAGGGAATTCATTTACATCCGCTGGCGATTATTCTGGCGATTCTCTGTGGTGAAAAGTTAGCCGGTGTAGCCGGAGTATTTCTCGCCATTCCGGTCGTGGCAGTGGTCACGGTAAGTTACCGTCACTGGATGGAACATCGCGGCAGTGAAGGACTCGCCGATCTCCTGGAGTTGGAACCGACGCCAGCCGCCGAGCCCGTAGTCGCAGTCATTGTGCCACCGGTCGCAACTCAAGTGGCTAAGCCTGCTGCTACTCACAGCACCAAAGGGCATTCTCATCCAACCTCTCGCACAACCTCGGCCGAGATGGCTCGTGAGCGGCCGGATCTAACTACCGGTGAGTTAACGCTGCCATCCGAAGATTAGGGGGCCCCCTTCACTGTCTCTTGCCAATTGAGTCTTTTCTGTTGAGTTTTCGTCGCTGCTGGTTTAATTCCTGATGCTTCGGTCTACAATGGCTTCATGAAAATATCCTTGAAGACGCTGTTGCTCCTTACTGCCCTGCTCCTGCTTCAATCTTTTAATACCTTGGGACGTCAAGACGGGCAGGATCGCGCCGCTGACCTGCGCGCACAACTCGCAGAAGTGCAGGCGCAACAGGCTGACCTGCAGGTACGTCTGACTCAGATTGAAGAAGCAATGAAGCCTGAAAATATTGCCAGCGGCCTGGCCGGAGTCGGCAGCGTTCATCCGGAAGACTTGCGCGAACAGCGACGGCAGCAATTGAAAAAGGAGAAGGCCGGAGTAGCCACGCAACTAGAGCTTTTGGCGATCAGCCAACGACGCCTCGAAACTGCAGTGGCCAGAGCAGACGCTGCCGCCTACCAACAAAGCGCCGAACCCAACTATTCCGGAACAGTGGTTAAGGGACCTAACGAGGCGAACACTGTTGATTCAAGCAGGAAACGCAGGAGCGCCAAGCGACATCGCCGCAGTGCGCGTGCACCAGGCCAAAGAAATCCGTGAGCAAACTCAAGAATCTATAGCGACGCCCTTACGTTCCATCAGCTCAATGAATCTTTGAAAGTGGTGGACAGCGTCATGCGGACCGGGCGCTGCTTCAGGATGGTATTGCACTGAGATGATGGGCAGGGTCTTGTGACGCATGCCTTCGACACAAGCGTCGTTGAGATTGATGTGAGTGACTTCAACTTCCGGGGGCAGACTGTCAGGGACTACAGCAAAGCCGTGGTTGTGCGCTGTGATCTCAACTTTGCCCGAACTGAGATTCTGGACGGGTTGATTGCCACCACGATGCCCGAAGACGAGCTTGAAGGTCTCGCCGCCAAAGGCACGCCCCAGCAACTGGTGACCGAAACAAATACCGAAAGTAGGTGTGCCGGATTCAGCCACCTGTCGTACCTCTGCTACTTCCTTCGTCATCGAGGCGGGATCGCCGGGCCCATTCGAAAGGTAGACCCCGTCGGGTTGCAGGGCCAGGACATCGGCGGCACTGGTGGTGGCTGGAACTACGGTGACGCGGCAGCCCGCCCGCGACAGTTCGCGCAGGGAATTTCTTTTGACACCAAAGTCGTAACAGACCACATGAAAGCGTTCTTCAATTTCGGCGGCGATCTCGTAGGGATGTTTAGTGGTAACGACGCTCGCCAGTTCGCGGTTCTGCATTGAGGGCGAGCGTCGGGCTTTTTCAATTACGCTGTCCTCTTCGTGATCGATGGTGGAAAGACAGGCACGCATGGCGCCCTTATCACGGATGTGTCGCACCAGCGCACGTGTATCAACGCTGTCGATGGCGGGAATATTCCAGCGAGACAGGTAAGCTGCGAGTGTTTCCTCAGAGCGCCAGTTAGAAGCCACCCGGCTCGCTTCGCGTACGACAAATCCTTCTACCCAGGGTCGCGCTGATTCTTCGTCGGCCTGGTTCACGCCGTAGTTGCCGATCAGCGGATAGGTCATGCAGACGATTTGGCCGGCGTAGGATGGATCAGTCAGTACTTCCTGGTATCCGGTCATGGAAGTGTTGAAAACCATTTCACCACAGACTTCACCCTCAGCCGCCCACGAACGACCGCGGAAGACGCGCCCATCTTCAAGCGCGAGGATTGCCAGTCTGGTGCTGTTTCCGGCCATTTATTCTAAGAATCCCATGCGGGGAAAACCTGAAACCTGAAACCTGAACTTGAACCCCTTCACTGCGACCGCAAAAATTGCTGCGCTTCATTCAGCCAGCGTTTTTCCAATCGATACTTATACGCGGGCGAAGTTTTAACGGCATTGATACACGCTTCCATCATGCTCGTAGCTTCCCGTTTGTGCCCCAGTCCGGCTTCCGCGCGCCCCATCAAATAGAGCCCCTCCGGATCCGATTCACGCCTTTCGAGAAAGCGCTCGAGCACATCGCGCGCATCCTCGTATTGTTGCGCGGCAACATAAGTAGCGCCGACTTCGCGCCAGATTTCGTGTTGGGAATGGGCCTGGTCACGGGCCACTACCTGTTCGAAATGCCTGACGGCATCAGCCCAGCGCTGCTGCTGACGCGCAATACGACCGAGCTGATAATGCGAGTCAACTTCGTCCTCATCGATCTGCACTGCGCGCTCGAAGCGTTCCCGGGCCGCCTCAAGCTCGCCGCGCTGCTGATGAATCAAACCAATATTGTAATGCGCTGAAGCATCTGCTGGATTCAGCGTCGCCGCTTCCAGATTACGTCTGAAAGAGACTTTGGATCTCTGCGCCTTGAGCGCATCGCTGACGTAGCCTCGCAGAAACAGGAACAACACCAGCAGCAGGAAAGGCGAGCCGAGCAGACGAGAAAACAGTAGCGCCCAGATAAACAGTAGCGGGAACATGCCGACGGCCGAGATCGCGGTGATGCCAAAGGCGCGCGGAAGCGAAACGCGGAATGCTTCGCGCGTGCCCAGCAGCAAACCGATCCCGAGCAGTCCTAACTTGACCATGCGGAATAGATTTTCGGTGATGGCCTGCGGATCGTTCAGTTGCTGCGCCAGTCTGGCATCAGCTTCCGCTCCGAACGAAAACATGGCCCGGACCTGTGGAGCTGTTTGGATTGTGTTGGCCACGTGGGCCGCCTGGATTCCGGAGAAGTGAAAGAAGACTGAGATCAGTACCACTCCGAGATTCACCGCCACCAAAACATAGAAGACGATGGAGGCAACCGGCGCGTACTCCTGAGTGAGCACGACACCGAAGCTGCCGCGGCGATCAAAAAGATTGGCAACCAGGGTCAGTAGTGGAACGAGGAAGAGTGCCAGTGGGACCAGTACGAGCGCCGATTGAAACAGGACCACCGTAACTGAAAGACCACTGGACAGGATGCCCCGGTTGCCTGCCAGCAACTGCGTCACAATCACGTAGACGAACTGAGCTATAATCGCACTGAAGACGGCGGGGGCCAGCGGAGCGCGATCACGCACTGCGCGCATACCGCGTAACGGCGCATAGAAAATCATTAACAGCAGCCGCAACCACTCAAGCATATGTAAGTTTCAAACTTCCTTGTATCCCGAAAACTCCATCACTTCGGGACTGCTCAGCGATCAAAGTCGCTCCCCGGTGTTTCGGGGAATTCAGGGTTGTAACCTGATGGCGGTGGCGGCACGTTTGGGGAAACGCTCTCGTGATGAATAACGCTGGCATTATTCAACGGCCAATACCGCAACAGCGCTTTGCCATAAACGTACTTTCTCGGCACTAAACCCCAGATGCGCGAATCGCTGGAATTGTCTCGGTTGTCCCCCATGACGAAATAGTAGCCGGGCTTCACGAAGATCGGCGGCTGAGTGCGATGCGACGCATTAAGATGTGGATCGAGGTAGGTTTCCTGCAGGTCCCTTCCGTTTACCCGGACTAATCCATCATGCACTTCGACCGTGTCGCCTGAAAGACCGATGACGCGCTTGATATAACTTTTTGAAGGGTCGTTGGGAAACCAGAAGACGACGATATCGCCGCGATCGATTTTGGGAGCCCAACCATAATCTTCATAGTAGACCAGCTTGTTGACAAAGATGCGTTCCCCATCGTGCAGACGTGGCAGCATTGACGTGCCTTCGACCTTAACGGGTTGCACTACGAATACGACCATCAAGGCCGCCAGCATGAGGGCAAACACCAGGTCGCGCAAAAGCAACCGCCCTTCCGCCCAGAGGTTTCCGCGGGCTGTTTCCTGGGGCCGGTGAATCTGAATGTCCTGATCGTCACCGACCTGAATATCCCCGAAAGGTAATCTGTGCTGACGACTCTTAATACCAAACATAATCGCGTCTTAAATACTGCTCAGTCTGCTGCAAAGCTTGACCAGTATTGAGGTTAGCTTTCACCCGAGCGGTTGTCAAACTTGTAGTCGGAGATTAAGGGACGGAGCCAATCCAGACTCACCTTTGCGAAGTCAGACAGCGAGGAGAGAGCTTGCCACCGCGGCGCGCACGATGGCGGAAGACCATGGCGGGAATGCTGATTAGGCTGATCAAAAGACCCAGCGCCAGCCAGCCTAAGCAGGCGATCAAGGCTAGCGCCAGCGCCAGACTGTTGAGGTAACCCAGGGTGCGGTGTACCAGTCGCTGAAACATTGCCAGGCCTCCGGTCCCAATATCTGCTGCCGGTTTGGAAACGCTGCGGTTAAAGTCGGTCCACTGATTCGTCGTTTCGCGGACGATTGAAAATAGCCCCGCGATTTATCGCGGGGATCAACGCAGGTTCCAATTACAGTCCGTGAAGCGGACAGTTGGAATTAGCCCAACGATTCATCGCTGGGTAAAGAGACCTAAGTCGGTAATCGAAGTCCGTGAAACGGACGGCTGAACCAGTCACCAGCAAGATCGTCCAGCCGTCCGTTTTACGGACTAGCAATCTTCAGCGCTGGCATCCCCAGCAGTAAACTGCTGGGATATTCTCGACCGTCCGCTTTGAGGACTGATAACTATACTTTTTAGGCAAAGCTACTCGTGAAATTCCTTTTCTACGGACACTCTGTGTTGTTGCGCGTGACGATTGAGCTAAAGCGCAACTGGTACTCAGCCGAAGTGATGAAGGAACAGACCATCGCACTCTGTTTCGCTACATCGCGCAGTGCGCCGCTATTGACCTGGCCCAACCAGAAAACAAAGCCGCCAATATCCGGATTACGGCGCAGGTAGCCAAAGTATTCCCCGAGCACGAATGAACGATTGTACTCGGCATCGATCAAGGCCCGGTTATTGATGGGGTTCGTCTGTACATTGTCATCAGCCAGGCGATACATCACGCCACCGCGTCCCAGCGAGCCATAAAGCGTGATGAGATTATTTCTCTCGCCACTGAGATTGACGCCAAGATCGGTTTGGATTGTCGCCAGCACGGCATCCACGAACTGGCCTGCCGTTGTCAGGCTGGCAGGGTATTTGGCAATGAACGCTGAGCGGCTCACAAACTCATTGGCTAAATCCAATTGTTTTTGAGCAAGGTTGCCGCCCCCCACGACAGCTGCGCGATCCTGTGAGAACACCGAATAGTTCGGCATCTTCTTTTCCTCGTTGGGGAAGCTCGGATTCGTCTGCGTATTGGGGAACGGTTGATTGTTGCCAAACGAAGCGCGATACAGGCGCTGCACGTATGAACCGGTCTGCTGATACTCCAATTCAAAGAAGAACGCGTTCGAAACACTGATACGATTGGCGCGTATGCAAGCCTGATTCGAACCGCAACCCGTGATAATCCCCGACCAGTAATCGAATCCACCCTGGTCCGGTACGCGATTCAGGAAATCCAGGTAATGCTGGCGGACAAAGAAACGCGCGTCCGCGTCATCGAGAGGATTCGTGGTCGGCGCTACAGTGTCATTATCGGTGATGGTTACGAGGGCCGGGTTGGGTGTGCCGAGCGTGGCTCCCACCGGATTGCTCAAGGTCACGTTGATGGTCTCGTCTCCTTCGACGTAGAGGTCATCGATAATCGGGACGCGGAAAGTCTTGGTGGTTTCGCCCGAGGCGAAAAGTAAACGCCCAATGGTGATGGTGTAATCGGTTCGCTGACTGGCTGTACCATCTGAAGTCAGGTAGTCAACGGAAGCTGGGCCAGAGGCGCCGCTGGTCCGTTGAATGGTGATCAAAGCAGAGCCTGTGGTTTCACTAGCCATGTAGCTGCCCACACTGAACTGAAAAGTTGCTGAAGCTACAAAGTTCGCGACCTGATTTACCAGCACGTTGGTAAAAGTACGGCTGGTGGGCTCAAAGCCAAACCCGGCCTTGGCCGGCGTGACTGTGTAAGCGCGTCCGGCAGGCAAATTGGAGAAGCCGTAGTTGCCCCCGGCATCAGTCGAAGTACCCAGCGACTTCCCGCCACTCAAGGTCATGGTGACGGCATCGAGGCCGCCGGGACCAAGCGTCACTTGTCCGCCGATGACAACAACGATGGGAGTGAAATCCAGCCGCACGTTTTTGGCCAGGCTGTTGACCATCTGAGAATTGAAGAGGTAGTTGGCTGCAGTGACTGAAACAGTGTAGCTATTACCGGCCGTCAATAATCCGAACGTGTAATAACCTCCTGCATCGGTCGTAGTAGTAGCCGCGGGCACACCCGTCAGGTTAACCGTAGCGCCGACGATGGGATTGTTATCCTCATCAACGACGCGTCCAATGATGGTTGGGTCGGCAATCTCGTTAATGAGTACGTCGCTGCCGGTAGAGCCGGTGACAAAAGCGTTGCCGGCGCCATCGAGTGCGACGCCGATGCCAAAATCTCCGGCGCCGCTGACGAGACGTGTTGAATACTGTAACGGCGTACCAGAGGGAGTGAACTTCGTAAGAAAAATTCCGCCCGTCGTAGAGAGTGGCGGGGGCGATGAAGTTGTCGGGAAGTTAGCCGAGTTTGTCATGCCCGTCACGTACGCATTACCCACAACATTTACCGCCACCCCTCTGCCCTCATCAGCATTGCTGCCGCTGCCGCCAAGGTAAGTCGAGTAAATCAGCGCCGAGCCCGCTGCATTCAGTTTCGTTAGAAAAGCATCCGTATTGCCGCCGGTGGCAGGCTGGAACGCATTGAGAGTGGGGAAATTGGTTGAAGTGGTTTGCCCCGTCAGGTAAATATTGCCAGTGCCGTCGATGGCAATCGCTTTGCCAAAACCCTGGGCGGCCGCTCCGCCGTAATCGTTGCCACTGCCACCGAGGTAGGTACAGAACACTCGCGAGGCTGCCCCGGAAAGATTCGTATTAAACTTCGCCACGTAAGCATCCTGAGAGCCGCCTCCATAGGTTGATTGAAAGGCGCCGGCCGAAGTGAAGTTTGTGGAAGTCGAGTTTGTGTTGCCGGTTATATAAACGTTGCCGGTCGCATCTGCGGCAATCGCCCTTCCTTCTGCAAATCCCGTCGGACCAAGGAAGGTTGAGTAGACCAGCGACGCTGCGCCGGAAGCGTTCGTATTCAACTTGGATAAGAACCCGGTGTTATACGTGATCGATGAGAAAGCACTGGCTGTCACGGGATGATTAATACTCGTCGTCCCGGTCACATAAGCGTTTCCCGCTCCGTCCGTCGCGATGCCATACCCGCGCGCACCGAACTGGCCCTTGAGAAAACTCGAATAGACCAGCGCTGAGCCGGCCGGATTAAGCCGGGTCACAAACGCATCTTCAACGCCGCTGCCGCTGGTGTGAGTGCTATCGAAAGCGTTTACCAACGGAAAGTCCAGCGAAGATGTCCGGCCGGTCAGGTAGACATTGCCGGCCGCGTCTATCGCCAGGTCATAGGCCGAGTCATCAAGGCTTCCGCCGATGAATGTCGAGTAGATCAGGGCTGTCCCTGCAGGGTTCAGCTTGGAAATGAAGACATCCTGAAGCCCGCCGAGGGTCGAATCATAAGCAGCCACGGTCGGGAAATTCGCCGACCTGGTGAAGCCTGCAACGTATGCGTTGCCGGCGGCGTCTACCGCGATGGCAGCGGAGCTGTCCGTGCTGTTACCAACAAGGGGGAACGAGTAAACAAGCACCGGATCGATCACAAGCGGCTGCGAGCGATCATAGGTCCCGACTGCAAAGCCGACCTGTCCCGAGTTCTTCAGGCTGTAGTCACCTCTGACTTCGTGACGCACACCAGCGATGGTCTGGTAGATGACAGGCCTTTTCAGTAAGACGCTGCCCTCTGCGGTCTGCAAAGACAGGTTGCCCTCCTGATCCGTTGTAACCAGCTTGGCGCCGTCGAACGCCAACCTGATCAATTCGGGATCAGCTCCGGCCGCTACGACAAAATCATTCTCCAACTGGCGGTGATTGCCGTAGTAAACGAGATCGATTCCCGGGTAGACTTCGTGGTATTGAACGCGCTCATAACTGGGAACATTAGTACGCCACTTTCGCGGATTATTGCCGATGAAATAATTACTCTTGCCGGGAAGCTGATCGTAACCTTCGACCGCTGGGCGAGGATTGGCTCCGGCGAGCTTCATTCTTAAGACATCATTCGCCGGCGCTGAAGACCCTTTTGCGTCATTCATTCGGCGAGGCTTGTTCAGCGATAAGACCGCTTCAGTCGGCGTCAGGTACACCGTGTAGCCAGCGCCTCGCGAAAGGAACTTGACCTCTCCGTTCGTCTGCCCCTGGTTAATCTCAAAGCCCAGCGGCAGCTTGCCGTAAGACTCGCTGACACGCAGTCGCGCCGAATCGCGATCCGCAGACGCGGGATCGTGAGCTGCTTTGTCATTGGGATTTGAGAACGCTGCATAACTGGGAGCGCCTACCAGCCAGACAACTGTGCTTAACACACAAGCCAGCACGATAGTTAGAGCTACAATATTTCTTGCTTGATTGATGGGCATTTTCGAACTCCATAGTAAGTGACCTGCAAGGACAGGTAGTCATTTGGGCAAACGAAGAAGTTGGACGACGGAATCCCGGAAAACTGGGCGCCCTTGAGCGAACATCTACTGCAAACGAATGAATCACCGGCTCGTCGAGGCGCGACCGGGGGTTCACTCGGAGCGCTTCCGTGAGACGGAAAATCTAGAACGGCGGCCGGGTTCTCATGAGGCTTATCGTCACTCATGTTGCGCGGTAGATGCGCGGCTTCGTCAGTACGAACTCTATGAGCGTTCCGACGAATTTGACTCTCAGGGCTTATCCCCTATGTGGTCCCGATCGCAGCCGATTTCTTTCCTTCTATCTGACTACGCGTGAGACAGCATCAAATCGGCTCAGAAATACAGGCGGAGACTTTTGGTGAAAGAAATGAGCAGGCTACCAAGGATGGATTCTGGGATCGGAGCGGCGGGCATTGGATTCTGGTCCGCAAGGCGGACGACTGAATTCATCCGTCCGCTTCACGGACTGTAATTTGAACTGGCGGTGATCCCACCGATGAATCGGTGGGCTATTTTCAGTCGTCTAACCTGTTTGCGATGGAGGTCGCTCGTCCTAAAACCGTTACGGTAAAGGGAGTTATGACCTATAATCCTTTTCCTACTTTCAATGACTGAGTAAGGCAGCACCCAAAAGTAATGCGCTCTGACGTCGAACACGTGAACCAGCTCTTGATTGATTGGGGCGATGGCGATCAAGAGGCGCTGGAAGAACTGCTGCCGCTTATCTATAACGAACTGCGCCACCTGGCTCACAACTTTCTGTACCGCGAACGGTCCGGGCACACCCTACAAACAACCGCGCTGGTCCACGAGGCCTATCTCAAGCTCATCGATCAAAAAGACGCCCATTGGAAGAACAAGGCCCATTTCTTCGCTGTTGCCGCACAGGCGATGAGGCGCATCCTGATCGATAGCGCGCGGCGTCATACCGCGGATAAACGTGGTGGCAGTCAGGAAAAAGTTTCGCTTGATGACGCGCCCACACTTTCTCAGGAACCCGATCAGAACATGCTGGCGCTCGATGAGGCGCTGACCAGACTGCAGGCTATCGATCCACAGCAGAGCCGAATTGTAGAGCTTCGCTATTTCGGGGGGTTAACCATTGAAGAAACCGCCGATGTAACCAAGATTTCCATTGCCACCGTTAAGCGTGAGTGGACCATGGCGCGCGCCTGGCTGTATCAGCAGTTAGCTGAGCCCGCAACTGGAACGCAAGCTCAACCTCCTGTGGCTTGAGCCAAATGATCAACGCTTTGCGCGTAGCTGAGTGGGGAGTCCTGCCTGCACGACTTTCGTTAACTAGAGACGGCGACAACTGCCCACCCCTTAAACGTGAAAGGGCGAAGCCAACCGGATAAAATGAAAGCCGATTCCTGGCTACAACTTAAAAGTCTCTTCCACGCAGCGATGGATGAGCCATCCGACCAGAGGCAGCGCTTTCTCAACGAGGCGTGCGCCGGAGATCTCGATTTACAGGCCAGGGTCGAGAACTTGATTTCCTCGCATGAGGAAGCCGGACCCTTCCTGAACAACCCAGCAGTCATCGACGCCGGAGTCGTTCCGGAAGCAGTCACAGCAGAGCCTGCCGTTGAGAGCGAGGGCCGCATCGGTCTGCCCATTGGCCCGTATGAGATTATTCGAGAGATCGGACAGGGAGGAATGGGGACTGTCTTTCTGGCGGTTCGTGCGGACGATCAATATCGCAAGCTCGTTGCGATTAAGCTCGTTAACCGCGGCATGAACACGGATGCGATTCTGCGGCGCTTCATGATGGAGCGGCAAATCCTCGCCAATCTCGAACATCCGAATATTGCCCGCCTGCTCGAGGGCGGTAGCACCGGTGACGGCCTGCCTTACTTCGTCATGGAGTATGTGGATGGCCAGCCCATAGATGAGTACTGCGACGCCCAGCGTTTCACCACCACGCAACGACTGCATTTGTTTCGCGAAGTCTGCTCGGCGCTTCAATATGCTCACCAAAACCTGGTGATTCATCGCGATATCAAGCCGGGCAATATTCTGGTCACTCCGGAAGGTGTTCCCAAGCTGCTCGACTTTGGCATCGCCAAGCTGCTCAGCCCGAACTGGGCCGGCGAGTCTCGTGAAGTCACGCTAACCATGCAGCGATTAATGACCCCGGCTTATGCAAGTCCGGAGCAGTTGCGCGGCCTGCGGATTACTACTGCCACTGACGTCTATAGCCTGGGGGTAGTTCTCTACGAGCTTCTGAGTGGGCACCACCCGCACAAATTACATCACAGCAACGCCGATGAAGTTGCCGAGGCTGTTCTCAGCGATGAACCTGTCCGCCCCAGCATTGCTGTCAGGCACACGGCGAAACCGCAGAGTGCCGAGGGCACGGAAGCCGACATCGACAACACACCTGAGTTCATTGGCAAGTTGCGCGACAGCACAGTGGAGAGATTGCGCCGGCGCTTATCCGGCGATCTCGACAACATTGTTCTCAAGGCTCTGCGCAAAGAGCCGTCAAGGCGTTACGCATCAGTTCAGGAGTTCGCTGAAGACATACGCCGTCACATGTCAGGTCTGCCCGTCAACGCCAGTCCCGCAACCTGGTCGTATCGGTTGGCAAAGTTTGCGCAAAGGAACAAGGCCGTAGTCACTGCGGCTGCTGTGGTGGCGCTTACGCTTTGTTTGGCCACCGGGATTACCGCCTGGGAGGCTCACGTGGCGCGTCGTGAGCGCGACAAGGCACAGGCTCGCTTTAATCAGGTGCGCAAGTTGGCCAACAAAGTCCTGTTTGAATATAACGACGGTGTCGAAAAACTAGATGGCTCCATTGCCGTCCGCCAAAAGATGGTAAAAGACGCGTCAGAATATCTGGACGTTCTCATGCGTGAGGCGGCGAGTGAGCCGGGTCTGCAAAACGAGTTGGCCAAAGCCTATCAGAAACTCGGTGATATCCAGGGTGCGCCCGGTCAAGCCAACATTGGGGATCGTGCCGGCGCTATTAAAAGCTATGGCAACGCGCTCGCGCTTTCAAAATCTTTGTTGACTAAGAACCCGGATAAGGCGCTGCTGCTGGACATTGCCGGACTGGATGGAAAACTGTATCAGACTCTTTGGAGGATGGGTCAACAGAGCGACGCCGAGCAACACCTCCACGAGTCTCTAACCGTCCGCGAACAATTGCTCGCCACCGAACCGGGCAATCTAAACTACCGGTTGGCGGTCGCCCGCAGCTATCGCGATTTCGGTAGCCTGCTGTCAAGCAAAACCAATCAGGACTCAAAAGGCGCAACGGACTACTATCGCCGCAGCAATGAGCTTTGTGAATCAATAATCACAAGTGACGCGGGCAACCTTGAAGCGCGCGCTATTGCAGGGCTTGGCTATCGCATGTGGGGCGGCGAAATTGAAGCTACCGATACTCCTCAGGCTCTTGGCTACTACCAAAAGGCCCTCTTACTCACCCAGGAAAGAGAGAAATTAGATCCCAATAATCCGCAGATTCAGGTGGTCCTGGCCGACTGTTATTCGAATATTGGCCGGGCGCAGATGATTCTGCGAAACGATGCCGGCGCCCTCGAAAATTTTAATCGGGCCCTGACGGTTTTTGCGGGACGCTTTGCCAAAGACCCAACCAATTCACTATTGCTGATGAACCTGGCGCAAACCTATAACAATCTCGGCAATGTTATGGCGCAGGGAGGAAGATTTCCCGAAGCGCTCGCGAACTACCGGCAGGCTTTAAACCTGCGCGAAAATTATTTGAGCAGCCATCCTGGAGAATCCAGCTTTCGACCTCGCCTGGGTGAGACGTCATTCGATTTGGGAGACTTGTATGCCCAGATGGCGAGCGATGCGCGCACGCCAGCTGCTAAGAAGGCCGGATTCTGGCGCGAAGCAAAATCCTGGTACCAACGCAGCCTTGACGTATGGATGGCGCTGAGCCAGGAAGGAACACTGCCGGGATACTTAAAGGATAAACCCGCAGAGACTACGAAATCTCTTGCCCGGTGCGATGCTGCTTTGGCCAACACACCCGCCAGGTAATCGTGGCGCATCAATGCAAACAGGATGGTAGTGGCCTAATTTGAAATCCATATCTTGAAAGCGTGGCATAGCATTGTTACGACGGACAGATTTGAGTCGCCTTGCTGAGAGTGTGACGAATCCACGCGGACAGCGTTTTGTGTTCGCTCTTATCGGCGCACTTCGCCATTGCGTTTAGTTCAGCCTCACTGAACCGCACAGGCACGATGCGCCCCTTTGCGTGACCTTTCGGAAGTTTTGGCCTTCCCATCTTCTTAGCTTTCGGCATTGGCTTCTGCCTCCCTGAACATGCCAGCAATCGCCACCTGTACCGCTCTAAGTGGCGTTGTAGCGGGCGGAATCTGTAAGACGGTTATGTGCTGGCGGGGATTGTCAGGATCGTTGGTTTCATGTGACCACGCGAACACGCGAGAGGCCTTCGGATGATCTGCAAGGTCGAACACCTCAACGTCGCCTTGCCAAACAGTCTGGCCTTGAAACGTTTCCGCTACCGGCACCGTTTCAACGTGCGTTGCTTCCGTGCCATGCAACTTGCGGATCGCGTCTCTTAGTTCTTCGATGTAATTCACGATACCGCCTCGATTAGATTGTCCACCGTCCAAAAGTCTTTCTCAATTCCCGCAAACATCGCCGGAGTCATTCGGAGCGATCCATGCCGTCTCACGAAATTGTAATAGGCAAAGTGCAGGGCAACTGCGGCTTCAAAGTTTTCCAGCTTCTTGCTGAATGCGTAAGTGAGGCGCGTTAATCGGCGCATGTGAAGGCGAGTAGTTCCGTTCAATCGCTCAATGTGGCTAGTCGAAACCAAGTCCATATCAGGACGGCCAACAATATGACGCTTCTCGCTGAATACGATTTCCGGCGCACTGTAGCGACGCTCTTGATGATGCTCGCCCTTGTCTGTGCCGTAGCTCTTGATGATCATTCCATAGTCAACGTCCATCCCGAAAGCGTTCTCTACGGCTTCGATGTAGGTGCGAAGCCCATCGGTTGAAATCTGTGGACGCGTGTTAAGGCGGGAGGCTATGTCAGTTAAGAAAGCGTTAGCGGTTTTGTGGTCGCGCTTGCCAACTTTGAATGCGGGAACAATCTTGGTTTCGGAGTCAATCGCGCAGAACGTCCAAACATCGCCTTTGGTCGGATCATCATCAATCGCAAGGTGCTTTTCCTTCTTACCGATGAATCCCCAAATTTCGTCAAGTTGTAGATAGCGACAGGTTAGATCGCGCATCTTCGCGTCCAGAAGCGCAGCGCAGCCCTTGCCGACGCGAACACCTAGCCGACAAATCGTGTCGCGGTGAACGCCAGTCATGCGCGAAATCGCGTGCATGCTAGAGCCTTCAGCTAACGCGCCGATTATCGCTATTTGCTTGTCTTTTGGTAGGACGTTTGCCATTTGCTTTATCTCCCTCGTTGGAAGATACTGTATTACAGTTTGTTCTGGCTGTCAAGACATTTTGTGTTACACTTACGCCTGACATGGCAACCGATATAAAACAACCCAGCGGCGATCAAAAAGTGCAAAAGCGCCATAAAGAGCCCAAGGCGCAGCCTGTGGAGATTTACAAGCCGCGCAGATGGCCGGCTAACCTGATCTTCGGGGTTGGCGGTGTTGTTGCCGTTGGCGGTTTCGCCTGGCTTGTTTGGGCTAGTTCGACATTCGCCGAAATTGTCGATCCGATCAAATTCATTACGGAGGGCTGCTTCGCTCTCTTTTTGATAGCGGTAGCCATTGCTCAAGTTGGACTCTATTGGTCGCAGCGTGACTACATGAATGCTCAATGGAATGTCATGGAGCGCAGCTTGGGGCGAACCGATAGCGTAATTGAACAGATGGAGCTGCAACTGCAGGAAACAATAGCGCAGCGCATACTGAGTGATCAAAGCATGAAAGTTAGCCAGAGGGCGTATGTCGCAGTACTGAATCCCATTCTGGGCAACCCGCCGCTCGCTGTCCCAAAAGCCGCCATTACAATATTGATTGGAAACACTGGTGCCACTCCCGCGAGAGATGTGAACGTAAAGGCGTATAGAGCATATTCGGACAAGCCCCCAAAGGAATCGGCTCTTGATTACGCCCAGCTCGATGATCTTACTAGTCAGGCTGTCTTGTGGCGCGGCGCTGAACCGCTCGTAATATCGCTGGAATCCAAAGAATTTGTGAGCGAGGTCGAGCGCTTCACCTACCTTACTGTCCATCGGTTGTACGTATGGGGAAAAATTACCTATTTCGACGTTTTCGGTGATTTCCACACTACAAAGTTTTGTTTCGTTAACATCGATCCGCGTGTCGCGACTCTGAAGCTTTACCGAATACACAACTCCTTTGACTAGGAAGAAAAGGCAGGAAGCAAAAAGGATGATTATTGGAATCCAAATTAGGCCACTACCAACAGGATACATTCCTTGACAGCTTTTACTGCGGCTCTCTATCATCGGCCCCGACGATACGCCCAGCTCGATAGTGGAAGAAAAATTCCCGGAGGCTGAAAGAGTGATCAAATTAGACATTATTAACCGCGTCGCTGACCGCACCGGTGTACCAAAGATGAAGGCAGAACAGGCAGTAGACGCACTCTTTCACTCGATGAAAGAAGCGCTTACGCGCGGCGAGCGGATTGAACTGCGGGGCTTTGGAGTCTTTGTGGTCAAGCCACGCAAACGCGGCGTCGGACGTAATCCCCGCACCGGCGAAGAAGTGGCAATCCCCTCAGGCAAGACTATTCGCTTTAAGCCCGGCAAAGAACTGCAGGGTCAGGAAGAGAGCACCGCGGCGACTGAAGAAGCACCAGCTACCGCAGAGTAAGTCAACAGATTGTTTGTTATCCCGAGCTAGAGGCTGAGTGCTGCAGGCATCCAGACTCTAGCTTTTTGAGTCTCTAAAACTATTGAGTCATGGCAGAATCGATCCAGGCAATTCCATCATTCCCCGACACTCGACGGCACAGTCTCGAACTGCGACCCACAACTAATGAATGGGTGCGGCACTCAATTTTGTTCCTCCTCACCGTGATAACCACGATTATCGCAGGGATTGTCTTGACCGGACCCGAGGTTGAACCAAACCTGCAGCAACCGTCTTCCGCGATTGGCTGGATCCTGTTTGTTCCTGAGTACTATTTGGCGACGGTTAAATTATTGATCCTACTGGCGCTGACAAACGCGCACCTGCTTGGTCAGGGACTGATCTTTTCCGGCTCGCTGCTGCTGATTTTGCTGGCCCATGAGATGGGCCATTACATTGCCTGCCGGCGCTATGGCGTCGATGCCACGCTTCCGTTTTTCCTTCCTGCTCCGCCACTTTTTTTGGCGGGAACCTTTGGCGCCTTTATTAAGATCAAGGCTCCCATTCCCACTCGCCGCGCTTTGTTTGATATCGGTCTGGCTGGACCATTGGCAGGATTCATCGCTCTCCTGCCGATCGCCGTCATCGGTATTTTGAGTATGGGTGAGCCTCTCAAGCCAACCGGCCATGAGATATTCTTCAACGATCCGCTGTTGCTGCGATTACTGAGCCGGCTGCTCGGAACCAAGCTGGATCTGTATGCGCCCCCCAACCCGTGTTACATGGCGGCGTGGATCGGGCTGCTGGTGACGAGCCTCAATTTGATGCCGGTGGGCCAGCTTGATGGAGGGCATGGAATCTTTGCCCTGTTCGGGGCGAGAACACACAAATGGGTGGGGCGGCTTGCGTTTGTGACGATGGGGTCGCTCGCCATCCTCGGTTGGTTCTGGCACAGCAGCCCCAGCGGATTTCTCTACACCGTGTTACTGGCAGTGATGCTGTGGGTGAGACATCCGCAACCCCGCGTGATGGAACCTCTGGGAACGACACGCATTTGGATCGCTTTATTGACACTACTCGTCTTCATTCTTTCCTTCTGGCCCTTCCCGATCACAATGACCTAGGGTCTATACAACCGCCGGCAGCAACCCTTTGATCTCGCGGACGACACGGTTCACTTCGTCCTGATCGGCGAGCGCGATCATGAAAAACTTGTAGCCCTGATGGAAGCAAATGACTCCGTTGGCAAACAGCCACACGCCGTCAAGAAACGGATTACCTCCCAGCAGCCAGCTGATGGGCGCGCCGGTGATGGCGCCCGGCTGCACGATCTGCGCGAACATGGCCGCACCCGCGGCGCAACTAAAAGCTCCAAGCAACGGGGCGCCAACATACTTCGCGACCTTGCGCTGGAATTCGACTCGCTCACGCTCGGCAGCACCCAACTCTCCGGCGGCGATGAGTTCCTCCTGCTTGCGCAGATAACTGTCGAATTTGTCGCTTGCCATTTTCAACCCCAGAACGGGCAATGCCGAATGGGTTAGCCAGTGTGGATGTGAGCCGAGCAGGATCGCGTCCAGGCCGGGCAACGACGATCCTAAGCGAACGCCTAATACGAGAGAAAAAGAAACGACTGCGGCTTTCCCCGGATTCTCAGTGATCCATTCCTTTGCTTTCAATACTCCTGCGGTGGCTGCAGTGGAAGCACGGGTCAGCCTGGCACTCGTGTTGTAGACCCGTGAAGCCTGTTCATAGTAGGCCCTGGCGTCTTCGTAAACCTCGCCGGCTTTTTTTCCAGCGCTGTCCGCGGCATTTCGCAACGCTTCGCCAGCTTTACGCGCCTCTTGAGTAGCGCGTTCGGTGGCATCGCGCATTTGGCCTTCCTCGCCCATCCGTTCGGCCTCAGTTCGCAGACGTTCAGCGCCGCTGGCAACCGTCTCAGCGCCAAACCGGGCAGCCTCGCCAGCCAGCCGCGCGCCCTCTTCAACGAGGTTGCTGATGGCAAACTTCTGATCCAGATCCTGTGCCTTGCGACGCGCTGCCTTATGCAGCTCATCCAACTTTTCTTTGTAATCAGCCATGGCGCACCTTAAGGGATTGGAATTTGTTCTTTGTGCTTGGTTCTTTGTGGTTTCGTTTCGAGTCAGGGGTAACCTGACCATATCCGACTAAAATTCATTTTAAGTGCCCAAACCTACAGCTCCTTCCCTATTCCCCCCTTCTACCTTACGTCACCACCTGCCATTGAGTTCGCCTTCGCCTGGATCGCCTGCATCACGCGGTTACGGCCCTGATCCTTGGCGGCGTAGAGCGCTGTGTCTGCACAGACTAACAGTTCGCGTCCGGTGTGCGCACAAAAAGGAGATTCGCCTACACCGATACTCACTGTCACGGAGCCAACCATCGGAATCTGTAAGCTCATGATTGCGACTCTCAGTCGTTCCGCTACCTCAGTGGCGCGGTCCATTGGCGTCTCGGTAAGAATCACGGCGAACTCGTCTCCGCCGATGCGCGCTGCCAAATCAACGCCGCGGATACCCTCCTGCAAGCTCTTGCCCAACATCCTGATGACCTCATCGCCGGTCTCATGGCCGCAAGTGTCATTCACTTTCTTAAAATTATCAATGTCCACAATCAACAGACTAAACGGATGGCCATAGCGCGCGGTTCGCAAAATCTCCCTTTCCAGCTGGCGTTCCAAACGCCGGCGATTTGCGAGGCCACTGAGGTGATCAGTGAAAGCCGCTTCCTGCCAGGTGTCGAGATAGGCTTTGAAGTCGAGCAGTGTACGGGCGCGGGCCAGCAGGAGATCGAGGTCTGTAGGATCTGTGATGAAACCCAAAGCCCCGACTTCGGCTCCCAGCCGGACATCGTCAGCGTCATGCCGCCCGGCGGTCTGAAGAATGAGCGGAATAAATTTGGTTTGCGGATTCCGCCGAATCTGACGCGCCAACTCATAACCGTCCATTTCGGGCATCATCACGTCAGTGACAATCAAATCGGGTGGGTAGGTTTCCACAATCGCCAGCGCTTCCCTGCCATTTGACGCGGTGCGGACATCATATCCCTCCATGCCCAAGGCCACCTCGAGCAGGTTAAGCTTGTCCTTATCGTCATCCACAACCAGTACTTGAAATTTGTCAATCATAAGATTTGAATTTGATGCAATCTGTGGGCCTTGCGCGGCCTTGGCCTTCGTGCTAAAGTGCGGCCATTCGGTGAGTGTTCGTTTCGTTTTTTACCTCGCCACCCTGGCAGAATCCGTGTCATAACCGAGTCCCGTTTAGAACCCTGGGTTTTACAGGCATCAAGGTTTTTCCCCTACAAGTTTGTTAATCGGCCGCGGTCTCTGTCCCAGGATCGCAGCGCTCTTTTTAGGTAGCGCAACTTCGCAATCCCGACCAAACAATTTCATGATAGACAAGCACCAGAAACTGGCGCACACGAAACGTGCCCGCGACCTGACGCTCGTTGATCGTCAGCAACTTCTCAACCAATGCGAGTGGGCTGAGAACCTTAACGAAACCTCGCGGAACCGGCTGACCCAAAATAGCGATGCTCTTGATTTTCGTCGTCGCAGATTCATCTATAAAGCTGGAGAGGCAGCCGATTCCCTGTTTACTATAGTTCAGGGTCGGGTCAAATTCTGCCGACTGGAACAAAACAGCGATCGCGAAGCCGTGATTGACATCTTGTCCATGGGCTCCCTCTTCGGAGAATCAGCGCTCTATTCCGCAGCCGGGCTGCGTGAAAATTGCGCCGTCGCCTACGAGCAAACACTCTTATTAAAAATTCCTGTGGGGGCATTTCAGGAAAGCATGGCGGAGGATCAACGGCTCCATAATTACATGTTCCGTTTGATCGGTCAACGACTTGAAAATGCCGAAAGACGGCTGGCGGATTTCGCTCTCAATGCAATCCCACAACGCCTCGGGCGGATGCTGGCTGATTTCTCCGAGCGTTACGGGGTGGTGGAAGATGGTGGCGTCCTGATTGACCTGCCACTTCCGCATCGCGAAATCGCATCCATTGTCGGTTCAACCCGCGAGAGCGTCACTGTCCGGTTGAACGCAATGCGGCGGGAAGGTACGATTGATTTCGTCAATAGAAGAATTCTGGTGAAGCGGCCGGCGGCACTGACTGTATTGTGAACGCCTGGGGCGCTCACGATAGTTGAGGTCAGTTCCATTCGATGAAATGTCCCACCTGCAATAAATCCATTCAGTGGCAAGATAATCCCTACCGACCCTTTTGCTCCGAGCGCTGCAAGCTGATAGATTTCGGCGCATGGGTCAACCAAGAGTATAGTGTGCCGGGGCAAGAGGTCGCGATACCAGATGAGACTGATGAGTCGTCGGGAAAAGAGGCTTGACTTGTCCCGGTCAGCTAAAGGCTGGCGGCAACTATCGACTGGATGCGTGCGCTCCGGCGGAGTCGTGTAGAATGGTCAGCAAGTGCGGTCAATATTCGTCACATACAAGTTATGGGTCCTGATAATGTTAGGCCTGGTTGCCATCAGCATATCCGGATGTCGTAAGACACCTTCGGATGCCGGCCAAACACCGACCCTCTCCCAACCACCGCAAACTTCCTATCCAATGCCTCCGGCCACGGCTGTCAATCGTGACCTGGGTTGGACAATCGCTAATGCTCAACACGTGCGATTGCTAGCTACCGGGAAGAAAATTATAGTTCTGGATTTTTATGCAACCTGGTGCGGGCCCTGTCGCGAGAGCATTCCGCATCTGATCGAATTACAAAAGCGCTATGGCGACAAGGGATTGCAGGTCGTTGGACTCAATGTCGGAGGGCCCGAGGATTACGACAAGGTCCCTGCCTTTGCCAGGGAACTCAAGATTCAGTACCAACTGGGAATCCCTGATCGCGAACTCGAGAATCTCTACATGGCAGGCGACCTTTCGATTCCACTGACGTTGGTTCTCAATCAGGACGGGGTGGTGCTGAAGCGGTTCATTGGTGGAGATTCACTTGACGATGAATTGGAAGGGGCCATTCAAGCAGCACTCTCAGCCGATTGAGAACGAACTTGCGGTAATTTCGTTCGCCCGATTCGAATTCATTAATGGTGGGATCCCGGATAAAGAAATTGTGATCCTGGGAATTTTCGAACAAGGAAACCAGAATTTGAGAAAAGCCAAAATTTTAGCCACGCTGGGTCCAGCGACGAGAGGGCCCGGGCTGGTTGAGTCCCTTTTGGCGGCCGGTATCAACGGCGTGCGCATCAACATGTCCCACGGTTCCCTGGCTGAAAAGGAAGCCGACATACATGCCGTCAGGGCGGCTGCTGCCGCAATCAATCACCCGCTCGCGGTGCTTGTTGATCTGTCCGGTCCAAAGATTCGAACGGGATCACTACTTGGTGGAGAGCCTGTGCTCCTTGAAGCGGGTGCCATATTCACAATCACCACCAGAGAGATAGCCGGCAGTGACAAGGAAGTGTCTACTAATTATCCCGACCTGGCACGGGTGCTCCAGCCCGGGGCGCGTCTACTGTTGGACGATGGCGCTATCGAACTAAAGGTAGAAGAAGCCAGCAAGTCGGATGTAGTTTGCAGGGTAGTCAACGGCGGATTGCTGGGCGAACGCAAGGGTATCAACCTGCCGGGAGTGCCGCTGCCGATAGCTTCGATGACCGAAAAAGATCGCAATGATTTGCGCTGGGCGGTGGCACAAAACGCTGATTACATTGCGCTCTCGTTTGTGCGTCGCGGCGAAGATTGTCTTGATGCAAAGAACCTGATCCATGAGGCAGGCGGTCATGCTCCACTGGTGGCCAAGATCGAAAAGTCGGAAGCAATAGATAATCTTGACGAAATCATCGCGGCCGCCGATGCAGTAATGGTGGCGCGGGGCGATCTGGGCGTCGAAACGAGCGTCGAACTCGTACCGGTTTATCAAAAACGAATTATCGAAAAGGCCGGCGCCGCCGGCAAAATGGTAATCACAGCCACGCAGATGTTGCAGTCGATGATCTCCAGTCCGCGTCCCACGCGCGCCGAAGCTTCAGATGTAGCGAACGCGGTCTGGGATGGGACGGATGCTTTGATGCTTTCCGGAGAAACTGCCACCGGTGCTTATCCTGTGGAAGCGGTCGCCACGATGGCCCGCATTATTGAATCCGCCGAATCTGCTCCAAAATTTGTCGACAGCAAAAAATGGGTGGGCCGGCAATCGGGTCGCGTCAGCCGCGCACTGTCTGAGGCTGCGGTGTTCGCTGCCGAGGAAATGGGGACGAACACTACAGCAGTTTTTACACAATCGGGCCTGATGGCCCGCCGGCTCTCTGCATTGCGCCCCACGCAGCGCATTATCGCGCTGACCAATTCTGAGGCCGTGCGCAGTCAGCTGGCGTTAATATGGGGAGTCAGCTCGCTGATCACCGATCCGGCTACGACAACCGAACAGATGTTGAAGGCCGGCGAGAAAACGCTGCTGGAAGGCGGCGTCGTAGTTAAGGGAGAAATGATTGTCGTGATGGCCGGTAGATTGTCCGGTCTGGGGCTGTCTACAACCGTCAGTATCTATACCATTGGTGGCGACTCTCGACCGACACGAACGTGAAGTTTCATTGGCAGATTTCAGCAGGCGAATTCTTTGAGCTTCTGCGTCCAGCCGCTTTAGTTTGTTCAGCAGTATTATCCGCCCTGGTTCTGGCAAGTGCTCGCCGTTGTGGTTATCGTCTCATATATTCTTTGGCCTGGGCCGGCGCGACTTTCTTAGTCCCCTTCATCGCGCTACCGCTCTATTTAATCGCCCGTTTTTGGTCTAAGCGAGAAAGCAAAACTCAAACCCTCGAAGAAGATCACGCGCATCCCTCTCCGCGAGTACGGTTCAGGATTGCGTTGCCCATTGTCTATTGCCTGCTTTTGCTATTGCTCTCTGGTTATTATCTATTCCGTGAATACCACACCGTTGATGCTTATCTGGCTCGCGCTGAGCAAGCCAAAGTGATGAACAATGGCCCGAAAGCCATTCGCGAATATCGCGGGGCATTAGCACTCGAAGATAATCCGCACACACACAAACTATTGGGAATTGAGTTAGCTCAAGCACGGGCGTGGCCTGAGGCATGGCGCGAATTCCAGGCAGCCGAACAGGGAGGCGAGCCGGATCCCTTATTGTCTTTTAGATTAGCTCAGGCTTTTGACCTTACCGGTCAGCGCGATGGTGCGCTGCGTGAGTATGAAAAGTTTGTTGAGAGTGAAAGCTGCAGACGCGCACCGCCTCATGAGTGGTGCGACGTTGCGAAGCAGCAGGTAGCGAAAATGCTCAACACATCCTTGCCGCAACCTTAACCAGCTGAGTTCATTCAGCGCGAAGCACTTCCTGAATCGTCTCGGTCAAGGCCCCGGCCGGTTTCGTGGTACCGGGCGCGTGTTGCGGGTCCCGCCAATTGTCGAGAATCCCCACCTGATGCACACACTGAAGAGTGCAAGTCGGCGCACACCACTTCTCAGTGTTGTATTCGCGCTCAAAATCTTTCATCGTGTACTCTAGGAGCGGTATTCCGGGATAGCCACGCTGCTGCGAACACCAGTGGACCAGCCCCTCTTCGCAGATATAAAGATAGCGTGCACCGGCGCGGCACCGCCAATTATAGGCTTTACCCTCGGCAATGCTGTCCTGAAACCAGTTGAGCCGGGCCAGGTCCTTGTTGCCGAGTTTTTTTACCTGCTGAAAGATAGTCTTCTCTCGGTCGGAAATCGGCTTCAACGTGCCTTCGTTATCGTGGATGACTCCAACTGTGCTGGAGAAGCCGAGTTCAACCGCGCGTCTCGCGACCGTCAGCGCGTCCTCAGGGTTCTTGATACCACCACCCAGCACTGAATTGATGTTCACATGAAAGTCGGAATGCTCAGCCAGGTAACGCAGCTTTTTGTCCAACACTCGGAGGCTCTTACGCGAAACTTCGTCAGGATCAACGTTATCGATACTGATCTGCAGATATTCCAACCCCGCTTTATTCAGACGCTTGATGCGCTCTGGAGTGAAGTAATAGCCGTTCGAGATCAAGCCGGCGATCATTCCCCGCATACGGATGTGGTGGATGATTTCGTCGAGTTGGGGGTGCATCATGGGCTCGCCACCTGAGATGGTCACAATCGAAGTACCCAAATCAGCGAGCTTGTCCAGGCGCTGCTTCATCACCTCGAGCGGGACTGGCGTCGAGTTGTGATCGTATTCATTACAGTAACCGCAGGCGAGATTACAGCGGCGCATGGGGATTATGTGCGCCAGCACCGGGTGATTGGTAGAAAGCAAAGCGCGAGTGATAAAGCTGGCCTCGCGAACTTTCAATTTCAGAAACTTGCTTCGTCTCATTGTTGCTTAAAAAGTGCGTCTGGAATCTGTGGGGCGCCTGCGAAGAATAGCCAGACAAGAGACGAAACGCAAGACAAGCCTGTTCCAAATAATTAGGGCTCTGGTTTCAATCCAGAGCCCTGCAGGACCTAATTAGCTAGTGAATCGTTATCGACTAACCCTTAATGACTTTTACATTTGCGTCGAGCTTAATGCTGAATTCATCCGACGCAAGCTTCACGTTCCGCTCGACATTGCTCAGACGCACGGTGGTGGCATCGTCATTTTTCTCGACGACTTTCGTCTGCACCGGCATGCCACTCGAATCTACCCAAATTTCAGCATATTTAAAACTCGCTGAGCCTTTCGGCACTAACGTCAGGTGGATCGTGCTGACACCGCCCCAAAGAGTTTCTTCGCGAACATCCTGAAAGGGCTCGAAACGGGCCTGTAGTTGTTGACGAGACAGGTTCATCAATTCCGTTACACCGCCGGCCTTGTTCTTTGAGGAATTAGCACTGCCTTTGTAAACCACGCCCAACCGCGGTCGGAATAGAGTGTATTGTCCGTTTTGGACGGCAATGATCTCGTGCTGAGGCTTGCTCCACTCGATGCGAACGTTTGCGTTTCGTCCGGCTGCCGGAGCATAAATCATTACGCCGTAGGAATTCTCTTTGTCGCGCAGTTGGGAGTTGTACTTCTCCATGCTGATGCCGGCACGAAGACTCTTTAACGACTTACGGTTCTGCTCCAGTTTATTAAGGACAGAGCTCACCAGGCCAGCACTTTGTCCCTTTGCCTCTGGCGGGAAGCCCACCGCTAATGCGGACAGGATTACCATCCCAAGCCCGAGGCCAATCAATTTCTTCATAAAAACTCCTCTGCCTAAAAAGAAAGCTATTTCCCCACCTAAGCGGAAACGGCGGTTAATTATAGGTGAATGTTAGCGTATGTCAACTTCATATCCGACTGTCTTACCGGTTCCGTCCTGTCGGGCCCTGACCGCCAGGATCCGGGCCTCGGCGCGCCCGGTAAGGACTCGGATGTGTTCCTCAAGACGGCCGCTATCCTTTTCATTTTCAACAATTTCGGGTCCAACCAGAACAGTTGAAAAAGAGCCGTTTTGATGCTCCAACGACTGATGCGGTTTGCTAGCTGTGAACCAGCTTTTTGGTGTCATGAAAATGAAGATCAGGATGAGCACACAAAACACGTCCCACTGCCATGTGTTGCGTGGGTAAGACCAGAGAAACGCTTTCTTAATGATGTTCAGAATAGACTTCATCGCACTGCACTCAACAGTAGCAGCAATTTTCACACCATGGGCGGATTAAATCAATGTTGGGCTTGAAAGGCGTGAAGTGCTCGATCAACGCGCTTACAACTGCACACTCAAGGCAGGTTCGACAATATGACCGTCACGCATTTGCACAATTCGTCGGCACATTGCTGCAGCTTCAGGATTATGAGTAATCATTACGATGGTTTGATTGAAACGAAAATTCAGCTCCTGAAACATGTTGAGGACAATCTCAGAATTCTCCGAATCCAGGTTCCCGGTCGGCTCATCAGCCAGAATGATTGCCGGTCTGGTAACAATAGCTCGGGCCAGCGCCACGCGTTGTTGTTCGCCCCCCGATAATTCAAGAGGCTTGTGATGCATCTTATCTTCCAGCCGCAGCATTTTCAGGACTTCACGGCGGCGGGTCGGATCGTCCGAGCCGCTACCATGAATTTTCTCTGCCAGGCGCAGATTCCCCTCCGCAGTCAGAGTGGGAAAAAGATTGAAGCGCTGGAAGACGAAGCCGATCTTGCGCCGGCGAATGTCGGTGCGGCGCGCATCAGATGCTGCAGTTAAATCCTCTCCATCAACCATTATGCGACCGCTGGTTGGACTCAACAGGCCACCCAGAAGATGCAGCATGGTGGATTTGCCGCAACCGGAAGGGCCCATAATAGCGAGGAACTCACCTTCCTCCACCTCAAGTGAGATACCGCGCAAAGCCGGCACATCAACTTTGCCGACCTTGAAGGTCTTAACTAAATTCTCAGCGTTTAGAATCGTTCTCATTAGTCACCGGTCAATAGTAGGATGATTCAACTAGGGAGTAGTCTTCACAGGTGAATCTTTCTTCGCATCGAGATCGACTTCCGTTAGTTGCCACTTATTCTCGAGCACAAACACGCCATCAGAATATTCTTTATCGATGTTCACCGACTCTGGATCTTGATAGATAAGACTTAATTTGTATTGATCTTTAGGGCGCGTCAACTCAATTCGTGAAGCTAATCGCGCAGTGCTTTCGCTGCCGATGATTTTCTCCTGGCTGTATGAGACGTCTGTCTCAAGGGAACCGTGGTCATCGAAAGTTTGTAGCCTGGCCAGCCGGATACTCCCCACCCGATCAAACCATATCCGACGTTTCAAGCGCGCCTCACCAGGGCCAACTCGCGCCAACTCATCCAGCAAATAATAACTGCGCATTATCCGCGCATTCTTCTTTGCTTCTGGCCGCTCGTCAGGTTCTTCCTCATAGGACTCCGACTGGGAATATAAGAGCCCGGATTCGGCAGGCGGCGGAATCGGCCACAGCAGCAAAGCATCAGTCAAGTGTTGCGGGCGAAGATTTGAGAGAGTGTTAACGGCATCTCCCGGAGCCATTTTCCCCTTGTCCGACTTATGAATATGGTCAACGGGTTTCAGCTCACCATAGGTGGCGTTATTTGTACCCTTTACAAAGCGCTTGTATTTTTCATCGCCCTTCAATAAGGCAACCCGAAAATGTTCGCCATCGGACGTCATCTGCGCAATATCGACGAGCGCAAACTGAATTACCAGGTAGACTTTTCCCGGACGCTGCACAGTAAGATTTGCATCTGCGGAACGATACTTTTCAGCAATGCCCGCGGATGCAAACGAGGTGTCCTGAAATTGAATATCGAGCTTACCGTGAATCGACCTGACGGCGGCGATTCGATTAACTTCTGCAATGAGCTGCGCAGTGTTGGCGTTGGCTATTGGTGTTAGAAGCTGGGGCACTCCCACCTGTTTACGCGCCAGCTTTCCGACGATGCCACTGCAAGCACTCAGGGACAACGCGCCGAGAAGAAAAAGCACCAGCAGTGTTGGTCGCAGTCGCGCCTTCACGTTACGAAGGAAATTCAGCATCATCAAGCAGCTTTTGCGCGCACAACCAGACACCGTAAAACAGGGGTTTGATAAATCAGAAATCAAGCTAACAAAGAGATTTTTTGTTGTCAACGCACCGTTTTTGCCCTGACCGCATGGTCTGGACTGCAACTCAGCTCCACCAAAAGTGGTGATTTTATCTACCTCAGGGTCGGCCCATCCGGAATCACAAGTAATCAATCCAGCACCAAAGGCGGCTTGCTAAATCTGTGCCTCAATCGATTAATCTTTGCTAAGACTTTCGGCTGCTTGAGTATTTTCGATTCCACTCGCCTCTTGCCGGGCAAATCCAGGAGCATGATTCCCAACAGGATTGTCAGGATCCCCTGACCGGGAATACCGGGCAAGGACATCAGGATTCCCAGCAGTACGAGCAAAACTCCGAGAGCGTTTTTCCCGATGAGACCAGCCCAGCGCACATATGGATGCCGATCTTCCCAGAAGACCCGTGAATGAGACTCCTGAAAATAAGTGGGGGGCAGACTTACGAGAATCAAAGTAATCACCCCGAGGCTGACAGCGAACGTCACGACAAACACGACCGAGGCCAGGATGGCTTTCTTAATCGTTATCGAGACAAATGTGGCTATCAATATGTATTTCATTTCGTGACTGACGAGCTGCAAAAGATCCTTTCTGCCTTGCGCTCGCCTTCCCTCTTCCTAATCTACGCTCGCGTTTAGAATCTCCGTCAGCATCTCAGAGACAACCTCCAGTGCGGGCCCTTCGAGTTGAAAATCGCCGTAATGTCCAATGTCCCAGAACTCTTCGAGTCCCCTGGCTCCCGCCCTTTCCAGAGCGAGAACCTGTACCAGCAGATCGATCACATCCGCCGCTTTCACGAGTCTCGCTTCGATGCTCGACCTTTGCTCGTACTCCTGATAGAGCTCGCGACAGAGAGGTGCAGCGTCTCCCGATGCGGCAATGATATCTTCGAACGCTGCCAATTCTGCTTTCTTGCGTGCTTCGCTGCCGAAGTAATGCACGGCTGTGCGCGGCATGTCGCCGATCCGGGTCTCGGCCCAGTCGTGAAGCAACGCCATTTTAAGTAAGCGAGCCGCGTCAATCCTGATCCCCCGAGTGTTCAACTGCTCCGACAACAGCATGGCAGTTACAGCCACGCCAAAAGAATGCGCCGCCACCGATTCCGTGCCGGGGGCAAGCCCGCGCATTGACCATCCGGTGCGGTCCAGGTTCTTCAGGCGCTGTAATTCTAGAAGGATCGAAAGCATTCCTTAGTCGATAGTTTCCTATTTAATCAATCGCAACTGTCAAAGCCTAACATACCCGATTCTATTCAGGGCATACGTGATGCAAAAGCCCGCCTGAAGGCGGTACCCAGCACACACTATAAAAAAGGCGGCGAGTGAACGCACTCGTCGCCCTTCGGATTCAACCTCGACTAAATCTACTAGTTCCTGCCCGCGCCGACCTCGCCGGATTGACTGACAAGGAGCTTAAACGTAACTCCCTTATCCAGCTTCAGATTATCTCCGTTCAGACTGAGCATTGAACCTCCCTCAGCCTGAGTGCTGCTCGACTCGGCGATTTGAATCCGACCAAGCGAGCGTCCGACACCGGAGATAGTCTCACCGGCCGCACCTGTAGCAGAGTCAACAGTGCTTCCCACCGCAGTCGTCGCGCCGTTTACTACGCCACCGACCGCGGATGTTGCAGTATTTGTAACTCCACCCAATAACCCCCCGCTGCCACCTGAAGCCTGCTGCCCTTGAACGCTGCCGCTGCCACGAGCCATTGACGAGCTATCGGCTCCAAAGGCATCTCCCTGCATTTGGGCCTGTGCCTGAGTGATGGAGGTTATGGTCGCGGAAATCGGTAGCGAGAGTGACCCGCTCTGCAATTGGTCGAATAGAACTCCAATGTGCGACTCGTTGTTCTCCCGTGTTTTCTGCGCAACCGAGGTCACATGTCCGATCAAACGAGCGCCTTTCTTTACAACCACCTGCCCACCAGACTTGATATTTTCAGTAGTCTTAAGGACTACCTGATCTTCCACATGGGCCTTGCGCGCGTCGAGCGCCGACTGGAGAGTCCCGCTCAGCTGGGTGCCTGATTCAAGACGTACATTGTTTTTCCCATGACTGGCCGAGGTAGAACTGCTGGCGCCCGCAAGGGTTCCCGCTGATTGAGCGGAAACGCCAGCCACTGAAAGAAGGATCGTTGTAAATACCAGTACCACTTTATGCATCATCATTTTCCCCTTTTAATACTTGTACAGTCGGGTGGCACATTGAAATGAGATAGAACTCGCGTTACGACATTGGTTGCTATCCAACTGTTTCAAGATGTTAAAGGATAGGTGGCGAGTTGCCGTGCGGGGACTCGAAGAGATTGCGAGTTTGTTGCAAATGGCAGGCAGAGTCTTATTGTGAGGCGGTAGCAGTTGGAATGGCTGCTCAACTGTTAACAAACGTTCGGGAATTCAGTGACTGTCCTTAACGACAGGCGTCGTGCTCGCATCCACAACCGATCTCGAGTACGTGCGACTTCTCAGCCTCCTTGCAGTACTCGCCGCAATACTTGCTTCCCTCTTCGGGCGCACAATCACAAGCCGGATGAGCACAGGTTGTTTTATCGTCTGACATTGGGATTCTCCCTTTATTAAGTGATCTCAAGAGTCATAGTAAATTCGGGCCAAATACCGCCGCGATCACTCAGGCGTTACGGCGCCGGTCGCACGGTAATTGTTTTCTGTTTTGCTCCTACACTCAGCACCAGCGGCCGGCCTAACTGAATCGGATGCTCTTCACCATCAATGCTGATGACAAGTTTCGAAGCCATTGGCGGCGTTACTGCATCCTGAACCTTGGGAAGCAAAGTCTGCTCAGCTTCACGCGGGAGAAGTGTGGTAGCCACTACTCGCCAGGATGTGGGCGCGCAGATGATGCGCAAACCCGGAGCGTCCGTTTCAGCAGATTCATTCTGTGTTAGTGCGTCCACCTTGAACAGGCCTTCGCCACAGCGGACGCCGGTCGAATCATAGAAAGTCACGATGCCGGAAACATAAGTGAGGAAAGACGTACTCACATTCTTGATGACGATGCGCACGTTCCTTACCGGTGCGTCCGGCGCACCCTCGAGGTTCGTAGTCCTCAGCGTGGCTTCCAGCGCCGGGGTCCCCGACGAATCGAAAGCAGTGGCTGCTTGCATTACGGGCGCGCGCTGCTCAGCCGGACGCGTAGCCTGCTGGGCTGAAACCGTTATCGAGCTTAACACCAGGAATATCACGCACGATGAAAGAGTTCTGTTTTTCAAGCTATGTCTCCTCGACGCAGAGTATCGACCTTCTTTTGTTTGCGTTGTGGGTACATTCTAGTGCCAGATCCATTGACAATCAATCCTTCGGTACTGGAAGCCGCGCGGGTGCACGCGGCATGATGTAACCCTGGAGAGGCGCATCTACCTGCCGTAGGGCTTCTGCCAAAGAGGCCACTGGAGTCATTCTCATGAGACGCACGTCTTCAGGCTCCAAACTTGAGACGAGGTAAACGCGATACCTTTCTGCCTTGGTCAGTAACGACCAGGCAGTCTGTCCATTCACCTCATATCCTTCGCGCAGTCTAGCTTCCAACTCGCCTGAGTTTCTTGCAGCAAACCATTTCAGGAAATCTGATCGACCCAATCCATCTTTGCATTGAGCCAACAGAACAATCGTGCCGCCTTCATGACAAGCCTGAGCGGCCATTTCAAGTGATTTGTGCGCCTGGATCAAATTGATATCCCAGGGGAATCCGCCGCAACTGGCGACGACGAGGTCTCGCTTAGCTTCAAGTTCTATCCGGTGCTGCTGCAGATATTCATCGCACGCAAGGCGGTGAGAGGCGCGCCAATGCCCGGCGTAAACACGAACAGCGCGACCCTGTTCGTCGACTACGGTGCTGATATTGAAAGCCGGGCTAACCTGTTCCGCAACAAAATCGCACGCCTCGTGCACGGCGTTACCGGTAAGCAAGCCTGTCCCGACACCGGGGCGACGTCCGCCGCGTTCGTAATCAAGCACAAGCCTGTGCGTGGCTGCAATGGTCTTCGCCGATGCCAGGCCGGGGCAGATGGACTTGCGCCCTCCGGTAAATCCGGCGAAGTAATGAAATCCCACCGCACCTGTGATTATCACGAGATCGAATTCCCTGAGGGCGGGATTGACTTCCATCGGTTCACCGCCGGCCATCATCCCCAACTCCAGGGGGCGTGAATCATACGCGTCGTGATCAATTGTGCGGATCCGCTGGACGATGAAGGGTGTCAGAAGGGAAAGCTTTTCCGCGTGGGTCACCGGCCGGTGAATGCCTGTGGCAAAAATTGCCGCGATGTCGCCCGGCGAGATGCCGCCCTGGATAAGACGGCGCACCAGCAAATTCACAACCTGCGCGCTCGCAGTGGCCCGCGTCGCATCGGAAACTGTGATGAGAACTGACTCTCCAGCAGAAACAATTTCTTCGAGCGCCGGGGATCCGATCGGTGCGTCAAGTGCCTCGCCGATCTCAAAATCAGAGAGAGGGTGGTCGGCCGCTGTGTTCGCGCCGAGCACGCGATAACGCTCTTCGTCAAAAGCAAAACGCAGCGAGCCAGGACCATAGCCTAATTCGATCTCACTCATAACCTGGGGCAAGCTTTGTTGCGACAGCGACTAAATACCAAACTTCTCTAAAGCGCGCTCAATTGTATTCAGGGAAGCAAAGTCCGAATCATCACCCGTACGCGCTTCGATGAGCCAGCGCCGCAACTGATGCGCCTCAGCCAGCGAAGAGATCTTGCAGGCGCCCGTCAACGCCATGGTGACCAGGCAGTCAGGCGCCCCGTGAGTGAGCAGCGCGGCTTGCAGCGCAGCTTGTTCGCGACGATCGAGAGCTAGCAAAAGATTGATTTCCAAAGCCGCTTCCAAATCTGAATGAACAGAAACTATTTCGAGCTGTGTAAACAAAACCTCAAATTGCCGCCAGCGCCCCCATGACATCCGCGATAATGTCCTCAGCTGCCTCGATTCCCACAGCAAACCGGACCGTAGCAGCCGAGACACCGGCCGCGCGCAGTTGCTCATCTGAAAAACTCGCATGCGACGAATACAATGGATAACTAACCAGGGTTTCGACGCCACCTAAAGAAGGCGCCGGACGCGCCAGTCGCAAACCATCGTAGAATTTTTCTACTTCGCGTTCGCCGCCGACCAGGTCTACTGCAACGACTCCGCCAAATCCTTTCATCTGGCGCCTTGCTATCTCATATCCTGGATCGTCTTCAAGTCCAGGATAATAAACGCGAGCCACCCTGGCATGGCCACGTAATGCACGGGCCAGGCGCAACGCATTGTCACAGGACGCACGTACCCGCAGGTCAAGCGTTTTCATTCCGCGTCCCAGCAGGTAGGCGGCGGCCGGATCAAGAGTCGCACCAATGGCGACTACAGCCTGCCGTACGCGACCGATAAATTCTTTGGAGCCGGCAACCGCGCCTGCCGTAAGGTCGGAGTGACCTCCAAGGTATTTGGTCGCGCTGTGCATAACAGCGTCAATGCCAAAGTCGAGTGGCTTCTGCAGAATGGGACTCGCAAAAGTGTTGTCCACAATCGAAAGCAGTTGGGTCTGACGGACGAGGCTTGCCGCTTGCTCGAGATCGACAATCCGGTTAATCGGATTGGCCGGAGTTTCAAACCAAAAGACTCTACTGCGCTCGCCCACCAGCGTCGGCAGTGCTTCGATTTGATCGAGAGCAATAAACCGTGAGCCTACGCCAAAGCGACCCAGGATTTTTGTCATGATTTTTACGGTGCCGCCGTAAATCGAATTACACGCAATGATTTCGTCTCCGGCCTCACAAGCTGCAACCAGCGCCGTAAAAGTGGCCGCCGAACCAGACGAGGTGACCACACAGGCTTCAGCTCCTTCTAGTTCTGCAATCTTCCTTTCAACTTCAGCCACGGTGGGATTGCCGTAACGTGAATAGAAAAACTCTTCCGGTAACTCTCCGCGAGCGTACCGCCGCATCTCAGCAAAATCCTTGAAGCTATAAGTGGCCGAGTGGAAGACAGGAGCCACAACAGCTCCATGGGGATGCTCTGCTGGCCGTTCACCACCATGGACAGCAATGGTTGACTGCCCGTGCAAGCCTTTTTTATCGGGCTGCTCGCTTTCCATTAAATATTCCTGTCGAGAAACGAATGTAAGAAGAATACGTCGTCAGATTAACAAAAAAGAGTCTTTAGAGGATAGCTTGATTGGCCGGCGATAATCGTTCAGAGATGCTTGAGAGCGAATTGTGCCAAGGTTGATGCTTTTCTTATTTTGGCCAGCTGGTCGCCTGGGCCACCAACGCTGATTCTCAGATAGGTATCTCCCTTCAAAACATATAAGGCGCCACCCATACGGTTCCCAGTCCAGAAAGCTTCATCCCCAACACTCGGGACCATTTGGTGCGCGACCGGCTTTCCCTCTGCCTTCTCATTCACCTGAGTTTTCTGCTGTTCGGCCGCAACTTTGGCCGACGCTTTATCTCTCTCGCGACCTTGTTCTTTGCCCGCGTCACCGTCTTGCGTTCGATGAAATGTTTCCTGCCAAAACTCCCGGGGTTCAATCGCGCCGGCCGTATCTCCTTTTTGCGCGACCAGCAGGCTAATTGAATTACCAGGCGTCGGCATGGCAAAGAGGCACTGGGAAACACTGAAGCCGCCGTCAGTTCGCGCGCTGGGCTTAGCTTCCTTAAAAACTTCGCCCTGAACTGACTGCAGCTCTCTACTGGTGAGCAACGTGCACGCGTCCAGGGTTATTCCGGCAGGCGCGATAGCAGTATTTAGAAGCGGAGTGGCGGCTGATTTGGCCTGGGGGGTCGCTAATGAAGCGGAGTCCGACTCAGTTCCGGTTGGCCTGGAGCAACTCCCGCAGATCAGAAGTACACAACTCAACCAGACGCCGTTATAAAGACGCATTTACATAAACCTCATCCAGTCGTGCGAATTTGCAAAATAAATCTTACTATCTGGGCAGATATCGAGCACATACCGGGGGCATGAATCCTCACCTAAACAAGCTATCGCACCCTTGAGAAATTTTTGAGATCAAGCGCCAGTGCTACTGGTCAGTCACGACAAAAGCACCGCTTAAATCACAATCAGCAGGTTGCCCTAACAGTAATATATGCAGGGCTGGCCCCAAGCGCCAACTCCGCGATCACAAATCAGATTTTTGTCGGCCTGGCCTAGAGTGCCGCCACTCCACACGCCGTGTTGAAGTCCTTATACAACTCGTTGAATTCCCTCAGCGAGCGGTCGAGGATTCCCGTTAGATCGCTCAGTTCATTAAAATTAACGACCGCATTCACATTTTGCAGAAACGCTGCATGGGCATCCATCGTGCGCTTAGAAGTCGACAACAGAACAAAGAAGATTCGCCTGCGCTGAGCAGGTCGCAATACGCTGACCTCGCGCGCTACAAAAGCCGCTCCCTGATCTATGGGATCAAATGCTTGATCCAAAATGACCACATCGAGACGGGTCTCGCGCATACGTTCGACTGCCTGCTGGGTGTCCGCGGCGACATACACTTCATAACCACCCTCAGTCAGCCAGATGGCTATCTGCTCGCGATGATCAGCCGCCGTACAGATCAGCACGCGTCTTCGATCCCATGATGGCCTGAGCTGCGTAACTCGGTCGGCCTTTTCCGGCTTTAACAGACTTAACAAGCTTAGGACCAATTCATTAGCGTCAGGAGAGACGGACTTCTCTTCATCGCTGAAAGGCTCAGCCTCGCCGGTAACGGGGCCAATGCGAAAGACCGGGGCCGGTAACGACCGGCGGAATCTCGGATGAGAAGTGGAAGGCGAACTCCCAACCGCCAGCGCACTGCTTTCGCCAGGTTCCGAAGGCAACTTCGAACTGACCGTCGTCTTGCACGTAGGACAGGCGACCGTAAAGTTTCCGGAAGGGACTTTGGCTTCGTCAACCCGGAAGCGACAGGTGCAATTTTGGCACGTAATAATCATCGGTATCAGACTCGCTTGGAGATTATGCTAATCATGTTCGATTAAACTCAGCATCGAACCGCTATTGGAATACGAAGCTGAATTGATCCCATCGATTTCTGCGCGGATAAAATCTTCAGAAGATGCCAGGCCCTTAAGAGCGAGCAGCATGTTATTTTGATTGGTCGCAAATGGTAACCCGTCTTCGAGTGTAATAACGCGGCGCCTTATTAAGTCCTGGATTACGTTGTCGAAGTCCTGCATGCCATCCAGCCTGCCATCGCGCATTGCGTCCAGCAGAGACTTGCCCTCGGCCTCGCCGGCTTCGATGTATTCACGCGTGCGCGGGCTTGACCTGAGAATCTCAACTGCGGCTATGCGTCCGTGGCCGCCGGCGCGCGGGATTAGCCGCTGCGAGATGATGTAACGAAAAGTCTGGGCGAGGCGCGTCCTGATGACTGGCTCCTCGCTCTTGGGGTAAAGACCGATTATGCGATCGACAGTCTTGGATGCGTCGATGGTGTGCAATGTCGAAAGCACCAGATGCCCGGTCTCAGCAGCTTCGAGAGCGATCTCGGTTGTTTCGTAGTCACGCATCTCGCCGATCAGAATAACTTTCGGCGCCTGTCGTAAAGCGGCCCGCAGCGCTGAAGGAAAATCCCGGGTGTCGTGCCCAACTTCGCGTTGGTTAATGGTCGAGTTCTTGTGTGTGTGCAGATACTCAATTGGATCTTCAATGGTGACGATATGGTAATGCTTTTTCTCGTTAATGATGTTGATGATCGCAGCCTGGGTCGAACTCTTGCCTGAGCCGGTCGGTCCAGTCACGAGCACAAGCCCATTTCGAAGTTCGGCGATGCTTCCGAGCTGTTCCGGCAACCCCAGTGACGGCAGGGTGGGAATGTCCGTGGGGATAACGCGCATCACAATCGAGTAGACCCCGCGCTGCTGGAAGATATTGACGCGAAAGCGCGCTCGGGAAGGCAGCGAATAACTGAGATCGGCAGTTCCACTGGCTGCGAGCCGTTCCGCTGCATCGGGATTACCTTCCAACAAGGTCATCGCGATGATCTCGGTTTGATACGGCGTGAGTTTTTGCAAACCGAAAGGCTGCACTGACGTCAACTTTCCATTTATTTCGATTTGCGGGAGCTGGCCGACCGAGAAATTCAGGTCGCTGATTTTGTCAGACACGAGCAACATGCGCTCGATAATGGGCGGAAGGTCAAAGAAACTCATGCTGAGTGCAACTCCTGGAAAGGTTGGCTGGACCGGGCGGGATAACTACCAGGCGTCCCTTCAGACCACACCGGCCTGAAAATGACGGTTGATTCTGGCTTATAAATAGGATTAACGCAAGTAAAATTTGTTGTACACGAGGAAGAGGGGCTACAAGACTTGCAGGAACCTTTTTGTATTCGCCGAAATTGAGGAGTGCGCACCTGCAAACAGCGCACCGACTATTGCGACCGCATCAGCACCTGCTGCTACTACCGGGGCTGCGTTTTCCGTGGTAATTCCGCCAATGGCAACCAGCGGAAGATTGCCGATGACTTCGCGAACCCGGCGCAAACCTTCCAACCCAACTGCTGGCTCCGGATCGCGCTTGGTTGAAGTTGGGAAAATCGGGCCGATGGCGATGTAACTAATTGGCAGTCCGGCCCCGGCTCGAGCCTGAGCCACATTGTGTGTGGAAAGACCGATAATTGCATCGGGGCCAAGAATCCGTCGCGCCGCTTCGGGATTGAGATCGTCCTGCCCCAAATGAACACCGTCGGCCGCCACGGCCAGGGCGATATCCACTCGGTCATTAATAATAAGACTTGCACCACGATCACGCGCAGCCGTAGCGGCCTCCATGGCTGCCTCATAGAATATTCGTGGCGCGTACTGCTTCTCACGCAACTGGATCAGCTGTGCGCCACCGTCGCAGAGTTGCGCTACCTGCTGAGCATGGGAAAGACCTGAAAGGCGCGTGTCGGTGATCGCATAGAGCCTGTTCGAGAAAGAAAACATGGTTGGATCTGCCCGGACCGGCAAGCGATCCGGACTTACGCCTCTTTGCGCTTGGGACGTTCGTTGGCGCGGAGCACTCGCTTCCGCAGGCGAATGTTTTGCGGGGTCACCTCAACCAGTTCGTCATCGGCGATAAATTCGAGAGCCTGCTCCAACGACAAGTCCTTGACGGGAACCAGCCGCATAGCTTCGTCTGCGCTGGCCGCACGCATGTTGGTAAGTTTTTTCTCCTTGATGGCGTTCACATCCAGATCGACGGCGCGGGCATTCTCACCAATGATCATGCCTTCATAGACTTTGATCCCGGGACGAGCAAAGAGAGAGCCGCGCTCCTGGAGATTGTAGAGAGCATAGGTTGTAGTCTCGCCGGTGCGATCCGCGACCAGCGATCCAGTTGAACGGCCGCGCATCGCTCCCTGCCATTCACCCCAGCGCAAAAACGAGGTGTTAAGCAACCCGGTACCTTTGGTCTCGGTCAGGAACTCGCTGCGAAATCCGATCAAGCCACGCGAAGGAATTTCGAACTCGAGCCTGACGCGACCGGTGCCATGATTGACCATCTTATGCATCTGGCCTTTCCGGCGGCCCATCGCCTCAGTAACCACACCGATGAATTCGTCAGGGCAATCGATCACGACCATCTCAATCGGCTCATGGGCCATGCCATTAATCTGCCGTGTGATCACCTCGGGTTTGGAAACCTGCAGTTCGTATCCTTCCCGACGCATCATCTCGATCAGGATTGCGAGCTGCAACTCGCCGCGACCAGATACTTTGAATTGCTCCGGCGTTTCAGTTGGATCGAGTCTGATGGCCACGTTGCCCAGGACTTCCCTATCAAGCCTCTCCTTCAGTTGGCGTGAAGTGACAAACTTACCCTCCTTGCCGGCAAAGGGGGAATTATTCACCAGGAATATCATCGAGATTGTCGGCTCATCGATGGCGATTACGGGCAAGGGCTGTGGATTTTCGGCACTGGTAATCGTCTCGCCGATTTCAATCTCATCGATGCCGGCCAGCGCCACGATCTCACCGAAGGCCGCGCGATCGATCGACTCGCGCTTGAGGCCTTCGAAAGCATAGAGCTTTGACACTCGGGTCTTCGTGGCCGAGCCGTCGGCTTTCGCAATCATGATTTGATCGTTAACCGCAATCTCACCCGAGAAGATTCGTCCGATAGCGAGCCGGCCCACATACTCGCTGTAGTCGAGGTTGGCCACCAGCAACTGCAAGGTGTCCTCTCGCAGCGCGCGCGGCGCTGGAATAGTAGTGAGAATCTGATCAAACAGCGGACGAAGATCTTTCGAGTCATCGTTCAAGTCCTTTTTGGCGATGCCCTCGCGCGACACTGCATAGAGAATGGGAAACTCTATCTGTTCGTTGGTGGCGTCCAGATCCAGGAACAACTCATAGATCTCGTCGACGACTTCCGCGGGTCGCGCATCCTGGCGATCGATCTTATTGACGACCGCAATCGCCGGCAGCCGGGCCTCGAGCGCCTTGCGCAGGACGAAGCGCGTCTGCGGCAGGCAACCCTCGGCGGCATCGACCAGCAGCATTACGCCATCCACCATGGTCAACACACGTTCGACCTCGCCACCGAAATCCGCGTGGCCTGGTGTATCGAGAATATTGATCTTCACACCGTTGTAATGGACCGCGGTATTCTTGGCCATAATCGTAATGCCGCGCTCGCGTTCCAGGTCCATCGAATCCATCACGCGTTCGCGCACTTGTTCGTTATCCCGGAAGGTACCCGATTGGCGCAACATGGCATCGACCAGAGTTGTCTTGCCATGATCGACGTGCGCGATGATGGCGATGTTTCGTATGTCTTGTCGTTCTTTCTTCATGATTACTTTCCACTGCAGCGATATCTGAGATTTTCGACCTCTCTCACAAACTTGTGATAGTAGCACCTCGATGGTCATAACGCCCGTCCGCTGAGGGCAGGAACGACTTCTACCAAACGAGTTGGAGTTAGAGTGCCAGCTATGTCAGAGCTGCAGCGAACCGAGTTGCCGCAGTCCTTCATAGAGGGCAATGCCCACCGAAGTCGCTAGGTTAAGACTCCGAATGCGGGGATTCAGCATGGGAATGGTAAGGCATCTTTCCCAGTTCGCGCGCAGCAATTCTTCCGGTAAACCGCGTGTTTCGCGGCCAAAGACCAGACAATCGTCATTTGTAAAACTCCACTCGGCGTACGAGCGCTCGCCCTTGGTTGAGAAGTAGAGGAAGCGAGCGCCGGGCAGTTGCGTATAAAGCGAGTCCAGCTTCTCGTGTTGTTGCAGTTTGACCTCGGGCCAGTAGTCGAGGCCGGCGCGACGCACGGCCCGATCGTCAAGACGAAACCCCGGCACACCGACGATGTGCAGCGGCACGTTGGTGGCCGCGCACAAGCGCGCGATGTTGCCCGTGTTGGGTGGTATCTCAGGTTCTACGAGAGCGACACTAAGCATTGTCAGTTCAGACCGCGGTGTGGTTCGACTTTCGACTCTGACTGATGAACGATGCTAACGGAAGCTGACAGAAATAAAAACTAAAGGAACGACGAACTTCGCTTGAAGTATTCGTCGTTCCTTTTGAAGGATCTCGTCGATCCTGGGTCTGGTATGTGCGCCAGTGAAAGGTTGCTGTACCCTTTGAACCGAACTATCTCTTCTTGGACGCCTTTTTGGCTCCGCCCTTTTTGGCTGCGCCCTTTTTGGCTGCACCAGCTTTCTTCGCTGCTTTCTTCGCGCCTTTCTTAGTTGCCATAATTGTTAGTTACTCCTTTCTTCCAGTTTTTGATTTCCGTGTACAACCACAAGATACAGTAGTTAGTTGTCTCTTGTGGGCTAGAGTAAACGGCGCACAACATCTTGCTATATAAACGTAATTGCAGCAGATGTCAATAACTTATTACGAAATCGCAAAAAACTTTTTGCGAGAGAAGTTCTTCCGCTCGGCCAAACACTCGTCAAACTTCGCCGCTCATAACTCGAATTGCGATCTCAATCGCTTGGCGACTGACGAGAACGGAGTCGATCATTTCTGCGATCGATCTGATCCTGCGTGCGCGCGATGTGGACCAGACGAAGAAAAAGTGACGCGAGAAATTGCGCTCGAGATGTGAAGCGAGAGTGGATTTTTTTGTTAGCGAAAGAGTGGCGTGAAGACCCAGCGATCGTGACGCTCGGCTCCGTAATAGGTGAGGATGCTGTCGCGATCGCTGCCGCTTGAAACGCCGATGAATGGACCACTTGATGAACCGGACAAGCCACCGCTACTCGAGCCGCTGCTCGAAGAAAGTCCGCCCACAGCCAACACGGGTGGAGCCATAAGTATTTCTACCGCTTTGAGTTGCGGGTCGCTCGTACTCGGCCGAACATTGCCCGCATAGACCATTAAGTCGCGGACGAAATCAGTCATCTCGGACGAATGTGGTTTTACTAGTTTCCACTCGCCCTTACTCGTAAGTGGATCTCGCGCGGCTGAGGCACGCAGAATCTGCAGCTTCTTGGTGCGGCCGACAAGGGGCACGCCTTCGACTAATTGATCGATGTCGGTGGGCAAGGCTGTGTCACCCTGCGGCCGGCCATTTCGTAATTGAGCGATGTAGTAAAGACGAATAGCTTCAGCGACTTCTTCACCACGAAAGATAGCTTCCTTCTCCCGCTCGCGTTGCGCTTGCTGCGCAATGCTCGGCGCCGCAGCCATCGCGAACAACGCCATCAAGGTCATCAGCGCAATCAGCGCCACCAGGGCGTAGCCTTGCTGATCGCCGTGAAGCGAAGCGCGGCGGGGGGCTGGACTTGATGAACGATGCGTCATTGGCATATCTAAATGTTGTGGTGTCCGTTTCTACGGTTCGTCGTCTTCAGCAGCCACTTTTGGCGTTGGACGACCCTGCGGAAGTGATCCCTTTTCACCATCGGTGGTCAGCGCGATTTGATGTTTGATCTTCAAAGTCGTGTCAACCAGGATCACTTCACGATCGGCGATGCTGACAACACGGAACCTGCCGCCAACAATATCACCGCGTTGCACACTGACCACTTCCTTGTTGATTTTGTCCTGCAACATCGCTGTATCGCCGATGTGTTTCTTCTTACCAAGGAGGCCAACATAATTGTAGTTGGGGATCGGTGGCGCCTGCACATTCAGAGAACCCGGCAGTGAATATAAGGATCCATCATTGCTTTTCAAGATAATCTGTCGCTGACCAGCATTGGCAATCATCGAGGCCGGCACCGTTGCAGAAAGTTGTTGGGCACTGATGTAGCGAGTGGGCAGCTCGCGGTTATCAATGACAATGCGGACCGCCGGCGTAAATTTATCCCCCGTGACCTCCAGGGTAAAGTCGTCTGTTCGAGCGTACACATTTGCCGGCGAGAGCGCGGCCAACAACAGTGGCGGCGGTGGCGGCGGCGACGGCAAGGCCACTGAAGGTTGACGTACGGGAGGCGGAGGCGGTTCGTAGAAAGCGAAAATATTTCGCTGTGCTTCCGGCACGACTGGCTGGGCCTGCGGCAGGCTTATCGGCATCAGATAAGGAACAGGGCCAGGATCTTCGGTCGGGCCCGGATTTTGTTCCGGTCCTTTGGGTGTTCCCTGCGGGCCTGTGGCCACAGACCGATTCGCATTCCTCTGGGGTGTCTTTGGGCTGCTCCCAAATCCAAAGAATGTCCACCAGAGTGCGATGATGGCCAGGACTCCGAGCCCGATGGCAATGATTACCTTCTTTTGATCACCCGGTTCTTTTGCAGCAGCCATAGCCATGAACGAATAACCTCACTTAGTTCGCTGCGGGATTTTTTCCTGTTGCCTGCGGTTCGGCTTGCTCCAGCCGTTGAAAGTAAGTAGCCAGGTCCAACCTCAGGCTGACCAGTCCATTACTCGCAGCTGCCTTGGGGCTCCCGGCGTCCGATGGTTGTGAGTTTGATTCTGTCGCTCGCTCCAGTTCCACGGCATTAACGATGACAAACTGCCTGCTGCTCTCAAGGTCGCGAATAAAGTGCCGCACATTCTGATATTGGCCTTCGACTGTTACGTTGACCGCGATGCCTGGATAAACGCTTTGCCATTTCGCCGCAGCCGAGTTGGAGGCCACCGCTGCCGCCTGCTGCGCACTCCTCGATCCCAGAGGCTCGAGCGCCGTGTACGTCGGACCCGCGGTATTGCGCAATCCGTTTTTCAGCATCAGCTGATTCAGTTCCCCGTACAGCGCCATGCGACCGCCCCCTCTCCCGACGAGGCGAACATTTTCAAAGTCCTGCAGGCTGCTGGTTATATTTTCCACCGTGGCTTTCGTATCCTGCCCCTTAACAAAGTCTGCCTGCACGACGCTCAGTTGCTGCTGCAGACGATTACGCTCAAGCATCAGTGAGCTAAGGCGAGATTGGGCAGGAATTAGAAAATAGAAGTAAGCAACCAACACCATGAGCAACATCAGGCCTGCAATGCAGAGACCAACGATCTCAGCCAGGCCGAGGACACCGCTGCGACGCGAGCGCCGAACATTCGTCAGGCGGGCGCGGATTCGTTCCCGGTTCGGAGTCGCCTTTTCAAAAGCCTGGCTCATCGCAAACCTCCGCGAGTCTCCAGAGCGGGCGCCTCCACGGCGGCTCTCGCTGGTTGCTGCGGTTGTGATGCGAAACCGGCTCGGGGACTGTATTGAACTTTCAATTCGTATTCCGAACCACCTTCACCCTTGCCCTTCTGAAGATTCTGGGTATGCAGCTCAGGCTGAAAGATTCCCTGTTGGTCCATGGTCGCCATCATGTCTGTAACTGTGTTGTAGGATTTGGCGACGACTGCCAATTCAAGATCTGCAACGGTTTGTCCGCCCTGCGTTCGGATCTGGCGTACCGCGATGCGCGAAACGCGCACTCCACCGGGCAAGGCGGCTTCGAGATCAGCAAACAAGCGAGACCATGAGAAACGTTTACGATTGGCGAGTTCGTGAGCTGACTTAAGCGCTTGCAGCTGATCCGGAGTCAGTGCCTGTTTAACTTCCTCGGCCTGCTTTTGGACTGCAAGTTCCTGCTGTTTAAGACTGACTGTTTCGCGCAGCACGGTTGCGGCTTTCGCATTCGCATCTCCGGTTGCTCGAAAAATAAATACCATCGCCAACAGGCAAACGAACGCAATGACCAGAGTGACCATCCAGGGAAGGACACGATTGGTGAAGGGTTTGGTTGCTACGTTGAGTCTCTTATTCACAGATCAATTTTTCCTTCGAAGGGCCGGCGCCAAAGGGAGACGAAGTTGCGACTCGAGGCCTAATAAGCATACACGCGCCCGCTAAATAGGCGCAACCGAGGTCATCTGGAACGCTGCTGTTGCCCCTGCGACGAACAGTTAAACGCGCAGCGAGTTACCTGGTTTCACAAAGACCGGACAGGCATCGTCACCTAATATAGGTGCTTGTTCCGCCTTTACGCGGGCCTTTGCACTCGGGGAAAAGGCGGACGATTGATCACTATGACGTCCGTCTGGCAGGCAATGGTTTCTCAGTAGCAGCGAGCGAAGGGCGATAAGCACAGATACGGTTACGGCCATTGCGTTTGGCCCGGTAAAGCGCTGAATCTGCCAGTTCGATGAGTTCGATGGGATCGCGAGCATCGTCGGGAAAGGCCGCGACACCGATACTAATCGTGATTCGATGAGTTCCGGGTTCCGCACCCGATCCTTCTCGCACAGCTGAAAACTCGTGTTGTGCCACCGCCGTGCGCACTCGTTCAGCGGCCACCAGGCCCTGGGCGTAATCGGCATCCAGGAGAAAGGCTGCAAACTCTTCGCCACCGAAGCGCGCCGCCACATCACCGGCTCGTAGTGCTCCCTTCAAGACACCGCCCACTTCCTGGAGCGTCTGGCTGCCGACCAGATGCCCGTAAGAATCGTTCACAAGTTTAAAATAATCGAGATCCAGCATCAGGACGCAAAATGGTCGCGCATCTTCCTGAGCCAGTGCAGCCTCGCGCCTTAATTCGGAGAAGAATGACTTGCTCGTCAGCAGGCCAGTCAATTCATCGTGCGCCAGTAGCCGGTGTATCTGTTGCTGAAACTCCCGATCAACCTCGTCGAACATCTCGAAGCGAAAGAGATAATCACCAATCGTTATCTTGTCTCCTTCCTCGAGAAACGCTTCGGAGATGGGCTGGCCATTCAACAACGTGCCGTTGGTGGAGGCGAGATCTACCAGCTTGTAGCGCGAGACCTTTGTATTGGGATCATATTGGCGACTGATACGCGCATGCTGACGCGAGGCACGGAAGTCATTAACGCGTACATCTGCCTCGACCGCCCGGCCGAGCACAACTTCGTCTCGCTCGAGCGGAATGGGAACTGCCATCAACTCTCCGCGCAAAAAGACCAGTGCCGGCCGTCGCTCGCGCTGTCGCGGAGGCATTTCCTCGTGAGGCTGGTCTATCTGTGTCTTGTCAGAGTCGTCATTTTGGGGCATGGTGTTGAGCGCAACTCACGAATCAGCCAGCTGGGCAATTGTTGCTGGAACGCCGCTTCAGCGGCCCGGTTATCTTAACGCGCCGCGAATAGTGGGGCAATCTCAAACTCTGATTGTCCGATAGCGAATGGCTGCTTGCTTGTAGGGTCCTGGCCATACTTCTATAATGACAATCCGGCAGAGTAGCAGAGAATCCTGGTTGACGCCGCCTGTGGAAAGGGTTAACCGGCCTCGGGGAGCGATTCATTGATGGAAGATACGGCAGCCACCTGCATAACCGAACGTGAAGGACTCACAATTCAACAAGTGGCGGTAGCGGATTTACCCACCGAAGTCGGGGCGTTCAAGATTGCCGGCTATCGATCCTTGACCAGCACCGAAGAGTTCGTAGCTATTTATAAAGGAGAGATGGTCCCGGAGATTCCTACGCTGGTGCGCATCCACTCACAATGCCTGACGGGAGATGTGTTTGGATCGACTAAGTGCGACTGCGGCTTACAGCTTCACCGCACGATGCAGATGATACAGGATGAGGGCCGGGGAGCGATTGTATACCAACAGCAGGAAGGTCGAGGCATTGGCATTCTGAATAAGATCCGCGCCTACGCCCTGCAGGATGAAGGGGCTGACACGGTGGAAGCCAACCAACTGCTGGGCCTCGCAGTTGACGCCCGCGAGTACCAGCAGTGCGCCGAGATTCTCTTTGACCTGGGTCTTTGTCAGGTTCGCGTTATTTCGAATAATCCTCTGAAACTGCAGGCACTGGCAGATGCCGGACTCAAGATCGTCGAGCGAGTCTCAATCCAGGTTGAGTCCACGAAATCGGCGGCAAAATATCTACGCACCAAGCGGGAAAAGATGGGTCACCTGCTCGACACCAAAGCCTAACCCGCTTTCCCCCAAATCAAATTATGGTTGTTGCTTTGACCGCAGCTCCTTGATCGTGCCCCTGATGCGTTCGGCGTCGGCAGCTTTCGGATCGAGCCGCAGGTATGTTTCGAGCTCATCAGCCGCCTCTTTGTTTTGATGCCCGCTGAGATACAGCCCGCCCAGGTACTTATGAACGACGGCGATACTCTCTCCACCGTTACTAACCGTGAGCTGCAGCTCTTTTTCAGCTTCCTCGTAGCGTTTTGTTTTTACCAGAGTCATACCAAGGTAATAGTGTGCGTTGGGTCCACTGCTTTTGAGCTTGAGGGCCTCTCTCAGATGGGTCTCCGCCTCATCCAACTTGTTCTGATTGAAGAGCGCTATGCCGAGATTCAGTTCAGCTGCAGGATCAGCGGGCGTTAGTTTTAGCAGCGCAGTAAAGGTGTCGGCGGCTTTGTCCCACTGGTTGAGCTTGAGGTATTGAATGCCAAGCTCGTTTAGGGCGATGGCAAAATTCGGATAGGCGCCGACGGCCTTACTGAGAAATTCCACTGCATTCTTAGCATTGCCCTTCTGCGCCGCGGTAGATCCTTTTTGGTAAAGATCGATCGCGCCCTGAGGAACATTGGCAAAGGCCGGGTTGGAGGAGTCCGCCTTGAGCCGCAGCTGAATGGCGACCGTAATCACACGAGTGGTCGATAAGTAATCAATGACTACAGGTTCCCGCGCGGTCTCATACTCTTTTCCTGCTTCTACGACGATGTTATAACTGCCAGGTACCAGACCGCTGAATCTAAAAACTCCATCCTGATCCGTAGAGGTGGAGGAACCGAATGCGCTCACGCCCTCCAACCTTACCTTAAGAGACGAGCCTGAAGTCACTTTACCTGAGGGAAAATAAACGCGACCTTGAATTGAATTCTGGCCCGCTCCCGGTGCGTCATGCGAACTTCCGGGCGCCTGCGCGTTTGTCATAACCGCGCACGCAATTATCAGACAGGCTGCCAGTGTAGAGCCGGTGCATGTCCGTTTAAAAGCAAACTGTTTTAAGTTCCTTTTATTCATGAATAGTCTTCCTTTCATTCTTAGGGCATCTTCCCACGCAGATCCTTAATGGTCGAACGTATTCGCCCGGCGTTGGGTGTGTTGGGATCTAAACGGAGATAAGTTTCCAACTCCTGGACTGCGCGAGCATAGTCAAGCTTTTTCCAGAATAGCCCTCCAAGATAATAATGCGCAATTCCAAGCTGGGGGCCACCTGCCTCAACAGCGCGCAGCAGTTCCTTTTCGGCTTCGTCAAAGTTCGACTGGTGGGTTAAAGCAATACCAAGATACAAATGAGCGGTCGGAGCATTTGCGTTTTGTTTCGAAGCTTCCCGGAGTTGCTCTACCGCCTCACTAAATCGCTTTGCCTCCAAATAGGCTATTCCCAAATTGAGCTTGGGTGTGAAAGCTTCCGGGCCAAGTTCTACCGCATTTCTCAGGGCTGCCACGGCCTTATCGGGCGACCCCAGTTTCAGATACTGCACTCCGAGTTCGTTAAGGGCCAGGGGGAACTTTGGGTAGAGGACGACAGCAGCCTTCAGGCTATCGACAGCTTTGGAGTTCTCACCAGCCTGAGCGTGTTCCAAGCCCTTTTCGTAAAGCTTGCGAGCCTCAGATGGAACGTCAGCTAACGCCGCATTGATCACTGAGGCCCTGACGCGCTCTCCGCGTTTGAGTTGCAGGTGAATCATCACCGTGTACCGCCGCGACGTGCCTGGCGTGGGAAGCCCCATCCGCGAAAGGTTTACGTCATTATCGATAAAGACCCTTTCGCTGGCCGGTTCATAGCCCTCACCGGCGTTGACCACGACTGTATAGTTGCCCGGTGACAGAGAAGGAAAGGTAAACGCTCCGCTGGTGTCTGCCATTACAGAGATCTCACCTGAGTCAAAACTCTGTAGCTTCACCAGTATCGAACCTTCAGCTCTGCGGCCGGAAGGAAAGAAGACGTAACCCTGAATCAGATGGTTGCCACCGGTGCCGCTGGAGGCCCGGCCACTGCCCTGCGCCAGGGCTGCAGGCGGCACAAGCAGGAGCAGAATAATGTAGAGATATAGATTCTTCCCGAACGAGAGGCGGCCTTTTTGGCAGCCAGGGGTGACGACGAGCATCTCAAATCTCCTTTCAGCTCAGCCGACGGGGGGACTTATTCGACTCATGAGATAGGGGATAATAATTCAAAAAAGAAATGGGGAGAAGCGCCTTTTACAGCACCTCTCCCCATCAAGAGCAATAACTTTTACCCGAAGGCAGAAGTTATAGCTTAGAAGCTGAACTTGGCGCCAAATCTAAACGCCGAAGGAGCTTGAACCAGCAACGCCGAACCGTAGAACGGATTGGGTACCGGCGGCACACTGGAAACGCCGCTATTGATCGTGAAGGTTTGATCGAGAGTTACTGCACGTTGACTGTTGAATGCATTGAACCAGTCACCGGTAAGACGCAACTCTTTCTTTTCACCAAACTTGATCGGATAGTAGAACCCAAAATCCATGTTCATTGTCGTAGGCGTGCGGCTTGTGCCGACGCTGTTGACATAGTTCGGGAATCCAGGCACAACGGTGGTAACCGCCGGAACTATCGCAGTGCCACGCGGTACCAAGAACCCTTCATTGTTTCCATAGATCGGGTGCGGAATCAGTTGGTTAAACGGGCTGCCGGACTGTGCATAGAAGTTTGCGCTGAGCAAAACTTTCCAGGGAGTCCGATAGCTGCCGTTGAACTTGAACTGGTGCGGACGATCATTAGGCAAGCGTCCGTAAGTGTTATTGAGCAGACTCTGAAGATCGAACAGCGAAGTGATGTTCGGATCAGACTGTCCATTATCGTTTCGGAACAAGCCTTCGTAGTTACCGGTCAGACTTGAGTAAACGTAGGAAGCGATAAACTGATAGTTATTGGTGAATCGCTTCGTGGCCGTGAACTCAATTGCGCGATAGAAGCGCTGAGCGCGTCCAAAGCAGTAGGGAAGGCGACCAGTAGATGGGTCACCCTTACAAGCAGAAGCTTCTGTCGTGCCAGGTTCATTGCGACCGGGGTTGAAGATGAAGTAGGTATCACCATCATCAAACGAACCGTCTTCGATCACGTTGCGCATCGCGCGATAGATCAGGCGACTGCCTACCGTGAAGTCCTTGGCAGCTTCGTATTCAAAGCCGACCGTGGCTTCCTTTATACTCTGCGGCTTGAGACCGGGATCGACTGGCGTTGCATCTGATCCCAGATTGGTCGAGCCGGTGCTGACACCAGGAACAATCAGGGAACCGGCCGGGCCATTGAGGGTGTTGACGTTAAAATTCTTGTCGGTCTGAACGTCTCCACCAGCAGCGCGGACATTAACGTCGAGAGGCACCGGCGCCTCGATAAAGTGGGCGTAGTTTGCAAACAACTTGCCCTTGCCTTTACCGGTGAAATCCCAGATCAGGCCGAACCGAGGAGCAAAGTTGTCCTTGAAGTTATTGAACTTCAGGTAAGACTGGCCCTTGTTGTTGTAGCTCTGTTGATAGTCCCAGCGACCACCGAAACTAGCCTGCCAGTTCTTGGCAAACTTCCAGTCGTCTCCGACATAGAAGCTTTCCACGCTGGTAGTGGTCTTACCCACGAGCTCGAAGTCACGAACACGTGTGGTATTGCGAACTATGAACGGAGTGCCGAAAGCCTCGGCCGTGGTGATCGGGTTAGCGGTCGGATTTACCGTCAGACCCAACGACGCTAGCGTGGCGGCCGGGATGGCTGACACACGAGTTACACCCGCCGCACTGGGGCAGTTAATGACAGTGCCGCGGACCGTGCAAACCAACCAGTTGTTGGCAATGCGCGAGCCGTTGGTCACATTGGAGGCGCCGTTGGTCGGGGTCAAGCCCAGGCCAGGCGTGAAAGCATAGGTGACAGCAGGTCCGCTGGAGAGCGTATTGATGTCGTATTTATTCTTGAAGTACTCAAAGCCCCACTTGATCGTGTGCTTACCCAAAATGTTCTGCAAGTGACTATTCAACTCGTAGCGATTGCGGGTCTGGGTCGAATAGAGACCAAATCCCGGGCCACGCAGGAAGGAACGTTGCAATGAGCCGCCACGGCCATCGACAAAATCGATAAAGCCCGTTCTGTTGCACGCATCAGCAGGGCAGGTCACTCCGGTCGACACTGGAGTCAAAACTGCGCCGCCTTTCAATACCGCAAAGTTGTCGCTGATCAGCGGCTTATCAATCGCGCGAGGAATGGTGTTAGCGCGCTGGAAGTGCAGGCCGGCCGAAAACTCAGCGATGAAGTGGTTCGTGATCGTTGAATTCAACCGAAATGCGTAGTTATGTCCACCTGTTTCCTGTTTACCCTGGAAAGCAGTGATGTCGCTGCCGAAGCCGCTGACGTTATTCAACGCCGCGGTCGCCAGGAAACCGTCAACCTTGGTGAAATCACCAAATGTCGAAGCGGTAAAGGTATTTCGGTTGTTGATGGCCCACGTCAACTTACCGGCATAGAAAGGAATGGTTACCTTGTTTGAAGCCGGAGTGTGGAAGGTCTGGGTCAGATAGTAGTTCTTGCGGGTCTGTGGATTGAAAGCACCGAAGAACCACAGCTTGTCCTTAATAATCGGACCGCCGAGGTCAACGCCGAAATCCGCTTCCGAGAAGCCATTGAAGGCCGACCCGGTGAACGGAAAATTCTTTACGCCACGGACCAGACCTTTAGTGGTTCCATAACCAAAAACGTCGCCGTGAAATTCGTTACCACCGCTCTTGGTGATGACGTTGAAAATACCACCGGTGGACTTGCCGTACTCAGGACCATAAGCACCGGTTTTGATTTCGACTTCCTGAACGAATTCAAAAGGAATATTCGCACCGGAACCGCCGAAGGCCGGGTCGGTCGTGTTCACGCCGTCCAGGATGTAATTGTTCTCAGGGCCAGATGCACCGCCAACCGAGGGGTCTCGGTCACGACCGGTGGCATCGCGCAAACCCGAACGCGTCACGGTGGGGGCGAGTGTGTACAGGCCCTGCACTGTTCGCTGTGTTGGGAAGTTCGAGAACGAGTCGGTGGAGATGTTAGAACCTGTGGTGCTAGCAGAGGTATCGATACCTGCGCCGGCTGAAGTAACTGTCACCGAGGCACCGACATTCGCAGCCAGCAACGAAATATCATACGAAGTGGTCTTCGACAGATTCACGTCAACACTCTGCTCGGATCTGCCAAAACCCTTGGCCGCTTCGATCACGACCGTATATTTCCCAGGGGGAAGGTTAGAAAAACGATACTTACCCTGCTCGTCCGTCGTGGTTGACTGGGGCGAGATCAGGTTAGGGCTCTTGGCACTGACGCCGATGCCCGGCACTGCCGCGCCAGCGGAGTCAACGACACGGCCCTCGATCGAGCCGGTAGTTGAGGTCTGAGCAAACGCAACTGTAGAACACAGGGCGAAGCTCAAAACCAGAAACAATCTAAAGATACTTTTCATTTTTTAGCTTTCCTTTCTTAAAGTAACAGAAACCGCCTTTTTCCCTTCTCGGGGGTCTCACTATTTTTTTTGGCGGAACAAGGAGAATTCATGCGAAACAAGACTTCCGTGACATTCACGTACCTGCCTTTTCGCAACTACCATGCCCACAATCCCGAATCGCGGCCAACCCCTGCTCCCACAACACTTAGCGCCAACCGCCCCCATTCAAATCCTCGCCGGAAATCCAAAAAAATGGGAACAATCCATAAATCAGAAAGGATTCCCGTAAGACAGTAGCCGAGACCGGGCGGCCAGGACGTCCGGTGCGCTCGGTGGGAGGTGACCCTCGATTGGAGTTTGAAACCAGGTGTGATACAAGTCCTGACGGATTTAGATATTCCACCCTTAGAAATTCAAGACTACAAATCACCGCTCAAAAAGGAAATTAATGAATAACAAACTGTTGCTCTGCGGCCTGTCCGCAGCGTTACTTGTCACAAGTGCGTGCGCATCCGCGAGCACTACACCGGCTGCGAAAACGACTCCCGTTACTACTCTAGCTGCGGCTGCCCCATCTCCGGCTGCGAGCCACGCCACGGCGCCGACTGCTGCAGATAAAGCAGCAGCGGCTCAGGATTTTACTCTGGTAAATACAACCGGAGTTGAGATTGATAAAGTCTTTATCTCCCCACACGATTCCGACAATTGGGAAGAGGATATTCTCGGTCAGGACACGCTTGCCAATGGCGAAAAGGTCGACATCAAATTCCAACGCGCTGAAAAGGCGCCGTTGTGGGATTTGCGCATCGAAGACAAGCAGGGTCACAGCATTGAATGGGAAAATCTCAACCTGCTCGAGATTTCCAAACTAACCATAGACTACAAGGACGGCAAAGCGACGGCTCACGCCGAGTAAGTCAAGCAATTTTAATTTAGAGAGGATTACCGGCCGGACTAACCGTCACGCGCGCGCCTCGGTTGAAAGAGCGCAAGCACTACCGGGAATCTAAAAACAAATGTCTGCAAGCTGGAACTGAAAGGATTAAACAGATCATGAATAAAGCAACAACAAAGAGACAGCGTAACCTGAAAGCCATCGTCGCGATTTTTGCGCTGTCAGTAATGTTCGCCTCAACAGCATTTGCTCGGGGTACAACGAGGAATTTCGACAATGCTGCGAGCCAGAATAAACAGGACTTTACCCTGCACAATGAAACGGGGCAGGAGATCAAGGAGTTCTACGTCTCGCCCACCGAAGCCGACCAATGGGAAGAAGATATTTTGGGCGTCGACACCCTGGCCACAGGAGACAGTGTTGACATCTCTTTTACCAGACGCCACGAAGACATGTGGGACCTCAAGGTAGTCTTCAGAAGTGGCAAAAGCAGTGTATGGACCAAGCTTAATCTTTCCCAGATCACTGACGTAACGATCTCGTTCAAGGAAGGCAAGCCCTGGGCTACCTGGAAAAACGGCGATCAGTAAACAGGTCACTCGTTAAGGCAGAGCCTTCGCTGCGCTTATGTGGGGGGCCATGGTTCCGTTCCAATAAGCTCCGTGCGCGAGATCAGAATACGAGTATTCATGCTCCGACCTTCTGCTTATTTCGCACGGAGTTCTTTCTTTATTGAGCTGCCCTGCAGCCCTGTGCTTCCTCTCCAAAGTGGACACCCCACACCGTCGTGTTGCGATCTCTTCCGGCTGCAATCAAAATGAAACAAAATTCTTTGCTCAAACCTTCGCCGTTATGTTAGCTTGCTCGACATCCGCAAAAGTGGATTTCTTTCCACGAAAAGCGTTCTGACAAAACAATGAAATAACTGTATTGGCATTGCTCTCACGTTCGGGCCGGAGGTCGGTCTGTGTCCTCAATCGCCAATTCAGTTCCTGATGGGAGGAGCAAGTATGAAGTTGAATGGAAGACTAATCAGCATATTCGCAGCTGGGCTACTACTGACTGCGGTAGTAGTTCTGCCGCGCATCTCTCGAGCGGCCCGATTCACCGGGGCTGGCTCTATCGAAACTCCGGCTCCCAATCCGGCGTCAAATCCAGTTCAGGACGGAAGCGCCAACATCACTGTTACCGCCTCATATCACAATGACACCTCGAAAGCGCTAAGGGACATGAAAGCCCAGCCCGTGCATCCCAAGACCGAGCATGAGGCTAACCCGAATCCCAAAATTCCCAACAAGCACAAAGACAGTGCGGATCCGATGGTGCAGGATCGGTTCAATACCTTAAAGAGCTTTGCCACCGTCAACATGCCGAGCCCACTGCTCAACTTTGATGGCATCGGCTTTCCGGGCGTAGCCTGCAGCTGCGCCCCCCCCGACACCAATGGTGAAGTCGGCGCTACTCAGTATGTGCAAATCGTAAACGCAGGCTATCAGGTCTTTAACAAGACCACAGGTGCTTCTGTGCTGGGTCCGCTCGGTATTTCAACGATCTGGACCGGCTTTGGCGGTCCCTGCGAAACCGCCGGTGATGGCGACCCTGTACTACTCTACGATCAGCTTGCTAACCGGTGGTTGGTAAGTCAGTTTGCCGGCGCTGGCGTGCCCACCGATGAGTGCATCGCGGTCTCAACCACCAGCGACGCAACGGGCAGCTATAACCGTTACGGCTTTCACTTGGGTACAAACTTTTTTGATTACCCGCACTTAGCTGTCTGGCCCGATGGCTATTACATGGCCATGAACGTTTTCAACTCATCAGGGACAGCGTTCCTTGGACCGCAACCCTTTGCCTTTGACCGCGCCAAGATGTTGGCGGGACAGCCGGCTACCTTCATTACTCCTGGGATCACGGGAGGCGCCAGCGAGGAAACGTACCTGCCCGCAGACCTCGATGGCTCAATCCTGCCACCGGCTGGGTCACCGGCATCGTTCGTTGAGTTTCCGGCGGGCGGCACTTTCAGAGTTTTTCACTTCCATGCGGACTTCGCCACCCCATTGAGCTCGACCTTTACACTGTTCGGGTCCCCAGCCGCGGCAGGGTTCACCGCGCGAACAGGAGGTATTCCGCAAGCGGGAACAACCTCGCTATTGGACAACCTTGCGGATCGCCTGATGTTCCGGCTGGCGACACGGTTCTTCTCTGATGGCCACGAAGCTACGGTCGGCAACTTTACGGTTCAATCCGGCACGACTGCAGCCCCGCGGTGGTTCGAACTGCGCAACGTAACAGCAGGACCGGTGTCGGTCGCACAACAGGGCACTTATCAGCCCGACACGACTCATCGTTGGATGGGCAGCGCTGCGATGGACCAACAGGGAAATATGGCCCTCGCCTATAGCGCCTCGAGCAGTTCCATCAATCCGCAGATACGGTATGCGGGCAGGCTTGCAGGTGATCCGATAAACACTTTGCCGCAGGCCGAGGTGACAATGTTTTCCGGCACGGGCAGCCAAACCGGTACCAATGGCCGCTGGGGCGATTACAGCGATCTGACGATCGACCCGGTTGACGATTGCACCTTCTGGTTCACCACGGAGTATTACGCTACTACTGCCAGTTTCAGCTGGCGCACGCGTATCGGCTCGTTCAAATACCCTGGGTGCGGTGGATCGCCGACTCCGACTCCGACACCTACGCCTACGCCAACTCCGACTCCGACACCGACTCCTACGCCAACTCCGACACCGACTCCGACACCTACTCCGACTCCGACTCCAACACCCACGCCAACACCTACCCCGACGCCGATTCCAAACGCGCCGAGTAATCTGGTGGCGACCGCCGTTTCCAAGTCGCAGATCAATCTGACCTGGAACGACAATTCAAATAATGAGACGGGGTTCAAGATCGAAAGGTGTCAGGGGAACTCCTGCACGAATTTTGTGCAGATTGCTCAGACCGCCGCCAACGTGACGAGCTTCTCGGATACCGGCCTCGCAACCAATACGCGCTATCGCTACCAGGTGCGGGCCTTCAATGCCACGGGTAATTCAGGATACTCGAACATCGCCGCAGCCAGGACACTGCGGAACTGAGTTATCAGTCGCAACCTGGAAATTGCCTTCCGGCCTCCTAAGCAGGCTTCTCTCCCAAAGGGAGGGAGGCCTGCTTTTTATTTGCCGACTGGATTAGTCAAAGACTCCGCTACTCGCGGACGGATTTGGAAGCGATTTGCGCCCGGTACTTTTCCGCCGCTCCGGCGGACGTTCCCACAGAGATTACTCCTATGTGGTTATCCGGACGCAACAGTACGGTGAAGGGTTTGTAGGTACCAAAAATTTCCTTAACCTGATCCGAAAGCAGCAAATCACGGCGATCGAAGTTAGTTTGATTCGTCTCCTCGCTGCCAAGTCGCAAGTTATTTTCAACATGCCCATTTGAAAAAGTTAGTAGATGAAAGTTGGGCTCGCGCAACTGGTCGTAAACACTTCGGCCATCCACCAGGAAGTATGGCAAGCGATCTCCCGCTTTGATCGAGAATTCCTGTTCGCCTTCGTGCTCGCTGAGGGAGCTTTCGCGATAGGAAATACCGATTTGCGAAATCAGTGGAAAGAACTTTTTCTTAACTGCGTCAAGACTGAGAATGAACTTAGCCATCGGCGGGAACACGGTGGTGCGTATCAGGCTAACCAACCAGTCCGTTCCCGCGGCCAGATTGAACATTCGATCCGTCGTCAGTAATAGCCGCCGCGCGTTGGGAAGCCGTTCTTCGTTATAAGTCTCGAGGATTCGCTCCGCTGCCACACCCTTGAGCACGAGTGCCAGTTTCCAGGCAAGGTTATACGCGTCCTGAATGCCAGTATTCATGCCCTGTCCGCCGGCCGGCGTGTGGATATGCGCGGAGTCTCCGGCGAGGAAACATCTTCCGGAAGAAAATTTCTCAACGTGGCGCGTGTGAACCTTATAAGTCGAGAACCAGTCGACGCGCGTAATATCGAGATCGAGCTCAGCGTCCTTCCTGATGCGCGACTCGATCTCTTCGTAAAGCACTTCGCCTTCATCCTGATCGTGACCTTCAGGAAAAGAGCCGACAATACGCCAGCGATTTTCACCGGGCATCGGAAAGAAAGCGACAACGCCGTTTTGAGAAAGGCAAACATGCAGCGCGTCCTGCTTGAACTTCCAATCAATCAGCACATCGGCCACATAAAAAAGACGCTCAAACGTGCTGCCCTCAAATGAAAGCCCCAGTGCGTGTCTAACCGGACTCTTTGGTCCATCGCAGCCGACTACATAGCGGCCGGTAATACTGCGAGATTCGCCAGCGCTGTTTTTAACCTGGACCGCGACACTCGCTTCGTTCTGAGCGAGCTGCTCCATTTCCGTTTGCCAGCGGACCTCTCGACCGTGTTCCTGGAGATACTTATACAGCAGCCTTTCATTTTCGCTTTGCTCCAGGACCAGCAGGTACGGGTAAGTACTCATGCCCTCACCGAAGTGCGAGAGATCGACTTCGCCCACCAGCTTCCCACCCTCGAGCAGTCGAACTTTCCCGACGATGGCACCTCGTTCCACTGCGAGCCTGGCCAGGTCGAGTTGCTCGTAGATCTCAAGCGTGCGGGCGTGCACACCGAGTGCCTTGGAGTAAGGCGTCACTCCTTCTTTCTTGTCGATGATTACAAAATCAATCCCGAAGCGAATCAACTGGCAAGCCAACGACAGGCCTGTCGGACCGGCGCCCACGATAAGAACGTCTGTGTTGCTCTGAGTCTGCATAAGGTTTATTCGTCCCACCCCTAAGATTGAAAGGAATTTTTCGGCTGATTCGGGGAGAGTGATCCCTGCCGCAAATCGGCTGGCTCGCACCGGCCGCCATGAAGCGGAAGACCTGCGACAAAGGATCGTTTCATGAAATCAATAGTAGCTAAATTGCGGCGCGTCAGAACCACTGAGAAACCCCAGCGCAAAGACAGAAGCGCATTGTCAGATCATTCACGGTCCAAGGCACACCGGCAGGGGAAGGCTGGGTCGCCCAGTTCTACCTGGAGGGTCGTATGCTCAATTCCGAACCGCTGGTGCAACTCGTTTGCAGTCCGAGTCAGCAGAGCATCATCACAAACTGATTGGGCCATTACCACGTGCGCTGTCAACGCTGCTTCGGTTGTGCTGACACCCCAGACATGGAGGTCGTGCACATCAATACAGGTCGGCAGTCCGGCAAGGTAGTCGCGGATACCCTGCATATCTATTCCCTCCGGCACGGCGTCAAGCGCGAGATTAATCGACCCTCGCAATAATCCCCAGGTGCCGTAGACAATGAACGCAACAATCACGAGACTGATGACCGGATCAAGCCAAAACCAGCCGGTTACAAGAATGGCCAGCCCGCCCAGCGCAACTCCCAGTGAGATCAGCGCATCGCCGGCCATGTGCACAAAGGCGCCGCGAATATTCAGATCACCTTTGCGGCCGGACATAAACATCAAGGCCGTGCCGGCATTGACGAGAACACCGATCCCCGCCACCCAAATGACTTCAACTTCTTTTATGGGTCCAGGTTGATTGAGGCGATTGATGGCCTCCCAGGCTATCGCTCCCACGCCAATCAGGAGGACTGCGGCATTCATTAACGCGGCGAGAATTGAGGAGCGACGGTATCCGTAGGTGCGTCCCGGGGTGGGACTGCGGCGGGCCAAAATCATCGCTCCCCAGGCCAGCACAAGTCCCAGGACATCACCCAGATTATGACCTGCATCAGCCACCAGAGCGAGCGAATGAGACAAACGTCCAAACACCGCCTCGACCACCACAAAGGCCAGGTTAAGCGTGACACCGATCGCGAAAGCGCGACCGTAGTCAGATGACCCGTGATTATGCCCCTGGCCCATAATGCTGGCAGCCGATATGAATCTTAGTCATCAGGCTTCGGCAGGGCGAAACCGTTCCTCGTTCCGCGCTCGTGCCTTTGCCGCTTCCACTTCGCGGTCGCGAGGCGGCGCGCTTGTGATCAAAGACTGCAGCAGTTCGTGCGCAGCTTGTGCCACTTGTTCAACCGCGCGATTGAACGCCTCTTCATTGGCTTTGGAAGGTTTTGAGAAACCGCTGAGTTTGCGCACGAATTGCAGCGACGAGGCGCGGACCTCCGCGTCTGTGGCTGGTGGTTTGAAATTGTGCAGAGTCTTGATATTACGACACATAATTTCCTGCTGTTACCTCTGTACTGCTGGTAAAACCTGGGCTTTCCTAATTGTGATTCTATCCGCGCAGTCCGCGCTAATCCGCGGCTCGTTCTTCTCTGATCCGACAACCGCCATACAGGCAAGCCTGCACAATCACAACAGCGGGGCTACGGCGTCGCTCGCCTCTTTCGAAGTGACCACGGGAATGACTTCAAACTCCACCAGATCGCTCCAGTGTGAGATCCATTCCTGGAAAAGCTCCGGGTCGTCGCATTCCATCAACTGAAAGCAGCGGGCAAAGTTGGGCTCAACCCAGCTGTTAACGTACCTCAAGCCCTCGGGGATCATTCGCCCCTGCTCTTGATGCCGCCGGTAAACCGCTACGGCATTACGATCTCGAAAGCGCTCAATCACCATGAACAGCATTTCAAGCCTTTCTCCGACAAAGTAGTAAAACAACTACAGCCTGTCGCGCCAGGTAATCTGCGCCTTACCGTGACGGCATCTGACGCCCGGCAAAATCTTAGGCACTAGCGGCCAAAGAAGCCCGGGTCCATTAGATACCAATTGTACAATCCAACGGCGAGTCCCAAAACAAACACTGCCAGAGCAGCCAACTTATCCCCGGTCGTACTCGGCTTGCCGCCGCGCGCAGGGAAAATCAGCAGATAGAGCCCGCCGATCCCGATGAGCGGACCAAACGCCGCGAGCTTCAAAGAATAAGTCCCCTCGACTCTTAGTTGGCGCCAGTTAATGTAAACGAGGACGATTGAAACCAGAATCATGATCAGCGCCAATATGCGCGCCTTCAAGTGTTGCATCGGCTGTACGCTCCTGACTTTGAGAGTTAGTTGCCACTATGTTCCGGCCTGTGTAGTTATCCTGCCATCACGTCCGCGAATTGCTTCGTATCAGTGTATTGCTGGAAGCCAACCAGCTTGCCTCCTTCAAAGTTCCAGATATGCGCAAACTGGGCCCGGACCTTCTTTCCCGTAGCCTTGAACGTCCCGGTGTAAGTACCGCGGGTGACAACTCGATCTCCGGCGTCAAGGAAATCGGCCGGGCTGACAGTGAATCCGTCCCATTCAGTCGCCAGGCGCATGAAAACTCCTTCGACTATGGCTTGCGGTCCCATATAAGGATTGCCATCTGCGTAAGCAAAGTTCTCAGCTTCATTCCATTCGATCTTCTGATCCATCCCAGCAAGCACCGCCGGGACGTCGCTCTTACCAAATGCCTCATACAAACCACGCATAAACTGAACGTTCTCTTGTGACATGTAATCTCCCTGATATGTGGACTAGACCGTAGAGATCTCTTTTTTTTTCGGGGGCACTCTAATCCGGTTCCAAACCTGCTTGCAAGTTTTGCCTAGTCGAACTGATTAATCTTCCAGTTCCCGTGATCCTTAATCATGATGAAACCCATGCGCACGGTATTGTTTTCCCCGCCCCCTTTGAGCCGGAAGTAAACCTTGGCATTGTTTCCCTCAATTGTTTCCTTTGGATTCTCAAGCGAGATTCCACCGCGCGCCTTTTGCGCCTCAAGTAGTTCATGGAAGCCCTTCATGTTCGTCCTTATCGTCGCCTCACCCTGGGACTTTACGTACTCGTCGGAAAGGAGCTTGAACGCGTCATCGTACTTCGCATCCCGGAGACTATAAACATAGTCCTTTGCTACACTGGTGGGCCCGCCAAACCAACCACAACCAGATAAGAATACAGCGGCTGCCAACAGACAGAGTTTCAACCCGTTTTTCATCGATGAGTTTCCTCGCTTGTTAATTTTGGAGTCGCAGCGCTTATCAAAACGCAGTGCCGGATCTTCACAGACATTTGTAAAAAACGACAGTGGTAATCAGTGCGCCATTGACGTCGAGTGCATAGTTGGGAATCACACCCGATCGCTCATAACCACACTCTTCATACAACGGCTCAGCCGCACTGCCCAACCGGTATCAAGCACCAGCAAGCTACGCCCAGCCAAGCGCGCCGCGTCTTCAATGGCAATCATCAAGGCCTTTGCGACGCCACGCCGGCGAAACTTTGAATGGACCAGCACCTTCTGAACTTCCGCACGATGTAAGCCGACGTTGGCAGCACAGCAGGCATTTGCGGAAAGCTTTGTGACGCGGGCCGAGTTCGTCAGTCGTTATCAGAATGATCAGACGGCGAGCTCGTTCGTCGAGGCCATGCTGGCCAGTGCGCAAACGGCGGGAGTAGATCTGAGCAGCCAGCGCGAG
>JBBRYS010000015.1:0-95040 GCA_038237475.1 Pyrinomonadales bacterium | reverse complement strand
CCTGGCCGGTCAGGTCAGCGGTGCCAAACGCATTCAGAATCAGATGTCCAGAGGTCGAGGTGTTGGGTGTTACTAACCAGCCGCTGCTTAAGGTCCCGCTGGTGTCATACGGTGTGGCCTGCGGCTGCAGCACACTCGGATCAAACTGGATGTCAAACGAATATGCGCCAATCCCCTGGCCCGTGGTGTCCCCCACGACAATGGCTATGGTCACCGCTCCTGCAGGCGCCTGCTGGTTTGGTAATGCCACCACAATCGTCGCCGACGGTGCCCCAGTATTGGTTGAACTGAGGTTCCGAAGCGCTTGCGGTGCCGGGCCCGCAGACGGCGTCCAGTTTCCGGTGACGTCTCCCATCAGAATTGCCTGGAAGTTCTGGTTCGCCTGATCTGTGCTCAAGTTCATAAAGGTCAGACTCGCAGGCAGGAACTTCCAACTGCCGGCAATGCTGCCCGCGGTGGCTATCTGTGCCTGGTAACGGGCTATGCGCGAAGCGTCGAACGCCGTTACGGTTCCGTCGTTGGTTACATCCGCCGCAATTATTTGGTTTGGCGTAAAGCCCTCGATTGCCGCCGCGTACCTGGCTACATGCGAGGCGTCCGAGGCTGTAATGGCAAGGTCATGAACTTCACTTGCCTTTGAAGGCGTCAGCGTATAGTCATTGCCCTTGGCCACATTGTATAGCGAATAAGTTCCGTCGCTTGCCGTGAAGGTACTGTTCGGCACCGAACCACTCGTCAAGGTCATCGTCACATTCGCAACGTTCTTCAAATTATCGAGGGCAAATGGCACCGAGCCGCTGATGGTGGAGCTCGCACCAGGCACCGCCTGTGTGACCGAGATGTTTACCGTCGAAACATTGGAATCCAAAGCACCATCATTTGCTTTGAAGGTAAAACTGTCAGGCCCAAAGTAATGCAGAGCCGGCGAGTAGGTTAGGTTCCCTCCGCTGCCGGATAGCGAACCATGAATGGGCGGAGAGACTATCGAGAAGGTAAATACGTTGTTGACATTGAAGTCCGTGGCCGTGAGCGTGATAGGAACACTGTTGTCTTCCGGAGTGGTCTTCGATTGTCCGCTCGTAACAGGTGCCGTGTCATTTACCACATCGAGTTTCGCTTCAAGGGCTGACTGGATCGCAGGAGATACATTTGAGTAAAAGTCGTAACCGCTCAGGGCTTCGACCTGATCTACGGTCGCCAAATACTTTTGCCATTGATCCGGACGAATCGAATCCAGGTTCGGCATGATCACAGCGATGGTTCGGGTGTTGGCGTCGACACGAGAAACGTCGTTGTCCCCGACCGGAAGAACCAGGGCCACCTTCCAGGTTTTTTGCGGCACAGTCACTCCGGATGCAAGCACATTAGTGGTGCCACCCGCACTTCCAGTACCGCCGATACCGGTGCCGCCAGAAATAATGTAGAGCTCGTTGGCGGGCAGAAGTGTTCGCAGGTAGTTTTCCAAAGCTGCCCACGGTCCCTGATTGTTGCCCGGCGCCTGCGGAATCATATTATCCATCAGGAAGGTCGCGGAGTTGTCAGGGATGCTCGAGGTCCTGTCGGCAGACGGACACATGTGTCCCCGGTCAAAGCCAGAGCCTGAATAATCAGTGCCCAGGACCTGATGAAAGCCTGCCGGTAAAGAAGTGTCATTACGGAAATCATCCTGCCGGGCCGCGCTGCCTCTCCAGGTGCTGTCAAGGTGCCAACTGGTCCAGTTGGGAATATACCGAGTGTTGTTGTAGGACAGCGCGAACTGCAGCTTCATCATCAGGTAGTTGTCAGGGAAATTCACATCAGCGGTTGCTCCGTTGGGATTTCCCATCAACATGTGTTCGGACGCATCATGAGGAGCCGGGACGCTCGTCACCGTCAGGGAAATGCTTCCGGATCCCGAGCGGGCCTGGGCATCCGTGACCGCAAGCGGCAAAGTCTTGCCGCCGGTTGCGGTGGCGCCGGGTACGGTTGTCTGAAAAGTGAAAACATTATTTCCGATGACGGCATCGCCGTTGCTTCCATCGTCATAAAACTGCTGCGTCGCTGAACCGCCGATCGCAGTCAAGTCCCCGGTGACAGCCAGGCCGGTACTAGTCGGAACTTGCCCCGGGGTTACCGTAGCCGTAAGTACCACCGAAGCTCCCTGGGCGAGGGTGGAAGGATTTGCGGCCCCGGTTACTGAAGGACTTGCAGGCGCCTGCACTGTCAGGGAAATATTCGTTGAGCCGGTTCGAGCCTGTGCGTCGAGAATGCTCATGGGAAGGCTCTTGAGACCTCCACTGGTGCCGGCGCCGACGGTAGCGTTATAAGAAAAGATATTATCGCCGACCGTTACGTCACCATTGGAGCCATCGTCAAAGAACTGCTGTGTAGCCGAGCCGCCAATAGCTGTGAGATTTCCAGTGACTGTGATTCCTGTGCTCGTCGGGGTAGTCCCTGGGGTCACGACGACCGTCAGCAATGACGAACTCCCGGGCGGGACCGCATTGGGGCTCGCAGAACCGCTGCCTGACGGATTCGTTGTGCCGCCACAAATATTAAAGTCGTCATTGGTATTGCGCGGATTGGGGGCAGTCACAGTGAAGTCATTCACATTGCTGTCAGTCTCTGTGCAGCCATTCCCTTTCCTTAACGCGGCCGTCGTATTGCTGAGCGCGCCCACAGCCGCTCCTTCAAAACAGCTCGCGGCGCCATAGCCGACCAGATCGACCAGGCTGCCTCCTGATGGACACGATCCCGATAAAGCAGTCGTGCTGCTCACCAGCGCCACTTTTGCGGTGGTAGCACTCATAGCGATACTGCCGGTCGCGTCAGGAGTAGGTAACGGCGTGGTGCCACCAGCGCCGGCCGCCTCCTGAATTAGATAGTATTGCCCAGGCTGAAGAGAGACGTTGGTAAGGTTAGTTACGGACCAAGTCGTGCCTGCGGACGAGGCATACTGCACGGACCAGCCGTTGAGGCTCACCACCGAGTTTCCCCGGTTGAAGATCTCGATGAAGTCATTGGTTAGGGTTGCCAACGAGTTGCCGCCACCACCGTAAACCTGGCTGATGACAACGGTGGACGAAACCAGAGTCGTATTCGGCTGGGATTGGGCAGGCGTCGGATTTTGGCTTGCGTGATCAGTCTTTCCTGCCCTGGCAATTCCAGCGGTTGAGAGAAAGACTGCGAGCATCAGCAGCGTAGCGATGAAGGGTTGAGCATTTCGAAACGGAGAAGTGCGGAAAGCACTGCTTGGTGGCAATGATGACATTTTTATTAATCCTTGGAACTGACATTCAGTCGAACAGAGACAGTTTTCCCCGGTTCCAGTCAGCCTCTAATCTGACTTCAACGGGCGATCAGAGGTGGGCTTTGAATCCACCAAGGGCGGGAGACGCATCAAGTCGCGGGTAAACCGCAACCTGATTTAGCGCTGCGCACTTCTTTTTTTGGCTAGATGCAAATGGCCGCAATCCAGGAATAACCGCTACTTACTTGTAGTTTCTTAATCCGAGTCGCAGTCCGCTGGATGGCTCATCTCAGAAAGAGATTCACTTTATTGGACTGGCGTGGCTGGTGGCCACGAATCAATAACTACCTTCCCTGCTCGTTCGTGGTTGGAAGGGTAGAGATTAAGAGGAGGGATGTCAATTCGAGAGAGACGCTAATGAGATCTGTCCCAGGACAAACTGAGAACCGCACGCATTCCTGCGTTGCGGTTCTTCAAGTCATGTTTTCCTTTCAGATTCCCTTCAACCTGGGACTACATGGCAGTGGGTGCGGGAGTGGTAGCAGATCGATTACGGCGCGATTCGCGGTATTTGCCGACACCCTGCTTGACGAGCTTGAGGATCGGCTTGCGATTCTCAGCGATCAATTTCGCCCAGGTGCGCTTGTTCATCTGGGGAATATAGATTCCGCGGAAAAACAACCTCATCACAAAATGCATGATCCGCGCATCGAGACCGCTACCTTCGAGTATATCGATGACCTCTTCATTTCGTTTCGGACTATACGATGTGCGCCAGGCCTTATCGAGTTCGATTTGCGCCTCGGGAATAGTCATCTTCAAGGGCGTGTGCGCCATGCGATAAAGATCGAAATGCAGCCAGTGTTTTGGTCGGGTCAGGCGACCCTCAGCGCCAAGCTTGGCAAACAGGGGTGTTCCCGGCAGCGGAGTCAGCGGACCAAAGACGGGCATTCCCGGCGGCCAGCTTTCTATCTGCTGCATGGTTCGCTCGGCTACACCGGGCGTGTCGTTATCCAGGCCGATGATGAAAGAAGTGATGGCGTAAATCTTTCGCTTGGCAAGTCTTTCGAGGACGGCCGCATACTCATTGGGCTTGTTAAAGCTCTTGTTGACGTCAGCCAGGTTCGCTGGATCGATGGATTCCATGCCGATGAAGATCCACCTGCCTCCAGAGGCCGCAATCAAGTCAACCAGCTCTTCGTCGCGCAGCAGGTTGGCGCTGATCTGAGCGGTCCAGGGCATCTCGGCGCCGGCGGCGATGATGTCGCGCAGCAGCGACTTGGTGCGCTTGATGTTGATGGCAAAGTTATCGTCGATGAAAAACACAGCCACCTGGCCGCGTTCACGGCGGGCGCGTGCCTTGAGCATCAAGAGCTCATTCACCACGCTTTCATTGGTGCGGAAACGAATCGAGTCGCCAAAGAATCCGGTGACGGTGCAAAACTCGCAACCGTAAGGACAGCCACGGCCTGATTCCACCGGCATCATGTTGAAGTACTTCCAGCCTGAACCATGAGGTTCGGTAAAGCGCTGAAGAATCTTCGGGATCAAGTTGAACTGATCGAGATCGATCGTATCCCAGGGAATAGTTGGATAAGGCTGCAGACTGGGCTTGCGTTCCTTGCCCGTTTCGTCGACCGGTTCATAAATATCCCGGAGTCTGCCATTCGCCGCATCTTCAACAATCACTGGCCAGGTCTCATCGGCTTCGCCGAGCGCCACTGCGTCCGCGTGACGGGGACCGCCGTCTCGACCCAGGGCTTCATCGGCCAACTCGGTTACGTGGGGTCCGCCCATGACGACTGGAATTCCGGCAGCTCTTAATGCATCACCGATGCGGTAAGCCTTGGCGATCATCCTGGTCATGGCGCCGATGCCGACGAGTCCCACGCCTTCAGCTTTCGCGTAATTCACCAGTTCATTCTCGTCCATCGGCCGGGCATTTCCGTCGACCAAAATCACTTCATGACCAGGAGGAGTCAGAGATTTCAGCAGAAACATCCACAGGTGGGGCATAAAATTGCGCGTGACCCCATTGTCTGGGTTATAGAGTAGGATTTTCATGGGCTGGATCTCCGGGGTACAGTAGGACGATGTTTTTAAACTAGTGCTATATATGAAGCCGCTAATAATGAGCCAGGGATCGGAACAGGAGGGCCGAACTTCGACGTGATCCAGATCTCAAGCAAGCAAAGTCGAATGCGGACTATAACACATATGACTAGGAGGGTATAGCGAGGCACAATGCATGCGCTCTCTGATGAGTCTTTCGCGTTCCATCGATTTTTCGGCTTTTGTTAGCGATTTTTGGAAATTGAACCTTAATCAATCATTTTGGCCGCGATAGCTTCCCAATCCCTTTGGTAACCAGCCTGCGTGGAAAAAAGCGTTCGGCAAAGTTCGCGATTTTGTTGATCAAACCCGGAATTAGAAGGCCACCACCCTCTTCCAGCAGCTTCAAAGTCTGAGCCACAACGTCTTCGTGAGCTTGTTCTCCCCCGGGGAACTTTCTCCGATCCGTGTCCTTCGGCTCGTCACCCTGCGGCGCGGCTTTCAGTCGTCCGGGACAAACAGTCACTACCTTGACGCCATGACGGCCCACTTCGCGCTCGAGGGCGAGCGAAAAAGTCGTCAGAAATGATTTGGTGGCAGAGTAGAGTGCGGCATAGGGTACTGCCTGCATACCTGCCATCGAGGAGATATTGATTATTGCGCCATCGTGTCGCTCGATCATTCCCGGCAGCAGCAGGTGTGTAAGCTCAACGACCGAGGTGTTGTGAAGTTGAATCATTTCGAGTTGGCGCTGTAACTCAAGTTGGCGAAATTCGCCCTGCACTCCGAATCCTGCATTATTAATCAGCAAGTCAATCAACAGGTTGCGCTCAGACAACTTCCGCACCAACTGCTGTCCCGACAAGGGCGCTGCCAAATCCAACGGCAGATGCTCAACCAAAATTCCGTGTTTTTGTTGAAGATGTTTTGAGAGCTTTGCCAGGTTGTCCTGAGATCTCGCGACCAGGACGAGGTTGTGATGGCGCGCCGCCAGCGCTTGGGCAAAAACTTTGCCCAAGCCACTGGAAGCTCCCGTGATTAAGGCGTAGGTGGGGGAAGGAGTCATGAAAAGGTGTGTTCAGAGTACCGGCTTCAGCACCGGGGTTTGCCGCCTTCGGCGCGTGACTATTGATTACTAATAGTGCGGCCTGATGTATCAACGATCCAGTACACTCAGGCGTTCAAACCGAAAAGCCCGGCTGAAGCCGGTACTCTGAACACCTGTCGCTAATATTTCGGCACTGACGGATCAACTTCATCGGACCAGGCAGTGATTCCGCCTTTAAGATTGATCAAGTTACCCTGATAGCCGGCCTGCTGCAAAGCCGCGATGGCTTTGGCGCTACGCACGCCACCTTTGCAGTGCACCACAACCTCGCGAGTGGAATCGAACTCGTTCATGCGGGCCACCACCTGCCCAAGCGGAATCAAACTTGTCCCGGGCAGTCGCGCGATCTCATACTCATGCGGTTCGCGGACATCGATCACCTGCAGGTCATCGCCACGATCCAGCCGCTGCTTCAGTTCGCCGGCAGTGATCTCAATCTGCTCCGCCTGCAAGGGCTGTTGGCTTGGTGCCAGCCCGCAGAACTCTTCATAGTCGATCAGCTGTTTGATGGTCGCGTGTTCGCCGCATACCGGGCAGGCCGGATCTTTGCGCAGTTTCAACTCGCGAAACTTCATCTGCCAGGCGTCAAATAGCAGCAGACGATTCACCAGCGTATCCGGCGCTCCGAGAATAAGCTTGATTGTCTCGGTTGCCTGAATCGCGCCGACGATGCCCGGCAACACACCCAACACCCCACCCTCCGCACATGATGGGACCAACCCCGGCGGTGGCGGTTCCGGATAAAGACAGCGGTAACAGGCCCCTTGTTCGGCCCAGAACACACTGGCCTGGCCTTCAAAGCGAAATATTGACCCGTACACATTCGGTTTGCCACTGAGCACGCAGGCGTCGTTGACCAGATAACGCGTCGGGAAATTATCGGTGCCATCAACAACGATGTCGTAGTTCCGGATCAGCCCCAGCGCGTTGTCGCTGCTTAAACGAGTCTCGTGGGTTTCAATATCAATATGCGGATTTATGTCGTGCAAACGATCGCGAGCTGAATCAATCTTGCGCCGGCCAATGTCCTTCGTGCCGTGAATGATTTGACGCTGAAGATTCGAGGCGTCGACCACATCGAAGTCAACAATACCCAGGCGGCCTACGCCGGCTGCGGCCAGGTACATTCCGAGCGGCGCACCCAGCCCACCGGTCCCAATCATCAGGACGCTGGCTGCTTTTAGGCGCTGCTGCCCCTGCATACCCACTTCGGGCATGGTCAGGTGACGGCTGTAACGTGCAATCTCTTCATTGGAGAGCTTAGGCATAGAAGTAACGACATCGGCTTCGACTGTCGAACCACCAGCGATTGACGGAACGATCATGACCGTATCGCCGTCCTTGAGTGGTGTGCCGGCGCCGGACTGATGTCTGATGTCTTCGTCATTGACATAAACATTGACAAAGCTCCGCAGCGTGTTTTGATCAGAATACAAATGGCGGCGCAGCTCGCTGTATTGGGCCGTGAGTTTATCGAGCGCCTCGCCGGCGGTCGTGGCCGCGACTTCGACGCGCGCCTGGCCCCCAGTGAATTGACGCAACGCAGTTGGAATGGCAATGCTGATCGACATGATTACTTTCCTTTTAAGCTGAGCGTTTAGAACTTGTGTCCTGGCGTTAGAAGATCAGCAGCCTGCACCCGCCACAGTCAGGCGGGCCTGCTAATCTCTTCCTCGTTAAAGCGCGAACGATCCGCCTCCATTTCCCAGGAACGAAAATCTTCCCTTTGGCCATCGCGCACGGCGACAATTATGTACGAATACGCGGGCCAGGCGTGTTCAAGATCATACTGCGAGGGGACAGCGGGGTGGTCCGGATGCGAGTGGTAGAAACCGACTACATCCAAATCCTTTTTGGCAGCATATTGTTCACCGCGTAGTAATTCCTCCGGGCGAATCAGAAATCGATTACGCTTGGCTGTTTCTTCACGCGCGTTTGAAATAGGGTATGTTTCGACAACCACTTTCTCTCCCCGCGAACCAAAGCGACCAAGCAAGAGTCCACAACACTCGAAAGGGTAATCACGCTCGCCGTGCCCGGCGATTTCTTCCTGTTGGTTGAGGTCGAGTTGAATCATGCTAAGTGTCCAAACCACTGCCTGTTTACAAGATGGCTCACTCAGAATAACGAGTGCCGCCGTCGCATAAGATTGTGACCACCACAGCCTCAGTGGTCAGTACTCGCGCCAGCCGCACTGCGGCGAAGACGTTTGCTCCGGAGCTGGGACCGACCAGCAGCCCTTCTTCGCGAGCGAGACGTTGGACCATCGACTGGGCATCCTCGGTTGTCAGTTCCACCTGCTGATCAGCAAGCGATGGATCGTAAATGCCCGGCACTCTGGCGGTAGCCATATGCTTCAGTCCTTCAAGTCCATGCAGTGGCGATTCCGGTTGCATTGAAATCGCCTGCAGTGATGGCTTCAGTTCCTTCAGTCTGCGAGTAACGCCAACAAAGGTGCCCGAAGTTCCCAGCCCTGCCAGAAAATGCGTAATGCGTCCGCCGGTTTGGGCCCAGATTTCCGGCGCGGTCCCGTTGTAATGTGACTGCCAGTTTGCCTCGTTGTTGTACTGATCAGGATAGAAATATTTTTCCGGGTGGTTGGCGAACATCTCCTGGGCCAGCAGTTGCGCGCCATCGGTAGACAGCAACGGATCCGTTTCGACGATCTCAACTCCAAAGCTGCGCAGAATCTGCTGGCGCGGACGGCTGGCATTCTGGGGCAGGCAAATCGTCACCGGATAGCCTCGCGCTGCGCCGATCATCGCGTAGGCGATTCCGGTGTTGCCGCTGGTTGCATCCAGAATTGTCATGCCGGGACGCAGCTTGCCGTTGCGCTCGCCGGCCAGAACCATCGCGAGCGCCGGACGATCCTTAACCGACCCGCCAGGATTCAGATGCTCAGCTTTGACGTAGACAGACACACCCTGCGGCAAGTCGCCGGCGATGCGCCGTAAGCGGAATAACGGCGTGTTTCCGATACTCGATTCAATTAAATCCTGGCGTTCGACCAGGGGAAATTCCAGAATGCTGGCAACCATACTTTTTCAACCCCGGGAAAAATAAAGAGCCGGTCACGAATCCACTTCAGGGGAACTCGCGACCGGCTCTTGAAAACTTGCTGCGTTGGCTAAGGAGTCACATGCTCACCACTGACGCGGAAGCTTTCCCGATCGCGACCTGAACAACAGGCGCAAGGAAAGCAACAGCAACAATAGTAAGCGTGGTTCATAGCCTTAAAAACTCGTGTCCTGACTATAGGCAAAGCGCAAATACGATGTCAAGCACCCCTGGGACCACCCCGGGACTAGAAGTCAAATTTGATGGCCAACTGCACCTGCCGCGGCGTTGTGATCGAGCGCGGCAACCCAAACGCCACGGCCGGCGCCGGGCGGTTCAAGGTCAGGGTATTGGTAGCAGTAACTGCCGTGAAGCCGCTGTACTGATTGACGTTCACGAAGGAAAAGTATCCGCCGCCGGGCGCTAATCCAATATTTGCCCGGTTCCAGATATTGAAAGCTTCGGCAATCAATCGCAGTTTCATATTCTCGCCCAGGCGAATTGTCCGGGTAATGCGCATATCGCTTTGATAAGTAGCGGGAGAGCGGAAACTATTACGCCGGAAGCCGGGCACACGATCATCACGCGAATTGCCGTCGCGGTTTATGTCTGCGCCGACCTGCGCCGAGTAAGCAAGACCTGATTGAATCTGAGTAATCCCCGAAAACGTGTAGTCATTGAAAAGGATGCGCAGAAGTTTATTGCTCGATTTTATCTGCCCCACTTCAAACACCGAGCTTAACACCAGACGGTGCCGCTGATCCGCATCGGCATAACTCCATTCGTCCCTGAGATCGTATGGGTTCTGCGCTACCTTGGAATCATCACCTCCGCCGGGAACTACGGAAGTCTGATCGGGCTTATCATCTTCAGCTTTCGAGAAGGTGTAGGAAAGTAGGAACTGGGAACCGCTGCCCTTAAAGAAAGGAATCAGGTGTGACGGCGAAAACCTCCTGCGTGCCTGAACCGCCAGGCCGTTGTAACGCGAGTTAGCGGAGTCCTCAAACAGGTTGATGCGGTTGAATTTGGTAAACGGCCGCAGCGGTGCACTGGAAGAAAACGTTGCCCCCGGGAAACGCTGAATCGTAAATGTTTGTCCAGTCGTGCCGTCGATTGCATTGGTCGCCACCGGGGGAAAGAGATTAATGTCGCGAGTCCGCGAAAGGTGCACCCCACGGAAGTACATGTAGGTCACCGAGACCGCGACGTTCTTCACCAGCTCACGTTCAACCCCGAGTCGGCCCTGCTGCACGTAAGGCTGCTGGTAGTCTTTCGCAAACAAGTAAAGGTTGGGAATATTCGCTCCGGCAGTCGGTGCTGCAGGCAGGACATTGGGATAAATAGGACAGGGATTGGGAACGACCGTACACGACAAGGTCACACCAAGAATGTTGATGCCATTGTTTGAATGTGACGTGCCGAGCATGATGGCAGTAGTGCGGCCATAGAAGATGCCATAGCCGCCGCGGATCACAGTCTTCTCATTCGGCGCGTAACTAAATCCTGCTCGTGGTCCAAAATTATTGCCGTCGTTGGGTTGCCGGCTGGTGTCAAGCCCCGCCGCGAGCAAAGCCGGATCAGGATTTTGGACCGGCGGCCGGGCCAAAATCTGCTTGTCATATCGCAGGCCCAGATTAAAGGTGAGCTTCGGCGTCAGCTTAAAGTCGTCCTGAACAAAAACGGCGAAGTCCCTGCTGTTTGGATGCGTGGTCGGCCCGGTCGTTCCGGCGCCGGCAAAACTCTGCGAAAAAGCTGTTGGCGTGTTCTTGAAAAATCCTTCGTAACCGCTCACCGCCACGCCGGTGATCGGGCTGAAGGTGAATTGACCGGAAAAGAGTCCCGGGAAGAAGTTGAAAATATTGTCGTGGTTGATATCGATGCCGGTCTTAAAGTTGTGCCGGCCATGGATGACGGAGACGTTGTCGATCAACTGCCAGCGCTTGATGGTGGTTTCGCGCGGGCTGAAGTTGTTACGACCAATCAAAAGAAATCCCGAGCCCGTATTGATTTGAGCTTCAGGCTGAGTGCTGTTCGCCTGGCCGGGCTCGCGATCCTTCGCGATCTGGAAACGAAACTCATTGGTCACATTGCTCTTCAAGGTCGAAACCAGCGATCCTGAAAATGTAGTCGTCTTCGCGAGACTATCACCCGAATGCTCCAGCGTACCGAGGGTGCCACTGAACTCATTGTTCTTTCCGGTGAAGCTCTGCCGGTTTAATCTCAATGACAGTTGGTGGTTCTTGTTGATCGAAACATCGCTCTTCACCATGAAGACGTCCTGATTGCGATTGACCTGATATGTCGTCAGCTTGGGCAACAGGAGTGCCTGAATATTCGCAGGCTGCGTAAAAAAGTTCGCCGGATCAAGAAAGTTTGGCAGCTTTTGTCGCTGACCGTCATAAGTAAAAAAGAAGAAGGCCTTGTTCTGCTTGATTGGACCACCCAGACGTCCGCCAAACTGATGGATCTGCAGTGGCGGCCGTTTATTCGGCAGGCGGCGCTGGAATTGGGAAGCTTTCAACTGCGGCGTCTGGGCATTCAGCGATTCATCGCGAAAGAACTCAAAACCACCACCATGGAATTTATTCGTCCCGGACTTGGTGACGACATTAATGACGGCTCCGCCGGCACGGCCGAACTCAGCCGAGAAACCATTCTGGTTCACCTGAAATTCCTGCACCGACTCTTCTGAAAACTGGTAGGGAGGACGCGTGCCTGTGCGTCCGAATGACTGGCCGAAAAAGGTGTTGTTGTTATCGGCGCCATCCACCTGCAAACTGTTCAGGGTACCCTTTTGTCCACCGACTGAAAGGTCGCCTTCACGGTTCTGGTCGCGAATTACTCCCGGCGTCAGGGTCGCGAAATCGAGATAGTTGCGTCCGTTGACCGGAAGATTCTCGATGGCGCGGGCATTAATTGTAGTCGAGACTGAAGACACGTTGGTCTCAATGGCTGGCGCTTCATTACTCACAGTCACGGTGCCGGTAGCGCCGCCAACAGCCAGGCTCAAATCCAAAGAGGTGCGGCCGCCGACATTCACCGTCACATTCTTTATTTCACTTTGGGCAAAACCATTGGCACTGCCACGCACGGTGTAGCTGCCCGGCGGCAGGAGGATGAGACTGAATCCTCCCTGATCGTTGGTGGTGGCGGTTTTTTCCAGGCCGGTCTCCTGGTTAACCGCGACTACAGTGGCGCCGGGAATCGCCGCTTCCTTCGGATCAAGCACGCGACCTTCGATATTGCCGGTGGTTGCCTGAGATTGAGCGAACGAAGTTGTGGTGAAGAGAATGCAGGCGAGCAAGGCTAACAGCTTGAACAGGGAGTTATGCTTCATGTCTTCCTCTCGTTTTTGAGAAATATGAGGACATTCCGCAGCCCGCGAAATGTCGATTTAACCATTGGAATCAGGCGGCGAATTCTAAGACATCTGGCGTGACCGAAGCAAGAAATTCGGCAAAAATAAATTCGTTTTCGACTTGTAGTGCTCTTACCGTCAACCAGGCAGCGCTGGAGCGAACTGGCTGGACTTGGGAAATGTGGAAGAGAATGCCTAAAGACACGAAAATCGCGCCATTAATTCGGGCGTTCGGCAACTTGACCGACAATCCGTCCGCGTAGCCGACTCGTGACAATAGCCCAGCACTTCAGTGCTGGGTCAGCGAGCAGATCCGGGTCTGAGCCCGTGAAACGGGCGGCTGACTCTCTTAGCTGTTTTTAGATTCGCTCTGCCGAGCAGCAGCAACGGAGACGGGACGGCCAGGGTATTCGAAAGGTTTAGTCTAAGAATGGAAGAAAAAGCCCGTCTAAAGACGGCACTCTCAACGCCTGTCGCTGTCGTGGCTGTCAGAAGTTAGGTTGCATTTACCGATTGGCGGCGGAAAAGGAAAACAGGCGTTTGCCGCTGCCTGACTGCATCAGACTCATCGCACCCATGTAGCCAAAACCAAAAAAGAAAAGGGTCAGAAAGGGAATCGTGCCCCACATATGCAATCGGGCCGCGTACAAAATCGCCAGCAGAAAATAGACCGCAAAACTAAGTTCCAAAAGCGGCAGCCAACCGCGCTTGCGCTTGTACTTCTTCTCTTTCCAGGTAGCGTCGGTGGCGTCCTCGACCCGATATTTTGGCGTACGAACAAAATCTGATTTCACGCCGAACAATGCCTCCAGCACAGCGCGCGCGTTTGAAAACGCGAGACCAATTCCCAGCGCCATCACCAAAGGCAAATGCAATAAGCGTGGGGCGCGCTTTTTATCGAGGTACCAGACAGCAGTGCCGTAAAAAAGCACGACCGATACCGTCGAGAAGAACAGGAGCGGCAGATCCAGAACCATCAAATGGTACAACGGCTGATTGTAACGAACGAGCAGCAGGGGAAACTGCAGGAAGCTTGCCACAATCATCAAGGGATAACTGATGTTGCCCGTCAGGCGAAAAAACATCTCCAGCCTGAGTCGTGTCGGCAGGTTTGCGTTCCAGATTCTGGGATAAAGCTTGATGCCAACCTGCATCACGCCCTTGGCCCAGCGTCGCTGTTGCGCCTTGAACGCATTAATCTCAACCGGGATTTCTGCCGGCGCTTCCTCATCGAGCAAGTAAATAAATTTCCAGCCCATCAACTGCGCCCGGAAACTAAGATCCGTATCTTCGGTGAGCGTGTCATGCTGCCAGCCGCCGCTCATCTCGATGGTGCTGCGGCGCCAGATACCGGCGGTGCCATTGAAATTGAAGAAGCCGCCCGTGCGATTTCGCGTCGTCTGCTCAACCACAAAGTGACCGTCCAGCATGATCGTCTGCAGCCGGGTGAGCAGATTGTACTTGCCATTGATATGCGACCAGCGCATCTGCGCGCAGCCAACCAGAGGATCCTTAAAAAAGTCGACGAGCTTACGCAGGCAATCAGGCTTGGGGACAAAGTCGGCATCGAAGATGGCCAGCAGTTCGCCCTTGGCTGTCGTGGTGCCATTGGCGAGCGCGCCTGCTTTGAAGCCCGTACGATCCTGTCGATGTACGTAGTGGATGTCGAAACCTTCCTGCGCATATTTCGCTACCGTGGCTTCGGCGATGCTGACAGTCTCATCTGTCGAATCGTCGAGCACCTGAATTTCCATCCGATCGCGTGGATAGTCGATCGCCGTAATCGCTTTCACGAGTCGCTCGACCACGTACATTTCATTGAAGAGTGGCAGTTGGACAGTGATGAGCGGGAGTTCTTCCTCGGGATAGTGGCCGATGGGCGTCGGTACCAGGTGACGATAGCGCCAGAACTCAATCACCTGCTTCACGCGATAGATCCCGTAGACCGCCAGCACTCCCAAAATTGTGAAATAGAGGATCAGGACGGTCCAGTCGAAGCCATCCAGCTGGTAAAGCGGACTGATGTTCGAGTGGGTCTTGTCCAGCAAATCACCGAAGTAGCGTTGAAATAACTGTTCAGGAGTGAAAAGAGGGCGGGTGTCTTGAAAAATCATAAATCGTCTCTGAAAGCATAGGAGTGCGAATTACATCGCAGCAAAAGGTCTGGATTGTACTCTATCGGCGTGGTTCGTCCCAATCCTCAATCGATCAAACGTTGTGGGGTCCAGTTGTGAACAGCTGCTGGGGGCAGCCGTTGAGAAAACTGGGTGAGCAGAATTTCTTAGCGAATCTCAACCGGTTTGCGGCTAAACATCTTGCGCAGTTCTATGTGGCGCAGATCGATCAATCCCGGGATGATGTAAAAGACGGCTACCGACCCCAGCAATGCGCCGGTCAAAAACCTCGAGAGATGAGTGTTCTCCCAGAGTCCAAAAAAACCGAGAGAAAAATCTATCGCCAAAGGCACTGCTGCCAGGAATAACCAATGACGTGCGGGCGTATCGGTGCGCCGTATTGAACGCAGGAGTGGGTATGCGAGAGTCGCGGCCAGGAAGCCTGCATAAATTCCCGTGCAGCGAGCGCACACGGCAAATTGATGTCCCGCAATGTAAAAAGAACGCTCAGGGATTTGATGACACAGCCGGCTGAAGGCCCCGTATATCGAGAAGGCAAACAGGCTATGTCCCCCAGCCTGCGCCAACGGCGCGCCCACAATCATCCCCATGAGCAGCAATCCAATCGCGACGGCGCCCGCCCAAATCAAAAGCGGGCCGCGATCAATTGAGGTTTGCGGTATGTAATCCGATCCTGGCATTAATTCCGTGCCTGGTTCTGAAGCTGCTTCTGATCCTAGAACCTGATGACGGTATCCGGGCCACCCTCGATATGCAGTGTGTCGACAAAGCGAATGTGCTTTGATTCAGTCGTCATCACTAGAGAATGAGTGCGTTTGCCGGCGCCAAAAAATCTAACCCCTTTCAATAGGGCGCCATCGGTTACTCCCGTAGCGGCAAAAATAATCTTCTTGCCTGGCGCGAGATCGTCGGTGTCATAGATCTTATTCGGATCGGTAATCCCCATTGACTGCAAGCGCTCGATCACGACCTCAGCGGGCGGCACCTTGTCCTTGTCGACGTCGAGCCGTTCCGGATCGTAAACCAGGCGTGCCTGAATCTCACCATTCAAACACTTCATTGCCGCAGCGGTGATCACGCCTTCGGGGGCGCCGCCGATTCCCATCAGCGCATGGATGTTGGTACCAGCAACCGCAGCTGAGATGCCCGCCGAAAGATCTCCGTCACCAATCAGGCGAATACGCGCGCCGGCTTCCCGCACTTCATCAATCAACTTTTTGTGACGCTTGCGTTCCAGCACGATGACTGTCAGGTCTTCGACGTCGCGCCCCAGCCGGCGGGCAATGTTCTTGAGGTTGTCTTTGACAGGCGCATCGATATCAACGACGCCTCGCGATGAAGGACCAACCACAATCTTATCCATGTAGATATCGGGAGCGTTGAGCAGGCCGTTGCGTTCCGCCGCAGCCAATACCGCAATCGCGTTGTTTGCGCCGAGAGCACAAAGGTTGGTGCCTTCCAGAGGATCGACAGCGATATCCACTTCGGGACACAACTGGGCCACGTCCTCACTGACGCCAAAGCCTCCGCCTACTTCCTCGCCAATGTAGAGCATTGGCGCTTCGTCGCGTTCGCCCTCGCCGATCACGATGCGGCCGCGCATGGGAACTGTGTCCATCACCTCGCGCATGGCTTCGACGGCAACGTGATCGGAATACTTACGATCGCCCTGGCCCATGGTGCGTGCTGCTGCGATGGCGGCAGCTTCGCACACGCGTAAGAAGTCAAGAGACAGTTCTCGCTCTGTCTTTAATTCATGAACCATTTTGGCTCTCCTGCTTACAGAATTTGTGACTGCGACTCCGATAGCGATGCGATCCGCAGACGAGTGAAAAGCCCTGCCATACTAGCAGAGCGGCCACGGATTTTGTAGTTGCTCCGAATGGTGGTCGTGATGGTAACCGATACGAACAGCTCCGGATCTAACATCCGCCTGGCGCCGTATCACAATAAAAATTATCTGGATACAACCTGGAAGGAAAACCGTATTAGCACTATTTTTCACTCACAACTCCATGTTACCGTGAGGGCTTCCGTGATACTGTGCCCCCGCATTAAAAGCAAAAAACAGTCTCATCAATTGCAACTGCGACCGCAGCAAACCAACGACACCTGACGGGAGGCAAACCGATGAAACAAACTGCCAAACCTTTAGTGCTCAGTCTCAGTGAGGTTGGCGCCGATGACGTGCAACTGGTGGGCGGCAAGTGTGCCAGTCTGGGCGAACTATTCCGATCGCTCGCGCCGCTCGGGGTGCGGGCGGTCGATGGGTTCGCCACCACCAGCGAAGCCTACCGATTGTTGCTCGCAACCAATGGCTTGAGAGAGCGTCTCCGCGAATTGCTGAGCGGTCTGGATTATAACGACATGAAGGCGCTGAATACGGTCGGACGTGAAGCGCGCGCCTTAATGCTCGATACACCACTGCCTGCAGAAGTGACCGCGGCTATCAACGAGGCCTTCACTCGCCTGTGCGAGCGCGTCGGGCACAAACCAGAAGTTGCCGTGCGCTCATCCGCTACTGCGGAAGACTTGCCGGATGCATCGTTTGCCGGGCAGCAGGACACCATTCTGAATGTGCGCGGGGAAGATCACCTGATCGAGGCTTGCCATCGCTGCTTTGCATCGCTTTGGACCGATCGCGCCATTTCCTATCGTCATGCGCGCGGTTTTGATCACTTTCAGGTGTCGCTCGCGATTGGAGTTCAGCCGATGGTCCGTTCGGATCAGGCTTGTTCAGGAGTGATGTTTACGCTCGACACCGAATCCGGCTTTCGTGATGTCGTAGTCATCAACGCCGCCTGGGGTTTGGGTGAGGCGATCGTGCAGGGGATGGCGACGCCTGATGAGTGGGTAGTCTTCAAACCGACGCTGCTGCAGGGCGCGCGTCCGATTGTCAGCCGTCATCTGGGTACCAAGGAAGTAAAGATGATCTACGGTCTGGACGGGCGCGGGACCCGCACCCGCGAAGTGGTGGAAGCGCAACGCAGCCGTTTCTGTTTGAGTGACTACGAGGTGCTGCAGTTGGCAAATTGGGCCTGCATGATTGAGCAGCATTATTCAATGCGAGCCGGCCGGCCGACGCCGATGGACATTGAATGGGCTAAGGACGGTTTTACCGGCGAGCTTTTTATTCTGCAAGCCCGGCCGGAAACGGTCCATGCCACCAATCGAGAGAACTATCTTGAGAACTACAAACTGACGGGCGAGCATGGCGAGCCGTTGGTGTCGGGTATCGCGGTGGGAGAAAAAATCGGCCAGGGCCGCGTGCATGTGCTCGCTGATCCTGATCGTCTGGCCGAGTTTCAGGCCGGTGATGTGCTCGTAACCTCGATGACGGATCCCGCGTGGGAACCAATTATGAAGAAGGCAGCCGCCATCGTTACCGAACGAGGCGGACGCACTTGTCACAGCGCAATCATCAGTCGGGAACTTGGCCTGCCCTGCATCGTCGGCACCGGTAACGCCACCCAGGTTTTGCAAACCGGCACCGCAGTCACCGTCTCCTGTGCTGAAGGCGCGCACGGAAATATTTACGAAGGGTTGATCGACTTCGCAGTTGAGAGGCGCGCAGTTAATGATGAACAAAGACCTCGCACGCAGGTCATGATGAACGTTGGCGATCCCGATCACGCGTTTGCTGTAGCTGGATTGCCAAACGATGGTGTGGGCCTCGCGCGTCTGGAGTTCATCATTAACAATCACATCGGTATCCACCCGATGGCCCTGGTTAAATACCCGAACCTGGAAAGCGCCGAAGTCGTGCGCGAAATTGAACGGCGCCTGGGCGAAGAAGACCCGCGCGATTTCTTTGTGCGCCGCCTGTCTGAAGGGATCGCCCGCATCGCGGCCGCCTTCTATCCCAAGCCCGTCATCGTGCGCATGTCTGACTTCAAGTCCAACGAATACGCGATGCTGGTCGGTGGGCAGGAGTTTGAACCGACTGAAGAGAATCCCATGCTCGGTTTTCGCGGCGCATCACGCTATTACGACGATCGCTATCGCGAGGGCTTCCAGCTTGAATGTCTCGCCCTGGAACGAGTGCGCAACGAGATGGGTTTGGTCAATGTCAAAGCTATGATTCCCTTCTGCCGCACCGTCGAGGAAGCGAGGCGAGTGGTCGCGTTGATGGCTGAGTTTGGCTTGCGGCAGGGCGAGCACGAGCTCGAGATTTACGCGATGTGTGAACTCCCGGCGAACGTGGTACTCGCTGACGAGTTCCTTCAGGTTTTTGATGGGTATTCGATCGGATCCAACGATCTAACTCAGCTCGCCCTCGGTCTGGATCGCGACTCGGAAATGGTGGCCCACCTTTTTGACGAGCGCAACAGCGCCGTTGAGAAGATGGTCGAGATGGCCATCGACGCCGCTCACCGGGCCGGGAAGAAGATCGGCATCTGTGGGCAGGCGCCATCTGATTATCCAGAGTTCGCGCGCTTCCTCGTGGAAAAAGGCATAACATCGATCTCGCTTAATCCCGACACGGTGCTGCAAACTACACGACTGATTCTCGACGTCGAAGCAGAGCGAGCAGAAGCGGCGCCCATTCCTGCCTAGCATCAATTGTTGCCGGTGAAAGAGTCATCACCGGCTTCGGTCATGCGGCGCAAGAAAATATCACATTTAAAACCAGCCCCATCACTTGTCGTGAGTTGACATGTCCCACCGCTTGGCGTTAGAACTCGTCAGCCAAACAAAATTATCCGCTCAGGGGGGTCTTATGTCCGCACCAGCTATCGATGAGGACAAGATGCACAAGTTTTTGGGCCAGGTCGTCTCAGATCTCGGTGCAGCGCTTAGTTCATCACTTGCTTACCTCGGCCAGAAACTCGGCCTCTACAAAGCTCTCGTGGCCAATGGTCCGCTGAAGCCTGCGGAGTTGGCGGAGCGAACCTCCACCAACGAACGCTACGTGCGCGAGTGGCTGATTAATCAAGCAGCCAGCGGCTACGTCAACTATGACGCGACCAGCGGACGTTACTCGATGGGGCCCGAACAGGCTACGGCCCTCACGGACGAGACCAGCCCTTTCTATGTCGGCGGCGGTTTTCATGTGGTCAAGGCCATGAACGGCGCCGTGGGTCGAATCGAAAATTACTTTCGTGAGGGCGGTGGAATGCTCTGGGGCGAACACGATCCCGATCTCTTTGTCGGTACCGAACGCTTTTTCCGTCCCGGCTACACGGCCCACCTCGTCGGGTCATGGATCCCCGCGCTCACAGGTGTCGACGAAAAATTGAAAGCCGGGGGCAAAGTTGCCGATGTGGGCTGTGGGCACGGCTCGTCCACTATTATCATGGCCAAAGCCTATCCGAACTCTCGTTTCTGGGGCTTTGATAATCACGCGGGATCGATCGCGACAGCGAAAGAGCGCGCACTGGCTGCAGGTGTAGCCGATCGAGTTACGTTTGCGACGGCAAACGCCAGCGAGATTCCCGATCAGAGTTATGATCTGTTAGCGTTCTTTGATTGCCTGCATGACATGGGTGATCCCGTGGCTGCCTGTAAGCGCGCGTTCGAGGTGCTGGGTTCCGATGGCAGTGCTTTGATCGTTGAGCCGATGGCCGGGGACTCGGTTGAGGAGAACTTCAATATTATCGGGCGCACCTTTTCAGGCGCTTCCACCCTTTGCTGCACTTCGAATTCATTGGCTCTTGATGGGCCGGCGCTCGGGGCGGTTGCACCGGAATCAGCAATCAAGGATGTCGTAATGGCGGGCGGGTTTTCTCAATTTCGTCGCGCGACCGAAACGCCTTTCAATCGCATCTTCGAAGCGCGTAAATGAAGGAATTGATCCACCGCTTAGGCCGCTTACACGGGCAGTCCGTGTAAGCGGCGATGTTATTTACTGGCGCGCCAGGGCGGCAGCGTCTTGCGCGCAGCTTTTTCCTTCTTCAATCCCAGGGCCCAGTCCGCCTGCATCAGGGTGTGAATGTCGCGCGTTCCCTCATAGATGATCGCGGCCTTGCAGTTGCGCAGGTAGCGCTCGACTGGATAGTCATTAGCATAACCATTCGCGCCGTGCACTTCGATGGCCATCGAGGCAGCTTTTTCACTGCGCACCGTCGCTTGCCACTTCGCCAAACTCGTAGCGCGCCCGTTGGGCTTCCCTTCGTTCTTGAGCCAGCCCGCGCGCAACCAGAGCAGATGGCTCATCTGGTAATCGGCTTCCATGTCGGCAATTTTTTGTTTGACCAGCTGATGATTCGCAATCTTGGTCCCGAAAGTCTCTCTTTGATTCGCATAAGAGATCGAAGCGTCACGCGAGGCACGAATCAGGCCGGTGGCTCCTGAGGCGACCGTATAACGTCCCTGCTCGAGTGCAAACATCGCGATCTTAAATCCCTCGCCTTCCTGGCCCACTAAATTTGCATGGGGCACCCGCACGTCCTGTAAGCTGAAGTAGCCGGTGTTGCCGGCGCGAATGCCAAGCTTCCCGTGAATCGTTCCAGAAGAAAACCCGTCCATGGTCCGCTCCACGATAAAGCAGGACATCCCGGTGTGATCGCGATTGCGCCGCTTCTCTTCGTCCGTCCAGCAAAAGAAGAGAAAATTGTCGGCGTGATCAGCCAGGCTGATCCACATCTTTTCGCCATTCAGGACCCACTCGTCGCCTTCGCGTCGAGCAGTTGAGCGCGATCCAACTACATCAGACCCGGCGCCCGGTTCAGTCAGGCCGTAGGTTGCCAACTTCTCGCCTTTGGCTTGCGGCACAAGGTATTTCTGTTTTTGTTCATCGGTGCCCCAGGTATACAGAGTAAGCGAGTTCAATCCTACGTGGACTGACATCGCTACTCGGAGGAAAGTGTCGACAGCTTCGAGTTCTTCGCAGACAAGGCCCAGGGAAATGTAATCGAAACCAGCGCCCCCATATTCCGCGGGGATGCAGACACCCAGCAAGTTTAAGGCTCCCATCTTGTCAAATATGGCGCGCTCGAAGTGTTGTTGCTCATCCCATTCCTTAATGAAGGGCGCCACTTCTTTTTGAGCAAACTCGCGCACTGTCTGAATTAAAGCCTGATGTTCCTCAGTCAGTTCAAAATCGATCATTTAGAGTCTCACTTTTTCGAAAGTTGGGGTTGCAAATTGACCGGACATCTTATCCAGAGCTGCGGGGGTGGAGCAAGCGGCGCGTCGTGCGGGGCACGGTACTAATACGTTAGAAGAAGATGTTAGGCGGAGGGTACTCAGCTTTGAACAAGCGCTCAAACACAATATCCCAACCCGCAATGGATGTAATGCTAACCAGCAACGCCAACACTATGGCGGTAATTTAAGTATACGGGGACGCATCACGAGTGCGGAGTGTATGATTTGCGGTGGCATGACTGCAATTCCAGATTTCATCAAAGCGAACCATTACACTGGGCAGGCTGCATTTAAGCGCAGGCATTTCTGTTTGCTATACTCACTCCCATGCCGCGCAAACCAAAGACAAACAGCATCGCCGTAGGTCTGATCCAGATGACCTGCGACGTCAAGCCTGAGCTCAATTTGAAAAAAGCCATCGCCCGGATCGGTGAGGCCGCTAGAAAAGGCGCGCAGGTAGTTTGCCTGCAGGAACTCTTTCGCTCGCAGTATTTCTGCCAGACTGAAGACATTGAACTCTTCAAACTTGCCGAAACAATTCCCGGTCCCACGACGGACAAGCTCTGCAGGGTGGCGCGGCAAAAAAGGATCGTAATCATCGCTTCCCTATTTGAGAAACGCGCGGCCGGCGTTTACCACAATACCGCTGTGATCATTAACACCAATGGAGAGATCACGGGCAAGTATCGCAAGATGCATATCCCGGACGATCCGCTTTATTACGAAAAATTTTATTTCACACCGGGCGATCTCGGTTTTCAAACGCACGATACTGCGCACGGCAAGATCGGTACGCTGGTCTGTTGGGACCAGTGGTTCCCTGAGGCCGCGCGGCTGACAGCTTTAAGCGGCGCGCAACTTTTGTTCTATCCTACTGCCATCGGCTGGTTACCAGATGAAAAAGACGAGATGAACCAGGCTCAGCATTCAGCCTGGGAGACGATTCAACGATCGCATGCGATCGCAAATGGAGTTTATGTAATAGCCGTCAATCGGGTCGGCCTCGAAGGTAAACTCAGATTTTGGGGCCAGTCGTTTGTGGCCGATCCTTTCGGTCGCATCATCGCCAGGGCCTCTGCCACCAAAGAAGAGGTGTTGGTAGTCGAGTGCGATCTGGACAAGATCGACGAGACGCGTCAGAACTGGCCGTTCCTGCGTGACCGCAGGATTGATGCTTATAACTCAATCTCTGCCAGGTTTCTCGACTCGGATCCAGGCAAGCGATGACTTCGCCAAAACCCGCTGAACTCGGATACCGGATGCCGGCAGAATGGCGTCCCCATGAGGCGACCTGGCTCGCCTGGCCGAAGGACCCTGTGACCTGGCCTGATCGTGTCCCACAGGTTCAGGACATCTTTCTGCAGATGATCGCGGCGCTCGTGCCGCATGAAGCGGTCAACCTCTTGGTTGACGACGAAGATACAGAGGAGACGGTCCGCGCTCGTTGTAATTTTGAGGGCGCGGGCAACATGCGCTTTCACCAAATATTAACCGTCGATTCCTGGATGCGCGACTATGGACCAAACTTCCTGGTCCGGGATGAGTCAGACAGACTTGAAATAGTCGCCGGCGAAAGTTCCGGTCAGGAATACCACGACAGATTAATAGATGCCGGACAAGGTGTTGCCTACAACGATTGGATCTTCAACGCCTGGGGCAACAAATATGAAGAACTCAAGAGAGACTCTGGCGTCCCAAAGCAGTTGGAATCGATCTTAAACCTGCCGCGCTTCGAACCGGGCATCGTCTTGGAGGGCGGCTCGATTGAAGTAAACGGCGCCGGCGCAGTACTGACTACTGAGCAGTGTCTGCTGAATGCCAATCGCAATCCCCAGCTCACTCGCGGCGAGATCGAGCAACATCTGAAGGACTATCTCGGCGTCCAGCAGGTGTTATGGCTGGGCGAAGGAATAGTCGGTGACGATACTGACGGTCACATCGATGACATTGCTCGTTTCGTTTCAACAACAAAGATCCTGTGCGCGCTTGAGGAAGACCCGGCCGATGCTAATTACGAGATTCTGCAGGACAATCTTGAGCGTTTGCGACTCATGACAGATGGACATGGCGAGCCATTTGAAATAGTGACGTTGCCGATGCCTGGTATAGTCGGCGGCGCCAGCACCGAGACGCGCAACCTGGATCGTTTGCCGGCCAGCTACGCAAATTTCTATATCGGCAACCGCGTCGTGCTTGCTCCCATCTTCGGCCACGCAAATGACAGTCGCGCTTTGGAAATTTTGCGAGGACTGTTTCCCGATCGACGCGTGGTGGGCATCAACTGCGAACCTCTCGTTTGGGGCATGGGCACCATCCACTGCGTCACTCAACAACAACCAAGAAGTTAGCTGCGGGCTAACGCGGGCGGCGCGGATAAACTCTGGCCACAGATGAACACAGATAAAATGGATCTGACCCGATTTAATCAGCCCCGTGTCTTATCTGTGCTGACTTCCTAATCCGCGCCTATCTGCGTAATCCGCGGCTAAAAATTCCTTCGCCGCTTCGATTGCAGCTTCAAGTGAAGTGACTCGGCCATCGAGTTGCATTTCATACACCGCTCGTGTGATCTCACCCATCCGAGGGCCGGCGGGAACACCCAACTCCAGCAAGTGACGGCCCATCAGCAGAGGCGACGGCGCGCGCTTCTCAACCGCGAGCTCCCTCGCCTTCTGAATGAACCACTCCTGCGCCTCTGCATCGTACTGCTTTTCGGGCGGCACCCACGGAGCGTTGCGACCAAGCGAGTCGGCTTTGGCAACGCGGTAAAGGAGATCGATTTCACAACGCCGCGCGAGCCTGCGAAATGCGCCATCACCAACTTCTTCACGTTTATTGAAAAACTCTCCCGGCTTCAGATGCTCGCGCACCAGGGCGATCACCTGGGAGCGCACATCGTAGCCACCAAGAGTATGAACGTTGAGACGCTCCAGAAAGGCTTCAGTGGGGGCCACTCCACCTTCCTCATGACCCCGCGAGCGCCAGTGGCCCTCGAGAAACTCGGTGGTGGCCGGCTTGCCAAAATCGTGAGCCAGAGCGGCGAGCATCACGGTCACTTGCTTTGCATAAGGTAGCTCATCGATCAGCTCGCGAGCGCGATCAACTACCAGACATGTGTGTACAAAGACATCTCCCTCGGGATGCCAAATCGGATCCTGCAGCACTTCTCTCAGAGCCTCAATTTCGGGAAATAATTTTGGCAGCACCCCTAGTTTGTGCAACCACTGCAGTCCAGCCGAAGGAAGCTGAGGCAGCAGGAGCAGCTTTTCCATCTCGCCCCAGATTCTCTCGGCCGGCAAGTCTGAAAGCTCGATGGCCTGGCACAGCGCTACAGTGTCAGCATCAACTTGAAAACCAAAACGCGCCGCGAACTGCGCCGCGCGCAGCACCCTCAGGCTATCTTCTGCAAAAGTAGCCAGCGATACCGCTTTCAATTGGCCGCGCTTGATGTCCCCACGGCCGTCAAAGGGATCGATGATCGCTTCCGTGAGTGGATCCTGAAGAATGGCATTAATCGTAAAGTCACGACGGCGCGCTGCGTCGTCGATCGTCATTGATGGATCGCTTTCAATGGCAAAGCCGCGATGGCCGTGACCTGACTTCCGCTCGCGCCGTGGAACTGAGACGTCGATGTCAACGCCCAGTTTGTAGACGGTGAATGCTTCACCGACAACGTTGACTGGGCCAAACCGGTCCAGCAACTCGCGCAGTCTCTGGGGTTCAAGGTTGTAAACTTCCAGGTCCCAGTCTTTCGGTTCGCGACCCATCAGCGCATCGCGTACACAACCGCCCACCAACAGAGCGCGGCCGCCTGCATCTTTAATCGCACGCGCCAGGTCATTGATTTTTTTCGGAGTCGAGAACATCGGAGCCAATGTCAAAGCAGAATAAAGAGCCCGCATAAAGGCGGTACTCTAAACGCTTGGGCGATTAGGAGAAGTCAATCATCATCGTCGTCGTCAAAGTCGTCGTCGAAATCTTCGTCGCTTTCGCCATCGGGGCTTTCGACTATTACCTGAAGGCCACGCGTCGAGGGAATACAGCTGAGGATCTGTGCCCGCTCAATCCTGCTCAAGTCTGAGCCGTTAGTGTGCCAAAGCTTCACCCAGAACGTGCGCGTCTCGGTGTGGATGGCAAAGGTGGCTCCGTCCAACATTACCGGGACCGGCTCAGCGATGGTTCCCGCGCGCAACACTGCGAGTAGCTCCGGAATGTATGGCTTGATCTTATCGAATTGGGCCAGTACAGCGCCGTCCGCGATTTCCGCAGGAGGCAGTTGCACCGGATCCGCAGACTCCAGCAGCAGCCGCGTCTCAGTTTGCAGGTTTCTCTTTTTTACGATTGGCATCGGAATTATTTCGATCCGGGCGAAAGAGCTTTTTTCTTTTTCGCTGCTCCCTCTTAAGCTAAATATTCAGTCGCGTCCGCAGGTGCTCAGGTAGTTCGGCTACCTTTACCCGTTCCTGTTCCCAGGTATCGCGGTCCCGCACGGTGACGGCTTCATCTTCGAGTGACTGGTGATCGACGGTAACGCAGAAGGGCGTTCCTATCTCGTCCTGTCTCGCATACAACTTTCCGATGCCACCGGTGTCGTCGTAGACGGCACGCAGCACCGGCTGGAGCGAACGCTTGATGGCCCTGGCCATACCGACAATCTCCGGCTTGTTTTTGGCCAGCGGCAGAATAGCTGCCTTGATCGGCGCCATCGATGGATGCAACTTCAGGATCACGCGCTTCTCGCCTTTGTCGTTTACCTTCTCTGAATAGGCATCCATCAGCAGCGCTAGCACCGTGCGGTTGACGCCGGCCGCAGGCTCAATCACATAAGGATAAAAGCGCTCCTTGGTCGACTCTTCAAAGTAGGAAAGGTCTTCAGTCGAATCGGGATTGAGACGCTTGCCTTCGGCGTCTTCGGGCTTCTTCGAATGTGTGCGCAAATCGAAGTCGGTGCGATTGGCGATACCCATCAATTCATCCCACTGCTTTTCCTGATCGTCGCGCTCTGGGAAAAATCGGTACTGGATGTCGACGGTCCGTTTGGCGTAATGGGCCAGTTCCTCTTTTGGCTGTTCATAGAGACGCAAATTCTCCGAGGCAACGCCCAGAGTGGTGAACCACTCGTGACAAGCATCAATCCATTCCTGGTGAGCGCGCTCGTCGTCGCCTGGACGGACGAAATACTCCATCTCCATCTGCTCGAACTCGCGTGTGCGAAAAATGAAATTGCCTGGGGTGACTTCATTGCGAAACGACTTGCCGATCTGAGCAATGCCGAAGGGGAGCTTGCGCCGGCTGGTAGTGAGCACGTTAAGAAAATTGATAAAGATTCCCTGCGCCGTTTCCGGACGCAGATAGACGAGAGCTGAGGGATCATCTTCGGCCGTGGCGCCAACATGTGTGCGGAACATCAGATTGAAGGCGCGAGGTTCAGTAAGATTACTCGAACCACAGCTGGGGCACTTCAAACTTTTGGCGCGAATTGCTTCTTCGAGAGAGGCGGCTCCGGCCGGCAAATCAAGCTTGTCGCCGCGCATGCGGTTATTGCACTCGCGACAATCGACCAGCGGATCGCTGAAGGTCTCTTCATGCCCTGAATACTTCCAGACCAAACGATTGAGAATGATCGACGAATCGAGACCCTCAATGTCATCGCGTTCATAGACCATCCAGCGCCACCAGGCTTGCTTGACGTTGTTATAAAGTTCGATCCCCAGCGGGCCGTAATCCCAGGCGCTGCCCAGACCGCCATAGATGTCGGAAGACGGGTAAACAAATCCACGTCGCTTGGAAAGGGAAACTATTGTCTCGATGTTTGGTGCCGCCACAATGACCTCATCAGAATGGAATCAATAAGAACCGACCGTAAAGAAACCGCCAGCCCGAAGACAGCGGTCAACAGCCTGCGGTTTCGGTGCAGCAGTGAGTCTAGCAGCCAACACTTCGAAGGAAAAGTTGGGCCCACCGGACAGTGGATCTGAAGGTCGTAATCTTTGAGCGGATCTAAAAAATCCTTTGCTGGCACAGGCGGGGTTGAAAAATGCGACTACGTTTTAAGTTATTTGCAGGTTGGATCTGAAAATCCCCAGCTCGGGCTGGGGGACTAAAATTATTTACCACACTCTTCCCGTCAAATTCGTCTCGGCGGTCTTACACCCAGCGAGTGAGGCGATGTTGAGAGGAGCGTGAGACCAGCAACGGGCCGGTCGGTTTGGAGAGTCTGGTCACATAGTATACAAGCATGAAAAATGGCAGCAGCAGGATAGGCTGTCTCTGCATCGCGTTTTCTATCATTCGTTCCGCACTCATGGTTCAATTCTCCCGCTGGTTCTTGCTAACTAAAACAGGCGGCAAAGGCGTCCTTGCCCTTGCCGCCTGTCATTGTTTTGTTCAGACGGCTTAGCGGCGTCCTTTTTTCCGAGCGCCCGGCCGGTCGGCTGCCGGTCTGGCTTCACCGGCCTGAACAGTCGGAGTCGCCTGCGGTGGCGTAGCACCCTGCGGCACTATCCACAGCTCAACACAGTCTTCCTCGCGATAGCCTCCGTTGAGCACCACCAGCCTGGCTGGATCCACTCCACGTTTGCCGACCAGGTAATCCTTGGCCCGCGCGAGTAGCCGTTCTGCCTGTCCAGCGTGACTGGTCCGTCCGGCGTAAGCGATGATGTAGGAGGTCGTTGCAGGGTCGTTCTGCAATTCAATCCCAAGGTTGTCGAGTCGTGCTTTCTGGTCATCGAATGAGCAGGTGCAGCAGACGTCGAATTCCCTCGCGGGATTTTCACGAGGCTTTTGCGGCGGCGGAATCATGGTCGAGGCCTGGGCCACCTGCCTGCAGGACGGCTCGCCCGAACCATCATCCACTGTCAGCACGGCCGTAACTTTTTTGCCGCCCAGACCGGTCGAGTCCACTGTGAGAGTGGGTGTTCCGGCGCCACTAACTATGTTGGCTTCATGGGGACTGACTGACCAGCTGTAATTGAGTGCTGACGTGCCACTGTAGGAAACGTCCGCGGTGAATGTAATCAAGTCTCCTTCAGACACCGTTGGCGGTGCTGAAACGATTACGGGATAGGGGCAAGGAGACTTTGGCACGACCACAGGGGGCCGGTAATTGAGATCGACGCAGGTTCGGCGTCTGGCAGCCACGTTGATATCGCGTGACCAGAGTTCGCCACTCGGCAAGGTGACCACCACTGTATGTAAGCCCGGCTCAAGGGTGAATTCCGAGTAGTCCGAGGTAGTCTGTCCTTCCGGCCTTCCATCGATGGTTATCGGAAACCCGCCAGGTGTAGTCCGGATCTTTATCGTGCCGGCGTTGGATTTCTTTTTCTTGCTCTTCGCGTACGCATTGGACGTAGGCTGGACCAGGCAGAAAGCAATCGCAATCAACAGTGCGAAGGCTAGCTTTGCATAATTCAATCCTTTCCCGCTCGCGGTCAGGCGTGCTCTTAACATGTCTTAGGCCTCCTCGCTGGATGCGATTTCGTTTTCAAGTTTGCCGCGCGCATGACGTTTGCGCAGGCTTGCGCCAAGAGCCGCTAGTCCTGATCCCAGCAACAAGAGCGAAGCAGGCTCAGGCACCTCGGGTGGAGGAGGCGGAGTTGGGGTCGGAGTTGGCGTCGTGGTCGAGCACGTGTCGCAATCCTTATGGTGAATAAAGAAAAAGGGAATGGCAGCCAGGAACAGAAGCGGCCACTTGGGAATGTGATGCCCGACGCTGGGGATTTCGCCGCAGTCGCAAATCGAACCTTCAAGGTCGCCCTGGCTGATCACATCGATGGTCGGGGTATCACTGGAACTCAGCGAAATTCCCGACAACAGCGAATCAGGCGCAACTGGCGCAGCTGGCGAAATACCCAACGCGTAAATATCAACTTCGTCGACCGAGGAGGTCTGACTGGACGATATTCCCGAGCCGTTGGTGACCTTCGTGGACACAGCGTCTGACACCAATGAACTGGTTTGTGAAACGTTGCGAAGGCGTAGTTCAGGTGTGCCGTTGTTGCTACCGAGCATCTGAACAACCTGGCTGATTGGAATTGGCCCGGCCTGTACCGTGGTGCTCGCCACCAGCAGCAAACTGAGCATCGTCGTAAGGGGGCTCAAGACTCGTTTTCTCATTGTTGAGAACTTCCTCCTCGTTCTTTCCCATTCGTTCAGGAAAGATTGCAAAATTGGTTTTTGGAACCCGAAAACTGAGAATTCAATAAAGGCAGTCAGATCTGGCTCTTTGTGTCCTGTTGGAAACCACTTCAGGTTTTCCCTGCTTGATAGGAACACGCCCAATCGTTCAGGGATTCCAGTTTCGGTCGTGGAAAATGAGGCTAATTAGAAAGGAAAAGGGGGCTTGCGACTGGCGCAAACCCCCTTCAACTGCGGTGTAGCGAGCCCCGTAAAGGTGACTCGGTAAAACTGCCTGTTAGTCCTGGTCGCCGCTTCCGGCACTGGCAGCGTCAGTCTCCCTTTGTTCGTCGCGCAAGACGGCTTTGCGAGACAACTTGATCTTGTTGCCCTCTTTGCCGATGCACTTCACCAGGATTTGCTGGCCTTCCTTCAGTTCGTCGCGCACATCCTTAACGCGGCGATCCGCAATCTCGGAGATATGCAACAAGCCATCAGTTCCCGGAAAGACTTCAACGAAGGCCCCAAAGTCAACAATGCGCGAGACGGTACCCAAATAAGTCTGGCCCACCTCAGCTTCCGCGGTTAACCCGCGAATCTTGTTGATGGCAGCTTCAGTGGCTTCGCCGCTGGCACTGGCGATTGAGATTGTCCCATCGTCAGAGACGTCAATCTTGGCCCCCGTCTCTTCAACAATGGAACGAATCATTTTCCCACCAGGTCCGATGACGTCGCGGATCTTGTCTGGATTGATCTTGATCTGAACAATGCGCGGCGCATGCTCAGATATCTTCTCGCGCGGTTGCCCGATCGTCTGCTCCATGATGTTCAGAATATAAAGCCTGCCCTTCTTGGCTTGTTCCAGGGCTTCGGCGAGAATCTGAGCATTAATACCGGCAATCTTGATGTCCATCTGCAACGCAGTAATACCCTCGGGGGTGCCGGTTACCTTGAAATCCATGTCTCCATAGTGGTCTTCGGCGCCGGCGATGTCCGTCAGGATCGCGTACTTGTTACCTTCCATCACCAGGCCCATAGCTACGCCGGCGACAGGCGCCTTCAGCGGAACGCCTGCATCCATTAGCGACAGCGTACCGCCGCAGACACTCGCCATCGATGACGATCCGTTCGATTCAGTAATGTCCGAAACGATTCTCAGCGTATAGGGGAAATCAGCATCGTCCGGCAGAACCGCTTCCAACGCTCGACGCGCCAGGGCGCCATGACCAATCTCGCGGCGGCTGGAAGCGCCGAAGCGGCCTACTTCACCAACTGAATAATGCGGGAAGTTGTAGTGGAGCAGGAAGCGTCTCTTGACCTCGCCCTTCTCCAGGTCATCCATGAACTGTTCGTCTTCCTTAGTGCCGAGCGTGGTGGTGACAATCGCTTGGGTTTCGCCACGCGTAAAGAGTGCGGAACCGTGAACTCGCGGCAGCCAGCCAACTTCACACGAAATTGCGCGAATCTCTGAAAATCGACGGCCATCGGGACGCCGGCGCTGGTTCAGAATGTCATCACGGAAAATGGTCTCTTTCAGGTGATCAAAGACGCCCTTGGCAGTCCGACGCAGTTCCGGTGGATCCTCAGGATAGGATTCAACCACCTCTTTCTTAAGCGCCGCTACGTCAGCATAGCTGTCTCGCTTTTCCTGCGAAGTTGTGTCCAGAGCGGAGCGCAAACGATCCGTGTAGTTGCGCGATACCTCTCCGAGCATTTCCTCGTTCATGACAGGTGCGACCACTTCTCGCTTCTGTATGTCGAGCGCCTTATAAAGCTCTTTCTGCCAGCGGCAGAGCCGGTTAATTTCCTTGTGCGCTAGCATCAGGGCCTCCACCATGATCTCTTCGGAGACCTCTTTGGCGCCCGCTTCGACCATTACGATGGCTTCTTCAGTGCCCGCGACGATTAGATTGAGCCGTGATTCACGCACTTCATCATAGGTAGGATTGACAATATAGCGTCCATCGATCAAACCAATGCGGACGCCGGCAATCGGAGTCAGGAAGGGAATGTCGGAAAGGTAAAGGGCGCAGGAGGCGCCGGTAATCGCAATGACATCGGGGTTGTTATCGGGATCTGCCGATAGTACCTGAGCGATCACCTGAGTCTCATTTTTATAGCCATCAGCGAATAGGGGCCTACAGGGACGGTCGATGAGACGACAGGTAAGAACTTCTTTCTCAGTCGGTCGTCCTTCGCGCCTGAAGTAGTTTCCCGGAATGCGCCCGGCCGCGTAGTTCGATTCCCGGTATTCAACCGTCAGAGGGAAGAAATCTATTCCCTCGCGCGGGCTATTGGCGCCAACTGCTGCAACCAGCAAAACTGTGTCTTCGCCGTAACTGATAATGACTGAGCCGTCAGCCTGTTTAGCGACACGGCCGGTTTCGACTGTCAATTCGCGGTCGCCCAGCTTGATCGATTCTTTCAAATATTTCTTAACTGCCATTTTGTTTTATCTCTCCTTCGTACGATAACGCCTGCGAAACAGGCGCGCGAGACGTCTCATCCGCTCGCTTTAAAAAGTTCTGGCTTCGGTACGACCACGCTCACGTGATGGTGGGTAAAAAGCCGCCAAAGTGATAAAGGCGGCACAAGCCTCGTTTGCCGTGAAGCTTATGCCGCCTTTAATTTGCTGAAGGCTATTCGCGTCAGCCTGCTTTTCGGATGCTGCCGTCACGTTCGGCACCTTAAGCAAGCTCTTCGATTGACGCGCGCTTTGTGAATGAGACTCGAAGATCTCTCGTTTACTTGTTTATTCAGGGGTTCTAGCGACGCAGACCCAACCGACTCACAACCGTGTGATATCGCTCAATGTCTATGCGCTTTAAATAGTCCAGTAAGCTTCTGCGCTGAGAGACCATCTTCAGCAATCCGCGTCGTGAATGATTGTCTTTCTTGTGGGTTTTGAAATGATCGGTCAGGTCGTTAATTCGCTTGCTAAGTAAAGCGACCTGCACCTCTGGCGATCCGGTATCCCCTTCGTGGGTGCGGAAGTCGGTAACTATCTGTTCTTTTGCTTCTTTTGCTAACGCCATTGCTTCGACGATCCTCCTCGGGCAGCAGTAACTCCGTTTTTCACGGTAACCGCTAAGGTTAAAATACGCTGCAATTTAACACGGGCTCGAAGTAAGTGTCCAGCGAGCCTGCTTTGGCACCGATGCATCGGAGTCCGGCCTATTTCAACTTCGTTTAGGACAAATAACTCTCCAACACTATGCGAAATCACGCAGGCGCTACGGTCAACCGTGCGTCTCCACCCACTGTTTGTTAACATCCTGCAATAACAAATCGAACAAATGGGAGAAAAGGTGAAAAAACGAATCGTGATTGTCGGTGGAGGCTTTGGCGGGGTGTTTACCGCGCTGGAACTGGGAGATGGATACGAAATCACGCTGGTCAGTGAGGGGGACCACTTCCTGTTCAAGCCACTGCTCTACGAGTACCTGAGCGGCGAAGTCGAGGCCTGGCATATCGCGCCTCGATATAGTGAATTGCTCGACGAGCAGATCAATGTCAGGCAATCACCAGTGACAGGGATCGACTTCACCAGCCGCTCTGTCGCATTGGCGAACGGAGAGAGTCTTGGCTACGAGGCCCTGGTGCTGTCACCGGGCGCAACCACCAACTTTGCCGGAGTACCGGGCGCGGCTGAGATCGCAATTCCTTTTCGCTCTCTCGGGGACGCTGACCTCCTGCGACAACGCATGGTCGACGCCCTGGATCGCATCCCGCCTGACCTCGCGCATCAGGACGTCCGCAGCGCGCTCACCTTTGCCGTCGTGGGTGGCGGCGCCAGTGGCGTGGAATTGACGACTAAGATGGCGGACCTTTTGCAGGACGCCTGCACTCGACGCGCGCTCAAGGGTGAAGCCAGAGTGCTGGTAATCGAAATGGGCGATCGGCTGGTTCCGGGCATGGGGGACCAGATTCGAGAGTTTGTCGAAGGTGCTTTGCACAAGTCTCATGTTGAGATCCACACGCAAACTCGCGTGGTGGGCGTTACCGAAAACTCGGTCACTATTGAGCACGATGGGACGAGGACCGAAATCCCAACCGCGGCAGTCGTCTGGGTAGGGGGGGTGCAGGTCAGTCCATTGATAAAGGAGTTAGAACTGGAGAAAGATCGTCGCGGACTGATCAACGTGCATCCCACGCTGCAAACGATTTCCTACGAAGACGTGTTTGCGCTGGGCGATGTTGCGCTGGTTCCTGAGGCCGCGCCCACGCTAGCGGGGACAGCGCAACTCGCGCTCCAGGAAGCCAGGCTGGTGGCGCATAACGTGGCCGCACTTCTGTCCGGGGAAAAACTTCATACTAAGGAATTTGAGGAATTGGGAGAGGCGGTCAGTCTCGGCACTGAACGGGCTGCTGTACTTGCCGGGGGGAAGGCTTTTGGTGGTCAACTGGCGCGGCAGGCTCGATTTGCGATGTACACTTCGCGTCTGCCTACCTGGCATCACCGCCTACGGGTGGGGGCGAGTTGGTTCTTTGAAGGGACCGCGCCACGTCCACTGCTGCCGCTCGGCATTAATCGGTAATTTGTGCTTTGGGCTTGTTGCTTTGAGCTTGGTTCTGGATATTCCGGCCCGGTTTATGTCCGCAGCAGCGGACCAACCGAAAATAGCCCAGCGATTTATCGCTGGTAAAGTTGAGCAGAATAGAAGTCCGTGTAGTGGACGGCTGGGTGATGAAATTCAGCCGTCCGTTTCGCGGACTAAAGAGATTGAAAAGAATGCTGATTCCAGCAGTGAACTGCTGGCCTATTGTCGATCGTCCGCTGTCGCGGACGGGCACGAATTACGTGACTATCGCGGACGATCCGGACAGGTGATTTCTGTTTGCATCTGGCTTATGACGCTACGGTCGCGGCGTCACAGGAGTCTAGTTCGGGGGCTTCGACAACTTCGGTCGCGGCACCTTCGCCAAAATATGGGCGGCCGGATTCGATGGCCTCAAAGTATTCCGAGATGCGATTGAGAATCTCATCGACTGAGTGTGAGTGATACACAGCGGTGCGGAACAAAGCTCCGCCCTGCAATCCACGCGTGAATTGCCCGGCCAACTGTTTCATGCGATTGATCGCCGGCGTTTCAGGCATATCCGCACGCAGCAGATCAAAGTACTCAAGCAGCAAAGCCCGCTTGTCTTCAAGGGTTGGCTGAAAAACGTCGCGCCCGTGCAAGGCGTCGTTAATCTGGCGAAAGATCCAGGGATTGGCCATCGCTCCCCGTCCGATCAAGACACCATCGCACCCGGTTTCCTTAAAACGCGCAAAGGCGCCTTCGATGGTGGTCACATCGCCGCTACCAGAAACGGGAACCTTTACCACCTCTTTTATCTGCCGGACCAAATCCCAATTGGCGAGCCCGCGATAACCCTGTTCTTTCGTGCGTCCGTGCAGCGCGATATGTTCGGCGCCACAGTCTTCGGCAAGCTTCGCCGTCTCTACAGCATTAATTGTGTGATCAAAAAAGCCGGCGCGAATCTTGACGGTCATCGGTATCGTGAGCGTTTTCTTGATTTCTTTGAGAATTGTCTCCAGTCGCGGGTAATCTCGCAACAAAGCCGAACCGCCGCCATGCTTTACTACCTTGGGTGCCGGGCAGCCGCAGTTTATATCCAGCATGTCGGCGCCTATTTCCTCAGCCATCTCAGCTGCCATTCGCATTCTTTCAGGCTGGCCGCCAAAGATTTGCACCGCAAACGGACGTTCGTCTTTGTAAAAGCGCATCTGCCGCTTCGACTTTGGATTACTGCGGGTCAGCCCCTCGACCGAAATGAACTCGGACACTGTCAGTCCGACACCGCCGATACCTTTTATGAGGCGGCGAAAAGATACGTCGGTCACACCCGCCATTGGTGAAAGAACCAACGGTGGATTGATCTCAATGTCTCGTATCTTAAACGGCTTGGTCATGATTTGATGTTCCCAGGGACGGACTCTAACATTTCCCTCAGGTCTTCATTCTCTAATGCCACACAACCTTATGTCCAATCTGTCCGCGGGTTGCTACCTGCACTTCAGTCAAAACCAGTTGGTGCTCTTCCAAAACTCGTGGCAATGCGATTCCCACCAACGTTCTGACAATCGCCGGCAAATGTTTATAATCGAGCCACCCATGCAACGGAAGCTCATTCAGATAATCGGGATTCTATGGACTGTGCTCTATGCCGGCGTAATTATCTGGATCTATGCCACGCAACCTCGCACGCTCCGCGAAGTGGCAACCAACACGCGTGTGGCCGCCGGTGTCTACGAGATCAATCAGGAAAAGTTTAACAGCGGCCTGAATCTGTTTCGTCGCGATCAGTTTCGCGCCGCGCGCGACGAATGGATGGCAGCCGATCCGGCCCAAAAAGATCCGCAGGTGCAGTTCTACATTGCTTACTCGTTCTATCGCGAAGGCTGGGGCCGCACCTATGACGACGACGTGCTTTTCAAGCAAGGGCTGGACGCAGTCAACCGCGCACTCAGCCTGTCGCCGAATGGCTCACTCACCGTCGCGGATCCGGATCTCCAGCTCCGGACTGGCGCCGAGCTCAAGGTGGAACTCGAGCAGGGAACCGAGAACAGTTGGAGCGATCTGAATCCATTCAAGGTTTTTCGCCAACGAAAATGAGTAATCAGGATTACACAGAGAGGAATCGGCAACTGCTGCACTTTATTGTGCTGCCGACGATGTTACTCACGGTCGCGCTTCTGGGGGGCCTGAGAATCGATGCGCATACGAAACAGCTGATCTTCATCCCGCCACCGCTGGTTACGCTGCTATTGGCTACCTTGCTGGGTTCACTGTTTGTGCGCGCCGGCGCTATCGATTTGCGAGGCTGGTTAACCATCGAGCAGCCGATGATGACCAACGTGATTCACCTGCTGACGCTGCTGACACTCTTTTTCGCTTCGGCACAGGCGTTTAACTGCGTGCTACCGGAAAGCGGTTTACTACACTGGATGTTTTCTTTCTTTTTCCTCTGGACCTTATGGACCAACCAATTTTCGGCGTTTGACTCACGGCGGCTGCTGCGAAGTCTGATGGTCCTGTTCGGCACCGCTTTCATTCTCAAACACTTGCTCGTCTCAGGACTATCCACAGATGAAAGTGGCTGGATGAGCAGACTGGCCTCGACCTTGCTGCAGGGTATCGCAATCACTTCGCCGGGATTCGCGCCGGCGACAGGCTATCTTTCCTTTCTCGCGCTCAGCCTTTATGTGGGTGCGTTGCTGATCATGGAATCCAGACCGCCAGTGCTGATTCGCGATCCAGCCAGCGACGGCCACGCCTTGGTTCAGGGATCAGAAAACCGAAGCCTAACACGCTGACCCAACACCAGGCTGATCAGGACTCAAGCTCTTCGTCACTGAGAATTGTGTAGAGCGTGACTGCTGCGACCTTTGACACCGAACGGGCGCCGGGAACGCTGGCCACGCGCACGGTCAGCCGGCGATTTCGAAAACACAAAATGATTTCGTCGTCTGCTTTTACGGGGTGAGCAGACTTGGCAGGCTTGCCATTTAACGAGACCAGGCCGGCATCGCAGAGCTTTTGCGCGAGTGATCGCCCCGAACACAGGCGACTGAGTTTAAGGTAGAGATCGAGACGCATTGGTCGTCGAAAAGCGAAACAGTTTGCTGGAAGACTGCGAGACACCGCGACGGAATCAGTAATCCCTGCGAGATGTAATGGGGTCCAGGAACCCCGTCTGCGCCTCAGTCAGTCCCGCTTTTGGCAGTCTACGGTTTAGGGAAGATCTTCAGAAACTTACCTTTCCCTTTCTTCGCAGGCTTAGAGTCTGAACTGCCGTCTGAGGTAACGATTGCCTCGGGTTTGAGTTTCAGCAACGCGGCCACACCTTCATGGTAGTTTGGCGAGACGCTGATGTAGGCCTCGTTGCGCAGTTTCTCAAGATAATCTTCGCGCGCTTTCGGTCCTCTCTCCGTGGTCACGGCTTCACGAACCTGGTTCTCGTTGAACACGGAAGCATCGCTTCCAGCCGTGCGGGCATCAACGCGCAGGATCTGGTATCCATCGTTGGTTTTCACCGGATCAGTTACGCCCCCTGAAGGCACATTCTTAATGGAACCTGCCACGTCATCCCTCAGGGTGTTCACGTCATAGACACCTACCAAACCCTGTGTCTTGGGAGCGGTTCGCTCGCCATTCTGTTCGCGTTCGGAATGGGCGACTGCGAGCGCTTTGAAATCTGCGCCGGCACGCGTCTGGGCCACGAGCTTTTCGGCCAGGGCCTTTACCTCCGCTTCTTTCTTTCCCGCCAGGCTTAAATAAATCTCTGAAAGCGTTACACTCTCAGACTTGCGAAACTTTTCCTTGTGGGCGTCAAAATAGGTGTGCAGTTCAGCCAGCGTGGGTGCGTAGTACAGTTTTGCGTCGACTTCTTCCTGCATCACCGCCTGCTTCATAATTTCTGCGCGCATCGTGGTGCGCGTGCTCACCGGATCAATCCCAGCTTCGCGCATCGCCCGTTCCATATCCACAATAGACTTGAATCCTTGTTCCTTCATCACATCAAGCATGCGGCGATTGACTTCGTCCTCTATCTTCTGGCTCATCTCCAGCTCTTTGCCTTTTTGCAGCAACAGCTGCTCATTGATGAGCGTGGCAATCAATTCATCGCGGTGTTTCGTAACTTCTGCGGTGGCCTGCTCCTCGGTCATATGCCCATCCTGTTTGAGGGCATTGATCCGTTCTTTCATTTCTCGCTTAAGTTGAGACAGGGTGATGATGTCATCGTTTACCTGAGCGATGACTTCGTCAACTACCTGTAACTCTGTGTCCTGGGCCATAGCCAGCGAGGGGGCCAGCATCACCAACAGGGCGAAAGCCGCGACGGCCAAACGTGTGATTCTAAAATTCACAAAATACTCCTATGAAAAATCGTTGACTTTAACCTTCCACTCTTAACCCTGAACTGAGCATTTAGCGGGCGTGCTTTGTGGTTCGCCATTGGGGAAAGTAAACAGCCACTAAATACAGGCCTTTTTATATGCCCTAGATTCTAATCGTTCACCCGAATTTCCAGCAACACGTCACGAACCATTTCGAGCCGATGCTCCTTCTCCTCGTCGTCGAGTACTACGCGCAAGACTCCACTGGGTGAAAAGCTGGAGCCCTGGCGCCGCTCGAGGAAAAGTCCGAGTTTTCCCGGATCCACCTTCGCCTTTTCTGCCAGCTTGATGGCCATCCCGTCGGCAGTCTTATCAATTGAAATAACGCCAATCTGCTCCGCGATGCGACGCAAAACAGCGTACTCAAACAGGCGCTCCACCGGAATCGGGAGATGGCCATAACGATCCTCTGTCTCGGTCCTGATGCTTGCCAACGTCTCCTGATCGCTGGCCGAAGACACTCGTTTATAGGTGCGCAGCCGTTGCCCCATGTCTTCAATATAGTCATCCGGAATGGCGACATCGACGCCCAGATTAATGGAGGCTGAGGTTTCGTCCTCAATCGCTTCGCCCCTCAATTCTGCCACCGTGCGCTCAAGCATCTGCGTGTAAAGATCAAATCCCAGCGCATCCATGTGACCGGATTGCTGGCCGCCGAGAAAGTTTCCGGCCCCGCGCAGCTCCAGATCCAACGCCGCAATTCTGAACCCGGCGCCCAGATCAGAAAATTCACGTATTGCTGCCAAGCGCCGGCGCGCGATAGGTGAAAGCTCTTGTTCGTTCGGGATCAGAAGATAAGCGTAGGCGCGGCGATTCGAACGACCCACTCGTCCACGCAGTTGATAAAGCTGGGAAAGACCGTAATTATCGGCGCGATTTATGATGATGGTGTTTGCTCGAGGGATGTCTATTCCATTCTCAATGATTGTCGTCGCCACCAGCACATCGTACTTATAGTCAATGAAATCGAGCATCACGCGCTCCATTTCTTTTTCATTCATCTGTCCGTGGCCAACCACCAGGCGGGCCTGCGGCACCAGACGATGCACCAGTGCGGCAATCGTCTCGATGGTTTCAACCCGGTTGTGAATGAAAAAGACCTGTCCACCACGGGCCAGCTCGAGCTCAATCGCCGACTTAACTACGTTTTCCGAGAATTGTACGACCTGTGTTTGAATCGCCAGCCGGTTGCGCGGCGGCGTTTCAATCAGAGACATATCGCGCAGCCCGGTCAGCGACATGTTGAGCGTGCGCGGGATGGGAGTAGCGGAAAGCGTCAGCACATCGACGCGTTTCTTTAAATGCTTGAGCCGTTCCTTGTGCGCCACCCCAAAGCGCTGCTCTTCGTCAACCACCACCAGGCCCAGATCTTTGAAACGAACATCTTTAGAGAGCAGCCGATGAGTACCGATGACTACGTCGACTTCGCCGTCCTCAACTCGCCTTGCAATTTCTTTCTGCTCCTTCGCCGAGCGAAAGCGAGACAACAATTCCACCTTGACAGGAAAGGGGACAAAGCGCTTGCGAAAGGTATCAAAGTGCTGATAAGCAAGCACAGTGGTGGGCGTCAGCACTGCCGCCTGCTTCCCTTCCATCACCGCTTTGAAAGCCGCGCGCATGGCCACTTCCGTCTTGCCATAGCCGACATCGCCGCATAGTAAACGATCCATCGGCACAGCTTCTTCCATGTCGTGCTTAACGTCTTCAATCGCAGTTTCCTGATCGGGAGTCAGGACATACTCAAAGCCGTCTTCAAACTCGCGCTGCCAGGGTGTGTCCGCGGCGAAGGCAAAGCCACCCACCAGCTTGCGCTCGGCATAAAGACGCAGTAGTTCGTCCGCCATGTCGCGCATGGCGCGCTTGGCCTTGGCTTTTGTTTTCTGCCAACCCAGACCGCCGAGACGATCGAGTGTCGGTTGATGTCCTTCCGCGCTCGAATAGCGCTGGACCAGGTCGAGACGTTCCACCGGCACAAACAACTTGGACTCATCGGCGTAGAACAGCAGCATAAATTCGCCGCGGGTCGCGCCCATATCCAACACCTGCAAACCGCCAAAACGTCCAATTCCATGGTCTACGTGAACTACAAAATCGCCGACCTTCAGATCTCTGAAATCGGAGAGAAACGCCGCAGTCCTTAACTTTCGCCTTCTGCCGTCGGCCTTCTGCTTTCTGCCTTCAGTCCCGGCGCCACGATGCTCGAGGGCAGTTTCTGCAGCTTCATCAAACAAATCACCTTCAACATGGACGGTTACACCTGCGTCGGGCAGAGCAAACCCGCCCGTCAATCGTCCGACTGTAACCAGCGCGAGTTCGACCGGGTGGGAATCCGTGGTTTCCTCAACCAGCGCCAGCCGCGCCTGGACTTTGTAATCGGCAAGAATCTCTGTGACTCGCTCAGCTACGCCAAGGCTGGGCATCACGAAAAGCGTTAGACCGCCCTTGGCTCGGGTCTTCAACGTCGCCTCAGCCAGAGCCGACAGCCTCCCGTGATAGCGCATGACGGATTGCGACTTCCACTCGATCTCCGGTGCGTCGTTGACGGTGGGAAAAAGAAAGAGTGGACGCCTCTGGCTCTTTGCTTTTCCCAGTTGCACTCGCGGGGCTTCAGCCTCAAGCGCAATGGCCTCGTCTGTCTGCGCAGCCGCTCGACCCAGCGTCCGCAACTCAACGCGTTGCGCTGCGTCCAGCTGCGCGCGCAGCTCCTCTGCAGTCAGATAAAGTTCTTCCGGAGCAAGACCAATATCATCAGCGGCCTCAGTCTGGGCGAATCGATCCCCGAGCGTCTGATAGACCTCAGCCAGATAGTTTTCAATGCCGCCAGGTTCATCGATGACGAACACTGTGTCCTTCAGATAATCAAAGACACTTGAATTTCTTTCGCTTACCAACGGCAGCAACCATTCCCAGCCGGAAAACGACTCTCCCTCGTCAGCGAATGCAGTGCGATCCAACAGCGCGCGCGTGTAGCGCGGTTCACTCCAGCGTTCCCGCGCGAATTCAGCCCACAGGCGAAAGTCGCCGCTGTTGACTGCCAGTTCGCGCATGGGCGCAATCTCAGTCGCAGTTAACTGCGTGGTCGACAGCTGTGTCTCGGGATCGAATTCGCGAATCGATTCCATGGTGTCGCCAAAAAATTCAATGCGCACGGGGGCTGAGCGGCCGGGAGACCAGACGTCCAGAATGCCGCCGCGCATTGAAAATTCTCCGATAGCAGTTATCGGGTCTTCGCGCAGGTAACCGGACGCGACCAACTTTTCAATTAACTCTTCGGGCGACTGATCCTCATCACGCCGCAAAGCTGCCCCATTGCGCGCCAGGGTCGACGGGGCAACAGTCTTACGGGCCAGGGCTCGCGAGGTGAGCAAAACAAAATCCGGTTTCCGGCGGGTCAGCTGCCAGAGGGCAAGAGCGCGCTGCTCGAGCGTCTCGGCGTGTGGAGATGAACCGGCATAGGGATCGCTCTCAGAGGCGGGCAGTAGAAGAATGCCTTCGTCGGATACAGCCTTTCCATGCAGCGCGCAATACCAAAAGCGCAGGTCCCGTTCCCACGCCTCCAGATCTTGATTCGCCTGAGCGACGATGGCGAATGACTTCCCGGTTTCGCGTTGGAGCGTCGCCAGCGCAAGCGCGCGCGCCGGTTCGGACACGAGGCCGCTGATTGAAATCACGCGGACTCCGCGACGGATTTCCCCAACCAGTTGTTCGGGCGCGCCTTCGGCGATACGCCGCAGTGCGCTCTGCAAAACTGGTGTAGCTGGCAAATTTTTGTCCATGAAAACAGTCTGCGGCGCGAGGTTCGGTTATGAACCCCTCGCTGGAATTATTTCTGGGAAAGAATAGCGGAACGGGTCTGGAGTGTCGATGGGACGGGGGCCACTAATGGATCGTCCAACTGCTTACCTGACCACCCATTGGTTCAGATCAAGGCTGGAATTGAAGCATCTATCGCCTACAGACACGGCTGGATTTTTTTGCAGGAACCTCAAGCACACCAACCTATGCCTTTAGATTCCAGTGATTGGATTCCTCAGGAGACTTCCTTTCGCTTCCAGGTATGGGCCAGGTGGAACAGGCCGTGAATGGGTTTGCCCTTGCCGATATTCATGACCGCTACATGCTTATGATCGATGTGTTCGCTAAAGTCCGCTTCACGTCGTTTGACGCTGGCTTCGACGTTAAAGGCAGCCACTTCCAACCCCAACTCAGGACAAAAGAATTCAATCGTACCTCGCCCGGATTCCAGATTGAGTCCGGTCCCATCATTGCCGGTGGAGAAATGGCAGTGCAGGTTGCCGAATACGGAGTAAAAATAAACCTCGATGACAACATCCTGCAGCGGCGCATGGACCATATAGTCCACCTCGACTCGCACCGGATCGCCGGCGGGAAACATCGTGGTTTTGACTCCGTCCGCATTCAAAAGCGAGACCGAAAGAATCTCCGCTTCGCGAGCATCTGAAACAGTGGTCAGGTGCGCCGGCGTGGAAGCAGGCATCGTGGTCAGCATCTGCTCATAATCCGAGATAACCTGGCGCGCCGGACCGCTGGCGTAAACTTCTCCCTGTCGCATCAGGAAGACTCGATCACAAAGGCTCTCCACCGCGCTGAGATTGTGAGACACGAAAACGATCGTCGTCCCTCCATTCCTCAACTGATTGATCCGCGCAATGCATTTGGCCTGAAAGTCCGCATCACCCACAGCCAGCACTTCGTCGAGCAGGAGAATATCGGGATCCAAATGGGCGGCAATCGCAAAGCCCAGTCGCAGGTACATACCGGACGAATATCGTTTGACCGGCGTATCGATAAAAGCTGACACACCTGCGAAGTCGACAATGCTGTCGAGCTTTGCTGCTATCTCACGACGTTTCATACCCAGCAGCGCGCCGTTGAGATAGACGTTTTCGCGCCCGGTCAGCTCGGGATGAAAACCCGACGCCACTTCGATCAAGGCGGCGAGGCGGCCATTGATTCTGATCTCACCCTCGCTGGGAGTGGTGATGTTGTAGAGCAGCTTCAGAATGGTGCTTTTACCTGCGCCGTTCTGCCCGATGATGCCCAGTGCTTCGCCGCGCTGAACGTCAAAGCTCACATCACGAAGTGCCCAGAAGTCTTCCCAGCCGCTGAAAATGCGTTTCACCTTGCGCAATGCAGCCGGGCCGCCATTGCTTTCGGCAGCCTCCCGATAGATGCGGTACTTTTTCGAAACGTGATTAAAGGTAAGATCGATCATAAAGAAACAGGCGCTCAGTGTACCGCCTTTAGGCCGGCTTTCTTTTCAAGACAAGAGCCTACTCGACATGAGAGCCTTCTCAACGCCAAAGCCCGCCTAAAGGCGGTACCCTGAGCGCCTGTATTCCCGTCAGATTACGTCTGCCATGGTGGCTTCGACATGTTTAAAGTAAAGATAGCCAACCACCAGCAACACGGCTGAGATCAGCGCCGACAAACCAAGGGAGCGCAGGTCCGGCGCAGCCCCGCGCAAAATCACCTGGCGAAAGTTTTCAATTACGCCGACCATTGGATTCAACATGTAAGCCGGCCGCAACCACGCCGGCACTGCCGCGAGTGGATAGATAACCGGAGTGGCGAACATCCATAACTGCAGCAGCAAAGGGACCGCGACGCCGACATCCCTGATGCGCACCTGCGTAGCTGACAAGATGAACGACATCGCCAGCGCAAAGCACGTCAGCACCAAAATGATCGGCACCGCATAAAATGCATTCAAGGTCGGCCGCACATGGTAGTAACCCATCAATCCGATCAGCAACGTCGCCGCCACTGCAAAATCAAACAGCGCCGACACCACGTAAGTAATCGGCAAGATTTCGCGTGGGAAATAAACTTTGGTCACGAACTGTGAATGGCTTACCAGGCTATTGGTGGCGTTTGCGACCGCCGACGAGAAATAATTCCAGGGCAACAGCGCCGTGTACGCGAAGATGGCGTAAGGCGCTCCTTCACTCGGCATCCTCGCGATGAGCGAGAAGATGAATGTGAAGATCAGCATCATCGAAAGCGGTTGCAGGATGGCCCAGAAGATCCCCAGCACCGACTGTTTATATCGAACCTTGATTCGATGAATGCTGAGCGTGTAGAGCAGGTCCCGATATTGCGCCAGTCTGAGCAAATCGCTGCGCAGGTTCCCCAACGAGAAAGTCGGCGGCCGAATTACCGAGACACGACGATGCTCCTGTCCGGCAAACTTCAGTTTGTCCTCTGATACCGCGACGGGATTTGTCTCAACTGTTCCGGCCATGATTAATGTTTTAGCGACGATTCTCTTCCGGGTTAGCAATTAGTCTCTTTTTCACTTCGGCCGCCAGCACCTGCACGTTTGGTTCACGCAATACGGAAGCGCCATGGCGTCCCGGAATGTAGTGCAAGTCGATGCCTCCCAGCGCCAGTTTCTCCCATCCCAATGTCTTGTCACGCACGCGATTCAGCGGCTGCTTGCGAGCGCGGAACACGGCCACTCGACCCGCGTAAGTCTTTGGCTGAAAATCGGGCCCGGGAAAATAAGCCTGCATCGGATTCGACAATCGCGGGACTGTCTCTGACTTCACGGCATCGCCGGGCTCTTTCCTGAGTTGTTCGATTGGCCGCCTGGGACCTAACTGCAACGCTGAGCGTAAACGACGCGCGTAATACTCGACGTACAGGAACTTGTTATAAGTATTTTCAAGCACCCAGGTATCCAGTATCCCAACCAGGGGAATCTCTTCGCCCTGTGCGCGCAGTCTGCGCGCCATTTCAAACGCGATGTGGGCGCCGCGGCACATTCCGACAAGTTGATATGGACCATGGGGCGCCGCGGCGCGAATTGCCTCGAGGTATTCAGTCGCCAGCTCATCTACCGCCATCTGACTGTGCTCGCCCTGGAGATCCTCTGGATACTGCGCCTGTAAACCATATACCGGTTGATCAGCTCCCAGATGGCGCGCCAGCGCGACGTAGCCGAGCGCATTTACATTCGGCATGGAGACACAGAACAAGGGTGGACGGCCGGCGCCTTTTTGAATTTCCACCAGCGTGGGCCATGAATCTGAACTCACGTCACCGCTCAGAAGCTCACCCAGACCTTCGATAGTCGCATTTTGAAACAAACTGACCAGTGGAATCTTTTTCGCGAAAGCGTTTTCAATTTCCACCAGCAATCTCACCGCCAGCAATGAGTGCCCGCCCACTTCAAAAAAATTATCATTAACACCGATCTGCTGACGCTCAAGCACGGTTTGCCAGATAGTGGCGAGCTGCTCTTCGGTCTGATTGCGTGGCAGCGATCTTTCCGGGAGCTCGGTCCGCGCGCTGTCCAAAGGCGGAAGGGCCTTGCGGTCAATCTTTCCATTCGGTGTCAAAGGCAGGAAATCGAGCACCACAAAGTGCGCGGGAACCATGTAGTCGGGCAGCTTGGTTTTCAAGTGCGTTCTGAGCTGCGAAGCTAAATCAGCACCACCCGCCGCAGCTATATACGCGACCAGATCCATATTACCCTGGGCCGATTCGCGGACGATTACCACCGTGTCTTTAATAGCCGGATGTTCGCGCAAGGCGGCTTCAATTTCACCGAGTTCAATGCGGTAACCGCGCAGCTTCACCTGGTGATCGATGCGCCCAAGGAACTGAATTGATCCGTCCGGGTTATAGCGCGCGAGGTCTCCTGTTTTGTACATGCGCGCGCCAGGTCGTCCACAGAACGGATCCGGGGCGAACTTCTCGGCCGTCAGATCAGGGCGCTGCAGGTATCCCCGCGCCAGCCCTGCTCCGCCCAAATGCAATTGTCCGGGAATACCAATGGGCACGGGCTGCAGATGCGCATCAAGCACGTAGGCGCATGTGTTCGCGACCGGTTTACCAATGGATGGCTCTTCGCTCGAGCCGCGCGGCAACCGGACCCAGGTCGAGTAAGTCGTGTCCTCTGATGGTCCATACAGATTCCAGACAGCGCGCACGCTTTCCAGCTTGTAAATCTCATCGACCAGACTCTTCAACAACGGCTCGCCAGCCAGGTTAATTGTGCGCACTGACTTCGGTATTCCACCCAGGCGGACCAACTCCGTCATGGCCGACGGCACCGTGTTGACGAGAGTAACGTCTTCCTCAGCGAGTCCGGTCAACTGCAAAGCGTTTTCTACCAGAATTACTTTGCCGCCAACGCTGAGTGGCGCGAACATCTCAAATATTGAAAGATCAAAACACAATGAAGTTGCCAACAGCACACCGGAAAGTTCTTCCTTCGTAAAAGTCGCCAGGGCCCACTGAAGAAATGCGATCGTACTGCGGTGCTCGATCGCGACTCCCTTGGGTATACCCGTAGAACCAGAGGTGTAAATTACATAGGCAAGATTTTCAGGCTGAACAATACCGGCCGGATCGGAAACGGACTCCTGTTCGATAAGACCGCGTTCAGAGTCAAGACTCAGCTTTCGCGCGCTTGTCTCCGGCAGGCTTCCAACTAGTTCATCGTTCGTCAGCAGCAGAACCGCCCGGGCATCCTCAAGCGTAAACGCCAGACGAGCTGCGGGATAAACAGGGTCAAGCGGGACGTATGCAGCGCCGGCTTTGAGAGTGGCCAGGACCGCAATCAACATCTCGGCTGTGCGCGGCAAACATATTCCCACTCGCTGCTCTGGTCCCACGCCGAGCCGGCGCAGGTAATGAGCAAGCTGATTGGCACGCTGATTTAGCTGCTGGTAAGTCAGCCGTTCTGAGCCGCAAACCAGTGCAATTGCATCCGGGGTTCTGGCTGCCTGGATCTCGAACAACTCGTGAACCGCTTGACGCTCCGGAAACTCAATGCGCGTGTCGTTCCATTCGACCAGCAACTGCTGACGTTCTTCATCTTTCAGTATGGGCAGTTGGCTTACCCGCTGTTCGGGATTATTCACGACACCCTCAAGCAGGGTCTCGAACTGGACCAGCAGCCGCTCGACCGTAGCTGCGTCGAACAGATCAGTGTTGTATTCAAGCCAACAACCCAGACCTTCATCATGCTCGGTCACAAACAGCGTCAAATCAAATTTCGCGGTATCGAATTCCCTCTTGACATGAGTGACATCCAGCCCCGCGAGATTGAACGCAGTGGCCGGTTGGTTCTGCAGGGCGAACATGATCTGGAACAGCGGTGGATAACTGAGGCTGCGTGACGGCTGCAAGCCTTCCACAATTTTTTCGAACGGCAAATCCTGATGAGCGTAAGCACCCAGCGCGGTTTCTTTGACCCGCGTCAGCACATCGCGAAAACGTGGATCACCAGCCAGGCTCGTGCGCAAGGGCAGTGAGTTAACAAAAAATCCGATCAGCCCTTCCAACTCGGCGCGATTGCGACCGGCGATAGGCGTGCCGATAACCAGATCGTCCTGACCACTGAGTCTGAACAGCAGCGTTTGAAAAGCCGCCAGCAGCGTCATGAACAGGGTCACGCCTTCACTGCGGCTCAACTCACTGAGTGCGTCGCTAAGCGTTCGGGGCAGCAGGGCCGTGCGATGCGCGCCGCGCATAGTTTGCAGAGCCGGCCGAGGCCGGGCCGCGGGAAGATCGAGGACCGCAGGCGCGCCCGAGAGTTGTTGCTTCCAATATTCCAAATGCTTTTCCAGCACGTCGCCCTGGAGCCACCCTCGCTGCCAGCGCGCAAAGTCGGCGTATTGAATGGGCGGCGGCGGCAAATCTACCGCTGCTCCAGAGCTAATCGCGCGATAGATTGCTCCGAGCTCACGAACCAGAATGCCGATAGACCAGCCATCGCTGACAATGTGATGCATGTTCAGCAAGAGCACGTGCTCCTGCTGATCCAACTTAAGCAGACTGACACGCAGCAGTGGCGCTCGCGTGAGATCAAAGGCCCGATCTGCATCGGCAATCGTCAACCGGGAGATTTCAGCCTCACGCTCGTCCGGCGGCAACACTTGTAAATCGATCAGCGGAAGTTCGATCTCGAGATGCGGCGCGATGACTTGTACAGGTTCTCCGTTCACGAGCTCAAAGCTGCCCCGCAGGACCGAATGGCGCGCCAGAATCATATTGAATGTCCGGCTCAGAATCTCGGCATCCAACGCGCCATTAATTCTGAGCGGTCGCGGGATGTTGTAGGCAGAACTTTCCGGTTCGAGACGGCTGAGAAACCAGAGACGCTGCTGAGCAAAGGAAACAGGGGCCGTCTGAGCGCGGGCCGCTTTTTCGCGGAGTAAATCCGCGAGCAGCGTCCGCTTCTCGGCGGCGGAAAGCTCAACCCCATTTTGTATCGTCGAACTCATTTTGTTTTCTTAATCCTGGCGCGCCGTCGAAGCGCTCACCCAGACCATCAGTTTGCGCTACCGGAGATACTTCCTCAACCCCTCAGCCGGCAAAGCCCGCTAGTCTGGGCTTGCCGTGGTCATTCCCTATTCGCCAGAGTTTCATTGAGCAGTGCCGCTACTTCTTCATCCGTCAACTCATCGATTCGCGCCAGCAGTTCCACGGCCCCGCTCTCGCTATCCCGGGTTATTCGTTGCGGCGCAATGTTGGTCGGGCCCGGCTCGAATGCGGTTACGGCTGCGGCTAGCGCCGTCACAGTGGGAAAGTCGAAGAGATAGCGCAGCGGCAGTTCCAACCCAAAGCTTTCGCGCACTCGCGATATAACCTGAGTAGCCAGTAATGAATGACCACCAAGTTGAAAGAAATCATCGTTGACACCAATCTGTTTGAGCTTTAGGACTTCGGCCCATATGATTGCCAGCGTCTCTTCTGCGGGTGTGCGCGGCGCAACGTAACTTGTCTCCAACTCGGGACGTGATTGGCCGGGCGGCGGCAGGGCGCCACGATTCAACTTGCCGTTGGCAGTGAGCGGCAAGGCATCCAGCAGCACAAATGCCGATGGCATCATGTGGTCCGGTAGTTTTTCGGTCAGTAGTTCGCGCAGCTGTGGGACGAGGCTGCGAGCAATCTCGGCCTGCAACGGATTATTCGCATGGCGCGACCACGACTGTTGCGGCTGCGTCTGCCTTTGGTCAAGCGGCAGCAGTTCAACCGGTGCGGTGTCGCGCCGTCGCAGAATTACATCAAGCTGATCACGCGAACCGCCACTCCACTTTATTTCCGCCTCGTAGTTCAGCTCCTCAGCGAGCAACCACAGATCCTCCGGCTCAACGGTTCTCTCTGGCCGCTTATCGTCAAGGATCCGGCGCAACTCGAGCACAGATGGCGGCGCTCCTTCCTCATTCATTAATTCAAACGCCAGGACATCATCCACTACGCGGTCATTTGGTATTCCTGCTATGCCGACCAGTGACGGTTGTGCAGCCGTCAATTTCCCCCGCAGGACATCCAGATCAGCTACGTCATTCCGCCATTGCCACCAGATCCCATCTGCCTGCGGCACAGCTTTGTCGCCAAGGTGCAGAATTACGTCGTAGCGAAACTTCGATAGCTCATTTCGATAGCGCCCGCGCTTGAGCTGAATCTCAACCCGACTGATCTGCGGCAATTGACTTCTGAGAGCGGAAAATAAGCCCGCATCGATGACCAGTTCCTTCTCCTGACTCGCTTCCTGCCGCGCCCTTTGCAGGACTTCATGAATCGCCGTCGCAGGCGGGGCTTGATGTAACTGCACTGCAGTGTGGAAGGTATCGAGCAGACGCAGGCTGCGTAAATCGCCCAGGAAGATTACACCCCCGGGTTTCACCAGCCTGGCTGCGCCTTCCACCACCCGCACAAAATAATCTACGTTGGGAAAATACTGCGAGACCGAATTCAGAATCACCGTGTCATAGGCGCCCGGCTCGAGCCCGCTGAAATCATCGGCTAGTTGCTGAGAAAAGGTGACGCCTTCATAACCTCCATCCAACGCAGAAATTTGCCGCTGAAGATGGTCCAGTGCTTTCTGCGACAGATCGGTGCCATGATATGCGGCCACCTGTGGCGCGATGCGAAACAATAACAAGCCGGTGCCGCAACCAATCTCCAGCACCTTCGCGGGACGGAAAGACAGAATGCGTTCGACCGTGCGCCCGACCCACTCTTTCATTTCTCCGGCGGGTATTGGCTCACCCGTAAAACTGCTGTCCCAACCAACAATATTGAATGCCGGATCCGAAGTAGAGACTTCCTCGCGATAGGTTTCATCCCAGACCGCTTGCCATTGCGACACCTGCTCGGTTTGAAGACCTTCGCTTACCGTGAGCTGTTCGTCATCATCCTTGAGACCGGGCACGATGTAAGCGACCAGCCGCTTATCCCCCGGCTCGTCTTCGCGCGCGAGCACTACTGCTTCGCGCACACCGTCGTGGCGAATTATGGCTGTCTCGATCTCGCCCAGCTCAATCCGATAGCCGCGAATCTTGACCTGATGGTCCACACGACCCAGGTATTCAATACTTGCGTCTTCGGAATAGCGCACTAGATCGCCGGTGCGGTAGAGCCGCCCGCCTTCATCCAAGGCAAAAGGATCGGGAACGAAACGCTCTGCCGTTAACTGCGGCCGCTCGAAGTAACCTCGCGCCAGCCCGTCGCCCGCCAGATACAACTCGCCCGCTACTCCGATCGGCACGGGTTGAAGGTCTGAATCCAGAATGTATGCGCGTGTGTTCGATACCGGCCGTCCGATGGAGGCGGGCTGATTAGCGAGCCGCAACCCATAGGTTGAGTAAGTCGTGTCCTCGGATGGACCATACAGGTCATAGACGCGCTGCACGCCCGGCTGTTCGTAGAGCTGCGTTACTAACTCTGTGCGTAGGGGCTCGCCGGCCAGATTCACCGTTGTAAGCTTCTCCGGTAATCCTCCGAGACGAACCAGTTCCGCCATCGCCGAAGGTACCGTATTGATCAGCCTGACTTCGTTTCGCGCCCACAGTGCCGGGAGTTGCAGCGCATCTTCAGCGAGAATCACTTTGCCGCCACAGCAGAGCGGCACAAACATTTCAAAAACCGAAAGATCAAAACAGATTGAAGTAGAGGCAAGCACCGCGCTCAACTCTTCCGCCGCAAACGTCCGCAGCGCCCAGGCCACGAAGGCCGTTACGCTGCCGTGCCGAATAACGACTCCCTTCGGCCGCCCGGTTGAGCCCGAAGTGTAAATCAGGTAGGCGGCATTTTCGGCGACCACCTCACTAGCTGGATCTGCTATCTCAATCGTTTCATCCGCTCTCCAGTCGCGCGCGACACAAACAACTTTCGCTTCGGTTTGGGGCAGTCTTTCAACCAAACGCTCTTCAGTAAGCACAACTGCAAGCCGGGCATCCTGGACCGTGAAGCGCAGCCGTTCCTGAGGGTACGCCGGATCGAGCGGCACATAAGCCCCACCGGCTTTGAGAATACCAAGCAAGCTGACAATCATTTCCACTGAGCGTTCCATGAACACCCCGACCAGAACTTCAGCGCCCACACCATTCTCTCTCAGACGGTGGGCCAACTGATTGGCGCGTTGATTGAGCTGTGCGTAAGTAAGTTCTTCTGCTTCGCTGACAAGCGCGATCCGGTCCGGCGTCTTTGCGGCCTGCGCTGCGATTAACTCGGGCAGACACCGATCCCTTTCATACTCGACCTCGGTGCGGTTCCATTCGACCAGGATCTGTTGACGCTCGGCAGCCGTTAACAAGGGCAGCTGGTCCAAACGCCACTCGGGATGGGTAGCCAGCCCTTCCATCAAAGTGGCCAGGTGGCCGAGCATCCGTGCAATCGTCTCAGGTGCAAAACGCTGTCGGTCAAAAACAATTTGCACAGTCAGCTGAGTTCCCGGCATCACCAGGACCGTGAGGGGATAGTCCGTTATCGATCCAATACCGCGATCGCTGATCATCTCGAGTCGCTTGCCGCCAGAGGTCCCGGCAGTCTCAAAGGAATTACTAACGGGCAGGTTTTCAAAAACAAAAATGCTTTCAAACAGCGTTTCACTGCGCGGCACTTCACTCCAACCCTGGATATCAAGCAGAGAGCTGTACTCGTACTGTCCAAGAGCCGACTGCTGTTCCTGCAGGCTCCTCAGCCACGGCAGAACCGTCTGCTCCCGGGGTACCAGCACTCGCTGGGGCAGCGTATTGACGAACAATCCGACCATTGATTCGACGCCCGGCAAATCAGCGGGACGGCCGGCAACCGTGACGCCAAACATTACGTCTTCGAGCCTGCTATAGCGGCTCAGCAGCAACGCCCAGGCGCCTTGCGCCAAAGTGTTCGGTGTCAAGCGATGCTGCCTGGCAAACGTTTGAATTTGCTCAGTGGCCAAGGCCGACAGCTGTACTCGTTGATCTGCATAGCGGTCTTCCTCAGCCACCTGCCGATCGCTTTTGCGATCAACTGCGAATGGCGTCGGCTCGCTAAAGCCGGCCAACGATGCCCGCCAGAACTCTGCTGCGGCCCCGGTGTCCTGTTCCGCTGCCAGCCAGCCAATGTAATCGCTATAAGGCCGTGGCTCGTTCAGCCCAGGGTCAACCCCACGCGTCAGGGCCTCGTAAAACGAGTAGAAGTCATTGAGCAGGAGAGCTCGCGACCAGCGATCCAAAAGGAGGTGATGGCGGCTGAACAGAAAACGATACTCATCATCTTTGTATTGGAACAACGCCAGCCGCATCAGGGGCGCTACGCCGAGACCAAATCCGCGCCTGCGGTCGCCGGTGATGAATGATTCGAATTCCCGGTCGCGCTCAGCATCTACAAGGCCGCGCCAATCTTTCTTTTCGATAGTCAACGTTACCTGGCGGTGGACCACCTGCAGTGGTTTCTCGAGATCTTCCCAAAGGAATGAGGTCCGCAGGATGGAATGGCGATCTACGACGCGCTGCCAGGCTTGTTCGAAGGCCCTGAGATCAAGGTCACCCTTGATTGTGAAGAGCGACTGCTCAAAGTAAGTTCCCGTGCCAGGAGAATACAGCGAGTGAAACAACATCCCCTGCTGCATCGGGGATAGCTGATAAATATTTTCTACGTTTTCCAATTGGTCCATGCTGGTGCTGGCTCGTTATCTGTATTCCTAAACTATTTTCAAGACTGCCTGGCTGCTTTCTGAGTGCAAAGAGAATGTTTCACCTTCTCAGCCAGCACAGCAACCTGCGGTTCCTCTCTGATGGAAATGTGAGTCCCCGGTACGACATGAACCTCAAGCCCGCCACGCGCTAGCTTTTCCCAACCCAGTCGATTGTCTTCCGAATCCGTTTCAGCGTCCTGCGCCCAAAACAGTGTAATCCTGCCGGGATAAATTTTGCCGCGCGGAACGTAGTCTTTCTCAGCATCCAGAATCGCCAGCACCGTGCGCACCAGAGCTTCATCGCCGTGATGACGTTCCGCCACCAGACGCGCCAGGGCCGGATCCGGACCGGTATCGATCGCAACGGACACGGTCGGCTTTCCCAGCTTTCTTTTAACAGTCTGCCAGATTGCCTTTGAGTAAAACGCCGGCCCGTACTCTTTCAGGTGGGCGAGATGAAAACGCACTTTCCGGCCGCGTGGATAGACAGGGCAATTGGTATTCAGCATGGCCAACAAGCCGACCTGTTGGCCCTGAGCCAGCAACTGGTGCGCCATTTCAAATATCACGAGGCCGCCGAATGAAGCTCCCAGCAGGTGATAAGGACCTTCGGGTTGAAACGCCCGCATTTCCCTGATGTAGTGCCTAGCCATCTCTTCGACTTTCAACAACGGCTCCTGCTCTCCATCTAACCCACGCGCTTGTAGCGCGTAGACGGGTTGTTCAATTCCGAGGTGCCGCGAAAGCGGACGATAGATCAAAACGTTGGCGCCCGCCGCGTGTACACAAAAAAGTGGCGGCAGAGAGCCTGCCGGTTGAATCGCAACCAGCGCCGACCATGCTCTTGCGTCTCCCGGCCCGCGGAGCAGGTTCGCTAATTCCGCAACTGTCGGAGACTGGAAGAGCGCTGACAGCGGCAATCGCTTGCCAAAACGATTTTCGATTTGCGCGAAGAGCCTAACGGCCAGCAGCGAATTCCCTCCCAGGGCAAAAAAACTAGCGCGCACGCCGATCCTCTTCACACCAAGGATCTTTTCCCAGATGTTCACCAACTGCTGTTCGAGGTTATCGCGCGGCGCCAGATATGAATCTTCCGGACCTCGCCGGCCGTCTTCAGGTTTTGGCAGAGCCTTTCGATCGACCTTGCGGTTCGCTGTCAGCGGCAAGGTATCGAGTTTCACGAAGGCCGACGGCATCATATATTCCGGCAACTTCGCCGCCATCAATTGTCTGAGGTTGAAAGACCATTCAAGATCAGCTTCGCTGGGGCCCGCTCCATTGAGGCTCGCTTGTGGCACGACGTAGGCCACCAAACGCTTATTACCCGGTTGATCCTCGCGGATGGTCACTACTGCCTGATGAACTTCGGGGTGTTGGGTGAGCACCGCTTCGATCTCGCCCAACTCAATGCGAAAACCTCTGAGCTTTACCTGGTTATCAAGCCGGGCCAGAAATTCAAACCGGCCATCGCGTAAATGGCGGCCGAGGTCGCCGGTGCGATAAAGACGCTGGCCACCAGTTCTGGAAAATGGATTCGGAACAAAGCGGTCCGCAGTCAGCGCAGCCCGATTGAAATAGCCGCGCGCTAAGCCTGCGCCTCCGATGCAGATTTCACCCGGCACGCCGGCCGGCAGTGGTTGCAGGTTCTCATCGAGAATGTAAGTTTCGAGATCGGAGAGAGGCCGGCCGATCGAGTTGGTGCCCACTTCAGTCTGCGACTCATGGGAAGCAACATCTGGGGCAGAAGTTTGCTCTACTTTCGTGCAGCTTGCCCAGACGGTGCTTTCAGTTGGTCCATAAAAATTCCAGACAGGAATACTTAGCGCAGCCAACGATGCCGCCAGCTCGCGATCGAGCGCGTCGCCGCCACAAACAATCGTGCGCAGGCTCAACCCAGCCAGTCCGGGCTCGGTCTCAAGCAATTGCCGCAAAGCAGATGGGGTTTGATTGAGAATAGTTACGCCTTCCTGCTGCAGCAATTCGTACAAGGCATTTGGTGATTGCGCTACTTCGAGCGGGACCACCACTAGACGACCACCCAGCAACAGCGCACCCCAAATCTCCCAGACGGAAAAGTCAAAAGCGCTCGAGTGAACAGTGGTCCAAACGTCACCCTCGCCCAAGTCGAGCCGTTCACGCGTCGCCGCGAACAGGTGCGTCACAGTCTGGTGCATGACCGGAACGCCTTTTGGCCGTCCCGTTGATCCCGATGTGTAGATCACGTAGGCGAGATTCTCTGGCGTTGTTCGCGTAGGGGGATCCTGCGTGGATTCCGCAGCAATGCGCGCCCAGTCATCGTCGATGAGCACCACTTGAGCAGCTTGCTGAGGCACGTTCCCGGCAAGTTTTTGTTGAGTAATGAGCACCGGCACGGCAGCATCGGAAAGCATGAAGCTCACCCGGTCCGCCGGGTAAGCCGGATCAATCGGCACGTAGGCCCCACCTGCTTTCAGAATTGCCAACAGCGCCACGATATTGTCAGCCGACCGTTCCAGATAAACCCCGACCAGCGCTTCCGGGCCAATGCCAAGCTTCTGCAGGTAATGCGCCAGTTGATTGGCACGTGCATTCAATTCAGCGTACGTCAGCCGACCCGCGCCGGCGACCAGCGCGATCTGATGTGAATGCCGCCTGGCAGCCTCGTTAAATATTTCGTGAACGCATAGCGGATCCGCAGGCACGCTGCCCGTGTCGTTCCACTCAAACAGAATTCGTTGAGATTCGGGTGCGGTCAGAAGAGGCAATTCGGCTACGTGCTCTTCGGGGTTGCGCACGATAGCCCCTAACAGCACCTGAAAGTGCGATGCCATCCTTGTGATCGTTTCCCGGTCAAAAAGATCCGAATCATATTCAAACCGAAGCTTAAAATTGTTCGCTGCGGCACCTGAACTTTCGCCGCTGGCCGACCCCCCAGAAATAATATCGAGCGCCAGATCGAGGCGCGCAATTCCCGTTTCGAAATCAAACTCTTCCAGTAGCAGATCTCCCGGAAAGACTCGCGGCTCACGCAGCTTGAGTGCGACCTGAAAAATCGGCGCAAAACTAAGACTGCGTTCGAGCTCCAACTCTTCGACGAGCATTTCGAAGGGCATGAGCCGGTGCCGAGCAGCATCCCGGACGCTTTGCTGCACGCGGCTCAACAACTCGCGGAAAGTCAGATTGCCGGAAAGCTCAACCCGCAGAGGGTAAGCATTGGCCAGTGGGCCGATTACATCCTGCAGTCGCCCGGACTCTCGATTAGCGAACTCTGAACCAATGACGAGATCAGTTTGGCGGCTGTAACGAGCTAGCAAGATCCGAAACGCAGCCATAAAGATCTCAAAGAGAGTCGCCTGCTCGGTAGAGGATAATGTGATCAAGGCTGCACCGAGTTCCTCATCCAGAACAGCCGTCAGCGATTCTCCATGCCAATCCTGGACCGCCGGGCGCGGACGATCAGCAGTCAGTTCGAGCACCGCTGGACAACCCTGCAGTGTCCGACTCCAGTAGTTTCTCTCACCGCTCAGTTTCTCTTTATTGATTACAGTTCGCTGCCATGAGGCGTAGTCCACGAATTGGAGCGGGAGCGGCGGCAGCGAGCCTGGATTGGCGTAAGTTTCCCAGAGATCTCGAAATAGTAGGCTGAGTGACTGCTCATCGCTAATGATGCGATGAATGGTGACGAACAACAGATGGTCCTGCCGACCGAGTTGCACGAGACTGACCCGCAGCAGCGGGCCGGTGGTCAGATCAAATCCACCCTGCGCTGCCGCCCGCGCCAGCTCGCGCGTCCTTTCGCTTTGTTGGCTGGCGGGCATTCCTGACAAATCCACACAGTTCAGTTCGATCTTGCCCTCAGGCGCTATCAACTGGGCGGGTTGCCCATCGACTCCTGCGTAAAGTTGTGTGGTGGCAAAAGTGGCGCGTAACGAATCATGACGCGCTACAACGGACATCAGCGACTGGCGTAAGCGTTCCTGATCGAGCTCGCCCGTTATTTTCAAACCACGCGCCAGATGAGCCGCTGGAGAACCGGGATCAATTTGCTCGAGATACCAAAGCCGTTCCTGTGCGAATGAGAGCGGCGCCGCCCCCGAGTTGTCCCGTCGCAAAATAGTGTCTTGAGACGTCTCATCCGATCGAAACACATCGGCCCGCACCTCGGGCGCCGGTCCGCCAGTCGATTGTTCATCGATATTCAGTTTGCTCGAAGTCGACATTATTAAAGAGAACACCACGGCCCGATCGAAGTCGGTAATTGGGGCGGCGTGGTCAACTCAAATTTATCTACGCAGCTTTGACAGCACTTTGTTCAGTTCCGCCTGACTTAACCGGGCGCTGGGAAAATCTGTAGGCGAAATACTGGAGGTATCTGCCGAGCGCGCGTTGGCGATCAAGGTTCTCAGCTCGTTGAGGTATGTCTCAGCGAGGCGCGCGATCGTTTCCCGATTATGAATATTCTTACTGTAGGTCCATTCCAGCCGTAGTTCACCGCCGGTGACAGCTCCGATGATATTCAGTAGGTACCCGCGTTCGGCGGCCGGGCTCTGCGACGGACCAGTTGCTCCGGCACAGGGCCTGAAAAGCGATGCGTGTGACATTGCGCGATCGGTTTGACCCAGATAGTTGAATCTGACTTGCGCCTGAGGCAGCCGGCTCAGGGCTTCGGTGATCTCCCGCTTACGGCTGAGATAGCGCAACAAACCATAGCCGATCCCGCGATTGGGTATCGCACGCAGTTGTTCCTTGACCAACCGCAAACTCTCACTCAGTTCCAGCGATGCCTGCAGATCAAGCCGGACAGGAAAGATCGTTGTAAACCAACCAACGGTGCGCGATAGATCAACGCCGGGGAAAAGTTCTTCGCGGCCATGCCCCTCGAGATCAATCAGAACTGACGGCGAACCGGTCCAACGGCTCAGCGTTTGTGCGAGGGCCGTCAGTAGCACTTCGTTGATCTGGGTGCGATACGCCGCCGGCACTTCCATCAGTAGCGCCAGCGTCTCCCGCGGATTGAGTGAACTCGACACGCTGTCGGCCGCCGCAGAGATGTTTGGGCCGTGCTGAAAGTCCACCGGCAAGAGCGTGGCCGCAGCTTCGCTCAACGACAACCAGAAAGGCGCTTCGCCAAGCAATGTCTCGGAGTCTGCGTGCGCATGCAGACGTTCTCCCCAACTTTTGAATGAAGTCGTCCGGGCCGGCAGTTCCGCTTGTTTGTCACGTGCGAGTTGTCCGTAAAGCACCTGCAGATCCTCGAGCAGCACACTCCAGGAAACACCATCAACCAACAGGTGATGTATTACGATCAGCAGCCTCTCTGGCTGGCCGTGTTGATTGGTAATTAGCGCCACGCGGAACAGAGGTCCGTTGGTGAGATTCAGGCTCGCCTGGAACGCGGCGAGCGGTTCAGCTGACGGTGGAGCGGAAATAAATTCGACGGCTATGCCTTTGTTCGACGGAGCCACAATCTCCTGCGTCCAGCCCTGCTCGGTCTGCTTGAACAGCAAACGCAGAGCATCGTGATGCATGACCAGGTGGTTCAGCGCTCGCTCGAGTACGTCGACTTCGAGGGATTCATCGACCTCGAATAACATGGCCTGGTTGTAATGGTGTGGGTTAGCCAGTTCGAGCGCAAAAAACCGAGCCTGGACAGGCGTTAACGGAACCGTTCCCATTACCGGGCCCTGAGGCGCACTGTGGATAACTGTTGTGCCTGCCACTCCGGCAAGGTCGGCGATCGTTTGGTGCTCAAAAAGTTGTCGCGGTGACAGCTTGAGACCCGCTTGATTTGCTCGCGCTATGATTTGAATACTTAGAATTGAATCACCGCCGAGCTCGAAAAAATTATCGTGTATTCCGACCTGCTTCACACCCAACACACCGGCCCAAATCGTGGCCAGCTTCTCTTCAACTTCGTTGCGAGGCGCTACAGTTTCCGCTGCCGTAGTTTGCGCTCGCTCTGGCGCTGGTAACGCCTGGCGGTCGACTTTACCGTTCCGTGTCAGCGGCATTGAACCGAGAACAACGATGCCGCGCGGCATCATGTAGTCGGGCAGCCGCTGCTGCAGGAAGGTCTTGAGCTCAGTCTGATCGATTTGCGCGCCGGCTCGCGGGACAACGTAAGCGACCAGACGCTTTTCTCCGGGCTGGTCCTCTCTGGCAATGACAATCGCCGCAGCCACGGCCGGATGAGAGTGCAAGGCCTGCTCAATTTCCGCCGGCTCGATACGATAGCCATGAATCTTGACCTGATCATCGATGCGGCCAAGGAACTCAATCCGTCCATCAGGGAGTTGCCGTGCCAGATCGCCCGTTTTATAAAGACGCGCGTCCGGGTTATCAGCAAACGGATCTGAGATGAATTTCTCCGCCGTCGCCTCAGGCCGCTGCACATAGCCGCGCGCGACACCAGCGCCACCAATGTGCAATTCACCCGGTGCTCCCAGCGGCGTCAGCCGCAGGTGCTGGTCCAACATCAGGACCTTCGCATTGGCGAGTGGCCGGCCCAGCGGCACAATTTCCGCCAGCCCGGGGACTGACTGATAGACCCGCTCAGTCGTCGCGCCCACCGTCGCTTCGGTAGGGCCGTAATGGTTCAGGATCTCGCAAGCAGGCGCAAGAGCCGTAATTTTTTCGATTAACTTCCAGGAGCTGGCTTCGCCTCCCAAAACCAATTTGCGTCGTGGCAATACTTTTTCGGGATCCGCCGCCGACAACAACGCTGCCAGATGCGAGGGCACAATTTTCAAACAGTCGATCGGATGCAGGCTGCAGTACTCCGCCAGAGCGTCGGGATTCGTTGCGCGCTCTTCAGAAATCAAGTGCAGCGTTCCGCCTTTGAGTAAAGATGGAAACAACACCGTGTTGCCAAGGTCAGCGGCAATCGTGGACACCGTGGCAAAAGTGCTCGCCTCTGGAAGCTGCAGTTCATCCCAGATCGCATTTACATAATTCAAAAGTTGACAATGTTCGACAGCGACACCTTTTGGCCGTCCGGTGGAACCGGAAGTGAAGATGATATACGCAAGGTTTTGCTCGGTTGCGGCACCTTCAATATTTCCACTTGGCAGATTCCTCCTCTCTGTCTGCTCAATACGCGCGGCTGCGACGTTTTCCTTTTCGCTCTTGATGTGAACATCCGTTCCGGCAAAGGTCACCACGTACTCAACCGCGTCGTCGAGCCCTTCCGCGAGTTCAGTTCGTGTCACCAGGAAGCGCGCGCCTGCCTCCGACAGCATTAAGCTGAGACGTGCCTTGGGCAAACCCGGATCAAGGGGCACATAAGCGCCGCCGGCTTTCAGGATCCCAAGCAACCCAACTATCAGATCCAGCGAGCGTTCGAAGCAAAGACCCACGGCTGCGTCAGGCCCTACCCCAATTCCCTGCAACCGTTGGGCGAGTTGATTGGCTCGCTTCTCAAGCGCAGCAAACGTCAGCTGCTCGCCCTCGAAAATCACCGCCACGCGATCAGGTGTTCGTCTTGCCTGCAAGGCAAATACTTCATGAACACACTGGCTAGTCGAAAAATCTTTCGCTGTGTCGTTGAAATCGCACAGGAGCAACTGCCGCTCAGTTGATCCGATCATTTCCAACTCCGCCAGTGCTGATTCCGGCCGGTGAGCAGCGGATTCAATCAGTGTGGTCAGGCGCTCCGCCAACAGCTCAATATCTCCAGCCGAGTAGAGACTTGCATCGTAATGCAGCGCTGCAGTGAATACGCCTTCGCCCCTTGTGCACACCAGCTTCAATTTAAACGCCTGCGTATCCGCTTCCTGATGCGCAAGGGAAAATCTCAAGGCCCCAGCTCGAACTGGAGCGGGCTGACGCTGCACTTCAAACGCGAAAGGCTCGCCCTGCCGCAGCTCTGCGGGAAAATATTCCTGTAAGCTTGAGGCTTCATTTTCAAGTGCCGCCAAGTCCCGTAACAGATCCGCGCAAGAGAGCCGCTCATCAAAGTGGGTAGAGAGCGGCAGGTAACTCGAAAGCAATCCAACTGCTTCGTCAAGCTCAGCAAACTTTCTCCCTTCGAACAGCAAGCCCACGGTGATAGCCGCCGCTGCGGTTGATCTCCACAACAGCGTTTGCCAGCAAGCCAATAGAAATAGTGTGGGCGAAGTTTTATTTGACTGGCTTACCGCCTCGATCAGGGTCGTGGTCTCTGTAGAGAGCTTAAGCTCCACAGTTGGAACCGCGTGAGTCGACTGCTGCTCTGATTTTTCAAAAATCAGGCGCGGCGCGGGGCCCGCTTGAGCGCCGCGCCGCCAATTGTCCAGCGCAGTTGTGGCTGCGTCCGATGTCAATAATTCGTTCTGCCATTCAGCAAAATCAGCCGACTGCATCGTCTCAATTACCGGGGTTTCCCCGTTTTGCTGCAACGCCTCAAAGGCGGCGGCTAACTGCGACAGAAGGCGTGAGACGGACGGTCCATCGACGCACAGTGCTGGAGCGCTGACTAACAAAAAGTGTCGGTGGTCTGACAACTTCAGGAGCTGGGTACTAAGCAGCGAAGGCTGCGAATAGTCAACCACCGCAGCGACAGCTTCGTTAAATAATTGATCGATCGTTTCCTGCTGCTCCGCGGCGCTGATCCCGGTCAGGTCGTGACTCGGCAGAGTGGTTGCCACCTCATCGGCAATTACCTGAACGGGAATCGTCATGCCAGGCAGCAGCTGAAAAGAGGTGCGCAGGATCTCGTGCTGACTCACAACGCTCTCCAGCGCTCGCTGCAGCAATTCAGGATTCAAGTCCCCTTCAATTTCAATCAGTGAACACACTCGGTACGCACGGCCCGGATCAGACTGCTGCGCCAGCCACAGCCTGCTTTGCTGGGGCGAGAGTCGAAAGCCTTCGATGATGTCCGTTGTCACTGGTTCCGCTATTTCCATTGTTCCAGGGCTCCGTTTACCAGAACCGTTCATCTGCCAACCTGAAATTCGTTACACCCTAGCCCTCAAAGAGTTCTCCCATACCTACAACGATCTTTCGCGGGCCCCGATAGGGACGGCGGCCGTGGGCCACCAACATGTTGTCGACAAGCAACACGTCACCCTGTTGCCAGGGAAAGAAAACCCTTTCGCTCTCGTAGGCCGCGCGCACCTGATCGAGCTCAGCGGCGTCGATTTCCGAGCCGTCGCCATAGGACGCTGTCCGTGGCGGTTCATCGCCGGCGGCCAGATACAATGCCTCGCGCAGCTTCGGGTCCAGACTCGACACATGGAAAAGGTGCGCCTGGTTAAACCACACTTCAGCCCCCGTCCGCGGGTGGGAGGCGATTCCCTGGCAGAGCTGCGACGTGCGTAGACGGTCATTGCTTTTCCATTCAAACTCGATACCTGACTGACGGCAGAACCTTTCCACCTCGATCGGATCCGTCGTTTGAAACACATCCTGCCAGGGGAGATCAAGTCCGTCGCCATAGTTGCGAACGTAGCGGACTTTCCTTTCGCGGAATCGCTCGCGCACTGCCGGATCTAAACGCGCGAAGACTCTGCGACTGTCGGCGATTGGAGTCTCACCACCCTCAGGCGAGGGTTCGACACAAAAGAAGCCAAGCACCATCGGCCATTGCCGCGTATACGACATCTCGTTGTGCAGCGGAATCGTTTGGTCCGCCGGGTACTCCGTGGAGGTATAGATCTTGCCACTGACTTTTGTACGCGGCGTTGAGCGGTACGAATAATCCAGCAGGTCACCGGCTACGGCAGTCATGAAGGCTTCGAACTCAGCGATGCCATCGACATTGAATCCACGAAATAGAATCGCGCCGGCTTCCATGAGTCGGGCTTTAATCGCGGAGACATTGCTCGCGGTCCAGCGCGCCAGACTGAGGCCCTCAACGGCTGGTTGAAACACCAGAGGTAGCGACTGGTTTGGCTCGAGCTTGCTTTCTCGCACAAGCGATTCCTGCGACAAAGCTATCCCTTTGCGCCGGGTGTTTTGAGCCGGTCTGTCGATATTCGGTTTCATAGGTTCCAGCGCTAAGTTCTGTCGGACACTGCCTTACGCTTTGCTGACTTTAAAGTTTGGCGACTTGTCTTTTCCAAAAGCCTATTAACTCTCAGGCGATGAGCGTTTGCGGTCTCGTCAAGTTTCGCTTTCAATTCGCTGAGTCGAATCTCAGAATCGCTGACGACCGCCTGCAGTAGATTTACAAATTGTTCGTTGATCAGGGCAACTGTTTCTGCCGCAAATAAGTCGGTGCTGTAAGTGAACGCTCCTGCTAATCCGCCAGGCGTTTCCCACAAGGTCAATTGCAGGTCATGCCGCGTGCTTGTGCTTTCAATCTCCACCGGCTCGGCAGTTAGCTCGTGCCAGGACTGTTGCTCCCCCGGCGCGTTCTGCAATACAAACCACACTTGGAAGAGTGGATTAAATTCCAGCGACCGCGGCAGCTTCAGTTCTTCCAACAGCTTTTCCAGAGGCACATCCTGGTTTACATAAGCTCCGAGCGCGGTTTCCCGCACCCGCTCCAGCGCATTTCGGAAAGTTGGCTCGCCAGCCAGGCTCGTGCGCAACACGAGAGTATTTACAAAATACCCGATTAAGTCTTCCACTTCCGCTCGGTTACGCCCAGCCGTGGGCGAGCCAACTACAATGTCTTCATCGCCGGTCAGGCACGCGAGCGTCATTTGAAAACCAGCCAGCAACGTCATAAAAAGCGTCGCGTGGCCCCTGCGGCCGATCTCTTTCAATCCGGCCACGATCTCGCCGGCGATCCTCACTGGATGGCGCGCGCCTTGAAAACTGCGCGGGGCCAAACGCGGCCTGTCAGTGGGTAGGTTAATTAATGCCGGTGCGCCCTCAAGTTGCGCGCGCCAATATTCGAGTTGCCTCTTAAAACCGGCGCGTTCCAGGTTGTCTCTTTGCCAGGCCGCGTAGTCTGCGTACTGAATCGGCAGCGGCGGCAAGTTCGCCTTACTTCCCGAGACAAGCGCGTTGTAACCCGAGACCAATTCGCCCAGCACCAGGCCAATGGACCAGCCATCGCTGACTATGTGATGCATGGTCATCACCAGGATGTGTTCTTCCGAGGTCAACTGCAGCAGCAATAGGCGCAGCAATGGTCGCCTACTCAAATCAAACGGCTTACTCGTCTCTGCTGCGACCAGCTGCTTTACTTTCTCGTCACGCACTGCAACCGGCAGTTGGTTGATAGCGATGATTGGAATTTCAACCGCTAGCTGGTCAGCCACCGACAGGACAGGCCTGCCGTCGAGGCTGCCAAATCTGGTGCGCAGGACTTCATGCCGCGCAAATATTGCCGCGGCACTTCGCTGCAATGCTGAGTGATCGAGTTGTCCTTTCAATCTGAGCGCGCGCGGAATATTGTACGCAGCGCTGCCCGGCTCGAGCTGATCAAAAAACCATAGACGCTCCTGCGCAAACGACAGCGGCAACTCATGCCCTCGTGATCCAGCCATGAGCGGCAACGACTCGTTCTGCCCAGACAAGCGCAGCGCCTTCTCTATCAGTTCCGCACTCTGCGCGACCGTGGCAGCTTCAAACAAACTACGCAGCGACAATTCGATGGCGAAAGTATCCCTGATGCGCGAAGCGATCCGCGTCAATAACAACGAATGACCGCCCAGTGAAAAGAAATCGTCATGAATACCGACCTGGTCGACGTCAAGCACCTCGCGCCAAATGCCCGCGAGCACATCTTCGGTCGGCGTCCGCGGTGCCACGAAATCTTCCCGATCGAAAGCCTTCCCGGGTTCAGGCAGTGCCAGCCGATCCAGCTTTCCGCTCGGCGTCAGCGGCAGCTCGTCAAGCATCACAAACAGCGCCGGCATCATGTACTCCGGCAGCTTGGCGCGCAGGTGCCGGCGCAATTCCTCAACACCGGTTTGATCATTCGCGACTACATAAGCGACCAGTTGTTTTTCGCCATGCACGTCGGTGCGCGCAATCACAACTGTCTCCCGAACCTGGGAATGTGCCGTAAGGGCTGTCTCAATCTCAGCCAGCTCAATTCGGAAACCACGTATTTTGACCTGATGGTCACGCCGGCCGCGATATTCGATATTTCCGTCAGCCAGATAGCGCCCCAAATCGCCCGTACGGAAGAGACGCTCGCCATGGCCGAATGGATTTGGAAGAAACCGCTCGGCGGTCAGATCAGCTCGCTCGAGATAGCCGCGCGCCAAGCCCTCTCCCCCAACAAAAATCTCTCCCGGCACTCCCACTGCAGCGAGTTGCAGTTTGTGATCGAGGACGTAAGCCTGAGTGTTAGCGATGGGGCGGCCGATGGGAATCTCGTTTAATCCCTCGCTGCCGTTGACTTCATAGCAAGTGACGTCGGCCGCTACTTCGGAAGAGCCGTACAGATTGATCAACGTCGTGGCAGGCAGAGTTTTCCGAAAACTTGCGGCCAGCTGCCTTGAGAGAGTTTCGCCGCTGCAAACGCAGTAACGAAGGTTGGACAGTTGTGGTTGCGATTGACCGGCCGCCTCGAGGATAACTCGCAACAGCGATGGTACGAGTACGAGACGACTGACCTTGTTTTGCGCCAGCGTGGCCAGCAGCAACTGCGGATCTTTAACAACCTCGCGGGGTACAATCAAGAGGGGCACGCCGCGCAGCAGTGGTCCAAAAACTTCCCAGATCGAATCGACAAAGCTCAGTGAAGTCTTCTGACAACACACTTCGCCTTTTGAGAACGGATAAGCGTGCCACATCCAGGCGAAGCGATTTAGCGAAGCAGCATGCGAACTGATTACACCCTTGGGGCGTCCGGTTGAACCTGAGGTGTAGAGCACGTGGGCAGCGTTTGCAACCGTTGTCCCACTGTCGAAGTCCTCACCACTCTCAGCGTCCAGCTCAGACTGCAATTCGTCGAGTGCAAGCACTGACGCGTTGCATTCAGGCAAGCATTGTCCGAGGTTGCTTTGCGTCAGGATCATTGACGAGCGCGAATCATCGAGAATGAACGACCTGCGCTCGAGCGGGTGGCCTGGCTCCAGCGGCACGTACGCTGCTCCAGCCTTCAGCACTGCGAGCAAGCTGACGATCATATCGAGCGAACGCTCGAGGCAGATTGCGATACGCGTTTCGGGACCGGCTCCCTTCCGTCGCAAATACCGGCCGAGCTGGTTCGCGCGTCTGTTCAGCTCACCATAGGTCAAATGTTCGCCGGAACAGATGAGGGCAACTGCAGATGGTGTTTGCGCCGCTTGCTGCGCGAACAGTTGATGAATGCCAGGGCCAGCTTTTAATTCGGCAAACTCGACCGCCGTCGCATTCCATTCATGAGACAACTGCCGACGTTCTGATTCTGTCATTAACGACAGCTTCGAAATCTGCTCGTCAGGGCTGGCGACCACTGCTACCAAAAGCGTCGCGTATTGTTCCAGCATGCGTTCGATCGTTTTGCCTGCGAACAACTCGCTGCTGTACTCAATAACGCAGACTACCTGGCCATTTTCTTCACGCGCGGCGAGCATCAGATCGAATTTCGCGGTCTCGGTGGACACGTCCAGCGGGGCTACCACCAGGTCGTTTAACTCCAACTCCGCATTGGCCGTATTCTGAAACTGAAACATCACCTGAAAAAGCGGATTGCGGCCGAGGTCCCTTTCGGGTTGCAGCTCAGCCACGAGTTTTTCGAATGGCAGATCCTGATGGGCATAAGCGCCCAACGCAGAGTTTTTGACCCGGCCCAGAAATTCTCTGAAGCCTGGCTCACCTTTGAGACTTGTCCGCAGCACCAACGTATTGATGAAAAACCCAATCAGCCCTTCGATCTCGGTGCGATTGCGACCGGCAATAGGAGAGCCCACTACAATTTCATCCTGTCCGCTATAGCGTCCGAGCAGGATCTGAAACGCAGCAAGCAAGGTCATGAACAGGGTTGCGCCCTCCTGCTTGCTCAACTGCCGCAGTCCCTCGCTCAGTTCTCTTGATAACGTCAGATGCTGGTAGGCGCCGCTCGCAGTTTGAACATTTGATCTTGGATGATCTGTGGGCAGTTCAAGGACTGCGTCTGCTCCGGCAAGTTCGTCACGCCAATATGAAAGCTGGCGCTTTAGTTCATCGCCTTGCAGCCAACCCCTCTGCCACTCCGCATAGTCGGCGTACTGGATCGGTAACTGTAGTAACCCGGCCGGCTGCGCATCGGGGAACGAGTTATAGAGCTCTCCCATTTCCTTAAAGAGTAAGCCGGCTGACCAGGCATCGCTCACGATGTGATGCGTTGTAAGCAACAGCACATGGTCCTGTTCAGCAAGCCGCAGCAGGCCGGCGCGAATCATCGGACCCTTTGACAAGTCAAAGGGCAGCGCTGCTTCCCGCTGTGCCAGCCGTTTCGCACTGGCTTCGCGATGTTCCAGTGGCTCTCCACTGAGATCTGTTAGGGGCATTGAGATCTGAAGCTCGTCGCTAATCACCTGTCGCAACGTCCCTGAGTCATTGCGAAAACTTGTGCGAAAGACTTCATGGCGACGAACAATTTCATTGAGGGCGTGCAGCAGAGCGTCGCCATTCAGCTTCCCATGCAGGCGCAGTGCGCGCGGCACGTTGTACAACGCCCGTTGCTCTCCCAATTGATCCAAAAGCCAGAGGCGCTCCTGCGCAAAGGAAAGGACTGCGCTGTCACGGTTGGGACGTGACCCGATCTTGGCAGCCTGGGTTTCCAGTGCAGCGCTCTTCCGCAGACGCAATTCGAGCAAGGCGCGCCGGGCGGGAGAAAGACCTTCTACTCGTTCGCTTAAATTATCCATGCTGAAACTGCTGCGTCTTAGATCTGCCCGGGCGAAACTGCGAGCCTCGCTCGGGATTTCCCTGCCTTCCGCAGGCCAACAAACGGTCAATCACTATACGCCCTGATAGGAAAGATATGACTAATGAACAAATCCCCGAAATATTGAGGCTGCTGGATTTGGCAGGATATTGTCGACTAACTATTTGCACGACCAATAATAGCATCGCACCCAAAGCGCTTCAACGCGGTTTCAGAGGGAAAATCGGGGCCGCGGCGGCAGGATCTCCTTCAGTTAACGGCCGAGACACCAGTTCTTTAGCGCGACTTGCTCTTCAATTCTTCGTCCCTCAACAGCTGCTGAACTTCCTCATCAGAGAGCTGCTCTAGTTCGGCCAGCAGATTTTCGGTGTCCACGGCTCTGGCTTGATCGACGGCTGCGGCCAGCCCGGCGACCGTAGGCGATTGAAAAATACTGGCGAGCGGTATCTCAGTTTGAAAAACCTGACGCATGCGCGAGACCACCTGCGTTGCCAGCAGTGAGTGTCCTCCGAGGTCGAAAAAGTTGTCATTCATACCGACCTCGCCGGCGCCCAGAACAGTCGACCAGATGGTCGCGAGCTCTCGTTCCGTATCGTTACGTGGCGCAACGTACGTGTTTTGCAGCCCAGGCCGAACATCTTCGGGTGCCGGCAGGGCTTTGCGATCGACTTTCCCGTTGGCAGTGAGCGGCAGCGCCGGCAGTGAAACGAAAACTGACGGGACCATGTAGTCCGGCAGTCTAAGTTTCAAGAAATCGCGCAGGATGTCCGCACTGGGTGCCCTTGCCTCGGCCGGCACGATATAGGCTACGAGTTGCTGAGCGGGCGCAACCGGGAGAGCGCCTGCCGCTCCCGAAACTGTTGCGCATACAACTGCCTGGCGAATCAGCGGATGTGCGGACAAGGCTGCTTCGATTTCACCGAGTTCAACGCGGAACCCACGCACCTTCACCTGAGTGTCGACGCGACCGAGAAATTCGATATTGCCATCCGGAAGACACCGCGCCAGATCGCCAGTGCGATAAAGACGTTCACCCGGCGTGACGGAGAACGGGTCGATGATAAAACGCGCGGCCGTCTCTGCTGCCTGATTCAAATATCCAGCGGCCACCCCGGCACCACCGATGTAGAGCTCGCCGGCCACGCCGATTGGTTGCGGTTGCAGTGCGCCATCGAGCACGTAAACGCGAGTGTTGGCGATGGGCTTGCCGATTGGAACAGTCAAAGAGGAATGATTGGCGGAACGTTCAATGTCATATGTAAGTGAACCAACTGTGGTTTCGGTTGGTCCATAGTGATTGATTAAGCGGCAGTCGGGATTGAGCTGAAAGACCCGTGCGACCAAATCATGTGAGAGGGCCTCGCCTCCAAACAACAAATATTTTGCCGGCAGCAGAACGCGATCCGGCTCGGCCGCTAACAGGGCCTCAAAGTGCGACGGGACAATTTTCAATACATCAATTGAATGTTCAGTGAAGTATCGCTTAAATAACGCCCCGTCCATCGCTACATCAGACTGCAGAATGTGCAGGCACCCCCCCGACAGCAATGCCGGAAAGATACAGGTATTACCCAGATCGGCGGCAACGGTAGAGACAAACGCAAAGTGAAGCGGACCTGTTACTCGCAATCGCTGCAAAATGTAGTTGGTGTAATTGACCAGGTTGCGATGCTGCACCGCCACGCCTTTGGAAACTCCAGTCGAACCCGAGGTGTAGATAACATAAACGAGATTTTCCGTGGTCGTCGTGGCTGCCGGATTCGTTTGGAGTTGAGCGGACAACTGCTCACGTTGGAGTTTGAGATTTATCGTATCGCCTGGGAACTCAAGAGCGGGGCCCGCCCCATCTGTAACCAGCGCTGCTGCATTGCTCTCGGCCAACTGCAGGTTGAGCCGCTCCGCTGGATGTTCGGAATTTAGGGGAACGTAGGCGCCACCCGCTTTCAAAATACCGAGCATACCGACTATCAATTCCGCGCTCCGCGAGACACAGAGACCTACACGATCATTTTGCGCGACCCCACTTTGCCTTAACAGGTGCGCCAATTGATTGGCCCGCGCATTCAATTGCTCGTAAGTCAGTTGCACCTGCCCGCACACAACAGCGATTGCTTCGGGAGTGCGCGCGACTTGTTGCTTAAAGAGATCTTGAATGCAGCCTGCGTTGGCGAACTCTTTCTCGCTCTGATTAAGCTCGGACAACAGCCAGCGGCGCTCCTCCAAACTCAGAATATCAACCTGGCCCACGGTCAATGATGGCGAGTCTGGAAAATGCCAAGCAGCGGTCAGGGCCGAAAGTTGTCTCCGCCAATAGCCGGCATAGCGGACAACCGTCTCGCTATCAAAAACGCGCGGATCGTATTGCAGCTCGACAATCAAAGTCTTTTCGATATACACGCAGGAGAGCTTGAGTTTGAAGGGCTGGTGACAAACGTCGATCTGTAAAACTGAAAACGTCAACGTGCTGGTTACAAACAGGGCCGGGCGCTCAGCGAATTCAAATGCCAACTCGACAGCCTGGGTGCCGCTTGCTTCGTAATATTCTTCCCAGTCACGTCCTGCCGCTTCATTCTTAACGACACGCGGCAACTCAGTTAACGGAACGTCTTCACAGTAGCCGTGCACGGGCAGAAAAGTAGCGTATGGTCCGAGAGCGCTTTGCAACTCGTCCAGTTTCCGGCCTTCCGACAGATTGAAAATCAGAAAGTTTGCCTGTCCAGTTAACCGCCAGATAACTGCCTGCCAGGCGGCGAACACCAGCGACGAAACAGTGGACTCGCCGGCCAGGACCAGGGCTTCCATGCGCGCGCACACTTCCGGGTCGACCGGGATCTGTAGCGACACCGGTGCGAAGGATCCACCGCCGGCGATTACTTCAGAAGATCTGCTCAGTGGCATCACGGGCGGGGCGATTTCGTCTGCCAACTGTTTCCAGTACGCCTGGCCGAGTCGCGCTTGCTCGTCATCGTCCTCGATCAACTCATGTTGCCACTCCGCGAAATCCGCGTATTGCATGACGTCGTCGCCGGCCTCAGCCTGTTTGTCCCCCCGCACCAGTGCGTCGTATATGTTGCCAAGTTCGGCGACTATGTTTGTCAGCGTCACGGCATCGGCACAAAGCGATGGGAGCGAAATGATCATCACCCGCCGGTGCGGGGACAGCTTTAGGACACTAACGCGAAAAAGACTGTCTCGTTCAAAGTTGAGAGGCCGTGTCCGCTCCTCGACCATGCTTTGCTCCACCCGGTGCCGCTGGCGCGTGGCGTCGAGCTGAGTCAGATCCACAGCCTGCCAGCCGGGGTGCACATTCTCTGCAACTACTTGAAATGGAGTCTTGATTCCCGCCGGCCGGCGGAAGGTCGTACGCAGAATCTCGTGACGCTGCACCAGCGTGTAAAGCGTATCCTCCAGCAGTCTCGGCTGCAGTTCTCCTTCAAGCAGAATGGCGCAGACGGCCCGAAATGGATGAGCAGGGTGCTCCCGCTGCAGCGACCAGAGGTACTTCTGCTGTGTCGATAACCGAAACCCTTGAGTTGCTTGGTCCATTGAGGCTAGTGTCACTTCATCCCGGATCCACTGGATCTAAAAGTTTTTGACCGGCTAATTCATTTATACCTTGGCTTGAGCGAATCATCGCACGCCCCGGAGTTCCTCACTCTCGCTCTGGCTCACCAGCTCTCCCAGCGCCACCACGATTTTTCGCTCGCCGGAGTAAGGATTGCGCGAATGGGCCACCAGCATATTGTTGAGCATCAGCACATCGTGAGGCTGCCAGGGAAAGCTGACCGCGTTCTCCCGGTACAACTGACCAATATAAGTCATCACTGAATCTTCGATGGGCGAGCCGTCACCGTAGTAAACATTTCGTGGCAGTTCCGCTTCGTCCATCATAGCGAGTAAAGATTCGCGTACCGCAGGCGCGAGGCATGAGATGTGATGCAATTGCAGTTGATTGAAAAACGCCGGCTCCCCAGTTTGCGGGTGCCACACTACAGCCGGGCCCACCTGGCTCGTGCGCAAGCCCTGCTCTCCCTTCCATTCATAGTTAATTCCTGCCTGACGACAATACTGTTCCACCACAGCTCTGTCATTCGTATGAAAGAAATCCTGCCAGCTGACATCGAGTCCGGGCGTAAAGTTGCGCACGTACAGCAGCCCCTTGCTTTCAAACACATCTCTAATCGACGGTTCCAACAACTGGTAGATCTTCCGGCAATCAAGTATCGGTGATTCGCCACCGGCGCTCGCGGCGGTGACGCAGTAGAACCAGATCAGCATCGGCCATTGATGCATATGCGAACTTTCATTATGGAAGAGAATCGTTTCGTCCGCCGGGTACGGAGTCGAACCGTAGACCTTCCCACCGAGTTCCTCGCGAGGCAGATCACCGTACTCACCAAACAACTGCGGACAGACTGCTGCTGCGAACCGCTCAAACTCCTTGACGGAATCCAAGGCAAAGCCTCGAAACAGAATGGCGCCATGTCGCAGCAGATTCTGCTCTATTAATTCCCGGTTACTGGCTCCCCACTCTACCAAATCAACCTCGGCTGCGGCGGGTTGGATTAGTAAAGGCAGGGGCTGACCCGGTTCCAGTTGACCCATCGAGACGTTGCTCAACTGCTCGAGGTTCACACCTTTGCGCCGGGTGGTCCGCAATTGCCTCAGACGATCCTTTCGCGGGATTGGTTTTTGTTTCTGTTCCTCGTTCATGATTGAAAAAGAGTCCAGGCGGGCTTCGGGAGACGCAATGATATTCTCCAACAGTCGCTGATAAGCGGCCGAAAAACGGGCTATTGTCGCGGACTCGAAAAGATCCGGATTGTATAACCAAAATCCCTGTAAACCTGATTCGGAGTCAGACAGAAACAGCACCAGATCAAATCGCGAAGTGTCGAGCGGCAAATCAAAACTGCTTGTCTCAAGTTCCGCAAGCTCGACCGAAACCGGGGGGTTCTGCATCACCAGCAGCACCTGGACCATTGGATTCCGGCTCGGGTCACGTTCAGGCCTCAGCTCCTCAACCAATTTGTCAAAAGGCAGGTCCTGGTGCGCATATGCTTCGAGAGTTGTTTCCCTGACCTGTCGCAGCAATTGCGTAAATTTCAGATCGGGGGCAAGCGTCGCGCGCAGCGGTAACAGGTTAGTGAAGAAGCCGATCAACCCCTCGGTCTCGATGCGGCTGCGATTCGCCACATCTGTGCCCACTAACAAGTCCTGCTGACCGGTCAAACGGTAAAGCAGCAATTGAAAAGCTGCCAGACAACTCATGAACAGCGTGACACCTTCACGCCGGCTCAGTGATTTTAATTCAGCGGTCAGTGGCGCTGACAACGCGAAGAGCTCGTAAGCACCCCTATGACTCTGTACGTCCGGCCGCGGGTGGTCGGTCGGCAGCGAAAGCAGAGTCGGAGCCCCAGCCAATTGTTTACGCCAGTGGGCCACCAGCTTTTCGAGCTTCTCACTTTGGAGCCAATGTCGTTGCCAACTCGCGTAGTCGGCATACTGGATCGGCAAAGGGGCAAGCGGAGCGGGGCTGGCGTTCGAAAAAGCCTCGTAGAGTTTTCCAAGTTCGCGGAACAGGATCGCAATGGACCATTCGTCCGCTGCAATATGATGCATCGTGATCAGCAGGACATGGTTATGGTTTGCAATCTTTATCAGCTTCACTCTCAGCAGCGGACCATTCGCTAAATCGAACGGCCGGTTGATCTCAGCTGTAGCCAGCCTTCTCGCCTCTGACTCCCGCTCGGACTCTGGCAGTTCCGACAGGTCGAGCAACGGCACTTCCAGCACAACATCATTCATAAAGTGCTGAGAAGGTGTTCCCCCGTCTGAACCGAAGCAGGTGCGCAACGACTCGTGACGCCTCACAATCTGATTGAATGATGCAGTCAGCGCCGCAACGTCCAGCTCGCCATTGATTCGCAGCCCTCGCGAGACGTTATAAAAGGAACTTCCCGGCTGTAGTTGATCGAGAAACCACAAGCGCTGCTGAGCGAACGAAAGCGGAAGCCCGCCACCTCTGGCAACAGTCAGGATGGGCGGAATCCGCAAGCCGCCATCGCCCTGGACCATCTGATCCAATTGCTCGGCCATGGCAGCGATGGTCAGGCATTCAAAGAGAGCGCGCACCGGCAGGTCGATATTAGTAGTTTGCCGAATGCGCGAAGTTACCTGGGTAGCCAGCAATGAATGGCCGCCCAGTTCAAAAAAGTTGTCGTAGACCCCAACCTGTTCTATTCCCAAAACGCTGATCCAAATCTCTGCGACTAATTCCTCCATCTGCGTGCGCGGCGCGATGAAATCCTCTGTCTGTTCCTCACTTCGTTCCGGAGCCGGCAAAGCTCGCCGGTCCACTTTTTTGTTTGCAGTCAAGGGCAACTCGTCGAGCGTAACGAAGGCCGTCGGGACCATGTAATCCGGCAGGAACTCGCGCAAATGTTTTCGCAAATGCGTTGTGGACGGTGGCTTTGTTTCCGAGAGGACTACGTAGGCGACTAACCGCTGGTCGCGTCCTGCTTCTTCGTGAATCGTGACTACGGCTTGCTTTACTCCGGGAAGTGCAGTGAGTGCATTTTCGACTTCTCCTAACTCGACGCGAAACCCCCTCAGCTTGACTTGATTGTCGAGTCGACCGACGAACTCGATCCTGCCGTTGCGGCGATACCGCACCAAATCGCCCGTGCGATAGAGTCGGCTGCCGGGTTCATCGCTGAACGGATGCGGAATGAATTTTTCTGCCGTCAGCTCCGGCCGCCGCAGATAGCCGCGAGCCAACCCGGCGCCGCCGATAAATAATTCACCAGGCACTCCCGCAGGCACCGGCTGAAGTCCTTCGTTCAATAAATAGATCTGCAAATCCGGCAGCGGAAAGCCAATCGAGGGAGTTCTGGATTCAGATTGAAAGGAGTGACCCAAAGCCGTTACTTCATCGTTGGACTCATGGGCGAAGGCCGGGCCGATCAGACTGCAAGTGGTCCACACTGAACTTTCCGTTGGTCCATAAAAATTCCAAACCGGAAGCGGCAACTGAGCCAGTTGCATGGCCAGTTCCTGATCCAGCGAATCTCCGCCGCAAATGATCAAGCGCACGGCCCAGTCTCGATTTCTGTACAACAAACGTTCGCGTGCCGCCAGCAAAGCCCGCAGGGCTGATGGCGTTTGACTCAGCACAGTGACGCGTTCGTGACAAAGGAGCTCAAACAAATCGGCCTGCGACTGCACAGTCTCGAGCGGGACCACGACCAGGCGGCCGCCCTGCAAGAGACAACCCCAAATTTCCCAGACCGAAAAATCAAAAGCACTGGAGTGGACGACCGTCCAGACATCCCCCGGAAGCACCTCAAGCTTGTCCGCCGTAGCTGAAAAAAGATGGGCCACAGTTCGATGTGTTACTTCAACACCTTTGGGCCGTCCGGTCGATCCCGAGGTGTAAATAATGTACGCAAGATTGTCCGGCGTTATTTTGCTCGACGGATTGGTAAAGCGCTCGCCTTCTAACTGACTGTCATTGTCGAGAGCTATGACTTCAGCCTGCAACGCAGGCAGCTCAGCCAAAAGCCCGCTCTCGGTTAAGAGGACCGGGACCTCGGCGTCGGCAAGCATGAAAGCAAGCCTGTCGGCCGGATAGCCGGGATCAAGCGGCACATAAGCAGCACCGGCTTTCATCACACCAAGCAGTGCCGCGACCAACTGCTCAGAGCGCTCCATGAAAACGCCGACAGGAGTCTCGGATCCGACCCCGAGACTCTGCAGGCGGTGCGCTATTTGATTGGCACGAGCATTCAGCTCTCGATAAGTCAGTTGTCGACCTTCAAATACGATTGCAGTGGCGTCGGGAGCGCGCTCTACCTGGGCCTCAAACACCTGCGGCAAAGTTGCGACCGCAGCCGGCCCACTTTTTTCGGAATTCCACTCCGTCAACACGCGTCGCCGTTGCTGTTCGCTTAGGATGTTGAGCTCACCGATTCTCATCGCGGGCTCAGCCAGCACGTTTTCCAACAGGATCATGTAGCTGGAAATCATTTCACGAATGGTTTCACCGTCGAATAAATCGGTGCTGTATTCCCAGACAGCGCTCAAAGGCCCGCTCTTATCACTGACAAATAAAGAAAGGTCGTTGCGAGCTGTGCCGCGCTCCACCTCGAGCCACTGCATCGCCACGCCTTCGTGGTTCAGGGCTGCAGGGGTATTTTCGAGGGCAAAGATCACCTGGAAGAGCGGGGACTGGCTCAGGCTTCGCTCAGGGTCGATGGCCTCAACCAGCTTGTCGAAAGGGACTTCCTGATTCGCATAAGCACCCAGCGCAGATTCCTTTACTCGCTGCAACAATTCCCGGAAAGTGGGCTCACCGGCCAGGCTCAGGCGAAGAGGCAGCGTGTTCACGAACAATCCGATCAACCCTTCGAGTTCTGATTTGCTGCGGCCGCCCAATGGAACTCCGACTACCAGATCGTCCTGTCCACCGTATCGATACAGCAGCAAGTCGTAAGCTGCCAGTAGAGTCATGAACAGCGTGACACCCTCGCGACGGCTGAAAGCTCGTAACCGATCTGCAAGCTCGTTGGGGATATCGGTGTAGTGTCGAGCCCCGGCGAATGTCTGCACGGCCGGACGCGGACGGTCAGTTGCTAACTCGAGCGTAGCGGGTGCGCCCGCCAGATGTTTTGTCCACCAGGAAAGCTGAGACGCGAGCACTTCACCCTGCATCCATTCTTTTTGCCAGACGGCATAATCCGCATACTGCACCGGTAGCTCAGGCAGCGGCGAAGGCTTCCCAGCCTGGAAAGCGACGTACAAAGTGGCGAGCTCGCGCAGAAACACACCCATGGACCAGCCGTCGGTGATGATGTGATGCATGGTGATCACAAGGATGTTTTCGTGCTCACTCAAGCGGATCAGGTGCACCCGAAACAACGGACTAACTGTGAGATTGAAAGGCCGCTCACCCTCAATTTGCCACCAGCGCCTGGCTTCGCCTCCAGCTTCATTTCTATCCAGGCTGCGGAGATCAATGACGGGCAATTCCAGCTTGAGTTCTCTGGCCACAGATTGCATCGGCTCTCCATCGACGGTAACAAATGCCGTGCGCAGAGATTCATGGCGCCGCACCAGTTCATTGATGGCCCGTTCCAGCGCCGTAGGATCCAGCGAGCCATCGAAATGCATCGCGTACAGGAGATGGAAAACACTCTTGCCGGGATCGAACAAGTCGAGAAACCAAAGTCTCTGCTGGGCAAACGAGGCTGGGAAAATAAAAGGATCCATAGTTAATTCTTGTAATCCGCGATCAAGTCATCGAGGGGTCGCGCCACGTTGTTCAATCGAACTAAATACCAGCGGCAGCAGCGGTATCGTCTTCGGGTCTCTGCTCCAGTTCCTCTATCAACATCTCTTCGACTGCTTCTGCCAACGCCGCAATAGTGCGCCATTCAAATAGAGCACCGAGAGGCAAATCTATTTGAAACACAGCACTCGCGCGAGACCCGACCTGCGTGGCTCGAAGAGAATCGCCACCCACCGCAAAAAAATCCTGGAGGACGCTGACTGCCTTCAGACCCAAAACTTCGCACCAGATGCCCGCAATGATTTCTTCGGTTGCATTGCGAGGTCCAACGAATTCGCTTTCTGCGCTAAAAGCCGGAGGTATGGGGAGCGCGCTGCGATCCAGTTTGCCGTTCTCACTGAGCGGCAGGTGATCGAGATACACGAACACTGCCGGGACCATGTATTCAGGCAACTTGCTCATGAGAAAACTGCGTAGCTCGTTGGTTGCTGGCAACGCCTGCCCCCGCACGACGTAGGCGACGAGCTTCCTGCGGCCTCCGTCCTGTCGCACTACAACCGTGCAGCGATCAACCCCCGGATAGCTGGCTAAACAATTCTCGATCTCACCAAGCTCAATGCGAAAGCCCAGCAGTTTGACCTGGTGATCTACTCGGCCTTCGTAAGCAATTATGCCTTTTGGTAAATAATGCACCCGGTCGCCCGTTCGGTAGAGCCGTGCGCCGAGAGTGCCACTGAAAGGATCGGGAAGAAAATATTCGGCTGTGACGTTTGGCCGCCGCCAATAACCTCGGGCCAGAGGCGCACCCGCAAGATAAAGCTCACCCGAAACGCCGACCGGCACTGGCTCGAGAAATTGATCGAGGATGTAGGCTTTCATGTTGGCGATGGGACGCCCGATGGGTATGCTTCCGCCCGAAACACTACGATCAAGTTTATGAAAAGTGGCATCTATACAGGCTTCGGTGGGCCCGTAAAGATTTATCAGATCTGCTTCGCTGGCAATCCGGAAATTGTCGACCAGTTCACGCTGCAGCGGCTCACCTCCGCAGAACACACGCCGCAAATCCGTGCAGCCGAAAAATGCGTTCTCACTCAACAATAAGAGCAACTGCGAAGGCACGACCTGCAGCGTAGTCACATGATCGTCACGCAAGACGCGGTGCAAATAGGATGGGTCACGTTGGCCATTGGGCTGGGCCAATACCAGGCGCGCGCCCGCCAATAGCGGAGCGTAGAATTCCCAGACCGAGGCGTCAAAGCTAACCGACGTCTTTTGCAACACACAATCATTGTCGTTGAGCGGAAATTCATCCTGCATCCATTGCATGTGATTACAGATGGCGCGGTGCGTGATGACGACGCCTTTGGGTTGGCCTGTCGAACCGGAGGTGTAAATCACATAGGCCGGATTATCAGCGCGCGCCATCCTTTCAGGTTCGTGGGCAAGCTCGGCAGAGAAATCACCACCGTCTTTTCCAGGATACACGAGTTCGAGGCCGGCCTGGTGCCACTTCGATCCCAATCGTCTCTCCGTCAGCAGAACCTTCACTCCGGCGTCTGCGAGCATGAACGACACCCGCTCTGACGGAAAAGCAGGATCAATCGGCACGTACGCGGCGCCGGCTTTCAGGACAGCCAGCATCGCGACCACCAGCTCGAGTGAGCGCTCCAGACAAATACCCACCAAGGTTTCAGGCATTACGTCCAGACGCCGCAGATGATGCGCGAGCTGATTGGCACGCTTGTCGAGTTCAGCAAAGCTAAGTCGCTGATCGCCAAAAACAACTGCGACTCTCTCAGGAGTTCGCCTGACTTGTGCAGCGAACAACTCATGCAGACACACGCCGTCTGGAAAATTTTTCCCGGTTTCATTCCATTCGGAGATTTGCCGCCGGCGCTCGGAGTCGTCGAGCATTGAGAATTGGCCCACCGGCAGATTTGGGTTTGTCGCCATGCCCTCAAGGACCATGGCCAGACTACTTAGCATTGCCTCAACCGACTCCGGCTGGAAACGGCGCTCGTCATATTCGAGCTTCAGGATCAGTTTTGAACCAGCGTAGGCGGCCAATGTCAGCGGATAATGCGTCTGTTCGAGCAATGTAAAATGACGTTCCGGCGACGAGGCGGCAAGTCGCTTGCTCGCTGCCATCTGCTCATTCAGTTCGTAATTCTCAAACACAAGGACGGTTTCAAACAGTGATCTGCCGCGTGGCGCTTCGCTCCATTCCTGGATCATCGTCAAAGGCGTTTCTTCATAATCACGAAAGGTGAGCTGCTGTTGGCGCAACTGTTTCAGTAACTGGAGCAGAGATCTCTGCGGATCCAGTTGCACGCGTAGCGGCAAAGTATTGATAAAGAGCCCAACCATGGATTTTGCTTCCGGCAAACCAGAATGCCGGCAGGCCCGCGCCACTCCAAAAACTATGTCCTGTGATCCGTAATGCCGGCCCAGCAATAAAGCCCAGCCAGCCTGGATCAACGTATTCACCGTGATTTGATGTTCCTTTGCAGTGGCCTCAAGTGCAGCGCATACATTCGCTGATAATGCCAGGCTCTGCTCAGCGGGCTCACGTGCTCGAAGCGGAACATTTGAGAAGCCTCGCTCTCCCACCCTCAGATCGGGTTTCGGTTGGTATCCGCGAAGATAATCGCTCCAAAACTCCTGCGTGCACGGCCACTTCTGTTGATTCAACCAGTTGATGTATTCGCTGTAGGGAAGCCGCGTTACGCTTGCAGTCGTGACGTGGGCGAGCATGTCATCATAGAGTCCAAAGACCTCCTGCAGGACCATCCGGTGCGACCGGCCATCCAGTAGTGAGTGATGGAAAGTCCAGACCAGTCGAGAGTGCATTGGCCCGAGCTTGAAACAGGCAAAGCGCATCAGCGGTGGCCTGGTGACGACAAAACCGCTACTTCGATCCCGGCTCAGGAAATCGTTGTACTGCTGTTCCTGTTGTTCGAAAGTAAGCTGGCACCAGTCTTCGCTGAACCACGGAAGTTCAGTTTTTTCATAGACGTCCTGTAACGGCTCCGGAATTTCCTCCCAACGAAAGGCTGTACGCAGAACGTCATGTCTGCTGGTAACTTCCTGCCAGGCCTTGAATAGAACAGACTCTTTCAAATCTTCGTGTAGATCGCATACCAGTTGCTGAAGGTAGACTCCGGGCTCATGCAGACTTTGGAGCAGCATGCCCTGCTGCATGGACGAAAGCGGATAGCTGCTACTGATCTTTTCCGTGGTCACTTCACCCCTGGAGACCGCCCGCTGCCAGCGTGCCTAACGAACCTAATTAATCGTTATCCTACAAATTCTTCCCCGGCAAAAACTGCACGCTGGAAGCATGCGGTTCCAGGGAATATTAACCGCGAGGCAAACGCCTGATCTCGGGCATCGCCTTTTGATCGTCGCTGCGCGCGGAACTCAGGAACTCGGCCAGCCCCGCGACTGTCGGTCTTTCAAAGAAGTACCGCAACGGCATCTCCACTTTGAAAGTCTCCCGGATACGCGACATAACCTGGGTAGCCAACAGCGAATGTCCTCCCAGATCAAAAAAGTTGTCGTTGATGCCAATCACTTCAACGCGGAGGACGTCTCTCCATAGATGTGCCAGGGTTGTCTCTGTGTCCGTGCGTGGCGCGATAAATTCATTCGCGAGTTCGGAGCGCGCTCGATCGGGGCGCGGGAGGGCTCGCTCGTCAATCTTGCCATTAGGAGTCAAAGGCCAGCCGGCGACAGGTATGAATGCGGCCGGCACCATGTACTGCGGCAGTCTGCTCTTCAAAAATGTTCGCAGGGTTTCTGCCGCAATCGTTTGTCCGGATGTAGGAATCACGTAAGCGAGCAGTTGCTGATCGGCATTGTCACTGGCCGAAATGACTCGGCAGTCGCGAACCGAATCATGTTCGGATAACACGTTCTCAATTTCGCCCAGCTCAATTCTGAAACCACGGACCTTTACCTGACGATCTACCCGCCCGAGATATTCGAGTTCAGATTTGGCGCCAGGGCGATAAACCAGGCGGGCAAGATCGCCGGTGCGATATAGTCTAGCCCCTGGCTCGGCACCGAAGGGGTTAGGCACAAAGCGCTCGGCGGTTAGTTGAGGACGTCGCAGATAACCACGCGCCACACCGGAACCGCCGACGTACATTTCTCCGGCTACTCCGATGGGAGCCAGTTGCTGTTGCCGATCAAGAATGTAAACCTGCAGGTCGGCGAGCGGGCCACCAATCAGGCTGCCCGTTTCATTCTCGACCTCAGTCTTTGTCAACGGACGCCAGGTAACGTGGACCGTCGTTTCAGTTATGCCATACATATTGACCAGCCGTGGCGCAGTGTCGCCGTGACGATCAACCCACGGCTTAAGACTGCGCTGCTCGAGTGCCTCGCCGCCAAAGATGACTTCGCGCAATGAAAGTTCCCTGCCTTCCGGCGCCTGAGCTTCTGCCTCGATCAGTTGACGAAAAGCCGAAGGAGTTTGGTTAAGAACAGTCACCCGCTCGCGGGCCAGGAGCTCCAGGAACTCTTCCGGCGCGCGACTTATCAGATAAGGCACGATGACCAGGCGTCCGCCATAAAACAGCGCGCCCCAGATCTCCCAAACCGAAAAGTCAAAGGCATAAGAGTGAAACATCGTCCAGACATCATCTGCGCCAAAGCGAAACAGAGGTTCAGTAGTCTGCATCAGTCGCGTCACGTTGGCATGAGTAACTGCAACTCCTTTCGGGGCGCCAGTGGAACCTGACGTGTAAATCACATAAGCAATACCCTCCGCATTGAGCTCCCGGCCGGGATTGTGCTCCGCAGTGAGTGCGATCTCAGATTTCAGTGCGTCAATGCAGATCAAGTCCGCGCTGGAATTTTTCAAAGCATCAGCCAAAGAAGTCGTCGTCAGGACCATCGCCAACCCGGCATCTTTAGTAATCAGCGACAATCGATCCGCCGGGTAAGCAGGATCAAGCGGGACGTATGCAGCGCCCGTTTTCAGAATGGCAAGAATCGCAATCACCAGCTCAAGTGAACGCTCGACACACAAGCCCACCAGTTTTTCAGGCCCGGAGCCGCAACCGATCAGGTAGTGGGCTAGTTGGTTGGCTCTGCGATTCAACTCTGCATAGGTCAGTCGCTCGCCTTCGTAAACAACAGCCAGGCGCTCCGGCGCAAGCTCAACCTGTTTTTCGAAGATTTGGTGAAGACAGTCTGCGGTTTCGCTCGTCGTTTTTGGCGGTAACAATTCATTCAGCTCAGTCGGTGTCAACAGCGGCAGATCGGCAAGACGGGCGTCGGGATTTCGCGTCACGCCACTCAGCAGAATCTGAAACCGCTGCAGCAAACGCTCGATGGTGCGCTGATCAAAAAGGTCGGTGCTGTAAACAAATTCTCCGGTCAAGCCATCCGGCAGATCCCAAAAATATGCTTCCAGATCCAGCCGGGTGCTACTGCCGTCAAAGCCCATCGGACTGACGGTAAATTTCCCCTCACCGGTTGTCGCCGGGACGTTCTGCAGCGAGAGAGTCACCTGAAACAACGGATTATGGGTCAGGCTGCGCTCCGGCTGGATCGCTTCAACTAACTTTTCAAACGGCAAGTCCTGATGACTATAGGCCGCCAGCGTGGTTTCTTTGACCTGGCCCAGCAGTTCCCTAAACGTCATCTCGCCGTTAAGTGCCGAACGGATCACGAGCGTATTTACAAAAAATCCAATGAGCGATTCAATTTCTTTGCGAGTGCGATTGGCGATCGGCGCTCCAATCAGGATTTCATCCTGGCGCGTGTGCCGCCAGAGCAGAGTTTGAAACGCCGCCAGCAACGTCATGAACAACGTTGCTCCTTCCTGAATCGCAAGCTCTTTGAGCGCCATACCTAATTCCGCGGACAGCGCAAAAGACTCATATGCTCCGCGAAATGTTTGTACCGGCGGACGTGGGCGATCGAGCGGTAAATCCAATAGTGCCGGCGCGCCGGCCAGTTGCTGCTTCCAGTAAGAAATTTGTTTCTCTAATGCTTCTCCCGCCAGCACCGCACGCTGCCAGACGGCGAAGTCAGCATACTGAATCGGCAATTCCTTTAGTGGTGAGGGCCGCTTGTCTCGAAGGGCTTCGTACAATGTGATGAGTTCACTAATCAGCAGCGAAGTGGACCAGGCATCAGTAATTATGTGGTGCAGCGACAGGAACAGAACGTGATCCTGTGGCGTCAGACGGACCAATTGCGCAGCCAGTAGAGGACCGGTGCTGAGATTAAACGCAGCGTCAGAGTGCCGTTGGGCCAGCCGTGCCGCTTCCTGCTCACGCTCGGCTTCAGACAAGGCACTGAAGTCGATGAGCGGCAAAGGTACCGACTGCGGCTTTTGCACAATTTGGACCGGCTCATTGTCCTGCACACCAAAAACTGTGCGCAGTGATTCATGTCGCTCGACCAATGCATCGAGTGCGCCAGCCAGGGCGTCCCGGTCAAGCTCACCTTTTATTTGCACGTGCCGGGCGACGTTGTAAGACGCATTCCCCGGCTGAAGTTGATCAAGAAACCAGAGACGCTGTTGCGCGAACGAAAGGGGCGCGACGTCCTGACCGGCACGCCGCGGGATGCTGCGGCTGGGCTGGCTGGCATCGGAAACTCCACGCAGTCGTTGCTCAAGCAAGGCCCGCTTGGCGGCTGAGAGTCGCGCTTTTTTATCGTTATCCATTTCTTAAGCTGTCAGCCAAATCGCGATCAATCGAACAGTTGCTGAGCCTCATCCTCGCTCATCGATTCCAGTTGCTCGACCAGGTGGTCCTCGATAACCGCTGCCAGCCCTTCCACAGTGGCATTCGTAAATAACTCAGCCAGCGGCAGCTCGATTTTGAAGATGCCATTTAAACGCGAAATAACCTGCATTGCATTCAGCGAATGACCGCCCACTTCAAAAAAGTTGTCGTGTATGCCGATTCTTTTCAGGCCCAGCACTTCGCCCCAGGCCTCGGCTATCAGCTCTTCAGTCGCGTCTCTTGGCGCAATGAACTCCTGCTGCGCCTTCGCAAATGACAAATCGGGTGGCGGCAAGGCGCTTCTATCGACCTTTCCATTAGCGGTTAAGGGCAGCGCCGGCAAGGGTACAAAATACGTCGGGACCAGGGTCGATGGCAGCTGTTGTTCCATGAAACTTCTTACCTGTCTCAGGTCAAATTCGTCAGGTGCATCGGGCACAACATAAGCTGCGAGCGCTTTTTCGCCGCGCTCGTCCAGAATCGAAATGACAACTGAGGCTGCCACCAGAGGATGCCTGGCCAGCATTGCATTTACTTCCGCAGGCTCGACTCGCACGCCGCGAATCTTAACCTGATCATCCAGCCGTCCGAGTATCTCAAGCAATCCATCGGGCCGATACCGGCCACGGTCTCCGGTGCGATAAATCAGATCGTTCGGGTCGGCGGTAAATTTGTTTGGGATGAATCGCGCTGCCTGCTCCGCCGCCGCGTTCATGTAGCCGAGCGTGCGGAAAGGAGTGCGGATCACAATCTCTCCCGGCTCGCCAATGCCACACCTTCGCTCGCTCTGGAAAACAAGCGCTTGAGTATTTGGCAGTGGCCGGCCGACCGGCTGTACTCCGTACTCAGGTTCCTGAGGCACCACGTAGAAACACTTGGCCAACGTTGTTTCAGTTGGGCCATAAAGGTTAGCCAGGCTTGCGGAAGAGGAAAACGAAGTACGCCACTGGCGCACCAGCGCATCCGTTAATGGCTCGCCGGCAAAAAACACCCAGCGCAGCGAGGGCAGAAAAACGGGGGCGGGCAAATCATTCATCCAGGCCTGGGCAAGCGAGGGCACAGTATGAAGGATTGAAATCTGCTCGCGCTGCAACCAGCTTATAATTTGCGCGGAAGACGCGACTTCTATATCAGGCAAATGTAAGGTAGCGCCGCTGGTGAGTGGCAGAAAAATATCACGCAGTACCACATCGAAGGATAATCCAGTCAATTGGGCGCTGCGATCAAGCGGTCCGACTTGAAATTGCTCGCGCTGCCATTTGAGAAAATGGCTCAAGCCCTGGTGACTCCCGAGCACGCCCTTGGGGACGCCGGTTGTTCCGGACGTAAAAAAGATATAAGCCGCGTCGTCAGGATTAGGCGAGGCTAATTCACTGTCTGGCGCTTGATCACTTTGCTCCCCGGCGAATAGTTTCAACCCTGGAACCGAATCCAGCCAATGGTCCTGCGGGCGCAACTGGCCGCTGAATATCAAGCGGCGCGCGCCCGCTTCGGAGAGCATCACTCTCTGCCGCTCCTGAGGCAGATTGCGCTCGAGAGTCAGCAACACACCACCAGCCAGTAAGACTCCCAACAGACTCGCAATCAAGTCAGGGCTTTGCGGGCCAGACACGGCAATCACGTCACCCTTTTTTACTCCATCATCGATCAAGGCCCGAGCAATCGATCTAGCCTGCCTGGCGAGTTCACCGTACGTCACGCTGGTTGACCCATACTTGAGCGCGATCTGATCCGGCAACTCTTTTGCCCGCGCCAGGAATACCTCTGTGATGGGCTCAAGTTTTGGTTCATCCAGCTTCCCGGACGGGTCCGGCACCAGCGACAGAGGATAGACCAGTGAGTAATCGGAAATGGCTGCGCCCGGCTGCGCCACTATCTGCTCCAACAGGTATTCGAACTGACGAAGCATAACTGCAATGCGTGCGTGGCCAAAGATGTCAGCGTTGTAGAGCAGCACGAGTTGAATCGAGTCGATTCGCTCACCAACATACAAAGTGAGATCAAACTGCGAGCCGGCTGTTTCCGGCTGCGACCATATCTCAACTGGTGAGACGCTGCTCTCGGTGAGTCCGGGCAGTTCGATTCTCTCCGCAAAATTCAGTAAGTTAAAAAACACCTGGAAGATGGGGGGGCGACTCCGATCGCGAGCGGGATTTAACGCTTCAACAATTCTCTCGAACGGCACATCCTGATTGGCATAAGCATCTATTGCAGTGCTAGAAACCTGCTGCAACAGTTTTCGAAAATTAGCAGCCGGCGAGATCTTCGTGCGTAGTACGAGGTTGTTAAGAAAGAATCCGATTAGCTTTTCACATTCGCTGCGAGGCCGATTGGCTATCGGCGACCCCACCAAAATGTCTTCCTGGCCGGTGTAGCGATGCAGCAGGATATTAAAGGCTGCCAGCATCGTCATAAATAAGGTGGCGCGCTCGTTCCTGGCCAACTCTCTGAGTCTTTGTGACAAGAGAGGATCCAGCAACAAAGAATGACACGCTCCGCGAAAGCCTTGCTTCACTGGACGCGGCTTGTCGGTGGGCAAATCCAGCAGCGTCGGCGCGCCACTCAATTGCTGTCGCCAGTAGAGCAGTTGCTTATTGACCTGCTCGCTCGCCAGCCATTCGTTTTGCCAGACAGCGAAGTCTGCGTACTGAATTGGCAACTCTGGCAACGGAGACGGCTTGCCCTGCACGAATGCTTCGTAAATTCTTCCCAACTCAGTGAAAAAGACCTTCCACGACCACCCATCGGCGATGATGTGATGCATCGTCAGGAGCAGCACTTTTTCATCCGCACCATATTTCAGGAGCCGCGCGCGCCAGAGAGGTCCATGTTCAAGATCAAAGGGAACTTGCGCTTCGTGATTTATTTGCCGGCGCAACTCGGCTTCCCGGTTCGCCATGGGAACAAAGCCCAGTTCAATAATTGGGAAGGACCAATCCAACTCGGGCAGAATTGTTTGGACAGGTTGGCCGTCAACCATATGGAAAATGGTCCGCAATGCTTCATGACGGCGTCCGATCTCTTTCAGGCTTAATTCCAGCGCCTGCAAATCAGCATCCCGCGTCAGGTGCAGGGCGGCTGGAACGTTGAAGACCGCGGTACCGGGAACAAGCTGTTCCGTAAACCAAAGCCGTTGCTGACCCACTGACTGAGGAGCCGTAGTTGCTGCTGACTTTTGCAGCGGCAGACTCGCATCGGGTTCATATGCAGGTAGGTTGCCGACACATTCAGCAATGGTCGGGTTTGCAAAGAAGTTCTGCAATGACATCTCGATCTTAAATACGTCTCGCACTCGCGACACCACCTGTGTCGCCAGCAGCGAATGCCCGCCCAGTTCAAAGAAGTTGTCGTTAACTCCCACCCGATCCAGGCCCAGCACCTCAGTCCAAATTCTCGCCAGCGCCAGCTCCGCTGGATCGCGTGGCGGCTCGAACTTTGCGCTGACTGGCGGTCGCGCTCGTTCCGGTGCGGGCAGGGCCTTACGATCCAGCTTGCCGTTGTCCGTCAGCGGAAAACGATCGAGTATTACAAATGCCGCCGGCATCATGTAATCAGGAAGTTTCTCACGCAGAAAGACTCGCAGACGCGGAATCAGGTCAAGTGTTACTGTCTTCCGCGCGGGTTGATTTGTGAAGTCTCTCTGATTTGGCGATGAGGGGAAAGTAAAGTCACCCTTTGCATCTGCCTCTGTGAAAAGAATGTCGAAGCAGCCCGCAGTGTCGCTATTGATCCAACTGAGGTTTGCGCGGTAATTCTCAGACGCGGCCAGCCGCAATAACTCATCGGGCTCGATGCCCTCCGGCTCGTGCCTGCTTATGGCCCGTGAGAGATCCGCCGCCGTAGCCAGGCTCCGATCCTCGCGTAAAAGCTTTGTCATCTCACAAGCAGTCTCTACTCGACGGTTAGGAATTCCGCGCCTGCCGATCGCGACAGGCCGCCTCTGGAGTTCAGCGCGTAGATCTTCAAGGCTCTCCTTTTTCGTCCAGTTCACCAACTCAACCGATCCACTCGAATGCTCTGGACCACCAACTGTGATTACTACGTCGTAACGAAATCGAGAGAGCTCATTGTCGTATCCACCTTGCTTTGGGCGGACTGAAACTTTTGCGATGCCGGGAATATCCTTACGCAATGCGTCGAAAAACTTTGGATCGACGACTAGTTCATCTTCAGCCTCCAGCCGCTCTCGCACGCGCTGTCTTAACTGCTCGATCGAAAGTGAAGGCGAGGCTTTATAGGTTTCGACTGAGGTGTGAAAGGCCTCAAGCAGAGGCAGGCTCCGCACATCCCCAATGAAAATCGATCCGCCGGGCCGCAAAACTCTCGCGGCGTTGCGCAGCACCTCGATCAAATAGTCGCCATTTGGAAAATACTGTACGACCGAATTAAGAATGACCACATCAAACCAGTCCGTTTGTATGCCGTCAAAATCTTTGGCTGTCCGCTGGAGCAGGCTTACCTGAGACAATTCCGGCGCTTGATCTATCTGAGCCTGAACTCGATTGATTACAATCTCTGAAAAGTCCGTGCCGAGATACTGACTGCAGTGGGGCGCGATTTGAAACAGCAACAGTCCGGTGCCGCATCCGATCTCCAGTACGCGTCCCGGCTTCAAACTGCGGATACTCTCAACCGTGTGATCTAACCAGATACGCATTTCTTCAGTGGGGATCGGTTGTCCGGTGTAACTGCTGTTCCAACCCGTGATATCAAATCTGGTATCGTCATTCGCAGCAGTGTGCCGATACGTTTCGTTGTAGATTTTCTGCCATTGATCGATGTAAGCCTCGTCCAGCCCGGCTTCCGACGATCCTTCAAAATCCTGCACGACGTAGGCGACCAGGCGCTGGTCGCGACCGGCGTCTTCACGAATTGTGACTACAGCTTGCTTAATCCCGGGAAACGCAGTGAGCGCATTTTCGATCTCTCCCAATTCGACTCGAAAGCCCCTCAGCTTCACTTGATTATCGAGGCGGCCGATGAACTCAATCCTGCCGTTGCGGCGGTACCGCGCCAGATCACCAGTGCGATAAAGACGGTTGCCGGGTGCGTCGCTGAACGGATGCGGAATGAACTTCTCAGCCGTCAGCTGCGGCCGGCGCAGGTAGCCGCGGGCCAACCCGGCGCCCCCGATGAATAACTCGCCGGGCACGCCGGGAGGCACTGGTTGCAGCTGTTCGTTCAATAAATAGATCTGCAGCTCCGGCAGAGCAAAACCAATCGAGGGCGTTCCGGTTTCGGTTTGTGACCTGGTCGATGAGGAGGCTTCGTCATTTGACTCGCCTGAGGAAGTCGGTGCAAGCAAACTGCAGGTGGTCCACACCGAGCTTTCCGTTGGTCCATAAAAATTCCACACCGGCAGCGGTAGCTGCGCCAGTTGCAGGGCAAGCTCCTGATCCAGCGCGTCACCGCCGCAAATGATTAATCGCACTGCCCAGTCTCGCTCTCCGTACAATGCACGTTCGCGTGCCGCCAGCAATCCCCGTAGGGCTGACGGCGTCTGACTCAGCACGGTAACGCGTTCCTGACAAAGCAACTCAAACAAATCCGCGGATGACTGGACGGTCTCGAGTGGCACCACGACCAGGCGGCCCCCCTGCAACAGGCAACCCCAAATTTCCCACACCGAAAAATCAAAGGCACTGGAATGGACCACGGTCCAGACATCCCCCTGCTGCACTCCCAGTTTGGCCCCCGTAGCGGAAAAAAGATGGGCCACTGTGCGATGTGTTACTTCCACGCCTTTGGGCCGTCCGGTCGATCCCGACGTGTAAATAATGTACGCCAGATTGTCAGGGGTTAGGTCGCTTACTGGATTCGTATCCGGCTCGCCCCTGAATTGCCTGTCATCATCGAGCGCCAGGACTTCAGCCTGCAACGAAGGCAGCTCGGCCATCAGCTTGCTCTCGGTCAGGAGCACCGGAACCTCGGCATCGCCCAGCATGAAAGCAAGCCGGTCGGCCGGATAGCCCGGATCAAGTGGCACATAGGCACCGCCGGCTTTCAAGACAGCGAGCAGGGCTACTATCAACTGCTCAGAGCGTTCCATGAAAATGCCCACAGGCGTCTCAGGTCCGACACCGAGACCTTTGAGACGATGCGCTATTTGATTGGCCCGAGCGTTCAGCTCCCGATAGGTCAGTCTTCGATCTCCAAATACGACTGCAGTCTCGTCTGGGGTGCGCTCCACTTGGGCCTCAAACACCTCAGGCAAAATGGCCCAGGCAGCCGGCTCACTAGTTTCCGAATTCCATTCCACCAACACGCGGCGCCGTTGTGGCTCGCTCAAAATATTGAACTCGCCAATTCGCATCGTGGGCTCAGCCAGCACCGCTTCCAGCAGCATCTCGTAACTGGAAATCATTTCTCTGATTGTTTCGCTGTCAACTAAATCAGTGCTGTATTCCCAGCTAGTGCTCAGAGCGCCGCCCTTATCACTCACGAATAAAGACAAATCGTCCCGAGCTGTGCCGCGCTCCACCTCCAGCCGGTTCATTGCCACGCCTTCGTAATCCAGAGATGCCGGTGTGTTTTCGAGCGCGAAGATCACTTGAAACAGCGGAGACTGGCTCAGGCTGCGCTCCGGCTCGATGGCCTCAACCAGTTTGTCGAAGGGCCCCTCCTGATTCGCATAGGCACCCAGAGCAGCTTCTTTGACTCGCTGCAGCAGTTCGCGGAAAGTCGGATCACCGGCGAGGCTGACACGCAGCGGCAGGGTGTTCACAAACAATCCGATCAACCCTTCAAGTTCTGATTTGCTGCGGCCGGCCTGTGGCACTCCGACCACTACATCCTCCTGTCCGGAGTATCGATACAGCAGCAGATCGAAAGCGGCCAGTAGAGTCATGAACAGCGTGACCCCCTCCCGTCGGCTGTAAGCCCGCAAACGCTCTGCGAGCTCAACGGGAATTTCAGCGTAGTGTCGGGCTCCCGCAGACGTCTGCATTCCCGGTTGCGCTCGTTCCTCGTTGTTTGGTCCAAAGTTCATCGTGCGATCTGGATTTCCAATGGTTTCTGTTTTGATTTCAGTGAGGCGCGTCATGCTGATGGCGGTGAGTCAATGGTTTCCTGATTTGCTCGGCACTCCAAACCTTCTTCCTCTGAACCCGCCAATAACTCGTAGCGAACCCCACGCCCGGCTCTGCTTGGGAGAAGCGCAGTGCCAGGAGGAGCCAATATTATCAGAAACTCTACCTCCCGGAGGCTGCGGCGCGCACCTGTTAACGGGATGGCACACACAAGAGACGAACCGGCCCAAGTCGCGAGAGTCCCCTTGATTCCTGACGCGTAAGCTTGCACTATATTCAGCGTCGGCCAGGATCACCCGGTTCGAGCAAATTCAATACAAATATGAATAAGCTCAAAACCCTCGCAATACCTGAAAACCTGGTCGAACTCGAACTTTAGACCCAGAGCGCAACAGCGCCGGCAGTTCTTACTCGGTGCCACAGATCCGGGTAATCTCACCAAAAAGGAAGATGCCATGCAAAATGAAGAACGCGAAGACAACACTATCTACAAGGTCGTGGTTAATCATGAAGAGCAATATTCAATCTGGCCGGCGCATCGCGAAAACGCGCTCGGCTGGACGGACGCGGGCAAATCAGGAAATAAAGCTGAATGCCTGGACTACATCAAGGAAGTCTGGACAGACATGCGACCGCTGAGCCTGCGCAAGCAGATGGAAGAGGCGTCGAGAGAGAAGAGCTGATTCTCCTCCCGCTCAGCGCCGAACCAGCAAACGCCAAACGAGATCGGTCGTGCGACGTCCTGCTGCACTGAGCCATCTCAGTCACGAAAGCCCAATTGCAGTAAACGTGCTTCTGACCCTTACTGGTGCCAACCTTTGCCAGATTCACCCCAGTTCTCGCCATTCCGGCCGGCCCCTCCGGAACCACCGTCGTTACAGAGAACTGATGTTCACATTTGGAGGGCCTCACTTGATCCGCCAGCCACCAGGCTCGAGTCTCTTCATCAACTGCTGTCGGCCGATGAACTGACCCGCGCTGCGCGTTATCACTTCGAGAAGGACCGGCGGCATTTCACCAGCGCTCGCGGATATCTGAGAGAGCTGCTAAGCCGCTACCTTGGCAGCGATCCACGCGAGATCCGTTTTTCATATACAAAATATGGTAAGCCATCGCTGGCCGCCGGCATGGACCAGCAACTGAAGTTCAATGTGGCCCACTCTGGCGGCGCAGCGCTTTATGCAGTGACGCGCATTGGAGAGATTGGCGTTGACCTGGAATTTATTCGTCCAGAGTTTACGGGCGATGAGATTGCGCGCAGGTTTTTCTCGCCCGCTGAGGTGGCGTCACTCGATCAGGTTCCCGAGACGCTACGGCACCGGGCGTTCTTTGCCTGCTGGACCCGCAAGGAAGCCTTTATCAAAGCCAAGGGACTCGGGTTGTCACTCGGACTAAATCAATTCGATGTGACTTTGCAGGCGGACCACCCTGTGGCAGTGCTGCGGACAGCCTGGGATGAAAGTGAAGCGAAGCGCTGGTCGTTGGCAGCTATCGATGCCGGGCCGGACTTCGCGGCGGCTGTTGCGCTCGAAGCTAAGGATTGGCAAGCGAGCTACTGGCAAGTCGAGTAGAAATCTCTTACCTCTTCATCTTCTCAATCATCGCAGACGTAGAGGCGCCTTCGATAAACGGCAGGGAAACTACCCTGCCACCCGCGGCCTCGACTTCTTCGCGCCCGTGGATCTGGTCCAAATCGTAATCGCCTCCTTTCACCAGCACATCAGGCAGTAACGAAGCTATCAACGAACGTGGAGAGATGTCGTCGAAGACATGCACATATGTCACCTGGCGCAGGGCAGCCAGAACTTCGGCTCGTTCCGCTTCAGGAATCAGGGGGCGGCTTGGTCCTTTTAACTCGTGCACAGTGCGATCGCTGTTGATGGCCACGACTAAGGCGTCTCCGAGACTGCGGGCCGCGGCCAGGTAACGCACATGACCAACATGCAGCAGATCAAAGACGCCGTTGGTGAACACGAGGGTCTTGCCCGCCGCGCGCAAAGCATCTCGCTCAGCCTGGAGTTCTACACGTGAAAGAATCTGGTCCGTCATTAAGCACGCGAATCTAGCACGAAAAACCATTGGTCGGGAAACTGCGATTCATCATCTTCAGTGTAGCTTCAGGCGCTCAGAGTACCGGCTTTAGCCGGGTTTTTTTAACTCCCTCAATCCAGTGCGCCGGGATTTTTTATCACGCTCCTTCCAGCGGACTGGACTTTTAACCCACGCCATCCAACGGACTGCGCACACCCTTGCCGCCACGATTCAGAACATGGGTGTAGATCATCGTCGTCGACACATCCTTGTGGCCCAGTAACTCCTGGACAGTCCGGATATCGTACCCACTGCGCAATAGGTGCGTAGCAAATGAGTGACGGAACGTATGGCAGGTTGCGGCTTTCGTGATCCGAGCTTCCGACACTGCTCGCTTCACGGCGCGCTGCAGAGATTTTTCATCGAGGTGGTGTCGCCTGATTTTGCCCGAACGCGGATCCTGAGACAACTGAGCGGCTGGAAACACATACTGCCAAATCCACTGTCGGCCAGCATGCTTGTACTTTCGTTCCAGCGCATACGGCAGAAAAACTTCGCCATATCCCTGGGTCAAATCAAATGCGTGCATCGTCCTGGTTTTCTGTAATTGAAGTTTGAGCAATTCGACTGAGGAATCAGGTAATAAAGTGATTCGATCCTTATTGCCCTTGCCGTCCCGGACCGTTATTTGTCGATAGTCGAAATCGATATCTTTGACCCGCAAACGCAGGCACTCCATTAAGCGCAATCCGGCGCCGTACAGGAGGCTAGCCATGAGCCAGTTTCGGCCTTCGAGGTGGGCGAGCACCTGGCGCACCTCAGTTTCGGTCAACACTACCGGCAAGCGTTCAGGCTGCTTGGCTCGGACCAGATTGTCCAGCCAGGCTATTTCTTTTCCGAGTACTTCCCGATAGAGAAAAACCAGCGCGCTCAGGGCTTGGTTCTGGGTTGAGGCACTGACCTTTCTTTCGATCGCCAAATGGTTGAGGAACTGTTCCAGTTCGGGAGCGTTCATTTCCAGCGGGTGCCGCTTATGGTGGAAAAATATGAATCGTTTGATCCAGTCGATATAGCTGCGTTCTGTGCGGATGCTATAGTGTTTGCGGCGCATGACCGCGCGCACTTGATCGAGCAAACGCGGTCGCGTTGCGGGGTGACTTAATTGCGGAGCAGACATCTGGTGCCTCCACGGTTAAGAAGAGATTAATTTGTTGGTGGAATAGGGCAGAGTATATATT
>JBBRYS010000014.1:0-151702 GCA_038237475.1 Pyrinomonadales bacterium | reverse complement strand
CGTCGAGGCCATGCTGGCCAGTGCGCAAACGGCGGGAGTAGATCTGAGCAGCCAGCGCGAGAATCTGATTGCGCATTATGAACTGGGAACGAACCAGAATGAGAGCCGGGCGTTGGTGCTGCGCGAGGTTACGGAAAGCGCTGCAGTGCGCGACGCGCATTACAACAAGGCCTTTGTGTTGGTGGAGTACTTTGGCTACCTGCATCGCAATCCGGACCAAAGTTTCTGCGCGCAATCCGCGGCTAACTTTCTTTTGAGGGAAACGCCCGCTTGAAGGCGGTACTCTGGGCGCCGGTTGCCGCGTCCCCGGGGCTTGCGATGCTTACGCCCAGCTCATGCAGTAGCCCATCTTCCAGCTTGTAAATCCAACCGTGCACGGTTAACTCCTGCCCCTGGCTCCAGGCGTGTTGCACGATCGTCGTGCGGCTGACATTCAGCACCTGCTCGATGACATTTAATTCACAAAGCTTATTTGATCGTTCGCGCGGATCCGCTATCTGAGAAAGCGTCTTTTCATGACTGTGCATGACATCCTGCACATGTCGCAGCCAGTTATCCAACAAACCGAGGTTGAGATTCTTCATAGCGGCATCGACACCGCCACAACCATAATGACCGCACACGATTATGTGACTTACCTTCAGGACCTCTACTGCGAACTGCATCACTGAGAGGCAGTTGAAGTCCGTGTGGACCACCACGTTGGCAACGTTCCGGTGCACAAATAACTCGCCAGGCAGCAGGCCTACCAGTTGCGACGACGGCATACGACTATCTGAACACCCAATCCATAGATAATTGGGTAATTGCTGGCGAGCCAGGGTCTGGAAGAACTCCGGGTTGGTTTCCTTGATACCTTCTGCCCAGGCGCGGTTGTTATCAAGCAGTTTCTTTAAATCGCTCATGACGGGGCATTGTACATGATGGAATTTGGACAGCGAATCCAAAGACGGAGAAAATGTTTCGATCGGTAAGGGAGGAATTAGCCCAGCGACTTCTCACTGGGCTAATTCGAGGCGAGACAGAGTTACTTCATTTCTGTGGCAGCTTTTTGCTTAACGGCTTTCATCGCGTCGGCCGGTGAAATCTCGGTACCCTGCTTATCAACGTAGTGGACGTCGAAGGCTGCGTCAGAATAAATGTAAAGCTGACAGGAACTAAGGCACTTGAACTGGTGCACATGATGCGAGGCCATCATCGCAAATCCGCCCGCTCTAAGAGTCAGCGACTTCTCATCTTTCATGTCCATGCGGCCCACGCCACTGACTATCATCACGTTCTCATTCGGAGTGTGCCAATGCCATGGTATGGAACAGCCGGTCGGTATTTTGGCCAGGATAATCGAAGGCCCGGTCATGGGATTTCCACTTTGCACAGAGCCGGTAGTGCAAGTCGGCAGTCCCGGAATTGTTGTGAACTTCATCTGAGCAGGATTGCGGCCTTCGGATTTCATCCCCTGACCATGAATGATGGATGCCGATGAACAAAGCACCAGTGAAACAGCAAACAGAAAGACTTGACTCCGATAACTCATAACTTCACCCTCCAGTTTATTTCTTTTTTAGATGTAAAGGCGCGAAACTATGCCGCGCTGGTGAACTCACCTTCCCTAATCGCTTACTACTGTCGAGATGGTGGCAGAGCCTTCGGCGCCGGCTTCGGCGGCCGCTTTTTCTGCAGCTTCCAAAGCAGCTCGCGCTGCAGCAGCTGCGAGCTCAGCCTGTGCCGCCGCGAGTCGCGCAACCGGCACACGGTAGGGTGAACAACTGACATAGTTGAGACCTATCTCGCTGCAGAAAGCGATCGAGGCCGGATCGCCTCCGTGCTCGCCGCAGATGCCGACTTTCAATTTTGGCTTGGTGGCGCGCCCGCGTTCAGTGCCGAGCCGCACGAGTTGGCCCACCCCTTCTCGATCAAGCACCTGGAAAGGATCTTCCGGCACGATCTTGTGTTCGATATAGGCAGAAAGAAAGCGGGCTGAGTCATCGCGACTGAGGCCGAAAGTTGTCTGCGTCAGATCGTTGGTGCCAAATGAGAAAAAGTCAGCATGCCTGGCTATTTGATCTGCCATCAGCGCAGCCCGCGGCAACTCGATCATCGTTCCCACGGTGTAGTCGATGGTCGTGCCTTGTTCACCCATTACCTTGCGCGCGACTTCATTGATCACCTCGGCCTGCAACCGCAGTTCTTCACTCAACGAAACGAGCGGAACCATGATCTCGAGCTCAACCTTTTTCTTTTCACCCTGGGCCTGGCAGGCGGCTTCAAAAATGGCGCGGCACTGCATGCGGGTCACCTCGGGAAACAGCAGGCCGAGACGACAACCGCGGAAACCAAGCATGGGATTGGCTTCGCGCATGCGAATAACCTGTTTCAGGAGCGTGCGCTTCTCATCGATATCGTCCAGCACCTTGTCCATGTCGGCCAGGGTTCCGGCGCCACGCACCAGCATCTTCAACTCCGCCAGTTCGGTTAACAGATCATCGACGCTGGGCAGGAACTCGTGCAGCGGCGGGTCGAGCAAGCGAATGGTGACCGGCAAGCCCGCCATCTCCCGGAAGATGCCGAGGAAGTCACCGCGTTGGAGAGGCAAAAGCTTGTCGAGCGCTTTCTCACGCGCGCCCACACCCTCGGAGAGAATCATCTCGCGCATGGCAGCCAGTCGCTGGTCGCCAAAGAACATGTGCTCAGTCCGGCAGAGGCCGATGCCTTCGGCCCCAAAACCGCGCGCGACTTTGGCATCGCGCGGTGTGTCGGCATTGGCGCGCACCTGCATCTTCCGGTACTTGTCGGCCCACTTCATCAACTGATGGAAGTCCTGGCCCAGACTCGGCCGCACGGTCGGAATCTGGCCGAGAAAGACGCGGCCGGTCGAGCCATCGACAGTAATCCAGTCGCCTTTTGTGACGACTGTTCCGTCAACGGTGAACTGCTGTTGCGAGTAATCTATTTCCAAAGCGCTGGCGCCGCAGACGCAGGTCTTGCCCATGCCGCGTGCCACCACTGCGGCGTGACTGGTCATGCCGCCGCGGGCGGTGACGATCGCCTGAGCAGCGACCATGCCATGATAATCATCGGGACTGGTTTCCTGTCGCACGAGCACCACCTTGGCGCCATCGCGTGACAGCTCTTCTGCTTCGTCGGGACTAAAGACAACCTGTCCCTGCGCCGCGCCGGGACTGGCCGGTAACCCGGTAGCGAGCGCGGCCACATCAACCTTGGGATCCACCGTAGGATGCAGCAGTTGATCGAGTTGTTCGGGCGTAACTCGCTGCAACGCTGTCGCTTTGTCGATTAACTTTTCGTAAACCATGTCGGTCGCGATCTTGACTGCCGCAGCGCCTGTACGTTTTCCCGTGCGCGTTTGCAGCATCCAGAGCTTGCCGCGTTCGATGGTGAACTCGCAGTCCTGCATGTCGCGATAGTGGACTTCGAGCTTTTCCGTAATCGAAGCGAACTCTTTGTAAACCTCTGGCAGTTCTTTCTTCAGCTCGCTGATGGGGTGCGGCGTGCGGATGCCGGCTACTACATCTTCGCCCTGTGCCTTTAGAAGGTATTCGCCGTAAAGCTTTTTCTCGCCCGTCGAAGGATCGCGTGTGAAAGCGACACCGGTGGCGCTGTTCTCGCCCATATTGCCGAACACCATCGCCTGCACATTGACGGCGGTGCCAAGCGAATCCGGAATGCGATTGACCCGGCGGTAGTCGATGGCGCGGCGGCCCATCCAGGAATTGAAGACGGCAGCAATCGCCACGCGCAGTTGTTCATAAGGGTCTTCGGGAATTGCCTGTTGCTCGGCGACGATGATCTGTTTTTCCGCGGTGATGATGTGGCGCAGATCTTCGGGACTGAGGTCGGTGTCCTTGCCGCCGGTGGTTTGCGATTTGAAGCGATCCAACACGCGCTCGAACTTTGCATGAGCTACACCCATTACGATTTCGCCGAACAGCGAAGCGAAGCGACGGTAAGCATCGAGCGCAAAGCGCAGATCACCAGTCAACTCAGCCAGACCCTGTACGGTCTCTTCATTGAGACCGAGGTTGAGCACGGTGTCCATCATGCCTGGCATCGAGAACGCAGCGCCTGAGCGCACCGAGACCAGCAAGGGGTTCCTCGCATCGCCAAAGCCCTTGCCGACTTTGCGCTCAATTTCCTTCAGACCTTCCTTGACCTGGTCCCACATTCCGTCGGGAAAGTTTTTGTCGTTGTCATAGAAAGCGTTGCAGGCTTCAGTCGTGACAATCAGACCTGGGGGGACGGGTAAACCCGCGCGAGTCATCTCACAGAGGCCGGCGCCTTTGCCACCGAGCAAAGATTTGTTGTCGCCGCTGCCTTCTTCGAACAGGTAAACCCACTTATGAGCACTCATGTCGTTAACCTCTGGGAAAAGTCGGGTTGGCTATTGATTTGTTTTGGGTCGTGCGCTCGAGTGGACCGTAAGAGCGCGAGGACCAATGCTGCTGCGGGTACCAAATTACATCACTTACCCGGGATTAGAAAAGCCGAATAACGCAAACTACTGTGTGTCTGGACGGGCGAGACTCCCGAGCCAGCGCCGTTCCTATTCATCATGAACTCAGGAGATAGCGCGGGCGATCAGAAACGCGGCCCCCGCGGCGGCACTGCCGATGAGGGCTGTTTGCAGCGCGCTGCGCAAGGGCTTCATCCCGGTGAAACGGCCCTTGACGAATCCAAAGACCAGTAGGGCAATCAGGGTCACGAGGATGGAATACAGAAGCGCTCTGGTGGGCTCACCAATCAGAATATATGGCGTCAGGGGGACGAACCCGCCGGCGATGTAGGCGCTCGCGATCGTCACCGCGCTGACGAAAGCTCTCTTTGGATCGGGCTTTTCCAGACCGAGTTCAAAGCGCATCATGAAATCGATCCAATGCTGCGGCCGCTTGCGCAGCGCCTGCACAATCGGCCAGGTTTCTTCGCGCGTCAACCCATACGATTCAAAGACTTCCGCAACCTCGCGCATTTCTTCTTCGGGTATCTCAGCTACTTCTTTCTTTTCACGCTCGCGCTCGCTCTGGTAATGCTCAGCATCGCTTTTCGCCGCAAGGTAACCACCCAGGCCCATGGCAATCGAGCCTGCCGCGATCTCTGCCAATCCGGCCGTTACAATAATGGCGGTGGGATTAGAAGCGCCGGTCAGACCACCTGTGAGGCCTGCGGCTAACGCGAAGGGCACCGTCAGGCCATCAGCCATCCCGATGACAACATCGCGAACCACGGCTCCGGCAGTGAAGTGGCGTTCAAGGTGTGGTGTTTGCGGCATGGAGTTTTCGGCCCGAAATGTAGCACAGACTTTTGGTCCGTGTCTTTCTCAATGTGATCTGACCTGAACATAACAACCAAAGGCTGAGGGAATCTGGAAATTTACTTTGCGTTCAGCTTCACAATTCACCAGTAGTTAAAGCCTGCCAGAGTACTTTCCCCGGAAAGGTTTTACTGCGATGATGTGTGGCCTCGATAAAAAGCGATCGCAAAGGAGTGCAAATGGATTGGCGAGTTTTCATAACCACTTTTGGAGTTATCTTTCTGGCGGAAATGGGCGACAAGACTCAACTGGCGGCGATGACGATGGCCGCGGAAACAAAGAAGCCTTTAGCTGTCTTCATCAGCGCATCGCTCGCACTGATTTGCGTTTCCGCCATCGGTGTACTGATCGGCGGCCTGCTGAGCCAGTACGTACCCCTAATTTGGATCAAGCGGGTTTCGGCCGTGGCGTTCATTGCTGTAGGCGTGCTGATCCTGGTTGGAAAGTTTTGAAAGACGCGAGTGACGCTCAGCTATTCCAGCAGTAGCGTCAGCCCTTTATTAAATAGCTTTAATCGCAGTCCCGCCCAACCTGATGGCATAAGTTGCTGCTCTCCGATTCCTTCGGAGGCCTCCAGATCGGGAAGCAGCACCTGCTCGCGGAAACTGGCAATTAATTCCGGCTCAGTGACAATGGCCAGCAGCTCTTCGTAAACTCGATAACTCAGGAAGTCAAAATTCGATGAGCCGAGTATGAGAAACTTCTCGTCAATCAGCATGGCTTTTAAATGACTCATGCCTTTGTGATAGAGCCTGAGGTTAATACCGCAACGGGCCGCTTCCCACTTCGCATAGTCGGTGAAGTAACGCCAATTGTTGACTCGCGGCGTGAGCATGGTCACCGCGACCTCCCGCCGGCGGGCATCTTTCAGACGATCGAAAAACGGAAAGCTAATGTAGGGGCTGGCCACAAAAATCGAACACTCAGCGGCGTCGATCAAATCCAGCACTCGCTGGAATATTCTGCGATTAACATAGCCGTCGAGGGTATGGAACTCAGCTCCATCGCTTGCATAACTGGCGGCGGCGCTCTTGCCTTCCCAGCAACGCTGGAAGTCCTGACTGAGAAAAGTCGCTACTGCGTCATCTTCAATCCGCAGCATCAGATCGTGCCATGAGGCGTTGTGCTCGCTGAAATTAATTCCGCCGATGTAAGTCACGCGCCCATCGACCACAATCAATTTCTTGTGATTGCGGCCCAACAGCCGCCGCGGTGACAATCCAAAAGGGTTGCAGTGTTTGACCTGTACTCCCCGGCGGCCCAACTCTGCGTGCAGGGCATTGGTGGACCTAACCTCTGCGGCAACCTGCTTATCGACCAAATGGGTAAAGAGACATTTATCGCTAAGCACGACTTTGGAAAAGGAATCGGCGAGGATCCGTTTGTCTACGGCACGAGACGCGATCATCGCATCCGCGAGCAGGCGGCCCACGCGGTCACCTTCGAAAGAAAAGGTCTGCACGAGGATCTGTGAGCGCGCTGCGCCAATGTCTTCCGCCAGGCTTGCCCAAAAGGCCCCAAAATCTACGAGTATCCGAGCTTTCATCCGGGTTCGGTGCGATCAGTTATTTCCAGACACTTGATTCAGGATCAAGCAGGATTGCGATTGCGACTTGAGTGCAGTGATAGAATAAAACGCCTGGGCTGCGACTTCCGTAATTTTTGAACGAGGCCAACAAAAGATGCTTCACATCTACAACGGCGACTCTACAGCTAATACGGCGCGCTCGTCCACAATTCCCGGCGAACATTTTGCTTTTCGCGAGTCGCTGATCACAGGTCCCACACCTGCGGGTCTCGCTGTCGACGACTGGCTGCATTTGCGAGCGGGCCATTTAGCCGAGGCTTACGGCGGCACGCAGGACGAAATCGAGCGAGACCTGCGGCGCCAGGAAGAGATACTGGCAACCTATCGCGAGCATGATGAAGTGGTGTTGTGGTTTGAGCACGATCTATTCTGCCAGTTACATCTCATCAGTCTGCTGAATTGGTTTTCCACTCGCGACCTGCGAAAAACGAAGCTGACCCTCGTCTGCGTCGACAAGTTTCCCGGCATTGAAAACTTCCGCGGTCTGGGAGAGCTGAATCCGATCCAACTTGCCTCGCTGCTGGACGCGCGACACGAAATAACACCAGCCGAGTTCGCGTCCGCTGCGGCTGCGTGGGCGGCGTACTGTGCGCCTGAACCGGACCAGCTTGAGCAATTCCCTCACGACAATTCTTCGCCGTTGCCTTTCCTGGTCACCGCCTTGAGAGCGCATTTGGCCCGCTTTCCTTCGGTGCAAAACGGACTGGGACGAATCGAGCAAGTCTTACTCACGCTGGTTCACCAGAGTCATAAAGAGTTCACGGATCTTTTTTCACGATTTGGTGAACAGCAACCTATTTATGGATTCGGTGATTCTCAAGTTCATCTCACGCTGAAATCACTATCTGCAGGGCGCGTACCGCTGCTGACTCAACATGGTTACGAGTCAGGATCCCACTTCAGCAAGTCTTCGTTTGAAATTACCGGGGCAGGCCTGTCAGTGCTGCAGAGTGAAGCAGACTTTGTGCAGCTGAATGGTATTGACGGTTGGTTGGGTGGCGTGCGCCTTGCCGCGGACGACTACTGGCGTTGGGATGAGACGAAGCAGAAAATAGTACGCGGTTGAGAGAGGGAGAGACTATGGATCACGAATCAGTGCGCGCCTATTGTCTGTCTCTGCCGCACGTCACCGAGGACGTGCAATGGGGCTCCGATCTCCTGTTTCGCATCGGCAACAAGATGTTCACTGTGCTCACGCTGGAGCCTGGCCACGGCCACTGCATGTCATTTAAATGCACTCCGGAAAAGTTTGCCGAGTTAACGGAACGTGACCACATAATGCCGGCGCCCTATGTGGCCCGCTATCACTGGGTCGCGCTGGAAAGCTTTGCTGCCTTGAAAGATTCCGAACTGAAGCCTTTGCTCAGGACTGCCTACGATTTGGTGAAGGTGAAGCTGCCAAAGAGAGTTCTTGATAGTTTAGGAAATGATTCCGCCCCACCCATCAAAAAGCTGGCGGCCAAAAAACAGTCGGTGGAGAAATCCTGACGCTTGCTTCGCTGTTCTGCCTTTTCACTTTACCCACTCGTTTGCGATTTCAGTCTCCACTTTCACCGGCACCGAACGGACATACTCCTGGCCTGCAGCACACATCACCTGTTCGACCTTGACAGCGACCGCCTCAGCCTCGCCGGCGTCAACTTCGACTACAATTTCGTCGTGAATGATGTTGACGATCTTCGCCGTGGTCCCGCGCAGTTCGTCCTCGAGCAAGCGCAGCGCGCGCTTGAGAATGTCCGCACTGGTGCCCTGAATTGGAGTGTTCTTGCCATTGCGCTGGGTCATTGAAACCTGCTGGCGATCCAATTCATCGAAACGAAAGCGCACCAGACGACCAGAGGCCGTGCGTGATTGTTTCTCGCGCACGGCGCGATTGGCCGCTTCGCGCAAATAAGTATCGAGACCACGATAGGTGGAAAAATATTTTCGCAGCACATTCTCAGCTTCCGGCACGCCCACACCGGTCATGATCGAGAAGCGTTGCGCTCCAATGCCGTAGACAACGCCGAAATTCAAACGCTTGGCAAAATCGCGTTGCTCTTTGCTGACCTGATCCACACTGACATTGAATACCTGCGCCGCAGTCACGCGGTGTAAATCGGCGCCGGAATTGAAAGCTTCGATAAACCCCTGGTCGCCGGAGAATTCCGCCAGGATGCGAAGTTCGATCTGTGAATAGTCGGCGATGACAAGCTTACGACCTTCCGGATGCCCGCTGAAGCAGCGACGGTATTCGACTGCATGCGGCACCTGCTGGATGTTGGGATTCGTACAGGCAAAGCGGCCGGTGGGTGCGCCGATCTGGCGAAAGTCCGCATGCAAGCGGCCCGTCGCTGGATTGATCAACTCAATCATGTTCTGGCCATAACTGGTCAGGGCCTTTTGCACCGTGCGGTACTCGAGCAGCGTAGCGATCACTGGATACTCTGCGGCGAGCGGCTGCAGCTTCCAGTTGCGGGTTGAATCCGGCACCGGCACGCCCATGCGATTAAGCGCTTCGGTCAGTTGCTGATGCGAATCGAGATTGATATTGGCGCGCGCCGGTCCAAACAATGAACCCTGCGCGGCATCTACACCGAGAATTTCCTGTAACTCGTTTGCCAGATGGGCGCGCTTGATCTCCACGGCGGAAAGTTGTTCGAGCCAGAGTTCCTTGCGCATGAAGAAACCATTCAATTCAATGTTGGCCACCGGCATGACGCACTCGAATTCCAATTGCGCGCACTGCACCAGTCCATTGGTCTTCAGCGCTTCAACCAATCTCTCGCGCAGCGGCAACAGTATCGCGGCATCGCGCGCGGCGTATTCCAGCTGTGCTTCGGAAAGTTCGAACTCCCAGTTGCTGAGCTGTTCGGCCTTGTCGACCGACTGGTTCAGGTAGCGAAAGGAAACTGCATTGAGGCCGTGGCGTTCTTCAATGTCGCCGGCGCTGACGAGTTGGCTGGCAAGAAGAGTGTCGAACAAACCACCGAGGTCAATACCCAGCTTGTGCTTGATGAACTTGGCATCGAACTTCGCGTTGTGGGCGATTTTGATAGGACGCGGGGCGGCCAGCAAACGCCGCAACGGAGCAAGGGCTTCATTATTTTTAAAGTCGCCTGGGAAAGCATCGAGATCGATGATGCGTACGCCATCGGGCCCAGCTAGCTGAATCAGACGCAAACGAGCGTTGTAAGGATCGAGTTCGGTGGTTTCAGTATCGAGACCAATGACTGCGTTCTTTTCAAGTTGCGAGATGGCTTCGCGAAGCTGCTCTTCGGTTTTTATTAACTGATACTTTGTGGTGACCATTGGTACTTAAGAAAGTGCAAACCGGCGAGTGGTAAATTAGCCGCAGATTAACGCGGATACGCGCGGATTCGATTAAGGCAATTCAGATCTGTTTTTTACCTGCGTTCATCCGCGGCCAATTTTTCTGTCGGGGGCTTGCGCACCAGCAGCAATAGCAACACGGCTGCGGTCGCACCCAATCCTGCGCTTAAGAGGAAAGCCGTCTTCGGCCCCTTCCAATCCCACACCGCTCCCATCAGAATTGAAGCCGGCAGTACTGTGATGCTGAAAGCCAGATTATACAACCCGTATGCGGTGCCTCGTTGTTCGGGCCGTACTAGATCAGCCACGAGGGCCTTTTCGGCTCCTTCCGCCATGCCGAAGTAGATGCCGTAGATGAGAAACAAGACCCAGACCGAAATCTCATTGGTGACAAAGGCAAACCCGGCATAAACGGCCGCGTAAAGGATCCATCCTGAGACGATCAATCTGCGCCGGTCGATCCGATCCGAAAGGTCCCCACCCCATATCGAGCTCAACACCTTGCTGCCGTGATGAGCCGCCCATAACAGGGGAATGGCCATGATCGAGACGCCGGCGTTCCGCGCGCGCAACAGCAGAAATGCATCCGACGAATTTGAAAGCGTAAACAGCGCCACGACCAGCAGGAAACGTTTGAACTTCCCGTCAAATCCGCTCCAGGAAAGCCGCGGTTTCAGAGAAGGCCCGGCCTGGACCTTCAGCGCTGATTCTCTCAGGAAAAAAATCGCCACCAGAACAGCCGCCACCGCCGGAATGGAGGCGACCAGAAAAATTTTAGTGAAGTCGTGCGCCGTCGGAGCATTACGATTGGCTGCGAACCAGAACACGAGGCCATAACCCAGCAATGGTCCAATGACTGCGCCACTGTGGTCCATCGCCCGGTGAATACCAAACGCCAACCCGCGCTGTTCGACGGTTACGGCATCGGCGATCATCGCGTCACGAGGTGCGCTGCGGATGCCCTTGCCAACCCGATCGCTTAAACGAATCGCGAGCACCTGATACCAACTGCCGGCGAAGGCCAGGATCGGGCGGCTAAAACCGGCGAGGGCATAGCCAAAGACCACCAGGGCTTTCCGCTTGCCGAGGCGGTCGCTGAGATAGCCTGCAAAAAGTTTGAGGAGACTGGAAATTGATTCGGCCGTGCCCTCGATCACGCCGATGGCCGAAGCTGAAGCACCCAGAACCGAGGACAGAAAAATAGGCAACAGCGGATAGATGATTTCGCTGGAGGCGTCATTCAGCAGACTGACAAAACCAATGGCAAAGACATTTCGCGGGAGGCGGCGAAAGCGGCGCCAAAAACCTGCGGGCCCCTTATTTGAAGCGTCGGTAGCGCCGCCGGACGAAGCTGCCAGGGATTCGCGTTTGTTGTCCTCCATGGTGGAAATTAACGTGGCGAGGCGGTCCGCGCCGGCGCCGCTCGACGGGTGTGTTTGGCCTGTGAATCAAACCACCCGTTCCACCAGCCAAAGCCCGCACCTAAAAGCAGGGCCAGAATGAAGGTCCCAATCAGCGTCAGCTTGAAAGCAAGGCTCAGCAAACGCTTGGCGACAAACCCGAAAAGAACAAGTGCGACCACGCCGGCAGCGATGTACAAAAGATTGGCTTCCATTAAAGGTCCAGTCTCCAAACCCAAAGCTACTCAAACTTCCACTAATTAGAGTTTGTCGGACCGCTCATAACTCGCGCGCACGACTGTTTTAATATTGCCGCGAATGTTGAAGTCCCCAACAAGCGAAACCCTGAGCGGATCGCAGGCCCTCACAAAGTCTTCCAGGATCACGTTGATGACGTGCTCGTGGAATATCTTTACGTCGCGAAACGAGTTGATATAGAGCTTTAGGCTCTTCAATTCCACACAGCGCTCATGCGGCACATAGCTCAGGTTCAGGGTCGCGAAATCCGGAAAGTCAGAGAACGGACAGATCGCCGTAAACTCCGGAATCTCAAAATTGATTTCGATCTCACGTCCGGGGAATTCATACGCGAACGTGTCCAGCGGAAACAGGTTCATCTCCAGGCGTGGCGTCGAACGAATATCCAATCCCGGTTGGTTAACATCCGGCAGCAGGCTTTCTTCTGTTGGCATCATCATTTCCTCTCCAGGCAAAAGAGAATGTTACCCGACCATGCTCGTGCCGGCCAAATAGAGATGCGAAGACCATCCCAACAATCATTGACGGCCCCGCGCACGGATATATAATCCCCTTGCGGCTAACGCCATCACGGGCACAGTGGCTCAATCGAGCTCCTTCAGCTTCTTTCCTCATTTAAGTCAGGGAGGTTTCAATCATGCCTTACTGCACCAATGCTCATACACAATCAAATAACGTCCGAACCCGCCAGTTTTTGCTGGCACTCGTTGCTACGCTGTTTATTCTGATTCTGTTGGTGCCGGTCTCCGCACAAACGTTCCGCGGGACCATCCTCGGGACAATCAGCGACGCGAATGGCGCGGTTGTGCCTCAGGCGACCGTGATTGCGAAGAACATCGCTACTGGTATTGAGCGCACCACGGTGACTGATGAATTTGGTAACTACAGTCTTTCGGAACTACAAACCGGAACCTATACCGTCACGGTGCAGAAGTCCGGCTTTGAGGATGCAGTAGTCACCAACGCCGTAGTCGCAGTGGCAGGGGAAAAACGCGTTGATGTAACCATGGCGGTGGCCGGTTCACAGACGACCGTGCTGGTTGCAGCTACCGCGCAGGTTGAAACCACCAATAACACTCTGGGAGGCACCATCAGCACGAGGCAGGTAGCTGATCTCCCGATCAACGGCCGCGACTTTACCAAGTTTCTCGTGATGGTCCCCGGAGCCAGCGGCGATCCTTCCGGCGCCACTGATTCCCCGGGAAGTTTTGGCCTGTTCAGCGCTAACGGTAATCGCGGACGCTCAAATAACTACCTGCTCGACGGCACGGACATGAACGACGGATATCGCAACCTGCCGGCGATCAATGAAGCCGGGGTATTCGGTACACCCGCGACGATTCTTCCCATCGAGGCAATTTCGGAAGCCGCGATCCTCTCCAACTTCGAGGCGGAATACGGCCGCAACGCCGGTGCTACCGTAAACATCGTGACCAAGTCGGGTACTAACCAGTTTCACGGCGCTCTCTTCGAATTCCTGCGCAACGATCGTTTGGACGCGCGGAATTTCTTTAATCCCCTTCCCGATCCTCAGACGCACTTTCGCAATAATCAATTCGGGGGCGCGCTGGGTGGACCAATCATTCGCAATCGCACCTTCTTCTATTTTGCCTATGAAGGCCAACGCGAACGCGTCGGTTTGAATTCCACTGCGCGAGTTCCGGACCCGCGCGAAATCGCTGCACTTTCAATGGGCATCGTCCCGGTCAATCCGGTGATTGCGCGTTTGCTCGCGCGTAATCCATGGCCCACGCCAAATCGTCCTTTGCCTTTGTTTGACAACACCGGTGCTCCCAATCTGTTCGTGACTACGCCCGCGCTGAATGATGTCGACAGTCTGATCGGAAAGATCGATCACCAAATCAACAAGAACAATCAGTTGACGGGTCGCTATTATTTCGGGAACAGCAGCCAGTCATTCCCGCTCGCGATACTCGGCGGCAACGTGTTGCCGGGTTACAACACGGTGACGCCGACGCGCGTGAACCTGATTGCCCTTTCCTACCTGAAGATTTTTTCAGCCACCAAAGTCAATGAAATGAGGTTTGGCTACAATCGATTTAAGGAAGGTTTTTTTCCACAGGACAGTAACTTTGATCCGCGCACGATTGGCCTGAACACCGGCATCTCCGGCCCACAGGATTTCGGCTTACCGTTCATCAGCGTGAGTGGGTTTGCCTCCATTGGATCGACGCTGTCAGTGCCGCGAGCTCGCGTGGACACGAACTGGCAGGCGCTCGATAACTTTTCCTGGAAAGCCAACCGGCACGACTTCAAATTTGGTTATGAATTTCGGCGCACGTTTGTGAATGCTTTCTTCGATGCGGGCTATCGCGGGCGGCTGAACTTTGATTCGCTGGGCGATTTTCTGCAAGGTAATCCCAGCGGCGGCCGTTCAGCCCGCGGCGATTCACGGCGTGGGACCTTCCAGAATTCTCATGGCTCCTTCATCCAGGACACTTTTCGCTGGAGTCCTAAAGTCACGTTCAATCTGGGCGTGCGCTGGGACTATTTTGGCGTCATCAACGAAGAGCGCGGACGCTTCAGCAATTTCGATCGCACGAACGGACTGCGGCTCGTGAACAAGCCTTATCAGAGCGACTGGAACAATTTTTCGCCGCGTCTCGGTGTCGCCTGGGATCTGGGCGGCAAAGGTAAGACAGTCGTGCGCGCCGGCTGGGGATTGTTCTACGATGCGTTCTCGCAGGACTTTTTTGTGGGCCAGCTCCCCTTCAATACGTTCAATCCCGGGCCGGCTTACAATCCCATCGGCCCCTCGGCGATTCTTTTTTCATTTTCAACGGTGCCGGTGATTCAGAACAACGTTCCGGTCTTCACCGATTTTCTGGACTCCGATGTCTTCGCTGTCGATCGGAATCTGCGCACACCATACGTGCAGAACTTCAACCTGAATGTGCAGCACGAACTGTTCAAAAACGGCGTGCTGCAGGCAGGCTACGTCGGTTCGAGGGGCACGAAGCTATTTCGTTATCGCGATATCAATCAACCGCCAGTGCCGGGGATTTCAACTGCGCGGCCATTTGATAATGGACCATTCGCACCCTCTGGCGGGACCTTCTTTTACGTAAACCAACTGGAGACGTCGGCGAATTCCAATTACCACTCGCTGCAGACAAGCTTTACGTTAAGAAACCAACGCGGCTGGAGTTCGACCATCAACTACACCTGGTCGCATTCGATCGACAACGCTTCCGACGGCCAGGATTACGTGGCCAATGCTACCCAACCGGACAATAGTTTTCGCGCGGATCTCGAACGTGGCAATTCGAACTTTGACAGCCGCCATCGTTTCATCTGGAGTTTCAGTTACGATGTGCCCAACCTGATCAAGGCTCATCCACGCCTGGGGAATGGCTGGCAGTTCAATGGCGTGCTCACTTTGCGCAGCGGCAATCCTTTCCACCTGAACTACAATTTCACCGGCGATTTTAATGGCACCGGAGAATATTTTGGCCGCCCGGATGTGGTTGGGGATCCCTTTGCCGGGACCAACGGTCGCGATCGTTACCTGAACCTGGCGGCTTTCAAAGTTCCGTGTACCTTCGACGCCAGTGGCGATTGCCTGCCGGCCAGTTATCATTTCGGCACCCTGGGCCGGAATTCTTTGCCGGGCCCTCACTATCGCAACTTCGATCTCTCGCTGTTCAAAACGACAGCGATTACAGATCAAATAAAGCTGCAATTGCGTTTGGAAGCTTTCAATCTTTGCAATCATCCCAACTTTTCGTCGCCGTTGCTGCCGAGCTTCATCGCCGACGCTGCCTATAACGGTCTCGATGCGACGGGACGAGGCACAGGGTTTCTTCCGATCACAGTCACTCCGGATGTGGGCATTGGAAATCCGTTTCTGGGTGGCGGCGGTCCACGCAACATTCAACTCGCCGCGCGTTTGATCTTCTGAGAATTGGCGGGTGTGATTTTTGAAGTTGGGGTTTCTTCAGAACGATAAAAAGAGTTCGCTGGCGAATCCCCTCAGCGTCAGCTGGGGGCTGGTTCAGATCCTGCCCACGGAAGGCTGAATTGAAACATCCCCCGGCTCGCGCCGGGGAATTCAAGACAAAGAGGTCTGACCTGGAAGACTCAGTCCACGACCTTGATTCTCACCTCGGCCCCATTCGTGCGAATCTCGGGCACGTACATCGCATGGCCCAGCACGGGCAACGCATGAAATGCTCCCGGACTCTCGGCCCGCATCTCATAACTCAACTGCCAGACGCCTTCGGGCAAGTGATCGATAAACATCGCCACCTTGCGGTCGCGCAGTTCCTGATACACCCAGCGCGTCTGACCGGTGAAATCCGTAGCCTGGCTGTAATTCATCAGGGTCGATTTCTTTGTATTGTTCAGCGCACCCGATTTTAGCTGGCGGATGTAAAGGTTCGCGCCACTGCGAATGTCTACCGCTTCCAACCCGGCGGGCTTCAGATCTTCAAACAACAAATATTCGTAGTTGTTCTTTGCTTCCACCGTGATCACGGTTTCCACTCGTTCCCCACTCCTGACGGTATCACCATCGTTTAAGGCTACCCGCTCGGTAACAAATCCCTTGAGCAGGGTCGGATGATTGACGAGCTTGAAATATTGCCGCCGCACGAATATTTCATTGCCCGCCGGCGTCAACGGTTCTTCCAGGCTGAAGAACTCTGCCTCAGCTGAGAAGTAAATCGGGCCGGTACCGCTGGTGCGGCGAATCAGAATTTCATTCTGTCCGTCGCGTATGAATTCGCGCGAAACGAGGAACCTGCTCGGCGCGCTCAGCGCGTCCGCTGCGGTGACCTGTTTCGTCGCCACCAGGTTGCCGTTAACCAGCAACTCGTAACCGAGCACTGGTTGCAGTTCTCCACTCTGGCGCAGGTAGTCGTTGAGCGTCAGCACCACAATTGCCGTATCTCGTGTGTTGCTCCACTGGGCACCGCGACGGTTCTTGATTAGCCAGTTGGTGACCGGCTCGATCAATTTGTTTTGCGGATCGATGGCCAGCATTGCGCGCAAGGCAAATGCCGTCGCTTCCACACCGCCGTCGGACCAGCGCCAGTAGATACCATCCTCGCCCCAATGCGCCGTGCCCAGCACCGAAGGATCGGATGTCTGTGCGGCATTCTGCACGATTGAGATATCCGGTTTGGTATCAACCTTGACACCGTTAGCCAGATTCTCAACCAGCGTCTTCGCTTTGTCGCTGTAGCCAAGATGGTGCGCGGCCAGCGCCAGCAGCGATCGAGTGTAGGCGTTGAGCTTGTCGCGATGGTTCCAGAGATTGTCAAAGGCCTTTGCCTGGACCTTCGACACGTCTCCCTTACTGGCTGAGCGATAGACCGCAAGCGCATGCAGCATCCACGCCTGCGCGTCGTAATTCGTTTCTTCTTCGACGAGTTCCTTGTCGAGATAGCCGGCAGCTCGCGCCGCCGCATCCTGCTTGACATCGACCCCTGCCTGCCGGGCGAGCGACATCCCCCAAAGAACATACGCCGTCATGAAGTGATCGCTGTCGCCCGCTTTCCACCAGCCCCAGCCACCATCGGCGTGCTGGAAGTCATAGAGCCGCGCGAGTCCCTGTTTAGTCATTGCATCCAGTTCTGAGAGATCGTGCTTGCCTTTGGGGTGTGTCGCGGCCGCGGTTGACGATTCGATGCCGCCAAAGATCTTGCCCATCGCAGTCTCAGGCTTCAGCCCCAAATCGCGCAGCGTCTTCGCAGTGATCACGGCGGGCAGGAACCGGCTCATTGTCTGTTCGGTGCAGCCATACGGATAGTCGATCAGGTAAGGCAGCGCATCCAGCATGGTCGTCGCGAGACTCGGTGCCACCTGCACCGTCAGCGCTGTTGTCTCCGGACGCCGCTCTTTGGGAATGTCGAGCTTGATGGCGACGCTATCACCACGCATCTTGCCTGAGCGCGAAACAAATTTCTCGATGCCGTGTTCATAGACCGTGTACGTCTTTTCCATCGCATCGGCATACTTGTCGCCTCGCGCCTCGACCTTAAGCTTAGCCTCGCTCGCCTTGTCTGCAGAGACGAGCCAATCCACTCGGGCTTCGTCGTTGGCCTTGACTTGCACGGGGCCTTGTTCACCCTTCACTGATTTGCCGTTGACCAGCAGACCGGTAACCGTAAGACCTTCAGCCTGGAGTGCAGGCATGACGCGCATCGGCAGGTCGGTGTTGTTGTTGATGACCGCAGAGACGGTGACTTGATCGCCCACTACAAAGAAACGTGGCGCTTGCAGACGCACGATTAACGGTTGCTTGGTGCGCGTTGACGTGTTGCCGATACCGAATTGATTCCCAGCGGTAGCGGCGCGGGCCGTGGCTATCCAGGTGGTTAACGAATCCGGATAGGTAACCTTCACTGTGGCAGTGCCGTCAGCATCGGTCTTGATGTCGGGCAGCCAGATAATGGTTGAGCGGAAATCGCTGCGGACCTGCACCGCAGGTTCCTGACCGGGAGTAGAAGCAGGAGGAGGAGGTAGGTTCAGCGACTTCTTTTCAGAATCATCCATGCGTCCTGCCTTCATCGGCAAGTCAGCCAGCTGCCGGGTGGATACAATTGCCCCGGCAGAAGCGCCATATTCGCTTGAAAAATTATAGTTGGCACGGCCAGCACCACCACCGGAACCCTGACCGGAGCCGATGCCGTCCAATGAAACACTATTTGTGACACCCTTCTCGTCTTCTTCGCGTGAAACCTCTTTGCTGTCCACCAGCCGCTTTTGGAATTCGACCAGACGCGCATAGGTCTTCTGATTGAAAGTGCTTTGAGTCGAGACGCTATGCGAACGCTTGTTGCCGTAATAAAACTGGCGCGGGTCGCCGGCATAGTCCTGCTGAATGTATGTGACTGACTCGTCGAACAGGGACAGCGCGATTTCGGCAGCCACTGGCCGGCCGTTCGCATCGCGAGCGGTGATCGAGAGCGTGCCCTCTTCGCGCGGCTGGTATTGTTCCCGATCGCCCTTTACATCTATTGAAAGGAATTGCTGTACCGGCGGCACCACGACTTCCTTCGTGTCGGCAAACAATTGCGTGTCATAGACCATCGCCGCGTTCAGATAAATGTTGGGAACATGCTTTTCTTCGATCGGCAGCTCAATTAGTTTCGCCCTGCCTGTCACATGCAGCAGCTTGTAGGTGTACAAGTCATCGCCCTCGACGCTGAACAGGACGTAGCGGTCATCATCGGGCACAAACAACATCACCGGCGCCGTTTGCCCGGCGCGGAACGTGTCTTTGTCGACGATGATCTCGACGCCATCGTGCCGGTAGCCCAGATCGGTCGAAGCGTTTGTGGCCACGAAGACCGACGTCTCGGCCTTAACTGGCGCCAGAAAGCGGTCCCGTTTATTGCCGGGCTGGCTTTGGCTGCTTAACCAGGTGACGCGGTAGTAGCCTTCGCGTTCCGCCTGGAATTGTAATTGGGCCGTTCCCTCGGCATCGGTCTTGATTCTCTGTTCAGCGATCTCGTCACTCTGGTAACCGCGAAACTTCAGCCGCCATGGCTTTTGATTAGCGGGTACCTGCGGCGGGAAAACGCCCTTGCTGCGCAGCAGGCGCAGTTCTTCGCCTTTCACCTCACGGCCCGCCGGATCCAGCCACACTTCCCACCAGTAATCGCGAGTGACTTTGACGGTGCCTTCCGTGCTCACGGGTTGTTCATTCGCATCCTGGGCCTTGAAGTCGACTGTGACTTTGTCTTTGGGCCGATAGATGTTGCGCTCGGGCTGCGGATAGACGTAGTAGCGCTGGCGCGTGACGCGCACGCTGTCGCTTGCCACAATTTCACGTCGCGATGAATCAGTGACGCGCGCCTCAATACGGTATTCGAAATCCTGATTGTAGTTTTCGCGCGGTGTGTCAAAGGTCAACGTGGCCTTCCCAGTGGCGTCAGTTTTGATTGTCTCGCGCTTGATCACCTGCCCCTGGCCACCGTAGTTGTAGCGTCCGCGCTGCGCGACGTCATCGTAGTACCAGGCGTAATCCCGGTGCGGAAACCAGTAGTGGTAAAAAGTATTCTGGTAGACAACGACTTCGACCGCGGCATTGCTGAGCGGCCCGCCAAAGTAATAGTCAGCCTGAATGTTGACCTCTACTTTTTCGCCGATGCGATAGGCTTTCTTCTTCCCATTTTCTTCGGGTGTCTTCACTGCAACCTTGAACTCAGGTAGCTTGTATTCTTCCAGACGAAACAGCGTGGCGCTGCCAATGCCGCTGGCCCGGCGCTGGTCATAGAACTGCACACGGTATTCACCGAGTGGCAACTGTTCTGTGAGCTCCAGCGAAGCCCAGGCGCTCCCAAAACTATTGAGCGTAGCTTTGCCTTCGCTTACTTTGGTGCCGCGCGGATCTGTGATCTCATATTCCACAATCTGGTTTGCCGGGGTCGTGTACGCGCCGCCGTCCAGGCGCCGCGCGATAAATTTCCATTGCACGGTTTCTTTGGGACGATAGGCGGGTCGATCCGTAAAGGCATAGATCCGCCAGCTTCCGCCCTCAGGCTCGGAACCGCTCGCGTTGCCATTGGCAAATGCTTGACGCTCAGCACTCGCGGCAGAGGCAAAGAGGTTGTGATAGCCGCTTGTGTTATTAAGCTGAAACGGCGCCAGACCATCGCTGTTGGTGGTTTGCACATGCTTGCGCCAGCGCCATCTGTCCTTCACGTAATAACTTTCCCAGAGAGCTACCGTTGCATTGGCGACCGGGGCACCTGTCACGGCGTTGCAGAAATAGACGAGCGCTTGTTTGCCTGAGGCCTTCAGCACCAGCGAAACATCGGTAACCAGAACGAGGTCGCGCGCCGAGAGTGAACCGCTGCGGGCTTCCAGCAGATAGGCGCCCACCGGCAACTTGCCTTCAATGCGCACTTCTTCGGCAATTGGTTTGTGGTCGCCTTTACCGTCGAGTGCCTTACCCCAGTTGCGAACTGCTGTTAACCCGGCGGTTGGCACTTTCTGCATCCATCCTTCGCTATCGCCTTCGCCATCTTCTTCCGCGATGTTTTTGGTGAAGCGCACATCGCGCGTCAATAGAAGTTTGTAGAGAGTAAACTCCACTCGCTTGACGTTGCGGGCATTCAAACTGAATTGCAGTTCGGAATCGGGCAGGAAGATATTTGAGACTCCGGCGCTGATGGTGGGTTCGATGATGTTTCTGATTTGCTGCTGGGCCTGGTCGAAGTACCTGGTTTCGCCCTTGACGAATTCACTGGTCAGCCGGCGATAGAGTTCCAACGCTTTGACATAGTCGGGTTCCTGTTGCCATTGACCATCACTCACCTGGCGAATCGTTCCCGTGCTGTTCATCCATTCGGCGTAATAGAAAAGTGCGTCATCGTACCAGTCGGTCTGTTTGCCGCCTTGCAGCGCAGCTTCAAATTCTTCAGCCACCCGCTGGCGTGATTCCCAGTCGCCGCCCGCGTACCGCATGGTCATGGCGATCAGGTAATGCAGGTGCACTCGATTGCGCTCGATCGTGCTTATCTTCAAAGCATCTTCGAGCACGTTAAGTGGGATGTAGTTACCGAAGTAGGTATAGAAATAATAGTTGTTGGGAGTGGGCGGCTCGGCAGCCTTAAATACTATTTTCAAAAAACGATCGCGGGCGCGTTCCAGGTCGCGTTGGCCGGCCCACCAGTCGAGCGCCTGCTGATAGTGCGGCCAGGCTGCGCTCCAGTTCATGCTATTGCTGCGCGTCCAAAAGAGATCGGCGAGCGACTCATGCGCTTCGGCCCAAACAAGATCGCGTTCATCGGCCGCGTCGTGGCTGCGGATTAGCTCTTCGAGTTGCTTCTGCGCTTGTTCGAACTTTGTATTGTCGGCCGTTTGGGTAGCAGCCTCGGCGCGCCAGAGTGTGTCCGCCAGACGAAAACCGACCCAGCGAACTTCAGCTGCGGACAGAGTCGCCTTATTGACCTGGCTGTAAATTTCGTGAGCGCGAATATAGGTTCCCTGCGCATATGCCTGCTCGGCAGCGGCCCTCTGCTGCGCATAGTCGCCCTGTGGAACCGCGCCTTCGGGTTTAGCGCCTGCGTGCGAATCGCCGGTTGAGTTCAAGATGAGGAGAAAGGCCAGTACCGCAATTGAGACAAAGGTTTTCATAAGTGTCCTATCAGTGGTCGAAGTAACGTCTGGTCTGCCTGGGTTGGCTAATTGGACGCCGGATGACTGGTCCAGGTTCCAATTTACGCTGCGGAAAGGCTCGCCCGCCCGTCTATTAGGAACGCCACCACCTCCGAGACTTGCGTTCTCCTTTGAAACAAACCTGGCAAACTGCCCGTTATAGCCCAACACACTCGAGGGCGTAACGAAATTGTTTATTGGCGCCGTCAAGTGGATTCATCGCACACGCAGACTCGAAGTCTGCGCTATAAAGTTCGCTGCAGACACAGCAATCCCGGTTACGGTAGGATAGCGCCCGCATGTCGAAATTGGAACATTATGTAGGACAAGTGCTTGATGAAAAGTACCGGCTTGAGCGCCTGCTCGGGCAGGGCGGCATGGGAGCTGTCTATCTCGCCACGCACCTTGGCACCGAGCGCTACGTCGCGCTCAAACTCATCACGCCCCAGTTCATGAGTAATGAGGAATTCGTTGAGCGATTCAAGCGCGAGGCGCGCGCGGCTGGCCGCCTGCGCCACCCGAACGTTGTCGACGTTACGGATTTCGGCTTCGCCCATGTTGGCACGAGCAGGGTCGCATATCTCGTGATGGAGTACCTTGATGGCTGCACGCTTGGTGATGTCCTCAGTGAAGAAAAGCGGCTGCCGCTCGAATGGGTCGTCGATATTCTTGATCAGGTTTGCTCCGCCGTTCACGAAGCCCATCTTCAAGGAATCGTGCATCGTGACTTGAAGCCTGACAACATCTGGCTCGAGCCCAATCGACTCGGCAGTTACCGGATCAAGGTGCTCGATTTCGGCATTGCCAAGCTTGCCGAAGGCGGTGTGTTTGGCGAGTCACCGCACCCGGAGGATGAGGGCGCACGTCTGCCGCCTCCCACCATGGCCGCGGTCGTTCTGGTGAAGTCGAAACGGGCCAGCGCGAATCTTGAGACAGAGACTCTCGTTTTTGCGGAAAGTGAAACGCGCGGCGCGTCCGCGACGATGTTGCAGCCGGAAGAATCTGTCACAAAAATTTTTCCCGGGACAATTGCCGGTCAGCCGCAGCCGCAGAACGACGCCGGCATTACCGCTGCCGCTGCGCGTAATGATGGTAATGACACGCAGCTATTCGCGGTGCTTGCCTCGGACGAACCGTACACTGCTGCTGCTGCCGCGCGTGCTACCCACGCCATCGTCGATGGTGACGACACTTTGATGTTTGGACAAGAGACGCGGCGACTGGCTAGCGAGGGCCATACCGTCACGGCAGGTACCAGGGTGGAGGGAGCCGGCTTGACTCGGGTGGGGGCAATCATGGGCACGCCCCTTTACATGTCGCCTGAGCAATGTCGCAGCGGCAAGCTCGATGCGCGGTCTGATGTGTACAGTCTCGGCGTTATTGCTTATCAGATGCTTACCGGCGAGCTTCCGTTCAAAGGCAATACCGCCGCGGTTATGGATGGCCATCTGCGCACGGTGCCGCAATCGCTGCGCGAAAAAGCCCCAAAAATCTCCAAACGCGCCGCCGCGGTTGTAATGTCCGCGCTGGCTAAAGATCCGGCGGCTAGACCCCAGACCGCTTTTGCTTTTGCGAGTTCCATGCGAGCGCAGGCTGAGGGTGTGGGATCGATGTACCGGCGCGCGTTCGCTCTCTACAGCGAATATTTTCCCAAGTTCCTGCGACTGTCAGTGATCGCGCACTTGCCTGTGATTTTGTTTACGTTGATCCTGCTGGCGATGGACCTGTCAGAAAAATCGCTTAGCGGCGGCAGCCGGGCGGCCAGGATCATCTTCTACTGCGTTTTTGCAGTGGTGACCTTGCTCCAGGTTGTTTCCTACTTTTTCGCCGGGTCAGCCATCTCAGGTATGACGGCAATCATTGTCACCCAATTGTCTGTGGCGCCCTTGCGTCCGGTTGAGCTGCGCACTGCCTTTGCCGTGCTGAAACGACGCTGGCGGCCGTTTCTCAATACAAGCATCAGACTGGCTCTGCGCATGATCATCGGCTTCATGCTGTTCGTTATCCCCGGCTTTTTCGTGATGGTGCGTTACGCCCTCTGGGCTCCGGTAGTGATAATGGAAGGGTTGGAGAAAAAGGCGGCCCGGCAGCGTGCACGGGAGTTGGGTTCGCGATCGTGGCGCACGGTGATCACAGTGATCGCGCTTCAGTTTATGATCCCGATGGTTTTCAGCGCGCTGCTGGGCGCGGTCGTGGGACGCTTCTCAGCAAAGAAGGGGGCCGGCGTCAGCCTGACGGTGGGAAAAGTTTCTCAACACGTTGTCAGTCTCGCTAATATCTTTATCGTGCCCCTGATGTCAATCGTACCGGCCCTGCTTTATTTGAAAATGCGCCAACTGGGCGGCGAGGCCCTGGTGACGGCCATTGAGCAAATCGAAGAAACGCAGATTAACCGAAGCCAGTGGCAACAACGCATGCGCTCGCGGCTGACGGTCACTCCCGCCACTGGCCAAACACCCCGCAGCCCAACTTAACCTCGCGCCCGATGCTCTTAGAGTAGCGTCCTCCAGACGGGCTTTCCTCTCTCTTCCGAGCCTGTAGCGCGAAATACCCGCCTGAAGGCGGTACTCTTAAACATCTGTTGTGGAAGAATTGGTAGCGCATACGGGACTCGAACCCGTGATCTCTGCCTTGAGAGGGCAGCGTGTTAACCAACTACACCAATGCGCCGCACTGAGACTGTGGATTATAAGGAGCGCGCCGAAGGTTCGCAAGTTTTGACCTTTACCGCGCCGCCGAACCTTTCACCGACACTTCACTGTCGAGCCTCTCCAAACCATTACACTGGCAAGCTACCTACATATACCAGTCTCTATATCTGCAGAGCCGAATGATTTTTTAAAGGACGCGGCGTTTCAAATGCTATACTTCGCTGCTTTTAAAAAATCAGGAGATCGAAGAAGTCCGCGAGAGCGGACGGCCGGCAATAGCCCGCCGATTAATCGGTGGGGTCAGCAACGCAGATTGAAGATAGTCCGTGCAGCGGACGACTGACAACAGATTCAGACGTCCGTTTTACGGACTTGAATTCGAACCCCTCAGAAAAATCCAGCACTAGTGCTGGGCTATTTCCGGAACTTCCGCTGTGCGGACTTCAAATATCCACGAAGACCGTCAAAGAATTCAAATGTCTGCTCTGCAGACGACACGGAGAGACCGGGATAACAAGCGTTAGCACGCCGGATGCTTTGCGGTCCCGGGAGACTTGCACGTGAACATTGTGGTGTTGCGGGAAACCCAAAGCGGCGAAGCGCGTGTAGCGCTGATGCCAGAGTCTGTCAAAAAACTGGTCGCTCTGAAAGCAGCGGTGTTAGTGGAAAGCGGAGCCGGCTGCGGAGCCGCTCGCTCAGATAACGATTACACCGAAGCCGGCGCCGCAATCTCTACCGATCGCACCGCACTCCTCCAAACTGCAGACGTCCTCGTCACAGTCAACCGGCCCGACCCAGAAGTCTTTACCAATCTTAAGAGTGGCGCCGTAGTTATTGGCTTCCTGCGCCCCCTCGATGAGCCCGCAGAACTTACTACCGCGCTCAGGCAGGGGCTGACGACTTTCGCGATGGAGTTGGTACCGCGGATCACGCGCGCGCAATCGATGGACGCTTTGTCTTCGATGGCGACCGTCTCCGGATACAAAGCCGTGATCATCGGCGCGGAACGATTGCCGCGCATGTTTCCGATGTTGATGACCGCGGCAGGCACTGTGCCCCCGGCGCGTGTCCTGGTGCTGGGAGCTGGAGTAGCGGGGCTGCAAGCCATCGCTACCGCGCGCCGCCTCGGCGCAGTCGTCAATGCTTATGATGTGCGCGCAGCTGCAGGTGAGCAGGTCCGCTCGCTGGGCGCTAATTTTCTTGAGGTTGATCTCGGCGGTCTCAAGACCGAAGACGCCGGCGGCTATGCCGTCGAGTTGTCTGAGGAAGCATTGGAACGCGGCCGACAGTTGATTGCCGAACACGCCAAAACCAGCGACGTGGTAATCACGACCGCGCAGGTTCCCGGCCGGCGCGCGCCGCTGTTAATGACTGAGGCAGCAGTCAAGGGCATGAAGATGGGAGCGGTTGTCATTGATCTCGCGGGCGCTACGGGAGGCAACTGCGCGCTCAGCAAACCGGACGAGGCGGTGGAAGTAAATGGAGTGCTGATCCTCGCGCCGCTTAATCTGCCGGCTACCGTGCCGGTGCATGCCAGTCAATTGTACTCGCGCAACATCACGGCGTTCCTGACTCCCTTAATTAAGGAAGGCGCGCTGCGCATCGATATGAAAGACGATGTGGTTGGCCCGTCCTGTGTCACACGTGAGGGACAATGGATCAATCAGCGCGTAGCTACGCTGATTCAAAGCTGAGTCCCGGTCAGATTCAAGGAGAAGATTCGCATATGTCTTCGGCCACACTAATCTCTTCGCTATACGTTTTCGTACTCGCAGCGTTCCTCGGCTACCAGGTGATCTCGCGCGTGCCACCGCTGTTGCATACCCCGTTGATGTCGGCAACCAACGCCATCTCTGGAATTTCACTGGTCGGCTCAATCGTCACGGCGGGGGCGCGTTACAACACGGTCAGCACAGTCCTGGGCTTCATTGCGGTGGTCTGTTCGACGACTAACGTAGTGGGCGGCTTTGTGATCACTGATCGCATGTTGCGCATGTTTAAGCGCAAGCCGACGGCAAAGGGCGAAGGGGTAAGAGCACAGAGGTAAGAGCAAAGGCGGGGCCAAGTTACTTGTTAAGTTAGTGAGGGGAGCGGGCACGCTGGAAGCGTGCGGTCCCAGGGAAGGCAAACCAAAGACCTGAAAGCAAAACATTGCAAACCTACTTCATCGTAATCAGCTATCTCCTGGCCTCGGTCCTCTTCATCCTGGGATTGAAAGGCCTGAGCCATCCTGAAACCGCCAAGCGCGGGATGCACATGGCTGAGTTCGGCATGCTGATGGCCATCGTCGGCACCCTGATGCATCACGAGATCATTACCTTTACCTGGATCATTACCGGTTTGGTGATTGGTTCACTGGCTGGGTTGGCGATGGGTGTCTGGGTACCAATGACCGCGATGCCGCAACGGACTGCGCTCTCGCATGCGTTTGGAGCTTTTGCGGCCGCGCTGGTCGGCGTCTCAGAGTATTACCGCCTCAGAGGTCATCTCGACAAGATCACCATGGGCGCGCTCGGGTTTGAAGTAATGCTGGGGGCGCTGACAACCACCGGAAGTTTGCTGGCTTTTGCCAAACTACAGGGCATGGTCCGGGGTACTCCGCTCACCTTCAAAGGTCAGAACGTTTTCAATATGATGTTGCTGCTCACCACGATCGGCATCTTCATCTATCTGATCGTAGTTCCCGGTTCGATGCCATTGTTCTTCGTGATGGTCGGGTTGGCGCTCCTCTTCGGCTTGCTGCTGGTGATGCCCATTGGCGCCGCTGATATGCCGGTCGTGATGTCGCTTTTGAATTCTTATGCCGGACTGGCTTCGGCAGCTACCGGCTTTGTGCTCTCCAATAATGTTTTGATCATCGCGGGCACGCTCGACGGCTTTTCGGGCTTCATTCTTTCGGTGTTGATGTGCCGCGCGATGAATCGCTCGATCACGAATGTGTTGTTTGGGGCTTTCGGAGCTGCGACTGCGGCCACCGGCGAGATATCCGGTCAACAGGGCAGCATGCGCGAAGTAAATCTCGACGATGTGGCGGTGCAGTTGGCTTATGCCAAGCAAGTCGTATTCGTGCCGGGCTATGGCATGGCAACGGCGCAGGCGCAGCATGCGGTCAAGGGTCTGGCGGACACGCTCGAAAAACGCGGCGTCACTGTCAAGTACGGTATTCATCCGGTGGCCGGTCGCATGCCCGGCCATATGAACGTGTTGCTCGCCGAGGCGAACGTCCCTTATTCATCGTTGTATGAACTGGAACAGATCAACCCTGAGTTTCCGGCAACCGATGTGGCAATCGTGATTGGTGCCAACGACGTAGTCAATCCCGATGCGCGTGACAATCCCACCAGCCCTATCGCCGGCATGCCAATCATCGAAGTCGATCACGCGAAGTCCGTGGTGGTATTGAAGCGGGGACAGGGCAAAGGTTTTTCCGGCCTTGAGAATCCCCTTTTCTTCAAAGACGTGACGGGAATGTTGTACGGCGATGCGAAAGAGTCGTTGACGCGGCTGATGCAGGCCGTGCAGCAGGCGTAATGACTGGGTTTGGTATTTTGTACTTAGTATTTTGTGACTTCCTATCTGGCCCCGCTTGGTGCATCGACAGAACCCTGCAACGCTCATCCAAAGAGCAAAGAGCAAAGTACAAAGTTCAAAGTTCAAAGTTCAAAACTCAAACCTCAGTACATAACTCAAAGTACAAGTTTCCAACGGGAGAATTCATGAAACGTCTCAGCGTCATCTTTTTTTTGATTGTCATTCTCGTCTTACCGGCGCCGACCGCCAGCGCGCAGCGCAAATCCAGGAAAACAACTACGGCGCCGCTTTCGCTTGTCACGCAACGCGGCGCTGACCAGATCACAGCAGCGCAGATGCGCGACTACCTCACTTTCATTGCTTCCGATGAAATGGAAGGTCGAGACACGCCTTCAAGAGGTTTGGATACGACGGCCAAATTTCTCGCGATGAACCTGTCGCGTTGGGGATTCAAACCTGCCGGCGACGAAGGGACTTACCTGCAGCAGATCGCATTGCGTCGCGACCGCGTCGATGCCGCACAAACCAGCGCTGCCCTTGGCAATCAAAGCCTGGTGGTGGGCGAAGATTTTATTCCCTCGGCCAATGCGGGCCAGGCCAGCGGGCAACTCGTGTTTGCCGGCAACGGCTGGTACGTCAAAGCGAAGAATATCGATCCCTACAAAGACCTCGATGCCAGGGGTAAGATCGCAGTCGTCTTTGTCACTCCCAACGCGCCGCCGCGTGGTGTCCGTTTCAGCGATCTGCGTGGCAAGGGAAGCGAGGATTGGATGAACGCGGCGGACAACGCGCGCAAGGCCGGGGTCGCAGGCATAATCTACGTACCGGATTTTCAGTATCTCGCTAACTGGGAACGCAATCGCCAACGATTGACGGAACGCGGCGCGACAACGGTCGAAAAATTCATTAGCCCGACAACACTCCCCATTCCCTCAATCGTTGCGTCGCCAAAGTTGGTCAATGCGATCTTTCAAAGTGAGCGCCAGAGTGCGACCCAACTCTTCGAACAGTTTTACGCGAACCCCGGCGAACAACTGCCGGCATCGTTTGCCCTCAGCAGCGAGAAGACACTGAACCTGAACATCGTGGTCAAACAGGAAAAGCTCAGGACGCAAAATGTGGTCGGCGTGTGGGAAGGCAGCGACCCGATTCTGAAAAATGAATACGTCGCGCTGGGCGCACATTACGATCACGTAGGGGTGGGCATTCCCGTCAACGGCGACTCCATCTATAACGGCGCTGACGACGATGGTTCAGGCACCACTGCATTGCTGGCCATGGCGGAAGCTCTCGGCCGCACCACCCCGCGTCCAAAACGCTCGGTGTTATTTGTTTGGCACTGTGGTGAAGAAAAAGGACTGTGGGGCTCGCGCTATTTCACCGACTATCCCACTATTCCCCTCGCGCAGGTGGTTGCCCAATTGAATATCGACATGATTGGCCGCAGCCGCAAGGAAGGCGATACCAATGTTCGCAACCGGAACCTAACCGGGCCTGATGGTGTGTATGTCATCGGTTCGACCATGATGAGTACTGAACTGGGCGAGCTGTCGCAAACAGTTAACAAGGGCTTCTTAAATCTCGCCTTCGACCTTCGCTATGATGATCCCGCCGATCCGAATCGCTACTTTTTTCGCAGCGATCACATCAACTATGCCCGCAAGGGTATCCCGATCATTTTCTTTTTTGACGGAGAGCACGAGGACTATCATCAGCTCGGCGACTCGGCCGACAAGATCGATTATCAAAAAATGGAAAAGATAACCCGCACTGTCTACATGATGTTGTGGGAAGTAGCCACTCGCGCGACTCGGCCAAAGGTGGATAAACCGTTACCGGCGCAATTGCGAGAGAATTAGCGGCAGCGTGATTCAGCCAGCGGAGGCGGCGACAGCATAAAGCCTTCTATGAAGCCGGGGGCTGCTTGCAAGCTCAGAGTTGCCCGCGCTTACTGTTTCAATGCCTGGCGTTCACTCACCAGCCGGCGGTAGGCTTCGTCTCGAGTCAGCCCGAGACTGCGCGCAGCCTGCTTGAGCGCGGCTCGATGATCCAATCCTTCGGCCTCCAGCGTTGCGACCAGATGGGCGACGCTGCTGTCGCTGTCCTGCTCGCTTTCAGCTTCCACGCCTGCACGATCGATTAGCAACACCATTTCACCGCGAGCTCGTTCGGCGGCATTGAACCGCTCAGCCAGTTCAGGCAACGAACCGCGTGCGAATTCTTCGTACATCTTGGTTAGTTCGCGCGCGACCACCGCCTGGCGAGCTCCCAGAATTTCCGCGGCATCTTTCAAAGCGCCGGCAATGCGGTGCGGCGCTTCGTAGAAGATTAGCGTGGCCGGGACGGAACGCAACTCTGCCAATCTGGTGCGACGCCCATTCGCTTTCGCTGGAAGAAACCCACCGTAGAAAAACTCAGCAGTCGGAAGTCCCGAAGCCACCAGCGCTGCGAGCAGGGCACTTGGACCAGGCACTGGAATTACCGCAACCTCATTCTGAATAGCCAACTGCACGATGCGAAATCCCGGATCGTTAATCGTCGGCGTGCCGGCATCAGAAACTATCGCGACGCTTGAGCCCTGTTGGATTTTGCTCAAGAGTTCCAGAGCCCGCTCGCGTTCGTTGTGTTCGTGATAGCTGATGGTCGGCGTGTTGATGCCGTAATGCGAAAGCAGCTTCCTTGTGTGCCGGGTGTCCTCACAGGCGATCAGCGAGACTTCCCTGAGAACACGCAGAGCGCGCTCGGTGATGTCTTCCAGGTTTCCGATCGGCGTCGAAACTATGTAGAGGGCGGCTGGTGAGCTCATGTCATTTCCGTAACCGCAACGCTTTCCTTATCACTTGTAATCAGGACTCAGCAGTCTGGTCAGGTGGCTTTGAATGTCAGACTCGATGAAGCGCGCTTTGCTTCCGTTCTTCCTGGTGACTTCCCAATGAGGCGGTTGGTCAACAATTCGCACCAGCTGCAAATCCTGATCGTGAATTGGCTTGCCAAAGTGTTTGACCCGGGCCAGCGCCAGACCTCCACCACGAACGAAACTATCGCTCGGCACACGTGGCCAGCCCGCTTCTATAGTCAGGTAACGCACGCCATAGGTCAGCGTCAGCCGGGGACCCACCATCGTCGCATGGTTGATCGAAAAGCGTTGGTCGAGTTCACTGGAGGTTTGCAGGCCGGCACCCAGCCGGTTTGCCTCCCCGGCCAGTCTGGCAAACGTAGCCAACAGCCACTTAATGCCGGTGCGACGCTGCAGGTCATTCGACGAACGCAGCCGCAAATACTCTGCAATCTCGCCGCGACCCGCATCCCGCGCCCTTTGCTGTGCTGCAGTCAGGGCCAGTTCCCAGGCTTCGTCAAGCTCACTCACAACTGCTCCTGTCCGATAAAATTGCGGACAAGAGTCCGCTTGTCAGAGGGAAACGACATGGTGAACCTCGTCGGAGTCCTAACCCTATCGCTGGCGGTTGATTGGGTCGCTCACCATTCGCGATGTTATCATGCGACTTCGCTTAGTCAGGTTTTTATTCAGCTCAGAAAGGGTTGGCACAGAGTTTTCAAGTTCTCCCTGACTTGTCACTCTGGTCACAAAAAGTTAATCAAATGAATTTATGTAAGCGCCGGAACCTAAAGTTGATCTCCGTCCTGTTCCTTTCCCACACTCTGTTCTTTTCCTCGCTGGCGGTCCCGTCTGTGCAGGCACAGGAGAAGCCGGACACGCATGTCAACGATGCTGGCGCGACGCTATCAGAACCTGAGAAGCAACAGCTCGAGAATATTCTGCTTAACCTCCAGTTGCGAGGCGGAATCAATCTCACCGTCATAACCGTGAAGACTACTGAAGGACGGGATATCTACGATTATTCATTCGAACTTGCCAGGGCCTGGGATATCGGCTTACGGACCAGCTCAAATAAAAGCCTGTTGCTCGTCGTTGCTGTTGACGACAAGCTTGCTCTGACACAACCAAGCAAGGGAGTTGTGAAGCTAATTCCCGAAGGCTCGCTGGGCGAACTCGGCCAGCGCCTGCGTGGTTCGCTGAATTCGGGAAAGGTCGGCGCCGGTTTGGTATCAGGTATTCGACAGTTCGTCACTGACCTTGCGGGAAGAGCAGGCTTTAGCACCGAAGACTTGGACCAGGCACCCGCGACGGTCACCCAAACCGCCGCAGAGAGTGCGCCGATTAAAGAAACGGTCAAGGCAACTCTAAACGCAGAGCCCACGCCACGCCCTGAGAGTTCAGCCTCACCACTTGATAAGCCAACCGAAACCACGGCGATCGCGAAGCCGGTTACCTTAGGAACGAGAAAGGCAGCCGGGCCTGGCAACGATGAGGCGGAAGCGGAAGAAGTAGCGATCATGCAAACGCATCCATTCGCAGTCCGCGTGAATGAGTTGCGCACCTTTCTGGACACGCATCCCGAATCAAAATCCAAAGCCCGCGCCACTGAATTGCTCGTCAGCTCTCGAGCGGCGCTCGGGGATGAAAAGCTGAAAGCAGGCGACATTGACGGCGGGATCGAACAATTAATGCTGGCGCTCGCTGAAGCACCCCTGGATATGTCTGATCAGCTATTCAATGGCGTTGTCTCACAGGTGCCAATGAATCTTTATCTGCGCGGCGAGCGGGAACAATCCGCCAAAGCTGCGCAGACTATTGAGACAAAATTTGGCGCTGATCCGAGGCGCCTGCTGGCACTCTCAGGTTTCTACCTGGGGATCGAAAATGGTGAAGAGGCGGCGCGCATTGCGCAACTGGCGGTAAATCTTGCTCCCAATATGGCTGCCGCTCATCACGCCCTGGGACTCGCACTTCATATTTCTTTGCGCCTCGATAGTGCAGCCGCCGAATACAAACGCGCGCTGGAACTCGATCCTAAAACACCAGCCGCGCGGCGAAGCTTGGCGGATCTTAACCGCGCTGCAGGCAAGACCGCTGAAGCGCTGGCTCTGTACCGGGAACAACTGGCGGCGGAACCGGGAGATAAAGGCGCGCGGGCCGGGCTGGTTCTTTCGCTTTACGAGCTGGGCCAAACAGAAGAGGGCGACAAGGAACTGGCGGCGGCATTAAAGGATGCGCCGCGCAATCTCACTTTGCTTGCCGGTGCGGCTTACTGGTTTGCCGCTCACCACGATAAGCGAGCGCTCGAGCTTGCCAGTCGCGCGGCCGATATCGAGCCTCGCTATACCTGGGGTCAGATTGCACTTTCACGCTCTCTAATTGCGCAAAAGTCTCCTCAATACGCAGAGAGATCGATCCGGTTCGCGCGCCAGTATGGCCGCTTCCCCACGCTCGATTACGAGTTTGCGAATACGCTCGCGGCCATGGGTCTTTATGACGAAGCAAGCGAAGCGCTGTCACATGCTTTTACACTGAAGGGTGGTTTGTTGGAAACGCTGTTGGCCAGCCGTCTCCCCTCCCAGGCAGACAACTTTATTGATCTGTTGGCTCCGGAACGGCGCGCCAGTATCTTCCAGGCTACCGCCGCCGATTCAGCAGACAACGCGCGCATGCTAAAGGGACTGCTGGCGCTCACTTTGGCAACTGCGACTAATGATCCCACCATCAAGGCGGACGAAGAAAGTGCGGTCGCAGCCGCGCGCGAGTTTGTAGCCGGTAACGACGACATGCGTCCTTTTCGCCTGCTCTACGCCGCGACCCATTTGCTGCAAAGAGGCATCGGTCTCGAGGCAGCCAGGGAGTTTGCCGATGCCGCGCGCGAAGGAATTGATGCGGCCCTGTCCCTTCCCTTCGCCACTATCGCAGTCCAGGCAGAGGAACTGCACGACATACGAGCCCAGGCGATCGCTGCAGGTGGAACACCGGATATTCCCGACGCGCCTCGTAATGTACTGGGAAATATATTGCGCGGACGGATCGAGGACTTGTCAGGTTGGGCCCTGTTCAATCAGGACAAGACGAGCGCCGCCATCATTCGCCTGCGACGATCCGTAGGTGTGCTTCCGGAAGGAACGCCCTCGTGGCGCACCGCCGTTTGGCATCTGGCTACGGCCCTGCAACAGAATGGTGATAATGAAGAGGCCCTTGGTTATTACATCAAGAGTTACAACGCTGGTCTGCCGGACTCCGTGCGGCGCGGAACGATCGAGCAACTGTACAAAACAATCAACAGCTCGCTGGAGGGTCTTGACGAGCGCATCGGACGGGCGGCGCCGGCGACGGCGACGCCAACAACCGTACCGGCATCTGTGAACGGGACAGCGACAGGCGAACCCGCAAACGCTGAACCCAGCGATACCCTCAAGGCTTCGCCCACTCCGGGATCAACCCCTACGCCTGAACCATCTGCAGCGCGACCTTCTCCCACAGCAACAACTCCGGTCGAATCACAACCGTCACCATTGCCTTCTGAGACACCGGCAGCATCAACTCCGGCGCCTGAGAGTCCGCGCAGTCCCGACCCAACACCGTCGCCCTCAGCCAGTCCCGGCCCAACACCGGCTTCCGATGGTCGCCCACGAAGGGTCAAGCCGCCAAAGCCCTGAGAAATTTCGTAGGCCAGTGAGTGAGCAATGCAAAACTCTCTGACGGTTCCAGCCAACCGCAGAACCCGTTAAACCATCCAACGCCCGCAAGAAAAGCCTGGGGCCAACAATCTGTATATCGATAATCCCTGGATTCGCCTTGACCTGGCTGTTTCGGATCGTTGAGTCGCAGAGGCCGGGATTAGAGTCATTTCGCCTACAGGACAAGCGGCTTGTATAATCACGAACGGTTCCAAGAAGATCGCTGGAGACTATGAAGACGAGGACCATTCATATTAGTAAGCTCGGGTTGACCGTGCTGATGTTTTTTGCGCTTACCGTTGCGGCGCAGCAAGCGGCTCCCACTGCTCCGGCCAGCCGGTTCGACGTTACCAACTATCACATTGAAGCGCAGCTGATCCCGGATCAGCACGTCCTGCGCGCCGGCGCCGACATCACCCTGGTGCCGCTCGAGGCTACGCGCTCTGTGGTGTTTGAGTTGAACGGATCGCTGCATATCGACAGCATCGAGCGCGATGGCGTTCCCTTAACGAATTTTGTGCAGGACTCTGTGGGAGTGGGAGCTTTGGGGCCCAGCGTGCGTGTAGATTTGGGTTCGGTAGTTCCCGCCAATCAAACTGTAACCTTGCGATTTCGCTGGAATGGCGCTTTAGTCTCACCCGAAGGTGGTCCACTCGCAACCAGGCGCCTGGCCTATGTCGGGACCGAAGGTTCCTATTTACTCTATGCGGCGCGCTGGTTTCCGTTTCACAACTACGCCGCTGATCGGTCCACCAGTGACATCACCCTGGTGGTGCCGACTGGCTATCAGGTCGTAGGCCCCAGTGATGAACCAGTAGTGCCTCAACAACAGGCCAAGGACGGTACGACTCGTTATCGCTTTGTGCAGCGCCGGCCGACTCTGCCGGGGAACTTTGCCGCCGGTCAATTTATTACGCGCACTCTGCGATTCGGCAATTACGAGATTCAATTTAATACCAAGCCCGGCAGCGAGAATAGAGTAGACGGCTTTGCCGAGCCGATGGGTAAAGTGCTCGAGTTTTACACGCGGCAGTACGGCGCGCCCTCGAGCGGCAATAAGCTTGTCGTGGTCCAAACTGACGATGATACGCTCGAGACCTATTCCGGTTCAGGCATTGTGTTCCTGGCTTCACATCTGTTCGACGCTGCGCGCCCGATCCCTGAGGAGAAGTTGCAGCGTGAAGTCGCGTACCAATGGTGGGGGCAAACGGTCGGCTTGAAATCATTCGACGATGCCTGGCTTTCCCAGGGTCTGGCGGAATGGAGCGCTTACAGCTATCTTGAGTCGATTCTGACCGCGGGCGCGCTCGATGCCGTACAACGACAGGAGCAGGAACGGGCCCTGACCTTTGAGCAAACCGCTTCGATCGGCAGGGCGCCTGCAGTGCTGGACGACCAATCGGCGGCTTACCAATCAATCGTGTTCTTTAAGGGCTCGATGGTGTTTCGCATGTTGCGTGAAACAATGGGCCGTGAAAAATTCGATGCTCTGCTGCGCGCTTACGTGGACAAATTTCGCGACAAGAACGCTTCAATTGACGACTTCGAGCGTCTGACGACACAGCTCAGCGGACGAAACATGCGTTACTTTTTCGCACAGTGGGTCGAGGGCACAGGCGTGCCGGAGTTCACTGTTGATTATCAAATCATTCGCACGCGGTCCGGCAAGTTCCGCACGCGCGGTACCGTCAAACAGAATTTTGAATCGCTGCACCTGCCGGTTGAGTTGATGCTGCGAACGGAAGGCGATACACAAACTCAGACAGTTCGCCTCGACAGCCGGAGTGAGGATTTCGATTTCGAATCTTCCGGGCCACCCATCGAAGTAATCGTGGATCCTAACGACAAGATCCTGAGGATGTCGGATGAACTGCGTGTCTCTGTGATTGCCCGGCGCGGCATTGAACAGATGAAGGAAGGAAATTACTCCGAAGCGCAGCAGCAACTGGAAGCGGCACTGAAACTCGATCGTTCAAATTCCTGGGTCTACTACAACCTGGGTCTACTTTTCTTTGAGCAACGCAATTGGAACCAGTCGCTGGACAACTTCAATGCGGCGCTCAATGGGACCCTGAAGCCTTCGTGGATAGAGGTGTGGGCCCACATCAAACGCGGCAACGCTTATGATGCGCAGGGCAATCGTGAGAAGGCGGTGTTCGAATACAAGCAGGCAGTGCAATCGGGTATCGATTACGATAACGCTCAAGCGGCAGCGAAAAAGTTCCTCTCCTCGCCTTTCGATCCCAAGGCTGCGCAAGCGACCTCGGAGTAGATACTTACGCTGTCGCCACAATCGCGATCTTGTTCTTGTCCGCGAGTCTCACCATTTCCTCGCGATCAAACAGAATTGTCTTGCCGGCAGTGATTGAGAGGCAGGTGGCTCCGGCAGCCACCATCGCTTCGACGGTGGGAACACCGACCACCGGTACATCGAAGCGCATGTCCTGCGAAGGTTTCGCGACCTTCACCACAGTCAATCGTCCCTTAGCCAACAGGCCGGCCCGGCGAATTGTTTCATCCGTACCCTCCATCGCCTCGATTGCTACGCAGGCTTTCGCCCGGATGACAATTGTCTGGCCCAGATCCAGGCGCGCGATCTCACGAGCGATCTCCAGTCCGTACTCGATGTTTCCGTTTTCGCGACTGTCGGGTGAGCGCTTGGTCAAAACTCCGGGCTCAGGCAGATGGTCCTTCAGAAAATGAGTAGAGTCGATTAGCTCGATGCCTTCACTTAACAACTCGTCAGCGATCCCACTGATCAGCGCGTCAGTGTTGCGGCGCGGCAGTTTCAGCAACAACTTCAGCATGCGCGCATCGGGAATGGCCCCGCTGAAGATCTGCACATGCTTGACCTGGCCCGCCATCATGACGCGCTCGACGCCTTCGTTCTTGAAAAAGCGGATCAGCTTGCCCAGTTGGCCGATGCCCAGCCACTGAACAACTTCTGCAAGCCGTTCGATTTCCGGATCGGTCTCTTCGCGCAGGGCGGCAACCGAGATGGACGCTCCGGCTTTGCGCGCGCCTTCCAGTACCAGAAAAGGAAAGCGTCCGTTGCCGGCGATTAGTCCATACTTCATATTCCCACACCCTGATTACTTGATGACGCCGCGTTCGGAAGATTCGATGAAGCGAAGTAATTCATCGACATGAGGCGAACCTGTAATCTCCTCGCGAATCCGTGCGAGAGCCTGCGTGGTATTGAGCTTGGCGGACAATAACAAATGAAACGCATGATGGAGGACGTCTATTTCCGCCTGGGTGTAGCCGCGACGTTTCAAGCCGACTTTATTCAGGCCATAACAGGTGGCGTGATTACCTACTGAAAGGGCGTAGGGCAAAGCATCCTTGACCACTACTGAGTAACCACCGACATAGGCTTCGCGGCCTACGCGGCAGAATTGATGTACGCCTGAATACGCTCCGATATTGGCCAGGTCATCAATCAGGACATGTCCTGCCAGCGTGGCGCCATTGGCCATGATCACTCCATTCCCGACGATGCAGTCATGGGCGATGTGGGCCTGGGCCATGATCAAACAGTCGTCACCTGTCTGTGTCAGCATGCCTCCGCCGGCAGTGCCGCGATGAATTGTCACAAACTCGCGAATGCGGTTTCGCTTGCCGATCCGTGTTTCGGAATTCTCTCCTGTGTACTTCAGATCCTGTGAGGGCAACCCGATTGAGACAAAAGGAAATACCTGCGTGTCATCACCAATCGAAGTGCGCCCATCAATCACACAATGCGATTCGAGCCGCACTCGATCCCCCAGTTGCACTTCAGGGCCGACGGTTGAATAGGGTCCGACGTAGCACTGGTTGCCGAGGCGAGCTTGCGGATTAACGATAGCAGCAGGATGAACAGTGCTGGACAGTTCGGCGTTAGTGGCAGTAGGCATTAGGCGAGATTAGGATGCGACTCCAAGGGTCAGTTAAGCGCCCGGTCAAGGCTCGACGACCAGGAAAAATCAGCGAGTCGTGTCTCGATCGGCGACGATGCTCATAATGTCCGCATCGGCAGCCAGGTGACCCTCAACCCGGGCCTCACCATGCATGCGCTGCACGCGCGAGCCAATCCGCATGGCCGTGACTTCCAGAATAAGCGTGTCTCCCGGCACGACCGGCCGGCGAAAACGCGCCTCCTTGATGCCCGTAAAGAACACCAGCTTATGATCGCGATCTTCGATTTCGCGCAAAGCCAGAACAGCGCCCACCTGGGCCAGCGCCTCGACGACCAGAACTCCGGGCATTACCGGCGAGCCGGGAAAGTGGCCCTGGAAAAACGGTTCGTTAATCGTTACCTGTTTGATACCGACTATCCGTACGCGCGGTACCAGCTCAATGATCCGGTCGACGAGCAGGAACGGATAGCGATGAGGTAAGAGCTGTTGAATAGCCTGGGAGTCGAGAACTGTTTCCATGGTGCAAGAATAAAGCGACGCGGAGATGCGGTCAATTCCCGCCTCTCCGCGTCGCGGACTGTCATGAGCCACGAGCAGAAACTACTTCGGAGCAGCAACTGACGCGGTCGCCGGGTTCTTACTGTTGAAGTCGCTGACAAACGCGCGCGTGATGTCGATGGCGTCGGCCGCGTAAACCACTGGGACCTGGCTGCCATCGATGATTACATTGATGTTGTGGGCCTTGGCATAAACTTCCAACGCTTTACCGATCTCATCCTGCAGGGGCTGGAAGATCTCGCCGCGGCGTCGGTTGAAGGCAGTCTGGGCATCTTCGCCCTTGCGCTGATAATCCTTCTTCAGTTGATCAAGCTGATCGGCCTTCACCTGTAGCGATTTTGGATCGACCACAGAAGCGGCAGCCTGAGCTTTATTAATCTCATCTGTCAGCTGGGTCATTTTCTGCTCGATCTGCTGCAATTCGACCGTCCTGGGTTGGAATTCTTTATTGAGCGAACCCATCAAGGCGTTGAACCGGGAAATACCCGCCTTTGAATCCAGAAATGCTTCCGAATAGATCAAAGCAATTTTAGTGTCCGGCACTGCAGCACTGGTTTGGGTCGCAGCCGGCGCCGGTTGGGTAGCGGCAGGCCTGGGTTGCGTGCCTGCCGGTCGAGTTTGAGCCAGCACTGGTACGCTGGCCACGGCGGCGAGAAAAACGAAAGCTGCAAGTAGACGATTTAATCTCATAACTGATAATGCTCCTTACCGAAATACTGATCTGACTTTAGGGATTGGACGCGGCTGCGGTTGCCGGGTTCTTGCTGTTGAAATCATTGATGAAAGCTCGCGTGATATCGATGCTGTCGGCCGCATAGACCACCGGCACCTGACTGCCATCGATGATTACATTGATGTTGTGCGCCTTGGCATAAACTTCCAACGCCTTACCGATTTCATCCTGAAGCGGCTCAAACAGCTCGGTACGTCGTTTATTATAAGCGGCCTGAGCGTCTTCGCCTTTACGCTGCAAGTCTTTCTTCCATTGCTCCAGTTGATCCACCTTCTGCTGCAACGTTTTAGGATCGGCAACCGAGCGTGTTTTCTCAATGTCGTCATTGAGCTGCTGGGCCTTTTGCGTCAGCTGAGTGATCTCGGTCTGCCGCACCTGAAATTCGCGGTTCAAATTATTCAACAGAACATTGAAGCGGGCGATACCCGTTTTGGGATCAAGAAAAGCCTCCGAATAGATCAGGGCAATTTTCGTATCGGGCACGCTGGCACCAGCCGCAGGCGTCGGTTGCGGAGTAGCCGGCCGAGTCTGTGCCAGGGCAGGGCCAACGGCGACAGCCAAAATGAAAGCGGCGGCGAGCAAACGAACTATCTTCATAACTTCTTGCCTGGCTCCTCAACAAAAGAAAGGTGGTAGCGCGACACTTAGTTGTGACTTGCGCCCTGAAAGTTGGCCATGTCGATTAAAAGGTGCGACCGATACTAAAGCGAATAACCCTCTTTTTCTCGTTGAAGAAGAACGGAAATCCGTCGATTATCTGGTCTTTCCGAGCGTTCGGATTATACGCAAAGATTAGCCGAAATGGCACGTTGATAACGGGCACCTGAATTCGCAACTCAGCGCCCAGACTGGCCCGATAATCCGTAAAGTTGGAGAAGAGAGATTGCGAAAGGCGGACCGCCGTGTTTGTTTGGGCCTGGCCGCGCAGAAAGACTTGCTGGAACCCGAATGGCAGCTGGGTAAAAGGATCGACGACGCCGAGATTGATGGCGTTCTGCAATTCACCGGTCGAGACCAGACGGTTGTCACGCATTACCAGTCCGGGAATACCGCTATTGCCCGCAACTAATGCCAACTGCGAGTTTGCATTACAGGCGGCCAACGTCGTCAGGCTCGTTATAGCAGCGCCCACTGAAGGAATACGCGCGCAACGAATCGCGCCTACGGTCGACAGGAAAGGATAGTCATCCAGAAAATTACTGTTGAAGAACTGATCGTTCTTTGAGCGCATGTTGAAGGCAGTACCGATGTCGGTAAACAGGGCAGCGCCAAACTTGTCGCCCAGGATAGGAATGCGATATTCAAAATTGCCAAGGATCTGTGTATCACCGCCGATGGAAGTGAACGACCGCGGCAACTGCACAGAATTCCCACCGCCAACCCCCGTAAAGACACCGATGTTGGCGAGGTTCGATGGCACTCCCGCCACCGCAGTAGGAGTGCCAATGGGGTTGGTGGCAATCACCACATTCCTCGAGGTGACAAACGTGTCGAGCGGAGTGACCGGACTAATCGAACGAACGTTGTAACCACGGATGGTGAATTCATCACCGAGGAAAAAGCGTTCGAAGATTGGAATACCGTCGACGAAGGCCAACGAGTTCGAATTCTTGATCTTGCTTGAAGTGGCAAAACTGCCCACGGTGCCGGCTATGATGCGGAACCCAAACACTTCCGGGTGGTCCGATTTCTTCCTGCGCATCGCAAAGAATTGCGAATAGGACAGCGTCGGTGCATAACTGCGCACGTCTCCCGCCAGTCCGGCAACAGCCATCGAGGCTGAAACTTCGCGGCCCTGCGTTGGGTCGATACTGCCGTTTCTGGTGTCGTAGGTAAAAGTTCCAGTGATGCGGCTGGTAATAATATTTGGCTGACTGTAGATGACCGGAATGAAATTGGTCTGGTTCCCTGAGGAATTCACCTTGGGATCCTTAACCGACGTCTGTGAAATCTGGTACGACAGTCCAATGCGTGAAAATTGCGTAAAGCGTCGTTTGCGATAGAACTCCGAAAGCGGCGCGCTCAAAAACAATGAAGCGCCATAAGAAGTCCTGGTGAAAAGATTTTCCTGGCTGACGTTGAAGGAATCCAGCGCGTTTCCGGTAATGCCCGTGATAGCGTCGATGTTCTGAGAGAGCAGAGTGCCCTCGCCAAAGAATTGCTGCTGGAATGCAAAGATTGAAAACCCAGCGGTGATGGGACGATTCTTGATATAAGGCTCGGTGAACGAGAACTGAAAGGATTTCTGCCGATTGCCGGCTGCCAACTGCAGCGCAAGTATCTCGCCACGTCCGAACAGGTTGTTGGTCGAGTAGTCGAGCCCAAAGAAGGAACCGCCAATACCCGAGATCCCGCCGTTGAATGAAATCTGCTGCCGGCCCTTCTCGGCGACTTTCAGGTTAATTGAGACCGTAGCCTGCTCTTCGTCAGTCTTGAAGTCCGCGTCTTTATCTTTATCGATGGGATCGAAGTAACCCAGCTGGTTCAATTTGATGATTGAATATTCCCAGCGATTCTGATCGTAGGTATCACCTTCATTGAGGAGCACTTCGCGCCGCAGCACGTTGTCGCGGGTAAATGTATTGCCGATAAACTCCAGGCGGCTGAGTGAGAACTGCTTGCCTTCGTCAATCGTCACCACAAAGTCCGCCACACCTTCGTTGGGGTTCTGCGGATTATCCTTGAAGGTAGGAATAAGTTCAGCGGTATATTCAATGAAGCCCTGGGCCCCGTAGAACTTCTTCAAATTCTCATAGAGCGCCTTGCCTATCTTCTCGCCGTTAGCAACATCGCCCTTACTCAACCCAATCACGGAGCGAATCTGGGCTTCGGAAAAGATCGAGTTGCCTTCGATCTTTAAGTCGCCAAGCCGAAACAATCGTCCTTCGGAGATTGGCACCGTGATGCGCAGGCCCTCGTCAACTGAAGAGAGAAACGGCAAAGGCAAAATCGGGAAGCCGGTGCGTCGCTTGCCGATGCCTTCCACCCGCGGCTCGCCGTGACGCGCCTGGAGATAGCCCTTCGAGCGCATGTAGTTATCGACTTTGCGCAAATCGAAATCGAGCTTCTCGCGATGCAGGATGTCCTTGCTCTGAAAGCGGCTAATCAGCCCTGCTTCCTGCACCAGTTTCATTTGAGTGCGAAGTTTTTTGTCGCTGAAAATCTGGTTGCCTTCGAATTCGATATCCATCACCCGAACGCGTTCACCTTCTTTGACAATAAAGGTGAGACCGATAGAGGTTTGTGAAATGTCCTCCCGGCGCTGTTCGACGGTTGCGTTGGGATGTCCGTTTTCTGCCAGGAGCTCCTTGATTACGCGAATGGCGGCGCGAGCTTTGACCGGATCGTAGATGCTCTCTTTCGAAATACCGACGCGGCGTTCACGAAATTTCTTCAGGATGTCGGACTCGGCGACACTATGCAGGCCTTCGAATTGCAGATCGCGAATGATCGGAAGTTCCTTGACTTCAAATATCACAACTACGCCGCCCCGCGGACCTTCTTCGGTATAGACGCGAGACTGGCTCTTGTCGAAAAAGGTCAGGGTCAACAGGGTCTGCAGATCGCGCTGAATCTGTTCCTCGCTAAACGGGTCGCCCGGACGCGTCTGCACATAATAAAGAATGTCCTCGCGGCGCAGTCTGCGATTTCCGATAATCTGGACATCTTCAACTGTGCGCGGGGTTGCTTGCTGACCGTGGATACCTGCAGGCGCGGCGAAAAATGTGGTAACCCCAATGAAGGTGCTCAGTAGGATGAGCAAGAAACCGCGATAAGAGTGCATAAGTGCCTGTTCCCTCAGAAATTCTCGCCGGACATGTCGGAAGCTTTGGGGAGCGTATAGGGTGATAATTTTTCTTGCTTGAAATATTTGAATACTTGCTTGAAATATTTGAATAAAGGCAAAAACTGAACAACGATTAAACGACGAACCAGCCAATAACCGCGGAACCACTAGGATTCATCGCACCCCAACGCCGTTGCCAGCTCAAGTCCTACAAAGTGGCGCATTATACCGAACCGGCTGGGCAAAAGTAAAAAGGCAAAAGGAATAAGCGGTGGGTGCCCAGGGCGCCGCTCGCCTTCCTCTTACCTTTTGGGTGCTAAATAGTGCGCTGAGTCTACTAATGAATCAATAGTTCATCGGCCACGGTTCCAACGCCGGCATGCCGATAGTTCAATTCATCACCGTCAACAAATACGTCAATTACAGAAGCTCCTGCTAATTGTCCCTGAATTAGTGCCTCGGAGAGGGGATCCTCCACGTACTTTTGCAAAGCACGCCGTAATGGACGGGCTCCGTAGGAGCGATCGGCGCAGGTCTTGGCCACGATCCAACGCTTGGCATCTTCGGACAGGCGCACCTCGAGGTTATGACGCGCCATCGTCTTGTTAATCTGATCGATCTGCAGTTGCACGACTTCGAGCAGGTCTTCATCGCCGAGTTCGTCGAAGATAATAATTTCATCAAGCCGGTTGATGAACTCGGGATTGAATGTCTGGCGAACGGCGGACATCACCATCTCTTCCATCTTGGTGCGCGTCACATCGGTGGATCCCTGGAACCCCATCGTGCCCTTCTTTTGAATAAAGCGGGCCCCGATATTTGACGTCATGGTGATGATAGTGTTCTTGAAATCGATCGTGTTGCCCAGGGCATCGGTCAGTATGCCGTCCTCAAACACCTGTAACAGAATATTAAAAATGTCGGGGTGTGCCTTTTCAATTTCGTCAAAGAGCAGGACGGAATAAGGCGCGCGCTTAATACGCTCAGTTAATTGACCGCCTTCTTCGTGTCCGACATATCCGGGAGGTGAACCAATCAGCTTTGACACGGAATGTTTTTCCATGAACTCTGACATATCGAAACGGATCAGCGATCGTTCACTGCCAAAAAGAAATTGGGCCAAGGATCGGGCGACTTCGGTTTTACCAACCCCGGTTGGTCCCAAAAAGAGAAACGAACCGACTGGCCGCAATGGACTCTTGAGGCCGGCCCGGGAGCGCCGGATGGCGCGAGCCAGAGCTGATATAGCCGGTCGCTGGGAAACAACGCGCGCGTGTAATTCAGCTTCGATTCGCAAAAGCTTGCGCTGTTCTTCTTCCTTGAGTGATGTAACCGGAATACCAGTCCAGCGCGCAATCACTTCTTCGACGTCATCTCTGGTGACCTCGGCCGACACAATCGCGTCGTCGTGTTTGCGGACTCCATTTTCGTCAAAGGGTGAACGGGACCAATCGCTCAACTGCGAATCCCAATCTTCCAGGTTGCCCTGCTCGCGGCGTACTCGCAGCTTTACGCGGGCGCCTGCCTCGTCAATTACATCGATGGCCTTGTCGGGAAGAAAACGATCCGGAATATAACGATGCGACTGGTAAACGGCAGCTGACAATGCGTCGTCCGTGTAGTGCACCTGATGAAAACTTTCATACCGCTCGCGCACTCCGTCGAGAATTTCAACAGCTTCAGCTTCAGACGGCGGTGGCACTTTTACTGCCTGAAAGCGTCTTTCCAGCGAGCGATCCTTCTCGATCGACTTGCGAAACTCGGCCGGGGTAGTGGCGCCGATGCATTGAATCTCGCCGCGCGAGAGTGCGGGCTTCAAAATATTGGCCGCGTCCAGTGAGCCCTCGGCTGAGCCCGCGCCAACGAGCGTGTGCAACTCATCAATGAAAACAATGAACTGAGGATTTTCGATCAGCTCGCGCATGATCTGTTTGAGACGTTCTTCAAACTGGCCGCGATATTTCGTGCCCGCTACGATGAGTGACAAATCAAGTGAAAGGATTCGTTTGTTCTCAAGGAACGAGGGCACGTCTCCGGAGATGATGCGCTGCGCCAGCCCCTCAACAATTGCGGTCTTGCCAACACCGGGCTCGCCGATCAGGACCGGGTTGTTTTTGGTGCGGCGACAAAGAATCTGTACCAGGCGTTCAATTTCCGGTTCGCGTCCAATCAAGGGATCGAGTTTGTCATTCGCCGCGTCCTCAGTAAGATCGCGCGAAAACTCGGCCAGGTGCGGCGTGTCTTTCTTTTGAGTGCTGCGGGTTTCGTGACCCGACTGGCGCGCTATTTCGTCGCGGACAGCATTGAGGCGCAAGCCGCGTTCGTAAAGGATCTCCGCAGCCATCGAGCGCTCTTCACGGAGCAACCCCAGCAACAGGTGTTCAGTACCGATATGACGATGCTGCAGCCGGTCGCTTTCTTCGTGAGCGAAGGCCAGTACGCGTTTGGTTTCAGGTGCCAGCGGCAGTTCGACGGAGGTAGATATCTTTTCCCGCAGCAGCGTCCGGCCTTCAATCTCTTTGCGAATTGATTCGATTGAGAGTTGCGCTCGTGGGAAAAATCGGCCAGTGAGCGTCTTGTCTTCGCGCATCAGGCCAAGCAGCAGATGCTCCGGCTCGATCGCGTGGGCGCCGAACTGTGATGCTTCATAACGCGCAAAGAAGATAACCCGGCGCGCCTTTTCAGTATAGCGTTCGAACATTTATTAATCCGCTTTTTGAAGACCGCTTATGATTACCATGCCGGACGAAGTCCACTCATTGCCGGCAGCCGCCCGCATTATAACCCGTTTGCGCAAAAGGCAAAGCCTATAGTTTCTTGTACCTGGTTATAAAAGGCTCAACACAAGGGAAATTTCAGGAGTGGCTTACAGATCGAGTGTTGTTCTCAACGATTCTGCGTTTTTGCAGAAGCAGGACCCGATCACAGAGTCTGGCCAGTGATTCGCTATGGGTAGCGAGCACGACAATGGCCCCATGTTGACGAGAATAATCCACCAAAACGGCCCCAAGGTCCTCAGCCATTGAAGCATCCAGGTTCCCGGTTGGTTCATCCGCCAGCACCAGCGTGGGGCTGGTTATCAGCGCACGTGCGACCGCTACTCTCTGCTGCTCGCCTCCTGAGAGATAACCAATTTGATGCTGCAGTTGGTCGCCCAAGCCCATAGCCTGCAATACCTCGCGGGCTTTATTTTTGCTTTCTCGTAGGGAAGTACGCCGCATCAACAACGGCAATGCAACGTTTTCGAGGGCCGTCAAATCAGCCAGTAGATAGTGGAACTGAAAAATGAAGCTGAGACAATTTAGCGTCCGGCTCTGACGGGCGACGTCGAGCTCGTTGAAATGGATCGCGCCGCCGTCCGGCACTTCCAGACCTCCCAGCAAATTCAATAAGGTTGACTTGCCGGCTCCAGAAGCGCCCATGATGGCCACGGTTTCGCCGGCGGCGACCGAGAAGGATACGTCGCGAAGAACTTCAATGATCTGATTTGCTGGAGACTGAAAAGACTTGCACAAATTGGTCACGGACAGTTTGCCGGCGGATGAGGACTGACCGTCACCAATCATTTCGTTTCTAGTTTCTTTCACGGAGCGCCTCGACCGCGGCCACCCGCGCCGCCGCTTGTGCGGGGTAGACAGTTGCCAACAGACTAAGGATAAAAGCGACCGCGGCCGCGAGCATGACGTCGCGCCATTGCGAATTGAACGGCACACTCGCAATCGAATAAACGTCCGCCGGCAGTTGGACCAGCTTGTAGTGATTACCTATGACACAGGCCGCCTGGCCCAACAACACTCCGATTAGGGCGCCCATCACTCCGATAACCGCGCCCTCGATCATGAAAACGGCAACGATGCTTTTAGAGGTTGCGCCCAACGTCCTGAGAACGGCGATGTCCGTGCGCCTCTCAACCACAACCAAAATCAATGACGTAGTGATGTTCAGGGCCGCAATGAAAATTATCAGCGCAATAACTATCATCCCCACGCGCCGCTCGAGTGCGAGCGCCGTGAAAAGTTGATGGTTGGCTTGCTGCCAATCTACGGTGGTGTACTCATCACCCAGCGCCGCATGCACCCGGGCTACACTTTTTTTGACGTTGTCAGGCTCGCGGACAGTGACGCTGATGAGCGACGCCGGACGATCCGGACCTGAGAAGATCGCGGCCCGCTCAAATGAGAGATAGATCCAGGTGGCGTCGTACTCAAACAATCCCGTGCGAAAGGTTCCGGCCACGCGAACGTGTCTGTAAATAGGGGCCTTGCGCGCCAGGCTGGCGCTGGCCGGGATTATTTCGCCGACATCATTCAGCTGCAAACCGGTACGCTTTGCCAGTTCCGCCCCAATGATTACTTCAGGAAGCCGGGTCTCGTTGTTTTCAGTCACGGCGGCTTCAAATAGCGTAGCGATCGAACCCGTAATCAGCGTGCGCTGCAGTTCCTGCCGCGCCTGGGTCGCATCTCGATCCAGACCGCGAAGTACGGCATAGGCCGAGCCGTTTGGACCACTGACGACCGCGCCCTCGTAAGTGGTCGGCGTTGCAGCCGTGATCTCCGGAAGAGAGCGTAGCCGCTCAATAACTTTGCGATAGTCAGCTAAGGGCTGCCCATCGGTGCGCATTACCGTGAGATGCGCAGTGCCACGCAGAATCTTGTCGCGCATTTCATCGCGAAAGCCATTAGCCAGGGCCAGCGAGACGATTAACGAGCCGACGCCGAAAGCAATGCCAATCATTGCCAGCAGCGCCGTAATACGTGCCATCCTCCTGCGACGCCGCGAGCGAAGATATCGAAAAGCCAGGAAGAGTTCGTATGGCATTGATGATCGCAATTCGCACAGCTTTCGTATAGAGAAGGAGTCCGGTCCCGCTGAATGACCGGAGATCCTTACCTGCGACCCAGCGGACACTTCCCCATGTCCTGAGGACGGTTCTCGGGCAGTAGGCGCTCAAGCTTCGGATTATCAGTTGCGCTGAGGTCGTCTTGCGGGCGCAACTCGTAAATGAAATTCGAAATTCGTCGAAAGCGAAACTGTGGTTCCAGTTTTACGATTTCAGGGATCTCGTCCCGCTGCCAGCCACAGACAAACCACCAGTTGGGATCGCTATCCAGAAAGACCCGCCGTCCCTCCTTGAGATAATTTTCAATCAGCGGCACGAGCTGCGCTCCCGGCCAACCACCACCGGTACCGATTGCGACCCAGTTGCCTTCTCCGATGCCGCGCCAGTACGTGACCGCCACTGTTTGCTGGCCGGCGATCACTACAGCATCCTGCGGTAGCAACGCCAGCTGCTGATCGTAGTTTTTCGACAACGCACGCCACTCGACAAACTGGCGGCTGATGGGCCGGATGTAAATGCCAAACAAGACCACCAGCAAAACAATCGCGGTAATACTCACGGCCAACGCCACGCGCACGCTGCGCAAGCGCACCGACAGAGTACGCACCAGATAATCAGCGCTCAAGGGCGCAAGTGCGGGTAGCGCCGCCAAAGGGTAACGCCAGACGATCACGGTACTGTAATTGAGCAGCAGCAACAAATCCGCCAATACACCTACGCCGGCCAGCAGCAGCAGCGCAGACCAGCGCCGCTCGCGCCATTCCTTAATGAACGCAAACACCACAGTGATGATGACCAGTGGCGACGTGACGAAGACATAAAGAAAAAAAGGTGGCAGGTTCTGAATACTCACCGGATGCAAAGCGGACTCGCTCCGCATCGATTCGCGCCAGCCGTGCCAGGCTCGCTGATATTCCGGATCGCTGATCCAGTAGGCAAAACCGCCGAGGGCAAACAGTAAGAAGATCACGCCGGAGAGAAGTATGTAAGCAATCTCTTTGCGTCCCCAGCGCCAGCCACAGACAAACGGAGCCAGCAGGAGCCAGGGACTATAAAATGCGATCGTCTCGCGCAGGTTGACGCCCGCGCCCAGGAGCGCCGCACCCAGCAACAACAGACTAAGGCTCCTTTTTTTGATCCCGCGCAAGTGAATTACCAGCGCCGTGGAAAGAAACAACAGCGCCGGTACGTCAGTCATTACCTGGCCTGAGTAAATGATGAAGACCGGAGAGAAAGTCAGCAACAGGGCGGCAATCGTCGCCGTTTGCACCGAACGCGAAAGATCTCGAGCCAATATCCAGCAGGCGATCACTGCCAGCGGTCCCTGAGCGACCACTGCATATTTGAAAAGCAAATAAGCCTCGCGCGGCGGAATATTGAAAACCGCATGGGCGAACACATACAGCGCATGATTGTAGTAGGTGAAGAGGCCGCGTCCCAGGGCCATCGACGATGGTGATCCTCGCAGCGAAAGGATGGTGTAATCCAGTCCATCCCAATCCCCGATAAAGGGATCAACAAATTTAAGAATGAGAATTAGAGAAACGAGGGCGGGCGGTAACCACCAACGCCAGGACGCCCAAAAATTTTTCGGGATCTGTTCGTCGGCGCTAATCGCGCCGAAGCTCCGTATCGTCTGTGGTGGGTGCTTCAACTGGTTTTGCCGGGAGCGATTCTTCAGGACGTTTTACCATCTTCACTCGATTGCCCTGCGCATTGTACTCAACTTCATCCATGATGTTGTAGATCAGCAGCACGCCGCGTCCTGAGGTCCTAAAGAGGTTGGTGGGATCGCACGGATCCGGAATCTCCTGCACATTAAATCCCTCACCCTCATCTTCAACCGTGAAACAAGCCTCGCGGGGAGTCAGTTCCGCGGTGACCCGTAACAACTTGGCGGGATCGTTCTTGTTGCCGTGCTTGACCGCATTGACGAACGCTTCATCGAGAGCGATGAAAAGGTTTGAGCGCTCCGGGGTGATAATGCCGAGTTTTGAAACCCGTTCCAGGAGGTATTGCAGGACGCAATTCATCAATGAGAGATCGCTGGGGAGTTCGAACTCGATCATCTCATGCACCTGGGACAGCAGAGTTGGATCGTCAACGCATTTCAGTTTGTAAGAAAGCGTCTGTTCAATGATCTGACGCAGTTCGTCATTATCATAGACCGCCCCGAAATAGTTTGCCGCTCCTACCTTGAAGGCTTTGATGATTTCAATTGGCTGAATGCCGTTGCTGGATGTGATGGGAGTCAGAAGACGCCTGCGATGCGTATCGCCGATGGCGGTTGAGGAATCAGCTTCTTCGGTCAGGTCGCTAATAATTACATCAAACTGATCGATGTCGTCGCGGCCCAGAGCTTCGTCGCGATCGCCGGTAGCTACTACATCATGACCCAGGCCGCCCAGGACTTCCGCGAGCGTGGCTCGCAGCCCATCGTTATTATCGACGACGAGGATCCGGCGTTTATCCATCTGTCTCCATTCGATCCAAATTTGGGGAGGGAAAGAAGAGCGTCAAGCGCCTTCCGACTCCAATGTACGATATTTCGCAGCGCGGCGTTTCAGATAATAGAGAGTCCGCGATCCGGCGTCCAGAGCTAAGCTATCCACAGATTACGCAGATTAGGGCGATTAGCAAAGCGAAATGGACTGTTAATAGTAGCGCCAACTGCCTCGCAACTCCCTTCTTTCCTGGATGCGTTGTAATCAGCGGATAGGTCGCGTGGCTGGCTTTGCGCTACACTACGCCTCTTCGATCGACCATGGGCAAACCTGGAAAACTACAAACAAAACTCGAATATGGCCTGACCCGTTCGATCCTGGGGGGGCTGGGTATATTGCCGCGCGGGGCCGCCGTCTCACTGGGGCGTGCCATGGGGCGAATAGCCTTCCACCTGGCTGGAAAGCTGCGGCGCACGGGTGAGATTAATTTGGCGATAGCTTTCCCCGAAATGAGCGAACTAAAACGGCAGCGCTTATTGCGAGGCTGCTTTGATAGCCTCGGGCGCATGCTCGGAGAATTCAGCCAATTTCCCCGTGCTACCCCCGAGAGCTTGCGCGGGATGATTGAATATGATCAGGTCGGTCTGGCGCATTTGCGTGCGGCCGAGCAGGATCGGCGCGGTGTCATCTTTCTGACGGGACACCTTGGTGCCTGGGAGTTGTTGAGCTTCGGTTGGTCGGCGCTCGAATATCCCATTAGCTTCCTGATGAGGCCATTGGACAACCAGCGCGTCGAAGATCTGATTGAACGATTCCGGACCAGGTTCGGCAACCGCGCCATCGACAAGAAGAATGCGGCTCGCGAAGCGATTCGAGTGCTGCGCGCTGGCGGCACGCTGGGGATTCTGTCGGATTTGAATAGCCATCCACATGAGGGAGTTTTCGTTCCCTTCTTTGGACGCCTGGCCTGCACCACTGCGGGCATCGCCACGCTGGCTTTGAAAACCGACGCGGTAGTGATACCCACAGTCGCTGTTTGGAACGCAGAAAAGCAGCGCTACTTTTTTCACGGCGATCCGCCGGTGGAACTAGTGCGCACCGGCGACAAACACAAAGACCTCGAAATTAATACTGCGCGTTTCGCTGCTGCGATTGAGCGTCTTGTCCGGCGCTATCCTGAACAGTGGTTGTGGATTCACAAGCGCTGGAAGACGCGGCCTGCCGGTGAAGAGGAGATCTATTAAAGGGATGAAGGATGAAAACGAAGGACGCGGCCGGGCCTACCAGTTTGCTGACTTATCGTCCTACTCAAACAAGCAACGGTTTTTGATTCGGGCCGCGGATGTGGTTTTCTTCGTGCTGATCAAAATTATTGGGCGAACGGTCCGTTGGCAGATCGAAGGCTGGGAAAACTGGCAAGCTGTGTCAGGTGCTGGTCTGCTTCCCATCTACACTTTCTGGCACAATCGCGTCTTCCTGTCCACCTACTTCTGGCGCCAGCGCCGCATTGTCGTGATGACTTCAAAGAGTTTTGACGGCGAGTATATTGCGCGCTTCATTCAGCGCTTTGGTTATGGCGCTGCTCGTGGCTCAAGCACGCGCGGCGGTGTCGGAGCGATAGTGGAAATGGTGCGTCTGATGCGCGCTGGTTCACCCGCGGCCTTTACGATCGATGGACCAAAGGGACCGCGTTACGTAGCCAAGATGGGTGCGGTGTTGCTCGCCAAGAAGACCGGCAATCCGGTGCTGCCGTTCACGATTACCGCGAAGAGTTTTTGGACCGCCAAAAAGAGTTGGGACCAGACCCAGGTGCCCTGGCCCTTCACGCGCGTGAGGGTTGACATCGCTCCGCCGATCTACGTTCCCGCTGCTGCTGACGAAGATTTGCTGGAGGCTAGACGCAATGAATTGCAGCAGTCACTCGACGCCATCAACCAACGAGGCGAAGTATGGCGCGCTGATCGGCCGGCTGGTTGAACCAACCTCCCCGCAGCGTAAGCTGAGGATCGTTCAGATTCAGCCTGCTATGGTCTCAGGCAATATCCAGGTGACTACGTTTCAATTCCAGGTCCGTCTCGCAGCGTTGGTGGTCGAGATCACCGAAAGAAAATCTAAAAGCAATCCATTCAGGCAGCCACCCTTGTATTCCGCGCATCCTTAATTCACACTTGGCCTCTCCCATTATTTCCCTGACTTATTAAGAGGTAGATTGAATGAAATCGCTATCAACTATTGTTCTCGTCTGTTTATTGTCAATATCTGCTGCGGCCCAGGGCAGTATTAAGCCCCCTCAAGAGACGGCTCTCGAAAGGTTTCTGCGCTACGCAAAGATCGATACGCAATCGAAAGATGATCAGGAAACTGTCCCCAGCACCCGCAAACAATTGAATCTCGCCACGCTGCTGGCCAAAGAGTTGAGTGAGGTCGGCGCTCAGAACGTGCGTGTCAGTGAGTTCGGGATAGTTTACGCAACGGTGCCGGGCAATCTCGACGACAACTCGAAAGTTCCGGTGATCGGACTGCTGGCACACATGGACACCTCGCCCTCAGTCTCGGGTGAAAATGTAAATCCCATCATTCATAAAAACTACCAGGGAGGCGACATCGTCCTGCCCAAAGATCTTACCCAGGTCATCACCGTGTCAGCGAACCCTGTGCTTAAAGAAATGATTGGCGACGCCATCATCACCGCCGATGGCTTGACTCTGCTTGGCTCTGATGACAAATCAGGGATCGCTGAGATCATGACAATGATCGATAGCCTAATGCAGAACCCGCAATTGAAACACGGGACAATCGCGATCGCCTTTACACCCGATGAGGAAGTTGGCGGCGGCATTGAAAAGTTCGACGTCAAAGGCTTTGGCGCTCAGTTCGCTTACACGGTTGATGGCGAGACGCTTGGTGAGATAAGTAACGAGACCTGGAGTGCGCGCACCGCGACGGTTACTTTCCAGGGCAAGAGCACACATCCCGGCTCGGCCAAAGGAATTTTGGTCAACGCGATGTACGCCGCGGCGGATTACCTTTCGCGCTTTCCGCCTGACATGCTGCCCGAAACAACCGCAGGCCGGGTCGGCTTCGTCCATCCCTATGCCGGGACGATTGACGTAGAAACCTCGAGTCTCAAGATTCTTTTGCGCGACTTTGATGTCAGCGGCCTCGACAAGCAGGAAAAGCTACTGCGCCAGATGGTGCAGGCTACCCAGGCGAAATTTCCGGCGGTAAAAGTCTCCATCGAAGTGAAGGAAGACTATAAAAACATGAAAGAGGTCTTAAAGAATTACCCGGCCTTGACTGAGAACGCCATGGAAGCAGCGCGCCGCGCGGGTCTCAAGCCTTTCATGAAAGCGATCCGGGGTGGCACCGATGGCGCCCGCCTGACCTTTCAGGGGCTGCCCACGCCGAACCTTTTTACGGGAGGTCAGAACTTTCATGGGAAGCTGGAGTTCAATTCGCGCCGCGGGCTGGAGAAGACCACCGAGACGCTGGTCAACCTGGTGCAGATTTTTGCCGAGAAGCGTAAGTGAAGAGCGCTGCTTTTGGGTTGGACCTGGGTTGGCACTGCTTTCCCCAACCTGTTAGTGTGCTAACGATCCAATGCCCGAGAATCTCCAAAGTGAATACCGCAGCGGTTATGTGGCCCTGATTGGCCGGCCCAACGCGGGTAAGTCAACTCTCCTGAACCGGTTGGTTGGCGAAAAAATCGCCGCCGTCTCCAACAAACCGCAGACAACACGCTTTGCCATACGCGGAGTTATCACCAGACCGGACGGCCAGATTGTGCTGGTCGATACTCCTGGAGTACATAGGCCGGGGCACATGCTGAACCGCCGCATGATGGGTGCGGTCCATGAAGCCCTCGACGGCGTCGATCTCGTTTGTCTGATGAAGGATGCTTCCACTTCAACCGGCGCCGGCGATCAATTTGTGCTGGATCTGATCAAGCAAGCGCAGAAGCCGACCCTCCTGCTGCTCAATAAGATTGACAAGATTCCGGACAAGTCAAAGTTACTTCCGATCATTACTGCCTACAGCAGCAAGTACGACTGGCAGTCAGTAGTGCCCCTCTCCGCCATGAACGGGGAAATGATCGATGTCCTGTTGGCTGAGATCATGAAGCACCTGCCGCTCGGCGAACCGCTGTTTGGCGAAGACGAACTGACTGATCAGTCGATGCGCTCGCTGGCCTCCGAAATTGTGCGCGAGAAGATTCTGCATGTGACAGGTGAAGAAATCCCCTACGTCACCGCAGTAGTGACCGAGAAGTGGGAAGAAGAGCGGCCCGATTTCACACGAATCTACTGCGCCATCTTCGTTGAACGAAAAACGCAGAAGGCGATTATTATCGGCCATGGCGCCGCACGCTTGAAACAGATCGGCATAGAAGCGCGGCAGGAAATCGAGCGACTGCTGGGTCATCGCTGCCATCTGCAGCTGTTTGTAAAAGTTGAAGCGGACTGGCGTGACAAGCCTGAACTGCTGGAAGAACTCGGCATCCAATAACGCCCCCCTCCGACTGCCTTTCAGACAACCAGTTTGCATCACTTCTAAAGCTACACTGGCCGGCACGCGTCTGTTTCGTGTCAGCCCGCTTTGCGTTATCCTCAAGCCATCGTCCGGACAAGAGCATGAAGACAACTACGGAACCAAATTCAAAACTATGGTGGGCTGTTGATATCCTCTGTGCCGCTGAAGCGCGCGAAGCAATTGAATACGCGTTGATGGAAGCCGCTGCTCTCGGCACCGAGACAAACGAGACCGGCGCACAGTTGACCGTGACTGGATACTTCGCTGTCTCTCCGGATCAGGAAAGCATTCGCCAGGCTATTGATGAGGCCCTGCGCATCTATGACCTGCCCGCGTTCATAACCAATGCCTTGCAGGTCCGCGAAGTTGTCGATCGGGATTGGATAGCAGAATGGAAAAAGGAATGGCAGCCAGTAGAAGTCGGCCGGATTATCATCGCTCCGCCGTGGAGTGATGTCAGGGCTGCCAGGGACCGCGTGATTATTCGCATCGAGCCCGGTATGGCATTTGGAACCGGCACTCACGAAACTACTCGTCTATGTTTGAAGGCAGTCATGCGGTTCTTTAAAGGTGGTAGCTTTCTGGATGTGGGGACCGGCACCGGCATTCTCGCCATCGCTGCCGCCAAACTATTTCCGTCGGCCCGAGTGGTGGCTTGCGATACGGATGCCATGGCTGTCGAGATAGCCGCTGAGAACGCGCGCTTGAACGAGGTTGCCGGGCAGATCGAGTTTCGGGTGGGTTCGATGGAAGACCTTGCTCTCGAAACAACGGCGCAGTCCTCGCTCGCATCGGCGGATTTTGTGTGCGCCAACTTGACCGCAGATGTGATCAGCACCCTCTTGCCCTCGTTGATTGGCGCTTCATGCGGGCGGCTGGTCCTTTCCGGGATTCTCGACACGCAACTCGACGCGATCGTGGATCAGTTGCAGCAATCCGGTGCAACCGGCAACCTGGTCATGATGCAGGACGGCGAGTGGATGGCGTTGGTGGTTTAGTAAATTATGGCAAACCGCTAAGGGCAGGATGTGATTGATCGATGACGCGTCGCAGATTCTATGCTTCCCCGGGCTCTTTTGCAGACGATTGTAAAACCGTGCGGCTGGCTGCTGAGGAGGCTCGCCATCTGCGCGACGTGTTGCGGTTGCAACGCGGCGCCGAGGTGCATGTCTTTGACGGCGAGGGGAAAGAATTTCGCTGCGAGATCGAAGATAGCGACCGCGATCATGCAGACCTCAAAATTATCGCCGAAGCGCAGCCGGCTAAACTCGAATCCCCGCTTGATCTAATTCTCGCCGTAGCTTTGCTCAAGGGCGAAAAGTTCGATCTGGTTGTGCAGAAGGCCACCGAGCTGGGTGTCTCGAGCGTACTGCCGATTATCACTGAACGGGCCGATATTCGCTTGCGCGATGAAAACGATGCCAGTAAGCGCATCATGCGCTGGCAGCGGATCGCGCTTGAAGCGGCCAAGCAGTCGGGACGAGCACGTGTTCCCACTGTGGGCCGGCCGCAGAATCTCTCGTCCTTGCTTAAGTGCGACACGGAAGCTTTGCGTGTGATGTTCTCCGAACGCGCGGGTCAGCATCTGGGGGAGTCAATCAAGTTATCTGAAGGCGGAGGCATCATTGCCCTGGTAGGCTCAGAAGGCGGCTGGTCTGACGAAGAGATCGAAGAGGCGCGCCAGAGCGGTTGGACCATCATCACCCTTGGTGGTCGCACACTGCGCGCAGAGACAGCTGCAATCGCTGTAGTGGCCCTGCTGCAAAACTTATGTGGAGACTTGAACTAGACAAAGGTGGTCAATAATTTCTGCGCCAGGCGCTGGTCGCGCTCGATCTCAAAACTCCAGGCCGCATCGGGGGGCGCACTCAGGACCATCTGCAGTTGCGCCCGTGCTCGCTCGACGGCGCCAATCTCCAACAGCAATTCCGCAAAGTAAATTCTTGTCACAGTGTTCGCCGGCGCCAGACTGAGCGCGCGTTCGAAATTCGCCTGCGAATCAGCCAGCCCGCCGCCGAGCAGGCGCGGCAGTTTGTGTTGCAGACGAGCCAACACCCGAAGGGGGCCGGCAGCGTGGTAGGAAGCGTCGAGCCTGATGGCGCGTTGCAACGCACGCTTTGCCCTGCGAGCGTCGACGACTGCTTTGAGTGGACTCTCCAGTTGGGCCATCAGGGCGAGATTTACTCCCAGCCAGAAATGGCCTTCGACATTGTCCGGAGTGGCCCTGGCGGCCAGGTCTGCTGCTGTTGCTCCGGCGCGGTGGAAGTCAACAGCAGTCTTAGGCTGATCTGCTTCCTGTCCCAGAAAGAAGCAGGCGCGGGCAATTCTCCAGGAGGTTTCAAAACACGCCACGGGTTGGCGCAACAGTTCAACGCTGGCGCTGACATTGACGACTTTCCCGCGGTCCGCATAAAACTGGTCGGCTCTCGCGAGCACTTCGGGCGGGGCATTACTCTTTGCAGAGATCATTATTGATGTAGGCCGATTCGGACTAGCCGCCGCTTCCCCCTGGTCCCATCCGCACGGAGGCTTTGACGGTCTTGAGGTTGCGGGCGCAGAATATGCTCAAAGTCTTCCGCAGACAAGCAATCCATGCGGAACAATGATTGCAATACAGACGTTAATGGGTTTGCAGGTGGGTTGAAGGAACAGGATGGCACTTACAAAAGACGACGCAATTGAACGGGCCCGAAAAGATCTGGCCGCACGCCTTTCAGTCAACGAAGATGAAATCAAGGAAGTGTCGATTGAGGACGCTGACTTTCCTGATATGGCTCTCGGAGCTCCGGTCGAGGGCGAAATGAGCGGACAAATGATCACTTCCGGATGGCGCATTCGCCTGACTGCTGATGGCAAGAGCTTTGAGTATCGCGCCAGCGAACAGCAACTCCGTCTTTTCAATCACAAGGGCGCAAATTTCAAAGTTTGAAGCCGGCTCGCGGTCGCTCTTTAAAAGCCGAGAGCCATTATTCAAAAACCTGAATTCGAGGTTACGCAATGAACCGCAATAATTTTTTCCCTCATGCAGCACTTGCGCTGGTATTGATACTGGTGGCCGCCTTTGCCGGGCAAATCAGAAACTGGAGGAAGAGTTGGCACAGGAAACACACCGTGGCCACACGTCCCTTAGCTCAAGCTGCGCCGCGGACCGGAGAGTCAAGCGCAGAAATATTCGTCCAATTTCGTCCCGGCGTGTCTGAAGAGAGAATTGCGATCATCACTCGTCGCCTGAATGATCGAGTGGCAGATCAAATTGAAGCCGTCACCGGTCTTGATCTCATTCGCGAAGATGACGGTAGGACTGCAGAAGAAATCATTGCCGAGTACAGCTCGCTGCCCGAAGTCGCATACGCCGAAAAAGTTTTCAAGATTGAACTCGACGAATCCGGCGCTACCTCTGCTCCAGTACTCCCGAACGATCCCAGGTTTAGCGAACAGTGGGCCCTGTCCAATGACGGGGAAAACGGCGGCACGCAAGGCGCTGACATTCGAGCCGTGGGCGCCTGGGCCACCACCACCGGCAGCAACAAAGTGGTAGTGGCGGTACTCGATAGTGGCGTCGATTACACACATCCCGATCTGGTGAATAACATCTGGCATCGACCCGGCAATATCGAGCAATACGCGGACAGGAATTTAGGAGTCATCGACGACATTCATGGTTATAACGCTCTGGACAACGACGGCGATCCCATGGACGGGAACGGACACGGCACGCACTGCGCGGGCATCATCGGGGCCGAGGGAGGAAATAACGAAGGTATCACCGGAGTAAACTGGTCGGTCCAAATCATGCCGCTCAAGTTCATGGATGCATCCGGTTCGGGAACAACCAAGGATGCTATTGAAGCGATTAATTACGTGATTGATCGCCGCCAGGCAGGGGTCAATGTTCGCATCATTAGCGCCAGTTGGGGCTCTACGCAAAAATCTCGAGCTCTGCAGGACGTGATCAGGAAAGCGTACGACGAAGGAATATTGTTTGTGGCCGCAGCCGGCAATGCGAGTGTGGACAACGATAAGAGCCCGCACTATCCATCCAGTTATGACCTGGGCAACGTCATCAGCGTCGCCGCGCTGGATCGCAACGACCAGCTCACCTCGTTTTCAAACTTTGGCGCCAAGACGGTTCAGCTCGGCGCGCCCGGCAAGGATATTCTGAGCACCTGGCTTAACCATGAATACCGGAGCGCTTCGGGTACGTCCATGGCAACCCCAGTAGTTGCAGGTGTAGCCGCGCTGGTGCTGGCCAACGATCCGCAGTTGACGGTGGATGAACTCCGGCAAAATCTCCTCAGCTCGGTTGATACGTTGGCCGGACTAAAAACAAGGTTGGCGACAGGCGGCAGGATTAACGCGGCCAAGGCCGTGGGTGGGCAATGGAAATTATGAAAGGGAATAACAGCTGTTCAGGGTACTGACTTCAGTCGGGTTTTTCCCAGTCCGCAAAAAAGCCCGCCTGAGGCGGTACTCCAAAAAGCCTGGGACGACGCGGCCCTACCATTCTTACGGCTTCACTTGCGTAAATCAGGCACTATGTCCGATAATCGGCGTCGATGATTATTTACGCCCATATTGCCGGTCTTGATCTTTCAAGGAGAGTGTAAGTGAAAGCGGAATTGCAGCAGTTGATCGCTTTGCAGAACCTGGACACCAGCATAAGACGACTACAAGTACAAATCGAAGCTATACCACTAAGGCGCGCCGAGATCGAAGGAGAATTCGATCAGCGCGCCTTTGAAATTAGAGCTGAAGAGATTCGCCGGGACGATGCCCGTCACGAGCGCGCCCGCCTGGAAAAGGAAGTGGCCGAACAAAAGGCCCGGGCCGAACGGGCCGAACGAAATTTACAGGCTTCCAAAAAGCCCGATGAGTATACGGCGGCGATTCGCGAAGCAGATGCCGCACGCAAGCAACTCTCAACACTCGAAACTCAGATCCTCGAGCAGATGGAAATCTTCGAAAAGTCTGAAGCTGCTTTGAATGAACGCTCGGCTGAGATTGCTTCGCTCAACACCGATCGCGATGCGCGCCTCGCTCAGTTCGATCAGGAAATGTCGGGTCTAACCGGACAACTGGAGACGGAACGCTCAGAGCGCGAGCGGATTTTGAACTTGCTTCCGAAACCGATGAGCGCACTCTACAATCGCATCAGCCTTCGTATCCGTGACGGGATCGCCATGTCCGACGCCAGCAATGGCGCCTGTGCTGCCTGCCGCATGGCCCTGCGGCCGCAGGTAATGGCCCAGGTTCGTCGCGGAGACGAAGTGATTATTTGCGATAATTGCAATCGCATCCTTTACTACGTTCCCAAAGATGCGGCGTCCACAACACCGTCGCCCGCGCGTGAAAAAGTCGCCACAACCTAGACGAAAGTTCGGACGCGGATGTCGCGGATCAAACGTGAGCTAATCGCTTGTGATCCTGATCCGCGTCACTCCGCTCAATCCGCGGCCGGTTCCCCTTCACCTTTAAAAGTTTTGCCTGGCCGAAGTCTGTGGCAGAATCAACCACTACAACGACCGGGTGGGGAACAGATGACGGATAACTCAACTTCAAAGTCCAGGGTCAAGCGCACCGCAACCAAGTCTGGGCCAACTATTTCGCCTGCGGAGTTTTTGGCCCTGAAGAAACCAAAGGGCGACCTCTTACTCAAGATCGATCGCCAGGTAGTTTCCCTCACCTCGCTCGAGCGGGTCTACTGGCCCGATGAAAAACTAACCAAGTACGATCTCCTATGCTACTACCTGCGGATTAGCGACCGGATAATGCCGTTTTTGCGCGACCGCCCGGCGATCCTCCAGCGCTGGCCTCGTGGAGTAAAGGCGCCCATGTTCTTCCAACAGGATTTGGAAAGCGCCCCCGCGTTTATCAAGACTGTGTCCCTGACCAACCTCGAAGGTCGCGATCTTGATTACGCGGTTTATACAACCACTGCATCCCTCCTGCACTTTGTTAACCTTGGGGCCATCGAACAGCATCCGTGGCATTCCACCACCAGGAAGCTCACCAAGCCTGACTGGATAGCAATCGATTTGGATCCCAAAAAAGCCCCCTGGGAAAATGTCCTGCAGGTTGCCATGACAGTCAAAGTGGTCTGCGATGAGTTGGGGTTGAAGTCATTCCCGAAGACTTCGGGCTCGTCGGGGATGCACATTTATCTCCCTTTGAAATCCGGAAACAGCTACGAGAAGGTGGCGGAATTTGCGCGTTTGCTGGCGGCTGAAGTAGCGCAACGTGTTCCCGCGAGCGCTACGATCGAACGAACGATTGCCAGGCGAAAAGTGGACCAGGTCTACGTCGATGCAATGCAGAATGCGCGCGGCAAGAGCCTCGCTTCGGTTTTTACTGCGCGCGCAAGACCCAAAGCCAGCGTGTCTATGCCACTCACCTGGGCGCAGGTCGAAAAGGGTGTGAAGATCTCGGACTTTACCATCAATAACGTGCCCCTGCTGCTGGAGAAGAAAGAGAATCCCTGGGAAGATTTCTTTGCCAGCCGCCAGGCATTGAAGCTGTGAGTGGCGGCAAACAAAAACCGGCTGCAGTGGGGAGTCCTTAACCTCCCTTACTGAAGCCGGTATTCTTAGCGCCTGTTGGCTAAAGCTATTTGATTTTTAAGCCCGCCGAGAAGCGCAGGTTGTCCTTGCGCCGCTGTTTGAAGAAAACGGGAATATAGTCCACCTCGCCGGCACGAACGTCGAAGTGCTTCCCGGCCTTGATATCCAATCCAGCGCCAACTCCCATTGCGAAAGCGGTCGCTTCCCTATTGGTGCAACTAATATCGCTGGTGCGGAACTTGGCCCGGTAATGCGTGGCGCCAAACAATGCATGGGCAAATGGAATGAACGGCGTTGAGTTGCGCCAGTTAAATCGCGGCCCCAGCAAAAGCGTATAGCGCTGTATTCTCGTATCGAAAGAGCGGCCGGTGAGATTGTCAACCAGATTGGCATTGGCAAACGTGGCCGCAAAGTTCGCGACGATTCCAACGTTCGGATGGACGTTGGCTACAACTTCGCCCACGAATCCATTATGCGGGACGCGCTCTGATCTAAAGTCCACCGGGACTGTGCTGCCATTTGGCAGGACGCGGCGCGCGGTCTTGTCGAGACGATCGGCGCCGTTGTTAGCGCGTTCATGGGCGTAGCCCACATAAAATTCCCAATCTGAGTATTCCTGCGCCAGCACAGCAGGCGCGAAAGCAAGCGAGACGGCGAGCAGTAACAAAAGTTTTCGCATGAAGCGGAGTCCTCCCTGGTTAGTTTCCATCAACACTCTTTGGTGCAGATAGAGAAACAAGGAATCCGCACAAATCCCAGTTTTCCCTGCAATTACTCGTTTATCAAAAGGGGGACGATCTTTTACCATGAAATCTCGGAACAGAGCAATACTAAAATGGCTGCGCCGAACGTCTGCGTGCCTGTTGATCGCTGTAATGGGTACGTTAGCGATGGCCCAGCGCACCGACCGGGCGAGCAAAGAGGTCCAACTGCTGCTTGATGAAGGGCAAATTGCGTATGAGCGAGCGCATTACGATGAAGCATTAAAAAATTTCACGCGCGCCTACGTTCTTTCAAGTTCGATGCCGGGGACCGCCGCGCTGGCCCAACTGAAGATTGGCAGTGTCTACATGGCGCAGCGCAGGTTTGAAGCTGCCGTTGCGTCCTGCCAAAGGGCCATCAAGAGCGATCCGAATCTGGCTCTCGCTCATAACAATCTTGGTGAGGCACTCGGCGAGTTGCGGCAATATAACCGCGCGCTGGAATTTTTTAACAAAGCGGTGGCGCTCGATGGGAAACTGCTGCGGGCGCGCTACAACATTGGGATTACTTACAGCCGACTTAACAACCTTAGATATGCCGAGTTCGTTTTCCGTGTGCTGGTTCGCGATCGTCCCGACTACGACCTCGGGCTTGATGGCCTGGCGGTAACGCTGACGAAATCAGGCCGCCCCATCGAGGCTATCCCATTTCACCAAAAAGCGATCAGCCTTAATCCACAGGAGCCTACATATTATTACAACCTGGGACTTAGTTACCTGATAGCGGGACAAACGGAAAAAGCCCTGGAGCAGCAGAAGAAACTGCAGTCACTCGCGCCCGATGTCGCCAATCGGCTCGCCAGCGCAATTGTGAAAAAGCAAATGCAGTAAGTAGCTTTTGACATCCGTCCACGTGGCCGGTGACGGGCGCGTACTTTCACCTTTCCTGCTTTTAATTTACTCTGTTCCAGCTATGGATAGATTTCGCATCATCGGTGGCCGTCCTCTGAAAGGTCGTGTTTCGATCAGCGGCGCCAAGAACTCGGCGCTGCCCTGCATGGCGGCGGCGATCCTGACCCCTGACAAGGTCACGCTACACAATATTCCCTACGTCCGCGACATCATCACGCAAAGACGACTGCTCGAAGACATCGGTGCGACTGTTCTGACTCCTGAGTTACGGACGCATCAGATCTCCGCCGCGCACATCGAAATCTTTGAGGCTCCCTACGATCTGGTTAAGACCATGCGCGCTTCGGTGCTGGCGCTGGGACCGCTGTTGGCTCGTTTCGGTAAAGCCAAGGTCTCGCTGCCCGGAGGGTGCGCCATTGGTACGCGTCCCATCGATTTGCACCTCGCCGGGTTCGAACAATTAGGGGCTGAAGTCCGGCTGGAAAAGGGTGATGTCGTAGCACGGGCTCCGCAGGACGGCCGCTTGCGCGGGGCTGAGATCAACTTCGTCAAAGCCACCGTCACCGGCACGGAAAACTTGACGATGGCCGCTACGCTAGCGCGTGGCAGGACCACCATCAACAATGCAGCTTGCGAGCCTGAGATCGAAGACCTTGCAGAGTTGTTGAATAAGATGGGAGCGCGCATCCGGGGCGCCGGCACTTCGACCATTCAAATCGATGGGGTCGAAGCGCTGGGTGGCGCCGAGCATACGATCATTCCCGATCGTATTGAGACCGGGACTTTTCTGATTGCAGCCGCCATCACGCGGGGTGACCTGGAAATCAAGGACTGCCGTCCGGAACATTCCTCGGCCTTGATCGCGAAGTTACGAGAGGTTGGGGTCGATTTGGAAGAGCTTAATCAGAGCACTCTGCGAGTCAGCGGCGAACCGCTGCTCAAAGGTGTCGATGTAACCACGCAACCGCATCCGGGCTTTCCCACTGACATGCAAGCCCAGTACATGACCCTGATGACCCAGGCGAGGGGTCGCTCATCAATTGCAGAAACCGTGTTTGAAAATCGTTTCATGCACGTCTCAGAACTCCAGCGCATGGGCGCTCGCATCAACATCGACGGTCATAGGGCAATCGTTGATGGTCCGGTGCAGCTTACCGGTGCGCCGGTTTTGGCTTCCGACCTGCGAGCCTCGGCATCGCTGGTCCTGGCGGGACTCGTAGCCGAAGGCGAGACCAGCATCAGACGCGTCTATCACATCGATCGCGGCTACGAGCGGATCGAGGCCAAGTTGCGCGCTGTCGGCGCCGACATCGAACGCATTCGCGAGTCGGTGACCTCGCCGTTAACCGAGTCTCTTGACGAAACCGGCGCTTAGAGTACCGACTTTGGTCGGGTTTTTCCCCAGATCAAAAGCCCGCCTGAAAGCGATACTCTTAAGCGCCGGGGCTGCTGGTTGAAAAATACTCGACCACAAGTTCACTTCGACGTAAACTTTCCCATGCAGGAATTAGCCGTTGCCACGCCAGGGTCTCAGTCAAAATTAATGGCCTGGTTTAATTAAACGAACGAACGGACCACACGACATGCCCGACAACAATTGCCTCTTCTGCAAAATCATCGCCGGAGAAATTCCCGGCGACCTCGTTCATCAGGATGAGCGCTGTGTTGCCATCCGGGACATCAATCCTCAGGCGTCCACACACGTTCTGATTATCCCACGCGACCACATGGATTCGCTCGATGACGCGTCGGCACGCGACGAAGCGCTGCTTGGTCATCTGCTGCGAGTTGCCGCACGCATCGCCAGCAACGAAGGGCATAGCGAGAGCGGTTATCGCACAGTAATCAATACCGGAGCGGGTGCCGGCCAGTCAGTCTTTCATCTACACGTCCACTTACTCGCAGGCCGCCCCCTGAGTTGGCCTCCGGGTTAGCCATTACATTCGTCACCTTATCTTTGCGGTGAATCCTACGCTGCCGGCGTTGTTGGGAGTGATCTGGCTAAGATTTCCAGTGAAGGTCCAGCGGATGTCGGTGACGTTGCGATCATAGCCGGCTGCGGCGCCACCAGCGCCGCTCACCGGCGTGTAGACAAAGCTTGTGCCGCCATTGTTTGAGTAGGCAACGATAACCGTCAGACCGGTGGTGCCCAGTGAGGAAGTGACTGAGCCCACTTTGAAATCAGTGAAAGCTGGAATCGGATCCTTGATAACCAGGCTGCGGGCGGCGACGATGCCGTTGTTGGCGAATGCAATTTGGTAAGCGAGATCGGCGCCGGGTAACTGCGAGCCGCCTGGGCTCACGGACTTAGTGAGCGCCACGCTTGGAATCCCTGTCACCGTTACATCCTCGGCGGTACTCGAGGCGGAGTTGTAACTGGCGGTGGTCGTGCCGGTGGCAACCGTGCGCTTGGGATCGAGATAGGTAGCAGTCGCCGGATTTTGATAGGTACCCGAGGAAGTGATCGGGACGCTGACTGTGAAAGTGATGACGACACTGCCACTCGCTGGAATGATAAAGCTGCCGAACGATGGATTGGTCGCGCCAATCGCAGGATTGGTAGTTGTCGGCCGCGTAGCGCCGCCGTTGAGCGTCACAGTCACCAGGGATGCAAATGAAAAACCGCCGGGCAAGGCATCAGAGATCGCCACACTTTGAGCAGCGCTGGTGCCGGCGGCGTTCGCGGTCGTAATTGCATAAGTTGCCGTTGAGCCGCCCGTAACAGTTGGCGTGCTGGTTGTTTTGGTGACCGTCAAAACAGGGACGCACTGAGCACCTGACTTTGCACCGGGTACTGAAGTGGCAGCGATAGTGATACTGCTGCCCGCCGATCCGGGAGTGGCTCCGTAGCTGTCGGCAACCGTGGTGGTGACGCCGTTCGCACCGCCGCTGACGGAAGTAGTAGTAGCAGATGTAACGGCCACAAATCCGCCTCCGCCTCCTGGTCCATGTCTTTCGCCGGGTGTGCCATTCGGAGCCTGTGTGGGCCAGGCATCCGCTCCGCGACCACCATTGGCTCGCAAAGTGAAGCTGCCCAGACCGCCGCTGCCGGCAACCACGAGAATGCTGCCACCCGCGCCACCGCCCCCACCGCCATCGTTGAGCGCCGCCAGGCCGGCCGTGCCGTTTGCTGAAATCGTTCCCGCGCCGCTTACCGTGCCGGCGCGAATCATGACCAGGCCACCGCCGGATCCGCCACTGCTGGCATCGCCGCTGGAATTATTGCGCGAAGCGGCGCCGGCCCCGCCACCCATGATCAGGCGATTAACCGCTACCAGAGAAAAAGCAGCGCCCCCGAATCCTCCGCTCGCAACATTACTGCTCCAGGAGTTTCCACCGTTGCCGCCCGCACCACTGTTCGAACCACCGCCGCCACCGGTGTTCTGATCGTTAGCAGCAGGATTCCCATCGGTACCACCTCCGCCGGCATTACCCGGAGCGCCTCGACCAAAGCTCCCATTGGGATAGCCTTCAGCCAGGTTATCGATGACCATCGTGCCGTCATACATGTAGCGAGGTGTGCCGGCGACGCCTTCTCCTTTTGAACCATTGGCTGCGTTTGTCGCGAGCGTCCGATAGTCAGTCTGACTGCCGCTGCCGCCATTAAGTTGTTGCGCGCCGCCGCCGCGAAACCCCAGGCCGTCGACACTAACCGTGCCGGCTGCAGTCAAGTTGCCTGCTATGTCCAATACCAATACGCCACCCGAGGTGCCATCCCAGGACGCTGCGGTCAAGCCGGAGCTGAGCGTCGCACTCGAATATTGCGGCACGCGCACAACCTGAAAAGTGGCCTGGCCTTTCGTGCCGGTCGCAGCGGCCCGGTTGTAGCTGTAAGTAAGACCGGCACTGATAGTGATTGTCCCGCCCCCGATGCCAATCGCATTAGTGGCCACTACATATTCGAAACGACCGGCGCTGTTGTAATTCGTGGCTCCATTTGATGGGCTTCCACTAACTCCGCTGCCGTATGCACTGGTGTTGGTCGAGTTGATAGACGCGTCCTGCATTTGGATGACCAGAAGCAGATCGCCTGCCCCAATCGGCGTGAAAGCTCCGGCAGCGTTACTGGCCCCAACTGTGATGCTGGTAGCGCCCGCATTGGCGGTGCCGGTTCCGGGAAAGTAAGTATTAACAACTCCGCTGAGGGTTCCACCTGGACCATCCTGTCCGGCAGTGCCACACACCTGTGCAGACGCCGGCACAGCTGCCAGAGCGATGAGAGCCAGCAGGGCCGGAAGGCTCCAGAGCGGAGAACGCGTGCGGCAGCGGGAGAGCCACTTGCGTGAGTCGTTTTTGCGATTCATTCGACTCAATGCTTGTCGCCCTCCTTCGGTTTCTCGTCCGCCGGAGCCAGTCCCTGTTTTGCAGTACCAAAGAGGTCGAACAGATTTGAAAGCTTAGAAGAGATGGTGAAGTAGACACCTCGTCGTTGAGGTAAGCCCTGATTTGCCACTGGCTCACCCGCACGCGTGAAGTTATAACCGATACCCGCGCGCAGATCCGGCAGAACCCAGAAACCCAACTCAGTGCCAAAAACTGAACGTTGTGTTCGCGAGGCCCGCTGGAAAAGAAAGCGTGTTTCGGCGGCCCAATCAATTCTGCTGGTCAATCGATATTGGGCCCGCGCCTGATTCAGGAAGGTGAGTGTCGAAACGTAGGGCAGAGTGGGCTGTCCGGTCGCCGTTAGACGAAGCGCAGCCCGGCCATAGAGCTCGAGCCGTTTCGTAGCCTGGTAATATACGTCAGTCGCCGCAGTGTCCAGCCGATCGCGAGTGGCTGGCAGTCCGGCCACGCTTGATTGCTCGAGCGAGCGATGATTGAAGCTGAAAAGCAGTCCCGCGCGATCAGAATCAAGTGGCCGAAAGGCGAGCGCCGCCAGCCCGTCCATCACCGAACCATCTCTGCCTGCAAAAGCACTGTGCGACCAACGCAGGCGCGAGAGCACAGTGATTGCCTCATTGATGCGGCCGGCCGCGCCGATCGCCACCAATTGCCCGTTGCCACCGCGATCGCGAAACTCGTAGCGTGCCGATGCTTTGAAATTGTTATTTGGTGTCCAGCCAAAACCGAGAGTGGCGCTATTGAAGCTCTTGCCCTCACCTGCCATGTGAAAGCCACGTTCGAAACCGAAGTCGAGCGAAAAGCCCTTCTTCACCGGCAAGCGGTTCTGTAAACCAAACACCGCGAAACTGTCAGCTCCACTGGCGCCATTCTCGAGTTGATAGCGGCCCACGACCGAGGTGTACTTTCCGAAACGCGATTCAACGCCGAGCGCGGTCTCGCGGCGCGCGTTTGTGCCGGCAAAACCGGCCTGCGAAAAGTCGCCAATCGGCATAATGGCCGCAGACGCGAGGCGTTCGGTAAGGAAGACTTTCGTCCAGGAAGTGACTTTGTAATTTGCTGAGAGAGTAGTCTGGTTCGGATAAGTCGGATCGGCTTCGCCCAGGTTCTGCTCACGCTTGATGGCGATGTCGAGTTTATCTGTGACCTGCACTGTGACTCCGGCGGTCGCCAGATTGGAATTTACGGAATTGTTATTCAGATCGTCTGCAAAGCTACGGTGATCGAAGCCGAGGTGCAGACGAACCTTCTCCCTGATGATCTGATCGCCAGCAACCGACAGAGTCAGACGGCTGTTGTCGACATTGGTGGTGTGATTGTCTTCCTTAGCGAGGCCCAGACGCAGCGTCGAACCGCGCCGCGGCTTGAAGTCAACCGTTACTTCACTGCGGCGCGAGCCCGCGGTGACAGTTGATCCAAAAGGATTTAGAAAGCCGGCCGAAGCGCTTGCATAACGTGCGCGCACGATTCCCTCGCCAAAGCTCAAAGGCTGCTGCAGATCGAGGCTGAAGGCGTTTCCAATGTGGTTCGCATCGCCACCTTCCGTTCCTGAGCTATTCACACCATTGCTGATGGCCCCCTGGCTGGTGGCCCAGGCAAACTTCAGCACTCCGCGCCGCGGCAGCCTTTTTTCAGCGTCAAACCCGCCTACCAGAAACTCCTGCGAGCTTTCCTGTTGTTGCAGCACCGTCGAGAAGCCGAGCTTCAGTCCCCAACCCACAAACGTCTTGCGGCCACGCGCTGTATAAACGCTGGAGTTCAGACCGCTGGCCTGGTGTTCGTAAGTCACGATGATCTGCTTTAGATTGAGGCCGGCGTCGAAAGTGGAGATGTTCCTGAGCAGAAAGAGTTCGCCAGTGGCTGTATCCAGGTTGTAGTCAATCGATCTGGTCAGCAGCTCGCGCGACAGGATGATCTCCGGATTGCGGCGGTCGCGCACTTCCAGCGCCAGGGTTTCCGAACCCTGCAGAATGTCGCCGTGGGCCAGCCGCAGCAAGCTTAGACCGCCCGCGGGAAAAACTTCGCGTGCAAATGAAGTGTCGGGCCGAGCTCCAGTGAGAGTGAGGAAATCACTGTTTGAGTTTTCCAGGCGAAGTTTCACGCCCGTCAATTTTCTCGTGTACCCGCCGAGGGCTAACTCTTCCATGTCAGCGTCCAAATCACCGAACATCAGGTAAGACCGTTTGTGATCCACGCGCGCATATAACTTGGAATTGGACTGGGCGGCATCGTAGCGAACGGAGGAGTCACCGTACAGCGGATAAACCCGATCGAGTGGATCGAATTGGAAGAGACGATCGTGTCCCGCAGTGCGATTGATCGGCCGTTGCGAATCGTAGGCAAGCGTGACGGCGTTGTCGCCCCAGAGTGGTCCGCTGTAGAAAAGGCTGAGGCGATTTCGTGAGTTTCCCTGCTCGCCCCGCAGGCCAACTTCGGGAATTGCTTTGCCGAATGACATCTCTGCGAGTCCCACCATTATGGTTGGTCGCATTTCGGAGATCACTCGCACCAGCGACTCTGCTTCGAGCTGGCCGGTGAGAACACGGAGTCTCGCGTCGCCAGTCTCAGCCGAGCCAACCAGTCGCACCCTGGCCTCGCCTTTATCCAGGGTCAAAATCATCCGGCTGAGCACAGGCTTGGTGGCGTTTGCCTGAGTTACCACGGGCAGATCATTGTTCTCTACCACTACGCCCGGAGCCAGCAACCCGCCATCGTCCACCTGCCGCGCCAAACGAAGCAGCTGGCCCAGTGATGTTTCAATCGCCACCTGATCGTCATTGGCAGGATGGTCCCACTTATCAAGCGCGCGAATTCTAATCACAGTTGAATCGCGCCCGCCGGCCTGTATGGCTGTCTTTTCAGGCACCACCTCGAGTCGCAGCGCCGGGCCTCGACCGATGACCGTCTGATCCTGAGCTGATCCCGTCGCGCCGTCGGGACTGATTGCGGTAACCCGAATCCGATTCGGGCCCGGACGGAGAGAGATACTTACAAATGTAAAAGTAGCAATCTGGTTTTTCTGATCCAGACGAGCGCTGCCGATATTTTTCTCTGAAATTATTTCTCCATTGACCTCTAACCTGACTGTCCATTTCAGTGTGACGCGCGCGCTAAGTTCCAGTGCAGGCGTCATCACCACTGAATTGGGCGCGGGTGAAAGGATTTCAACTTTACCCGGAGCGATTGGCGCCAACGTTTCCTCAGAGGCGAATTCATAAACTCCTGCGACGCTGGAGTTGGGTGTCGTGGCTTTGGTTTCCGAGCTGTTCCGGGATGCAGGCTGTGATGAAACGTTGATGACGCGCGGATCTTCTGGTGCTTTGTTCAGCGACTGGTTCGCATTCTTATCCCGGTGCAGGACAAAATTCTGCCGCAGCATTGCGCCCCCGCCAAGCGGTGTGCGCAGCAACCTGGTCCAACTTCGCCCCGCCAGCGAATCACCGGAGCTGAGCATATAGCCTGCCGGCAGCGTGGTGGGATCAAGGGTCAGGACCTGCGAACCATCGCCAAGCGTAGGAAAGTTGTAGAGCCCTTGAGAATCGGTCAGCACCGATTGGCCTGAGGTAAGATAGAGACGCACACCAGCCGCCGGCTTATCGCCTGAGTCAAACTTCCCATTGAGATTTGTGTCTTCGAATACGCGGCCGATAATTACCTGGCGGCTGGAGAATACGCCGCCACCGACCCTCACTGTCGCGCGGGCAGTACCCGTATTGGTATGCTCGCCCGAAGGAAATTCACCAGAGCCCACCGCGGTATTTTCCATGTTCCCTTCGCGAGCGTTGGCGCCGACGCGAACTCGATACAACACATGTCCGGCCTGGCCAGCAGCCAGGCTGCCCAGACGAAATACCAAATCGGCGCCACTCACCTCCGGTTCGATTTGTTGCTCGGGAGACGAACCGCTTGTTAAGCGAGCCGTGCCCTCCACGTAATGAAATGACTCCGGCAGATGATCGCGAACGATGACGTCGTTTACTGTCGTCAGTGTAGGGTTATGGATCTCCAGGCGATACGAGAGGACATCGCCAATTTCAGCTCGCTGCTGGTCAACCGATTTGGTGAGCTCGAGTCCGTGCTCTTCAAACATGGGAACGTTGAAAGCAAGATCTCCCAGATTCTCGGTGACGACATCGTCACGGCTCAAGGTAAACCCTCCGGCGACCGCGAGCGGTTGACCATCGAGCGCGTGTTCGAACATCGACATCAATCCCGCTTCGCCGGCATGCAGATTTACTTCAATCAAACGGGGAATAAATCCCGCGGCTGTAACTCTCAGGAAGTATCTTGCCGGGGCCGAGACAGTGCCAACCTGGAACTCACTGAATGCGAAGCTGAAGCGACCCAGACTATCGCTCGGGAAGGGGTTGGCATTCTGCATGTTGGGGAAGAACCCCTGGTCCGGAGTGAGAGGTAATACATTAGTGAGCGTCTGGTCCGTAAAGACAGTTACGCTCGCAGCGGGTATGGCCACGCTGCCGCCCGCCCGGCCGGCGAAGACAACCCCGAAGGGATCCGTAAGGGCAACGGCGGAATTGGTTTTAATCGGAGGCGAATTATCTGCCGAGAGTTGCGCAAAATTGATCAATCCGACTGCTCCGGCGACGCTGGTTGACAGCCGAGCTTTGAAGCTAAGGAGTACGACCTGATCCGGGACCACTTCCGCCAGTCTTAACTCGATGTGCTGGCCGCGCGCAAATCCTTCGTCGCTGTCCTGCGCATCGGTAAGGTCCTTGCCTGCGCTGGTTTCCAAATGCATCGAGTTGGGAACATATTCGATGCCGTGAGCCAGGTCGTCAACCAGAACCATATTGCGCGCTGTGACATCTCCGCTGTTCCGAAACTCAATCGTATAAGTGAAGGGGCTGCCATGCGGAATGATCGCCTGAGAGCCTCCGTTTATTCGTTTGAGCGGAGGCAAAGCAGCGTTGCCGGGGTTGGTAAACTGCGGACCTCTCCCTACTGAATTGATAATCGTACCGTCGTCTTCAGAATTGGCGTTGGCGACACCAGTGGCGTTGGCGCGCGCCGTTATATGAATTCTCAGCAGGCTGTCTGGCGCAGCGTCCGCGGTGTCGACCACGGCGAGCACGCCTAAACATAAGCCCGGCAATACTGTCGGCGAGGAGGTTGAGCCAATTGTTATTTGCGGGTCGCCGCTCGTCAGCGATCCGCTTGCATCTACGTCAAAAAGGAGATTAACCAGCGAGGAGGGCGCATTGACGTCTGCGTTCGTAATGGAATAAGAATTCGCTACGTTGCCGGTGTTGCAGATGCGGAAGAGACGCGTGACCTGTTCGTGCGGGCCGACGTTGGCTGAGGGGCTGGTCTCTTTTGGTGAAACCGTGAGCGTGGCCACCGCCAGCACAGTCACCATGACCGTCTCTGAGGTGATGCTATAGGTAGTGCCGTCGCTCTCATAGGTAGCCTCGGCACGGTTGCTGATGACGGTGCCCCCGGCAGTGCGTTCATCAACCAGTCGCAACCGAGCGCTTGCCGTCGACGCCAACACAAGTGCGGCTATGAAGGCAAGAAGCGACTTCCAGTATCTGGTTCGAAAGTCCAGCATGAGTCAGGCTCAAAGCGGAATGAAGAGGGCTGCCGCAAGGTGGAAGAGCGACGTGCCGGTTTCTTTGGCAGTTAACCAGGAAAACCGTCACGCCGCTCTCTGTAGTACAGGCCGAACAATTGCTGAGGCCTGTTCTCTTCCAGCGTTAGTTGATTGAACGCTTGAACGTGAAAGTACCTGTCGCGCCAGGGGCTACCGAAGCAACCGTGTCGGTGTACTTCGTGGCACTTACCGTCACCACCGTGCCGCCAGGATCGGTTGGCGTCGGTGAGTCGGCCGTATAGGTACCCCAGTTATTCGGCGCGGCCAGTCCGTCTTCGGTGATGACGAGATTGCTGGCCGTCAGCTTGACGCAGTTGGCATCTCCATTCGAACTCGAGATGTTCGCATAGACGATCGAGTAGGTAATGACCGCACCCGGCACCGGATCGGTAGCCGCGCCCACACCCGTTGCGTTAGCCACGGTGTAGGACTTGGTTAGCTGGACGAATCCAGTGTAAGCGCGATCAATGGTACGGTTGTTGGCCGCAGGTGTTACGGTCGAAGTAGCGCGGACAGTGGTGCTGAAGGCAGTCAACACTGGCTTGCCTACCGGCACTGTGACGCGGACGTTAATGTTCGCGGAAGTGCCATAACCAACTGCCAGCGAGACTGATCCGCCTGACGAGACATCCGTGTAGCTCGTCCCGCCATTGGTCGAAATCTCAACCGTAAAGCCGGCCGGCACTGTCGGAGCGTCAAGTGTGTAAGTGTCGTTGGCGTTGCCGTTATTCTGCAGCGTATTCACGTACACCAGTTGAGCCGACGCCGTCGTGTTATTACCCGGGGCAATGTTGCCAGGGTTCGTCGACTTGTTGGTGTAATCATCATTGTTGTCGGTTGGCCCAACTGCTGCCGGGGCGCCGCTGGGTCCCAGCAACACTGATCCTACCTGAGTCAGCAGCGTCTGTTGAATCACACCGTGGCCGGCTCCGGCAACATAACCTTCGTTGAAGTCGGCGTTGGCATCGCCATTGTTTGGTGTCGCATCTCCAGACTGGTCGGTGATAGTTGCCGTTACCGAATTCTTACCAAAGGCGTCGCCAATCTCGTCGATTGGAATCGAAGCGTTAATGCCGGTGTTCACGGTAACGATCATGTTGAGCGGCGAGCCCGGGGCACCCGCTACGAGTGTGGCGCCGACCGGGAAAGCAATACGAGTTACCGTATTCAGCGGGGGCGCAACACTAACCCAGGTGGCTGAGAGCGGTGCAGTCGTAAGTGCCGAAGTTGTATAGAGCGTGCCGGCAGGAAATGTCTGTCCTGACTTCAACACGGTCCGCGCGGGTATGGGCGCGATTATGTAGACCTGAGTCAAGCCATTTAAGGTGACGCCGGTGACATCGCGCGCGCCGGGGTTGGCCAGTTGCCAGGTGTAGGTGATATCTGAACCCAGAGCAATCGGACCTGCTGGTGCGGTCAGAGTTAGTTTGAGCAGGGCGTCGTCGACAACCGTCGCTGAGATGTCTCCGCGCGCCTCGCGCAAGCCATTAACTGACGAAGCGGAAACGGTTCGCACTTCGTTGGCTGAACTGTCAGCTGCCTGATTATCGAATGAGGGACCACCAGTCGCGGCATCACCGAGCAGCACCTGGACAGTCTGTCCAGTTGTAGCTCCGGCGTTTACACTGACCTCGACCAGTACATGGATATTTCCATTTTGAAGAATGTTTGCTGAAACGACTGCGGCGCCGTTGCCTTTGATGTCCGTATCACCGGCATTGATGGTGGAACTATTATCCACGTCAATGACGGCACGAGTAACAGTGCCTGGTCCATTGAGACGCACGCTGGCGCCGCTGGCCAGGAAACGAACCTGATCAGTAAAGTTCCCCGTATTGGTGACCGTGAAGTTGTAGAGCACCAAAGTCTGACCGGCGACGACTGTCGGGTTGGTACCGGCATCAGGAGTGATGGCCAGGCCCGAGACGTTCGAGACTGTCACCGTAACAGTGTTCGACACCGTCGTGTAACTGTTTGTACCGTCCGAGTAGGAAGCGCTCGCCTGGTTGGAAATGACTGTACCACCCGGGGTCTGGCCCAGGGTTAGTCCGGTCAGTGCGGATGTAATCGCCACCAGGGCGATCACATACGAGATAAACTTGGTCATTGCACACACGTGGTTTCGGTGTTTCATCGTTAATCCTCAATCTGGGCGATAGGAGAGCGGAACGCGACGGGACAGGTAGCAGCTGGCGGACCTACTTCACGCGCACTTTATACGAAGCGGTCACATGACCACCCGGGGCCAGGGGGTCGGCCCAGTCATATCGAACACTGGTATACATGCTGACCGGGGCAGTCACTCTTTTGACGGTCCCATCAGCCTGCTTTTCATCGACGGTGGGATTGGTTGAGTAGGACTTGCCGCCGTCGATGCTATACAGGACCTTGGCCGAGCCTTCGACGCGGGCGCTGCCTGCGACAAAGGTGGTGCCCGCAGGTATGCGGCCGACTGTTTTGTAGTCGAACGCGGCTGCCTGTCCCGAGTTTTCGGACTGGATGGTCCAATCGAGGGTTTCACCCTGCTTTACAAGGTTTGCTTTCTCAACCGGTACGAGGTCACTGTCGCGCTCTACTGCTGCGGTGAGGGCTACTTTTATTTCCGGGCGAAGTGCGGCAGCGAACATAAAGTGTCGTTGCGCAAAGGCCGCCACGCCACCCAATGCCAACAGGCAGAAGGCGGCAAAAAAGAACGAACCAATTCGGAATTTGGGCGTTGGCATCTGGGGTCTCCTCAGGCATCCAATCGCTTGCGCGAATGACTGCTTTCGAACTGCAGCTACTTGGTTTGTTTCAACGCGGGGATCGCAATTTTGAAACGTGAGTAGTCTCGGCGGCTTGCAACGAGATCAGGGATCAGGCAACACACCGAAACAGCATGGGCCAACAAGCCCTTAACAAGCGGCATGCCACAGTGGCAAAAAGGTGCGGCGTTATGCGGGGTGTGGGGATTTTTGGTGGCTTACAGGATACTTGTTCAGGGAGTTTGCGGTTGAAGAGTGCCGCGCTTTGTCAGGTTCGAAGTGACAGGGATTGGGAGTTTGACTGCCGATCGTCCCGACGCGGATGAAGACGGCGGCGGCGAAGTGAGTTTCGTGCAGATTAGGTGAGAACTTTGAGAACCCACCGGCCAAAGCCCGGCGGGCCCAAGTCACAGAACGCAAAACCCAGTCTCACAAGGCGAGTATTTGAACGGTTAAAATCCCGGCTAGAGCCGGGACTCTGAGCGCCTGAAGCTACGGATGGAGAATCACGCCAGTTCAGCAAATAACAAGTGGTCGACCAGTAATCAAACGATCACAGCCGGCAGATCAGCAGTTCGCGTTCATAGATTGCTTCGGGTGGCAATCGATCATGCAGATGGAGGAACAGCTCTTCATGTCCCAGCACTTCAGCGCGCCAGGCAGCATTATCAAATGACTGCAGCTGTTCGAACTGCTCTCGCGAAAAATCAAGTCCCTGCCAATGGATGTCTTCATAGTGTGGCATCCAGCCGATCGGCGTCTCTTTGGCGAGCGTACGACCATGCACTCGATCGACAATCCATTTCAGGACCCGCATATTTTCCCCAAAGCCCGGCCACAAAAAATTGCCCTCGGCATCCTTGCGAAACCAGTTGACATGAAAGATGCGCGGGGTCTCGGTTAGCGAGCGCTGCATACGTATCCAGTGCCGAAAATAATCTCCCATGTGATAACCACAGAAAGGCAACATCGCCATCGGATCGCGGCGGACCTTACCGATAGTGCCGGCAGCTGCCGCTGTCATCTCGGAGCCCATCGTCGCGCCAATGTAGACGCCAGAACTCCAGTTGAAAGATTGGTAGACCAGCGGCATCGTCGTCGCGCGTCGCCCACCAAAAATTATCGCGGAGATCGGTACACCGTCGGGTTTTTCCCAATCCGGATCAATTGTCGGACATTGCGAGGCGGGAGCTGTGAAACGCGCGTTGGGATGGGCAGCTTTGGCGCCGGTCTCCTTCGCAATCTGTGGCGTCCACTTCTTGCCTTGCCAGTCCAGACACTCAGCCGGGGGTTCATCGGTCATTCCTTCCCACCACACGCCGCCTTCAGGAGTGAGCGCAACATTGGTGAAAATCGAATTCTTAGCCAGCGCGATCATCGCGTTCGGATTGGTCTGAACGGAAGTTCCGGGCGCGACGCCAAAGAACCCGGCTTCGGGGTTGATCGCATGAAGACGTCCATTCGCATCGGGCTTGATCCAGGCAATGTCATCGCCAACGGTCCAGACTCTCCATCCTTCGAAACCTGCGGGTGGAATCAACATCGCGAAGTTTGTCTTGCCGCAGGCACTGGGAAACGCAGCCGTCACATACGTTTTCTCACCCTGTGGATTCTCGACCCCGACAATCAGCATGTGCTCAGCCATCCAGCCTTCATCGCGGGCAATGTTCGAAGCAATGCGCAGCGCGAAACACTTCTTGCCAAGCAACGCATTGCCACCATAACCGGAACCGTAGGACCAGATCTCACGCGTTTCAGGAAAATGAACAATGTATTTTTCCTTATTGCAGGGCCAGGGCACATCCGCCTGCCCGGGCTCGAGCGGCGCACCCACTGAGTGCATACACGGAACGACCCGCTTGTAATCTTTGTCGATCTCAGCGAACACCGGCAGTCCGATGCGCGCCATGATGCGCATGTTTACAACCACGTAAGGTGAGTCGGTAAGCTGCACACCGATCTGGGACATGGGCGAACCGATGGGACCCATGCTGAAAGGCAGGACATACATGGTCCGGCCGCGCATCGAGCCTTCGAAAAGATCTTTCAGCGTGCGGCGCATCTTATACGGCTCTTCCCAGTTGTTAGTGGGGCCTGCGCCGTCTTTGGAGAGCGAACAAATATAAGTGCGATCTTCGACGCGGGCGACATCGCTGGCGTCGGAACGAGCGTAGTAGCAGTTGGGCCACAGCTCCTGATTCAACTTGACAAAGGTCCCGCCTGCCACCATCTGGGCCTTCAGCATTTCGTCTTCAGCTACTGACCCATCGACCCAGTGAATAGCCGCCGGTCTAGTCAGCTTGGCCATCTTCTCGACCCAGTTGAGGAGATGCTTATTTCTGGTCAATGGAGTGTCGGGACTTCGACCAAGAGTAGCAGCGTCCTTATTTTCGACATCGCGCAAGCGGGTTGAACTCATTTTGTCTCCGATGATTTAGGGGCGAAGAAAACGGGCGTCCAATTTCGCCCCTTGTTTATATTCTTCATTTGCAGCGCCTCTACAGCTCAAGGGCTGGATCGTCTGAAATCGCAGTTACAGCATAGCCGATTGAGGTACATTTTTCACGGGCTCAGAGCATTCAAATCACTCAGGCCGTTCTGTGCAATCGTCAGGGCGACCGCCACGGTTCGCATACCAACTGGAAAGGCTGCCGTTTGCCATGAATCCCGAAAACTGCACGACTGAAGCGGATATCAAAGCACCGGTTGCGGCCGTGTGATGGTTCTGTTATTAGCTTAATCAATGAATCGAAAACCGCAGCGGGAAGCTTTCACGATTCCTGAGTGGAATCTCATCCAAAAATATCGGACGCCGCGACAGGTCCAGAAACTTCTCAGTTCCTATCCTTATAACTGGGAGCGCGAGGGTGGGACTCAACGTTCGTTCCGGGAGGTGCTGCAGCGCGGCGAAGCGCATTGCATGGAAGCTGCCCTGGTTGCAGCCGTAATCCTGGAACAGCATGGCTACCCGCCATTGCTGATGAGCCTTGAATCCTGGGACAAACTCGACCACGTGATCTTTATTTTTCAGCAGCGCGGGCTTTGGGGTTCAGTCGCTCGCTCGCGTGACCTCGGCCTGCACGGACGCCGGCCGGCGTTTCGCACCCTGCGGCAACTGGCCTGGAGTTACTTCGATCCTTATGTTGATTTGTCGGGCCGCCTGATTGGATATGGACCCACCAATCTTTACGATCTGGGAAATTATGATTGGCGTTTTTCTCCGCGCAATCTCTGGAAGGTCGAAGATCACCTCCGTGAAATTCCGCATCGGGCGATCAGTTCATCCGATCTCCGGTACGCACGCCTGCACGAGCGCTACCAGAAGTTCAAACTAGAACACCCGGAGCGGCAAGCTGATTACTACGACCATCGCGAGCAGTGGATGTTGTAGCAGGATGCTAAACGTCCGGCAGGAGCATGAGATTCCTTTTCGCTTTCGCGTCCAGAAACATATATGCGATAACTGCCGCGACAATAATCCCGCCACCGAGAAGGGCCCACTGCGAGGGACGCTCACCAAGGAAAACAAAAACCCAGACCGGATTCAGTACAGGCTCGATATAACCAATGATGCTCGCATCCAGCGAGCGCACCCCGCGCGCCATCGCCAGCGTGAACAGCAGGTAGGCAAACCCAATCTGCACGATTCCCAGGTACGCAATACCCGCCGCATTAGCAGTAGTTAGATGGGCCATCGCCGGGATCCCCACCGGCGCGGAAATCAGGACCACCAGTACATTTCCGTAAATCACCGAAGACGCGCGATTCACCTCGCGAGCACGGGAATGCCGCAGCAGCAAAAAATAGCAGGCGAAACAGAGTCCGGAAGTAAGCGCAAGGAGATTGCCGGTGATATCCTGCGGCCGCAGCTTGCCGACAAAAAACAACGACATGCCAATCAGACAAAAAACTACTGTCAACAGATCGCGGCGGCGGAACTTTTCCTTGTAGAAAAGCGGCTCCAGCAGCAGCACATAAATTGGGGCTGTGTACTGGAGAAAAATGGCATTGGCTGCCGTCGTTTGTTTCGTAGCAAGGACAAAAAGAACCAATAACGCTGCGTAGAGTATCGACGCCAGCGCCGTCACACGATTAAGCCCAAAGCCCTCGCGGCGGGTCAGGATAACTACGGTGATCGCCGCCAACAAGGAGCGGCCAAATGAGAGTTCGAGACCGGAAAGTGAGACGGCCTTAATGAAGAGGCCACCAGTACTCCATAGGATGGCGGCGCTCATTACGAGCAGAAGAGGAGACGAACTCGAATGTTTCACCTGCTGGGCCACGATTAGAAGATGACGCGTCGTTGCTTACGGAACTTAACTTCTCGAGTACCACCAATCACAAACAGCACACGATAGCACTTGACCAGTTAGTTGACGCTCTCATCTGTCGCCGTTTCAACCGGCTGCTGTTTCATTTTCAAATATTTCCCAAAGACGCCGTTCCAGGGTGGGATAACGATTGAAACCGCACCTTCGGCCTGGGCCTGGCACGCCAGACGAATCAGGGGCCTGGGTTCGCCGGTATCGATGTAACCAAACTCCTTGATTTTCTTACTCTCGCGTTTAGCGACCGGCGCCAGCTTATTGCTACCTCCCAGCACACCAACCCAACAGGTGCCGCATGAGGCCGACCGGCACTCAACCGGGATTGGCCCCTCGATACGACGCGGATCAATTGCAGCCCAGTCGCGCGAGCGATCCTCGGCAGCACCCCAGGCTAGATCCTGCGCATTGTTCAGTTTGTATTTTGCCTCGTTATCATTCTCGTCAAAGACTACGGTCCACTTCTTATCGACGGTCTTCAAAAATCCCAGCCAGCCCTGGCCGTCGTCTCTGGCGCGCTCTTTCAGGATCTGTGCGGGGGATTTCTTCAAGTGCTGCTTGTCGATGTGCAAATTGGCAGGCGCCGTTTCAAAGGCTGCGAGTCCGACCTGTCGCAAGGTCATGAAGGCGACGGCTGTGATGCCGACGAGCAAAGACTTATCAATCTTCTGGGCAGCAGCAACGTGAGCAGCAACTCCGCGCATCTGCTCAGCAAGGTCACTCGGGGATTGGCCTTGCGATGCAGACTGAGGTCCGCGCCACTCTGCGGCATGCCGCGCCAACGCGTCTCTGACCGCAGGCCAGAAGCGATGGCCATACAGGAAGCGGTGTGACGAATCAATCTGATTTTGTAGTAAATAATCGCCCTGTAATAACAATTCACTGGCCAGCTTGCCGGGATCTTCCGCCTCTGCCAGCGCCAGGAAGAGGTCCAGGGGATAAAAGGAAAACCAGATTTGCGTTGCGTTCTGATCGACCGCGTGAATTGAGGGTAATAGTGACTGCACGGCTGTGGTCCAGGCTTTTTCGTCGTATTGATTGAGAAAGCTGACAAAGGGTGTAACCGCTGCAGCTGTTGTTGCGCTTGTGTTCATGGAAACCTCAGACATCAAAAATCCACCTAACCAAAACCGGATACTCTAGCAGCATCCGTCTCATCGCTCAAACGCGCCCTTTTCAGATGAGGGTCCCCGGCCCGGTATTTATTGACAAGGATGCTTTGCGGGAGTACAAGTCAAAGTCAACAAGCTTATTCGTGGCCTCTGCAGTTGTTTCCGGCGCCTGTCCAAAAGGCCTGTGATTGTCCAGTGCTCTTTTTAAGGAAGGCGCGATGTTTGTCCAATGCTTTTAAGGAACGTGTGATGATTTGAGAACCTGGGCTCTTGATTTAACCTGGTTTTCGAAATCCGCAATCTGAAATTCGCAATCTTAAATCGAAACGGGGGTTATCAATGGAAACGAAAATGGTAAAAACGGGGCGTTCATTTGACAGTGCCTACGGGTTCTCTTTTGCAATCGCTTTAGGGCTGCTGCTATTTATCGCCGGTCTTATTATTACGCTGACCCTCGGCCAAGGCACCAGTCTGGGCTTTATTTTCGGTATTCCCTTGCTGCTGGCAGGATTAATTGTGCCGCTGGTGATGATGCGCGGCGGCTTGAAGCACCATATCGTCGATGGTCCGTGCCCATATTGCGGCACCGGGATCAAGACGTCCGATGCCACCATCAGGCTCAACTGCCCGTCATGCAATGAAAAAATTGTGGTGCGAGAGATGCAGTTTGAACCAGTCGATTAAAAGGCCGGCATCCAGCTCCTGGTGGAATAATCGCTGAAGGTGAGCGCAAACATGATGGCCAGCCAGAAGAGCGCCGATCCAAACACCACCCAGATCAGCCGCTGACTGTAGCGCATATGCATGAAGTAGAGGATGACCAATCCTGCTTTCACACAGGCAATGGTCAGCGCCACGATTGCGTTCAACGGGCCGGGGAAATTGAAGAAGGCTACCCACGCCGTCAGCACAGTGCCCACCAGCAGGGAAAGAAAAATTACGAAGTAAACGCGTATTGAAACTATGTGCTCACTCATAGTCTAACCATGCCCCGCAATGTGCCGTCCCAATAAATAAAGCAGCGGGAAAAGAAAAATCCACACAATATCCACGAAGTGCCAGTACAAGCCTGAGATCTCAATCGGATTATGATACTCAGGTCCATAACGGCCGCGGATCGAAAAATAAAGCAGCACCAGCATTATCCCCAGACCGATAATCATATGCAGGGCATGCATACCCGTCATGGCAAAATAAATCCAGTAGAACAGCTCGACATTTCTGACGTTGGCTCCGGGGATCATATGCAGTTTGTGATGATCGGGCGGCGCGCCTTCTTCCTGCACCGCAGGGTTGAAGGGATGCCCCGGGATTAGCTGGCCCGGAATGAGGTTGTCATCATACTTCTGCTTATACTCAACGCCCTTGATCCCGAGAAAGGTCACCCCAAAGATCATTGTGAGCACGAGAAAGAAAATCTGCAGCTGTTGTTTTCCAATTTGTGTGCAATAAACAGTCAATGCCATCGTAAAGCTGCTGCAAATCAGCACCAGGGTATTGATCGCGCCCAGCCAGATGTCCAGATGGTTGCTCGCGACTTCGAAAGACTCGGGGTACCTGGTGCGATACAGCGTGTAAGCCAGGAACATAGCGCCAAAGAACATGATCTCAGTGACGAGAAAAACCCACATCCCCAGCGCTCCGGCCTCGCGCTGCTGCTCCATATTTTCGAAATGGTGTTGCAGCGCCGGGTGGCCCACTGGATGTTCTGGTGCGTAGCTGTCAGCCAAGTGCTTATCTCTCCTCAAACCCTACTACTTGTGTATCACTCAGGTGCTGGTCCATCAGCTCAGTGAAGAACCATCGTGATCAAACTTCCGCTTTTCTTTCGCCAAACTTGCCCACTACTTCAACGTCGTCGAGGGGCGCAAACTCGTAGGCTTCCCAGGTCACAATGGGTGTCTCTTCAAAGTTTTCAGTCGGCGGTGGCGACTGCGTACGCCACTCAAGGCCCGGCAGATGCCAGGGGTTGGCCGGCGCAATTGGGCCATAACGCATTGACCAGAGAAGATAAATGGCCGGAATCAAAAGTCCGACACCGAGAATCGAAGCGCCTGCGGTCGACAGCACATGCAGAACCTGAAACTCCTCGGGGTAGTAATGGTAGCGACGCGGCATTCCCATGTAGCCCAGTAAGAATTGCGGCAGGAAGGTCAGGTTGAATCCAATGAAGACAACGAGCGCCGAAAAACGGCCCCAACCTTCCGGATACATGCGCCCGGTAATCTTGGGCCACCAGTAATGCAAGCCGCCAAGGTAGGCCAGCAAAGTACCGCCGACCATGATGTAGTGGAAATGCGCGATCACAAAATAGGTGTCGCTCACGTGCACATCGACTGCCAGCGCCGCCAGAAACAAGCCAGTCATACCGCCAATAGTAAACAGGCCAATAAAACCCAGCCCATAGAGCATTGGCGTCTCGTAAGAAATCGATCCTTTGTAAAGCGTCGCGCTCCAGTTGAACACCTTCACTGCTGAAGGAATGGCGACGGCGAAGCTGAGGAAGGAAAAAATCATGCCCGCGTAAACTGATTGGCTGGACACAAACAAGTGATGGCCCCAGACCAGGAAGCCAAAGATCGCTATCGCCAAACTTGAAAAAGCGACAAACGAATAGCCAAAGACATTCTTGCGGGAAAAGTTGGCAATCAATTCACTGACTACACCCATGCCGGGCAGCACCATGATGTAAACAGCCGGATGCGAGTAGAACCAGAAAAGGTGCTGAAACAGAATCGGATCGCCGCCTGCCGCGGGATCAAAGATGCCCACGTGCGCCAATCGCTCGAAGGCCAGCAGCAGGATCGTAATGGCAATGACCGGCGTGCCCAGAATCATGACCAGGCTGGTAGCGTAATGAGACCAGATAAACAGCGGCAGGCGAAACCAGGTCATCCCGGGCGCGCGCATGGTGTGAATGGTAACGATAAAGTTCAAACCGGTAAGAATCGAAGAGAACCCCGAAATGAAAATACCCAGACCTGTAGCCACTACATAGGAGTTTGAAAACGTCGTGCTGAATGGCACATAAAAGGTCCACCCGGTGTCCACGCCGCCGGCCAGCAGCGCGTAAATCGTCACGATCCCGCCCAGCATATAGATATACCAGCTCAGCAGGTTGATTCGAGGAAAGGCAAGATCCTTCGCGCCGATCATCATCGGCACAAGGAAATTTCCCAGCGTCGCCGGAATTGAGGGAATCAAAAAGAAAAAGACCATTATGATTCCGTGCTGGGTGAAAACCTTGTTATAGGTCGTCGAGGTCATGATCTGACCATGAGGTGTCAGCAGCTCGAGGCGAATCAACATGGCGTAAACACCGCCAAGCATAAAGAAGAAGCTGATGGATCCCAGGTAGAGGAGGGCAATACGCTTGTGATCTCTGGTCAGGAGCCAGGACTTCAAGCCGTACTCGGCATTGAGATAATTGATCTTTGATGGCGGTGGTACTTTAAATTCTTCCATTTCGTTTATCGAGCCTGCAATCAGGCGCTGAGAGTACCGACTTCGGTCGGGCTCTTCATATCAATGAAAAGAGTCAAGGTCGGTACTCTGAACACCTCCTACCTGGTGGGCTCGCGCACGGGTAGCTTTGGACTCCCCTGCGCTCCCGGAGCTCCGCCCGCGCCGGCGGGTTGTGAACTCAATGATTTAATAAATGCCAACAATTGAACTACCTGTTCTTCAGTGACTACACCCTGGAAGGTCGGCATTATGGGACCAAACCCGCTGGCCAACTTCGCTTGCGGATTGAGAATTGATTCGCGGAGATAGGCTTCATCCGCTTGAACAGTCTGCCCGGTGCTCAACTGCACCTTGTTGTTATAGACACCCAGGAGCGCCGGACCACGACCGCCTTCTCCAGTGTTGCCGTGACAGGAAGCACAGCCAAGCGTCTGATAGAGTCCCTGACCCGCGCCAGCGGCGGTTTGCTGATTCGCATTGCCGCTCAACCAGTCATTGAAGCCCGTCTGATCCATGACGATGATCGAACCGATCATCTGCGAATGATTCATGCCGCAATACTCGGCGCAGAACAGGTGATAGGTGCCGGGCTTGGTCGCTTCGAACCACAGGGTAGTGTACTTGCCGGGCACGACGTCATTCTTGATGCGAAAAGCAGGAACAAAAAAGTCATGAATTACATCTTCGCTGGTCATGATCAATTTGACCTTCTGCCCCATCGGCACATGCAATTCATTAATCTCACGCTGACCGGTGGCGTGCTGAATCTTCCACATCCACTGTTTGGCGACGACATATACTTCGATCGCGTTTTGCGGCGGCCGGGACTGATGAAAATAAAGACCCGCGCCCCAGACGAAGATGCTCATCGCAATCACAAACGGAATTACTGACCAGAGAGTCTCGAGCGCATGCGATCCGGCGATTGGACGCGGAATCTCGTGCGGTGTCCGCCGTCGATAGCGGATGACAAAGAAAATGATTACCCCGGCGATGAGCAGGGTAAAGAACGCCGTTACTCCGGAGAGATAGAAATACAGAGCATCCACCCTCGACGACTCGGTAGAAGCACTCTCAGGAATAAAGGGAATCCACGATTGCATTATTTAGACGGCGCCTCCTGCTGGTAAAGAAATCCGCCCGCTATTGCGCCGCCGCATCGCCAGCAGAAAGATGATGATTGCGAGAATCGTCAGAACGCCGCCCAGCCGCACCAGATTCATGACGGCAGCACCGTAAGTGCCGGTAGCCGGATCGTAGTGATAGCAGTAGAGCAGCAACTGGTCCACGGGAGTGCCGATGCGGCTAGCGGAAGCTTCTACCAAACCAAGCCGCAGGTCCCTGGCGGAATATTCAATGCCGTAATAGTACTGGGCCAGCTTCCCACCGGGCGTCAGGACCATGATGCCGCTGGCATGCGCAAACTGATTTGTAGCTTCGTCCCAGTGATAGCGAAAGCCAACTGCCGCCGCCAGTGCCTTGATGTTAGCTTCGTCCCCGGTAAGAAAATGCCAGCCTTTCATGGCGGCCTCGCGGCGATCGACCGGCAGGTAATTCACGTACAGCGATTTCTTGGCCGCCGCGAGGGCCGGGCTTTCGCGTGGATCAAAACTGACAGTGACTATTTCGTACTGCTGTCCCGGCTGGAACTCCAAAACTTTGAAGCTCGCGATCATGCCATTGAGTATCTGGGTACACAGCATGGGACAGCTGTAATAGACGAGTGACAAGATCACCGGACGTTTGCCGAAGTACTGGGCCAGCTTGACCGGCTGATCGTTCTCATCTCTAAAGTTGAGATCGAGCGGCACCTGCTGGTTCAATTTCTGATCGATTCCCACATCCTGCAGTGCCTTGGGCAAGCCAGTCGCCACCGGACCGTTGTCCGGCCGGCCTCCGTAGAGCGGCGAATTAGGCTTGGGCACCATTTGTCCCAGGGTCGTAACGCAAAGACCTGCGAGGATCAAAACGACTGAACACACGTGTGCCGCTACTGTCCTGCGCCATCCGTAGAGGCGCTGACTCTCAGCAGAACGCTCTGAAATCTTTACCCTGTTGCCGCCTACTTTCATTTCCTAACCACCTTAATGCTCTCTACCGGTTACTCATGCGCCCGGAGCTTGCGGCCGTCGGCAAATCGCTACCGGCAGTTACAACTGGCTCATTCGCGCGCACAGGCAAACCTTGTTTCAACAGATCCTGCTTCGCCTCTTCGATGGGAAGCACCCAAGTCTTACCGTTTGGGTCCTTCGTACCAGCAGTTAATATCATCTGCCAGTGCTGGCGAAGCTCTCTAATTTCCCAAAGCGGATCCTTGGGCACCGGAGGGCCTTCTCCCTGCTTAACTTCCTTTCCCATTTCCTTTGCAAGTCCCGCAGCAAATCCGGGCGCGCCCTGCAGTCTTGGTTCCGGCGGCAGTCGTTCAGCGGTGCTCATTGCCATAGGAGAACCAGGGACGTCCTTTTCCCTTTCCTGACTGGCAAGCACGCGGAACATTCCCCACATCAGCAGGTAAACCATCACTGTCATCAGGACCAGGCCGCCAATAAACGCGCCGATGCCGCGCGTGTTGACGTCGCTGAGTTCATGGGTCACGTCGACATTACGAATGTGGGAAACGTCCGGCGTTTCCGTCTCGTGACCATGCCCATTGCTGCTGTGTTTCGGCTTCATTCCTACGCCTTAGACTCCTCAATAAAATCTTCCGAGGTATGGTGTTCGTGCGCCTGCTCCAGCACGCTGGGTAATTGTGGATCGTTGAACGGTATGAGTGGCCGGCTCCGCAGTTGCCATGAGAAAGCGGCCAGCCAGATACCTCCGAAGCCCATCGGCGCCGCCACATTCATCCAACTCAGGTGGAAGGCGGCCCCTGAAAAATTCGGTTCCACCACCCACAACAAATCCACGTAACGCATCACCAGTATGAGCGCGGCCACCATGACCAGCTTGTGCGGATCGCGTTTCAGCCTGCGCGATAGCAGGAACAAAAAAGGCAGGGCAAAATGGAGGACGATAACTACCAGAGCTATCAGCCCCCAGGTACCACGTGTTCGCGGCAGGTACCAGCGAATTTCTTCCGGCAGATTGCCCGACCAGATAATCAAAAACTGAGAATACGAGAAATAGGCCCAGAGCATCACCAGCGCGAGCATCAGTTTTCCCAAATCGTGAAAATGCAAAGATGCGACCACTGGCGCCATCGGCTCGCGTTTGCTGAGATAGGCCAGACAAGCAATCGAAAAAGCGAGCGCGCTCAAACTCCACGCGGCCACAAACATCAAGCCAAAAATGGTTGAAGACCATTCCGGATCGAGCGACATCACCCAATCGATCGCCACGATCGTGACTGTAAATACGAACAAGACCATGGCCGGCCCGCTCAGCACGCGCATCTTTTTCGCCAGTTGGCGGTCACCAATCAGATCCTGCTGTCGCGACCAGCGATTGAGAAAGAATGCCAGCAGCAGCCAGATAACAAAAACAGCTAACGCCCGGAAGCCAAAGAACGGAAGATTCAAGTACAGCCGCGCTTTTTCTTTGACTGCCGGGTGCGCCTCTAATTCTTCGACGTGGGTCCATGAATAAAGCGAATGAGCGCCAAGTAAGATCGGCACAAAGAGTAATAGCATCAGGGGCAGCGTGCGCGTAGAAGCTTCAAGGATGCGCCTGATAACGAAGCCCCATCCACCACCCGTCAAGTGCTGCAACGCCAACAACGCTAATGAGCCGATCGCAATCCCGGTCCAAAACAGGTAGCCGATCAGGTAGGCGTGCCAGAACTGCGGAGGATCCAGAAACGCGCCAGCACCCAAAGCCAGCATTCCAATGATGCCGACGATCAGGGTCAGCCGCTGAAAGCGGGCCAATTCAGCCGGTGCTGTGTAGGCGGTATTGATCACTTCTTCTCTCCGCTGTTTTCCGCTGGCGGCTGCGCCCCCGCCTGACTTAACTGCAACGCACGGATGTAGGCGATGATGGCCCAGCGGTCCCGCACTGGCACTTGCGAGGCATAACTTGGCATCGCTCCCCAACCATTAGTCACGACGTCAAAGAAATGCCCGACTGGCGCTTCGCGCAAACGTTGTTCGCTGTACGAAGGTGGCTTGCGAAAGCCGCGCCTGACAATCATTCCATCGCCCTGACCGGTCATGCCATGACAAACGGAGCAATAGATCTGAAATCTCTGCTGCCCACGTTCGAGAATTTCAGGGGTGATAGCGAAGGGGAAGTGCTCGACATCGTCCGGATATGCAGCGGCTACCTGCGACGCGTTGGCGTTAGCGTCGGGTGTCGTGGCCACGGGCCCGGACTGCGACGTGGTCACTGGCGTAGCCGAACTGACAGTCTTCTTTCCGGTATACAACTCCTTATCTTCCCTAAGCCAACCGCGCGCGATTGTCCCGGCAACCGGTTGACGCGATGACAATCCGTCTTTGAAAAAGCTGGAGGAGCGGAACGGCTTGGCCTTTGGCTGATCCTGCATGTCGCGGCGACAGCCGGCGAGAGCCAGCAGACAGACCGCAAGGACCAGCAGACGGAGGCACCGGGATGCGCGGACACGTTGAGGCTTCGGAGTCCCAACTTCTCCGCGCAATACCGCCCCATCTTTCGTTTGCCTAGACCTCGACATCTATTAATCCCTTCGATCCCAGGCCTCCCATAAATTCCATAACCGCATCGTGTTCGAACTTGCGATCGCTGGCTTCGATAACCAGAAAAAAACTGTCGCGAGTAGCGAGCGCAAAATTCGGCGCATTGAAAACCGGATGGTAGGGCTGCGGCAGCTTATTCAGTGCCAGCATGCCAAACACCGCCGCGAGCGCCGCGCACAAAATCGTCGCCTCAAATGTGATCGGGATAAAAGCGGGCCAGCTATTGAACGGCTTACCGCCAACGTTCAGTGGATAGTTGATGACCTCCATCCAGTACTGCATAAAAAACCCACCCAACCCGCCGAGCACGCCCCCGATCAGTACGATTAACGGCAGTGCCGTATGCGTAAAGCCAATCGCTTCCGACAACTCTTCAATCGGATATGGCGAGTAGCCGTTGATGCGCCGGTACCCCGCCTGATAGGTGCGCCTTGCCGCCGCTACCAAATCAGTAGGGTTATCGAACTCGGCCATCACGCCGTATAACCTGGGAACAGTTTGTTTCATATCAAAATTGGTCAGTGGTCAGTGGTCAGTGGTCAGTTGGTTTCTCACAAACATTGAAAAATTCTCTGAAACAATTCACTCACCACCAATTTCTGACAACTGACAACTGACAACTGACAACTGACAACTGACAACTGACAACTGACAACTGACAACTGACAACTGACAACTGACAACTGACAACTGGCTATTCCTCAACCTCTGCTTCCGGCAAAATCGTCCGCATCTCAAAAATTGAGATCATCGGCAGGAAGCGAATAAACAGAAACAACAGCGTAAAGAAGAATCCCAGCGTGCCGATGAACATCGCCCAGTCCCATCTTGTGCCCTGATACATACCCCATGAAGACGGCAGGAAATCACGATGCAAACTGGTGACTACGATCACGAAGCGCTCCAGCCACATGCCGATGCTCACCACAATCGAAATCAGCCAGAGCAGCAGCAGATTCGATCGCACCTTCTTAATCCACAAGAACTGCGGCGTGATGATATTGCATAGGATGAGCGCCCAGTAGTAGCCGGAGTAAGCACCGTGCATTCGGTTCCAGATCACGTAGCGTTCAAACCGGTTGCCGCTATACCAGCCGAAAAACACCTCGATGATGTAGCCGTAGCCAACAATCAATCCTGTCGCCAGCATCACCTTGGCCATGTTGTGCATGTGGCGCATAGTGATGAAACCTTCGAGCCCGTAAAACTTGCGCAACGGAATCGTCAGGAACAGAACCATGGCGAAGCCCGCATAGATCGCGCCGGCAACAAAGTAGGGCGGAAAAATCGTCGCATGCCATCCCGGAATAATGCCGACGGCAAAGTCAAAACTGACGATCGTGTGCACCGAAAGCACCAGCGGCGTCGCTAACCCGGCCAGCAGCAAGTAAGCCATTTCATATCGATGCCAGTGCCGCGCCGAGCCGCGCCATCCCATCGCCAACAGGCCATAAATGATCTGAAACGGCTTGCTCCGGGCACGATCTCGCAGGGTGGCAAAGTCCGGAATCAAACCTACGAACCAAAACAACGCCGACACCGTGGCGTAAGTGGAAACGGCAAAGACGTCCCACATCAAGGGGCTGCGAAACTGCGGCCAAATCCCCATCGTGTTGGGGTAAGGAAACAGCCAGTAAGCCAGCCATGGCCTGCCCAGATGGAAGATGGGATACATGCCTGCCTGGGCTACCGCGAACAGAGTCATTGCTTCAGCGAAGCGATTGATCGAGGTGCGCCACTGTTGTCGCAATAACAGCAGAATAGCCGAGATCAAAGTGCCAGCGTGCCCGATGCCGATCCACCAGACAAAATTGAGAATGGCGAAACCCCAGCCGACCGGCACGTTGATGCCCCAGAGGCCGATGCCCCTGAACAGCAGGTTCGTCATCGTCAGCAGCAGCAGCTGAAACATCACAAACGAGATGGCGAACCCAATGAACCAGGCCAAAGGAGTCTTGCGCTTCAGGACGATCGAGCTGATCTTGTCCGTCACGGAAGCAAACGTCAGCCCCGGATCGATTACGGGAACCGTCGTATGGTGTGGGGCGTCGCTGCGATGTTCGTCTGCCATGAATACCGAGTCTATTCGACCTGCGGGCCTGCTGCCCGGGTGGACGGTGAACTTCTCACCGTCACTTCTCTGCTGAGGCTGCGCCTCCTGATTTTATCAAGGCCTGGCCTCGAATGACTGAGCACAATCTTCGCGCTAACCCCGCTCGGCAATCTCCGGATTGGGATTGCGCAGCGCCGACAAATAAGTCGTCCGCGGTTTGGTGTTCAGTTCCGCAAGCAGGCTGTAGTTACGCTTCTCAGCTTTCAACTTTGAAACTTTGCTGTTCGGATCGTTGATGTTGCCGAAAACAATCGCCTCCGTCGGACAGACCGACTGGCAGGCAGTCACAATCTCGCCGTCCCGTACGGGCCGGCCTTCTATCTCTGAATGAATCTTCGCGCTCTGGATACGCTGCACGCAGTAAGTACATTTCTCCATCACGCCGCGACTGCGCACCGTCACTTCTGGATTACGCATCAATTGATAAGTCGGTGTTTCCCAGTCCTGGTACAGGAAGAAGTTAAAGCGGCGCACCTTGTAGGGACAGTTGTTCGCGCAGTAGCGCGTGCCTACGCAGCGGTTATAGACCATGTCATTGAGACCTTCGGAGCTATGTACCGTGGCGTGAACGGGGCAAACGGGCTCGCAGGGTGCATTCTCGCAATGCATACAGGGCACCGGCTGAAAGTATGGACCAGCGGGTTTGTCCGGATTCCCCTGAAAGTAAGCGTCCACGCGAATCCAGTGCATTTCACGACTGCGCGTGACCTGCTCTTTGCCGACCACCGGAATGTTATTTTCCGACTGGCAGGCGATCGTGCAGGCGTTGCACCCCACACAACTATTCAAATCGATGGCCATGCCCCAGGCGTAGTCGAGCGCGTTCTCACCCTGATGCTGGTAGTCATGTTCTTTCGGATCGTAGAGTGTCTCGTCAGCGCCCGGCTCGTGGGTTTCATGCTTCTCGGGCTTGTCTTCCAGATACTCCTTCAAGGTCTTGATGCGGAGGATGTCGCGATCTTCCTTGCTGAAATTCAGATCCTCCATATTGAAGTGCATCTGCGTTGTAGCGAGTTCGTACTGGCCACCGGACTTGCTGACTTCTACGCCTTTAGCCAGCCAGGGCGAATCGGCTGAACGCAGTTCGTAAGCATTGAAGCCCAACTGCTTGCCCTCTGGATTGGCCACTCGACCCGCACGCCTACGGCCGTAACCGAGATGCAACGTGATCACGTCATCGGGCTGTCCCGGCATAATGAAAACCGGCACCTCGTCGATTGAGCGGCCCTGACTTGTGATCTTGATCGTGTCGACGTAAGTCTCGCGTCCGTGTTTGGCATTGTCAGAAGACTTACCCAGGTTCAGCTTTTTGGCGGTGTTCGGGCTTAACAGCGCGGCGTTATCCCAGGTGATTTTTGTGAGCGGTTTGGGCAACTCCTGCAGCCAGCCATTGTTAGCGAACCGGCCATCGTAAATCGTAGGATCAGTTCGAAAGACAAGCTCAAATCCGCCCGCACCGGATCCGGCTTTGCCGTCGGCAGGCGCCATACCACCAGACTTAAGTGAAAGGGTCTTCACCGGCAACGCAGTATTTGGCACAAAGCCATCATGAACGTTCTTGCGCCACCAGCTTTCGAAATCTGTCGCGCCCGCGGTTGCTGGCGTTGATGCCTGAGCAGGTGTTGTCACTGGGGTAGCACTCGACACCGCGCCATTCGCGACCGACTTGATCGCAGGCTGGCCAGCTCCGGCCGCCGGTTGTGCACCGCGCCAGTAGTCGCGAATGATTTCGTAAGCCTTCTTATCGTATTGATCGGAAAACACCGCCAGCAATTCATGCTCGGACTTGCTTTCATACAACGGCTCGATCAGGGGCTGGATGATCGACGCAGTGCCGTCGTAGCTACGCGTATCACTCCACGATTCAAGGTAATGTGTGGCGGGAATATGCCAATGACAAAGTTCCGCCGTTTCGTCTTTGTAAGGACCGTGATGAACGCGCAGACCAATCTTAAAAAGACGAGTCTGATCAAGCCTGAGATCAGCCGGCGTGTTGTAGGTCGGATTGCCGCCAAGTATCACGAGGGTCTCAACCCGGCCGGCATCGATATCGGTAACCAGTTCGCGCAGCGATTGAGTTTGATCGACTGAGTTCGCTTCAACCGGATCGGTATAGAAAACTGTTTTGCCGACATTCCCTAAAAAATTATTCGCGGCATGTGCCAGCGCATGAATGATCGGAGGCTGTTCTGCGCCCGCGATAACAATTGAAGCGCCTTTATGATCCTGCAGATCCTTCGCGACTGCGCCGACCCAGTGAGCGCCGGACTGATCCCCCGACGAGGAAGACAAAGCTCGCGCGATACTTTCCATTTCACCGGGCTTGATTGAAAACCGATGATCCGCGCTTGCGCCCGTCGTCGTTGGCGTTGTCTCAACCACATAGAGGCGGCTCATTTCTTTCCGGCCTTCGGTAATCCGCCGCCGCGCAGCAAATTCGCGCGCATACCGAAGATTTCCCGGCAACGCGGAAAGAAAATCAGCGTCGAGCGAAAGGATTCGCTCAGCCTTGCTGAAGTCGTAGATCGTATTAACCGGCTGGCCAAAAGCCATCACTGCCCCGGCGCGAGCATGATCACGATTAACCGGCTCGTACTGATGCCACCTGGCCTGCGGGAATTCCGCCAGGATGCCCCTAATTTGCGACGCAAGGGTTGGCGACGTGACGGTCTCGGTCAGAAAATAAAGGCCCGCGCCCTGCTTCGCGCGCAAGCCACTCTTGCCGTCCGGCCCGTTAAGCGCGGTGCGCATCTCGCCAACAAAGGTTGACCAGGGACGTGTCTCATCTCGATAGCTCGGCGTTTGTGAACGATCCGGATCGTAGAGACTGAGCACTGAGGCCTGCGCAAAAATGTCCGTAGCGCTCGAGCCGCGATCTTCGGGCTGGCCGTTCTTGTTATTCGGATGATCCGGATTTCCTTCAATCTTGGTGGGCCGGCCTTCGTTACTGCGCGCGAGCACGGGGGTCGCAATGCCACCCAGCGTGGACGCGGTGGCGAAGAAAAGCGCGCGTCCGGCAGCTTCCTCTTCAGGCTGCTTGACGTAGGGAACAATCTTTTCAGGCTTCTGGTAGACGCAGCCGCTTAATCCCGCCAGGGCCAGGGAAGCCCCCATCAATTTTAGGAAGGTGCGGCGTTCGACCGGATCATCCCACTCTTCAGCCTGCTGCGGAAATTCTCGCTGCACGAATTCCCGAAACTCCGGAGCGTCGACATACTCTTCCAAACTACGCCAATACTTCGAACGCGGCGGTGAGAACTCGGCATTTCCAGAGTCAGCGGTCAAAGCTGAACCAGCCCCACTGCCGGACCCGCTCGCTAACGCAGCCGGTTCCGCCTGGAGTTCCAGAAGGCGATCGCGCATTAGCTTGAAATTAATGTGACGGTCTTCGTTCATCTAGAGTCGGTTACCCATTTACAAAATATGCCTGCAAGATTCAGAGGCTCAGCGATGACAAGTCGAACAGCCTGTCAAAGCCTTCTTCGGTTGAATGTGATTCAGTTTCACCAGCGACTTGCCGTGGTCAACTTCCGCTTTGCTGCTATTCACCTGACGCCATTCCATATCGAAAATTTTGTCTTTGTCGCGCACGAATTTCTCAGGCTCGCGATGGCAAGCCAGGCACCACTCCATTTGCAGCGACGACGCCTGGAAAACAACCGGCATCTGATCGACGCGACCATGACAGGTCGAGCAGCCGACTCCCTTATTCACATGAATGCTGTGATTGAAATAGACGTAATCGGGAAGATCGTGAACCCGCGTCCACTCAAGCGGTTTGCCGGTGCTGAAACTTGTACGCACTGGCTGCAGATAGGGACTATCGGACCAAATTTGTTTATGGCAATTCATGCAAACGGAGGTCGAGGGAATTCCCGCGGACGCCTGAGTTTCGACGGAAGTATGACAATAACGACAATCGATGCCGTCGTCTCCCACATGATGTTTATGGCTGAATTGAACGGGTTGTTGAATCTCAACAAACTGGCCGGTGTTCCAGGAAGAGCGACTAATCTCAGCCGTAACCCACAACGAGGCTACCAGAATAAGGATAGCCCCAAAGATCGTGGCCTTGGCCAGCGCGTTCGTACTGTGGTGAAAAATTTGTGGCATCGCCGCAGCTAGGCTAATACCCAATTCGAGCTGAAAACATAAGGCTCAACTACGCGTCATTATCTGAAGCACACACCGGTGTATTACGGTTACAAAGCACACCGAAAGAGCGCGCTCACCTCCAACCCCCTTGAATCTAAAACTGACATGGCTTAGGGTCGGCCTACTTTAGCAGATCGACGTCGATTTTCAAATTAGCTGATCCGCAAGCATTTTGTTGTGCAGACTCGCCGGTCTGCGGTGGAAATAAATACCGCCCAACCACCGCAAACTAACAGCTGACGCAGGGAAAATCTGAATGATACGATCGTACCAGGCTTCTAATTGGGGCTTACTTGCTGGGGCGTTCGGGGGGCGAAAAACCTTTAAGTAACTCAAACTCAGGTCGGTTAACTTGAACTTCGGGGCCGTCAAACAATTTGATAAGCAGCGGAGAGCTTAGCCGGCGTCGCGCGCCAACAAAGCTACACCCACGACACTCGCGTTCTGGCCCAGCGTGGCCGCGACGATTCTTGTCGCTTCGAAGCAGGGCTGAAAGGCGCGCCGCCTTGCTTCCAGAATGATTGGATTAAGTATCAACTCGCCCGCATCCATCACTCCCCCCCCCAGAACCACACATTCAATGTTAAGCAGGTTGATAACGCTAGCCAGACCTGTGCCGATATATTTACCCGTACGTTCGATCATCATCAGCGAAAAGTCGTCGTCATTCATGGCTTCGCGGGCCACGTCACTGGCCGTGAACTCTTTGTTCAGTGCCAGTCGCGAAAGTGATGAAGTCGAGTCGCGATCCAGACGTTCGCGGGCGCGACGGACAATATTCGGCGCGGAAGCAACGGTTTCCAAACAACCGGTGTTACCGCAGATGCACTCAATCCCTTCAGCATCGATGGTGATGTGTCCTACTTCGCCAGCGACACCTGACGCTCCTACCCACAGCTTGCCGTCGAAAATAATGGCGCCGCCGATTCCATGCCCAATCGACATATAGAACATGTCGCGACTGCCGCGTCCGGCTCCGACATTGTATTCTCCATATGCTGCGGCATTGGCATCGTTTTCGAGCTCAACCCTCAGACCGGTCGCCTTAGTCAGCTCGGAATGGAGATCGTCCCGCACTGCTGCGGGCAACTCCGTCGAAGCGAGTACACGATCGGTGTACCTGTTTACGAGCCCGGGAATCGCCACCCCTACCGCAGAGACGTTGGTGGCGCGTTCGCGCAAAGAGGTGATCATCTCGATCATCTGCTCGAGGACTCTCTCGCGGTCGAGTGGAGCATCGCGGCGCTCGATAACTTCGCCTTGAGAGTTGACGATTGCGGCCCCAAGCTCGGGTTCGCAGAGGTCGATGCCGATAAAATTTTGTTCAGATGGAGCGGAGTTGGCCATATCGGAGCCCTTTACCAACTGCCAGGGGGAATCAGTCGCACGCAGCATAATCAACGAGTCAGGGGCTGTCAAACGGAAGAATCTGCGTGTAGAATGCAAACGCTGGCGTGCCTTTGGACTCTAGTCCCGGTCTTTATTTTTCGTAATTCCGGGTTCCGTCGTTTTTGAAACGGCGCAGATAAGCAACGCTCGAAGAACTGGATCGGCCGGGTTAAAACCATTTCTATGCAGATTCGTTCCATATTGCTGCCGACGGATTTCAGCGAGTGCGGAAATTATGCGCTGTCGTATGCGACTTCGCTGGCGCGTACTTTTGCAGCGCGCATCATCTGCATTAATGTCATCGAGCCTATCGTGCCCACGGTCGGTTACTCAGGTATGACAGAGCCGCTGCCCTTGGCCGATATTAGCGAACAGCTGGAAGATTCAGCCGAGCGCGAACTGCCAAAGATTGCCGAGTGCGAAGAATGCGCCGGCCTGGACGTTGAAGAGTTAATCGTGCATGGTGACGCCGCGACTGAGATTGTGCGGGTTGCCAAAGAAAGAGCGGTGGACCTGATAGTGATCTCTTCTCACGGGCGCACTGGCCTGGGACGAATCCTTTTCGGTTCCACAGCAGAAGCGGTTGTGCGGCATGCTCCTTGTCCGGTGCTGGTGGTTAAGCCCCCCATTGTTGAGGAAGGTAACTAAGCATGAGTGTACGTTGAGCTTGTATCTTCGGACTTCCAGCTTTGGATCTTGCCCGGCAGGCCGGGCTTTATTTTTCGTCTGGCCCTCGAGTTCAGAGATTGAATCGCAAGTACAGCCTCCGGGACTGATCACTGATTCTGTTACATGCATAATCTCCATTTTCTCTACGAACTGATTGGCCAGTATGGTCTCTATGCAGTCTTTGTGCTGGCAATGGTCGAGGGAGACATCACCCTCCTGCTGGCTGGCGTCCTGGCTCATGGTAAGTTCTTCGGCGAATATAGTTTTTTGAGGGTGCTACTCTGGGGCACGTTGGGAGGCGCGGTCAGCGACAATATTGCGTACCTGTTGGGCCGTGGCTTTCGCAAAGGAATTCGCAAAGCTCGATTTTACCGGGCTACCCAACCGCGCATTGAACGGCTGACAGGAAAGTTTGGCGGGCTTTCGCTCTTTCTTTCAAAATACATCTACGGTCTGCGCTGGGCCTCTTGTATTTTTTATGGCGTCGGCCGCATGCCCTATCTTCGTTTCCTTTTTCTTTCGCTGGCCAGCTGCTTTCTTTGGGTTTCGGTTCTCAGCGGCGCCGGTTACTTTTTTAGCGGTGCGGTGATTCGCATCATCGGCGACTTTCACCGGTTGGGAATAATCCTGCTCGTGATTGTGGTGATCGGCATTGCCTTTTTCTATTTGGCCGAGCGGTTATGGCTTTCCAAAAAAGTCGAAGAAGTGAATGCGGAACGCTTTCAGGAATTTGAGCAGGCCGCACAGGAGAAGTTCCATGAGTTGCAGGATCGCATTCCCTTCAAACAGCAATTACCGCGGCGTAAAGATGACCAGCCGGGCTCGCCGGTCCCAAAGCGAAACCCCGAACATGATTAAGAAATTTTGAGTTTCCCGATCGATCCTATTCCCCAACTGAAATGAAAAAAACCTATCGTGATAATTGAATCTTCTGCTCCTACACGCGTTGACCTGGCCGGAGGCACTATCGACATTTGGCCACTCTATCTTTTCCATCCGCGCGCATCGACGGTTAACTTTGCGCTTTCCCTGCGCGCCCACTGCCGGATTGAAACTCGCAGCGACGACAAGATCATCCTTGAATCACGAGATCGTGACGTTACTTTTGAGAGCACGCTCGACAGTATTGAGGACTTGATTCATGAGGAGCGATTGGAACTGATTTCCAAGTTGGTCCATTTTTTCAAACCCGATACGGGATTTCATTTGACCGCCTACAGCGAAGCGCCGGCCGGGGCCGGACTGGCTGGTTCATCAGCATTGAATATCGCCTGTGTCGGCGCCTTGAACCGTTTGGTCGGTAATCGCTACGGCGAGGACGAATTCATAACTCTCGCTGCTAATGTCGAAACCACAGTGATCAAAGTGCCGGCGGGTTTTCAGGATTATTATCCGGCCCAATACGGCGCGGTTGCCTGCCTTCACTTTCGCGTGGAAGGAATCGAACGCGAAGTCCTAGAGGTCAACGTTTCCGAACTGGAGCGGCGGTTGGTTATTTGCTATACGGGCGAGCCTCGTTTGTCAGGCATTAACAATTGGGAAGTCTTCAAGCGGCACATCGACGGCGACCGCGAACTCTTTCAATTGTTCGAAGGCATTCGTGATTCGGCGATCCGCATGCGCGAACTATTGTTAGCAGACGACTGGGAAGGGATTGCTGAATCCATGCGTCGCGCGCATCCGAATCGCAAACAACTGGCGCCGAACATCACGACGCCACAGATGGATATGCTAATAGATAAAGCGATGGCCACTGGGGCGGTGGCAGCAAAAGTTTGTGGCGCAGGTGGGGGCGGCTGTATGGCATTTCTCTGTGAGCCGGAGCGAACCGAGGAAGTTAGGGCAGCCCTTGCCAGTGAAGAAGGAGTTAAAGTGCTTGAGTGGGAAGTGGCACGCGAGGGATTGATCGTGAGTGAGAGATAACCTTAGTTAGATCCGCGGCCCTCGCTTGAATTGACAAGACGTAAGGCGTTTCTTAATCACTCACGCGTAAGCGGGGGGATGCCACAGATCCAACCTACAAGAACGAAACGTCTCTCTTGAATCCCCTCGGCACGCAATGATGCTCAAACGCTGACGACATCCAGTCCGTGGTACTCACCAATCATTTTTACGCATAACTTCTCTGCGCGATCTCGATCCGGCTCGGGTGGAAGAGATGAACGCACGTAAGCCTCCTGCGCCAGTTGAAACAATCTTTCGGCTTCGGCTTTCACTTTATCCAGCGGCCATTCTCCGCGTTTGATCGACAACAACTCGGGGCCGTCGGCGCGCTCAACGTACAACGCGCCTTCCGTAAGAAACTCAATTCCCATCCGCAGCAGTCGAATCAGGTGCGCTGCGTTCTTGGCATCGTAACCAACTCGCATGACCAACTCGCGGCGCTTCTTTCCCATATAGCCGCCGCTGTAGTACCTGCGCCGCTCACCCTTGTATCGCTTAACGACTTCCATCACTTCAGTCGTAGCTCCGCCGTAAGGCTGCCCACTCGTGGTCTTCAACGCATGGCCGTCCGTGGTTGAATCCGGATCGATGTCGAATGACAGCAAGTGCTGCTCCAGGTCGCGCATGAGTGACTGCGCTTCCTGATTGAAGGAGATCATCTTCTTGAATTGATCATGAGCGTATCCGGAAAAGGAATGATAGGCCTTCCTGGTAACAAACAAATTTCGGTTTTCGCGCAGCAGATGCCCAAGTGGACTCTCGTAAATTACACCGGTGTCTTTCAGCCAAAGCAGACTGAGGACATTAGAATTGCACTGGAGGAGCAGACCGACGAATTTGCGCAGTTCATAGAAGACGCAATCCCATTCGCCCTCCCATTTTTCGTAGACGGCCTTCCGGCCAAAGCCCAGGTAAGGCTCAATCGGCGCGATGTAAACACCCATCACGTCTTATCGTCGATTGGAGTCAGGATCCGACTTCGGCACGTACATGCCGTGAGCCACACTGCCGCGCCAACAAAAAGATATCAACCCTTCGGGCAGGAGATGCTTGACTTGCTCGCGCGATAGACCCTTGAGTTCGATATTTATGGCTACATTGTACTGGAGGGCAAGAGGTGGAGGCTAAGGGGCCGTGATTACGTCCCGTCGCGCTTACGCTGCTTGTTGGTTCGTGTCATTACACTTCTCACCAATCAACTTAGCCTATAGTCTTTCCCCATGAATGACGAAAAACAATTGAGGAGTGACTCGGACGAGACCGGGTTGATTCTATTAACCGGTGCGACAGGTTATGTTGGCGGCCGGCTGTTGCCGGCGCTTGAGCTCGAGGGGCATCGCGTTCGCTGTCTGGCCCGGCGCCCGGAGTTTCTTAGACCGAGGGTAGCGGCCACGACTGAAGTCGTTGCGGGCGATGTACTGGATCCTGAAAGTCTCAAGGCAGCGCTTGGTGGAGTGAGCGTCGCCTATTACCTGATTCACTCGATGGGTTCCTCCGGTTCTTTTGAGAAAAAGGATCGACAAGCGGCGAGCAATTTCGGAGCAGCCGCAATGGCCGCCGGGGTGGCGCGCATCATTTACCTGGGCGGATTGGGTAGCGACCAGGAAGAACTGTCGGCGCACCTGCGAAGTCGCCAGGAAGTTGGACAAGTCCTGCGCGAGTCAGGCGTGCCCGTGATTGAGTTTCGCGCCTCGATTGTAATCGGTTCCGGCAGTCTGTCGTTTGAAATGATTCGTTCGCTGGTAGAGCGGTTGCCAATCATGATCACCCCGCAGTGGGTTTCAGTCAAAGCACAGCCAATCGCTATCGACGACCTGATTGCCTATCTAATGGCCGCGCTGCGTCTCTCAGGCTCAGCCAACCAGATGTACGAGATAGGTGGCGCCGATCAAGTGTCGTATGCAGAAACAATGCGCACCTACGCCCGGCTGCGCGGCCGGCGCATCAGGATGATCAAGGTGCCACTGCTGACTCCGTTCCTCTCGAGTTTGTGGCTGGGTCTGGTGACACCCTTATATGCTCGCATCGGGAGGAAGCTGATCGAGAGCATTGTTCATTCCACCATAGTTCGAGACACGGCTGCTTTGAATGCGTTCGACATCAAGCCGATGGGAATTGAAGCTGCTGTCAAGCGGGCGCTGCTGTATGAGGACAGGAAGTTTGCCGCTACACGTTGGTCCGATGCGTTTTCCTCTTCGGGAGAGGCGCCTTCGTGGGGAGGCGTCCGCTTTGGCACGCGCCTGGTGGATTCGCGCGTCGCCGAAGTGGACCAGCCGCCGGCTATCGCCTTCAAGGCAATTGAGCGCATCGGCGGCGCCACCGGCTGGTATTCGTGGAACTGGCTTTGGCGTCTGCGTGGCTTTCTCGACTTGCTGGTGGGTGGCATTGGCGTACGACGCGGTCGTCCCGACGCCGACCGGCTACGAGTGGGTGACGCGATCGACTTCTGGCGCGTGGAAGCGTTTGAGCCCAATCGCCGGCTGCGTCTGATTGCCGAGATGAAACTGCCTGGTCGAGCGTGGCTGGAATTCGAAGTCGAAGGCGACGATTCCTCGAGCACCATTCGCCAAACCGCGAGCTTTGATCCAGTCGGATTATTTGGGCGGTTATATTGGTACGCGATGTATCCGCTCCACGAGTTGGTGTTCGCCGGTATGTTGCGTGGAATTGTCGCCGCGGCACCTGGAAAAAAAGGCTAAGGCGCGCCAGAGATCGAAAAGAAGCGCCCCAGGAATAGGTCCCTTAAAGCATAGTTGGTGACCAAAAGGCACTGGATAATCCTAAGCATTTCATTGACGCGCCTTTCCAACTCTCTGTAAGATTTGAGCCACGCTCGACAGAATCCGCTCTGCATTCATGGTGACACGACGTTATGTCCGCAAACGTTTCCAATAAAGCCGCTGACTCTCCCGGAGCCAGCGCGCCCGCAGTCCCGAAGCGAATTACCAACGCGCAGACGGTCTGCAACGAAAAAAACGAGAAGGGTAAGCTCTGCAACGGACATCTGAAACAGTTGCGCATGGCGGGCGAAGCTTCTGAAGTACATTTGCGTGGCGACGACGTCCTTTCGAAATGCCAAACCTGTGGCACGCTTTACATGGGACCGCCGCTTGGGCATGTGCGTGATCCCAATAAACAAACGCGGTTTGTCGAAGCTGAGCTCACCGCGTTGCTGCAAGCCGCCGGCGGCACCTTGCCGGTAATCAAGAAAAACGAGAAGGGTGTTTACGTCATGATCGACGCGGGTGCGGAAGCTGCACCAGCCAAGCCCGCGACAGCAGCTGCCAAACCGTCTGCCACCCAACCGGCCGACGTCCAGGCAGTGGCGCAGGCGATTGCTCCGAAGCCGTCTGCTCATAAGCAGGCCGCACCCAATCGCGCCCTCTTCAAACGTACGACCTACGCTGGGGTGGCGGACACTGGACCGGTAGCTGGGGAGAGCTTTGCGCAAAAGTGCGAGCGGCTGAAAAAGGTCGTGGTGGGAGCAAAACAAAGAGCTGAGGAAGGTGGAGGGCCGGAACCAATTCGCGATTCGTCTCCTGAGGCTGATTTGCATCGTCCCGCGGCCGAAGCGCAGGCGGCAACTGGTTCGGCATCGGCAGCTCCACTTAGTTCGGCGGCGTCTAATGCGTCGCTGGTTGCGGGGGCGGAGACTCCGGCGGATCTGTCGCCTGACAGCGTTCCGTCAATGGCTGCGCACCAGCCGAGCGGCGCTGCTGATCGAACTTTGATGAGGCGTTCGACTTACGGTGATGTGGTTGACACGGGACCTGTGCCCGGCGAAAGTTTTGAAGAAAAGATCGCGCGCCTGGCTCAGGTTGCGGCTGCTGCCAAGCAGCGCGCAGAAGAAGGTGGGAATTAGCACTCCTCACTCGTGCAGCTTGCGCCATATTCGATAATAAATCGAAAGTCTTTTTTCTTTCGCTACGCTGGCAGAGATAACCGATTAAATACTTGTTTCTGACAACGAGTAAGCACGTCGCAAGTGCGGAACCAGGCACTGGTAAGAATATCCTGAATCAAAACAAACACAGCAGCGACCGCGATTCCTAATTGTGGAGCGGCACCTTCGCGGCCGGAGAATTTCTCAAAGCCACTCATGCAAGTCTATTTCAGTCACAGTTATCGTGATGTCGCGATCAATAGTTACTTTCTTGAGCACTTCGTCGAAGAGGATGTTTCGCTTCTTGCTGACCAAAAAACTGACATATGGTGCGTCGCCAAACTAGAGCGATACCTTTCGGAGATTACCGGTTTTGTTTCCATAATCCCTCGACGACCTACCGAGAACGATCCTGTAGCGTACTCTCCCTATATCGGCCGTGAGCTCGATCTTGCACGTCGAGCCAGAGTGCCACGTTTGTTGTTCGTTGACGAACAGGTCTTTAAGCACCATCGCTTGGATTTCCCTGCAGATGCTGTTCCGTTTCCTTCAGACGCGCCCGCGGAGAGGGCCGCTCTGCTTAGAAAAGCGATTCGCACTTTTAGAACGAAAATGGAAACGGCCCCGCGTTTCCCTCGCGAACAGGGAAAACGAGCGACATTGGTAATTGGCGATGGCAAGCCGGTACGTGGCGCGGCTCAGGACGTAGCTGAAATCCTAACTCGCGAACAATTCAACGTCAGACAGCTTTCGGGCAGGTTCCAGGATCGTGGCCTGGATGACATTCGATTATTGGAGACGTTGTGGGGTTCAGAGCTTTGTGTCTTCATGTTGGGAGAGCGGCTCTCTGATGCACATCTGGCACTAGCTGTCGCACATGCTGATTGCATTCCATCGGTGAGGTTGCAGTACAGCAGGATGGCTGACGATCGGAAACCAAATCCAACGATTGCCGGAGTCTTTCATTGGAATAATGCTGAAAAGATGTTAGTGGAATTCCAAGAGCAGCTCACGAGCTATAAAGAAGGACTAATCCGCCCACTAGAAATGGTCCAGCAGTCCAATGCCGTTGATGCAGCCCAGAAAATGGGCACCATGAAGTGGCGAGTACGATCGGATAATCTTTGGCAGCCGCATGATTATCCGGCTCTTGTTCAACATGTGCATCCGGAACACTCGTTTGTACAGGATGAGGTTAACCGCGTTCGCCTTGAACTAAATCAATCTCTGGGTCAGCTGCGCGACCGCGCAACGAGCATGGAGATTACTCGTTTGCTCTACCACGGGCTGTTGCGTCACCGACTAGGTTATGAGCTTGAGCCGCAAACCGGTAGCCACGAAGCACAACAAATTCGAACGCCAACTCAGATCGAAACGCATCGCACCGCAACATGTCTTGATCTCGCCTGCTTGTTTGCCGCGTTACTTGAGGCCGCGAACCAAAGAGCATTGATTGCGATTCTCAGCGGCGGAAACTTCAGACATGCTTTGGCGGGGTATTGCGCACTAGATGAACCAGTATGGACCAATCCCACGAAGGGCGACCTGCGCAGGGCTCTGGATCTCGGTGATGCAGTCTTGTTCGAAGCGACCGGCGCAGTCGAAGCACAGCAACCTGTTGGTGCCGAGATCCAACAGGAGAGACGCGACAAGTTATTGGATTTTTCCACAGCGAAAGCGGCCGCCAAAAGGATGATTTATCAGGATGAAATCCATTTGGACTGTCTGCTCGATGTTCAATCATTGCGTCAATCTGGTGGCTAGGTCTACTTAGGGAGAGGAAAAGTTATGGCCAGTCCTGTAAAACTCTATCAGCGAGAAATGCACGAGAACCTCGGTTTCTTTCCCACTTGGTTTCCCGGCGACCAAATTGAAATAGGCGACGTGGGAATCTTTAGCGAAGGTAGATTTAGAAAGATGTCGTCTCTGAATGAGGTTAAGATTCCTTTCAAGGTATCTCAGGGAGTATCCAAACAAAGTGTGCAATATACTTCCACCAAAGGCACAAGTATTACACCTTCTGCAGGAGCGGCTGTGTCGGGCATTGCCAAGGTCGAAATCAGCGTTAATTTTTCTCACGCCGGATCTTTTGTTTTTCACGCCAACGGTCTTAGCCCCAGGCAAATTGAAAACCGTTCGCTGGTTGCAGAAGCCATTGTAATGGCTTACAAAAGAAAAGAATGGAAAAAAGAATGGCTTCTAGTCGAAGCTTTACATACAGCCGATGTGGCTACGATTATTGTCTCTGAAGACAGCAAAGCGGGGGTGATTCTCGCAGCAAACGTGGACGCGCCGCTGGTTGGGGTATACCTCGCTGATCCGAAGGTTAGCCTGTCCGTTACGTCAATTAGTGGAAAAGTCATTCATGTGGTTGGCGCGCATGAAATTCATCCACTCTATTCATGCCTGCGTTTAAAGGATCACTTCTTCAGTGATCCTTCGCTGGTGCCAGTCCGGGGTATCGCTCCTACCAGCGTTAACGCTTACGAGAGACCAGGCATTGACGAGCTATTAGATTCTTAATGCTCTATCCGTAGAAAGGTTAATAACCCCCGGGGCTCTGCCTGCCGCGGCTACCGCGCTTGCTTATAGATTTGGGCGCCGGTCGCGACAAATTCTTCAGCCTTCTCTTTCATCCCGAGATCCAGTGCGGCTTGTTCATCGATCTCTTTCTGGGCGGCGTATTCACGCACGTCCTGAGTGATCTTCATTGAACAGAAGTGCGGGCCACACATGGAACAGAAGTGCGCGAGCTTCGCGCCTTCCTGCGGGAGCGTCTCGTCGTGGTATTCACGCGCAACTTCCGGATCGAGCGAGAGGTTGAATTGATCCTCCCAACGAAATTCAAACCGTGCTTTCGATAGCGCGTTGTCGCGATACTGCGCGCCGGGATGTCCTTTGGCTAAATCAGCGGCGTGCGCGGCGATCTTGTAAGCGATGACGCCATCTTTTACGTCCTTCTTATTCGGCAGGCCGAGGTGTTCTTTTGGTGTGACATAACAAAGCATCGCCGTGCCGTACCAACCAATCATCGCCGCGCCAATCGCGGAAGTGATGTGATCGTAGCCCGGCGCGATGTCGGTCGTCAGCGGTCCAAGCGTGTAGAAGGGCGCTTCCTGACAAGTCTCGAGCTGCTTGTCCATGTTCTCCTTGATCAAATGCATCGGTACGTGACCCGGACCTTCGATCATTACCTGGCAATCAAGCTCCCAGGCAATCTTCGTCAACTCACCCAGCGTATCGAGTTCGGCAAACTGTGCTTCGTCATTGGCATCGGCGATCGAGCCCGGACGCAGGCCATCGCCGAGCGAAAACGAGACGTCGTAGGCGGCCATGATCTCGCAGATGTCGCGGAAGTGGGTGTAGAGAAAACTCTCTTCGTGATGCGCGAGGCACCACTTCGCCATGATTGAACCGCCTCGGCTAACAATACCCGTCGTGCGTTTCGCGGTCATCGGAATGTAGGGCAGACGCACTCCCGCGTGAATCGTGAAATAGTCGACGCCCTGCTCGGCTTGTTCGATCAAGGTATCGCGAAAGATTTCCCAGGTCAGGTCTTCAGCCTTGCCACCCACTTTCTCGAGCGCCTGATAAATCGGCACGGTGCCGATCGGCACCGGCGAATTTCGTATGATCCACTCGCGCGTGGCATGAATATTTTTACCGGTCGAAAGATCCATCACTGTGTCCGAGCCGCACTTAATCGACCAGCGCATCTTTTCAACTTCGTCGTCGATCGAGGACAGCACGGCGGAGTTGCCGATGTTCGCGTTGATCTTCACGAGGAAGTTGCGGCCGATGATCATAGGTTCGGCTTCAGGGTGATTGATGTTCGCGGGAATGATCGCGCGGCCTCGGGCCACTTCATCGCGCACGAATTCTGGAGTTACGTGCGAAGGAATCGCAGCACCAAAGGATTGACCGCGATGCTGGTGGTTCAATGAATTTCGAGGAGCCTCTGTAGCGTCTCTCCCCGCAGGATGCGTGCGATCCCAGGAGCGGCCGAGGTTTTCGCGGACGGCGATGTATTCCATTTCGGGAGTAATGATGCCTTGGCGCGCGTAATGCATTTGCGTCACGCAGTGGCCTGGCTTCGCGCGCAGAGGCGTGCGACGCAGCGCCGGAAAATCTTCCAAACGCCCTTTGTCTTTCCGGCGCGCCTGGTTCGCAGCGTCAAACGTCAGGTAACCATCGTCAATCGGCTGCAGCTCGCGCCCCTGATATTCTTCGACGTCACCGCGCCCCACAATCCACTCCCGGCGCAACTCGCTCAAGCCCTCGCGCACATCTCCCTTGATGTCAGGGTCACCCCACGGACCGCTGGTGTCATAAACGCGCACGCTCTCGTTCTGTTCGAGCGTGCCGTCGAAGTTGCGAGTTGGATTCAAAGTGATCTCGCGAAACGGCACGCGCACGCCAGGTTGTTTGCCCGCTACGTAAACGCGGCTCGAGTTTGGTAGCTGAGCGCCCTCGATTGGCTCTTCGATCTTTATTGCAGTACTCATCGCAACTCCTTGGCCTTAGTATATTGTTACTCAGATCGAGCGGGACGATTGAAGAGAGCAAGGAAACAACCGACGCTGCCCCGCCTCCAGCCTTCGTCCTTGGCCCGATTTTCGATGATCTGAAATTCTCCCTTGTCCAGCTATTCAAACCCCCTCTCAACTATGTGGCGTTCATGAAAAAACCGCTCCACCTAAATCAAAAGGATGGAACGGCCACGAGTACCTGTTTCTCCCTTCGACGGTGCTAACCGTATCAGGTTCAAGGGGTCTCCTGATTGGTGAATGTGGATTGCAGGTTGCGGAAGAAAAAAGCAAATCCGCAATCGTATTCCTTAAAAAACATTCGTCAGGACTCTCAGCCGCTCAACGGCTCCCCCGAAAACTCCAGCTGACTGGAACAAAGTTTACAACATTCAAAGCTAAATTACCTGCGGCCCGGCAATTCGGCGAACTGGATTGCTAACCGGCGTTCAGAGTACCGCCTTTAGGCGGGCTATTCACCCGCGTAAAAAGCCCGCCGAAGGCGGTACTCTAAACACCTGCAAACCTTGTGTTAGAATTCGCGTCGCTCCTGCTATCAGCCCTGCATTTCCGGAGAAAGTCATGATGAATCGTTCTTCTCTCGCGCTCTACCTGATAGTCCTGCTCACCTCTCTTCCGTTGTCGGCACAGAGCCATGACAAAGACCTGCTCGAACGAATACGGCAGGAAGAGAGCAGTCATTCACAGATCATGAAGACGATGCATATGCTCGCCGATGTCTACGGCCCGCGGCTCACGGGTTCACCCAATCACAAGCACGCAGCTGACTGGACCTTGAAGCAAATGCAGGCCTGGGGGCTTGAGAATGCCCATTTGGAGAGCTGGGATTTTGGACACCCGGGATGGCTCAATGAAAGATTGACTGCGCATCTGATTTCCCCAGTCAAGGACGCACTCGTCTGCGAGGTTTTGTCCTGGACACCGAGCACGCACGGCGTCGTGCGAGCCAATGCCTATCAACTGCTGGTGCCCGATAAACCGACCCAGGAGCAATTGACTGCATTCTTTGAGAAAGAGAAAACACACGTGCGCCGGCGCCTCGTCCTGGCCGGCAAGCAAACATTCGTGCCGGTAGAGCTTAATCCGCCGGCTAAACGAAACGATGACAAGACTGTTGCAGAGCGTTTCGGCCCCGATGCCAAACCATTCGCCTTTCCCAGAGCTTCGCCAACTCCAACTCCGGATGCCAACGCTCCCAAAACACTAACGAACCGGCAAATAGATGAGCAGCTTGATAAATTTCTAAAAGCAAACGGGGCGCTGTTACGTGTCAACGATGCCGGCCGGCCGTTCCGGCAGATAAGGGCTTTCAATAACCGTACCTTTAAGATTGATGAAGTCCTCCCCACGGTCGTGATGAGCAATGAAGACTACGGGCGCATTGCGCGTATCCTCGCCGACGGTACGGATGTAGTGATCGAATTTGAAATCGTCAATCACGTTTACCCGGAAGGCAAAACATCTTTCAATTCAATCGCTGAAATTCCAGGTGGGGACAAAGCCGACGAAGTGATCATGCTCGGCGGCCATCTTGATTCCTGGCACGCAGCGACCGGCGCCACTGACAACGCGATCGGCTGCGCCATCATGATGGAAGCAGCAAGGATTTTGAAAACTCTGGGATTGAAACCGCGCCGCACAATTCGCGTCGCTCTCTGGAGCGGCGAAGAACAGGGGCTGCTCGGATCACAGGCCTATGTTAAAGAACACTTCGGCAGTTTTGAAGATCCGAAACCGGATTTTCAAAAATTCGGCGGCTACTTCAACATCGATTCAGGAACGGGACGAGTTCGCGGCGCCAGTGTCTTTGGACCATCAGAAGCGGCCGGCATCATGCGCGACATACTGAAACCACTAAAAGAGGATGGCGTGGCAGGAGCAGTGACCAGTCGCAGCCGCAATCTCGGAGGCTCAGATAATACTTCGTTCAGCCAGGCTGGTCTGCCCGGCATTGGCATGGGCCAGGACCCAATCGAATATCAAAGCAACACCTGGCACACCAATCTCGACACTTACGAGCGAATTCTGGAAGACGACGTCAAGAAAGACGCGGTGACTGTGGCCTGGTCAGTCTACCAATTGGCAATGCGCGATGACCTGCTGCCTCGTTACACCAAAGAGACAATGCCGCCACGCCCGCCGGCTGAAGCCACCAGCACGCCGCAATCCGAAGTGAAGCCGGTCAGGAAACCACAGAGGACTCGGCGCAAACCGCGCCCCTGAGTCTGTGATCATGGCACGGCCGCTCGCCTCTTTTGTTCTTCCAAATTTGAGGAGGGAGATGCGAGGCCCGACGTGCGGCGCATTACGGACTGCGTAAAACTACTGCCGCGACGATCCAAAGTCACTGCGGGACCGTAGTCCTGGCAAGCAACTTGTCAACATCGAACGTATAAGCCGTCTGATCTCCGCTCAGGACGAAGAGCCGCTTGCCGTCGGAGCTGAACCTCGCAAAAGCTGCGCTGGTCCCGAATATCAGCCGCGCCTGACTGTCACCGTTAGTCAATTCATAGCAGGTCAGTTCGCCGGGCAAATTTTGCACGATGATTAAGTTCCGGGCCGGATTGATTGCGGCCTCGGAGCCAAAGAACCGATGAATCAAGGTGCCGTCGGAAATCGAGTAAACCAGCACACGGTTTTGCGAGTCGGTTAATACCAGCCAATTTTTTTCGGAAGCTCCTGTCTTAATATCAAACGAGCCTTTTCCCGTTTCAATCAAGACCGTGCCCAAAGTCCTACCGGCGAACGCGTCGATAACTTCAAGCAGGTAATCGTCTTCTTTATTACCCAACTGCTTGGCGCGAGCGGCAATGGTCGAATCTTCCCCGAGTCGCGCTTTGCCTACGTCGCTTCCCAGTGTCCAGTAAAATATCAACCGTCCCGAATAAGCATCGAAAAAGAAACCTGGAGACTCCTTGGGAAAGTCGCGCGACCAAACAATTTTGTCGGTGAGAATGTCTTTCAACTCGAAATGAACGTTACGCTGAAGCGAACCGGTCGGCTCAGCATCGGAGGGTGGTCCGTTCTTTTCTTTCTCAGCATCTTTCTTGTCTTTTTCAGAGTTGCTCTTTTTTGGCTCTTTAAGGCTGCGACGAATCAGCAGCAGGCGCCCGTACTGCTTTGCGCCGAACTCGGGAAGATCTCTGATGACTTGTACGACGCCTGTGTTCGGGTTAAGCAACGCCAGGCTATGATTGACAGGTTCCTGTTTGGGAAATTCACCGACAGCGCTGCCATCGTTCGCAACGACTGAACCTCTAAAGCCTCGCACAAACAGTTTCCTTTCTCCCGAAGTTAAATTCCAAACTGCACCACGCGTCCTGGTCGAAACAGCGAGCCATTCAAGGTTGTCCGACAGATTCGCGGCGTAGAGTTGCCCGATAGCGGCCACGGGAATATCAACCGTACCCAGCGACTTAGCCTGGAGTAGCTTAGTTGCTTCGTCGTATTTCGCTTCGGATACGAGGACCTTCCCGGACACCGATTCATAAACCATCAGGCTTCCCCACATGTCCGCATCCACTTTGTTAGCGCCGGTAACCAGCAAGCTCTTATCGATATCAAACACGCCCATGGTTGCGTTGGAAACCGGTTTCACTATGACGTAACTGGGATTCTGCGTCCGTTTCAGTTCCAAAGCTCCGAATTGAAAGCGCGCCAGCCGTTTACCCTCCGGAAAGGAAAAAATGCCGGAGTCTTGATTACTGTTCGAAGGCATGCCTATGATCCGGTTGCTATCCAGAAATAAGAATGGACGACGGGTCGCTCGCTTGAAATCGACTCCAGTTCTAATCGGTTTCATCGTTCCCAGATCGAGCGCTAAAACTGTGTCATCGGATTCATCAGCAATGAGACCGTTAAAGCGAAATGAAAACCGAAACCTGTTCGTGCGCGCCACGGCGACAAGGTGGGCATCCGGTGAAAACTCTATGTTGAAAAACTTGTTCCGATCACTGTCCGCTCCCCTGGCTCCCACCAAAACCCAACTCAGAAGCTCGTAGAAAGTCAGCCGATAAAACTCTTTCTTTTCAAAAACTTTCCGGGCGTTCTGAGTGTCGAAGATGTTCAGGTTCAAGCCGTAGTCAAAACAGACCAGATAGTTGCCGTCGGGAGAAAATTGATGCTGCCAACAGTCTCTCCTGACTACCAGCTCGCGCAACTGAACGGGCTTTTGTTCAGCTACACTCCATTTTTCGAAGCGCAGGTTGTCAGTGCCGAAAACCACGAACTGACCGTCCGGGGTAAAATTCGCATCGTCTGCAGCCGGCGCCGTGATCTGGAACGCCACTCCGAGAGGGTCACGTTTGATAACTGTGATGGCGAAGTCGTCCTGGGCCAGGAAATACTTGCCATCAGGACTAAATGCGAAGTGCGAGATATCACTTCTCAGTTTTGGCGCTAATTCGCGTTTCCACAGCAGGCCCGGAAGTTCTTCTTTCTTGTTCTTGTCCCGGTAGGAAACCACTTCGGCCTGCCACTTAAGGAATTCAGGCACGTCATTAGCGGCATGAATTTCCCGGCACTTGGCAGGCATCTGGTCGCTGAGCTTTATCATTTCACGCAAACGCTTTTCTTCGGGCTTGGGTTTGGAAAAGAAGTCACTAAACCAGTTTCCACCCTTAGCTTTCGTCTCAACCAGCCGTCCGAAAAATTCTGCGAAGGCGTTGGGGTCATAACCGGCGGCGATGGCCGCGAACAGTCCGATGCGATCCGCTTCCAACTGCTCGGACTGTTCTTCTGAGTGTGACGACTCCTTAGTGCGCCGGCGCTCGATCAGCAGGTTGAATTTATCGGAAATGTCCTTGCGATCCCCGACCTGGGTGACGTTCAGCACTTTCTTTAATCGCTGGGTGAAGTCGATAGCACCGTGTCGCACGACTGCGTGTCCCATTTCGTGAGCGAGCACCGCTGCGAGTTCATCCTCGCTTTTCGCAAAGCCGATCAATTTTCGGGATACAAAAATATAGCCACCGGGAACATCGAATGCGTTCGCTTCGGGAATATCAATGATGAAGATTTGAATTTTCAGACCCGTGGCAGGGAGATGCCTAATCAGTCTCTCGCCGATCCGGTTTATGTACGCAACCAGCTCCGGGTCGTTAACAAAACGGAGATCGCCGGAAAGTTTTTGATAAGTCATTTCGCCCAGTACCGATTCCTGTTCCGGAGAAAAGATATTTGAAGCTTTAGCACTGACACTGAGTGCTGGAGGAACGCATTCCTGTGCGCTTACGGGAGACAGCGCGTATATCAGGACAAACAGACCGATCAGACTGAGGAATAGTTGCCTACGCATGAAGGACCTCCGTAAAGGTACGTACGACAAGAGATCGAAAGTTACATAGGGGTGACGATTCTTAGAGTTAATGAGTCCGGGGAATCACCAGAGTCGGGCGCAGTTTATCAGAAGCGTGAACGGCGGCAAGACAAAACCTTAGCCCCCGATAAAGCTCATGGTGCGGGACGGGACGACGAACTCGGGATCGTTGATGTAGTGGCGCGGTTCTTTTTTCATGACCACGCCCTGGATGTATTCGATGACCTCGCCGCGCGTGGCGCCATTGCGTATGACATCGCGCAAAGAGTGCTCGACTGTGGAAAAAAGGCAGGTGCGGATTTGGCCGTCGGCGGTCAGTCGTATGCGCGAACAAGCGCCGCAGAAAGCTTCCGTGACCGGCGCGATGATGCCAATCTCACCCGGGGCGCCATCAGCGAAAAGGTAACGCGTCGACGTCTCAGAACCGCGCTCCACCACGAGTGGAGTCAGCGGGAAACGCGCCTCAATGCGCTCGCGAATTTCTCTGCCGGATACGACGTCATCACGCGACCAGTCGTGACCGGAATCAAGCGGCATAAATTCAATGAAGCGCATCTTGACGTCGTGCTCGCGAGCAAAAGCCGCAAAGTCAGAGACTTCGTCTTCATTGTGACCGCGGACGATGACGGCGTTGATCTTGATGGGTTCGAGCTTGGCTTCCTTTGCGGCCGCGATGCCTGCCAGCACTCGATCCAACACGTCCACCCCAGTCATCCGCTTGAAGGTGTCGCGCTTCAGACTGTCGAGGCTGATGGTGATGCGATCCAGACCAGCCGACTTCAAACCCGCGGCGCGATCGGGAAGAAAATAACCGTTGGTCGTCAAGGCCAGATCATGCAGACCGGCAGACTTAAGACGAGCAAGTTTCTCGATGATTGTTTCAATGTCGCGGCGCATCATCGGCTCGCCGCCGGTCAGCCTCAGCTTCTCAATTCCCAACTCCACGAAGATCCCGCAAACGTATTCAATCTCTTCGTAGGAAAGCATCTGGTCTTTTGGTGCAATCGGCGGCTCGCCATGCGGCAGGCAATAAAAACAGCGAAAATTGCAGCGGTCCGTCAGCGAGACGCGGAGATCGCGTATCGAACGGCTATATGAATCCTTGAGGATGCCAGTCATGCGCCTCAATCATACAGTTGGGAGCGAAGGTTCCAAAGTGCAGCATCCGGCCAATGAACCAAAGGCAGTCTCGTTGCAGCTTGTGAAACAGGGGCGTCAGACGCCGAGCGCGAGGTTGGCAGGAAAAACTGCCGGCGGTAATCGTTACAGCGATGACGTCTCGATTTCGATCTTGCCGCACTAAGACTATCGGAAGAGATAGCCTCAGCTCAACACTTTTTCCTTCTCTCCTTGAATATCCACCATCAGTGAGTGGTCGCGTTGGGAACATTTTTTCCCGCGCCTGTATTTTTTGGCTCACGACCGGGACTGTTCCAACGCTCGCAGTAAAACAGTGCGGCTATTCGATTTCAAAAAAGGGTGACCATCGGCGCGGAGACCGGTCGTATTCATTAATAAGTGGGGCTCAGAAATCGCTGAAGTTATTTCGCCCGCGCTTCGGAAAAGAAATCTGGCCAATTGGCCAGGCGACAAGTTTTCGAACTCTGCTCAGCAGGAGCAATAGGCGAAACTCGGGCTCTAACGACCCAGGGAGGGTTACTGACATGAAAACAAGCAAACTCATTCTATCCGCCGCAGCGTTCGTGCTGTTGGCAGGCCTGTCCATTACTAACGCTCAACGTCCCTCGAAAGAGCAGTCTTTCCGACCGCTACCAATCGAAAGCACGCACTTCGAGGGTGTCAAAAGTGCCGATGGCATGCCTGGCTTCGACATGGACAAGGAAGAAGCCGCATTCGGTTACACCTTCCTGGGCCAGACTTCCGGTGCTTATCCAGGATCGCTGACTTTGTCCTTGAACTTGACCCCGCGCGAGTTGAAGCCCGGGGTGGAGAATACGATAAAGTCTGGTTCATGGACGCTGCCCGTCTACTATAAGAACGAAAGCACCAGCGAATACGTCGGATCGCTTTACGGCACTATCACCAAGGGTACAATCAACTGGGACGATCCAACCTCAGCTCAAATTTTCCTCGAACTGGATGTTGCCGGGGGCACCGAAAAATTCGAGGGCCGCACTGGCTCCGCGACATTTGTCGGCAGGGTCTTTGTCGATGAAAAAACATCAAAGACGACGCTCAGTGGCGATCTGATGATCACCCTTTCAGACCCATGTAGCGCCTGCAATGAATAGGAAGGGAATATCAATGAACTGTCGTCATTGGTGTAGTCTGTGGCGAGAAATGAAGAGGCTTCCGGCAGGCGATCCGTCATCCACGTAAAGGACGGATCGCCGCGGAAAAGTAGACAAAAGCGTGCCGCCAGAGTGTTGCGACTTGAGTCACGCTACCTTCCGAAACTCAACCCGATGTAGTCCCCACTTCCGACTTCTGCTGGGCCAATACTCGATCGACTGCAGCGGACAGCATATCCAGGCCGCGCTCACCCGCGGCGAAACTTTTCAGCTTTCCTTCCCCGTCGAAAAGGTAATAGGCGGGGACATATCCCTGATCGTTTTTAAATGCATCGCGCAACTTGTGTTCGTTGTCGACTGCGCACGGTTCAGTGATTTGATATTTACTAACCGCGTCGCGCACTGCCTCGACATCGGTGTCTGCTTCGTAGCGCGGCATATGAACTGCGATCACGCGCAGGCCCTCCGCCTTGCGCTCTTCACGCCAGGCAGCCACCCGGGGCAAATTTTCTTTGCACATACCGCAGCTCACCGACCAAAAATGCACCAGCGTCGGGCCTTCCCTGGCAAGCGCTTCTGCGTGCGCCTGCGTGCCTCCAGACCATTCGGTCGCACCCTCGAGCGAGGGCAACTCCGTTCCAATTCTCATCGCCATAATGTTCTTCCAATCTCTGCCGATTTCATTCGTCCTTTAGGCACTTCGCGCCTGAGCGGGAGACTTTCCCGCACAGGCGCAAAGCTTGAAAAGGGTTTGCTCAGACCTTGAGCGTCTGCTGACCTGGTTTCCATTCAGCCTGGCACAAGCCGCCAGTCTGCAGCGCCTGAATCACGCGCAGGGTTTCCTCAACCGAACGACCAATGTTGAGATCATGGACCACCTTGTAGCGCAGGACGCCTTCTGGATCGATCACGAAGAGGCCGCGCAAAGCTATGCCCTTGCCTTCGATCAAAACACCATAGTCCCGTGCGACAGTCTTCGTCGAATCGGCCGCCAAAGGATATTTCAGACCTTCCACGCCGCCCTTGTCGCGCGGAGTATTGATCCAGGCGCGATGGGAAAAGGCCGAATCGGTCGAGGCACCGATAATATCTGCACCGATGGCCTGGAAATCGTCGTAACGATCACTGAACGCGGTCAGTTCCGTCGGACAAACGAAGGTGAAATCGAGCGGATAGAAAAGAAGCACGACCCACTTGCCACGATAATCGGCAAGCTTAACGTTCTCGTTCAGCTTCTCAATGTTCTTGGTTGAGGCCATATCGAAATCCGGCGCGGGCTGGCCCACCATCGCTCTTTCTGTTGATACTGCGGTTGCTACTGCTGACATAAAGTCCTCCTGTGTGTTGTGGTTAATTAATAAGTGCGTTGACCGGCGGCTCAGCCGGCATTCTTAAAATCTACGGTGCTTCCTCGCGGCAATCGGGACAGACGCCTCGCAGCGTCAACTGGATCGACTCGGCTTTGAAACGGGATTTTCGCGCGGCAACGCGCAACAAGTCGACCGTTTGCGGCAGATCAAAATCCACCAGCTTGCCGCAACATGTGCAAATAGCATGGTCGTGACGCTCGGTCTCGCGATCATAACGGCTGGCGCCGTCGCCAAAACTGATTTCCCGAATCAAACCCTCCTGCTTCAGGAAACGCAAAGAGTTATAGACCGTAGCAAAGCTGATTGACGGCAGGCGCTTGAGCGCTCCGGCAAACACCTCACCAGCGGTCGGATGATCTTCACGATCGCGAATTTCTGCTAACACAGCCCGCCGCTGCGGCGTCAACGCGATCTGCTCCCGATGTTTCGCTGTCTTGTTCATTTCAGTGGAATTAGAATAATTCTAAATTGAGTTAGTGTCAAGCGGGGAGGAAAAGCTAATGGCCCTCGTGGTGGCTGTTTCACTCCTGTTACGGCTTGGCAGCTTGAACCGGATGCTGGGCAGCGAAATTGATGATTGCCTCTACGTAGGACGAGAAGGTGGGGCAATGTACGCCGTGCGGAGCAAGCAGGTTACTCGCCTCGGTGGTGTCATAGGTTTGCTTGAGAAAGAAGTAAGGGACGGCATGATGCGGCAGACGAGTGAGCGACGGCACGACGGGCAGCGATAAACACTTCTGTACCACCGGCGCCGGCAGTGTAATCCGCGAGCCGCTACCGTTGATGGTACGGGCAATCGAATTGAACAGAGCGTGAGTAGTCAATGGAGCAGGGTCGGCAAGCTGAACCGTCTTGCCGGTGGCCCTCTCGTCTTTCGCCAGCGCGGTCATGGCTGCAATAACGAAATCAACCGGCACCAGATTGAGGCTCACCTTCCGGTTCCCGATGTTGAAAAGGGAAATGGACTTTGGCACCCGCAATAAATAGTTGATCAGGTAGTAAATACCGTCGTACTTCGCCGTCTCTCCCGTTTGGGAGTCACCACACACGACTGCCGGCCGGTGAATGGTTAACGGCAACTCGGATTTCAGCGCATCAACTTCCATTTCAGCCAGATACTTCGATTCTTCGTAGTAGTTTCTAAACCCGGCATCGTGTTGCAGATCAGTTTCAGCAATCAGGCCGCGTCGCCTCCCTGCCACGTAACAGGTGGACACGTAATGATAGCGTCGCAACTGTCGCAGCGACCGGGCCAACCGGTTGACGTTGCGTGTGCCGCCAAGATTTATTTGCATCGCGACCTCTCGCTCGACCGCGAGATCGTAAAGGGCCGCGAGGTGAAAAATCGTGGTTGCCTCTGCGCGCACCATCTGCAGATCAGCCGCTGACAATCCAAGGTTCTCTTTGGTGATATCGCCGCTGACGATCCGGAACCTGTCTGGTGGCACTCCAGCCGCAAGCGCAATTCGTCCTACTTCAGCTTGAGCGCGCTTCAGAAAGCCGGGTTGGACCAGCAACAGCATTCGGGCGCCTTCGGCTGCCAGACTTTGAATCAGCCGGCCGGCGATAAAGCCCGGGAAACCCGTCACAAAAATTGTTTCAGCAAAACTCATCGTCTCTGTTATGAAACCGGAAAGCCGATTCCGCTTGCCCTCGCAGTCCATAGTTACGACATTCGGTAATAATGTCCATTGACCAACGTCAGGATAGTCGCCAGGCTGTTATCGATACCTGGCATGATTGGCGCAGGAAAGAAATCGAGATAGGATTAGGGCCGGAGTAATGAAGCGCAATGTACGATGATCAAAGTTCGCCGCCGGCAAAGTACCAAGCCAGGGAGCTTTTTCATGAAGCCTACCAGGCCCAGTTGGCGCAAAACTATGAAACGGCAATAGAACTCTACAAACAGTCGATCGAGACTTACCCGACCGCCGAAGCACACACGTTCCTGGGCTGGGTCTATAGTTTTCAGGAGCGATATGACGAAGCAATCGCCGAATGCCTGGAAGCCATTCGGGTCGATGAGACGCTCGGCAATCCCTACAACGACATAGGCAGTTACCTGCTGAGCAAGGGGGACTCGTATGGTTGCGTGCGCTGGTTTAAGCGAGCCCTTTTGGCGCCGCGTTACGACTCGTATGCCTTTCCCCACTTCAATCTGGGACGCGTCTATGAAAAGCGCCATCGCTATCTCGAAGCCGTCCGGCACTACGGCTTGTCCCTCAAGGAGCAACCCGGGTTTAATCAGGCGCTCAAGTCACTGCGGCGGGTTCAGGGAAAGGTTAACTGAGGCTAATCAGCTCTCCAATGGACCATCTGCGCCGCGTGGTTCATAAATCTTTTGAATCACAGTCTTCTCTCGCTTCTCATTCACTGCTACGTAAACTACTTCCGCGTCGGTCACGAGAATCCGCTCCCTTGAAATTCCGATTCGTTCGGCCTGGACTACGACTCGTACCGTAATCGAAGTCTTGCCGATGCTGACCGTCTCTGCATAAAAGCTCACCAGGTCCCCGACAAACACCGGCTTGTGAAAAATGACTTCCCGCATCGCGATCGTCACAAAGCGAGGCATGCCGGTCCTACGATGGGCCTCGATAGCTCCGGCCATGTCGATGTAGCTCAGAATCACGCCGCCAAAGACTGTGCCCTGGGAGTTCGTGTCGCGTGGTAAAAGCGTGATGCGGATTGCCGGGTCAGTGTAGGAATTCATGTGAATCTCGGAGTCTGAAATGTCCGGCAAGTTTGCCGAACGGAAAGACAAGCTGAAGCTTGTCGGCTAAAAAAATTTTAAATCATTGCCGGCACAGGTCATTCCTTTTTAGCTGAGAACTGCTTCAACATCCAGTCCGTAATCGATCTCTTGAGTTCGTCCAGATGCCCTACGAAGAAATGATCGGCGTTGGGAATCACCACCAGCTGCTTATCCAGATCAGCCGGCATGCGCTCGACGAGTTTTTGAAGTTCTGCCGGCGAGCCAAACTCATCAAGTGCGCCGTGGACGAACAAGATTGGCTTACGACCGAGCGTCAGGAACTCAAAATCATACTTCCCCACCGGCGTGCCAATACTGATTAGGTTTTGCACGCGCTGATCGGCGAGCCCGACCTCCATACCGACCCGGGCGCCAAAAGAAAAGCCGCACAGAGTGAGTGGCTGTTGAGGATATTTCTCACTCAGGTAATCAAGCGCCACTCTGGCATCGTCAAGCTCGCCCCGGCCTTCGTCGTGAACCCCGGTACTCTGGCCCACGCCACGGAAATTGATTCTCAGGGTGACCAGTCCGGCATCGTTTAAGGCGCTGGCCGCGCGAAACACGACCTTGTTGTGCATCGTGCCGCCACCCAGTGGATGCGGGTGCAGCACGAGGGCCACAGCGCGCGCTGATCCGGCCTGCGGTTCCTTGATGATGGCTTCGAGTTGGCCATGGGGCGCTGGAATAAAAAGGTTTCCGGATGGATACATTGAAGCTTCAGGCCGAACTCTTATTCGAACAGTCGGCGCCAGAATTTCATATCTGCTCTTATCGGACGCTGGTCCAAGCAAAATACACTGAAGGTCACTCGTAAGGCAATTATGAGGGGGCACGAGGTCACGAGTGCGAGCGTGGACAGCACTCGGCATTTCGGATAAATTATTGTCACCCCATAATTAATTTGATTTCTGTGGTGTTACCTTCAGGGTTGGACAATGCAAAGGAATTACTCTTCGGTTTTCCAGCTACGACGACCATGAACGTTCGCTGAGCTCGGGATTTGATGCGAATTTGACCAAGCCAATCGAGCCGGATGATCTATTCCAGTTGATCGAGCGTTTGCGGGGCGAAGCAGTGTCTCGCGTTTATCAACTCCTGACAAAATGAAACTTTCGCCAAAGCTGAATGGCCTTCTTCGGTCAGAATCCGCCATCCGCACTGTGCTGTTAATTACCGGCGCCCTCGGCATCACGCTCGTTCTGTGGCCGCTGCAGTTTTCCACCAAAAGCATATGCTGTGGAGACTACGACGGTTACTACCACATCATGTGGAGCAGGTTGTTGTGGGAGGGATTGCGCGCTCATCACTTGCCGCGCTTTACCTGGTTGCCGCTGACCACGCTGAATCCCAGAGATTATGTCGATCATCATTTTTTGTTTCACGTGCTGCAGATCCCTTTTACCTGGTTTCATGATCTGCGCCTGGGAGCGAAACTGTCTTCGTTACTCTTTGCGGTCCTGGCTGTATTTTCCTGCTACTGGTTGCTGGTTCGCTGTCGCATTCGCTTTGTGCTGGTCTGGCTGGTTGCGTTACTGGCCTGCTCAACGCCATTTCTTTTTCGCTTAAACATGGCCAAGGCTCCGCCGTTTGCGATCATTTATTTGATCGTCGGAAGCTGGCTGCTCTTTAAAAAGAAGTACTGGTTGCTGACCCCCCTGGCATTTGTCTTTACTCTCACCTATGACATGTTCGTGTTGCTGCTGGCTGCTGCGCTCATCTGGGCAATCGTTATCGGCTGGACGGAACATCGTTTCGAGTGGCGGCCAATCGCGTTTGTGCTTATCGGAGTCGTCGCGGGATTTGTCATCAACCCATACTTTCCGCATAACCTGGTCCTGTTTTATGAACATCTCAAAATCAAGCTAACGCTGGGAGCATTCTCAACCAAGGTCGGCCAGGAATGGTACCCATACAGCTCGTGGGAGTTTCTGGGCAACTCAGTCGTTGCCTGCATCGCGATGCTGGTGGGTTACATTGCCTTTGATCCGGCTGACCGCAAGCGTGCCGCTCACTCGCTGTACTTCCTATTGCTGGCAACTCTGTTGCTGTTCATGAATGCGCGCTGGCGCCGCATTGCCGAGTACTGGCCACCTTTCGCTGTTCTGTTTGCGGCCTTCTCGCTTCAACCCTGGCTCGCCGGAGCGCGCTCTGCCTATTCGTCGCTTTCCAACGAAATGCTTGATGAGCTGCAGCCTTTTCTTGATCTTCACGAACCGGCTGACCTCGCGCGCTTGAGCCGGCGTCGAGAGTTAATCCAATGGCTGGGAGCGGCCGGCATCGCGATCATTCTGGCAGTGGCCCTGGGAGCAAATCTCCACGTCACTATCAAAGACATTGCTGACAGCGAACCACCCGACCATTACAAAGCCGGCATGCAATGGGTGCGCTCAAACGTGCCGCCGGGCGAGATCGTTTTCAATACTGACTGGGATGATTTCCCGCGGCTCTTCTATTTCGATCCGACACATCGCTACGTATCGGGTCTGGATCCGACCTACCTCTTTGATCGAGATCGGGAGTTGTCAAAATTGTACGATCGAATCACCTTAGGTAAGGAAAAAGACCCGGGGCCGTTAATTCGCGATCGGTTTGGTTCACGCTATGTCTTCACTGATAACGAAGACATCCACTCCGCCTTCTACAGCAATGCCGTGGACAGTGGCTGGTTTGAAGTAAGTTATGAGGACGATGATTGCACGGTGCTTCATATTCGCGATCAGAGAATCGAGGCTCCACCCGATCAGAATGAGGATCACAATGACGATGGAACCGCCGATGAAGAAAACGATAACGCAGGCTGAAGACCCGTATCCCTGTGCCTGATTCGTTTCGTCATCCAGCTTTCCAGGACTAAGATAGCGGCGAGGAAAAGCATATGCGATCTAAGGCAGCTCTTGTCACATTCTTATTTGTGCTCGTGTTTTCAGGATGTCACCGCCCGTCAGGGGATGGAGAGGATGGCTCTCCATCTCGAATCAGTAACGCACCCACGCCGGCTTCATTATTTGAACGAGACATGCAGTATGTGCGGAACAGCCAGTTCACTTATGTCTGGGTCTTCTCGCGCAAGGATGGTAAGCCGTTAGACCGTGACGATTCTGCCTTCCTGCGCACCAATGCGCCGCAGATGGTTGATTGGGTAACTACGGACGAAGGCCGGAAAGTAATCGGCGGCACGCACTTCGATCTCGCACAGGGTAATCTGGAGTTGTTGAAAAAGAGATTCGTAGTTGAGGACTATTCCGGGAAGTAGCGATCACTATGCCAACGGTTTCTCGTCAGGGAAGCAACACGATTTTTCCAAACTGTGCCCGGTCTTCAATCAGTTCGTGGGCGCGGCGAGCCTCAGCCAGCGGCATACTCTGATCGACGACGGCGCAAATCTCGCCTCGCTCCACAAACTTCAGCGCATCAAGTAACTCAGACTTGGCGCCCATGAAAGATCCCAGTATCTTGAGCTGGCGAAAGAACACTTGTCGCAAATCCGTGCGTGCGTCAAAACCGCTGGTAGCGCCGCAGGTGACCAGCCGACCGCCATTTTTCAAAACAGCAATTGAACCCGGCCAGGTTGCCGCGCCGGTGTGTTCAAAGACTACATCCACACCCTGCCGGCCGGTTAGCTGCTTCACCTCTTTGGTCCACTCCGCGTTTGTGTAGTTGATCAATTCATCCGCGCCGAGAGTCTTTGCCTTCGCCAATTTTTCATCTGAGCTTGCCGTGGCCAGCACGCGCGTGCCGAGGAGTTTCGCAATTTGAATCGCGATTGAGCCGACACCGCTACCGGCAGCATGGATCAGAACGTCTTCGCCTCGCTTCAGTTCGGCCAGCGTTACCAACATGTGCCAGGCTGTCACGGTGACCAAAGGCAGGGCGGCTGCCTCTTCCCAACTCAGGTTCTTTGGTTTGGGAATCACGTTGACAGCGGGAGCTGCGACCAGTTCGGCGTAGCCCCCATCACGTTGGTAGCCGAGCATGTCGTATTCAGGGCAGAAATTATCCTGCCCGCGCAGGCAAGCGGCGCAATGCCCGCAGGAGACACCCGGATTGAGCATCACTTCGTCTCCGGGTTTGACCCAGCCGACGAGCGCTCCTGCTTCTTCAACTACACCGGCGATGTCGTCGCCGAGTATGTGTGGCAGAGGAATCTTTATGCCGGGCAATCCGCCGCGCACCCAAATATCCAGATGATTGAGCGCGCAGGCGCGCACTCGCACCAGGACTTCATGCGGTTTAATCTTCGGATCCGGAACCTCGGTTAACTTGAGTACTTCGGGTCCGCCGTGTTCGCTGAAGATGACTGCTTTCATGACTCACGATTGTAGTTTTTTAGACTGCGATTGCAACCTCGAATGTCTTCTCATCTTTGTAAGACTGCCGGCAATGACGACAGATCCTTTTCAGTCCAGGCGTGGCTTGCAAAGAAATATAGCCGGCGCGATCTGTCAAATTTCATATCCACAGGTTCATCGATCGCGAGGCCGTAACTGTGCCGGCAAAGCGGTTCACGAAAATCATCGCCCAACTGCAGCGAGTTCCTGATCGCTCTATCATCAGCGCCCATGCGAAATATCATCGGCACGGCTTCGTCAACCGGCAGATCCTCAAGCCAGCGATCGCCCAGACAGAACGAAGCCAATGCGGTGATCGACAACGACTTGTTTGGTGGTAATTGGCGACGCACCTCCTCGAGTAACGATCGATAAAATGAGCGCTCAGAAGCTGCGGCGTCGAAATCTATTTGGATGCCCAGGATATTGGGCAGCTCCAGGGTTTTGATCACGAAGCCGGCAACCCCATCCTTTTGACTATCGCTGAGCGCGACCTGCTTACCGGTGGTTTTTTGCGACTCGATTCGTGTGACGGCGATTAGTTTCGTTTGTGGCGCCAGTTTCAAAGGCTGACGCCGTGGACGATATACAACCTGGTCATTCTGTAGAACCAGTGTCTGCGCCAGAAAAGCGACGCCAAAGCGCTGCGGATCGAGAAATTCAAGATCCTCGGGACGCTCCCAGGCCCAGAGCATTATCGTCGGTAGAGTATTAAGTTCGGAAGGGACGGGCGTATGGACCTTCGTCGAACAGGATGTAAAGAAAATGCTCGCGAGCGCGACTGCGCACAGCGACTTGTTGTGTTTGTTTTTCACGGTCCAAATCAGACGCCTGACAAAAATATGATTGAGCCCGCGGAGCAGACGACAGCGACCACAACGTCCAACGCGTTGAATCCTCTGTCACCCACTTCGCGGGCTGCTGATCTCTCAAAGTGCCGCGGGAGTTATTGCACTGTTGCCGTGACCGCTGCGGGGCTATCCGCTGCTTGTTCGCGGGCATGATACGACGAGCGCGTTAACGGGCTGGACTCGACATGCTTGAATCCCATGGCCATACCAAGCTCGCGCCAGCGATCAAATTCTTCCGGGGTCACATAACGCTCAACCGGCAGCCGCTTTTCGTAGGGTTGCAGGTATTGCCCGATGGTCATGATGTTGCAGGAGACCGCACGCAGATCTTTCATCAGTTCAACTACTTCGTCGAATGTCTCTCCCAGCCCAACCATGATGCCGCTCTTGGTCAGCATTCCTCGCCGTTCGCGATCGCGTCGCTGAGCGGCTCGCTCGAGTAGAGTCAGCGACTGTTGATAGCCAGCGTCCGGTCTGACGCGGCGGTATAAACGCGCAATCGTCTCGGTGTTGTGATTGAGCACGTCGGGCTGCGCATCCAGTACGGTATTGAGCGCATGCTCGTCGCCATTGAAATCTGGAATAAGAACTTCGACTTTGCATTCCGGATTGAGCGAGCGCACCGCGCGGATTGTTTCCGCCCAGTGAGCGGCGCCGCCATCAGGCAGATCGTCGCGGTTCACGGACGTGATTACGGTGTGAGCCAGATTGAGATGCTGCACCGCTTCAGCGACATGCCGCGGTTCTTCCGCGTCCAGCTGGCCGGGTTCTCCCTTACCCACGGCGCAGAAACCGCAATGGCGGGTGCAGATATCTCCGCCGAGCATGAAGGTGGCAGTCCGATCAGACCAGCATTCGAAAATATTAGGACAGCGCGCTTCCTGACAAACCGTATGCAGATTCAGGCCCTCAATCAGCTTGAGCACATGATTCTGGTTCGCCGGGTCGCCCAGGCGAATCTTTAGCCACTCAGGCTTTGGTTGCCGGGGTTTGGGATTGGGGATTACTCGAAGTTCGCGGGACAAATTATGTATTTCCTTCAATGAATTTGGCTGCGGCGACATTCTAGCATGAGGCGGAGGCTCGACGCCGTGTGGCAGAGGTACTTATCCACCTTGCGTCCACGTTAGGTAAACCAAACGCAGGCGAACAGCCAGTGCAACATGGGTTATACTCCCGGCCACAAGATGCCGTTCTTGTCGCGAGCCATCTCGCAAGCACAGCGGAGGAACCCAATGAAAAAAATGCTCCTACTTTGCGCTGCCGGTCTGATCGTGCTGGCAAGCGTCATCAGCGCCGATGCCGACATCGCCCTTCCCAAGCCGTCGCCTACGCCGGCCAAAGAAGCCAGGGTTGTGCGCTACACCGGTCTGACCATCGTGCCTGATGCCAAATCGTATGAAGCACGCCTGCAAATTCCTGAATCTGAGCTAAAGGGATTGCGGGATGCTCTGGCGATGGTCCAGCCAGACGAATCGATGCTACAGCGTCTGGCCCATAGCTCAACTCGTACGATCATGGCCGGAGTATTTCTGTTCCTGTCGTTTTCTTTCGCTGGAGTATGGCTCGCGCGCTCCGGTCAACGTCGCGGACATAAGGCAATCGCTGCGCTGCTGGTGGGCACGGCCCTTATCGGCGCGGCTGCTGTAATCACTCGCGCAAATGCCGGCCCGCCGGGATCGTTTCGCTGGAAAGGTCTGCCGCAGGCTTTGTCCGAAGGTCGCGCTACGCAGGGTGGTGTCCAAATCGAAATCGTTCCCGAGGGCAATGGTCTCAAGCTAATCATTCCCCTTAAGAAGACGAAACCAAATGGCGATGAGGAGTAGTTGTTGGAAAGGACAGCGAACATCGATCTGGTCCGGCTGAGTCCCGAACGAGCACTGCCGGCGACTCGAGTCAGCGCGCGACTGTTTGCCGCTGCGCTGTTCTCGGTCGCGATCCTGTCGGCAGTGCTGGCTGGTTGGATACCGTTTCAGTTTTCACTCGTCACGGTTTTTTTGTTCGCCGGCCCGCACAACTGGTTTGAGCTGCGCTATTTCCTAATGCGCCTGCCGCGGCGATTGGGCCGCTCGCGCAACTTTTTTGTGGTGGCATTCGCTGGTATCGCTTTGTTGACCGCAGCCTATCTATCTCTGCCGCTGCTTTTTTATTCACGAATCTGGTCGGGTGCTAATTGGCCACTGGCAATCGCTGTTTGGAATACTTTGCTGTTGCTCTGGCTCGCGACGCTGGTTTGGCTGCGCGGCAAACAGCACGCGCGCAGAAATTGGGGCTGGGCCTGGCCGTTGGCGTTTGCTCTCGCGGCGCTCAACTGGATCACACCCGAGATGTTCAGCCTGGCGATTGTTTATGCGCATCCACTCGTAGCTCTGTGGTTTCTTGATCGACATCTCAGCCGGACGCGACCCGCATGGCTGAGTACATATCGCCGCTGCTTGTTGCTGGTTCCGATCTTAATCGCAGGCATCATCTGGCAACTAAGTGGTACGGCCTCGCTTGCCGATGACAACGGACTGGCCTGGCGCGTTACACAACATGCCGGAGCAGAGCTGCTGCCCAATGTCTCGTCGCACCTGTTGGTATCGCTGCATGTGTTTCTCGAGATGCTGCATTACGGTGTCTGGCTGATTGCGTTGCCGCTGATCGGGGCCCGCGGGACGTTATGGAACGTGAAGACAATCCCGGTAGCGCGGCATTCGCAGGGTTTTCCCAAAATCGTGGGTGCGGTGCTGCTGGCCGGTCTATCCGTGGTGGTGCTGTTGTGGGTTGGGTTCTCCACTAACTACGCGGCCACACGCGATTTATATTTTGCGATAGCAATCGCACATGTGCTCGCCGAAGCACCGTTCCTGCTACGGATGATCTGAAATCGACGAATGTCTCCTGATCAACTTTGGCGTTTTCTGCCGCTCGGCTATTTGCTGACGATTTTAATCGAGACGCCGGTGCTGCTGGTTGGATTGTCAGCGCGTCACCCGCTGAAACGACGTCTGGCGGCGGGTGTCTGGTTGACAGCCTGCACCTATCCAATCGTCACTCTCGTCCTGCCGCTGCTATTCATTAATTCATCACGCGCGCTCTTCCTAATCTGTGCCGAAGTTTTCGCGCCAGTCGCGGAATGTATTTTGTTCTGGCTTGCCTTCGGCGAACAGACGGAGGTGGGCACACGCTCGATGTGGCGCGATTTCGCGGCTATCGTGGGCGCCAATCTCGCTTCATTTCTGGCCGGCGAGGCGCTCAATACTTACCATTGGTTCGGACTTTTCTAATCCACTATGTCTTTATCGGCGCGCCGACAATGGGGGCGCCGGCATTCCGCCGCTTACGCCACATCAGCAGCAAGACAAACGCTCCGATCAAGGCAGCGACAATCGCCAGCACAATAATCGCCAGCACTACGATGGCGCCAATGCCAAAACTCGAAACGGGATCTGTGCGGATATCAAGCAGGAGCAAGCTGAACATCTTTAAATCCTCCTTACTGGTTTAGTAGCTGTGCAAGCACATCGCTGTCGATGTTCCCGCCGGAAAGAATTACCCCAACCCGCCGCAGCTCACGCGGCAGTTTCTTAAAGAACACGGCAGCCGCGGCAACTACTCCTGAGGGCTCAACTACGAGCTTCAAACGAAAGAGCATGAAGCGCAGGGTCTCAACAATCTCTGCCTCAGATACCGTCAACACGTCTGCAGCATTTTGTTTCGTAAAAGGGAAAGTCAGGGCACCCGGTGTTTGCACGCGCAGCCCATCGGCGATTGTCGATGATGGCGAAATCCGCACTCGTTCGCCCTTCGCAATTGACTGCTGCGTGTCATTAGCTGTGGCGGGCTCCACCGCAAAGCAGCGAATGTTCGGATTGATGGAGCGCGCGGCGACACTGACGCCGGCAAAAAGTCCTCCACCACTGCACGGGGTGAGAATGCAATCAAGATCCGGAACCTCTTCCATAAGTTCGAGGCCGCAGGTTCCCTGGCCGGACATAATCAAATAGTCATCATAGGGTGGAACCAGCACCAGCCCTTCACGTTCGGCGATGTCACAGCCAAAGGCTTCGCGATCATCTTTGAGACGATCAAAGAAGCGGATGTCGGCGCCGTACCCCCGCGTCGCGGCTATCTTCATTTTCGGTGCGTCTGCGGGAATCGCAACGACGGCTCGTACGCCGGCTTCGCGGGCCGCGAGGGCTACCGCCTGGGCATGATTGCCGGATGAAACAGCAATCACTCCGCGACGTTTTTCCTCATCCGTGAGTGACAAAATCCGGTTCGTGGCCCCGCGAAATTTAAAAGCACCTACGCGCTGAAGATTCTCGCACTTGAAGAATACCTCGCTCCCGGCAACTTCGTCGAAACTGCGCGACGTGATCACCGGCGTGTGGTGGATGTGGCTGGAAATTCTTGCCGCCGCGTCTTTGATAGATTGAAAGGTCAGCATAGGAATGGGATCAGATGGTTGTAACCGCGAGGCTTGGCTCGCCCGCAGTCTGTTTCAGGCTCATCTCAAATACTTCTGCAAAGCGAAAGGCAATACGATCTTCGACCTGGGCCAGTTCGAGTTCCGCGCCCAGCAGTTCTTTCATGGACGTGACTGGCTCGCCTTCGCAGGCCACGATTAGATCAAAAAAACCAAGGTCAGTGTTTACGTTAAGAGCAAACCCGTGCGTCGTCACCCAGCGTGCGAGGTGCACTCCGATCGCCGCTACTTTACCCTGGCTGGTATGGACGCCGGTCAGCCCCTTAATAGTAAACGCCTCGATCTTGAAATCGTTAAGCACGCGTATCAGCACCTCTTCCAGATCGCGCACGTAACGATGAACGTCTTCCCGATCGGGACTGAGATTGATAATGGGATAACCGACCATTTGACCCAGGCCATGATAAGTAAGCTTGCCGCCGCGGTTCGTCTCAAAGACCGGCACGCCTCGGGCCTGCAGAATTTCAAGCGGCAGCAGTATCCCCGCATTGTCGGCTCGGCGGCCGACGGTGATCACATGCGGGTGTTCGAGCAGCAGCAGCGTATCAGGCTGGGCGCCGGACAACACTGATTTTTCTGTCTCCTTTTGCAGTGAGAGGGCCGCACTGTATTCAACTCTTCCCAGGCGCTGGATGAGTAATTCTCTTGGAGACATGGCGAGAGCATTCTAACAGCACAGGGAAATGTTACCGAACCACTGAACGCTCATGTCGCGTCCGTGACTCTAGGCGCAGCGCGGCGCAATACCGGTATGAACATAGTCCGGCCAATCTCAAATGGCCCACTGAGCTTGACGGCAACTCGTGAGCCCGCTAGTTTTGCTGATAGATCCCCGCACGACAATTTAATTAGGAGAATGACTTTGAAGAAATTATTCGTTCTGGCACTGCTTTGCGTGGCTCTGCTGCCGCTAACCACTGCGGCGCAGAAAAAGCGGTTCCCGGCAAAACGCGGCTCTCGCGCCGCGACGGCCACGACCGCACAAAAAAATGCTGAAACGGTGCGCGCGGGAGCAATCCAGGTGGCGGACCAAATCAAGAACCTGACTCGGTTTATTTATGTCCTCGGTGGCGTGGCTAAGGGATTGGAGCAGGCAGATGGGTCCATTAGGCGCAAGGAAGCCTCGGCGGCGATCATCTCTTCAACTGAAGAAAGCAAAGCCAAGGTCAGAGACAGTCTCAGAGATGTCCGCGCCGGGCTGGATAAGCTGGAGATTGATTTTCGCTCACAACCGGTATTAGTCGCCTATTACTACAAGCTGGCAGGCGTGGCGGATGGCGCTGCCAAGGCAGAGCAACTGGGCGCTGCCAATCAATTCGATCAAGCCGGGCGCGCGCTCTTGAATGTCGTGAACCGTCTGACTGATGTGCTGCTTGATATGAAATAGACCGCGTTTTCGCCCGCACTTGTCGACCACGTCGGCGCTATTTTCCCTTCGGGTAATATCCCTGGCGAGCCCGCACCCGCACATCAGTGCGCGCGGGGACGGTCACGGCGATTCGGCGAAACCCATTACCCGTCTGCGAATTCGAGTAGTACTGCAACAGGTACTGGCCCCGCAACTCAGCCGCGATCTGCTTGAAGACCGGCGCAAGGTCTTCTGTTCTCTCGGGCACGAAGGCGTTGCCACCGGTGGCATCTGCAAGCTGGCGCATGCCATCCTGCCCGCGCTTTGTCATGATGTTGAGGTGCATCGTCTCGCCGGCGGGATTGATTGAATAGAAAACTGCATCGGCCTTTTGCACTTCACGCTGCACTTCGGTGAGGGCGCGATCGTTTATGCTCACCCGGGCGGCGAGGCCGACAGCGTCCTGTTCCGCGCGCGTCGCGCCGATGGCTTTCTTGATTCGCTCACTGAAGTTATCGACTCCGTCAGAGATTGTCAGGATTACCCGCCGGTGCTGCGCTGGAGTTTTTGCCAAAAATTGCGCCGCGTCAAGCACGGTATCAAAGAAAGCTGTGGGCCCCTTATCAGTCGCCGGCTCAATGGCCTTTAGTCCGTTGCTGGCGTCATCGGATCTCGCGCTCGCGAGCTTCATCATGGCCGTGCGGTCGATGATGTAGACCGTCGCCCGATCAGCGGGTTTCATGACCTGCTTTAAAAAGCTTGCGGCCGCCTCTTTCTCAAAATTGAAGCGCGCGTTGGTGCTTCCGGAAACATCAATCAACAAAGCAATCTCCAGTGGTACTTCATCAGGGTTGCCGATCTGGGCGATCTCCTGTTGGTTGCCCTGTTCCTCCAAACGAAAATCTTTTACCTGGAGACCGTGCACCGGCTCGCCTTTTGAATCCACGACTGAAACCGGCGCCATCACCAGATTCGAACTGATGCGCAGCACTTCAATATCTTCTTCGCGTGGCGGTGTTGGCGTGGGCGTAGGCTTGGGTTTGTACGTCGGCGGTGGTGGTGGCGGCGGTAATGCACGCTGGTTCTGAGCCGTCACCACATTTCCTAAAAGAAAGAGAGCGAGTGCCGCCCCTATCAGCAGCGCCGGCGCCAACAATTTTTTCTTCCTGCTAAAATTTTTCTTCCTGCTAAAAATCATATCCGTCGGGTTCCCATGCTTCTGTAAAAAGCATCTTGTTCAGATCCTGAAACGGCGACGGGTGCCAGATGCTTCCAACTGACACCCGTCGAATCGTCATTGGGCGACGACCTGTGACTACTTATTCAGTGCCACTGTTGGTCGTCTTAATGGTCGGACTCGGCTGAGTCAGGCCCTTGTTAACCAGGAGCTTGATCTCAACCCGCCGGTTCTGTTCGCGGCCTTCGCGAGTGGTGTTATCAGCCACCGGATTTGCCTTGCCGTAGCCATAAGGCGTGACCACGCGGCGCAGTGGAATCTGATGGTTCTCAACCAGATAACGAATCACTGCATCGGCGCGGTTCTGGCTCAGGATACGGTTCTTCTGCAAACTGCCAGTCGCATCGGTAAAGCCGGCAACTTCGATCACGTAACCCTTCGTGTTCAGGGCTCTGGTTGCGAGCTCATCCAACTTAGATTTGGCATCGGCAGACAGGACTGCGCTGTTTACTTTAAAATTCACGGCAGTCGTGGTTTGCGGCACATAATCATCAAGCGCCGAAATGCGCTCGTTGGTTTCGTTGACGCCCGTCACCGCGGCGTCCGCAGTTTCCTGCGCTGCCCTGGCGCCACCTTTGGCGGTGTTGGCAACAGCCGCAAGTTCATCCAATTGTCCCGAAAGGCGCTGGGCGTTCTCTTCAACCTGGCCCAACTTGGTTTCAGTATTGCTCGCCCGTTCCTCAAGCGGAGCGGCGCGTGATTCGACTGAGCGGGCTACTCGCATGTCCGTCTCGGCGAACCTGACTTTGTCGGCGACCAATTCGCCTGCTGGTCCCCCGCGCCCCTCAACTTCCAGGTTGAGACCGCGAAGAATGTTGGTTTGCGCGTAGTTGGTGCCACTGCGCAGGAAGCCACCATTTGACTTGACGCTGCTGCGATCACTTAGCCGGACGGTGGTATCGACGCCGTTGGCATCGCGAACCACAAACGTATCAGCATCGCGTCGTACTACGACACCCTTGATTTTCATTTTCTGACCGCTAGCGACCGTCCGTGGACCGCTGGCACTGGTCTGGGTTTGCGACAACGCCATCGAAGCTGTCATCAGCAGTACGCAAACAGCGAGCGCCGTCGAGGCAACCGTTCTGAACCTGGTTGTTACCATAAATAATTTCTCCTTCTTGATTTTGAAAATCGATGGCGCGCTATCAATGCGAGCCGCTAACCGCCTCACCTCTGACGATCCATCGTCATGTTGCGTTGTCTTGAGATGCAGCATGAGTGCACAGTTCTAGGCCGAAGCCATGATGATGTCAAGACACTTGGCGATTATCCGCCCATTCGCCACGCAATTGCTAATCTATCGCAACAAGCGGGGCCGTTCGCAACACTATGTACACGTAAAACGGCGACTAAACCAGTAACTTTCTGGTCCAGTCGCCGTGTTAAGATGCGCAGGTTTTGAACTCTGTGTAATGCTTGAAACAATCGTTGCTGAACAGGCTACACCGCGAACTCGCCCTCTTCCAAAAGCTCTTTTACGAAAGCCAGAAAGCGTTCGGCATCAGCGCCGTCAATGATGCGATGATCAAAGCTGAGCGCGAAATATGCGAGCCAGCGGACGGCGATGTAGTCTTCGCCATCGTTCGAAGTCATCACGCGCGGGCGCTTTTCAATTTTGCCAACTCCAAGGATCGCAACCTGAGGCTGGTTGATTATCGGCGTCCCAAACAGACCACCAAAGACTCCGGGGTTGGTCACCGTAAAGGTCCCGCCGGCGACCTCATCGGGCTTTAATTGTTTGGTCCGGGCCCGATCAGCCAGGTCGTTAGCGGCCCGCGCTAAACCCGAAATCGAGAGGTCGTCAGCGCGCTTGATCACCGGCACGATCAGACCCCAATCCAGGGCGACCGCCATTCCCAGATTGATGTCTCGTTTGTAGATGATCTGATCTCCGGACAGCTGCGCGTTGAAGATCGGAAACTTGCGAATACCGATGGTCAGCGCCTGAAAGATGAAAGGCATGAACGTCAGCTTCGTGCCCGTCCGTTCCAAAAATGACGCCTTATGCTGATCGCGCAAGCGCGCGATCTTAGTCATGTCAATTTCGTAAACAGTGGTCACGTGAGCAGAGGTGCGTCGCGAGAGGACCATGTGTTCCGCGATTTTCTTGCGCATCACGGACATCTGTTCCACCCGATCGCCTTCGATGGGTTTGGCAGGCGGCAAGGCAGCAGTGGCTGTTGCCTGAGCCGGTTGTTGTTGAGCAGTCTTTTGCGGCGCCGTTGCAGTTGGTGTGGCAGTGGCAGGCCCCGCTTCGATGAAACTCAGGATATCGTTCTTGGTAACACGGCCGCTCATGCCCGTACCTTCCAGCCGTGCAATGTCGATGCCATGCTCTGAGGCAATCCTGCGCACGAGTGGACTTGATTTGGTGCGGCGCAATTCTTCAACTGTCGCATCCCCGGTCTCACTCGTGCGAGCAATTGTGGGCGCCGCAGCAGGTGGGGGTGCCGGTGTTGTGCTGACTTTTGCTGGAGGCGCAGGCGCGGGTTCGACTTCCTCAGGAGCCTGATCCGTCATAGCTCTTGGCGCCGGAGTCTCAGCTTCCTGGGCGTGGGCTGAGGCCTCAACCGCAGCCGCCGGTGGCGGAGCAGGTGCTTCACTAGCCGGCGTGGCTGCAGGCGCTGAGGCTCCAGCCCCCGCGCCATCTAGCATCGCAATCACCTTGTTGACTTCAACGGTATCGCCTTCCTTGAAAAGGATTTCAGTCAGCACGCCCGCCGCAGGCGAAGGAATCTCCGCATCGACCTTGTCGGTGGAGATTTCAAATAACGGTTCATCCCGCTCGACTCGATCGCCGACGTTCTTCAACCATTTCGTGATTGTGCCTTCAGCAATGGACTCGCCCATCTGCGGCATTACTATTTCAGTCGCCATAAATTCTCCCAATCAATCTTATGTTCTTCGTACTTTGTACTTTGTACTTTGTGCTTTGTGCTTTGTGCTTTGAATAGTCTCCCCTGAACAAGCACCTGCCAGAGAAACTCTCAATTTCCATCATGAATGCAAAGTACAAAGCACAAAGACCGAAAATCAGTACGCGGCAATTTTTCGCGCCGCATCCACCACGTCCTTAGTTTGCGGCAAATAGTAATCCTCGAGCGGCGGCGAGTAAGGAACCGGTGTGTCAATGGACGCAACTCGCACCACGGGCGCGTCGAGCCACTCAAAAGCTTCTTCTGCGATCAAAGCAGCAATCTCGCCGCCAATGCCACCCGTGCGCGAAGCTTCGTGGAGCACCATCACTCGGCTGGTTTTTTTGACGCTTGCCAGAATCGCCTGCTTATCAAGCGGGGCCAGGGTGCGCAAGTCAAGAATTTCAACATCGAGACCTTCGCGTTCCAACTCCTCAGCCGCATCCAGCGCCGTCAGGACCGTGGCGCCGAAAGTAATAATCGAGAGATCGCGGCCTTCCCGCACCGTGCGCGCCTTACCCAATTCCACAATGTAGTCGTCTGTGGGCAACTCCTCCCGCAGCCGAGGCAGGCGATAGAGTTTCTTGTGCTCGAAAAACAGGACTGGATCGGGATCGCGAATCGCCGCCTTAATCAAGCCCTTTGCATCGTAGGCAGTCGAAGGTTCGACTATTTTCAATCCAGCGGTATTGAGAAAAAAGGATTCCGGATTGAGAGAGTGGAACGGACCAGAACGCAAGCCAGAGCCGCTTGGCCCACGAAACACGGCAGCGATCCCTGCGCCCCAGCGGTAACGGCACTTGGCTGCGTAATTAGTCAACAGATCGAACCCGGCGGAAATAAAATCGATAAACTGGAATTCCGCCACCGGGCGCATTCCCATCAAGGCCGCGCCACAGGCCGCGCCTACGATTGCACCTTCGGAAATTGGCGTGTCGACAACTCGCTGATTGCCAAACTGATCGATCAAACCGTCGGTAACTTTGAAAGCGCCGCCATATGCGCCCACGTCTTCCCCGATCACGAAAACCCGCGGGTCGCGTTCCATCTCTTCCCAGATACCCTGACGAATGGCTTCAACAAACGTAGCCATTCCGCCGCGCTCGGGGCGTGCTGATTTATGTTCTTTCTTCAGTGCTGTTGCCATAGCTTTAGGGGTGGACGGCCCGGTTTACTGTTACGTAGAACGGCGAACGCAGCGTCGCGCCGGCCTACTTCTCCAAAACTTTCGGACGGAGCGCCGGCGGCACCACGGAATTATCGAAGACTCCGTAGGCTGCCTGTTCCGGATCGGGCATGGGCGAGCTTTCAGCCCATTCAACGTCGGCGTCAATCTCTCGCAGCACGTCGGCGGTTATCTCCTGGAGTTGTTCCTGAGTCGCGACGCGGTGCTCGCCGAGAAAGCGTTCGAATCTATCGATGGGATCGTTATGTTTTTCCCACCAGTCGATCTCACCCTGAGGAACGTAGCGTTGATCGTCATGTTCAGCGTGTCCCTTACGCCGATAGGTCTTGGCTTCGATTAAGACTGCCCCGCCGTGACGGCGCGCAGACTCAGCCGCTCGCCTGGTTACTTCATAACAGGCGATCACATCGTTGCCATCGACAATATGTCCGGGGATGGCGTAGCTCGACGCTTTCTCTGCCAGATCTCGGACGGCTGTTTGCAGAGAGGTCGGAGTCGAGTAAGCGTAGTGATTGAATTCAGCCATGACCAGCAGTGGCAGACGCTGCACGGCTGCGAAATTCAAACCCTCGTGAAACGCGCCCGTGCTCATTCCCCCATCTCCGATATAAGCGAGGCCGACAATTCGCTTCTTCTGCATACGTGCCCCGAGCAGAATGCCCGTCATGACGGGAATCATGTCCCCGAGATGCGAGATGGGGCCAACAAAACCCTTTTCCATGCTGCCGAAGTGAATGTTCAGGTCCCGGCCACCCGAAGGTCCCCACGCTTTGGCCATGTACTGCGCAAAAATTTCCCGCGGGCGAATACCCTTTACGAATACAGCGCCCAGATCGCGAATCAACGGAGTCAGAAAATCCTGCGGCTGCAAGGCGTAGGCGGAACCAACCGCCGTAGCTTCCTGGCCCAACGAACGGAAGACTCCGCCCACTACTTTTGTCTGCCGGTAAAGATTTACCAGACGCTCTTCAACCAAGCGGGTCAACTTCAGGAAGCGATAGAGCTCCAGCAGTTGCTCGGGCTTGAGCGTGGTATCTGTAGTGCAGGAAAGCGCCTGACCATCGGGCGCCCGGCGCGGCGCGTACTTGGTGAAGACGCGGGGCTCGTGACGCGGCGGACGGCGACGTTGATTTTTCCGGCGCGGATCCTTCCCCTGAGCTTCCCCGGCTGGCTTGGGTTGTTCTGCTTGTTGGTCCATTTGGCTAGATGTGCACCGCCAGGCCATGCACCCCTTCGGCAGCTTCCATGACCGCCTCTGAGACTGTTGGGTGCGCGTGCATGGTCCGGCCAAGTTCTTCGGCCGTCGACTCGAGTTGCATGGCGACGCAGGCCTCGGCGATTAATTCGGTAGCATGTGGGCCGATGATGTGAACACCGAGAATCTCGTCGTACTTCTTTTCGCTGACGATCTTTACAAAGCCTTCTTCCTCACCCAGGATGCGGGCCTTGCCCGAAGCTGAAAACGGGAACTTACCGACCACGACGTCATAACCCATTTCTTTGGCCTTGGCTTCGGTCAGCCCAACTGAGGCTACTTCCGGATCACAGTAAGTACAGTTAGGCACCAGTCGCAGGTTAATGGGCCGCACATCTTTTTGAGCGGCGAGGTGTTCGACTGCGACTATACCTTCCTTCGAAGCCAGATGCGCGAGCTGCGGTGTGGGAACGACGTCGCCAATGGCGTAGACACCCTTCTCTCCTGTTTGCTGGTACTCGTCGACCTGCACAAAGCCGCGCTCAACTTTAATCTTTGTTCCCTCGAGCCCGAGCCCGGTCGTGTAAGGCATCCGGCCAACCGCCACCAGAAGCATCTCGGCTTCGAGTCTAACGTCCTGGCCCTTCGCGTCTTTGCCGGTGACGATGACGCCGCTATCGGTCTTCTCAACCTTCTCGAGTTTCGTGCCGAGCTGTGATTTGATTTTTCGTTTGCGGAAGGATTGCTCTAGCTGCTTTGACACTTCCTCGTCTTCAAGCGGCACCAAACGCGGCATCAATTCAACGATGGTCGTTTCGGCGCCGAAGCGCGAATAGACAGAAGCGAATTCACAACCGACCGCACCGGCGCCCATGACGATGAGCGATTTCGGAACTTCTTTCAACTCCAGAATATGGTCGCTGTTAACCACCAGTTTGCCGTCAGTTTCGAACCCCTGTATCGGACGTACTACCGAGCCGGTAGCGAGAATAATATTCTTCGCCTGCAGCACTTCCTTTTTGCCATCGGCACCAGTGACTTCGACTTTGCCCGGCAAGTCCAATCGGCCGGTCCCCTTGAAGACTGTCACCTTGTTCTTCTTCATCAGGTACTCAATGCCCTTGGTGTTCTTCAGCACGACCTTATCTTTTCGCTTTTGCACGTCGGCAAAAGCGAGCTGAATTCCGGTAGCCTGCACACCAAAGTCCGCCGCATGCTGCATCTGTTCGTAAACGTGCGCGGACGCCAGCATTTGCTTGGTGGGTATGCAGCCGCGCAGGGTGCAGGTACCGCCAAGGCGCGTGTCCCTTTCCACCATTGCGACCTTGAGACCCAGTTGTCCGGCACGAATCGCTGCGACATAACCACCGGGTCCACTGCCAATAATGACGACATCAAATTGTTCGTTAGCCACTGTGTAAAGTTCCTCTTTGATTCTGCCGGGACAGACCCGTGGTTCCACCGCAAGCGGATAGATTCACCCCGCGGGCGCATGGTCCAGCCTTACAAGTTTTTAGCTCATTCCAAAAGACAGGCATTATAATCTCTCGCGTGTGATCGGCCAAATCATGCTACCCGACGGAGCAAACTGTCATATTTACCGCCCAACGCGCTTATTGAACGTTAATGGAAAGCCGGAATCCGGCGCAAAACAGGAGGCCGCTATGAAGCACTCTGCAGGCTTTTTAAAACTGGTCAACGAAGCTAAAGCCCGTATCCGGGAAGTAACGGTAGCGCAAACTCTCGAGCGACAAGCTGCCAATCCAAACCTTAAACTGATCGACGTGCGTGAAGACAACGAATGGCAGGTGGCTCACGCCGCCGGCGCAGAACACCTCGGCAAAGGAATTATCGAACGCGACATTGAGGCGGCGGTGCCCGATAAATGCACCGAAATAATTCTCTATTGCGGCGGCGGCTATCGTTCTGCCCTCGCTGCAGACGTTCTGCAAAACGTGGGCTACACCAGTGTCTTCTCAATGGCCGGCGGCTGGAAAGCATGGCAGGAAGCGGGCCAGTCGGTCGAACGCGTCGCTTGAACAGGTCACAACAGTGCGGCGTTGTAGTTCTGGCGCGGAATTTGACGCAGGAGACCCAAAAGGTCATCCACGTCGATTGGTTTAATGACATGACGGAAAAAGCCTTCGGCATGAGCGCGTGAAATATCCTCAGGCCGGCCGAACCCAGTCAGGGCCAGCACCGGAACGTGCGCGTGCTTCGGGATTGAGCGCAAGCGGCGCAGGAACTCGAATCCATCCATATGGGGCATTGAAATATCTGAGACGATTACGTCGAACTCCCTGGCGGACGCCAGCTTCAACGCATCCTCACCACTCATCGCTGAATCAACCAGCGCTCCTTCAAATTCGAGCAGGATCTGCAGCATCTCAACCGTGTCGGGAGAGTCATCGACAATCAAGACCCGCAGCTGTTTGAGTCCTCGATCTTCCGCGTCTCCCGCCATTTTTTCCTCCGGTAGGGGTGGTTGCATGAGGGGAATCCGAACCGCAAACTCAGATCCTTTGCCTGGTCCATCAGAAGCGGCGACCACAGTTCCTTCGTGCAGATCTACCAACTGCCGAACCAAAGCGAGACCGATGCCCAGCCCTCCATGTTTGCGGCTGGAGCTGGCATCCGCCTGCCGGAACATTTCAAAAACGGAAGGCAGGAAGTTTGGTTCAATCCCCTGACCGCTATCAATTACTTTCAGTACTGCCTCACCATCCTGCCGCGTGAGGTTTACGGTTACGTTCCCGCCGGGCTCTGTGAACTTAATCGCATTGTTGAGCAGGTTCCAGACGATTTGTTCCAAACGCAACTGATCGGCAAGCACCAGACAAACATCGTCCCCGGTTTCAACAATGATGTTGATGTTCTTAAGCAGAGCATCCGCTACGACCGTCTCCACCGCGTTTTCGATCACGGATTGAAAAGACATCACTTCACGCGTCAGCGATAATTTGCCCATGTGCAAGCGCGAAAGATCCAGCAGATCGCGCACCAGTTGGGACTGGGCCATGGCATTTCGTTTCACGATTCCCAGCGCGTTTTTTAAAAATTCAGATTCTTCCACGAGTTCATTGCGCAACAGGATCTCGCTGTAGCCAAGGATCACATTCAGGGGATTGCGCAGCTCGTGTGAGAGAGTCGCGAGGAACTCATCTTTAAGTGCGTTTGCTCTTTCCGACTCAGCGCGCGCTTCGCGTTCGGCCTTGAGCAGCCGTGACCTTTCTTCCTCAGCAAGTCTTCGTTCGGTAATGTCGACTGAGACGCCCACAATTCCAACCAGGTTTCCATTTGGGTCCAGAATGGGCCAGTCGGAAACCGAAGCGGGAAAGACCGAGCCATCCTTTCGTCGCACAGAAAATTCTCCGGACCAGCCTTGCCCTTTTCTCAACTGTTCCATCACATCAACCGCCTGGTCCAAAGCGTGGGCGGGTGGCGTGAGATCAAGAATGTTTCGGCCCACAGCCTCCGCTGCGGTCCATCCATATAATCTCTCCGCGAATGAATTCCAGTAAGTTACGATGCCCTCAATGTCAGTGGCAATCACCGCTTGCTCAACCGCCGCCAGGAGGTGCGCCTGGAAACGAATCTCTTCCTCACGTAGCTTCCGCTCGGTAATCTCCCTCGCAATCTTCGAGGCGCCAATAATGACGCCTGCGTCGTCCCTGATCGGCGAGGTGGTAAGCGAGATATCGATCAAGGTGCCGTCCTTGCGTCGCCGCACTGACTCATAGTGATCTACACGTTTACCCTGCTTGATTTGAGCAATGATGGACGGTTCTTCATGATGGAGTTCCGGCGGCATCAGGATGGTGACCGACTTGCCTATTACGTTTTCCGCCGTGTAACCGAAGATCCGTTCAGCGCCGTGGTTCCAGGTCTTAATGATGCCATTGAGGTCTTTGCTGATAATCGCATCCTCGGAAGACTCCACAATCGCAGCCAGCAGATTGTTATTAATTTCAGCCTGTTTGCGGTCCGTGATATCGCGAAGATAGATCGTCAACCCGTCTTCAATGGGGTAGACGTGCGCTTCAAACCAGATACCCAATACAGTCTTCGAGGCCACCTCGAAATGGACTGCCATTCCTGAGGTGGTAGCCTTACGAAAATTTTCTGCTAAAGGCGTTTCTCGCGATTTGGGGAATACTTCCCAGAAGACTCTCCCAAGTAATTCTTCGCGCGGCTTCCGAAACACTTCTTCGAATAGATGATTGACATCAACAATGCGCGATTCGCGATCGAGTTGAAAAAACAACTCCGTAATGCTGCTGAGGATTTGACTGCTTCGTAACTCTGAAGCGCGTAAGGCTACCAGGGACTCGTCACGCTCCCGCCAGGCGGTGGCGGTAACCACTTCATGGAAGTGCGCATTGTTAAGGGCAATAGCAGCCTGGTCGGCAAGCGCCGACAATTGCCAACTCTCTTCTTTGTTGAGTGGCCCACGGCGCACAACAGCCAGAAACCCTTTGAGAGCGCCGTCGGTTATCACGGGTGCGGTCGCCAGTTGCTGGTGCGGAGTAAGCTCGAGAATACCCACCAAATCTCTTACTACTGCTTCCTCCATGTGTCCGGAGAAGTCCCGAAGTTTTTCACGGCCAACACCATGAACGGACTTCACCTGTAGCATGCCGCTACCGTCACCCAGCAACAGTAAACTGGTCTCAGCCGCAAACAACTCGGCTGCATTTACGACGATCAGTCGCAGTACCTCTTCAAAATTCAGTGAAGTGGTTATCGCCCTGTTGATGGCCGCCAGGCGTCTAAAGGAATTCTTCTCTCCGGATTGTTCGCTGTCCATGATTGCTTTTATTTGATAAGCCCGGGGCCTAAGACGATTCCTGACAACTGACAGCGACACCACGATTTGAAATTTCCAGGAGGTGTTCTCGGCTGTCGTGCGCACTGCCCCGCGTCTTAATGACCCTCACCATGCGCTGCATTTTGGCTTCGCGGGTAAATCGCAGCAGCACGATATTGTCGCTCATGTTAGAAATTTCTTCATCGCTTATTTGCGGTGAATCGAACAAATTGTGCAGTTCATAAAGTAGAAGGCAGGTAACATTCTGCACAGCGAACCACTGCGTCAAGGAATACATAAAGTCAGAGAAGCGCTGCGTGTCGGCGCTGCTTTGTTTTAGATCACCCACAGCGTCAATGACGACTCGTCTCACGCGTCCTTCGACAACTCGGCTGAACAACTGGGTAGCTACGCTGTCGAGCTGCATCTCAACCGGCGAACGGTACATGAATTCAAAGTTTTTGTGCTGCAGCAGCGATTCCGGATCCCAATTAAAATTCCGCATGATACGCGTAATTTGCACCGGATTTTCCTGAAAGCCGACGTAGACTCCAGGCTCGCCGTTTTCTACCCCTTCTCGAATAAAGTGCAGGCCAATCATCGTTTTGCCTGAACCGGAAGGGCCGGCTATGAGAGTTGTACTGCCACGCCAGAAGCCTTTCTCGATCATTTCATCCAGGCCGTTAATGCCTGTATTTACTCGCTCAATATTGATGTGGTAATCCGGGATAATGGCGGGAGTCAGAAGGCGCGGGTACACTTCAATGCCAGCGGCAGAAATATTGAAAGCATGGTGCCCGGGTATCGACCCCGAACCGCGCAGTTTTTCAACTTTCAGGAAGCGCTGTTCTCTGACTCCGGAAGACTGCTTGACCAGCAAAAGAATCCCATCGGCAATGGCAAACTCCGGCAAGTCAGTCATCATCTCGCCGGCATACTCTCCGACCAGAAAGGATGTGCAGCGATAGGCAGTCAGTACGCTGGCTAGATCGAACAGGATCGTGCGACGTTGCGCCTGATTATCAATCAATTCCGTTAGCGCCTTGAATGAGTCAATGATGAGCAGCCTGGGTTTCCTTTCGACCAGGAACTCCGTGACGATCTCCACCAGGGCTGCGATGCCGCGCTCGCGGACCAGCAGGCCCAGATCTTCGTAAAAGATTGAAGCGCCAATTTTGGAGACATCAAAAAATTTATAAGCCTGCCCATGGCTGATGAACTTTTCAAGAGGTTCAGAAAGGGTAGTCAGGTAGAGTGCCGGACCCTCCGCACTCGCGTTGGCGAAGACCAGCTGTTCCATGAGGATAGTCTTGCCACTGCCAGGGAGCCCCATAACGACGTTGATGGTGTTTGATGGAAAGCCGCCATTCAGAACCTGATCCAATTCCCGGCTGCCGGTCAGCACACGTTCAATAGCCAAAACTAACCTCCTGTCCCCTCGCGACTAATCGCGAGTAATCTGGCCACCATCTCGATGAGGCCTGTTTCATCAAGAGGCTTGATGAGAAAACCATCGGCGCCCGCTTCGAGCGCTCGCTCTTCGGCTTGCAGGTGGCTAAAGACCAGCACGACAATTGATTTGGTTGCGGGGTCTGACTTCAGCGTCCGGCAAAGATTGAGTCCGTCGCGACGAGGGACCAAAATTTCGGTAACAACAATTTTTGGTCGTAACTCACGCGCACGCTGCAAAGCTTCATCGCCGTCGCTGGAAAACTCCACAGTGAAACCCGCCTGCTCGAGCAAAAATCGCTCAAGCCGCTGCACCACAGGGTCGCGTTCGACGACCAGGATCAGTGCCCGCCGCGTCTCGGCGGTCAAAGAGACATCTGCGGAGGCAGGTGTGCTGAGGGAAGACATACCCGACCTCGCATTGAACAGGGTATTTGAAGACATTTAGAGGTCGCTTTTGTCGAGTTTTATCTGTCGCGCAAACTCTACCGATCTGCTGCCAGCTTTTCAAGCTGAATTTATGGGATTTTGATCAGGGCAGATGCAAATGAGATATTGCCTTCGAGCCGCGCGCTCTTCCACCGATTAAGTCCGTTCGATTCTCATATACAGTGCTCAGTGTTATACAATTGCCCGCGGAGATGCTTCTCAAAAACCTAATGCAGAGTCATGCTTGCTCCCAATCCACTCAGGCTTAAGCCGACAAGTTGAGATCGAAATGTCTAAGAATGCAGCAGAGTTAACTCCGAGCAACGCTTCTACGCGTACGGAAACGGATTCAATGGGACCAATTGAAGTGCGCGCGAATAGGTATTGGGGCGCCCAAACCGAGCGCAGCCTGCTTCACTTCAATATCGGTGACGACCGGATGCCTCGGGAAATGATTAGGGCACTGGGAATCCTGAAGAAAGCTGCCGCTCAGGTGAACGAAGAACTTGGGAAACTTCCGCTTGAAAAGCTGAAGCTGATTGAGCAGGCGGCCGACGAGGTAATCGCAGGCCAGCTTGACGAACACTTCCCGCTGCGCGTCTGGCAGACCGGCAGCGGCACCCAAACCAACATGAATGCCAACGAAGTGATTTCAAATCGCGCGATTGAGATTGCCGGCGGCGTGCTCGGCTCGAAAACACCAATTCATCCCAACGACGACGTCAACATGTCACAGTCGTCAAACGACACCTTTCCGACTGCCATGTACATCGCGGCAGCCGAGGAATTGCACAAGCTTGTCCCTGCCATCCAGGAAGTTCACGACGCCATCAACGCCAAGGCCATAGAATTCGCAGACGTGGTTAAGATAGGGCGCACTCACTTGCAGGACGCCACCCCCCTGACGGTAGGACAGGAGATGTCCGGGTGGGCCAGTTTAATAGAACGTGATATCGCCCGGCTGGAGATGGCCAATCCCGGTCTACTGGAATTGGCGATTGGCGGGACAGCGGTTGGTACCGGGCTCAACTCTCATCCGGAGTTCGGTGATCGGGCCGCGAAAAAAATCGCGGAGCTTACCGGCTTGCCCTTCCGGTCTCATCCGAACAAGTTCGCAGCCCTTTCTGCCCACGATGAAATTGTTTTCGCGAGTGGGACGCTCAAGACGCTCGCCTGCTCGTTAATGAAGATCGCTAATGATATTCGCTGGCTCGCTTCGGGACCACGTTGCGGTTTGGGAGAATTAACCCTGCCGGAGAATGAGCCGGGCTCGTCAATCATGCCCGGCAAAGTAAATCCCACTCAGAGTGAAGCGATGACAATGGTTGCCGTGCAGGTTTTCGGAAACGACGCTGCGATCACTTTCGCAGGCTCGCAGGGCAATTTTGAGCTGAACGTGTTCAAGCCGGTGATGATCCACAATCTGCTGCATTCAATGCGGCTGCTTCGTGATGCCTCTCATGGCTTTGTCGAATATTGTCTGAAAGGGATCGAGTTGAATCGGGAGCAGATCGATAAGGACGTGCGCGATTCGCTCATGCTGGTGACGGCGTTGAATCCGCATATCGGCTACGACAAAGCGGCGCAGGTGGCGAAACACGCTCACACACAGAAGATCAGCCTGCGCGAGTCGGCACTTGCACTCGGATTTCTGACCGGTGAAGAGTTTGACCGCTACGTCAATCCGGAAGCGATGACTCACCCATAGAAAAAAAACGAGGCAGAAGGATGAGGGATGGCAGGCTCCTTCATCTTTGATCCTTTTTCCTTTAGCCTGACCCTGCGCTACAATCTGCCGCCGTGCCCGATAAAAGCGATAAGGTAAAAGAGAATGTGCAGCCCGGCCCCTACTACGTCGACTCATCGTGTATCGACTGTGACGTCTGCCGCGACACTGCTCCGGACAATTTCAAGCGCTCCGACGAAAACAGCTATTCTTTCGTTTACAAGCAACCGGAAAATGAAGAAGAACGACTCAAGTGTGAAGAGGCGGTGCTTTGTTGCCCGGTGGAGGCTATCGGAAACGATGGTGACTAGCTCCTCAAATTCTCATTAGACTTCAGTAGGGCTCGATCGCTGGATCTCGATTTTTATCAGCCCATCCTCAACCACTACTCGATAAGTGGCGATTGGTTCGTCAACTGTCAGACACTTCCCGTCCCGCACGTCGAATTGCCAGCCGTGCAAGCCACACTCAATCACATGGCCACAAAGGTAACCCTCAGCCAATGGGGCCCCGCGGTGGGGACAGAAGTTGTCCGTGGCAAAAATTTCGCCTCCGACATTGTGCAGCGCGACTTCCGCTCCATCGGGAAGTTCCACCGTCGCGGATCGGCCTCGAGGAACGTCCGCAACCCGCCCCACCGTGATTAGTTCGCCGCCGGGCTTTGGCCTTCCTGAATCTTCAGGCTTACTATTAAACGATTGCATGCAACAGAATCGTAACAAAATCCTGCGACCAATAGTGAGCTGGCAAGTTTAGCCCTTTGTTTCGTTCATTAAATTGTGGGAGGTGGCGAACGCTTTAGAGGTTCGTCCGTCGAAGCTTGCGGCGTCGACAGACTCGCAAGCCAAATATTTGAGCATGAGGTGTACAGATTAATGATTAAACGAGCTTTAGTTTTCGCAAGCGCATTTACACTCTGTATGTTGTTGGCAACCGCTGCGTTCGCCGAGGAAATAACCTTTCGCGGGCAACTTAAACGCACGGTCGAGCCGGGAGGTTGGGTAGTTACCAGTGATAATCAAAAATACCTGATCCTGAATTGGAGAAAGTTTGCGGGTGAACAGTGGTTTCGCGAGGGCGCGCGGGTCGAAGTCACCGGCGAAGTCAAAACCGGCGTCATGACTACCCAAATGGAGGGCACTCCATTCGAGGCTCGCTCAATGCGCCCTTTCGAGCCCGGCGGATCAGGCACACCCGGTGACATTAACCGCGGCCTGACCCGCATTATGGTTAGCGGCGAGGCGTTGCTTCAGGCCCAACCCGACACCGCGGTATTGGTCATCTCAGTCGTGACTCAGACAAAAAATGCACTTGAAGCACAACAGCAAAACGCCAGCCGGACTGACGCCGTGATGCGGGCCTTGAAAGCGTCGGCCGGTGCAGGGGCCGAGCTAAAGACCAGCGGCTATAGTGTGCAGCCGCAACGAGTCTATAAAGAGAACCAACCGCCGACCATCAGTGGCTACGAAGCACGCAATACGGTCACGGTTACTATGGGGGACCTGACCAAGGTTGGCCCAGTGATCGACGCAGCTGTTCAGTCGGGGGCCAACGATGTCGACAGCGTCTCGTTCACGTTGCGCCAGGACCGGCCGGTACGCGATCAGGCCCTTTATGAGGCCACCCGCAATGCCGTCAGCAAAGCTCAGGTAATCGCGGCTGCGCTTGGCGGAAAAGTAATTCGCGTGGTCGAAGTGCAGGAAGAAGGCTTCACCAGGCCAAGACCCATTGAAGGCGACATGGCCGGAGTGCGCATGATGAAGGCAGCCACGCCAATTGAAGTGGGCTCGCTCGATATCACGGCCCGCGTGCAACTCGTTGCCGAGATGCAAATTGAGCGGTGATTTAAGAACCGGCGCGGCCATCGTTACACCGGTGAGACTTCCGATCGCTCAGGATTGGATAGTTGTTAGCCGTGTAGAACGATGGCCGCCGCTCAGGCCGCTTTGGGATTGATCGCCTGCGGCTGCATGGTTCTCGTTATCCTTTGCACGATTCGTTTTTTTTTCCTATCCTCTCTCCCATGTCTGATCGAGAACGTCGTTACTCCATGCTACCCATGGATCGCCAGGTGCGCCCCTCCGGGCGACTCTGGAATCCTGCGGCTGATGTCTATCGCACAAGGGAAGGCTGGGTCGTTAAACTCGATCTTGCCGGTGTCTGTCTCGACGAGCTGGAGATTGAGGTAGTCGAGGCTAACCTGCGGGTGCGAGGGTGCCGTCGCGACACTGTTTTTGAAGAGGGCTACAGCTACCATCAGATGGAGATTACTTATAGCCGTTTTGAGAAGTCGATACAGTTTCCCTGTTCCATTCAGGGCGCTTCGCTGGCACGCGACTACAGCGACGGCTGGCTAATAATAAAATTGCGCTGCGATTAGCCGGCGCGGAGCCCAGGGTAAATGATGAGCGACATAAAAAATCCTGAACAAGCAGTGTCTCCGGGAGTCTCCGAAAGCAAGCCTGAAGAACCGCCGACGTCCGGTGAGGTCGAAAACCAGGATGTCAAGCAGGGTGAACCTTTCGAAGTTGCCATCCTGCCACTGCAGAACACTACTCTGTTTCCTGAGACTGTAGTGCCCCTCGCCGTTGGTCGACCGCGGTCAGTGGCAGCTGTCGAAGCCGCGCTTGCGACTCCCGAAAAACTACTTGGCTGCGTTACGGTCAAAGCGGATTCCACCAACCCGAGTGATGCACGTTCAGGCGATCTATACGAGGTGGGAACGCTGGTCATGGTCAAGCGCATGGAACGTGTCGAAGACACCATGCACATCGTTGCCCAGGGCACGGAACGGGTACGCATTCTCGGCTGGAAATATGAAGAGCCATACCTGCGCGCGGTCGTCCGAATTCTTCCTGAAGTCGTAGTCATCGACACCGATGAAGTTGAAGCAGCCAAACGCAATGTGCAGTCGATGATCCAGGAGGCGCTGGCCTTACTTCCCGGCGTGCCGCCCGAAGTGCGGGGCATCATGATGGGGCCGGTGGAACCCGTTCGCCTCGCTTACTTTTTGGGCTCAATACTAAATCTGGGCATTGAGCAGGAACAGAAAATGCTCGAGGCCAACACTGCCGATGAACTGCTGCGCCTGGCCCATACCTATCTGGCCCGGGAGCTGGAAATTCTTCAACTGCGGACCAAAATTGCTTCGGAAGCGCAGTCAGAAATGGACAAAGCACAGCGAGACTATGTGCTGCGCCAGCAGTTGAAAGCGATTCAGAAGGAACTGGGCGACGACGAAGGCGGCGAACAGGCAGAGGCGGAATTGCTGCGCGAGCGGCTGGCCAGTGCCGAGCTACCCGACGATGTGCGCACCGAAGCTGAACGCGAACTCAAGCGCCTCGAAAGACTGCCGTCGGCCGCGCCTGACTATCACGTCATCCGCACCTATCTCGAGTACGTTCTCGAGCTGCCCTGGCTAAAGTCCTCTGAGGACAAACTCGATCTCGACGCCGCCCGCGGCATTCTGGATGAAGATCACTATGGCCTTGAGGACGTTAAAGAACGAATCCTGGAATTCCTGGCGGTCATTAAGTTGCGCCCTGATGCCAAGAGTCCGATCTTGTGTTTCGTTGGACCACCCGGAGTTGGCAAGACGTCGCTGGGACGTTCGATCGCCCGCTCGATGGGAAGGACCTTTGAGCGCATGTCGCTCGGTGGCGTACGCGATGAAGCCGAACTGCGCGGGCATCGGCGCACTTACATCGGCGCGATGCCTGGCCGGATCGTTCAGGGTATTCGGCGCGCCGGCGTTAATAATCCGGTGATGATGCTCGACGAGATAGATAAGCTCGGCGCAGATTATCGTGGCGACCCCGCCTCGGCCTTGCTGGAAATTCTCGATCCACAACAAAACAATTCGTTCCGGGATCACTACCTGGATCTACCGTTTGATCTATCGAAGGTTTTCTTTATCGCCACCGCGAATCAGCTTGGTCCAATTCCCTTACCGTTGCGCGATCGCATGGAAGTAATCCGGCTGGTGGGCTACACCGATCAGGAAAAACTACAAATCGCCTTGCGCTATCTGGTGCCGCGGCAGACGACCGACAACGGGCTGACACCCGTTCAGTTTGCCATTACTCCTGAGGCGCTCGAATTAATAGCTACGCGATACACGCGCGAAGCGGGCGTGCGCCAACTCGAGCGCACCGTGGGCAGTCTGGCCCGCAAGGTCGCCCTCGAGATAGCTCAGGGGAAAGCTGAGTCCGTAGTGGTAGATGAAAATAAAGTTCACGATTACCTCGGGGCACCAAAGTTTTATCCGGAACAGGCCCGCAAAGAGTTGCCGGCTGGCGTAGCTACTGGAATGGCCTGGACAGAGTTGGGCGGCGAGGTGCTTTTTATTGAAGCGATCTTACTCCCCGGCGGCCGCGGGTTGACCATCACCGGTCAATTGGGAGAGGTGATGCAGGAATCAGCCAAGGCGGCCCAATCTTATCTTTGGTCGCATGCTGCGGACTTCGGCATCAGCGCGGCGATGTTCAAGGACTATGGCGTGCATCTGCATGTCCCCGCTGGCGCTATACCAAAAGATGGACCAAGCGCGGGGGTAACTATTACCGCGGCAATGGCCTCGCTCTACACGGGACGTCGAGTGCGCCCGGACACGTCGATGACAGGCGAGATCACGTTGTCCGGACTGGTATTCCCGGTGGGTGGCATTAAAGAAAAAGTGTTGTCAGCCTATCGCGCCGGCATCCGGCGAATCATTTTGCCGTCACGGAATGAAGGTGACGCGGAACAGATTCCCGACGAGGTACGCAATGATCTGGAATTGGTTTTCGTGTCACGCATTAGTGAGGTGATTGATGCCGCGCTCGAGGTGTTGGTAGCCAATCCACCCCCGCCACTGAATCCGCTTGACCTTGGGCGTGACCGTTCGACGCGAGTCTCCGAAGGCGAACCCGTCATCGCCCGTCAGCCGTAGAACATCTGAAGACGCGCTCGCAAGCGCTCAGAGTACCGCCTGCAGGCGGGCGTTTCTTTGAAAGAAAGTTAGCCGCGGATTTCGCGGAGAGCGCGGATAGGAAAACATAAGCCACAGATGGACGCCGATAAAACTGATCTGAACTGAATTATCAGATCTGTCTCTTATCGGTGTTTATCTGTGGCTAATTGTTTCCATATCCGCGTTTCATCCGCGTAGTCCGCGGCTAATTATTTTCCTCTCGTGGCTGATTTTTTGAATAAACGCCCGCCTGAAGGCGATACTCTAAGCGCCTCTACCTGCCACACTCGCCGTTGTTGTGCGAGACCACTGTGCTGAATCTTCGTTGATATTCCGCTGAAGTCACGAACGAGCAGACCATCCCGCGATAGTTGCCCGCGTCTCCGTTATTCAGGACATTCAGCCAGAACTCATAACCACTTTGGTCCGGATTGCGATGCAGGTAGCCAAAGTACTCCACCAACACAAAGGCCTTGTTG
>JBBRYS010000013.1:0-160112 GCA_038237475.1 Pyrinomonadales bacterium | reverse complement strand
TCCGGCGCATTGTCAATCGAGTCAAACGACCGCACCTGGATCTTCGGATTGTGCTTCTGCAGCACCTTCGTGATCGCTGCCGTTAACGTCGTCTTCCCGTGGTCTACGTGTCCGATTGTCCCCACGTTTACGTGCGGCTTCGACCGATCAAATTTTTCCTTTGCCATCTCTTTCCTAACCTCGTCTATCTAAAGGTATAATTGCCTGCGCCCGCTAAAGTCGCTCAAAAACCAATTATGGAGCCCGCGATGAGATTTGAACTCATGACCTCCTCCTTACCAAGGAGGCGCTCTACCCCTGAGCTACGCGGGCGCAACCAAGGATGCCGGATGAAGGCAGAAGGACGAGATTGACGAACGTCACAATCCCCATCCCTCATCCTTTCCACTTCACCCTTTTACTAATGGAGCGGGCGACGAGATTCGAACTCGCGACCCTCAGCTTGGAAGGCTGATGCTCTACCAACTGAGCTACACCCGCCCACGCAATTGCAGATTGCTGATTTCAGATTGCAGAGTGGAAATCAGTCGTCAGTGCCTACGAACCACATCACCAACTCACATCTCAATTACTTCCCTGCAATCCCGGCCTAGCCAGATTTACCTCTTAGATATGCGGCCAATCTGCATTCCGCAATCACCAATCCCCAATCTTCTGGTGCAGGGGGCAGGATTCGAACCTGCGTAAGGCGTTAGCCTGCCGGGTTTACAGCCCGGTGCCATTAACCACTCGACCACCCCTGCATCCTGTCAAGTGCTTGTTGGAGCCGGCGAAGGGACTTGAACCCCCGACCCTCTGATTACAAATCAGATGCTCTACCAACTGAGCTACGCCGGCCGCTATAGAGCGCAATAGCGCATTCCGACAAAACTCGGATACTAGCAACAGGTTCTTAAAAACGCAAGTTAGCCGGCACCCCACCTAGACCAATCTGCGATTTCATCGATCAGGTGTCTCAACCCGCGCCCAACACCGCCGCAAAAAATATATTGAGACAGATTCGTGACCAAAATCTCCGCCATCAAGCTCCAAGCCAGCTACAAATGCAATTACTCCTTAGTAACTGCCAGCTACGACGCTGCGCTTTCACGCCGCTGAGCATTAATTGCCATCACGGAGCGATAAAAGGACTGGAAATAGCTGTACATCGACCAACACGATGAAATGACCACGAGCCAGAGCATTGCGCGGCCGGCAGTGTAAAGTAGCACCTCCACGTCACTTGAACTAACGGGCCCGGCGCCAAAGACGTGATGCCATGCCGTCCGCAGTTCGGGAACTGTCCAAAATTGTATGGCCGGAAAGGGGTGACCAAAGTTTGCTACCGGTGGCCTTCCTGCCACGCTCGCCACGATCAGAAGAGAGACGGTAATCACCTGCGTCAGCATTTTAAACTTACCCATTTTCGAGGCTGAGATCACTACCCCATCCACTGCCGCAATTGAACGTAAACCTGTCACCGCAAATTCCCGCCCGATGATAATCACCACCGCCCATGCAGGCGCCAACTGGTTTTCCACCAGCGAGATCAGGGCTGCGGAAATGAGCAGCTTGTCGGCAATGGGATCCAGCAGCTGGCCCAGGCGCGTGACCTGACCGCGGCTGCGAGCAATTCTGCCGTCCAGATAATCGGTCAATGCCGCCGCCAGGAAAATTGCCACCCCCAAAAGATGCCGCGGTACGCCAAACCAATTTTCAGAAAGAGGTGTAAGCAACACCACTACCAGCAGAGGCACGATAAAGATGCGCAGCATCGTCAGAGAATTCGGCAGATTCACCGGAAGTACCGCCTTAAGACTGAATCGGAATTAAGAGCTCGGCAAGCGTGATGGTCGAAGTGTAGGGCTTGCCATGGGAGAGGTCAAGAAGCGGCGAAAACTCAAAACCAGACTGCCTTGCGCGCATCTACTTCACAAACCGAGGCCCGTGTCGCAGCGTTGGATCCTCTCCTCGGGCGACTCCTCGAGGCGGTCCGAATTCATCCTAAAAGTTTGATTCGGTTTTAGTTTTACCCACCGGCACTCGCTTGCCCCTCCAGTTTCTCTCAGCTAGAATCATCATTTCTTTAGTGGCCGAAATTCGCGTCTATGGGGGCGAGCCCCGGTTTCAAGAAATGGCAATTGACCGCATCACTGTTCGAGGCGCACGCCAACACAACCTCAAAAATATCAACGTAGAGATACCGCGTAATCGGTTCACAGTAATTACTGGGCTGTCCGGCTCCGGGAAGTCATCCCTCGCGTTCGACACCATCTATGCGGAAGGACAGCGACGTTACGTCGAATCCCTCTCAGCCTACGCCCGTCAGTTTTTGGATCAACTTGAAAAACCCGACGTCGACTCAGTCGATGGACTATCACCAGCCATTTCGATCGAGCAGAAAACCGTCTCGCGTAGTCCTCGCTCGACAGTAGGCACGGTGACTGAGATCTATGACTACATGCGCTTGCTGTTTTCGTCGATCGGATTGCCGCACTGTCACGTTTGCGGAGCCGCGATAACCCGGCAAAGTGTCGAGCAAATAGTGCAGAACGTGTTGGCGCTGCCTGAAGGCGAGCGGGTCATGATTCTGGCGCCGATCGTGCGCGGTCGCAAAGGTGAGTTTAAAAAAGAACTGGAGAAATTGGCCAAGGATGGTTTCCTGCGGGCACGGGTTGACGGCGAACTGCTGGCGCTTGACGAAGAGATTCGGCTTGATAAGCGGCGCAACCATTCGATCGAAGCGGTGGTGGATCGCTTGCTGATTAAGCCTGGCATCAGTGAACGCCTGACGGAATCGATACGCACGGCGCTGAAATTAACCGGAGGCGCCGTGTTGGTTTCGGTCGTCGACGGCGAAGAAAAGTTGTACTCGGAACGCATGGCCTGTGTGAATTGCGGCATCAACGTGCCGCCACTTGAACCGCGTTCTTTTTCTTTCAATTCTGCCTACGGAGCCTGCAAACGCTGTCATGGCCTGGGCACTGTGCTGGAAGTAGATCCCGCAAAAGTAATCACGGACGGCAATGAACCGGTCGAAAATTTGGAGTTGATGGGTCCCGCAGATCGTCAGGGTTCAACGTATTTGCGCAGCGCCCTCCAGGCTTTAGTCCAACACTTTAAAGCCGATGCCAAGGCCGCCTTTGTCAATCTTCCCCGGGAACTGCGGGACGCATTTTTTAATGGCGTTGCCGGCCAGTTGAACTTCGCTCATGGTCCATACGCGTATTCCAGTCCCTGGAAGGGCGCGCTCGCGTGGCTGCGCGATCGACTTAACGACCCGCCCTCTGAAAAGGTGCGCGTAGCACTTGAAGATCTGGTGGCGCCGGCGGCCTGCCCGGATTGTAAGGGGCGCCGTCTGCGCTCGGACTCACTGGCCGTACGTTTGGGTGGCCTTGGCATTGCAGATTATTCCGCGCTTCCCATCGAAGATTCCGTTAAGGCTTTCGAAGCGATCAATCTCACAGCACGTGAAGATAAGATCGCCGGACTCGTGCTGCGAGAGATTCAGAACCGCCTGCGTTTTTTGGAGAAGGTGGGACTGGGTTACCTGACACTCGACCGCTCTTCGGCGACACTTTCGGGCGGCGAAGGCCAGCGCATTCGCCTCGCGACACAAATCGGATCACAACTGCGTGGCGTGCTCTACGTGCTGGATGAACCATCGATAGGACTCCATCCGCGTGACAACCAACGGTTGCTCGAAACTCTGTGTGCCCTGCGAGATTTAGGAAACACTGTCCTTGTGGTTGAGCACGATGAAGAGACTATTCGCCAGGCGGATTACGTTGTCGATCTCGGCCCCGGCGCGGGCGCACACGGAGGCGAGTTGGTAGCCTTTGGATCCGCCGAGGATATCGCGGCCAATCCTAACTCGATCACCGGTCTTTATATGAGTGGCGCCCGACGCATCGAGGTACCGGCCCAAAGAAGAATTGCAAACGGCAAAGCGATTGTCATTCACGGGGCGCGCGCCAATAACCTCAAAGAGCTCGATGTCTCGTTTCCTCTGGGCCTGCTAACAGTCATCACCGGTGTTTCGGGATCGGGAAAGTCAACTCTGGTTGGTGACATTCTCTACCGCGCCATGGCGCGCCATCTTTACGGCTCGCTCGAAGAGCCTGGTTCCTTTGGGACCATCGAAGGACTGGAACATGTCGACAAGGTAATAGAGATCGATCAATCACCGATTGGCCGGACGCCGCGTTCGAATCCCGCGACCTATACCGGTCTGTTCACCCCGATTCGAGAACTCTATGCGATGCTGCCGGAATCTCGTGAACGAGGCTACAAGCCCGGTCGCTTTTCCTTTAACGTCAAAGGAGGCAGGTGCGAAGGCTGCGAAGGCGACGGAATGAAGCGCATCGAGATGAACTTCCTGCCGGACGTTTACGTGCTGTGCGACGTTTGCCGCGGCGCGCGCTACAACCGCGAGACACTGTCCGTAAAGTACAAAGGCAAATCGATCGCCGACCTGCTGGATTCTACCATCGAAGAAGCCCTGCCGCTGCTTGAGAATATTCCTCAGATCAAGCAAAAACTGCAAACTCTGCTGGACGTAGGGCTCGGCTATATCAAGCTGGGCCAGTCGGCGACTACGCTTTCCGGCGGCGAAGCTCAAAGAGTCAAGCTTGCCAAAGAATTGTCCAAGAGAGCGACGGGACGCACGGTTTATATTCTGGATGAACCGACGACTGGCCTGCACTTCGCAGACGTGCATAAACTTTTGGATGTGCTACAGCGACTGGTCTCACTCGGTAATACTGTTTTGGTGATCGAACACAATCTCGACATTATCAAGTCGGCCGACCACCTGATCGACCTGGGTCCCGAAGGCGGAGAGCATGGCGGCCGCATAGTGGCCAGCGGTACGCCTGAAGATGTCGCGCGCGCGCGACGCTCTCACACGGGCCAGGTGCTGCGTCCGCTGCTCAATGGACGCCTGACGCGCAACGGTAATGGCGGCCACGACAAGAAGATCGCGTGATATACTCCTGCAGGTAAGCCCAACTTGTACCAGTTCAGACCCTGAAGGCAAGCTGTGAATTCAAGCGAAGAACTCCCGCCACTTTCGATCTACGAGGACGATGTAAGGCCGATTAGCCTGGACGGGGTCACAACTTACCCGCTTGCCTCTCGACCCAGCAAGGTTGCGCTTGACGACTTTGCCTGTCCCATTGGCGAGAGCGCATCACTCGACGACTTCCTTGCCTCGCTACCGAACATTTTGGCAGTGCAGAACCTGCGCCACCTGGCTTCAGCAATGCGTCGCGCGCGGGATCTTAAGAAACCAATCATCTGGGGTATAGGCGGACACGTAATCAAGACTGGGCTGGCCCCTGTCATCATCGACTTGCTGAAACGAGGCTTTGTCACGGCCATCGCTGCAAATGGATCAGTCCTGGTGCACGACGCCGAAATCGCGATGGTGGGCTCGACCTCGGAAGATGTTGACGCGACCCTGGGCGAGGGCAACTTTGGCGGCGCTGATGAAACCGGCAAACTGCTGAACGGTGCCGCTAGTGAGGGGGCGCGCGACGGTCTGGGATTGGGTGAGGCGATGGGACGAGCAATGACGGCGTTGAATCCAAAACACAGTGCGTATTCGCTCCTCTGTACAGCTTATGCTGCCAAGGTCCCTTTTACAGCCCACGTTACAATCGGCGGTGACATTGCTCACTTTCATCCAAACGCCAATGGGGCGGCGCTTGGTGCCACCAGCCATACGGACTTCCGCCTGCTGGCAGAACTGGTCCGTCGCATGAATGGAGGCGGAGTTTATTTGAATGTGGGATCAGCCGTGACGCTTCCCGAGGTCTTTCTGAAGTGCGTCACGCTGGTGAGAAATCTGGGAGATGAACTCGGCGACATCACCACGGCGAATTTTGATTTCATTCAAGCGTACCGACCGCTAACAAATGTCGTGCGTCGGCCCACCGCGAACGGGGCCGGCCGCGGCTACGCGATAACCGGACATCATGAACTCACCATACCACTGCTCGCCGCGGAACTGATCAGAACGAAGACGTAAGAGTACTTTTCAGCAAATGCTCGCGCCACTATCACGACGCGCGCGCGAAGCTGCCCTGGGCCAGTCTCAATATCTGATGGTGTAACTGACGCGAAGATTGCGGCCAATCTCGGGCGCCCTTTCCTTGATGAAAGACAGGTGATTGCGATAGCGACGGTCGGCGAGATTATTTGCGCCAATATTAATAATGTGAGCTGTTCGCGACTTCACCAGCGTATATGAAGTGTTGATATTTACGAGACCGTAGCCTGCTGTCGTAGTCTCGTTGTCGAACACCCGCCCCTGTCGTGCTACCAGGATTACTTCCGGCCGCACGCTTAGTGCTTTGTAGCTCCAGTCACCTCCAACAGATCCTCGCAGGGGTGGAATGCGCGGCAAGGGTTTGTTCGAGTCCAAAAGGTCAGCTTTGACATAGTCAACTTTGCCCTTTAGCCACAGTCTCGGCATGATGCGTACTTCCGCGCTTGATTCCAACCCCAGATAGCGGCTGTTACCCTGCACATAGTCAACGATTGGCAAATGTGAGGCGGTATCCGTCAAGCCTGTGAAAGCCGTGTAGACGAAGTCGCGGATTCTGTAGTAGAAAACGCTGCTTTCCAGGCGCAGGCGCTTGCTGTTATGACGCAGTGAAAAATCAACCCCGTCACCATGCTCCGCATTCAGGTCCTGATTGCCAATATCAAAGACAACGATCCCTGGATGCGGGCCGTTGTTATATAACTCTTCCAGAGCCGGCGCTCGAAAAGAATGTTGATAGTTGGCCACTAATGAGCCGCCATTCCACAGCGGAACCCGCATGCCAGCGCTACCTGAGAAGCCGACAAAATTTCGCTTGCGAAAACTGCCCTCAGGCACATAACCGTTCTGCTCAACACGGCCGCCAAATTGAAAGCCAATCTTTTCAAAATCAACTCGCTCCAGGGCGTAAACTGCGAAAGAATTTTGTTTGGTGTGGGGAGCCGGGGCCTCAGAACCGAATGAGTTGTAGTCTCGAGTGAATCCGGAAACTCCAAATGTACCCGATAACTTTCCCCGCCGCTGATGGTTTAGGTTAGCGCGATAATTCCAGTTCTTGTTTGTCGCCAGCGACTCCAGTTCCGTCACATTTTCATCGGATTCAAACTCGAACTCCCGATTGACGTAGTCGTTGTAGCTCAGCGAAAAATCACCGCTCTCTATGAAACTTCCCATGTCCCTCAGACCGCCTTTGAGTTCGTAGCTGTGCCGGGACATCTTCAGGTACTCGAAATCCAGCGCCCCGGCTTCGACGGGAATACCATAACGCCGTCGATCATAAGCGTAACTGAAAGAAGCCCACCCCTTTCGCGGAAACCAACCAACCCCACCGCTAACGTTGGCATTTCTGGAGTAGGAATTCAGCACTACGCCGGCCGGGCTGCGATAGTCATTCGCTTTCTGCGCTCCACCGTTTCCAAAGAAGAGAAAGTTTCCAACGCCGTACTTGAACCCTGCGCTGCCGCCGGCTTGCCAGTTGTTCGTAGCACCAAGCGTGGTCTGGTATCCAGAGAAGCCTTTTTGATAAATATTATTGGTGGAAATCCCATTTACAACGCCGCCAATGGCGTTGCTGCCGTAAAGCAGAGTCGCCGGCCCTTTCACAATTTCAATCCGGTCGAGCGCCAGCACATCGATCGGCTCCACTTCGTCTCCGGACTGCGAAGCGATACCGCCAAGACGCAGGCCATCCTGCAACACGAGTACTCGATCACCGTCAAATCCACGGATCACCGGTCTGCCGGAAGCTGGTCCAAAACTGCGTTTGGCGACCCCCAACTCGTACTCCAGCGCTTCACCGATGGAAGTTGAATTGCGCTGAGAGAGTTCCAGCGCCCCCACCGCGCTCACTGTTTGATAGGCTGAGTCAATCCCTTCGAGCGATCCCGATGCCGTTACCGTAACCTGCTCACTAACGGGGGTGAACGGCAACATGAAATCAATCATTTGCCGGGGTTGTCGCACTACGACTGTCTTCAGCGCATCGGGCACACGATCAAGGTGGACGATCATTTGATATTTGCCGAAGGGAACGTTGGAGAATTGAAAAACGCCGCTCTCATCTGTCAAAGCGGATCGTTTGAGCTCAGCTATGGTAACGACAGCATTATTAACCGGACTGCCCGAGGGTTCGATAGACACAATGCCACGAACTTCCGCAGTACCGGGCGGGATTTGCGCTGACGCAGTACTGGCTGGTTCGCTTCTAACGGCCGTTGATAGGCCTGCTTGAGCCGATAGCGGCGCCACACTTAGATTAGCAAGCAAAGCTGCGGGACACGCCAGTGCGCAACTGCCTAAAAATCCCAACACCAATCCGATAATCGTCACAACAACCCTTCCCTTATGCACATGATATTGAAAATCGTTTTCATCTTGCCCACCACTGGTGGTTTTGTCAAGAGATGTACGACGACCCTTAACTCCTGGCGTTAATAGGAAGCCGATCTCTTTTCAGAGGGGCGGGCGCGGTGTTGATTTTAGAGAGACGAGATCATCAAACCTGTTTGGACCATGAGGCGTCACTACGATTATGAAAGCCGGTACGCTATAATCCGATGCCCCCCGACAACAGCTCAGTAGCAGCCCAGATTATGAGGCTGAGAGTTCAAGAAGGAATTAGAAGGAATCAATGCAGCCAGAAAAACTAGCTCACCTCAAACAGGTGCTCCTCAACGAACTACGCAAGCACACACAGAACATTCGCGATGACCAGGCGGCCGCTCTTGACCTGACGGATGACGGCGTTAAGGACAGCGTCGACATGTCTCTCATGGATGTCAACAAAGAGATGGCGTTGCGACTGGGTGAACGAGAATCAAATGCCGTCGCGGCTATCGACCAGGCCTTGCTGCGCATCAGGGAAGGTAGTTACGGCATCTGCGCTCGCTGTGAAGAGACGATCGACGAACGCCGGTTGGAAGCTGTACCGACCGCACGCTATGACGCGAAATGCCAGACCATTATTGAAGCTGCTAATGGCGAAGACTCAAATCCCAGTCTCTGAGGCCATCCGTTCCAAATCGGCTCTGCAGCCAACGAATAACCGACTGTGAAAATGTCAGGTGATTGGTGAGAAACTTTCCGTGAATGACATACAGGGCCGCTGCAGCTGACTTCTACTTAACTCCCGCTGAAAGCTGACGCTCTTTGGCATCCACCGAGTCAACAAAAGTCAGGAAGCGTGAGATCAGTCGCTCGCGGTAGGCTTCGTCAGTCTCTGCCGATGATCTTTCAACCTCAAACCCCTCTGAAACCAGGTGCAATCGTTCGTCGTGCAGCAGCAATTGGATCAACATCTCAGGCACTGCAATCCTGCTTGTCTCCTTGAGTTTTCCGCTGCTACTTTGGATCAGTGCTCGTCGCACCACCGGCGAGAACTCGGACAGATGACATTCATTGATGACTTCGAGATGACTCTCAGCTCTTCGCCCGGCGATGATGTTGCTTTGGTTCGGATCAAAATCAGCCGAGGCATTAATGACACCAAGTGTCGCGGGCTCAAACAGTCGATTCCCTTCTCCGGCCCTCACAGCATGAAAATTCTCAGGACGAAAAAGCCGTCCTGCGTTACAGGCTGCAAGCAGACAGGTGTGCACGCCCGTGTCCTGGAGATTTTCGAGCAACGCGCCGGCGGAGATGTAAGACCGCTCCGCCTCGTTTTTATTTCCGTCTTGCAGTTTCAACGCGTCACCGTTTGTGCCATGTGACTGTATCAGCAGCACCTCAATGCCCGTGCCCGTATGATCTTCGTTGTACGTTCTTATCTGAGCGAGAACATTGCGCCAATCCGCATCCTCGAAATAAGCAAAGCCAAGTGCCTGGTAAAACTCACGGTTTCCCGGTTCGCTGAGGTCCGGGCTGAAAACAATTCCCTTTTCGCGGCCAATCTCGCAGAGTGCGGTAGACTTCGCGCTCCCAAGCCAGAGCTTCTCGTCGGCAAGCGAGTGCCTCGCAGTTCGCGTTGGCCGCAACGCTCCAGGACCCGCCGGACGCACGGGTTGGAAATTACCGAAAAAAATCAGGAGTAGGACCCCTACGAACCGCGTAAACACGGTCAACTGTATACCTCGCACTGAAACATCATTGTCAGAAATGGCGGCGCAATGTTAAGCCGATGGTGCCAGAGAAAGGTTTCAAACAGATTGCGGTTTTGCTGTAAGCCGGAGGCCTTACACTTCTGTCAGGCTTTAGGGTGGGACTTATCGTAGACATCAATCAGCTTTTCCATTGAGACATGCGTGTAAATCTGGGTGGTTGAGAGTCGCGCATGTCCCAGCAACTCCTGAATGTCGCGAAGATCGGCGCCACTATCCAGCAGGTGAGTTGCAAATGAATGACGGAGTGCATGAGGACTCAAATCATGCATCCCGGCACAGATGCCTATGTATTTCTCAACCATCCTCCCGACCGAACGGGTGGTGATACGGGTTCCCTGGTAGTTCAGGAAAAGTGCGTCCGGCTCGCGCAGGGTAGCCGGCGCCTGGTTAAGAAATCGCTCGCGGATAGACAAATAGCTCTGCAGGGCGTCATAGGAGGGATCGCCAAAAGGCACTATTCGTTCTTTCCTTCTCTTGCCTGTGACCCGAACCAACTTATTCGTGAAGTCGATGTCGTGAACGTCAAGCCTGGTTAACTCTGAGACACGGACACCAGTCGCGTACAGCAACTCGAGCATGGCACGATCCCGCCGGCCGAGGTCAGTCTCAAGATCCGGCGTTTCGATAAAGCGTATTGCATCTTCAACGGAAAGATGTTTTGGCAATTTCTTTTCCAGGCGAGGTGTGGCGACAAGTTTTGCCGGGTTCAGTTCAATCACTCCCTCACGCACAAGAAATTGAAAGAAGGTCCGCAGTGCGGCCAGCTTTCGGGCAACCGAACTCTTTTTCTTGTGCGCCGAGTGCAGCGCCGCCATCCATTCGCGAATTGTCAGATGATCGATCTGCTGCAGGTCAGGTTCGAGGCGTTGGCCCGTCTGCGGATCAGCCGGAGCCAGATATTCATGGAACTGAGCCAGATCGCTTTCATAATTGCGAAGCGTGTGCTCACTCACGTTGCGCTCATAGCGCAAGTGTTCGAGAAATTGAGATACAAATTGATCGATCATGTACCCTGGCCTTCAATTCCACCAGACAAAGCAGATCTTTTTTCCAGAGTGCTCCGCGCTAGCCGCGAGGAGCATAAAAGCCGTGCCGGGATCGAACGCGAGCCCCGTTTCGCGTCGTTACCGTCAACGTGATCGTATGGTATCGGCCATCGTGTTTCTCCTCAGTCGCGTAATAACTCAGAACATATTGCTGCGCCAGATCAGCGGCAATCTGTGCGAACGCATCCTCCAAGTCGGCGGGTGACTGGGGCACATGGACCGCGCCACCAGTCAGCAGGCTTAAAGCCTGCATGCGTTTTTCTGCCGCCAGATCCCGCACGTTTGCGTTGGTATACAGTCCCGTTTGGACGACGAAGACTTCGCAGTTCTCCCTGAGCACTCGCTGGAGCGCTGTCTCGAAATCGAGTCCGCTGATGGTGTCAGCACCGTCAGAAACAATCACGATCACTTTGCGACCCTGACCGGGTCGCAGGTAGTGTGCGGCCTCAACGACCGCGTCAAACAAGGCCGTGCCACCTTCAGGCTTCCCAAAACTATCGATCGTCTGCTCGAGTCGTCGCACGTCGCTCGTCAGGGACTGGGCTAAAAAATAATCCGTGGAAACCGAATAGATTGCCGCCTGATCTGACGGCCGCAGGACACGCCGGAAGAAGCGTTTGGCAGCATGTTTTTCCAGTTCGCGAGAAGCAAGCAGGCTGCCGCTGTTGTCGAAGAGCATGGCGAGGCGCACGGGAGATTCGGACCGCGTCAATTCGCTGAGGGGCCGTAACTGCCCATCTACTTTCAGCTCGAAATCTCCCAGCCTGAGATCGGTAATCGTCATTCCCCGTTCATCAAATACAGTGACGGGCACAGGTACCAGGTTCGAAGTGATACTCAGTACCTCATTGGCATCGACCTCGGCAGCAGCGCCAGCTTTCGAGTTCTGTTTCTCCTGAGGCTTGCTTGAACCCGGCCCCGAAATGTTGGGGGAACTCGAAGATGGGATGGTATCAATAGGCGAAGGCGATTTCTTCTGCTCGGGCTTGCGCCGGCCCGACTGAGCTGCGGCGGTGGGCATCACTGCCAGAAGCAGCAGCAGTGAGAGCAGAGACCCAAGGCCGCGCTGGACCAAGCTGGAGTTCAACTCGCTCCAACCTGCAGCGGCGCCGACTGAAAATTGATTTCCTGAAGCCACCTATCCCATTCCTTCAGAGCCAGTTCAACCTGCAGAGCCCTGCGATCGCGTTTACGTTGCAGGCGTGTCCCATGTTGCTCTCTTTGTTCCGTCTGCAGAGCCTGTAGCAGGGCGAATGTTATGTTTACAGGCTGAAAGTGCTTCGCGTCGGTGTGCGAGACATAACGAGCCAGGGCACCAATAGCAGTAGCGACAGGCGCCTGCACCAGAGGTTTATTACTCGCCAATCGCGCCGCGTTCACGCCTGCCAGCCAGCCCATAGCAACGGACTCAACGTAGCCCTCGACTCCCGTAATCTGCCCCGCAAAAAAAATCGAGGGACGTTCGCGCATCTGCATCGTGGCAGCGAGCACGCGCGGGGAGCAGATGTAAGTATTGCGGTGAATCTGTCCGTATTGAAGAAACTCGGCCTGCTCCAGACCGGGAATCAATCGCAGCACTTTCGCTTGCTCGCCATAACGTAGATGATTCTGGAAGCCTACAAGGCTGTACGCATCCGCCATTAAGTTTTCCTGGCGCAATTGCACCGCAGCGTAAGGCTCACGACCGGTGCGGGGATCCGGCAGCCCGACGGGCTTCATAGGCCCAAAGCGCAAGGTATCGATACCTCGGCGCGCCAATTCCTCAATCGGCAGACATGATTCAAACCACCGTGTCTCTTCGAAGCGTTGTAAAGGAACGCTGTTAGCGGCGATCAACGCCTCATAGAAACGCAGATACTGCTCTTTATCAAATGGGCAATTCAGGTAATCATCACCGCCCTTGCCGTAGCGTGCGGCTTTGAATGCAATTGAAGTGTCGATTGAATCCGCCGCGATGATGGGAGCAATAGCGTCGTAAAAATAGAGTTGATCGCTGCCCGTCAATTTCATGATTTCCGCGGTCAAAGCGTCGGAAGAGAGCGGCCCCGTGGCGATTACGGAAATCTCTTCTTCGGGAACCCCTCTCACTTCTTCGCGTACCAGTTCAATGAGCGGATGGTCTTCAATCTTTTGCGTAATGTATTCAGCAAACTTCTCTCTGTCTACCGCCAGGGCAGCGCCAGCCGGAACCCGGGTAGCTTTTGCAGCCTCCATGACGAGCGAGCCGCCACGTCGCAATTCTTCTTTGAGCAGATAGGACGCGCTGCCGGGTTCATCAGATTTCAATGAATTCGAGCAGACGATCTCCGCGAGCTTGTCGGTGCGGTGCGCAGGGGTTTTTTGCACCGGTCGCATTTCAAACAGACGAACCTTGATGCCAACTCGTGCTGCTTGCCAGGCTGCCTCAACTCCAGCGAATCCGCCACCAATAACTACAATCTCTCGCACTGTCTTAATACCTCTTCTACCGGCTTGATCTACAGGCTACAAGTGTTCAGAGTACCGGCTTTAGTCGGGCATGTTCATCAGCTTCAGACGGGCTTTCTGCCCATCGCAAAGGCCCGCCTAAAGGCAGTACTCTAAACGCCTGAAAGATTACGACACTACACTACATTGGGCTGCTTGACACCGTAAACACGTGCTTCGTATAGTGCAAGCCTGCCTGCGTTGCAGCTTTTAAGCCGGCTTAGCTCAGTTGGTAGAGCGTCTGATTCGTAATTAGAAGGTCGCCGGTTCAACTCCGGCAGCCGGCTCCACTTTAACAAACTAACCAGAGATCGCATAAAAGAGTAAATTTGCGCATCAGAACTCTAAAGAGCAACCACCCACTTCGGTAGGCTGGAGTCTCAGTTTCAATCGACTTACTTGCACGCTCTCAAAGTTAGGTATGAAATCGAGACTTCGATGCGGCTGAAACCGATGGTCTTTGAATAAGATCTTGAAGGCATGTACCTGACTAAAAGACAACTAGACGATTACGAGCGTCAGGGATTTCTCGTCCTTGAGAACTTCGTAACCGGGGATGTCTGCGACCTTCTGCGCGCGCACGCCGGAGAGCTGGTTGCTAATTTCGACCCCGCGGAGGCAGTCTCCATATTTTCGACTCACGAACAGTCTCGAGTTGCAGATGATTACTTCCTGACCTCGGGTGACAGGATTCGTTTCTTCTTCGAAGAGAATGCATTTCTCGCCGACGGCACCTTGCGACAAAGCAAGGACAAGTCAATTAATAAGATCGGTCACGCACTACACGACCTCGATCCGATTTTCGACAGGTTCTCGCGCACAGGAGTATTGAGGGACCTTTCCGCCGATCTGGGTATTGCTTGCCCGTTGCTTTTGCAGTCCATGTATATTTTTAAGCAACCGCGGATTGGCGGTGAAGTCACCTGTCATCAGGACTGCACCTTTATCTATACTGAACCAATGAGCATTGCCGGTCTCTGGTTTGCTCTTGAAGACGCGACGATTGAGAACGGTTGTTTGTGGGCTATTCCCGGCGGGCACGAACTGGGCTTGAAGTCGCGCTGGGTCCGAGCGGACAACGGCATGCGCTTTGAGACTCTTCATGAAGAACCATGGGCGGATGAAAAGCTGGTACCGCTTGAAGTGCGAAAGGGATCCTTGATCGTGCTGAACGGCCTGTTACCGCATAAGAGTCTCGAAAACAGATCCCCAAATTCGAGGCATGCATATACTTTGCATGTGATCGATGGACAAGCCAGGTATGCTGAAGATAACTGGCTACAGCGCTCGGCATCCCTGCCCCTGCGAGGCTTTGATTAAATTCTCCCGAGCGGCACCGTCAGGCGAAATTCTGAATAGTTACGATGTCCCTGGTTTTGATACCACGCGAGACAATCAGCTGACTATCGTCATCAGGAACCCAATCATAGTAGTAGATTAGATCTTCAGTGAACTGAGTCAGCTGGGTGGCTGCCGCGCCATCGATCGGCTGGCGCCAAACATTGTGCACACCATCCCGCTTTTCAAGAAAAGCGAGCGCCTGATCGTCCGCAGTCCAGCGGATTTTTTGATTGAATGGATAGGGTAGGTCCAGGATCGCCAGGGGCGTCTCGTCATCGATCGGCAGCACGGCAATCTTCCAACGGTCCGCCTCATCCCGACGATAGACACAAGCAACCTTACTACCGTCATGTGAGACGACGGGCTTGATAAACAGACCGTCGCGGGTCAGCTGAATGGGCTTTCCGCCTCTCGTTCTAACTTTCCAAAGAGTGTTCCGGTCATTGCTAAGAGATGTGTAGATGACCCATTCTCCGTCACAGGTGATGCTGGGATAGCTTTCGCCACCGCCCTCGGTCAATTGCCTCTTATTTTTTCCGCCGGCTTCCATGGACCAGATGTGATGCGTTCCTCCCTGAGCCGAAACAAAAGCAAGCAACCGTTCGCTGATACAAGCCGATGGCAGAAAACCACCTGCGCTGGTCAGCCGTCGCGGATTCGATCCATCCAGCCCAACGCTCCACAGGTCGGCCTGCTGATGTTCAGTGGCAGCATAGACAACACACCCATCGGCCACGGTCAGTCCTTCGAATCCTTCGGTTCGACCCTGAGTAATACGGCGGGCCGGAGATGGATGCACCGCGGTGTTCGAACACGCAAGCCAGAGATTCGATCGCACCTCAGTTTGCATGGTTACGAGAGTGTTAGCTTTGTCAGCGAGGCTGATCTCTTCGTAATTATTTGGGTCATTCGTGACTCGGCGGGCGGGACCATCCGGATAAGCCAAGCGCCAAATCTGAAACGAATTCGAATTGGAAGCCATCGCGGAAAAGTACAGGCTGGTGCCATTGTCGTTCCAGGCAACGGCACACATCGCCTTCCAATCCCAGGGAGTTAGCTCACGAGGTTTCCCACCACCGCGCGGCACTCCCAGAATGGCAAACTCAACACCGCTATAGCGACTGGCTCCGAGGGCTATGGTTGAGCCATCCGGAGACCATGAGGCAGTCGCGAACGAGAACTTGTCGGGGTGTTGACGCGAGAAAAGCTCACGCTGACCAGAACCGTCGACATTCGCCAGGACCAGCGCATCACGATGCTGTCCAGGGAAGCTGCGGACGAAGGCAATTTCCATCCCGTCAGGCGACAGAGCAATTCCCGCATCAATATTCACCACCAGTTTCTGCGCCGGTCCGCCGCGCACTCCCATGCGATACAGCACACTAATCGTGCTGTTGGGCTGAGTGGTGATGAAAAATAAAGTCCCGCTGTCGGCCGTAAAGCGAAGCCCCCAGCAGAGAGCCGGATCGGGAGGCAAGAGTTGCCATCTTTCCGCGGAATTAAGATCCAGGATCCAGAGACTCTGTTTCCCCGCAGCAATCGTCACATACGCCAGCAAACTGCCATCAGCCGAAATACACATGTCCATGATCAATCCGTCGTGAGTCAGACGGCTAATCTGCATGGCCCCAAACTTCTCCGGCTCAGGCGGCAGATTACTGGCGGACTTGACCTGGGCCACAAAACGGTAGCCGCGTTTGGCTACTGTCTCGATAAATGGTTCGCCATCTTCGTTCCCGCTGAGCGCCTTGCGGAGCGTCGAGATGATCACCGTCAGATTGGAGTCTTCAACAAATGAGTCCGGCCAGAGAGTTTGAAAGATGTATTTGCGAGAGACGACTCGTCCGTGGTTGCTGACCAACAGGACCAGAACCTGCAGCGCTTTGGGTGTGAGGGGTACAAGTTCACCCTTTAGACGGAGAACCAATTCCGTCGCTTCCAGCTCGAAATCGCCGAATTGGAATCTTTCGCGAAAGGGAGCGGCCATATTCCCCACTTTCTAATATTTTTTTAAGGTCTCTTTTAGGACTTAGGGGAAATCCCAGCGTATCGTGAGCGCGACTCGGGCTCGAAGTTCACAAAAGGCTGTCGGCATCGGGGTTTATGCTGAGTCATTGTAACTTTACTGCTGTTTGAAACCAAATATTCGCGGCGGATCGGTGAGGCTTTACTCGATTTTTAAGCAGTATCAAAGGAACCTCCCCCGCGCCCCTCACAACTCACTGCTGGCGAACCAGGGACAAAGTCTTATTCACCGTCATTCCGATTCCTTTAGGGGAGAGAAGACGATGAAGTCGGCGGCGTTCATTGTTCGCCAGCAAAGTATTTGGTTACAGATTCTAAACGCCAACTCTCAAGCTCAATTCGTTCGCTGAGTAATAGTTCCGGCTAGTCGTGAAGTACCGGCGCGCCATATTTGCGACGCGTGGAAAAAGAAGGCTATGCGGTGGGCCGCAACAAGCCACGGAAAATACCCTGCACCTGAACTTGTTGGGCCGGCACCCGGAAGGGTTCCATCTGTGAATTAGCCGGACGCAACTCGATCTCAGCCCCACGACGGTAAATCCGTTTCAAGGTAGCATAGGTCCCATCGATAAAGACCACCGCAATCTCACCGTCACGCGGCTCGGTGCGATCCTCGATCAGGGCGATGTCTCCATCACAGATGTGTTCCTCGATCATCGAATCGCCTTTGACACGCACTGCGTAAATCTTCTCAGGCCTGACTCTCCCCAGCAGGAAGCGCGGCACCGCGATCATCTCCGAATCGTGAACCACCTCCTGAGGTACTCCCGCAGCAATGCGACCTAAAAGGGGAACTTCACAGAGAGCATCGGAAGGCATCTCGTCAACCCTGACTGCGAGGTCAAACGATCCGTCTTCCTGACGGCGCTCCAGCAAACCGCGCCGCTCGAGGGCCGCAATATGTTTAGCAATGGTAGCTCTTGACTTGACTCCGAAGTATCTGGCGATTTGCGCGTAGGAGGGTACGTGCCCTCGTTGTCCGGAGTAACGAACGATGTAATCGAGAATATCTTTCTGTCGTTGCGTTCGTGGGAGCATAACCGTAGCGCAATCCTCGATTGATAAAGACAACAACGAGTAACGAGTGTCGACGCATTCTAGGGCGCGCACTTGAAAGCGTCAAGCTTTCACTTGCGCGCCCTGGGCTTGAGAGATTCGTGTTACGTCTATCGAATCGAATAGCGAGCCAGAGTGCGCGGAAAGATTCGCACCGCAGCTGGCATTGCGCCAAGCTTGATGGGATTCCTTTCAGTCAAAACTTCTTTGGCCTTTTTATTGTAGACAGCTTCGTTGAGATCGTTGTCGGGAGTTATCGCCGCACCCTTCAGCGCAGCTCCAATGAAGGCGCCCTTCGAACGTGAGTAAGAAAGGATACCGGCATCAAGCATAGCGTTGGTCGAAGCTGCCGCTTCGCGCCCGACTGGTCCGGCGGCCACCCCTACTTCGCCACCAATCTCAAATTTGTCCTTCAGCAATCCGTTCAAACCATCGTCGTTCATGATGAGCAGAATGTAGTCTGTCTTCTGCGCGCCAATCTGAGCGCCAAAACTGCCGCCGCTTAGATTAAAGAACGCGGGCGCGCTCCAGCCCCCGCGGATGCGCCGGCTAATTAAGCCTTGTCCGCCGCGGCCGCCAAATACGAATGCGGCTTTGATCACACCGGGAAAGACGGCGATCGCTTCAGATTTGTCCAATAATTCCTTGGGAATCGCCTTTTCCTTGATGTTCATTATCTCTGTGAAAACCTCAGCGGCTTCACGTGCGTGCCGCTCGGCATCGTGGGTTCTTGATTTTTTCTGTGCTGAAACCTGCTGCGAAAACGATGCCAAAACCAGCGCTGCACCCAGCGCCAACAGTCTATAGAATCCGGAAAAAGTCCTCATAGTTTATTCTCCTCAAACTTACTTCAAGCAGTCCTTGTTTAATCCTCAGGGGCCCACCTACCAGCTTCACCTACAATCGGGCTGCTATACAGATGACACGAATACTACACGCGTTTCCCCGAAACTCAGAATGAGACAGGAACCGCAGTTGAAAGCTGGACACAATGGCTGCGCTGGATCAGCTTAGTGAGGACAATCGTTATTTGAATGCGTGAGCAAGGGACTGAAGCGCTTTTGGTATTCTGCTGAAGTGATAAACGAACAAACCATCGCGTGCTGTTTTGCGATATCTCTTAGCTGAGCGCTGTTGACGTGTCCCAACCAGAACAGAAACCCGGACATGTCCGGATTGCGACGCAGGTAACCAAAGTATTCGGTAGCCACGAAGACTCGATTGTACTCCGCGTCGACCACTGCCCGATTTTCGACTGGGTTGTTTTGATTATCGTCCGCCAATCGATAGAGCACCGCACCCCGACCTCCAGAATTGAACAACGCCAGCAGCACATTACGGGACGCGGTGAGATCCACGCCCAGGTCGTTTCTTATCGTCAACAACAAGGCGTCAACAAAGCCGGGGCCGTCCAGGTTAGCAGGATATCTGGTGAGGAATTCTGGACGTTGAACGAATGACGCAGCCAGCGCCAGCAGCTCTGAGGGCAAGTTGGCACCACCAATAACTCGCTGCCGATCGCGCAGGAAAACTCCGTAGTTCGGCAGCTTGTTTTCTTCGCCTGGATTTGCAGGATCAGGCTCTGGATTTGGGAATGGCTGGCTATTCCCATAAGCGGCGCGGTACAGACGGAATACGTAAGCGCCGGTCTGTTGGTACTCAGGCTCAAAGACAAACGCATCGCTGACATCGATACGTTTGCGCAAGAGGCAAGCGATGTCGCTGTTGCATTGAGAGATCTGACTGGTCCAATAATCAAACCCTGCCGCATCAGGCTCTCGCCCAAGAAAATCGTAGTAGTGTTGCCTTACGAAAAACTGTGCTTCATCTGCAGGATTGCTCGTGGGCGCCGCCGTATCGTTATCGATGATGATTAGCTGCGCCGTAGCCAGCGTCGCTCCGGTAACAACATTTGTAAGAGCGAGATTCACACTCTCGTCTCCTTCGACGTAAACATCGTCGCTGATCAGAATCCGAAAAGTGTGGCTGCTCTCGCCGGCAGCAAAATTTAGGGTTCCGATAGCGACGGTGTAATCGCTGCGATCTGAAGCCGTGCCATCGCTGGTCGAGTAATTCACTGAACCTGAAACCGACGTATCGCCGGTGCGCAGCACAGTAATGACAGCGCTCGGCTCCGACTCGCTGACCGTGTAGCTGGGAGCGCTGAATTGGTACGCGCCTTCCACCTGCGAATTGTATTGAATCCGATAGACCGTACCGCCGGAACGGGCCAGATAATAGAGACCGCCGTCGGGCGAAACTGCCAAATCTGCCGGTAACAACACTCCCGAAGCAAAAGCGGTTGCCGTGTTCGTCGCCGGATCGAAACGCCGAATCCAGCCGGAACAAAAATCAGCGAAGAAATACTTACCCATGTAGTCAACCGGGAATTGCGAGACTGGCGGATTATAGAAAGCGGCCCCGACGATCGCGCAACCGGTGGTGCCGGAACTGCCGTGCGCGTAAGTGAAGAGGGGATCGCTGAAGCTCTGATTTGGAGGCGCGCAAGGACCTTCGCACCCAGGCCAGCCATAATTCCGGCCAGCAATGCCGTCATTGATCTCTTCTGCGGTGTTCTCGCCGACGTCATTTATTAACAACCGGCCAGTGCCCGGCTGAAACCCAAAAGTAAAGGGATTGCGCAGCCCGAGTGCCCAAATCGATCGATTCAGACCCGTGGTCGCTCCAAAGAAGGGATTGTCGGCCGGGATTGAACCATCGGGATTGATGCGCAGGAGTTTCCCGAACAGGTTGCTGAGCGTTTGAGAATTGGCGCCCACATTATCGTCGCCGGTGGCGATATAAAGCTTGCCGTCGGCGCCGAAGTGGAGTGCGCCACCCGCGTGATTGCCGTTGCCCGCCAGCTCGTTCAGCTCAAGTAAAAACACCTCGCTACCGGTTACCGCTTCATCACCGTTCGCGGTCAAACGACTAACGCGATTGTGGAACGTAGGTGTTGGAGAGGTGTAGTACAGATAGATGAACTGGTTGGTGGTGAAGTTTGGATCGACCGCGATGCCGAGCAAGCCCCGCTCGTGTGAGGCGTCTGCGTTTACGCTGGCGAATGGCGTAGTCAGCAGCGCGCCATTCTTGACGATGCGCACGGTCCCGCCTTCTTCACAGACGAACAGCCGGCCATCTGGAGCAAAGGCCATCGCCGTCGGACTCAAGAGTCCGAGAGCCACCTGGGTTTCGGTAAAGCCGGTTGGGAGCGTTGCAGAGCGGGCAGTGCTAATCAGGGCAAACGAGTAAAAAGCGCAAGTGGCAAAGCGTAACCAGCGGCCAGATTTTTTTCTTCCGGTTGCAGTCGAATCCAGCCGGCGATGCCACGTTACCCAGTTTTTGTCTGTTCCGTACACTAGAGACGAAGGGCAGATAATTCACAGCCATTGAGTCGTCGAGAGAAATGCTGACCGACTGTCAGCGTGATGCGCGTTATCCGTTCAAGGCTTCCTCAATGGCTTGTCTGATTTGCGGAGGAGTAGCGACTGGACTGAATCCAACAAACTGTTTCAAGATGCGGCCGTCGCGTGAAATCAGGAAGCTCTGGGGAATAGCATCCCTCTGGGTAATCTGCATCAGCGTGATCTCGAGGTTCTGCGTAGCCCAGCCGACTTGATAGTCCATCTTGAAAGCCTGGACGAAGTTCTTGACGCTTTCGGCTGACCGTACTGGGTCTTCAGTGGAAAGCCCGACAACCTCAAGTCCCCTGGCCTTGAATTCGTGATGCAGTTTGACGAGTTCAGGTATTTCATTCCGGCAGGGACCACACCAGGTGGCCCACAAATTCACCAGCATTACCTTGCCGGAAAATTCACCCAACGAAATCGTCTTGCCTCCCACAGTCTGCAACCGCTCGCCCAGGATGCTGGCAGGCAGCGTCGTGGTTGGAGCGGTCGCGGGCGGGTTGGCTCGCGAGATTACAGGTGGTTGGTTAGCTGTGCGATCTGTGTTCGGGTTCGTTGTGCGATCAGTTTTTTCGTCAGACGAGGTACAGCTCGAAAGTCCGCCGACGGCCAACAGGCAAAGTACCACGAGGGTGAGAGCGATGCGGCTGGGACTCCAAAAGAGTCTGCTTTTATTTTCTGATTGTTGATGCGAATTCATTGATTATTAAACCATCGTTATGAAGTTGCTTGGTGGTTTCCAATTCCCGCCCTTGCAGTACATAACACTTCCCATCGATTGGTCAAGCGCAAGCGTCAATATGGAAATTCTGTATTGGCCCGAGGCGACTGAGTCTTCGGTGGGATCACTCATCAGGCTTTCGGATTTCGCATCTCAGTAGTAATCGGCTGTTCGCGGCGCGTGCGAACAGCATTATCCGGTGGCTGAGGTGGTTCGTCAGCGGTACTTTGAGTAAGCTCCATCACCTGCAACATTGGCCCACCTGGACCAAATTGGATTCTGGCACCCACTCGAATTTCACATGGGTCGTCGATGCGCCGGCCGTCCAGAAACGTCCCAAATCTCGATCCAGTGTCGGCCAATAGAAAGCGGCCATCGCGCTGGCGAAATTCAGCATGCCGTCGAGAAACCATGGGCCATTCACCCTGATCAAAAATGATGTGACAGGCGAGCGGATCGCGACCAGCCTTGATGACTTCCGCGGAAAAGACTCGTTGCGGATAAGCCTGCCCACTTTCCATTTCAAGCAAACCGATCTTCATCGCCGTAGTTAACGATTGGCAAACCTGAATGAATCAAGGATCAACGCAGAATCTCCACTCGTGCCTAGATCGGCAGGGCTCTTGATCTCCGTGGCCAAAGATGTGGCAAGCATGATGATCGTAACGCCGCCTTTATCGGTCTTAGAGCCCGGCAAAAATATTACGCGGCCCCAATAAGGAAGATCGGCCGCTCCCGCTTCTTTGAATACCCCCTTGAACCGCACTTCGTAGCCTTTGTAGGTATTGACGGTTACGTCGCCCCGCGATACCTCTGCATAGTTGGGCAGCGCCCCTGATAATTGATCAGTGACTTTTTTGGCACTGACAGGGAACACCGGGAGGTCGGCTTCATAGCTCCCTTTGCTCGGATACCAGTTGAACACAACGCGCTCTTTTAATCCCTCATTGGCACCGGCCGCCTTGTCCAGCTTGGCGAAATTCGCCGCGCCCGGCACGCCGGCTTTAGGATCGCTGACCCATGAACTGGGGTAATAAAATGAGAAGCCGACATAGTTAGCAGCCAGTTCCCCATCAAGATTTGCAGCAGAATTCTTAAATTGGATCGCGTCCGCCGGCGGCACAAAGGCTTCCGGACCCTTGGTTTTTTCCGTTGTGTTTGGATTCTCTGCCGTATTGGTATTTACAGGAGTGTTTTCGTTTTGACTGCGGTTATTGTTGGTGGACAGAACCCCACGCTTTGCATCGAGCATCGGTTTAAGCACCAGAAAATATCCCGCCGCCGCTGCCCCGCCACCTACGACGAGAAGGACGACCAGTCCGGCCAGGACCCACTTCATCGCCGACTTCCTTTTGGCCACGGGTGGTGGTGCCGGCGTCTGTGACACCGGCGGGGCCAGCGGTGTCGACGACGCGACCGTCTGGGGCGCAGCACGCTCGACCATGGTTGCGTAAGCGCCGAGATCAGCCGAGGTTGGAGCGGACTCCGCCGGAGGAATTAAATCAGTAACAGTCGGCGAAGGTTCCTTGAAAGTAGCTGAGCCAAACGAAGCGATGGTTTGGTTGTGTGAACCCAGTTGCGTGCTGGTCGGCGCCTGGGAAGGGTTGAGTACTCTGGTTGGGTCAATCAGATCCTGGGAGGTTGCCCGCACCGTAAGATTTGGATCGAACGGCGGCGGTGGCGGTTGCTCGCTCCGCAGCAAGCCACCATCAATCGTGCAAAACTTTTGATTCTCGTCAGGGAAAGTGCGACTACATTTCGGACAACGCTTCATACGAAGAGCCTCTCTTTTTCGCAAAGTCTAACGCGGAGATCTAGTTAGCCTGCGATAGTTTTTTCTGTAGTTGGGGATTGCCGGGGTTCAACTCCAACGCTCGCTTGTAGGCGCGCGCAGCATCACTTTGTCGCTTTGCTTTCAGGTACCCGTCACCCACACCTTCAAATCCAAACGCGCCGGCCAATTGACTACGCTCAGCCGGCCCGGCGACCTCTGCGGCGCTGTTGTAAGTTTTCTCGGCGTCCTCAAGATGACCCTGCGCGAGATAAGCCTGCCCCAGAAGGGTATAAGGTTGAAAGGCCTGTGGGCTTAATTCAATCGCGCTCTTCAGATAACCTTCGGCTTCCGAATAACGCTTCAGGACGTTCAGCGCCCTCCCCAAAAGGTACAGGGTGCTGGGACTGCGCGCGTCCATCGCCAAAGCCTTGCGGAGTACTTCCTCTGATTTGTCCCACTGCTGTTCTGACTGCAGGCTATCTGCGATCAGCACCAGCGTGGCCGGGTCTTTGGCGAGCGAGATAGCCTGATCGTAAAGCGGTGCCGCTTCGCCGCCTCGTCCCATTTTGCGTAGCACGCGGGCCAGATGCGCATAGGCTGCAGCGAATTGCGGATCCAGTTCGACGGCCCGGCGATAAGCCTGTTCAGTTTCAGTCGTGAATTGTCCTCGCGCCTGTTGCGCCACGCCCAGACGATCCCACGCCACAGCATTTTTTGCATCGAGCTTCACCGCGAGTTCTGCAAAGCTGACGGCGTCGGAAAAGCGCTTCGCATTATTGGATCCCGAGATTGGTTGCACCAGCACGACGCTCAAAGCTACCAGCGCGTCAACATTCGTCGGCCCCCACTCGACCGCATTGCGATAATTCTTTTCGGCTTCTTCCCAGCGGCGCTGATCTGTAAACACATTACCCAATCCATAGGCGGCGCGTGGATCACTTGCTTTCAGCTTTAGGACATCGCCATAAGCGGCCTCAGCGTCATCGTATTTTTTGGCATCGCGAGCGTCATTTCCCTTGTCGAGCAACTCCTCGATGCGCGCCTCAAGCTCCGCACTTGGATTTTTCTTCGGTGCGTTCCGAGAGGGTTTCGTAATTGGTCGCGGGGTTTTGCCGGTGCCGCGTTTTGTTTCAGGATTTTTTGGCCGGAAGATGCCTCCACCAATATCACTCCCTACATTCTGACCGAACACAGCAAAACCAGATGCCGTTGCAATCACACATGCGACGGCCAGCACGCGTGCCATGCGACGAACTGTTGCGTAAGCTTTCATCATCCGCTCCTTTCCGAAACGCCATGACCTAATGAAAAGATTTCACAGCGTTACTGGGTAGTCGTTACGAGGCGAAAGCCCAATAACGGATTTCTGGTCTTCGCAGGAAGAAATTCGCGCATGCAGGATGACACAGGACGATCTTTGTCAGTGGTCTTACTAATAAAGGCGCCGCCACGAATGGCGATCCAATCCTGCGTCGAGGTTGGAACTGTTATCGGATTACCCGGATACGAGGTCACAGTCGACGAAGTCCATTCCCAGACATTGCCCAACAAATCCTGCACGCCCCACTTGTTGCTGCCGCCCGGGTGACTGCCCACCTCGGCTGGTGCTCCTTCATCGACCACCGCCTGCTTTGCCTGCCATTGCTTGCCCCAGGGGTAAAGGTCCGCACTCTCGCCATTGCGTGCCGCATATTCCCATTCCGATTCAGTCGGCAGCCGATAGGTTACTCCATCCCGCTTCGAGCGCCAGGCAGCAAATGCCTCCGCGTCATCCAGCGAAACGTTGACCACCGGCCATTGTTCCTGTCCAATCGCTGGTTTCGGCCCATTCCAATGCGACGGAGGCGCATAATTCGTTTCGCGAACGAACTCCGCATACTCGGCGTTCGTTACTTCTGTTTTGTCCATTGAGAACGCTGCTAAGTCGACGGGATGGCCCGGGGTTTCCTGAGGCGGCCCCTTATCTCGTCCCATCTGAAAATGACCAGCGGGAATCGCCATCATCTCAGGTTTGAATCCCACTGCAGGCGAGGGTCGATTGTTAGCATTGCCAGGGTTGCCGTTCACATTCGGGTCGCTGACTCCAGGCGTTTTCTTGAATAAAAGGTAGCCACCAATGCCGGCCCCACTGATCACTACCACCAGTATGGCCACCCCGATCAATAGCTTGGGAGTTTTCTTCTGGGCTTCGGGCAGGCTGCCCGTCGCTTGCCACATCGTTCCTGAGGCATCGGTGAAACTCGTGTCGCCGATCCGTTGGATCGGCATCGTATGTTGTTGGACCTGAGTGGCGTCTGGATCGAGAACATCCGAGCGGTGACCGGGAATGCTGGTGCTCAGGCGAGCGAGCTTCTCTTCCAATTCCTCGGCCTGGCGGGCAACGCGATCTAATTGCTCTTTATGTAATCGATCTTTTTCTTCGCGTTCAAGGCGCTCTTTTCGCTGCCGCGCGTCCTCTTCGCCGAGCTTGCGCTTGCGAGCTTCAGCATCGCGGGCCAACTCTTCACGGGCAAATCGTTCCTTCGCCTTTTGCTCGCGTTCGAACGCTTCTCCGGTAATCGAAGCCTGTTTCCGGAGTTGCTCATCCATGCCGGGCGCAAGACTGCCACCTGAAAGCGGATCGTATTTTGTCTCAAAGCCGGAGGGACTGGTTTGCGCTCCCGGGGCCGGGCTGGAACCTGTCGCCGCTCCGATTAGCGGTGCGATGATCGTCTTGTTGGGATCGACCGGCTCGACTGGGCCGGCATCGGGTTGCGGATCGCAAGCGGTGCCGATCGCATTGACTGCATCTCTGAGTTCCTTCAGAAAAATTTCAACCGACGGGGTGCGCTCGGCCACTTCTTTCGCCAGCGCATGACGCACCACGGCTTCAATCTCAGGCGGCACATCCACACCCATCGACTTCAGGGCTGGCGGAGATTCCGTCAGATGCTTTTTCATGATCGACGGAATCGACGAGCCCTTAAATGGCACGTCACCACCAAGCATCTGATAAAGAATGATCCCCAGACTGTAGATGTCCGCGCGCGAGTCAGGCTCTTCGTCTGACCACTGTTCCGGCGCCATGTAGAAAGGCGAGCCCATCAGCCCGCTGGTCTTTGCCTGCACAAACGATCCGAGCAGCTCGCCGGACTTGATCTTCGCCAGTCCAAAATCAAGTATCTTGAGACCTTCAGCTACCGGCATATCGTCGCAGATCATGATGTTCAACGGCTTCAAGTCCCGGTGCACAATATTCTGCCGATGCGCCGCTGCGACACCTGCTGCCGTCGGGCAGATCAACTCAAAAGCCCGCGCCGGAGGCATTGCTCCTTCTTCAGCCATGATCTCCTGCAGCGAACGCCCTTTAACGAACTCCATCACCAGGAATGGCATGGTGCCGCGGACGACGCCAAAATCAGTGACCGAAATAATATTGGGATGCTTGACGGCAGCGGCGGCGAGAGCCTCCTGACGAAAGCGTGTCACCAGCATCGGATCGTTACCGACCAGATCGGGAAGGATAATTTTGATGGCGTGCTGAGTCTTCAGGAAGATGTGGCGCGCCTGAAAAACAACTCCCATGCCGCCCTGGCCCAGCCTGCGATCCAGTTGATAGCGAGCATCGAGAATTGGATCGCCGTTCAGCGAAGGCAGAGTTTCGTCCCCGTCCTGGGGACAGTGAATTATGTCGTCGGGGAAACAGCGCCTACAGGCTGGACATTCTTTCATTAACTTGGCTCGACCAAAACGCGGTTCTGTGGCTGGCCTTACAACCGCCGACGATTGGTAGGCAGTAGTGGCTCGACACTGCGCAACGCTATTAACCAAATGAGTCGGCTAACGTTGGGCTCACCACTGCTTCGTTGTCAGAACCCCATCCGGAAAGGCTGGCCGCACGGGGAAGATTTCGGTGGCGTTTGATTTTAGCTACTAAGAAGCCCTCTAGCAAGTAACTCCTTGTTTGGTGCTGAGCCGGTTTGTTACCCGGTGCTCGGAGTACCGACCTCTGTCGAGTTATTCTTTAAGTGACAGGCTTCCTGAAAAGCGATACTCCAAACATATTGCCTGGCTCTGTCATCTCCGTGGGGCAAACTGAAATCTTGTCGGAAAGTTCGCTGTCAAACTATTACCGCACCACGATATTGATCAGGCGTTGCGGCACAATAATGACCTTTACGATTTCGCGGCCCGTCAGAGCAGCCTGTACCTTTCCGTCAGCCAGCGCTGCTGTCCGCAATTGATCTTCAGTCACGTCCAACGCAGCCTTCACCCGCGAGCGCAACTTCCCGTTGACTTGAACGGGGATCTCCAACTCCTCTTGCTGCGCCAACTCTTTATCGGCCACCGGCCAACGCGCTTCGCTCATGAGCAGACCACCCTGATGCCCCAGCCCTTCCCACATCTCTTCGCTTGCGTGCGGAGAAAAAGGAGTCAGCATTATCACCAATGCGTACAGCGCTTCCCTCACCGTTGAAACATCACCCGCAGATGCAGTGGCGGGCTCAGCATTGAAATCCATCAGCGCATTGAACAATTCCATCAACTGGGCCACCGAAGTGTTCAGGTGCAACTGCTCAAAGTCTCTCGTGATACGCGCGATTGTTTGGTGCGTCTTACGCTGCAGTTGGCGCGCGCCCTGGCTAAGTTCTTCGCTCTTGAAGGTTTGACGGGAGTCAACCGGGTTGGAAAGTCTTTCGTGCCAGCGCCAGACCATCGTGTAGGCGCGGCGCAGGAACCGAATGGCCCCTTCTACGCCGGCTTCGGACCAGCGCAATTCGTTTTCCACCGGCGCGGCGAACAGCACAAACACTCGAGCGGCATCGGCTCCATAAGCCGCGATCATTTCGTCCGGATCGACTCCGTTACCGAGGCTTTTGGACATGGCTTTCCAGTCATCAGTGCCCTCAACCTGGTTCGTTACCATGCCCTGAGTCAACAGGCGCTTGACCGGTTCATTGAACGACACTAATCCCAGATCACGCATGACCTTGGTCCAAAAGCGCGTATAGATCAAATGCATGACTGCGTGCGAGTCGCCGCCGATGTACTGATCAACCGGAGTCCACTCGGCCGCGAGTTGCGGGTCAAAGGGCGCATCGTGGTTATGCGGATCGCAGTAGCGAAAGAAGTACCAGGAAGAATCAACAAACGTGTCCATGGTATCGGTCTCTCGCTGCGCCGGACGCTGGCATTTGGGACAAGTGGTGTTGACAAACTCGGCCACACTCTTGAGCGGCGATTCGCCCGTGCCCGTAAATTCTGCTGTCTCCGGGAGAACGACGGGCAACTGGTCCATCGGCACAGGCACCGCTCCACACTCATCGCAGTAGACAATGGGAATAGGGGCGCCCCAGAATCGCTGGCGCGAGATACCCCAGTCGCGTATGCGGTAAGTAATAGCAGCTTCGCCAAAGCCTTTAGTGTGCGCTTCCTCAGTCATTTCCGTGATGGCGGCGCCGGACAACTTACCACCCCAGTCGCCGCTATTGATCAGGACACCGTACTCGGTGAAAGCCTGATGCATTTCGACTGATTGATCCATCGCCCCGGTAACCGGTTCGACCTGCGCCTGATCATGAGAAATCGGAGCAATCACCTGCCTGATGGGCAGCGTGTACCTTTGCGCAAACTCGAAATCACGTTCGTCATGCGCAGGCACACTCATGACTGCGCCGGTGCCGTATTCCATCAAGACATAATTGGCAACCCAGATGGGCACGTGCTCGCCGCTGAAGGGATTGACAGCGAGCGCGCCGGTGTTCAGACCTTCCTTTTCTTCAACCACAGTTGGATCCTGTTTGGCTGCACGGGCCGCTTTGACCTTCTGGGCAAACGCCTCAACATCTGCCTGCAGTGCTGAACCTGCAAGCAGGTCGCTCAACAAGGGATGTTCGGCTGCCAGGACGATCGCCGTCGCGCCATAGATAGTGTCGATGCGGGTGGTGAAGACGCGAATTTTCCTGTCGTTCTCCTTAACCGCAAAGTCAATGTAGGCGCCTTCACTGCGGCCGACCCAGTCGCGCTGGCGCTTCAGCACCTTCTCCGACCAGGTGGCTTCGATCTCCGCAATATCATTGACCAGCTGCTCCGCGTAATCAGTAATTCGCAGAAACCATTGCTCCAGGTCTCGCTTTTCAACCGCAGTGCCGCAACGCCAGCAGATCCCACCCGAGGATTGCTCATTCGACAGGACCGTCTTCTCCTTCGGACACCAGTTGACCGCTGATGTTTTCTTGTATGCCAGGCCACGTTCCAGCATCTTCAGGAAAAACCATTGGTCCCATTTGTAGTATTCGGGCCGATGCGCGGCGATTTCTCTCGACCAGTCATAGCTGATACCAAGCCGGTGCATTTGCCCGCTCATGTGCTTAATATTTTCTTCGGTCCAGTCGCGTGGATTTACGCCGCGCTTGATCGCCGCCTGCTCGGCTGGTTGACCAAAACTGTCCCAGCCAATTGGGTGCAGGACGTTGAATCCCTGCAGGCGTTTATACCAGGAGAGCGCGTCACCAATTGAATAGTTGCGGACATGGCCCATATGCAGATAGCCCGAGGGGTAAGGCAGCATCTCGAGGCAGTAAAACTTTGGCCGCGGATCATCTGCCTTGACTTCAAACGCTCGCGACTCTTGCCAACGATGTTGCCACTTCTTTTCTATCGCGGCGGGAAAGTATTTTTCATCCATGATTGATTCCTATCTTATTAAAAAGCTGATCATTATCAGCACTGGCAGCGCAACGCTTTAATTAAAGCATGGCTGCGACTGCGTCCCTATTCCTGATGTTATTGTTTTTCGCCGCTCTGCGTCTGGCGCGATTATAGGGCGCGATGCAGCAGCGGCACCGATAGGAGGAGTTCGGTAAGTAATAGATCTCTAAACATTGGCCCGCATTCTAGCGAATTAAGCTGCCGGGCGTCCAGAGTAATCGGACGACGCGCTCCTAAGTTCGTGAGGCCCAGGCAGGACCATTGACGAACGACCTCAACATCTGCAGGTTTTTTAGATCAGCGCGCGGGTCGTCGTAAGGAGTTTCGAGAATGAAAGCCGCATGGGCCAGCTTCGGATGCCGGGCCACGCGCCGCAATGCTTCTGTTCCTATGTGTCCTTCCCCGATATGCCAGTGCCGGTCCACCCGCGAGTTGTAAGGCGCGCGGGAATCGTTGAAGTGAATCGCCCGCACGTTTTTTGTGCCTACTGTCCGGTCCAGCCACTGAATGGTTGCTTCCAGGCCGTCTTCTTCACGGATGTCGTAACCCGCAGTGAACGCGTGCGCGGTATCAAAGCAGACTCCGAGCGGCAGCCGGGGACAGGCTTTCATGATGGCGCTCAGATGCTCGAAACGGTGGCCAATGCATTCTCCCTGACCCGCAGTGTTTTCCAGCAGAATCTGAAACCGTCCGAGCTTTAAACCTTTGCACGCCAGCTTCAAACTCTTCGCGCAGAGAGCGATCCCATCGGCTTCGCAGGCGCCGCGGGCGCTGCCGGGATGGACCACCAGATAGTCGACACCCAGTAGCAAAGCGCGCTCGACTTCCTCACGAAATGAGGCGCGCGATTTTTCCAGGAAAGACTGATCCGTGGCGGCCAGGTTAACGAGGTAGTTACAGTGAATCACGATCGGGTTGAGCTTCGTGAGCCGCCGAGTCTTGCGGAAGAGGTCAATGCCCTCGGGTGTTAAGGGCTTGGCCATCCAGCCGCGCGGATTGCGCGAAAAGATCTGGACCGTGTCACAGCCAATTTCGTTCGCCACAATCAGCGCTTCGTGCAAGCCGCCTTTGATCGGCGCATGAAACCCAATGCGCGGTTTTTTTATCGCAGCTTTCTTCGCGGGCATGATTGAATCTTAAAGTCGGCACGCTGGAAGCGTGCGGTCCCAGGTTCGGTCCAAGGCGTTACTTCTTCCCGACTTCTTCCATCACTCGGAGGATGTTTCCGCCCAGAATTTTTTCTACATCGCCGGCGGAATACCCACGCTTGAGCAACTCACGCGTCAGGTTAGGCAACTCTGCCACGTTCGAAAGATTACTCACAGTAGCCTGGATGCCGTCGAAATCGGAACCGATCCCCACATGGTCGATGCCAACCAGCTTCACAATGTGATCGATGTGATCCACCACGCGGGCTGCTGTCACTGGTGGCAGCCGTTTCAGAAATTCCTGCCGGCGCACTCGATCGCGAGCTAGCTTCTTCTGCGCAACGCCTCCCTGCTCTTCATCAGAGGCCTTTTGCACGAGCGCTGCAATCTCATTATCGACTTTATCTTTTTTGGCGCTCCAGCCCGGCTCAAGAAACGGTGGATAGAAGATCACACACACCACACCGCCACTTTTGGCCAGGGCCTTAATCATTTCGTCGTTAAGATTGCGTGGCACATCAGCAAGCGCACGGCAGGCTGAGTGGGTGGCGATCACCGGCTTCGTAGACGTATTAACAATGTCCCAGAACGCTTTGTCAGAGAGGTGAGACACGTCGACCATCATGCCCAGACGATTCATTTCGCGAATCACCTGCTTGCCGAAGTCAGTCAGTCCCAGCTTCTTTCCTGCTTCGTCGCCGGAGGAACCGGCCCAACTAGTACTCACGGTCCAGGCCGGCGACATGTAGCGAACGCCCAGGTTGTAATAGCGCCCGACATTTTCAATCCGGTCATCGATGGCATAGCCGCCCTCAAGACCCAGCAGCGCCGCCAACTTCCCTTCGCCGGCAATGCGCCGCACATCCGCGGCCGACCTCGCCATCTCCCAAAGCTCGGGATGTTTCTCGGTGAGCTGACGCACCGCCGCGATCTGATCGTCGGCACGCTTCATCGCTTTCGCGCCGCCGGCGCCGTACAGCTGCGGCTCAACCCAGATGGAAAAGAACTGAGCATCCAGCCCGCCCTCTTTCGCCCGCACACTGTCGACGTGGCCATCAGGTAACCGCTGCGAGAGATCAACCCGTTCGTCGAGCATGCGCTGAGTCGTATCGGCGTGCAGGTCGATGGCGATCGCGTGCCGGTGAATCGCTTCGGAGTCGCCGTTGTTGGAGGCATTTGCCTGCGGCTTTTCCGACGAGGCATTGGCGGACATGGTTGTATTTTTTTCTGACATTTTGCAGCTATTGACCAGTAATGAAAGAAGAGCGAGGGCCGCCGGCGCATACCAGCGGAAAAAGGTTTGTTGATACTTCACAGGAAAGCCATAACTATTACTCGTTTTATGTAGATCGAAATGCGTTTTCATGTTACGTCGCCGCCTTTCTGCAAATCAAGGACGCCTTGCTAATCGAAACTCATTTACGGTATTGTGCCCTGTCCCGAACCAGGCGCGGCTACGGCCAAAACCAGAGAGTTGTGGTCCCGTTTTTTGAGGAACTTCAACTGTAATCTAACGCGGAACCTCGCCCCGTTTTGGACGTTCTGATTTCCCTGAAGGAGTACAAAATATGTTTTCAAAAGATGGCAAGAACAAGAACGTGAGCACTCCCAAGATATGTGATGTCGTCTGGCATGACGGAGAATTCATCAAGTGGGATGATGCGCGCGTACACGTCATGTCGCACGTTCTCCACTACGGGTCAAGCATCTTTGAGGGTATTAGGTGTTATGCCACCAAGGATGGCCCAGCCATCTTTCGGCTCCGCGAGCATATGAAGCGATTCCTGAATTCGGCCAAGATTTACCGCATGGAACATGCCTTGTCCATGGACCAGCTCTTCAACGCCTCGGTAGAGTTAGTGCAGCGCAGTGGGTTGGACCAGTGTTATATCCGGCCAATTCTTTTTCGTAGTCTGGACGAAGAGAAGCCCGCTTTCGGCGTCAATCCTTTCCCGAATCCCCTCGCCTGCTACATCGGCGCCTGGGATTGGGGCAAGTACCTCGGTGATGAAGCTATCGAAAAGGGTGTGGACGTTTGCGTCTCGACCTGGAACCGGCTGACTCCCAATTCAATGCCGGCGATGGCCAAGAGCGGCGCTAACTACATGAACTCGCAATTGATCAAGATGGAAGCGCTCGTGAATGGTTTTGCCGAAGGCATTGCTCTGGACGATCGTGGTTACGTTTCCGAAGGCTCCGGCGAAAATATATTCATCGTCATGAATGACACGGTACTCACCCCGCCGCTGTCTTCTTCAATACTGGCAGGGATTACTCGCGACAGCGTGATCCAGATCTGCAACACGCTGGGCATTCCCGTCAAGGAACGCAGTATTCAGCGAGCAGCTTTGTACGTCGCAGACGAGCTCTTCTTCAGTGGTACCGCAGCGGAAATCACGCCGATTCGTGCCGTCGATCGCATCACAGTCGGCAACGGCGAACGTGGCGTAATTACAACGAAGATTCAGAAAGCGTTTTTTGAGATCACCAAGGGCGAGCGCGCGGCTCCCGGCCCCTGGTTGACATACATCAATGAGAAAAAGACATCGGCCACCGACGAGCAACCGCCCAAGTCAGAACCTCAGGGCGTCAGCGGAGCTTCAGGTGAGGACTCCCAGGCCTTCCTGGCGTATCAAACAGCCAGCGGCGATTAACCGCCGCGGACAATGCGAGGTTGGAAGAGGGCACGGCGAACGGGCCCTTTTTCGTTGATTGACTGCAGATCATTGGCGTTATTCTTCCCTGCTGCAAAACCAATCATTGACGTTTCGCGATTTGCCAAGCTATTATCGAACCCGGTCACGTTGCCCAGCTTTACGGTGACCGTCCCAGTTAACTGTCCTTCCTGCGCCTACCCGCTGCGCTAAACAATCAACCGCCAGAGCAACCTGTTTCTGCAGAGAGTGTGTCCCAATGTCCGTAAAAATTGACGATTTGCTGCGCGTCGCCACCAGTCACGGCGCTTCAGACCTTCACTTAAAAGTCGGTGCTTTCCCGGTCATGCGTATCGGAGGCGAACTTCACACCATCGTGGATGCGCCACGGCTAAAGCCTGAAGACACTCTGGACATGTCGTTCTCCGTCATGTCGAACCGTCAGAAGCAACGCTTTAAGGAGGTTTCAGAGGTCGACATCGCCTACGGTGTCTCCGGCCTGGGTCGTTTTCGCGCCAATATCTTTCAACAGCGCGGCTCAGTCAGCATGGTATTGCGGGTCATTCCCGACAACCCGAGGAGTTCCAATGAACTGGGGATGCCTCCCGTAATTGATCGAATTATAGAAGAGAAGCGCGGACTGATCCTGGTGACAGGGGCCACCGGCTCCGGCAAGTCGACGACGCTGGCGGCCATGATTGATTGCATCAATGCCACGCGCAGCGGTCACATTGTGACCATCGAAGATCCCATCGAATTCCTGCATCCCGATAAGAAAGCTTTTGTGTCACAACGCGAAGTTGACGTCGACACGCGCTCTTTCTCAGAAGCACTGCGGGGAGCTCTGCGCCAGGATCCGGATGTGATTCTGGTCGGCGAGATGCGCGACCACGAAACGATCGAGACCGCCCTGACCGCCGCAGAGACGGGCCACCTCGTGCTTTCAACTTTGCACACGCTGGATGCAACCGAAACGATCACGCGTATTGTCTCTTCGTTTCCTTCACATCAACAAAAGTCCGTGCGCTTTCAGTTGGCCGGCATTCTCAAAGCCGTTATCTCGATGCGGCTTGTGCGCGCCGCGAAAGGCGGAGGACGCGTGCCGGCAGTCGAGGTAATGGTGACCACGGGACTAATCCGCGACTACATCATCAATGAAGAGAAATCAAATCTGATTCGCGAGGCCATTGCTGCCGGAACTTCACAGTACGGTATGCAGACCTTTGACCAATCGCTCTTCAATCTTTGCCAGTCCGGCTTGATCTCGATGGAAGAAGCGCTGAGAAATGCCAGCAACCCGGATGAATTTCGCATGCGACTTGCCGGTATCATGTCTTCCGAGCAGGCAATGGAAGGCAGTCAGGGAATGCCACTGGCACGATCCGGCAACACCGCACCCACTAATCCCGCGAATGAGCGCTCGCTAATCGTAAAGCACTGAGATAAGACCTCGCACCTGATCGCTTGACCAACTACTCACCTCTCACGTCAAGGCGCAGCGGCGCATGACGCGGACGCCGGCGCGCCAGTCTTCGTTGATATCAAAACGGTAGAGCTCAATATCGGGAGAGATGGCGCGTGCCATTATTGAAAACGAAGGATGGAACCGTAGCGTGGGGGCTACCAGATAAACCAGCGGTGACTGGTCGCTGATTTTTATTTCACCAAACAGCCGAGCGCGCGCAATGTGGCCACGACGCCGATGCGCCTCCACGCGACGCCAGTAGTCTGCGCCCTGAAGCACATGTTCACGGTCTTCCGAAACCTTCAGTTCAATCACCACCAGCCGGCCATCACGTCTAAGAGCCAGCAAATCGATTGGCCGCACTCCCAAAGGGCCGCCTCGAGCGGTGCGGAACTGTGTGTGCAGCGGCGCAATGATAAGCCCGGGATCAAGCCTGGTGATGTCGCGTCGCAGCAAAGACTCCAGCCAGCTTTCGGCGGCCGTGCGATAAAAAGCGTGATGATGATCCGAGGCAGTCGCTGAGCGATGCTCACGGAGGTCGCGGAGTAATTGCTGCCAGTCATTTTGGGTGCGCGGCTCAAGCAGACGTCGCCGCGTGGCATCAATGCCGAACCAAACGCAGTCAACGCCAAGCAACCGGCGCAGGCGCGCGAAAGGCAACCCGTTGTAGCGGAGTGTCTCACCGTGACGAGCATGGACCAGATCTATCGCCTCGGGGGCCTGAGCGATGAACTGCCGCGCGCAATCGCTGGCCGTCACTGCCGCCAGCCGCGGGAAACGGGCCAGGCGTTGTTTGAAAACTTCACTGCGCTCACCCAGCTCAAGCGGAGCTAGCCGGCGCCACTCATCATCGATCTCAAAAATATTTATTGTTCTTCTCAGGCCTTCCCGCACCAGAGCGAGTCGATCCCGGGCAGCCTGGGCCACCTCATGCTCGAAAATTAACCACAGTCTCTGCAGGTAAGGAGGACGCATGCGGGCGCTGCTGTTGATGTACCAGAGCAGTGCGGCTGAAAGCTGAGCGTCGACGTTGCGCCTGTCAGTGGCGGCGACTGTCGCGGTCACGGCGATTCGTTCCTGCTTCAGCCTGAGAATAATGCGCGCATAACGGCCCGGCTGGCCACGCCGTATTCCCGGACTAAGCGCCGCACGCTCAACCTTCGCGCCCACTTGTAGCGAGGCTGCAAGTTGCGCGAGTTGCTCACAGCGCAATTGCCGCGCTGCTCTGACGGTGGCTGCGATGGCGCCGGCGGACGCGCGCGGAATTAATTCCAGCAGGGAGCGCTCTGCTCCCATGCGCCGAGACGTTTGCAGCAGAAGTTTTTCGCCCGCGACTTCCCACCCGGCAATCTTCCATGAGCGAGTTCCCTTTTCAGTCCATGACGAGAGAATCAAGCGTCCATGCGAAACCGCCACGTCCAACTCTGCGCGCCGAATCGATTCAGTGCTCCCTTCGTTGTGAGTCAGGAACCACTCAGCATGGGCTGCAAGCAGCTCAGTTAGGGTGCGCGCCACACCTTCCACCTGTTGCGCATGAATACGATCCAACATGGTTGCTGCTCAACACCCGCCTCGTCCGGATCTGGTGAGGCTTTGACCTACCCGATCAAGTCTTCCAAACGTCATACTGGTGGCTGGCGGTGAAAGCGAACACGATGAGTTAGAGAACTCGCACGGCAAATTCTCGTCCGTGTCTGCTTTTATGTTCTGGTGGAGGAGCGTCGGACTTTACTTCTACCGTGTGCTACCATTTCCCGTCAATGATTTCCTGACTTTGATTTTGCTTGGAAGAGATTTTTATCGGATGAAAAGCGTCTATCTGGTTGGTTCAGTACGCACGCCCATTGGGCGCTTTGGTGGTTCGCTGGCTTCGCTGTCAGCTGCGGATTTGGGAGTGAGTGTAGCTCGGGAAAGTCTGAGCCGCGCTGGTCTACGGCCAGATCAAATTCAGGATTCGATCTGGGGTTGTGCGCGACAGGCTGGTGGCGGGCCTAATGTCGCGCGTCAAATCACTCATCGCGCGGGAGTGCCTGATACTGTTCCCGCCCTCACCGTGAACCAGGCATGCGGTTCGGGCCTGCGTGCCATTATCCTGGCGGCGGAACAGATAATGCTCGGGCGCGCCGGTGCCGTGCTGGCTGGCGGAACAGAAAGCATGTCGCGCGTTCCGTACTTTGCCGAAGGCGCGCGCTGGGGCATGCGCATGGGCAACATGGATCTGGTCGACGGCATGTATCGCGACGGCTTTAACGATCCGCTGTCGGGACTGGTGATGGGAGAGACGGCTGAGAACCTCGCCCGCAATTACCAGATATCGCGCGAGGAACAGGATCAATATGCTTTGCGTTCGCAACAGCGGGCGCAGGCGGCCCAAACAGCGAAACGTTTTGACGCCGAATTGTTGCCTTTGAACCTGAAGGGACGGAAAAGTGAGGCGATCACGTTCGGACGCGACGAGCATGCTCGCGCTGACACAACCATTGAAAGCCTGAAAAAGCTCTCGCCTGTTTTTGCCAAAGATGGTGGCGTGACCGCAGGCAATTCTTCAGGCATTACTGATGGCGCTGCCGCCGTGGTGGTACTCGACGAGGAAACGCTGAAGGCTGTGAAGGCCGAGCCGGAAGCTCGACTGGTCGACTATGAAATCACCGGCGTAGCACCCGAAATAATGGGTATCGGACCGGTCCCTGCGATCCGGAGGTTGCTCGAACGACAGCGCCTCACACTCAGTGACATCGATCTGATTGAACTGAACGAAGCCTTCGCGGCTCAGGTTATCGCCTGCGACCGTGAACTTCATTTCGATTCAGACAAACTCAACGTCAACGGCGGCGCCATCGCCCTGGGCCATCCGATTGGTTGTACCGGCGTACGCATCACTACCACGCTTTTACATGAGTTGAAGCAGCGCGGGGAGCGGCGCGGCCTGGCTACACTGTGCGTCAGCGGTGGCATGGGCATCGCGCTATTAGTCGAGCGAGTATGATCTCCCTTTCCGACTGCCTTCATAAAGCCCGGCTAAAAGCCGGTCTTACGAGCTTCTCCAAGTTCAAATGACTTCACCGCGGCGAGTATTCCTCGCAGCTATTCTTGGCATACTGATTATCAGTGCGATCGGCGCCTTCAGATGGGCTCGCTCGCGGCGCAGTCTTCTTCCAAAACCCATCGCTCAATCCGAAACTCGTGGAGAGCTGCGCAACACTCCACCTTTTGAGACAAAAGAGCCTGAACGCTATCAAGCAGTACGCATCGTCACCAGTGTCGAATATCAGGACGGCAAAGCAGTCACGACTATCAGCAAAACAGCGATAGCTCGCGATGGCGATCAGCGACGCGAAGAGTACGACAGCGGATCCGATAAAGCCGTCGTCTACCTGGAGAGTTCAGCCGGGCGATTTGTCATTTCACCTGCCGCAAAAATTTACGCTGAGATAAATGCTGCCAACGCCGAAGCGGACGGAGCCGATGCCTCGACCGGAGCTGCTGACTTCTCGCCGGATCTTCTCCTTCATGAAACGCCGGTTCTGGCGCGTTATGAAAATCTCGGAAACGAGCTGATCGATGGACGCACAGCTGAGAAGTATCGAGTCACAAGCACGACTGCGGGCAATGACAGCGTGACGATTATCTGGATCGATAAAGCGCTGGGCTTGCCGCTGCGCTCTGAGACGAGTTCGACAGGCGGCGATCATCCTGCGACACTGACAATTGAGTTGCGAGAGCTGACACAACAGCCGGATGCGAAAATATTTGCGTTGCCATCTGACTTCCGCAAAGTAGATTATCCCCGTTTTTTCAGCGAATCAGGGGTGAGCCGGCGAGATTCCGGAAACTAGCGCCGCTGTTTTCTGCATTGCAGGGCGAACGGCAACGGTTCTCATCGGCATCCGAGTTGGTCGGCTGGGAAACAGGGATTGCGACAAGGTCATTCAGAGCGACGAAGACGCGTTTCACATCTAGCCGTGCCACATTGAAAAAGGAAAATCTTAAAACGTGAAAAGAAAAAGTTTGACTGCATTTAGTCTATTAATCGCGATATTGAGTATTTCATTAGTTGCCGCGGGCCAAAATAATCGCGCCATCGCCAAGCCGACGCCAAATCTGCTGGCCGCTTTACCTAAGTCTGACGCGCTGGGCATTGTGAACTTTCGCCAGGTGTTGGACCAGGCGATGCCGCAGATACTTGCCGACAGCCCGGCAAAGCTTGCCGAAGTGAATGGTGAGATCGACAAATTCAAAAACAAAACCGGTATTAACGCGCGGTCTTTCGAACAGATCGCTCTGGGATTGCGCTACACCTATCCGAGTCCGGGAATCTCAAAGATCGAATCCGTTGTACTGGCTCGGGGAACTTATGATCCCGCCTCGATTGTCGCCGCCGGACGATTAGCCGCCAGCGGTAAGTATCGCGAAGAAAAATATCAGGGACACACAGTCTACGTGTTTACGCTCGATCAGGATGTGAGAGTGCTGGGAGTGCTGAACCTCAGAATAAATGATCTCGCTGTGTCAGCCTTAAATCCCACCCTCCTCGCCCTGGGCACGCCTACCACAGTAAAGACGGCGATCGACGCGGCTAAAAACCCGCGCGCTCTGAATGCGGAACTAATCGCACTGGCAACGCAGGATCAAACCGCTGCGGTGGGTTTTGCCGGCAACGTAACGGAGGAATTGATCAAGAGCATGAAAGTTAGTAACGACGCGGTGTTGGAAGACGTCTCTAAGATCCGCCAGGTTTACGGCACGGTCGGCATTGGTGAGAAAGACATCGCTTTGTTTCTGGCAGCGCGCGCCATCAATGCTGAAGCCGCCAAAAGTCTAAGTCAGACACTTCAGACGCTAAAGCAATTGGGCATGCTCTACGCCGGGGCTATGCCGGCAGCCAAGGGTGCTTTAGCTCGGGCGGCGCTGGGGAATCTCAAGATCACAACGGTGGGAAATGAACTACAGCTGAGAACATCTGTCGCACATGCGCAACTGTCGCCCTTACTAAAATAAAGCCCCCTGGGACCGATCCCCTGGGACCGCACGCTTCCAGCGTGCCGACCGTGCGAAAGAAATTTTATTGGTTGTTGAGGCACGCTGGAAGCGTGCGGTCCCAGGCGAAAATCTATTTTGTGGGGATTGGGAATGAGCGGCGCGGAGGCGCCACAACTTCCGGTTCGTCGTCGGCCATTGCGGCGAGCACGTCCTCGTAGATTTTCACCTTGCCCGCTTTTCGCAGTTGGTCAGTGACGGCAGATACATAGTCTTCATAGACCTGACTCTGACGCGCTGACAATGCGGTCTGAGTGAGTTGCTCGCGCTGTTTCGCAAATTCTGCCAGGTCAGCTTCTTTGCGGGTTGTCACACCAACCACAACCCAGCTGTCACCTATTTTGATGGGAGTCTTGCTGACTTCACCGGCCTTCAATGCTGAAACAGCTTCGTCCAGTGCAGCACTGGGACTGAGGGTGCCGAGCCCGCCTCCGGTTTTGAAAACGTCGGCTGTGGCGACTTCCAATCCGGCCTTCTCGCCTGCAGCCTTGAGATCACCAGCGCCGTTGACCGCCGCCGCCAACTCGCGCGCTTTTGCATCCAACATCTCTTTCGCGCGTTGCTGCTTTAACGCCTGAGTTACTTTCTCTTTGACTTCATCAAACTCAGGAATACGCGGATCTTTCTTGTCAACGAACATCGGCACGGCAAATCCGCCCTTGACTCCAGTTGGCTCGCCGACATCATTCGGATTATTCAGCGGGGCAATCGCGGCTTCAAATTTTTGGTTGCTGCCGATATTGGGAACATCATCGCCCGGCTTAATGTAGGGAGTTTCGCGAACCATGTCGGCGGCGCTCATATTGGCCTCGCCCGCAAATTCCTGCGCGACCTTCTGCCCGTCGTGCGACTTCTTCAGTGATTCCTTCGCGCGTTGGGCCAATGCGGACGCAGCAGCAAACCCACGGCGATTTCTCAGCGATACCAACAACTCCGGCTTTGCCTGATCAAATGTCTTGGGGACTGAATCCCCCCGCCGAAGTATGTACCAGTTACCTGCGTACTTGATGGGAATATCCGAAACTTCGCCTGGTTGCATGTCGACGGCGCGCTCATAAAGTGCATCGGGTTTGTTCGGGTTCTTTTTGATCAGACGTGAAAGGAAGCCGCCGTTTTTGGCCGTCTCAGGATCTTCTGAGTTCCCTTTCGCCAGCTCAGCAAACGCCGCCTCAGTAGCAGTTCCGGTGGTGCCACGAGCTTTGACAAGCAGATCCTTGGCCTTTTGTTCGACCTGGGAATCGAGATCCTTGCGCGCGACCTTCAAAAGAATCTGCTGCACCTTCACACCGGCTTGCTTGGCGTCGGGAGAGAGCCTGTCGTACTCGTCGTGCAAATCTTTGTCAGAGATATCCAGCTTTTGTCCGGCCTTCTCCTGATCAATAAACAGGTAGCGGATCTTCTTTTGCGGCTCAAGGATACGATAGTCGGTCTTGTGCTCTTCGAAGTAAGCCTTCAGATCCGGCTCTGACGGCTGAACTTTTTCGGCCAGCTTATTTGTGCTCACCGTTACATAGCTAACGTCGTAGGTTGTATTCTTGCGTTTATAGTCATCCTGAACTTCCTCGGGAGAAATTGAAACGCTGGCGGTAACAAAAGCCTTAAGTTTTTCCTCAGCAATCGAGTCGCGGATGCTGCGCTCAAATCGCTCGACGCCGCCATACCGAGTATTTACTGCTTCCTCATACTTCTTGAGATCGATTTTGCCGGTCGCAGCATCGGCGAAGACGAACTTCCCGGATGGATCGGTGAATTGTTTGACTATCCGATCCCTGAGTTCTGACTCTGAAGCCGCAAGATGCAGGCGCGTAGCTTCCTGCGATACGACCCGGTTCCGGATCAAGCCGTCAAGAAAGCGCTTGTCATCCCTGAACTGTTCCGGAATCTGGCCACCGAACATTTGCCTGTAGCTGTCTTTAAGCTGGGCCAAGTCGGCGACTGTAATCTCTTCGCCATTTACTTCGGCTAATGGAGTGGTGTTCTTGCCAGGATCGATTGACGGTCCAAAACTGCCAGGCTTATAGAAGATTACGAGTGAGATCGCCATGAACAGGACAAATCCCACAATGAGAAAATTGCGCGTACGTTTTAACCGCCGTAATTGTTTAAGCATGATTTAGCCTTTCTTCGAAGCGGCTGATTGTAAGTGAGACACCGCGACATGGCAACCGACCGGGTTTGGTCTTTTGCTTTTGGCCCTCGGCTATTCAGTCGCCGGAGCGGGCGATGTGCTAACTGGTTACAAATAATTGAGCCTGCCAAAGAAGCAGGTCATCCGGCCAGAGAGCTAATAAGGCGGTTGCTCGGCCATGGTCACAATGCTATTTTGTTGGCTTCCCTATGGACATCTTTTCCAACTCAACCTGGTTGTGGATCGGATTCTCAGCCATCATTCTTTTTATGCTGAGTCTGGACCTCGGACTCTTCAACCGCAAATCCCACACAATTCATCAAAAAGAGGCCGCCATCTGGAGCGCCGTTTGGGTGACCCTCGCCGGGATTTTCGCGGCGGTTGTCTTTTGGTTCCAGGGCCAGCAGCGAGGACTTGAATTTGTTACCGGATATCTGATCGAGCTTTCGCTTTCCGTCGATAATCTCTTTGTCTTCATTCTTATTTTTTCTTATTTCAAGGTTCCCACCCGCTATCAGCATCGCGTTTTATTCTGGGGACTTTTGGGTGCGCTCGTTTTCCGCCTCACGATGATCTTTTTAGGCGCGACGCTTATTACTCACTTTAAGTGGATTCTTTATGTGTTCGGTGCGTTCCTGGTTTATACCGGAATCAGCATGTTCCGGGGGGACGACAAGGACATCCAGCCCGAACAGAATCCCATCGTCAGGCTGGTGACGCGTTACATACGCATCACGCGCAACTATGACGAGGACAAGTTCTTTACCCGGGTCGAGGGCCGCAAGGTCGGCACGCTGCTGCTGCTCGTACTGGTCATTGTCGAAGTCACCGACGTCGTCTTTGCGGTTGATTCGATCCCGGCGATCTTTGCCGTGACCACTAACGCATTCATCGTCTACACCTCGAATGTTTTTGCCATTCTGGGGTTGCGCTCGATGTACTTTCTGCTGGCGGGTGTCCTGAATAAATTTCACTATCTCAGGGCGGGGCTGGCAACGGTGCTCACGTTCATTGGCGTAAAGATGCTGATTGTGATGGGAGGCATACACATTCCCATTTCGGTTTCGCTGCTGGTAGTGTTGGGGGTGCTGACCTCTGCCGTCATAGCGTCTATAATTTGGCCTAAGGTCATGGTGGTGCCCACCACTGTCAAACTTGAAGGGGACAATCCTCCGATTTTCAACCTTTCCGGAACCGGCATGCTGGCACACCTGGTTATCTATGCAGCGAAGGATAGGGAGACGGAAGAGGGTCCTGAAGTAGTTTGCGAGCCGTTATGGGAAATTGAACCGACCGCGGGATATGAGCGCGGCCTGCGGGTCGAGGACATCGGCTCGGTTCAATATGGAGTCGTGCCGGCTGGGTACAAGCAGATCCATCCGCCATCCGGTTCGGCTCAGGAGCTCGTAAAAGGCCGAAAATATGAATATTGGTTCGACACTGCCGATGCTCCTCATGCCCGGCACTTCTTCGTTATCCGCGGCCAGCGCGCGGTCGTAGTTTTTGACTGATGCTCCAATTAATCCAGCAAGTGCTTGATGGCTAATCCATGCGTGTGTTAGATTTCGAGTGGCAGCCAAACTTGGGCCGCCGCCCGAGGCCTGCATAAGGATTACCAGCCCCGGGTTCGATTTCCCGCCTTGAGGTTCGCGTTTACCGTTGCCCCGATTACTCATGCTTCGTCTGGCGCCGGCTGGCTCTGCTCGCTGAAGCAGTAGCTACACAACCGTCCAGCGACCCCCTAACTCAGCTTTCAATATGCCTAAAAAGAGCAGCCGATTTGAGTTTGAATGGTGGATTATTCAAAAGCGAATGATCTACCTGCTCATCGCCGTCCTGACGACCTGCGGACTGGCTGGCGGTGCGGCGCTTTACGTGTGGAAGTATGGCAATCCGTTAAAAGACATCGGCACCAATCTTAAGTCGCGTTCCGGCGCGCGCTTCCTCTCATTTGAAGGCGAAGTGCATATCATTCGTTCCGCAACGAGGGAAACAATCCGCGCTGGTAGCGATACGGAACTTTATCCCGGTGATACCGTGCAGACAGGTGCCGGCGGCCGGGCCAGGCTGGGCATGGCGGATGGATCCGTCCTGCTCGTGCGCCCTGACAGCACCATCATTGTTCGCGACAACGCGAGTACCGACGATGGCAAGAAGACCAACGTTCACGTCGTGGTCGATAGCGGTCAGATGTATGTACGAACGGAACAACAACCTGCCGGCACGAACAACGTCGTAGAAACTCCAAAGACAAAGAATAAAGTTGGAGGACAAACCGGCGTTAGCTTCGGGGTAACCCCTGAAGGCACGGAAGAAATTCGGGTCAATACCGGCGCAGTGCAGACGACGGACCAGTCCGGTCAGCAGACAACCTTGAGCGGTGGTCAATATGTCTCCGTTAATCCTGCCGGCACAGTCTCGCGCCCGCAGAGGCTACTCGATGTGCCAGTGGCCGCCGAGCCTCGCAACATGCAAAAGGTTTTTGTTGGCAGCAATGGCTCAGCCAATGTGAACCTCAAATGGCAGCGGCCCCAATCAGGTAATCCGTCCTCGTATCGCGTAGAAGTGGCAACCTCTCCTTTCTTTGTCGCCAACGGCAAAGTGGTGGAGCGCGATCAACTGGTGGCTACTGAATTCGCCGCCAGCGATTTGCGGCCCGGGACCTATTTTTGGCGCGTACGAGCGTCTGAACAGTCAGGGCAAACAAGCGATTGGTGTGAAGTACAAAAATTTGTTGTGGCCCCGAAAGGCACCAGCTCCGTGCCTGTATCGAGTCTTGCAGCGGAATTGCTTGGAGGAAATATCTATCTGGTGCGCGGCCGCGCTGAGCCGGGGACTACCGTGCGAATTGCGGACCGCGAAATGCTCGTCTCAACTGACAAGTCCTTTCAACTGCAGATTATCGTTAACCCCGGCGTCAGTGAGGTGACTTTGGAGGCTGAAGATCCACAGGGAAACAGCAGCCCTTACAAGATTTCGCTGCCAGGTGGCCGCGGCAAGAGCAGGTAACGAGGGCATGTCGAAATACGTAATACTCCTGACTGATGCCCACGAAGCGCCCGCTTACGAATTGATCGAAGCGCTACGCGTCGCAGGCGTGAAGACCCTGATCGAGGGGCTGCGGGATGTTGAGATTGAAGCTGCCCTGGCGCGGGAACGGCGCGGTGAAGATCTGAATCGTGCGCGCGAAGCACAAACTACGGAAATAGGCGGACCACCTCCGATAGCTGTCTTATACGAAGTCGTTCCGGGAGCCGACATGGTTGAGTTAAGGGCCGCGGTGGAGCATGCAAAAGCGTTTTGGCCCGGCACGGCGCTGGTGGGTTGTCGCCGGCAATCTAACGGTTATCAAAGTCTGAATCTCCGAAATCTGGATGGCGCCTCGCTTAAGCGACTCGGCTTTCGTGCGATTGCGGACAAGCCAGTGCAACTGCCTGCCCTGCTTCATGAAGTTGAAAGTCGAGGGGTGACCGCTGAGCTGATGCTGGCGGCTAAACCACCGGCCCCGTTCGACTCAGGCTCGCTTTCCCTTCCGCCAAAAGTCAACGCTAAACTCCTCCGCCTCGCATTCGATTTGGTTTCATCGCTGCACTTCATTGGCGACCAGACAAGTGCCGCGCATGTGGCGCTGGCCGGACTGGCTCCCCTGGTAGCAACCGATCGCTGGACCATTTACCTGCTCTCTGATGCGAAAACGATCGCTGCTTCCGGGCTCGAGGCTATAGCGACTCGGAAGCACGGTGACAAGAGCGACCCGCTTGATCAGGACTGGCGGCGCCTGTTTCTGAACGATGGAACCTTGCCGCCTGGATCTGAATCAAAGGCAACGGCGCGCGCTCTGGCCGGTATGGGGACCATCAGGAAGAAGGAACAGAGTGAATATGTGATCGCCATACCGTTGATCTGCGGCGAAAGGATTTTGGGGGTGCTCGAGGGCAAACGTACCGGCAAGTACGCGCGTTCATTTCGCAAATCTGAGGCAGCCATTCTGGATGCGCTGGCGCGGCCAGTCGCTTCGGCGCTGGCGAATGCGGAACGCATTGGAGAAGCGGAGCGCCTCTCACAGACAGATGATCTGACGAAACTCCACAACGCTCGCTATCTGAGACAGTTCTTGCTGAACGAGATTCGGCGCGCCCGCCGGTATGGCACGAGCGTGGCCGCGCTCTTTCTGGATCTCGACGATTTTAAACGTATCAACGACGTGCACGGACACCTGGTCGGCTCTCATGTGCTAATGGAGATGGCCGCCGTGATCCTGTCCTCGATTCGTGATACCGATGCCGTAGCTCGTTACGGCGGAGATGAGTTTGTGATTGTGCTGCCGGATACAGGCACCGAGTTGGCCAGCGCCGTCGCAGAGCGCATTCGCGGAATGATTGAACGGTACGAGTTTAATGGCGGCCGCCGTCTGAAACTCTCTTTGACGGCGAGCTTTGGCGTAGCCGCCTTTCCGGAACACGCATCTTCACCACAGCAGCTAATCGCTTCGGCCGACAGCGCCATGTACGAAGCTAAGGCAGCGAAAAAAAATTGTGTCCGTTTCCCGACGGCCCTGATTCCAGTGTCGCGAGACACTCGGAACTCCCTCGACGAACCAGCAGCAGCGGCAACCGAGGCGGAAAATTTGGTTTCCCGATAGCGCCCGAACCATCGTTCGTGTATCTTAAGATGTTGGTCTTTTGCCGGTGAGCGGTTTCCGATCCATAGCAGTCACCAATAGGGGTTGCAAGCACTGGACAACTACTCACTTGGTTCGAAATATACATTCCACACCCATGGGAAGTGATGATTTAGATGGCTTTTAAATCCATTTTTAGTCTGTTCTCCAGTGACCTCGCTATTGACCTGGGCACTGCCAATACACTGGTCTACGCCAAAGGACGCGGCATTGTCGTGTCCGAGCCGTCGATTGTAGCAATCAACAAGGTCACCAATCAGGTCGAGGCGGTTGGCCGCGAAGCCAAAGACATGCTGGGACGCACGCCAGGCAACATCGTCGCCATTCGCCCGATGAAGGATGGTGTAATAGCGAATTTTGAAGTGACAGAAAAGATGTTGCAGCACTTTATTCGCAAGGCGCACAACGGCAAAACCTGGGTCAGTCCACGCGTGGTCATCGGTATCCCGTCAGAGATTACGCAGGTCGAACGGCGGGCGGTCGAGGACTCGGCCTATCGCGCCAAAGCTTCAGAGGTCTATTTGGTCGAAGAAGCGATGGCTGCAGCCATTGGCGCCGGGCTGCCGATCACCGAACCCCATGGCAATATGGTGGTCGATATCGGAGGCGGCACCACAGATATCGCGGTCATCAGTTTAAGTGGCATCGTTTATTCGCGCTCGGTCCGCGTGGCTGGCAACGAGATGGATGAAGCCATCATTCAATTCATCAAACGCAAATACAATCTTCTGATTGGCGAGAGAACCGCGGAAGCGATCAAGATCGAGCTGGGCTCTGCCTTTCCGCTCGAGGAACCGCTCTCTTACGAAGTCCGTGGGCGAAATCTTATCGAAGGCATTCCTAAAACAATTACCATTTCCGATGATGAGATTCGCGAAGCCTTGGCAGATTCGATTTCGACCATCATCAACGCCGTGCGTGTAGCACTGGAGCGCACGCCGCCCGAGCTGTCAGCTGACATTGTCGAGCGCGGAATAGTACTCACTGGCGGCGGCGCGCTTTTGAAAAATCTCGACAAGCGGCTGACGATTGAGACCGGATTGCCGGTATCGCTGGCAGACGATCCATTGGCTTCGGTGGTGCTGGGTACCGGAAAAATGCTTTCCGACTTTGACTTGCTGAAGCGGGTCAAGTGGGACAATACAATGACCAGCGGGATGTAGAGGGTTTGGACCTGGGTCTGTATGTGGGTGAAGATTTGCGGCTGGTCAGGTTTATAGACTTACGGTAAACGCTCTTATGGCGGCCACGCGAACACAGAAAGAAATCCGGCAACGAGCCCCCTTATGGCTGTTGATGCTCCTGATGATCAACTTTGCCCTGATGGCGATGGATGCTCGCGACACGTCGAGCAAGCAGCGCACGATCCGCGTCTGGGTGCAAATGCTGGCTTCTCCCTTTGAACGGGTTACCTCTTCAGCAGGCGGCGTCAGCACGGGTTTGGCCCGGAAAATTCTGAACTTCAGGAGTACCGCTGCCGAGAATGAACAACTAAAGGATCAAGTCAGCAAGCTCGAATTAGAACTTAGCAAGTCGCGGGACGTAGGCAATGAGAATGAGCGGCTTAAGGCACTGCTGGACCTGAAGGAAAGATCCAGCTATGACATCGTACCCGCGCGTGTCATTGCTCGCGATCCATCTGTCTGGTTTAACACCATTACTATTGGGGTGGGCAGCTCGACTGGAATTGAGCTCAACATGCCGGTCGTCGCCGGCAGCGGCGTCGTGGGCCGCATAGTCGCTCTCAGCCCCTGGACAGCTCAGGTGATGTTGCTTACTGACGAGCAGGCCGCCGCCGGTGCGGTCGTGGGCCAACTGGGTGAATCGAACGCATTAGGGCCGGTTAAAGGCCTCGGGCAAATGGGCCTGTTGGAAATGCGCTTTGTCTCTGGCCAGGAGAAGGTCGAAGTTGGGGACCACGTGTTGACTACCGGCCAGGATGGGATTTATCCAGCTGGGTTGAGTGTGGGAGAAGTTATCGAAGTCAAACACGGCACGGCTACTCAGCCCCACGTGATTTACATTCGCCCGAGTGCTCGGGTGGATCAGTTAGAACATGTCGCCGTACTGCGTTATCATCCGCCTCAGCGGCCTGCCCCTGACCAGTCGTTACCAAATCTGGATAAAGTTAAGAAACCATAAACCACAGACCGCGCAACTGCCGGAGTCATCGTAAGTAGGTTTACGGTTTACAGTTTTCGGGAACCCCTGAATGCCCCAGCTTAGAATCGCGGCAGTACTTGCTCTGGCCATCTTGCTGCAGCTATCGCTGCGAAAGGTTTGGCCTCCACTCGTCTTTATTGACTTGCCGCTGGTAATCGTTGTCTACGTCGCCTTACAACGCGAGGCCTGGCAAGCCCTGATCACCGCCACGATTGCCGGTCTGATCGTAGACGCTGCCAGTGGAGGTTTAATCGGATCCGGCGGCTTTTCCAAGACGCTGACGGCCTATATCATTTTCTTTGCGGCCACCAGAGTAAACCTGGAGAACCCTTTGCTGCGGATTCCCATTCTGGCCGGCGCAGCCTTGCTGGACAGCGCGGTTTATGTCGGGCTTCATCATCTGCTGGGACAGCCGTTGCTGATGCCTTTCGTACAGACAATGGCTTACAGCGCCATCGGCACTACAATTGTTGGCACATTGATGATTTTGGTGTTAGATAATCTCCTGAGCGATAAAGCTCGTCAGCGGCGCCAGTTTGCTGACCGCCGGCGAGTGGCCCGGAGAAGTTCGGGGATACCAAAAAGACGGTAAGCGAATCCGTTGTTAGGAGTCAGTTGTTCTTTTTTGAGTTTGTATTTTGAGGTTTATATTTTGATCTTTGTGCTTTGTACTTTGATCTTGAAAGCACGAGACGTTAACCGGCACCGGCCCGCGACTGGCAACTGACAACCATCAACTGACTACTAACCAATTGACTACTGACAACTAACTAATTCATGAAATTCGAGGACTCAGCACAAAACCTACGTGGCCGATTGAGCATAATCAATGTGCTCATCATCCTTCTGCTTGGGGTCCTCGCTGTGCGCCTCTACGTTCTGCAGGTCGTGCGGGGTAAGTATTACTCTGAGGTGGCACAGAACCAACGCATCAGGCTGCTCCCCATTCCAGCGCCTCGAGGCGTTATCTTTGACCGCAACCTCAAGATGCTGGTCGACTCGCGGCCCATCTACGAAGTCATCCTGTCTCGTCAGGATTTCAAAGGCGACCTGAATACCCTTGTGCAGCCGCTTTCCGAAGGCCTGAGTCTCGAGCCCGAGATTCTACGGGATCGTTTTGAGCAGATCCGCCTGCAGCCCGCCTTTGAATCCGTACCCGTTAAGGAGGACGCAAATCCCGGCGATATCGCCTGGGTCGAGGCTCATAAACTTGAGTTTCCTGAACTGCGCGTGGAACAGCAACCGCAGCGTCGTTATCCAGCCAATGGAATGCTCGCCCACGTGCTCGGTTACGTCGGCGAAGTCAGCCCTGATCAATTGAACCAGCAGAGCTATAAAGACAAAGGACTTAAGCCAGGCGATATCATCGGCCAGGAGGGCATTGAAAAAGTTTACGACGATTACCTCCGTGGCAGAGATGGTTATCGGAAGGTCATCGTAGACAGTCGCGGACATATCCAAAGTGAAGTCGAGCGAGTCGAGCCGCAGCCGGGCCAGGACATGGTCACAACCATCGACCTGGAGCTGCAGCAAACCGCCGAGGATCAATTGGCCAAGTCACCACATGGCCGGGGCGTCATCATTGCGATGGATCCCAACAACGGCGAGATTTTCGCCCTGGCTTCTTTGCCCACTTTCGATCCTAATCTGTTCTCGCAGCGGATCGGCACCAAGGCAGGGCGGGCCGAGTATGCCGCGATGCTGGCCGATCCGAAGAAGCCACTTCTCAATCGTGCTGTCCAGGGACGTTTCCCGCCGGGCTCAACCTGGAAACCGTTGATGGCGACGGCGGGAATGCAGCAGGGAGCAATCTCGCCAGATCATTCAAATTTGGTTTGTGGGGGTGGCATCACCATTGGAAACAAGTTTACGCGCTGCATGGGGGGCAATCACGGCTCACCTGATGTCCATGTGGCGATAATGAAATCCTGCGATGGTTACTTCTATCGGCTGGGATTGAAGATGAAGCTCGAAGGCATCCAGGAGATGGTCAACGAGTTTGAGCTGAACAAGCGCACCGGTATTGACTTGCCCCATGAGATAGTCAGCCTGACACCCTCGCGCGAGCAGAAGGCTAAATACAATCCCAGAGATCCGGAGTGGAAGGACATTGACACAGTCTATTCCTCATTCGGACAGGGACAGGATGTACTCACGCCCATAGCATTGCTGCGCGCGCATGCGGCCATCGCAATGCACGGCAAGATGTATGTGCCGCACCTGATGAAAGAGTTGCACCAGTCGGCTGCCGTCGGCGATCCTAATAATCCTGATTATCGACCCGACCGTCCGGCCCGCGCCTTTGAGCATCCCGAACCAAAAATTCTCGGTATCCCTGCCGACCAAAGTGATGTCGTCATCAAGGCTATGTGGTCGGTGGTTAATGAAGCGGGAACTGCGACAGGAGTGCGGATGGCCGGTTTCGATATCGCCGGAAAGACCGGAACCGCACAAGTGGTTAGCCTGGGCAAGGACGTGGGCACCAACAAAGATCATTCATGGTTTGTTTCATATGCTCCGGCATTCAAGCCTGAGATTGCCATTGTGGCGCTGATTGAGAATGCCGGACTGGGTTCACGTTTTGGAGCTCCGGCGGTGCGCTCCATGTACGATGTTTACTACCGCAAGACGAGACATGAAGAACCACCGGGAGCGCAAATCGCCAAAGCGAAGTCTCCAAAACCCGTGGCCGCCGCAATAACCGAGACCAAGACTGCTCAAGTTGCAGCTACTCGCTGATGAAGCCTCCAGCAATTGGGAAAAATACCTCGCCATGTTCATGCGTCATGATCGGTGTTCCTGAATTTAAGAAATGGTTGTAGCAATTCAACGACGTAACCTGCGGGATTTTGATTGGTTGTTGGCCCTCCTGGCTGTCGGCATCGTCACTTTTGGCACTATTCAGATCCGCAACGCCCAGCCCACGCAAGGTTATTGGATCAAACAACTGATTGGTCTCGGCATCGGCCTGGTGGCGATGCTCGCGGTCGGTTTCACCGATTACCGCAAGCTGCTCAATCTCGCTCCCGCCTTCTACATCTTCGGCATCCTGCTCCTGATCATAGTTTTGATACCCGGGATTGGGCTGAAAATTAATGGTAATCGAGGCTGGATCAAGGTACCCGGACTGGGACAGTTCCAACCGTCCGAGTTCGTCAAGGTGACGACGGCCATGATGCTGGCGCGTTATTTCGGGAAGCACCGTCAGAACGCGTTGACAATAAAGGAAGCCGCCATCGGAGGGCTTATCCTCGGCTTGCCTATCGCCCTGATACTACTTGAGCCTGACGTCGGCTCCGTGATCACCTACATGCCGATTCTGATAGTCGTGCTCTTCCTGTCAGCCATTCGCATGCGTCTGGTGGTGGCCGCTGTCGTCCTGAGCGTTGTTGCCATTCCCGCCGCCTACTGGGTAGGAGTCAAGAGCGGCTTTGTTAAGAACTACCAGCAGGAGCGCATCAACGTCATACTGGATCCTGAGAATGCTGATAAAAGAAGGTTCGGCTATCACACCTGGCAATCGATTCTGACGGTTGGCGAGGGAGGCCTGTTTGGGGCTCCCGGGTCTTCTGATCAGTCCCAGAGCAGCCTGAAATATTTACCTGAGCCACACACCGATTTTATTTTTGCGGTGACTGCCGAGCACACGGGCTTTGTGGGCTGCATCATGGTGCTGGCAGCTTACGTGCTCTTGCTATCGCGTTTGATTAGCGGGGCGCGGCGGGCCTCAGATCGCATGGGGATGCTGGTCATCATGGCAGTAGTGGGTGGCTTTGCGTTCCAGGTCTTTCTGAACATCGGAATGACACTGGGGGTCCTGCCCGTGATCGGCGTGCCACTGCCACTGATGAGCGCGGGGTTGGCTTCACTCATTGCTACCTTTATCGCGATTGGCTTTGCGATTAGCGTGCAGCTGCGCCGCTTCGTGAACTAAGTTCTTAAGATTCAATCCTCGAAGCTGACACTGGAGAATTACACTATCTTTCTCGCAAGGCCTTGGCTTCGATAAAAATGTATTTTATTTCTGGATGCTTGGCTCTGATATTTTTCTCCAGCCGATCGATTGCTCCGGCAATGGCATTCGCTTTCAAATGTTTCTTGAAGCGCACATCCAAAGTCAATAAAACTTCATCTGGTCCAAAGTGCATGGTCAGGGATTTTCTCACCTCGTCTACCGCTTCATCTTTGCGCACCATCGAGCGAATACTAGCCAGCACTTCACTACTGACCCCTTCGCCAATCAGCAGCCCTTTGCTTTCATAAGCCAGCAGTGCGGCTACCGCTCCCAGGATCAAGCCGATCAATATCGAGGCGCACCCATCCAGATAAGGATTTTGCAGCAGCTGCCCCAAAAGTATCCCGGTGAAAGCGACGATCAGCCCGAGCAGCGCAGCCGTATCTTCGACTAACACAGTGAAGGTTGTCGGGTCTTTGCTCTTACGGATTGCTTCTAAAACTCCCTGCCGACCCTGCTCAGCCCGGAACGCCTTGTATGCAAAGTAAAAGGAGATGCTTTCAAAGATGATGGCAAATCCCAGCACCACGTAATTCCACGTCGGGTCTGAGAGCTTTGGGTGCTGGAGATGGGTGACGCCTTCGTAAACAGACATTCCGCCACCCAGGGCAAAAATCAAAATGGCGACAACCAGTGTCCAGAAATACAGCTCTTTGCCATAACCAAAAGGATGGCTGATATCGGCTGGTTTTTTGGCGCGCTTCGAACCCAACAACAACAAGCCACCGTTGCCCGTATCGACCAGGGAATGAATTCCCTCAGAGAGCATTGCCGAGCTGCCGGTGAAGAAAGCGGCAACTAACTTGGTAGCAGCAATCGCCAGGTTGCCGGCAATCGCGGCAAAGATAGCTGTCTTGGAATCAGTGGTCATGCACTACACGATAGCAAACACAGACATGAAACGGCCAAGGCCAGTTGGAAGATTCTAGCGGGCTTGGAAACAGACAACACATCAGGCCAGACAGAGACCGCTTCCACGACAAAATGTGGCCCTCGAAGTAAGGATAAGCATTAATTTCCCGTTTCCTATCACTCTCAGGTATACTCCACCCAGCTCGTCCGGCCGAAGATTTCATTTCGGCGCACGCTTTGCCTAGCCGGTCTATCGACAAGCTGCTGACATGCACATGGATTTGTCCGTGGGCTCTGACGGGACGAGTCGAGGATTCTGGTCATTTATTTAATGACCCTTTGAAATTTAGTACTGAGCCTCTCAACTCGAGCCCGCCAACAGGCAGGCGTCCTGTTTGAGTAGGTCTCGACACGGTAAAAGCCGGCAACAGGTGCCGAGCACATCGAGGTAGCCAAGAGCCTTTCGGGCTTTGAGCTGGCCGCAAGATGAGCTCCCTGTTCGCATTCTCAAGCCGGCAGTTACGCCAAAAGATTTAGCAGGTTACCTGTTGAAGTGTTCAAAACCACTGCTGCGCAGTGGAAGCAGCCAAACCATATTCGGTCCGCTTCCCGCGCCCTACACACAAACTGTCCGACAGATTTCGATTTGTCTCGATCCGCAGGAGCCATCACTCCAACGGATGGCGGCAAGCCGAAGTTTGGCGGCCATTTTTTCGCGCGCTGCGCCTGTTCCTCGCCTGCGGGCTCGACGGATACCTGCGCCATCGCATCACTCTTTCAAAAAACCATCCACTATCGTGAAGCGAGCGGCTGGCCGGCCGGGATCCATAATCCCTGGCGGGCTGCTGCCTCTTGATTGCGTGGTGCCCAGGAGATAAACATTTCAGTATGTCAAAAGAATTGATCGTCAGCGTCAACGGACGCGAGAAAAAGATCGCCATCATCGAAAACGAAAAAGTCACCGAGTTCTATATCGAGCGCGGCGAAACCGAACAAGGGATCGTAGGCAACATTTACAAGGGACGCGTGATGCGCGTCTTGCCGGGCATGCAGTCCGCCTTTGTCGACGTCGGACTGGAACGTGATGCGTTCCTTTACGTCTCTGACTTTTTCGATGAGGAAGAAGAATTTGAGCGCATCGTGATCGACAAGGCAAAAAAAGGCGAAGGTGCGGATGCCGAACGCGCCGCCGCCGAGCAAGTTGCCCAGGGCCGGGTCGAACGCGAACATCGCATCGAAGCTACTCAGGAACGCGTTGAACCCTTGCGTGAAGCAGAGCAGGCCGGGGATATCATCGATGTCTCCGAGGCTGCTGGTGAAGAAAAGGCAGAGGAAGAGACGTCCGCGGAAGGCGATGCGAATGGCGCTCGACGCCGAGGCCGCCGCGGCCGGCGCCGTGGTCGCGGCCAGGACTCGGATGAGCCACGCCAGCTTTCGCCGCAAGCCCCCGACGCAGAAGAGATCAATACGCCTTTCGTGGCTGCCGATCCATCAATTCAGCGTATCGTCGATGACGAGGAAGCTGCAGTAAATGGCGAGATGTTCAAAGATGCCCGCCTCCAGGAAAGACTCTTTGACCAAATCCATGCAGGCGAATTCAATCTGGGCGAAGATATGCGGACGGCGGAAGTGGGTTCGGTATTGCCCGCAACGGATTTCGGCAGCAGCTCTTTCCAGCGAATAGTTGATAGTGACGTCTCGGCCGAGCTTGGGGTACGTCGCCCGGTCGAGCCCGTCGAGGCTCATCTTGATTCGTTTACCGATGATGCAGGAGCTACCCTGACGGGCAAAGCTTCTTTTGAGCGCATCAGCGATGACGAAGAAGCCGAAGCTCGCGCGGCAGCCGATGCCGGCGGAAGTGTGGCAGCGTCAGAAAAGACCCGTGAGAAAAAGAAACGCGGTGGTCCAAAGACTGCTGCTACCAAGACCAGCAAAAAGAAACCGGCGGCCGCGGCCACTAAGAAGGCCGCGCCGAGAAAGAAATCCAAGGCAGCAGCCGGCACTGAATCGGAAGAAGATACCGGAACAGATAAGAATGATGACGCTGAAGCTCGCGTTACGAGTGGTCGCTCGCGTGGCGAATTCGCAACCCGGCGCGGCGGCCGTCGTCGCAGGCGTCCCGGGGTTAAAGGCAAAACAGATGCGAACGGAGGTCCCGCCGCTGACACTGCTGAAACTTCAGCGGAAGCTGTTGCCGTTGTGAATGAGGCCGTGGTTGAGACTGTCGCTTCGGAGCCTGTATCAACTGCTCCAGCACCGGCTCAAGTTCAGGCCCCGGCTTCGGCCCCTGATCGCCAACAACGCGATCGACGTCCGGCAAATACCCGCAACAGCCGCAATGTTCCGCGTCGTGAACGGCATCAGCCCACGATTACCGATCTGTTAAAAGAAGGTCAGGAGATTCTGGTCCAGATCGCGAAGGAACCGATCGCCAAAAAAGGCGCGCGCATTACTTCACACATCGCATTGCCCGGCCGCTTTCTGGTTTATATGCCAACGGTTGAACATGTGGGCGTCTCGCGCAAAATCGAATCTGACAGTGAGCGACATCGGCTGCGCAAACTTATTCAGGTCATTGTCACCTCAGAAGAAATTCCTTCGGGCGGATTCATCGTGCGTACCGCCGGCGTCGGGATTAGCGAAGCTGAGATGCGTGAAGACGTGCGCTATCTTGTGCATACCTGGCTCGATATCCGCGCGGCTGCCGAAAAGGCCAGGCCGGCCACGCTGGTCCATAAGGACCTTGATTTAGTTCAACGCATTCTTCGCGATCAGTTGTCCGACGACTTCTCCGCCATTCGCGTGGATTCGGAAGAAGAATATGAACGAATAGTCGAGTTTGTGAATCGCATTCATCCGCGAATGGTCAAGCGCGTCAAACTCTACACGCGCGAGACACCTATTCTGGAAGCGTTCGGCGTACAAGCCGAAATTGATAAAGCGATCAAGCCGCGTGTCTGGCTAAAGTCCGGCGGCTATCTGGTCATCAATCAAACTGAAGCCCTCGTCGCTATCGATGTCAATACCGGCAAATTTGTTGGGCGCGGCAGTGGCCGTCTGGAAGATACGATCACCCGGACCAACCTTGAGGCCGTCGAAGAAATTGTCAGACAGATTCGCCTGCGGGATCTCGGTGGCATCATCGTACTCGATCTAATAGATATGGAAGAGCGTCGCAATCGCCAGCGGGTCATGACTACGCTTCAGGATGCTCTGCGCGATGATAAGTCGCCCACCAAGGTCCTTTCATTTAATGATTTCGGGCTGGTGATTATGACTCGCAAACGGGTCAAGCAATCGCTGGAGCGTACTCTTTGTGCTCCGTGCCAAACCTGCCAGGGAGCGGGGTTGCTGAAGTCTCCCCAAACTGTTTGCTATGAGATTCTCGAAGACGCCAGGCGACTGGCGCGCTCGGGTGATCTAAAGAGTAAGCAGGTCCTGCTGCGCATAAATCCCGAAGTGGCCCGCACCCTGCGTGGTACCGAGCGAGATGTCCTGAATGCGGTCGAGGATTATCTGGGGCCGGTGGATGTTACCAGTGACGCCTCCATTCATCAGGAACAGTTCGACTTTGCCTTTCTGTGAAGCATTGAAGTTCGTAGATCTCTCAAGGCTTTTGGTCCAGGATGGCGTGCCGCCGACCGTTCGCCGGCTTTACCTGCCCGCGACAAGTCGCCGGCCCAAGCGCTGACAGACCAGCGCCCTTCGGATTGCAATGAGTAAGTTGGGTAGTTTTTGGAAAAGCGTTTTGGCCGGTGGTGCAGGTGTCGCGGCGCTGGCCGCCGTCAACGCCGCCATCAAGCGACAGGCCAGCGAGCCCGACGACAGCGCCCTGATCGGTCAGCCGGATTTCTTTGATTGGAAGCACGGACGAGTTTTTTTTAAGACCGCCGGCCCCTTGAGTTCGCGCCCCCCACTGGTGTTCATCCACGGCATCGGGGCCGGCTCATCGAGCTTCATGTGGCGCAAGAACTTTAATATTCTGGCCGAAGACTTCAATGTGTTTGCCCTCGACCTGCTGGGATTTGGTTTCTCTGAGAAGCCAGCCGCAGCGCCTTACTCCTCGGATCTTTACGTCGAATTAATAACCGACTTCATTCGCGAGGTGTGCGGCGCTCCGGCACATGTCATTGCGAGTTCGCTGGGCGCTGCCTATGCCGTGCGCGTTGCCGACGAACATCCGGAACTGATTAGCGCCCTGGTTCTGAATGCTCCGGCGGGAGGAGAAAGTTTTCGGAGCCGGCCCAGCATGGCCAGCGTTGCTTTTTATGGCTTGCTGCAGTCACCAGTGCTGGGAACGTCTTTCCACAATGTGATGGCCAGCGAACGAAGCATTCGCGACTTCGCGCGCAAGCACCTGTTTTACGACCACCGGCGAGTGACCGACAGGCTGGTTGCCCATCTCTACGCCACCAGCCACCAGGCAGGAGCACAGCACGCGATCGCTGCTTTTGTCGCAGGCTACTTGAATACGGATATGCGCGACCCGTTCAGGCGACTGACGCAACCGAGTGTGCTTGTCTGGGGTAAACAGGATCTGACTACGCCGGTGGAGAACGCCGTGTCGCTGCTGCGCTCGAATCCGCGCGCGCGGCTCGAGGTTTTTGACCACTGCCGCATGATGCCTGAGCAGGAGCACCCGGAAAAATTCAACGAACTCATACGAGAGTCACTTATCGGCGCTCGCTCAATAAGCGCTTAACTCATTTGACAGGATTATTTTTGCGGAACGGGTGGCAGGCTTTCAGCCTTGATAACTCAGAAATAACTTGAGAGTCAGGCTAGCGAGATAAAGATCAGAAGAGTTGTGGCTAATTCTTCCGTTGGAATGCGTAGCGCGAGTAACGCATATCTAGTCTGCAATCGCGACCGATAGCTCATGCAGCGGCACCGACTGGCTGGGATCATGCAGCGGCGCTTCATCCCGGTTTACGTGCCGGTAAAGAATGTCGCGTTGCTGTGCTGTGAAGCCCGCCTCGCGAATCAGGTAGCGCAGCATCTTCTCGTCGGCTTCATTGTGTGCGCCGGCAGCTGAAACGACATTTTCTTCAATCATGACCGAGCCCATGTCGTTCGCGCCAAAGCGCAACGCCACTTGTCCGAGACGCAATCCCTGCGTCAACCACGAAGACTGGAAGTTCTCAATGTTATCGAGAAACAGTCGCGAGACCGCGAGCATCATGAGGTAGTCAATTCCGGTTGGTTCGTCCTTGATTCGCCTGCCGAGGGCAGTGTTCTCACGCTGAAACGTCCAGGGGATGAAAGCAGTAAAACCGCCGGTCTCATCCTGCAGATCGCGTATGCGCTGCAAGTGCCTGACGCGATGCTCGACCTTGTCCCCAATGCCGAACATCATGGTTGCAGTGGATCGCAGACCCACTCGATGAGTTGCCCTCATCACCGCCAGCCACTCGTCTGTGGTGCACTTAGTAGCTACCCGCTTGCGGATTTCATCATCAAGAATTTCCGCGCCGCCGCCCGGCATGCTGTAAAGCCCAGCATCGCGCAGGCGAGCAAGAATCGTTTCGTAATCCAGACCGGAAATCAGGTGGATGTTGTGAATCTCAGGCGGAGAGAAACAGTGCAATTGAAACTGCGGATATTTCGCATGCAATGTCCGCAGCAGGTCTTCGTACCACTCGATGCCAAAATCAGGGTGCAGCCCGCCCTGCATCAAAACTCCCGTACCCCCCAGCGCAATCGTCTCGTCAATCTTCGCGCAGATCTCATCGAGAGTGCGAACGTAAGTGTCCGCCGCGCCGGGCCGCCGGTAAAAGGCGCAAAAGGTACAAACGACATTGCAGACGTTCGTGTAATTGATGTTCCGATCAATGATGTAAGTAACTACGTTGTCGGGATGCCGCCCCCGGCGTATCTCGTCTGCCGCAGCGCCTATCCGCGCTACATCATGGGATTCAAGCAGACTGGTGCATTCCTCGGCTGTCATCCGCTCGCCTGCAAGGACGCGGTCCAGGATGGTTTGAATGTTGGAAATCATGTTCATGGAGTGACTGAATACTAAGTCATGAGCATATGGTTTTCAAAGGGAGCCAGAACAAATCCGGGCTGACAATTTGCTGAATCAGTGCTTCTCTCGGGCCCGCAACCGCTTCCTTAATCTATGGATGTCCGACATATCGCAGCGGCTTCAAGCCCGGAATAAGGCCATGCTTATACGCCAGCTTAAAATAGAGTTCCATGCCTGCGCGCATTTCGTCATCGGGGGCAAAGCTGATGTTCTCAGTGAGGTAAGTACGCAACTCCAGCCGAGAAAGACCCAGCAACGGTTCGTAGAAATCAATGATCTTTTCGATTCTGGCCAGCCCCTCGTCTCGAGCCGCCGCAAAGTCAATTTGCCGGGCAGCCTCCGTCGCATCATCCCGCACCATCCACATGGCAAAGACAAATCCCAGACGGGTATGAGCCCGCCAAAGTGACGCAAGGTCGAATACCTGCAAATCTTCGCGCGCGAATTTCATCGCCGGATCGCCGATCATCAGTGCCCCATCACTTTCAGAGAGCATCTGCGGGACATCGGGCGCACGTGGACGCCATTCAGGTTCAAGCCCCAGAAATTCGCGGAAGATGATCTTAAGGAGAGCCGCCGAAGTGCGCGAAGATTCATCCAGGGCGATGCTGCGAATATCCTTCAACTCCGCGGACCGTGAAACGAGTACAACGCTTCGGACCTGCTCGCGCGAGCCGACACATACATCAGGCACCAGAGCGCCATTGGGGATCCGTTGATACTCAATGATCGGCACGAGAGCTACTTCGGCCGCCGCCGACGCAAGCAAAGCAGCACAACGCGCCGGCACTGCATCAACCAGCGTCACACTCCCGCGACGCGAGCCCGCGCTAAAGCTCCATAACAGCGGCGCACTATTCAGGTAACTCGAGGCGGCAAGTGCAGGCGTGGGATTTTCGGCTAGCGGCGAAGTAATAGTCCGTCTCCAGTGTGCTTCAGTGAATTCGTTTGATGCTAGCTGATCGGCGTGCCGGCTCGCAACACATCAAGATGAAATCGCCACACACTCAAATGCCCGCCGTCTCGGGAATTGATGGATGCGCTCTCAAAACGTGCAGTGACGGGTGCAGTTGCGATACTATCCCCGCCGACACCACCAGCCAAGCACCAGAGGAAGCAATGACTGATGAGGATTTACGATGTGAGCGTTCCCATCACCGGGCAAATGCCAGTCTATCCCGGTGACCCGGAGGTTGAGATCAATCAATGGTCCTCTCTTGCGCAGGGCGATCCTGCCAATGTCACTGCCCTCAAGTTTGGAGCGCACACGGGCACCCATGTCGACGCTCCCGCCCATTTCATCGCCGGCGGAGGCAGGGTGGAGGCGCTGGATCTTGAAACACTGATCGGTGATGTTCAGGTTATTGAAATTCCAGATGAAGTCATCGAGATCAATGACTCTCATGTCGAAGACTTTGTCCCCCCTGGCGCCAGCCGGGTGCTCTTCAAGACCCGGAACTCAGCCTTCTGGAACGAACCTATGGGCCAATTCCACACTGACTATACCTACCTCTCACCGGCGGCGGCACTAAGTCTGGTCGAACGCAATATTAGATTGGTAGGAATTGATTACTTATCGGTCGAGCGGTTTCAACCCGTGAACTATGCAACCCATGAGGCGTTGCTTTCGGCAGGTGTGATCATTGTCGAAGGTCTCGACTTGCGCGAAGTCAGCGCAGGACTTTATGAACTGATCTGCCTGCCAATAAAAATAGGCGGCGGCAGCGGTGATGGCGCACCAGCCCGAGTAGTATTGCGCGGCTTGACCTGAACTCGTGAGCGCCTGCGACGATGGATCCCAAATATCGTGAACGTGTGTTCAAGCTCGTGCGACGAATTCCCAGCGGCCGCGTAATGACTTATGGCCAGGTAGCGGCAATCCTGGGCCAGGGCTACACACCTCGAACCGTGGGCTTCGTGATGCACTCATCGGAAGGTGACTTGCCGTGGCATCGGGTAATCAATGCGCAGGGTGCCTGCTCAACCGGAGGCTTGCTTTTGCCGGCCAACAAACAACAACTTATGCTTGAGCGCGAGGGCATCCAGTTTGACGAACGAGGTCGCTGTGACCTCACCAAGTATCTTTGGAATCCCCGGTCTAATTCAAAGTCATCACGCGCGACTTTGTTCAGGAAACAATCTTCAGCAAGGACAAAAAAATGAGTAACAATCCCGTGCAGCGAAAGACGCCTTACGCAGTCAGCCCCCCGCAATATTCGGTATCACATGGCATGGTGACTACTGCCTTCGAACTTCCCAATTATAAGGTGATGCAAAACCTTGGGGTTGTTCGCGGCATCGTGGTGCGGTCGCGAAACATATTTGCGACGTTGGGAGCTACGCTGCAAATGGTTGTCGGCGGCAACATCACCGTGTGGACCAGCCTCTGTGAGCAAACCCGCGCGGATGCCTTTGACATCATGATCCAGCACGCCACTGAGATAGGTGCCAATGCGGTCATTGGAGCTCGCTACGACACCACCGAACTCGCTGCCGGTGTTACCGAAGTGCTCTGCTATGGCACCGCCGTGATCGTAGAACCATCACAACCTGGCGAGGGTTATCGTGCCTGAAGACGCCACCGGAGAAGATATCGAGCACCTGCGCTCAGTGCTGCGTCAGGTTCCCTTCGCACTGTTCCTCGGCATCGAACTGGTCGCCGCCACACATGGATCGGTAACACTGAGGCTTAAAGTGCGGCCTGAGCTCATACAAAACCAGGGACTGATGCACGGCGGTGCAATGGCCTCTTTAATCGACACCGCCACCGCCTTTGCGATTGTTTCCCAACTCACCAAGCCGGAGAGGTTCACCACTGTCGATCTCAATGTCCATTACCTCAGGCCCGTCACCGAGGGATTTGCCACTTGCCGCGCGTTGGTTTTGCGAGCAGGGCGGCGCCTTCTTACGCTTTCTGCAGAAGTGCATGATGACACGGGAAACCTCGCTGCTGTGGCACTTAGCACCTATACCAGGCTCCAAACGTGAGAATGTTTTCACTGGTAACGCGGCTCGCGGCGATGCGCATAATAGCCTTGATTTTCGTGGACAACAATGTTGATGCTGTGCCAAACTGACTTGTCCTCAACGGAGTCTCCGCGGCTCCTCCCGTACTGTCAAGTCTCAGTTGATTTACCTCCTCGGACTCTCTAAGAGTTTATGTATTCACTTTATGATTCATTGTTAGCCCAACACCCCCGCCAGTTGACGCCTGTCCGCTGTGCTGAGCACACAATCTCGCAGCTCCATCGGTTTTTGGAGGACGTGGTCCTCGAGAACAGACTATCCGCACTCGTTGTGGAAAGCCTTCCGGTCGGTACCAAACGCAACGCTGGAGAACAGAGTCGTTTGCGAAGGCTGGGCCAGACAGCCCAAAGCATATTTATTCTGGCTGGGTCAGCGGAGTCGATCACCGCGGCACTCGACGCGCAAGAGCATTCTCAAACTGTCGTACTCGAGCTTACTTCGGAGTCTCGCCCCAACGGACGCTTCTTGGTGATTGCCGACGCGCGTTTTTCTGCCCTGGTCGCCTCGCCGCCAGACGACCATGAAGAAGGGTCCAACTTATTAGCCTCGGAAGTGATTTGGACATTTGAACCTGACGTCGTGTATTCGGCGCTCGAGTATTTAATGGCGCGCTTTGCAGCGGAGTTTCCCGAACAGCGCTCACAGTTCGCCGACGCAGTGCGCGAGTCGATGCCCAAGGCCACTTCGCTGCAATTAACCCTCAGTGTTACCACCAAGCTCGCGCAACTCCTGCAGTCTCAAATCGAGCGCGAAATTGCCGTTAACAGAATTGCTACTGCGGTCCGTAACTCCCTAAATCTTGACAGCATTCTGGAAACCGCGGCTACCGAAGTTGGACGAGTTCTAAATGCCAGCTCGTGTGGTCTACGTGTGACCAGACAAAGAAGTGAGGGACCGAGCACAAAGTTTTATCTGAACCCCGGCGTCAGGAAAGATGCTCTTGAAGAGTCGGCGTTGATGGAGGATCTTGAAACGCTGGAAATGGAGCTAACGAACTCCTCTGAGGCCCAAATTGTCTGCAATGAAGATGACCTGGAAACCATCCAGCCGCGCGCCGCAGTGCCTTTGAATCACCAGGGCCGGCTGATCGGCATGTTGCTGGTTCGTTCTCATGATAGTTCGCGTTGCTGGACCGAAACTGAACTGCTGTTAATGCATACGGTAGCTGACCAGGTATCCGTCGCTATTAACCAGGCCGATCTTTTCATGCAACTACAGCAACAGGCCCTCACGGACGGCTTGACAGGTTGCCATAACCGGCGCGCTTTCGAGATGCAGCTGGAAAGGGATTTGCAATTTGCGACCAGGACGCGTCAACCGCTCTCAGTGATCATGCTTGATCTCGATAACCTAAAACAGATCAACGACCGCCTGGGTCATGAAGGTGGAGACAATGCCTTGCGGATGATCGCGGAGAGTCTGCGGCGTGAGCTCCGCGGGGTAGACACCCAGGCGCGTTATGGGGGCGACGAGTTTGCCATCATCCTGCCTCAGGCAGATACCGTGGGCGCCCTGGTAATCGCAGAGCGGTTGCGCCTATGCATTGCTCAGATTGCCTTGCCGGGGTCGACTACCCTGTCGGCTTCGCTGGGTATTGCTTCCTTTCCGGATCACGCATCATCACGGGAAAGCCTGGTATTGCTCGCTGACCGCGCCCTCTATAAGGCCAAGCGCACCGGGCGAAATAAGGTTTGCCTTCCAGCGAAGATACTCGGTAACTCTCTGTTGCTGTTGCCGGTGGACGAACAAAGGGACCTCAAAACGATCACTCACTAGTCGTCCGGTAAAACTCGACGCCGCGCAATCACGATTTTCCATCACCTGCTTTATTTTACGGTTGACATTTCGCGCTCTTCCCTTCGCCCGCAGTCTCCGCCATTGCTGGCATCTGGCATCCGCGCCAAAAATCGCGCATCATAGTCCTTCTTTTTCAGAGGAGGTTGCGGAGCCTTGTGCCTGCTCGCCAATGAACGACCTGCGAAAATTTGCCAGATACTTTCTGCCTTATAAAACCTCGTTGATTGCCGGCATCTTGTGCATTCTTGCCGGCATCATCTTTAACCTGACAATTCCCATCATTGTCGGTCATGCGATCGATGAGAATTGGACTCAGATTAGCTGGTCCCGGCTTACGTTTTCGGCTGGGAAGGTGTTGGGGGCCAGTTTCGTAAGCGGCGCTTTCCTTTTCCTGCAACGCCGCATCCTCATTGGCATGTCGCGCCATGTTGAGTACGACCTGCGTCAGGATTTTTACACGCACCTGGTGGATCAGCCGCTCTCATTTTTTCATGACCATCGCACCGGTGATCTGATGGCGCGAGCCACAAACGATCTTTCCGCAGTGCGCCAGCTGGCCGGTCCGATGATCATGTATACGATGCAGACTGTCTTCGTCGTGATCCTAATCCTGCCGCTCATGTTCCGCCTCAACTGGAGATTGACTCTGCTGCTCTTCACCACTATGCCACTGGTTTCGTTGACGGTTAAATTCTTCGGCCAGCAGGTACACATACGATTTGAAAAGATCCAGGATTTCTTTTCCCAAATCACGGTACGCGCTCAGGAGAACTTTACCGGCGTGCGCGTGATCAGGGCTTATGCACAGGAAGATGCGGAGATGGCGCAGTTTGAGAACCTCAACAGGCAATACGCAGAGCGCAATCTCAGTCTGGTCCGGATTGACGCCTTGATGCGGCCACTGATGACTTTTCTGATCGGTATCGGCTTTGTCCTGATCGTTTGGGTGGGAGTTCCCCTGGCTGTCCGTGGCGAGATGTCGATAGGCGACTTCGCGGTCTTCAACATGTATTTGACGCGCTTGATTTGGCCGCTCATCGCGCTCGGTTATGTCGTCAATCTCTACCAGCGCGGGACAGCAAGTCTCAAACGACTGCATGCGATCTTGGCCATCAAACCGGCGATTACAGATCTTCCCAATGTCGTGCCACAACCGCCCATCGCTGGTGCGATCGAGTTTCGCAATTTGACGCTGACGCACCGGGGCGGGGATGAACCGGTGCTGCAGGACATCAACCTGACGATTCCGGCGGGCCAGACGGTCGCCTTCGTCGGACGAACCGGCAGCGGGAAATCAACTGTCGTAAATTTGATTCCGCGCATACTGGAAGCCCCCGCCGGTACGGTTTTGATTGATGGTATCCCGGTCCGTAATTATCCGCTCACGCAACTGCGGGCCAGCATCGGCTATGTGCCCCAGGAAACGTTTCTCTTCAGCGATTCGCTGGCGGGTAACATTGCCTTTGGAGTGGACCACGCAGAATTGCATGAGATCGAACGCGCCGCCGACATTGCCGGGCTCTCGGAAGACATCAGTGGCTTCCCCGACGGATTTAACACCCTGGTAGGAGAGCGCGGTATCACTCTTTCGGGCGGGCAAAAGCAGCGTACTGCGATTGCTCGAGCGATCGCGCGAGATCCTCGCATACTAATCCTCGACGATGCTTTGTCCTCGGTCGACACTTTCACTGAAGAAAAGATTCTCGCACGGCTGCGCGAAGTGATGCTTAACCGCACGAGCCTGATCGTCTCGCATCGCATCTCAACCATCAGAAACGCGGATGTGATTTGCGTACTTGACGACGGCCGAATCATCGAGCGCGGTACTCATGATGAATTACTCGCACTGGGCGGTGAGTACGCTGCTCTGTACGAAAGACAATTGCTTGAAGAAGAGTTGGCGGCAGTCTGATTAGGAACGAATATGGTCATCGATATCGATAAACGCTACCGCACGCTGATGTTCCTTTGGTTCATCCTGCTGATGAATCTTGGAGTGTTGTTCGTCGTAACTTCGTTTCTGGGGCCGGAGACCTCCGAAGCCAGCAGTGCGGATAATACCGTTGTGATTGGCTTTGCCGCCGTCGCCACTCTCTGTGTCCTGGCTTCCTTTGTGATCAAACGTAGTTTACTGGCCCAGTCGATCCAGAAGCAGGATGTTCGCCTGGTTCAGCAGGCTCTCATCATCTCGTTTGCGCTCTGCGAGGCGAGCGCTTTGCTTGGCATGGTCCAGCATATCCGATTCGGCGGGAGATATTATTACGCGCTGTTCGCGCTTGCTGCTTTCGGTTTCATACTTCATGTTCCGAGGCGGGATCAATTAGTAGCCGCCAGTCCAAAAATCCCTATCGAAGGGGGAACCTCGTAAGATTTCATGTCAACTGCTGTCAAACAATTTCATGAAGAAGAGGCCATTGGTAAGACCTACGATTGGCAAATAGCGCGTCGCCTGTTTCGTTATCTGCGGCCTTATCTGCGCTCACTTATTCCCGCGCTGTTGCTTACTCTGGGTCTGAATCTTTTGGGAGTGCTGCAACCGAAATTCACGCAGTACGCAATTGACTGGCACATCATTCCGAAGAAAACCGAGGGGCTGCTGTTGCTGGTAGGGCTATTCGCCGGAGTGCAATTTCTGCGCTTCGTCTTTGCCTACCTGCAGGCCATCTTCATCAACACCGTAGGTCAGTACGTTATGTTTGATCTGCGAAAACAGCTCTACGCAAAACTACAGCATCAGGAAGTAGCGTATTACGATCGCAATCCGGTGGGACGCATCATGACCCGGCTCACCAGCGATGTAGACGCTCTCAACGAATTGTTTACTTCCGGCGTCACAGATGTGCTGGGAGATTTGGTGATGATCGTAGCGATCATCGGAGTCATGCTTTGGATGGATCCGCAGCTGACGCTGGTCACGCTGTTGACCATTCCGATGTTGTGGGCGGCGACGACCTGGTTTCGCAAAGGCGCGCGCCGCGGCTATGACCTCGTGCGCACGAGAGTCGCGCGCATCAACGCTTTTCTGCAGGAACATTTCGCGGGTGCGCAGACCGTGCAAATCTTTAACGCCGAGGAGAAGTCGGTGCGACGGTTTGCCGAGATCAATGACGACCATCGAAAAGCTAATATCGATACCATTTATTACTACGCGGTCTTTTTCCCCCTGGTGGATTTTATTGGCGCGGTGGGTATCGCTTTAATTATCTGGTTTGGCGGCTATCGCGTCATGAGCCATGCTTTAAGTCTTGGCGCTCTAGTGGCTTTTATTCAGTATTCGGGTTTTCTCTTTCAACCGATCCGCGATATTTCTGATAAGTACAACGTCCTGCAGGCCGCGGTGGTCGCCTCGCATCGTATCTTTAAGACGCTCGACCTGCCCATCGCCATCACTTCACCGGACCAGCCCTTGAAGAGCGGCCGCGCGGCGGGAAAGATTGAATTTGAGAACGTGTGGTTCGCCTACAAAGACGAAGATTGGGTTCTCAAAGACGTTTCCTTCACCGTTGATTTTGGACAATCAGTGGCACTGGTGGGACATACCGGTTCCGGTAAAACCACGATCACCAATTTACTGATGCGCTTTTACGACGTGCAGCGGGGACGGATTCTGCTGGACGGAGTAGACATTCGCGACTGGGAACTGCCGTCGCTGCGAAAGAATTTTGCAGTGGTTTTGCAGGACGTGTTTCTTTTTAGCGGGACGGTGGCGGGTAACATTCGGCTGGGTCGTGAAGACATAACCGAAGAGCGCGTCCAATGGGCCGCCCATGAAGTTCATGCTGACCGCTTCATCCAGCGCCTGCGCGGGGGGTACCAGAGTGAGGTCAGGGAGCGCGGCGCCGGTCTGTCGGTTGGGCAAAAGCAATTAATCTCGTTTGCCCGCGCGTTGGCCTTTGATCCTGCGCTGCTGATTCTTGACGAAGCTACCAGTTCGATCGATACAGAAACCGAGCAACTCATACAGCAGGCCATTGAACGCGTAATGCGCGACCGGACTTCAATCGTCGTAGCCCATCGTCTCTCAACCGTGCAACGAGCGGATCGAATTATCGTGCTACATCACGGCGAGATTCGGGAACAGGGCACACATCAGGAACTGCTGGCTGTGCGTGGATTGTATTGGAAACTCTACAAGCTCCAGTATGCTGACGCCACCAGGCCGCTACCCCTTGAAGAGAACGACTCGCCATCACTGGCCTCCGTTCCCGGCAGCCTGAAATATAGCGGGTGAGTTTCGTCGAAGGCGGGCTTTCTATGCTGCCTTGACTTCGGCACAGCTCTGAATCAGGAGCAGTCTAGGGCTTAGCTGCAGTCGCCGGCTTATTGAACCTTGAGTCGTCCACCGGGACATTGAATTTAATCTCGGTAAACTTTCGGGAAGCCGTTGAATAGCCTCCCACGATCGCGCTCGTAACCGTGAACGGAACTTTGACGCCATCCACCTCGCGATAGTCTTCAAAATCAGTTTGATCGGGAAGAATTCCCAGCGGCGTTTCAGTAAAGCCAAGCCGGCGCAGCAACAGCCCTGACTCGGCATCGAAATACAATCTCTCGCGTCGCTTATCCGGGCGGGCGCCGCTAACCACAAAAACGTCACGCCCATTGAGCTTGTCACGTCGCAGGTTGATTCGTGTGTACTGTTCTCTGAGCTTCAGATCGCGGAAGAATTGATACTCCAGTTTCAGCTCGTTCAGTTGGTCCGGGTGCAGTTCGGTGACGCCGTGCCCATCTTTGCTCCACCCCGCGAGGCCATTAAAACCCTGTTCGATAGTCCCTTGTTGGGTGCTGCGGGTGGCGTACACTTTATCGGGTGCGGTTTGATTAATTTCAAAACTTCCGGTAGCGCCGCCGGCGAGGGTGTAATTGCCCTTCATGACGCGTGTTTTCAACTTGTCGATTGCAGCTGCGCCACCGATGGCATTGGTGTACTTGTTCAGAATGTCATCAGCGGTAGGCTGGGCGCCGGCTGCTGCGGCCGGTGTCCCCGGTCCTGGACGTGGCGCGGGTTCGGGAACAGGAAGTTCAAGCACGCTTAAGGGGTGTGTCCGGCCATGGTGACAAGTCACGCAACTGACTTCAGTTGCACCCTTAAAGGTAGTCTTGTTGATATTCAGGGTCATCGTGATCATTTCGCGCGCGCTGTTCTTTTCCGGCTTGTCATCGGCAGCAAAGTCCCACTGACCATCTTTATTCACATGACAGTAAATGCATTTGACGCCCAACGAACCGGCCATCAGATTCATCATGGGAATTAGTTGCGACTGGGGCATGTCATTCAGGACTTTGATATTTTTCTGGACGTCGCCAATCGTCTTTTCCTTTTGGGCTGCCGGCTCATTCCTGGAGGCAGCGCTGCTCCTTAGTTCGACGGTAACAATAATGACGAGTAACAAAGAAAGACCAAGGCAAATAGTTGTTAGCAGTCGGCGCGAAATATTCATGATTGATGCGTCCTGGTTAAGCGTCGTTTTTAGTTGAAATAAGGCGTATGTGATTTTGCCAGCAGTTCCGTCAGATCACAATTACTTTCTCAAGTGAGGCTGGAGGATAAAATTTTTGCCGGAGGTGCTGCGGGTTTCTTCAATCACAGCCTACGCGGGCGCCGGCGAGCCATTTTCCATACTGGAGGTTGAACCTGAAACTTCCCCAGCTGAAGCGGGGGATTCTCAATTTCGCTTCGAAGGCTCCGCCGGTAGGTTGAAGTGAGACTTCCCCCAGCTCACGCGGAGGGACTTCCCTATATTGCGCGGAGTGAAATGAGCATTTGAATCCGAGGCGTCGGGAAGCAGTGAAAAAGGCGGACCCTGCGGATCCGCCCTCTAAAACTATTCCTTTAATCCCAGTTACTCAATTTTCGATAAGGTCGAGGTGATGGTTCGTGGCTTCATCGGGATGAGACCATCTACCGATTTGTAGATTTGCAAATACATTTGTGTCTCGCGAGGAATCAGAGTCCGCCAGCCACTGCCACCACGCCGAATATACCCCGGTAGCTTTGCCGCATTCGAGTTGTAGCCAGCAGCTAACAATTCCTGAGGCGTCGCGATCTTGCCTACCAATGCCAGCTGCACATCCTCGCTGGCGGAAAGGTCGTTCCAGGTGTCCTGCATGTAAAGCAGCATCGCCTGCAACGCATTTGGGTGGTTGCGCATGCCGGTTACAAAATCAGGCATCAGACCAACTCCCGGATGCCGTTGGCGCACCAGGTTATAGGCCCAGGGAATCATCTGCACCATGCCTCCCGCGCCGGCAACACTAACTGAGTAGCGGTATGTGTCAACTTCGTTCAGTGCATACAACGAAAAGATTTCATCAAAGAGCGCCTTTCGATTCTCGTTACGAAAGCGATCGTGGTCGACGTGCTCAACCAGGCAAAGCCGTTCGGCGACGTCAATGATATTGGGAGCTATGAACGTGCCTTTCTCGCGCAGACGTTGCGCGGCGAGGTCGATCATCGAACGAACATAGGTCTGTCCCGATCTGGTTAGGTCCGGAGAAAGCAAAGCAGGATGGGCCGAGGTGTAATAGGCGAGCTCCTTAAACGCTCCGCCCCTTTCGATCGGATACTCAATTACGAGGGGCATGAGTTGCTGCCCATTGGCATCAAACACCGTGACGGCTGTGTTCACCCCGTTGGCGCGCAGCACGCGGACTGTCACGGCGGTTCCCAGCGAGGTCGTCATCGTCTGCTCGGCATTTTTAGTCAGGAAGGTCAGCTTGGAAAGACTCAACAGATGCACATGAGAGGTAGCTTGGTCGAGCAGAGCAATCGTGACTACATCGATCGGTGTCGAACTCGACGCTGTCAGGCGCGGCCTGGACTTGAACAGGCGTTCAGCTTCAGTAATGCGCGTGTGAATTATTGAGGGTGACAGCGCCCGCAGAACAATCGGTTGTTTTTGGATTAGCGGGGCAGCAACCGGCCTAACTTCCCCGCTCGGTTTAACTGCTTCTGAATCCAGGTCGCGGGTGGAGCCCGCAGGCAGTTGGACTGCTCGCGATCTCGTCTCCACGGGCGCAGTCGTATTTGATTGAGCCTGGATAGAATGAACTGAGGAAGCCGTGACTACAACTGCTATGAAAACAAAAACTTTTTTCATTAATTTCTCTTACTCGAGGGATTATCCGCTCTGGGCGGCGGCCAGTTTAAGATTCGCGCACAGCACTTTGGGTTGTCAACGGTTATTTTGACGTTACAATCCGCATGTGCCCCGATTGCGAACACATCCCGTGCCCGTTGCTTGCCTGCCATTTCATATCAACACAGCGAGACCGTTTAATGCTCTGAACTAATACAAAGGAATCAATATGCGACGATTTGAAAGAAGAACTGACAAGCTGGCACCGCTGCCAGTTTTTATCCGGCGCATAGTCGAGTCACTGCTCGTAGCCTCGCTCCTGATAGGAGTTTGCCTGTTCCTGGGAATCGCGGGCTATCACTGGCTGGCGGGATTCGAGTGGATCGACTCGTTGCTCGAAGCATCGATGATTCTGGGTGGCATGGGTCCGATAAAGGAACTGCATACGGACGGTGCCAAAGTCTTCGCATCTCTCTACGCCCTTTTCAGTGGCGTAGTGTTTATTGGCATCCTGGGAATCGTGCTCGCACCCATGGCACATCGGATGTTACACAGTTTTCATTTGGACGAGGATGACATTGCAAAGTCGGGCCGGAAGAAAAAATAATGGCGGGCTGCCTGCTGCAACCCGCCAGCTCTATTTAGGTCTGGGGAGACCTGCGCCATCCTGCGATTGGTTCAGTTAAAAGCTAAAGCGGACAGAAGCGTCGATGCGACGATTGCAGGCTCCGGCGCAGGAACTACCGCCGCCGCCAAAGCCGCCGAAGTTTCCACCGCTGCCGGTCGAAATTCCAAAGAACGGTGAACTAAGATTTCCCACCGGATTGCCCAGGTTCGTATGATTCAAAATGTTTTGAAAGTTAAGGCCAAGGGTCAAATTATAGCGCTTGCTGTTGTCGCCGCCACCGCCAAAACCTCCGCCCCCAAAACCGCCATCGCGACCACCGCCACGAGGCCCGCCGCCGCCGGCCATGCCGGGAAAGCCAGAGCCGCCGGTCCGTCCGCCGCCTTCGCTTCCCTGCCCGCCGCGCCGATTCTGATTTGCTGATGCGGGTTCTTTTCCAAAACCGAAGCTCTTGCTGATGCGCAAATTCGTGGTCAGCGAACCCGGGCCGCTCCCGAAATTGCGCGGAATGATTTGAGCGCCGGCAACTGGATTCGGATCAAAGGCCCCCCATTGGGAGAAAATGACCCCTGGCTTGGTCAGGTCGGTCGCAAACGCCGGACGATCATTGTAAAGAGTGTCCCGATTAAGATCGCGGCCCACGGTAATGTTGAATGGTTGTCCGGACGAGACAATCACAAAAGGGTTCAAGCTGATGTTCCAGGGCATACGGTACGATCCCGTAAGTACCATGCGGTGGCGCACGTCTCGCGAAGCACGGCCATACTCGCCACTCAAATCGTAGGAGTTAGCCGGGAACGTCCCGGCTCCGTCGGTATCGCTCCTGGCTTTGGCAAAAACATAAAAAGCGTTGAAGTTCCCGCGACGACCCAGTGGCCCTCGCAGCGTGGCTATCAACTGATTCTGATTGAAATGCCCGGACGACTCATATGCAAACAGGTTGTTATTTGTGTTCAGCGGTCGCAATCCCGTGACCGGCAAGGGCGCGTTGATGGCACGCGAACGGAGCACATGTTCAGTGCGCGCTGCGACGTAGCTGACCGACGCGACCAGGTTCTGTGGCAATTGGCGCTCAACGCTGACGACCGACTGAATTGTATAGGGCGCGCGTAGATCGTTTGCGAGTTGGTAAATCGTCACCGGCGCGGTACTCGCATTCAGAGTGGCCAGGGACGGCACGACAGGAAAGAAATCAGGATTCATCACAATAAACTGCTGCTGGTTTATCCCGTTGAGCCGGTTAGCTGTTAGCGTCAGATTCTCGCCGAGGCGTTCATAAAAAATGCCTACACCTCCGCGCACGACTGTCTTGTATTTGGGACCGCTGCCGGGCGACCAGGCAAAGCCAACCCGTGGAGCGAAGTTTAGATCGCTGCTCACATTGGTCTGATTCTCATAGCGTAATCCGAAATTGACAGTGAGATTCTTGCGCAATTTCCAGTCATCCTGGATGTAGCCGCCCAGGTCGAGCTGGCTAACGGTTGTTCTCGGATTCCCCGCGCTAATGGTGAATTGACTGGCACCGCCACCGAGCGCGCGAATTTGCGCCGGAGTCAGCCCCTGCTGCTGGCCCAGCAAAGTCGTTCGATAGGCGCCAATACTGGTAAACGTAAAGCTGCCGCCAAAATTTGAAGGCGATGTGTCGGAAATATTTATATGTCGCAGTCGCAGGCCCGCTTTCAGCGAATGATTGCCCTTTGTCAGGGAAGTATTGTTTTGCAACTCCCACCGATTCTGAACATTGCTCGTCAGTCCAACCTGGGAGCCGCCACCGGTGAATGCGTCCTGCACTCTGATGGTTGCAACATTATTCGTGGAGTTTTGACCTGAGACTTCATGTGAGAATTGAAAACGAGTCTCGTTCACGATCTTCTTGTTGATAACTGCGGTCTCGGTTAATTGGATCTGGTGTTCAGTGCTGTCGCTGGAAAACTGCTGCGTCGCCAGAGAATAGCCGCCCACGCCACCGATACGGGTTGAGTGTTCGTACGAATAACGAGCCACCAACGTGTTATTTGCGTTCAGCTGATAATCAACCCTGGGGCTAAAAGAGAACCGTCTGTTTGGAGTAGGTACTGTTTGGTTGAAATTCACCGGATTCAAGTTCGGATCCAGTATCGTCGCTACAATCAGCGCGTCATCGTTGATATCGCGTTTCTCAAAATCAACGAAGAAAGAAGACTTCTTGGCCGAGATTGGACCACTAAGGTTGCCGCCAAACTGCCGCTGCAAATACGGCGGTCGCTCCGGCGCAAATGGATTTCGAGAATTCAATGATTGGTTATTGAAATTAAAGGAGGCTTGGCCGCGAAATCGATCGGTACCTGGCTTTGTTAGAATTTCGATACGACCCATACCGAGGCGGTCGTACTCAGCCGAAAAGGGATTTGAGTTGATGCGAATCTCTCGAATAGAGGCCAGGGATGGCAATCGTCCTCCGGTGAATCCGTCGATAAAAATCTGCCCGCCATTCGGTCCAGCCGAGGGACCGGCCAGCGCTTGCAGCGCAGCTGCCAGGTCATCGGGATCGTCCGGCAGGGCGTCCAGATCGGTGCCTTTCAGGACAACAGCGCCGGCATTATTTTCAGCATCGGTGCTGAGCGTCCGATCGTCGCTTTCAATCGTGACCTTCTGCTCTTCAATGGTAACCTTCAGAATAATGTTGAGAGGTTCATTCCCACGTCCGGCTGTCACTGCTACTTCCGCGTTCTCGTAGGACGCAAATCCTGGTGTCGCGACGCGAACGGTGTACCGGCCAGCGGGCAGGCTGTTGACAACGTACATTCCCTGATCATTCGTGGTGGCAGTGTGCTGCGCGCCTTTGGCGTCGATAACAACTACACTCGCGCCCACGATGGCGCCGCCAAACTCATCCAGAATCTGACCCCGCAAGCTGCCGTTGTTCTGCTGCGCGAGCGCCGTTGCCGCACACAAGACCATAATTAATGACAATCTTCCCATTCCAGAGCATCTCCCTCAAAAATTCCAGTCTTTCGGTAGGCCAATACAATTCGCTTCTACAGTCCCGCTTGACCGCGGCATTGTAGGCGAATTGGGGGTAAATAGTCTGTCAATGCAATGTAAAGTTTTGTCAGCAGTCCCGGTTTCCTGCTTGACATTTCTTTACAGTGACGCCAAACGCTGTGAGTTAGAATGGCTGGGAAGCCGAAGACGAGAACTTACACGAATGCTCGTTGCTATTATTTGAATCCCATATGGAACGTTTGCTGGTAATTGATGACGATGTAGGCCTATGTGAGCTGGTCCAGGAATATCTGGGTCCGGAAGGTTATGAGGTCGAGGCCGCACACAATGGCGAGCGCGGTATCAATCGCGCGCTGGCAAACGATCATGCGCTGATCATTCTGGACGTCATGCTGCCGGGAATGAACGGTTTCGATGTATTGCGACGAATCAGATCCAAGTCAAGGATTCCGGTCCTGATGTTGACAGCGCGCGGCGACGACATCGATCGAATCGTGGGCCTGGAGATCGGAGCGGACGATTATCTCTCCAAGCCTTTCAATCCACGGGAACTGGTGGCACGGATTAGAGCGATTCTGCGACGCACCCAACCCGGAGAAGAGACGAGCGGCCTGCCGGAAACTCTTTCGGTGGGCGACCTCGAACTCGATACCGGGACGCGCACGGTGCTGAGGGCCGGTGAAAGAATTGAGTTGACCGTCGTTGAATACGACCTGCTTGAAAAATTATTGCGCGTAGCGGGACAGATTGCCAGGCGTGAGGATCTGGTAAAGGAAGTGCTTGGCCGCGAGCTCTCGCCTTTTGATCGCAGTATCGATATGCATGTCAGCAACCTGCGCAAGAAACTCGGGCATCAGCTAAACGGCTTTGAGCGCATCAAGACCATTCGCGGCGTCGGTTACATTTACGCCGGCGGGAAATAAAATCCTAATGCGAATCCGTAGTTTATTTCTAAAAATTTTCATCTGGTTCTGGCTGGGAATGATCGTCGCCAATGTCGCGCTCTTTCTTTCGGTCGCGGCTACGAGACCCGAACGATCGAACCGTCCCTGGCGCGATCTGAGTATGGTTGGTTCCAGCGCCCAAAAATCAGCGGAGACTTATGAACGCGCCGGACAGGCCGGTCTCGCCAGCTATCTAAATCAATTCGAAGAGAGCGACGGCATTTCATCGGTGCTCATGAACGATCAGGGTGCAGAGTTGTCAGGTCGAGAAGTGCCGAGCGGCTGGAAGGAACTGGCTGCCAAGACCACGAAGACGGGCCTTACTCAGTTCAATGTCTCAGCCACCTCACTGGTAGTAGCCCAGCAGATCGCGACCCCTCAAAATCATCATTATATCTTCGTGTCGCGAATCGCTCGGGCTCCGTTGAGCGTAAACCTGCGAACTCAGGCACTGCGGCTGCTGGCCGTGCTGCTGACTGGCGGACTTTTTTGTTATGGCCTGGCTAAGTACCTGACAACGCCAATTCGTAAGTTGAGAGGCACGGCGCACGAGCTTGCGGATGGCAATCTGGCCGCCAGGGCCAGCAACCGGCTGGTCAGGCGACGCGACGAACTGGGGGATCTCGGCAGCGATTTCAATACGATGGCCGGGCGCCTCCAGTCCATGGTCGCCGCACAACACCGGCTGCTGGGTGACATTTCGCACGAGCTGCGTTCGCCCTTGGCGCGTATGAGTGTGGCTTTGGAACTGGCCCGCAAACGCGCTGGCATCGATGCACGGGGGGCTCTGGATCGCATCGAACACGAAGCCGAAACTTTGAACGAGATGATTGGGCACCTGTTGAAGCTGACCCGCCTCGAAAGTGGCACTGACGGATTGCAGCGAACCGAGGTTGATCTGGCACAACTCGTTCGTGAAGTGGCCGACGACGCTGATTTCGAAGCTCGCAGCCGCAATCGCTCAGTGCGCGTAGTTTCCTGCGATGAATGCTCGACCAGCGGAACTGAAGAGCTGTTACGGAGTGCCGTAGAGAACGTTATCCGAAACGCGGTGCGCTACACCGCCGAAGAAACTGAAGTCGAAGTAGCTCTAAAATTCCAGAATGGCAGCGAGAATTCGGCGATTATCATAGTTCGCGATCACGGGCAGGGTGTACCCGAAGAGGCGATGGAGAAAATCTTTCATCCCTTCTACCGCACCGAGGATGCGCGCGACCGGGAATCAGGCGGCAGTGGTTTGGGTCTGGCAATAGCCTCACGCGCGGTGCGCTTGCATGGCGGCCGAGTAGAAGCATTCAATGCTGCGACCGGTGGTTTGGAAGTGACGATCAGTTTGCCGGCGAAGTGATTGGGGAATGAGCTTTATACTTTGAGCTTTGAGCTTTGAGCTTTGGACTTTGGACTTTGGACTTTGGACTTTGGACTTTGGACTTTGTTCCGCGTATGGGGCTTGGAACTTCTTTACAACCTAACGAAGCCGAAGAATTACTTCACGAACTCGAGAGCCGATGCCGAAAAACAAAGCACAAGTTCAAAGATCCCCCGGATCTATTTTAGTCACTTTTGTTTTTGCGTCTGCGTAGGCTGCGTCATCTGTGGATGTTTTAAGATCTCACTTCCACTCGATTTCCGCCAACAGAGGAAAATGATCGGAAGCCCGCGCAGCCGTCTCAGGCTGATCGATGACTTCACAACTCAATAGCCTTTGAGCAAATCTTTCAGGGAGAAAGATGTAGTCGAGCCGCAGATGAGGATCCCAGACGGGAAAGCTGTAACCTTTCACTTCAGGATGCAAATGGCGATACCCGTCAGCATATTTCGCCTTGCTCACAATCCCGATCGTTTCTCGCTGAATATCTCGCCCGCTCAGCCAGACCAGGGCCCGGATCCAACGCGGCATGCGACGTACGTCAAGCACCTCTCCGGGCGCTAGAGTATTAAAGTCGCCAACCAGCAAGTGGAAACCTTCCTGATACCGCTCAATACTCTTGAGCAATGCTTTGATCTCACGAGCGCGTTGCTGTTCGCTCCATTTGGAAAACATGGCGCTCAGGTGTAACCCGAAAATCCGAGCCTCGCTGCCGGCGATCACGATTTCGAGAAAGGAATGTTTGGCGCCGGCCGGATAGTGCCATTCGTGATGATCAATCGGCAGCCGGCTGATGTAGCCGATGGAATGCTTGCGGCGCGCGGCCCAGATGGGAAGGTCGGTCAGGACAGCAAGGCGGGAAATAACATCCGGATCGATGGCCTCCTGGAACACGACGATGTCGGGACCAACACTGCGAATGACTTCGGCCAGTTCGGATTCGCGCCCCCGACCACCGAAACGAATGTTGTAGCTCAACAGCTTAACAATCACGACTCCCTGCCTGGATCACCCTTCAGCGGCCTGCCTGTCTCCATCAAGCCATACCCATGTTCGCAATGTTCAGGAGCAGACGAATGCGCCCATCTCATACCGGGCCAGTGCCCTTGCCGGGCTCAACCAGCATGACGTAGGGCTCATTGAATAAAACATCGCGCGCGAACAGGATCACGTTGGCGGTCGCCTGAAAATTCACCGGACGCGCGGCCAATTCCTGCAATTCTTCCCGCAGCGTATTGATACCGAGCGCAATTTCGCTATCTTCATCGCACAAAGGCTTGGTGTGCAGTGCAGGAATGTAAAAGGCATCCTTGTCCCAGAACTCCATCACCTCCGCACCGATCAACGTGACGTCCAGATCGCTGGTACCTCTGCCTTGCGAGTCAAAGGGCTTTCCATCTTCCCAACGTTCATTGGTAACCACGCTGCCACGAAGGGCGATGCCGGTGCCGGCCGGTAATCCAGTCTCAAGTTTCCGTAGAAACTCGCGAAAGCGCAGCTGGTCACCGTCAAAGGCAAGCCTCGTCACTCGCTCGCGTATTTCATCGTCTGACAATTTGCTTACGTCTGTCATAGCGTTTGATACCACCCCAGGATTATTGAACTTCGATGTCGGCAACGACCGGCAGGTGATCCGAAGCCTGCGTCTCAACTAGCCAGGCTTTTCTGGCCCGGACTCCGGAATCAAAGCGACTAAAGATATAGTCGATTCGTTTCGCGGGCCGATCCGCCGGATAACTGTACCCCTTCCCTTGTGCCTGGGTTTCCAACCAGGCATCACGGAAATAGGCCGCCACCAGTTTATAGCTGTCTCCATTCGAGTCTAGGTTGAAATCGCCGACCAAAACTAATGGCCCCTTTTCAACTTTGAGAAAATCAAGCAACTGCCCGGCTTCATATAAACGGCCATCTTCGTATTGATAATCCAGATGAGTAGTGGCAAAGCTGAGCCGTTTCCCGCCACTGCTGACTTCAATTCGAAGCAAGCCGCGCCGTTCCCCCTCGCGCCGGTTCAGGAACATGCGGTGATCAGTTTTCTGGATGGTAAGGCGCGAAAGAATCGCCACTCCGTATTGACCACCCTGAAAATCGAGGTTGTGCGCAAAAGCAAACTCCATTTTAGTCAGGCGCGCCAACTCCGCAATCTCATCCACGCCCTGCGTCCTTTTGACGCCCCGATCTACTTCCTGCAAGCCAACCAAATCCGGCTGCTGCTGGTTGATGACAGCGGCAATCCGCTCAAGATCCAGTTTCTTATCCATTCCGACCCCCACGTGAATGTTGTAGGTCATCACGCGCAGCTTCAGCTTTTTTGCCGGCACTGCCGAAGTCGTCCGGCCCGGCGCTGGTCCCCATGACAGGATTACGAGCACGACGGAACTGAAGCTGGCGATAAGGAGACGACGGAACATTATTGGTAGCGATGACTGACGTCAGAAATTTACAGCTGGCTATTCGGTGCTCGCTGGATTGACAACCTCGGCGGCTGCAAAGCCAATGCTACTATGGGTGCCGTCACAGAAAGGCTTATTTGAAGAAGCGCCGCAGCGGCAAAGCGCAATGACAGATTTTTCGGTCGCGACCTTGTTTCCAGCGGTGTCGAAAAGATCTATTTCACCCTCGACAAGATAAGGGCCATTTTGTTTTGAACGTATTGATACCTGGGCCATGTGGGCTCCTCCAGTTTTTTATCTGGTTAAACTACTCGCGGCATTCTAACATGCGAACTCTTTTGATTGCGTTTTCGGTTTCTTAACGGATGAATCTGCAAATCCTGCATGCGCTCGCCCTGGTGGCCTCAGCTTTCGTGGCGGGTGTTATCAATTCGATCGCGGGCGGAGGCACGTTGGTAACTTTTCCAGTGCTCATCTGGCTTGGCCTCGATCCAAAAGTAGCGAACGCTACCAGCACCGTTGCGCTCTGGCCGGGACTGTTCGGCGGCCTCTTTGGATATCGAAAGGAATTGGAAAACAGTTCGAAACTGCTGGTGCGGTTGGGAGCGATTAGTGTTCTCGGAGGCGCAGTAGGAGCATGGTTGCTGATCGCCACGCCCGCTCCGACTTTTGCTCGCATGGTTCCCTTTCTGATTCTGTTTGCCACGCTCTTGTTCATGAGTCAGGGAGGATTGAGCCGCCGCTTACAACTCAAACCGATCGCGGACCAACCCGGGGCCTCCTGGTGGCTGGGGGCTCTCGTCTTTCAGTTCTTTTCCGCAATTTATGGAGGCTATTTTGGGGCGGGGAACGGCATTCTCATGCTGGCGGCCCTGGGCTTGCTCGGGCTCCATGAGATCCATCGCGCGAATGGAATTAAGAACTTTCTCGGAATCTGTATCAACAGCATTGCCGTTTTGAGCTTTTCGCTTACGCACCTGGTGGTTTGGCCGGATGCGCTGCTAATGGCAGGCGGAGCGTTACTGGGCGGGTATGTCGGAGCCAGCCTCGCTGTGCGGATCGGAAAGGTGGTGGTGCGCCGCTCGATTGTTGTAATCGGGTTTGTGATTACGTTCTTAATGTTATGGAAGCTGTGGGGATGAGCCAGGCACTCTATACATTCCGGGGTGACAAGCGATAATGTCGATGGCGAACAAGACGGCGACACCCACCTTACTGAATCGATCCCCCAAACTCCCGCGCGAGTTCTACACGCGGGCAAACGTCCTCGCCGTCGCGCGCGAGTTACTCGGAAAACTTCTGGTCGTACCGGCTGCCGATGGAACCAGAGTTTCCGGATTTATTGTCGAGGTCGAGGCCTATCGTGGCCCACAGGATCGCGCCTCTCATGCGTTCGGTGGCCGTCGCACTAAACGGACTGAGACTATGTACGGACCTGGAGGCACCGCCTACGTCTATTTTGTGTATGGCATGTATCACCAGTTCAACGTCGTCACAAACGTCCCTGAAATTCCCCACGCGATCCTGGTGCGCGGGTTGGAACCCGTCGAAGGCCTGGAGGTGATGCGCCGGCGCCGGCCCTTACAACCCGATAAAAATTTGACGAGTGGGCCAGGCAAGCTCTGCATAGCCATGGGTATAGATCGCAGCCTCGATCGCTCTTATTTGTTAGGAGACAAGGTTTGGATCGAAGCAGGTAGGAAGGTGAGCCCGCGCGAGATAGCGTCGGGAAGGCGCATTGGAATCGATTATGCCGAAGACTGGATCGACAAGCCCTGGCGGTTCTGGTTGAAGGGCAATCGCTTTGTCAGCAGATAACGAGTGCAAACTCTTAATACTGGATGTCGTAGACCTTAATCTTTGAGTTCAGAGTAGTAGCTCGCAATCCCAGCAGCCGGGCAGCTTTGGCCTGGTTGCCTTCAGACTCTTCAAGCGCAAGCTTAATCAGCGCGGTTTCAAATCGCTGAACCTCGTCATAAAAATCAATACCCCTCGCGACATCAAGCGACTTCAGACTGATGGATTCGTCGGAGAAAGACTTGTCGCGGGCCAGAGTCTGAGCTTCGCGCATCAGGTTCGACGCCATATCAACCAGCCGACGGACGCGGCCGCCATTGTCCGCGGTTGACGCCAACTTCAAATTGGCGCGTTTGGTCGACCGCTCATCACTCCCGCGACTTAATGTCTTAGCCAATGCAGCCCTGTTTATAGCCATTATATTTCTCCCTTGACGTTATTGGGTTCTAGTACGAGAACACCGCCCCCAAAAGTTCTGTGGCAATTAGTGTCGGTGCGATCAATTTAGGTTGGCCCTCCACTTCAAGCCAAAAAAAAAAACGAGTCTCAAAAAACGAGACTCGATGCCCGATCTATCGTAAAAACTGGTGGGGATGAGAGGACTTGAACCTCCACGATGTCACCATCACAGGCTTCTGAGACCTGCGCGTCTGCCAGTTCCGCCACATCCCCGCGCTAAGGGAATATACGAACCGGATCAAGGGGTGTCAAGCAGGTCCAGAATTTATGGGAGCGGGTGGATTCTTATACTTAAGTGTAGGATTACCACGGAAGAACTAGTCCAGTAACGCTGGTGCGGAGGCGGCCGTGCTACATTAGCTGCATTTAGCCTGAGGCGATCTTCCCGGCGTGCGATAGCGTCATTATGAGTCTGGCAGTAGATCATCTGATGGAATTGAGTAGGCGCTTTACTGAGATTCGCCGGCGCATCGACTCGCGCGCCGCTCGCTCCAACCGCGCTCCAGCAGAAGTCACCCTGATTGCGGTCACAAAGACCCATCCGGTTGGCACTTTAAGAGATGCCCTCAGCATTGGCGCAACTGACCTCGGAGAAAATCGCGTCCAGGAAGCCGAGCCCAAGATCGTCGAGCTCGGCAGGTCGGCCGCACGCTGGCATTTGATTGGCCACCTGCAAGCCAACAAGGCGCGGCGGGCAGTGAAACTTTTTGACCTGATTCATTCAGTGGACGCAATCGAGTTGGCGCAACGGCTGGACCGTCTCTGCGCAGAGGAAGGCAGGGCTGAGTTGCCCATCCTCATTCAGGTAGATCTCGCGGGCGAAGAAACCAAATCGGGCCTTCCGGAAACTGAACTGACCAGTCTGGCTGAGGCAGTTACTAGTTGTGACCACCTGCGATTACGGGGCCTGATGACGATCCCGCCTTTTTTTGATGATGCAGAGCTGGCCCGACCCTACTTCCAGCGTTTGCGTCGCTTGCGTGATGAACTGCAGTTACATGGCTTCTTCGGCGAAGCTCCGGGCGAGCTCTCGATGGGAATGACCAACGATTTTGAGATAGCAATTGAAGAAGGCGCCACGATGGTCAGAATCGGCACGGCGCTCTTCGGACAACGCGACCGGAAAACTCAATGATGAACCTCCTGATCTTCGAACGACTGAGTCTATTCGCGCTGTGGATTGTGGTCACGATAATCGTTCTCCTCGTTGCGCTCGTAATTCTGCGCCTGCTGGCCGAAGTCGCCAACCTGAACTACTTCGGTTGGACGTATGTGACATTGCGACGCCTGACCGATCCGTTGATCGTACCGGTGCGCGGGGCTTTGCGGGGCTTTCGAGTGGATCCAAAGTACGCTCCGCTGGTGACAATTCTTATCGCTATCCTGCTTGGCTTCCTGGCGTTGCGATTTACCGACGCGATCCTGGGCACCCTGGTTGGGGTGTTGACAGCGGTACAGCAGGGCGCTATCGCCCGCATCGTCGGTCATCTTTTGTATGGCGCTCTGGCTGTCTATGCGCTGCTAATCTTTGCGCGTATTATTTTTTCCTGGGCCATGCTCAGTTATTCGAATCGCGTCATGCGCTTCCTTTTCCACACCACTGAACCATTGCTCGCCCCATTGCGACGTGCTATTCCCCCAGTGGGCATGTTCGATATCTCCGCGTTGGTGGCGTTCGTCATTATCTGGCTGTTTCAGGCAGCAATTCAGGGCACGCTCTTACGTGGATGAGAAGTGATTCGATCTTCGCAAAAAGGTGAAGCGCTGGAATTCGGGGTGCAGGTCGTGCCGCGCGCATCCCGCAGCGTGATCAGGGGAGAGCACGATGGGAAGCTGCGAGTGCGGATTGCGGCCCCACCCGTCGATGGCGCAGCGAATGAGGAGTTGCTTCGCGTTTTGGCCAAGGCTTTCCGAGTGCGCAAGAGTGCGGTGGGGATAATTTCGGGAGATAGTTCCAAAACGAAGCAGGTGCGCATCGATGGTGTAACCGAGTCGGCCTTGATCGCGCTGCTGCTTCGCGAATCTGAGTCCTGAGCGCTCTAAAGACCCAATGGTGATGAGGGACCGCCGGATCTTGCCGCATGCTGAAGTCGCTGCGAGTGGTGATTAATCCGGGGTTCTTACGGTAATATCTAGCCAACTGTTTCAAGCTGGGCTTCAGCGGCGAAATGGGCACGAACATGGACGCAACAAAAATCTCTCATTACCGCATTCTTCACAAGCTCGGCGCGGGCGGTATGGGCGAAGTTTACCTCGCCGAAGATACCAAGCTTGGTCGCAAAGTCGCGCTCAAACTGCTGGGCGCAGAGTTCACCACCAATCGCGATCGCCTCAACCGTTTTGAGCAGGAAGCGTGCGCGGCTTCGGCGCTGAATCATCCGAACATTCTCACCATCCACGAAGTGGGCGAGGCTGACGGCCACAACTATATCGCAACCGAGTTTGTCGATGGAGTCACCCTGCGCAAGCGCATTAATGGCCCCGCCCTGGACATGATCGAAGTATTGGATATCGGCATGCAGATCGCCAGTGCGCTCGAGGAGGCCCACGAAGCCCATATCGTGCATCGGGATATCAAGCCGGAAAACATCATGGTGCGCCGCAATGGATATGTGAAGATTCTCGATTTTGGCCTCGCGAAGCTTACGGAAGTTCCCAGTGGCGCCGATACCGAAGCCCCGACACGCGCCCTGGTGCACACTGATGCGGGGACGGTGATGGGCACCTCGCACTACATGTCGCCGGAGCAGGCGCGCGGCAAGCCGGTCGACTCCCGCACAGATATCTGGAGTCTGGGTGTGGTCCTTTACGAGATGGCTGCCGGTCGCGTGCCCTTTGAAGCCGAGACAGCAACCGATGTGCTTTCTGCCATTACGCGGACTGAACCAGCGCCCCTGGCGCGCTATGCGCAAAAGGTCCCGGCAGAGTTTGAATGGATCGTCATGAAAGCCCTGCGCAAGCACCGGGGCGAGCGGTACCAAACTGCCAGAGAGTTACGATCCGATCTCAAAAAGCTGAAGCAGCGACTGGAATTCGAAGCCGAACTCGAACGTTCTGTCCCACCAGAGCGGATGAGCGAGATCGCCAGCATGCCAGGCAACTCGGCCACTGCCGCCACTCAGACCTTCCAGTCGCTTGAGCTGCCGCCGACAGCGGATGGGACCCGCATCACTGCGCTTGATTCCTCCACCACTGCCCCAAGACTGTCCAGCGCTGAGTACATTGTTACCGAGATCAAACGACACAAAGCGATTTCGGTGGTCATTGCCCTCATTGTCATTGGTGCTATCGCGCTAACCACCTACTTTTTCAGGAACCGAGCTTCGGCACTCAGCGAGAAAGATACAATCCTGCTCGCAGATTTTGTAAACACGACCGGCGAAGCAGTTTTTGATGGCACACTCAAGCAGGCTCTGGCAGTCCAGCTCGGCCAATCTCCTTTTCTGAATATCTTTCCCGATGACCGCCTGCGCGAGAGTTTAAAGTTCATGGGGCGCCCGGCTGACGAACGTATCACCCGCGAAGTGGCCAGGGAGATCTGTGAGCGACAGGGACTGAAAGCGATGCTCATCGGTACGATCTCGGGGATCGGCAGTCATTATGTATTGACGATTGAAGCCATTAATGCGCACACCGGTGAGTCGCTCGCGCGCGAGCAGGTTGAAGTTGAAAGCAAGGAAAAGGTGCTGGCCTCGCTGGGCCAGGCAGCCTCAGCTATGCGGGGCAAGCTGGGTGAATCTCTCAGTTCCATTAAGAAATTTGAAGTCCCCGTTGAGCAGGCGACAACCTCTTCACTGGAAGCGTTGAAAGCATTCGCCATGGCTACGGTTGAACGCGACAAAGGCAACGGGGCACAATCGCGGGCGCTCTATAAGCGCGCCACTGAGTTAGATCCCAATTTCGCCATGGCCTACGCAAGGTTGGCAGTATCCTATGGAAACACTCAGCAACTGGATCTGGCCCAGCAATATGTGCAAAAGGCTTTTGAGCTGCGCGACCGTGTCAGCGAGCGAGAAAAACTTTACATCTCAGAAAAGTATTACAACTACGTCACCGGCGAGATTGATAAGGCGGTGGAAGTGCTGCGGACCTGGGCACAACTCTATCCCAACGATTACATCCCTCACAACAATCTCGCGCTCAATTCGATGTTTCTTGGGAACTACGATGAAGCCCTCAAGCATTCTCTTGAAGCGGTGCGTTTGAATCCAAGTAACACAGCCGCCCGCGATAACGTGATTTCAAGCTTCTTCAATTTGGGACGCTTCGAAGAAGCTGATAAAGCCAACCAGGAACTGGCTCAGCTTTATCCGGAAGCAGTTAATGTGCACTTCAATAGCTTTGTCACAGCTTATGTGCGCAAAGATCAGGCCGGCATGGATCGTGAAATCCAGTGGGCCAGAGGCAAGCCCGTCGAAGTTGATTTCCTGAGCATGACAGTAAATGTGGCCCTCGTTTCCGGTCAACTAAAGAAGGCCGAGGAAATCACCACTGAACAAGTGAGATTGATGGGGGACGAACGTAAAGAGAACGCCTCGCAGGTGATCACGGGGCTGGCCTTAAGCAAAGCAATAGTGGGTAAGTGCGAAGTAGTGCCGGCCGACGTGCAAAAGGGGCTCGCACTTGATCGTGGCCGAGTCAGCTTACCGTCTGCAGCTCTGGCGCTGGCATTGTGCAATGACACAGCTCGCGCCCAGACTTTAGTCGACGAGATGCTGAAGCTCTATCCGAAGGATACGATTATTGCCATGATGCAGGCTCCCGCGATTGGAGCCGTGATCCATCAGCAACGCGGGGATCTGCAGGGAGCCCTGCCACTTTTGGAGTCCATCCGTCGCTATGATTTTGGCCTCGCCAGCGGAGCCGGTGGCAGTTATTTTCGAGGAAGTCTTTACCTGCAGCAACACGCCGGTAAGGAGGCTGCTGGGGAATTTCAGGCAATCATTGATCACACTGGTGTCGATATTTTTTCACAGCTTCACGCGATGGCCCATGTTGGGTTGGCGAGGTCGGCTGTGCTGCTCGGCGATACGGCCAAAGCTCGCAAGGAATACCAGGACTTCTTTGTTCTCTGGAAAGACGCCGACCCGGATCTGCCGATCCTGATTCAAGCTAAAAAAGAATACGAAGCAATAAAGTAAGACCTGACACCGCAGCTCACTGCCGATCAATGTTTTCCCCCGCGCAATTCCCTGAGCTGTAAAATTTACGGACGCCCGTGGCGTCAGGACGATTTTGATCGTCCTCTCATATGCCGCGCCACAATTCTTCGCTACTGGCATTCCCCATTGTTGTGGGTTATCACGGAGCTGAAGCGCTGCTGATACTCGGCAGCTGTAATAAACGAACACACCATGGCGTGTTGCCTTTGAACGTCGCGCAGGGGCGCCGCGTTCACCTGGCCCAGCCAGAACAGGAAGCCCGGAATATCAGCGTTGCGGCGCAGATAACCAGCGTAAGAAGTGAATACAAAAGCGCGATTGTATTCAGCGTCAATGTAGGCTCGATTGTTGATGGGATTCGTCGTCGCGTTGTCGTCAGCCAGTCGATAGATCACATTCGCGCGTCCTGACGTGGTGTTAGTTCCATGGTTGTAGAGATTGATCAACCCTGATCGCTGACTGCCGAGATTCACTCCGATGTCAGTCGCCAGCGTAGCGAGCAACGTGTCAACAAAGCTCGGGCCATCCAGAGTCAGTGGGTACCTCGCAATGAATTCTGCACGCTGTACAAAACGATTGGCAAAGTCCAGTTGCTGCTGCGCCAGTTGCGACCCACCGCGCACGCGCGCCCGATCGCGCATGAAAGCCAGGTAGAGCGGTACTTTCTTTTCTTCGCTCGGATACGCCGGATCGGGATTGGGATTTGGGAAAGCCTGGTTGTTACCAAAGCTCTCGCGATAGGCACGATAAACATAAGCCCCCGTCTGCTGAAACTCCTGTTCAAAGTAGAAAGCGTTGGATGTGTCGATCCGTTTGCTGTTGATGCAGCTTTGATTTGCGCCGCACTGGGTAATGTTGTTGGTCCAGAAAGCAATGCCGCCGCTATCACCTTCGCGCGCCAGGAAGTCATGATAATGCTGACAGACAAAGTTGTTCGCATCGTCGATGGGATTGACCACGGGAGGATTTGTAGTGTCGTCATCAACGATCGTCACAGTGGCCGGTCCCCCCAGAGCCACGCCTGCGCCGGCGTTACTTAAAGTAACCGTAAAGTTCTCGTTGCCTTCGACATATGCATCTTCGGAAATTAGCACCTGAATAGTCTTGCTCGTCTCGCCGGGCGCAAATCGAATAGTGCCACCTGCCAGCGTGTAATCGGTGCGTTGTCTGGCGCTGCCGTCCGCGGTATCAAAATCCATCATCGTTACGCCGCTCAGGTCCCCAGTCCGGCTGATTGTAAGCGTGACAAAAGCGCAGTCTTCAGTAACGCTGTAAGCCAAAGGAAAGAAACGCGCGAATGTTGGAGGCGGGTCGTTGATTTTCGCTACGAAGGCATCCTCTGAAGCGGCCTTGGTTCCCTGCAGCGCATTGAAGACAGGAAAATCCGTCGAAGCCGTTATTCCTGCAACATAGGCATTGAGGCCTGAGTCAAGGGACAATCCGTTGGCCTGGTCTGAATTGGCGCCACCAAGAAAAGTGGAATAGACGAGGCCCGTACCGGCTACGTTGAATCTCGTCACGAAGGCATCCGCTGAGCCGCCTCCGTAATTCTGTAAAGAATTGAGAAGAGGAAAATTTGACGAGACCGTGGCGCCGGCTACATAAGCGTGCGCGGATGAGTCGACTGCAATGGCATTGCCGGCATCGTTGTTAACACCGCCCAGATAGGTTGAATACGTTAACGCTGACCCGGCTGCGTTGATCTTCGTCACAAACGCGTCGCCGTTGCCGCCATAGCCACTTTGGAAAGCGGCCACCGTGGGAAAATTCGGTGAAGCTGTGCTGCCGGTGAGGTAGGCGTTGCCGTCCGCATCGACAGCGATACTCGCGGCCACATCGTTGTCGCTGCCACCGAGATAGGTGGAGTAGATCAAAGCCGTGCCGGCGGCGTTGATCTTTGTAACGAACGCGTCACCGTCGGGGAATCCTCCGCCGAATGTTGGCTGGATAGGATTCGCCAGAGGAAAGTTTGTCGCACTCGTCTCTCCAGCCACGTAGGCGTTGCCGATTGAATCCAAAGCTATTCCTAACCCCGCATCAAAGCCGAGACCGCCGTTGCCGCCGAGATAAGTTGAATAGACCAGCGCCTGACCGTTGCTGCTGAAGCGAGTGACGAAGGCGTCGGCATTAGCGCCGCCGCTGAAGCTGCTTTGCAGTGCATTAAAAACGGGGAAGTTGGAAGAGGTCGTCCGCCCCGTCACATAGGCATTGCCTGATGAGTTAACTGCGATGGCGCTGGCAGAATCGAACACGTTGCCACCGAGATAGGTGGAATAGAAAAGACCTGAGCCGCCGGCGTTTAGCTTCGTTACAAATCCATCCGAGGCGCCACCGCCATAAGTGCTCTGAAAAGCGTTGGCAGTGGGAAAATTGAGTGAAGTGGTTTCGCCGGCAAGGTAGGCATTGCCGGATGAGTCAACAGCAAGGCGGCCGCATTTGTCGTCTCCTCCACCGCCCAGATAGGTGGAATAGATCAACGCCGATCCCGCCGCATTGATTTTGGTCACGAAGACATCGCGCGCGCCAAAAAAGTTCCCGCCGCCGAAGGTTCCTTGAAATGCGTTCACCGTTGGAAAATTTACTGAACTGGTATTGCCGCAGACGTAAGCATTGCCGACGGCATCCACGACTATGTCACGGGCTTCGTCAGATCCGCCGCCGCCGAGAAAACTGGCATAGATGAGAATGGGATCGATGACCAGCGGTGCTTGCGCGTCGTAGTCGCCAATCGTAAATCCCACCAGACCATCCGGATTGACGCTGTAGCTGCCTGCTACTGTTTGGCGGGCTCCGTTGATTTCCTGATAGATCAGCGGGCGAGGCTGGCGCAGCGTGGATTCGCCGACAGATAACAACAAATCACCCGCCTCATTAACAGCCACCTTGTCCGCGCCGGCAAACTTCAACTTCACGGCTCGCGGATCGCTTCCGGGCGCGACGATGAAGTCATATTCAAGTTGACGTTGATTGCCGTAATAAACCAGGTCTACACCCGGATAAACTTCCGGGTAGCGAACCCGGTTATAAGTAGGAACGTTGGTGCGCCAGCCTGCAGGATTTTTGCCGACGAAATAGTTGACTCTGTTTTCTGATTGGTTAACCCCGACGGCTGCAGCAGCATGATTAGAATCGAGCAGTTGCACGCGCAGCACACGTGCACTTTCGATGCGTTCGCGCTCGGGCGAGAGTACAAAAACCGCCTCGACTGGCGTGAGAAACAAACTGTAGCCAGAGCCGCGAGTCAGAAAATCTACCAACCGATCCGTCTGGCCTTGATTCGCTTCGAATCCCAGATCAATTCCGTCATAGGCCGAAAGCTCCGGTTGAAAATTGTCTTTTGAGTTGGCGGAGTGCGAGGGCTCAACGACTGGAGCTTGAGCAAACCGGTGCAATGGCTTCCCAACCAACAGACCGCCGACGCAAATCAACAGGATGGTAAGGTATAAAAAAGATTGGTTGTAAGTGCGGCTCGCAAGTTTCATTACGGCTCCCTCCTTGAAGTGGCCGCTGAAATTTTTTGCAAAGACGGTCCGCACGATCCGGCCTCCGCCAGCGGCGTTTTGACGATAACACATTCGCTGGGCGGCGGGAATACTGAGCCGGTGGGTGGAACCGTCAACAAATCATTCCCCGCTCGACCTGGCAGGGTTCAACCAGCAAATGTTTTCAAGCGTTGAAGATTCCGATAGACTGACGCACATTCGAGAAGAGAACAAATGAAAATTACAATAACGACAACTATTATCGCCTTCGCTTTCCTCCTCTGCACCAGCGGCCGGGTCTTCGCGCAGGAAGAGAGCCAGCATCCCATCGACAAAGCCCTAGAAGCCTGCATTGACAAGAACCCTTCGACCGCGGGAACTGTCAACTGCACTGATCGCGCTTACAAAGCATGGGATAAAGAGTTGAACAAGACTTATGTTGCATTGATGCGGGCGTTTAAACCCGCGCAAAGAGAAGTCCTGAAGACTGCACAGCAAGAATGGATCAAACTACGCGATGCCGATTTCAAATTGATCGACAGCATCTATGACACGCTGCAGGGCACAATGTACATCCCCATGCTCATTGACACGCATATGGAAGTAGTGAAGAAGCGCGCACTGCAACTACAGAACTATCTCGACCTCGCCTCCGAAGCCAGCCCCTGAAATCCAACCCTCTCTGGGACCGCACGCTTCCAGCGTGCAGCCCCGTTGGCAGGATACCCCTTTTCCTAACACTAGACGTGCCACCCGTGGCCCACTCTACTGGCATTCAGTATTGCTGTGCGTGACCACTGCACTAAATCGCTGCTGGTATTCAGTGGCAGTGATGAATGAGCAAACCATCGCGTGCTGCTTCGCGACATCACGCAAGGGTGCGCTGTTTACCTGGCCCAGCCAGAAGAGGAAGCCGGCCATGTCCGCATTGCGCCGCAGGTAACCTGCGTATTGCGTGAACACAAACGCCCGATTGTATTCAGCGTCGATGAACGCCCGGTTATTTATCGGGTTCGTAGCCACGCTATCGTCGGACAGCCGGTACATCACGAGAGCCCGCCCGGCCGTGCTCGTGGCGCCCTGGTTGTAAAGACTAATCAGCGCCTGGCGCTGTCCGCTGAGGTCCGCGCCGATGTCGTTGGTGATCGTGGCCAGCACTGCATCCACAAACTGGGCGGCCGTCATCAGGCTGGCTGGATATTTCGCCAGGAACTCAGCTCGCTGTACAAATATTGTCGCCAGGTCCAGTTGCAATTGCGCCAACTGAGCACCGCCGCGCACGCGCGCACGGTCTTTCATGAACGGCAAGTACAGGGGAACCTTGGTTTGTTCGCCTGGATGCGCCGGATCCGGATTCGGATTTGGGAAGGGCTGATTGTTGCCATAAGCCGCCCGGTACACGCGGTACACATACGATCCGGTTTGCTGAAATTCCAGTTCGTAGTAGAAGGCATTTGAAACGTCGACTCGCCGATCACGAACGCAGGCGGCATTGTTGCCACATTGTGTTACCTGTCCCTCCCAGTAGGCCTGCCCGCCACTATCTGCCTGGCGCGAAAGGAAGTCATGGTAATGCTGGCCCACAAACAGGCTGACACTATCAATGGGATTGAATTCGAGCTGCGCTCGTATCTCGCCATTGGGGAAGTTCGCGCTGTGCACGTTCGCATAAAGTAGTCCCGCTCTTAAGTCGGCGACCTGACTTGTGGTGAGGTTGATTTGAAACGAATTGAAATTTCCCGCCGCCAAGGGAAACAACACCGGTGCGTTAACGCCGCGGGCTGCCGGACCATGAATGTGTGCGCTTGCCTGGGCGGATGATAGACCCGAAAAGCTGAGAGAGACCAGTGCCGTTGTCTCATCGGCGCTTAAGTCAACCAATGCCCTGCCAGTCGCAGGTGAGTTATTGGTTGGACTCTCGTTCCCGCCGCCAAACGAGCCGCCGAAACTTTTACCAGCGGGTGACGGCGCCTGTGCAGTATCGTCATCGTTGATAGTGACGGTCGCGCCGCTTTGCACGCCGAGTGCTGCTCCGGTTGGATTACTCAGCGTGACACTGAACTGTTCGGCTCCCTCCACATAATGATCCTCTGTAATGAGTAAGGAAAAGGTCTTGAGGGTCTCGGTACTGGCAAAGGTGACCGTGCCCGAACCCAGGGTGTAATCCGTCCTCTGCAGGGCGCCTCCATCCGCAGTAGCGAAGTCTACGGTTGAGGTGCCACTCGTATCTCCGCTGCGGGTAACCGTCAGGGTGACGAAGGTGCAGTCTTCCGTGACGTCGTAGTTTGCGGCATTGAACTGCACCGTTGGTGGCGCTGTTGCCGCCGTGGCACAGGAAGAAAACTCCGACGTATTGTTGGCCGGATCAGTGGCGGTCGCAGTCACTACCTGCCCGGCTGCCAGCGATACCGGCAATACTGCATTGATGGTAGCGTTACAGCCCGAGTCCGTGGTTACCTGCGCTGAGCCAAGATAAGTCTTACCTTCGCCGTTGCCGGATTCATCACAGGCAGGATTGGAATAGAAATCAATGGTAAATGTAGTGCTCGCCGTGCTGTTGAGTGACCCCACAATCGTCGTACTGCCGCCGGCACTCATGGCTGAAGTGATCACCGGAAAATTTTGCAAATGGTTGGCGCCATCGTCCGCATCGCATGAATCGTTGGCAGTTACGCCGGAGGTGTTCTCAGTACCGCCGCTAAGGTTAATTCCCAGGGCAGCGTTGCTAAAAATGGAATTACCGCGAATGGAGATGCCGGTACTAAAGCCGGTTAACACGACTCCACTGGAGTCATAGCGTCCCGGGGCCGAGCCATTGAAAGCGATGATGTTGCCCGCGCCCGCACTAACCCCGCCAATCGTATTGTTGACGCTGTTCAGGGAGATGCCTATTTGGGCGTTGCCGAGATTTCCTGTGCCGTTCACGTCCGTGCCAATGAAGTTCCCTTGAATCACGGTCGTAGTTGCGGCGCCGAGATCAATCCCGTTCAGGCCGTTGCCCGAGATGATGTTGCGCGCAGCGGCCGTAGTGCCGCCGATGGTCACACCAGTCACCGTGAGCCCAAACAGCCCGGACACAATCACGCCGTCCCCGGCGTTTCCCAGCTTCGCCGTACCGTTGATGTCCGTGCCGATGAAGTTTCCTTGAACTAAATTGTCGCTATCCTGAATGACAAGGCCGTGATTAGTGCCGGCGGAGATAATGTTGCGCGCCCCGGCTGCGGTTCCGCCGACCGTGATTTTCTGACCAGCGGCGATTTGTACGCCGATAGAGTTGGTGACAGCGGCCGTGCCCGCCGCGTTCGTGCCGATGAGATTCCCCTGGATAGTGCTCGGGATAGTTCTCGACGGACCGCTTTCATTAGTAATTAATATGCCGACGCCGGAGTTACCCGAAATGAGGTTACCAGCCCCTGTGGTTGTACCGCCGATCGTGACGCCGCTGGTTCGGAGGAGAGTGATGCCATTACCAGTGCCGGATCCTGAGGCCGTGCCCGTCGCATTGGTGCCGATGTAGTTGCCCTGGATCACGTTTCCCGTCGTGTCCGAATCATTCAACATAATGTTGTGACTCTGTGTCCCTGAGATTACGTTGCGCGCCCCGGCAGTTGTGCCTCCGATGAGGTTGTTTGACGATCCTGTTCCGGTGCCGCCTCCGATGGAGACTCCCGTGTTGATAAGGCTTACGCCGCCGCTGAGAAAGCCGGCGGTGCCGGGCGCGTTAACGCCGATGTAGTTGCCTTGGATAGTGGTTCCCGACGAAGCGGGGTTATTGATCGAAATGCCTGACTGGCTGGAGAGGGCAACGTTGCGTGTCGCCGGCGTGGTACCACCGATCATGTTATTGGGTGAGCTAACAATCAACAGCGCGAAGGGGCTGATACCGGTCGCCGTCAGGCCGCTCGTATTGAGGCCGAGGAAACAACCCTCGACCTTGTTGTTTCCCATTGCTTCGAGCCTGATGGCACTGGCTCCGGTACTGCCGGAGTTGAAACGATTGATAACTAATCCGCGCACCGTGCTGCTGCCTGCGGTGATGGTCAGGGCATTAACGAGGGCGCTGTTTCCGTTCAGCTCAATCAGGTGCACTGAGTTGTCGCCCACAGCTAAGGTATTAGCGCTTGAGCCCGGCTGCGTATACCCATCAATCGTGACGGGACTGGTAATCGTCGGCAACAGCGATAGCGGAACTATCGTCTTCACTCCCGCTCCCGCGATGTTGAAGTTGATTACATCTGCTCCCACTGTATTGTTGGCTGCGATAATGGCTTCTCGCAGACTGATCACGCCATCGGGCCCTGGCGTGGCAGTCAAAGCAGCGATTGAGGAGGTGTCGCCGTCGGAAATATCGGTAGTCGAATTTACCGTGACGGTCGCGGCGGCCGCAGTAGGTATATCTTGCAGTGCCGGAGGACTGAATCGCGGGGCGCCGAACATAGCGGTAGATGCTTGAGCGATCTCAGCGCCGTTGACGCGGCCGGACGAATTTGTTGAGGATGATGCCAGCGCCGCTTGCCCCACTACTTCTCGCCAAAGGCCCGGAAAAGCTGCCCAACCGATTAAGCCTGCCGCGATTGTCGCCAACAAGAAAGAGACACAGCGTCGATTAATAGAATTCCGGTGATACATATCGCACTCCTCAATGCCCTCTGGGCCCGTTTCTAAGTTCGTGAATTTTGTACGCCGTGGATTACAGGGCGCGTTCCATTTTGGCAGCCCGCGTACTGCGCGCGAGTATGTCCCGGCCCAGGACCTGGGGGCATAGCATGTTTATGTGTTTATTTGCCAGGCAGCGTCGGCAGCGATTGCTTTGAACTCCTAATGGATAAGGCGGTTGCGAAGCGCTTTGGTAACGGCTTCGCTTTTTGAATGCACGTGAAGCTTTTCATAAATGCGTCGGATGTGATCTCTAATGGTATTGACACTTACTTTGAGGTGTTCGGCAGCAGCCTGATAACTATAACCTTCGACGAGCAATTTGAGCAGACGCAGTTCCTGGGGAGTCAGTTGTTCATCGAACTTCTCAGCCGGCCCGGTTTTCTGAAACAACGTCACCACCTTGCGCGCGATCACGGGAGACATTGGCGAGCCACCCTGGTGTGCTTCCCCGATTGCTTCCAACAGTCTCGCGGGTGGTGTTTCCTTGAGAAGATAACCACAGGCACCGTTGCAGATGGATTCAAAGACCTTATCTTCTTCAGCGTAAACGGTCAGCATGATGATCTGCACCGCTAAAAATTTCTCTTTCAGCAGCCTGACTCCGTCTGAGCCCAGCATGCCTGGTAAATGGATGTCCAGCAAAAGGACGTCAGGCACGTCTCCGTCAGTCCGGCGCAATGCATCTTCCACACACCTGAAGGTATTGACGCAGTCGTAACCGGGTGTCCCATTGATGAGCATACCTAGTCCTTCACGGGTGGCTCGATCATCCTCAATGATGGCGACGCGAATTGATTGATCAATACTAGGAGGCATTTTGTTGGCAAAACCGATTTTTGTATTTGTGCTTTGTACTTTGGCTTCGGCTCACTCTCGATTTGAACCATAAACTGACGTCAATAAATCAAAGGACAAAGTGCAAAGTACAAAGTTCAAAATCCCAAAAAGACCAAGATTAATGATCAGTGATCAGACGCTATCCGAAATGCCAGAACAAAGCGATAGCATGTCTATGCGGCTGCCTTAGAGCGGGACCGTTAACCTCAACCGCGTCCCCTTCCCTGACTCAGACTCAATGATCAGCTTGCCGTTGAGCTCGTTGGCCCGGCGCCGCATATTCTCAAGTCCATGACCTGCCGAGTGCCCATTTGTTTGTCCTGCCAACGGCGGCGCTACGGAAAATCCACGACCGTCATCTTCCAACTCCAGGACCAGACGATTCCGCGAGACGGTGATGCTGCTCAAGGCCGACGTACAGCTCGCGTGTCGCGCTACGTTATTGATCGCTTCCTTAAAAATAAGAAAGAGATGGCGGCGTTGATCAGGGTTCAGCTTGATCTTGTGCAGGTCTGATGGGGCCCGGACATCCAGCTTGATTTTTTGTGGCTCGAGTATATCGGAAGCGAACTGCCGCATGCGAAAGATTAAGTTACTGAGATCGTCCCGGCGCGGATCGATGGCCCAGACAATGTCTCGCATCGAGCCTACCAGGTCGCGCGCCGAATCGGCGATTTCGGTCAGCATTGGGCCGGAATGTTCACCGCCAGGTGCACCCATGCGCTGCTTCACCACCTCGCTCAGGATTGCCACGCGTGAGAGACCCGAGCCGATATCGTCGTGTAGATCGGTGGCGATGCGCGTGCGCATGTTGGCAAACTCAATCAGCCGGGAGACTCGATAGCGATAGAGCGCGTAAAAAGCCAGCCCGACAAACAAGGCCGCAAACAGCAGGAACCACCAACGCTGCCAGAACGGGTGAAGAATAGTAAATCTGACGCTGGCGGGAAAGGCGCTGACCGCTGAATCAGAGTTTGCGGCACGCACGAGAAATCTATAACTGCCGGGCGCGAGGCTCGCGTAATTTACGGTGCGTTGTTCACTCAACGCACTCCAGTCTCGATCTGCCCCTTCGAGTTTATATTGGTAGCGCAGGACTTCCCCCGACCCAAATCCCAGGGCCACGAAATCAAATTGCAGTTGGTTATCGCTCGCTGAAAAGTCAGGTAACGTCAAATCCGTTTCGCCCAAAGCAGAGACATGTCGCGAGCTGCCTGACACGCGTAAACCCGTTATGAGGACTGCCGGTGGAGCTGGCGAATCATCGGGGACGGGACTAAACCTTGAGAGGCCATGGGTCATGCCAAACCAAAGCATGCCATTGCGGTCGCGAAACGCTGTGCGAAAAAGGCCCGGCGCTAAACCGTCGGCGGTGGTGAAATGCTTGACCCGGCCTGACGCGGGATCAAGACGATCCAGCCCATGTCCGCCGCCCACGTATAAATGGCCCATGGTGTCTTCAACGATGACTTCGACGTTGTTGGACCCGAGGCCCTGGGCGGTGGTGTAGTTGATGAAAGAAGGGCGCTCCGCGCTCTGATTGTCAACGCGGATGAGTCCGCTGCGTGATGATGCCAGCCAAAGCTTTCCTGCGTGGTCCCCGTATAGATTCATGATGGCGCCGGGGGCGAGTCCTTCGGCGGCGCCAAAAACTTTGAAGGTTCCCTCACTATAGCGGGCGATTCCGTTGTTAAATCCAACCCACACGTGACCCTCGCTGTCTTCGCCAAACGAACGAGGCAGATTGTCCTTCAGCGCCGGCAGGCCGGGCGTGTCCTTAAGATCAAAAATGGTTTGGGTAGTCGGCTCCCAGCGTGCCAACCCGTTCATCGCGGAGCTGATCGTCGAAATCCAAATTCTACCGACTGAGTCTTCAAAGAGGCGAAAGATCTGCGCAGCGGCTAGTCCATCTTTGACGGTATAGATCGCTAAAGGCTTCTCGGACTTGATGCGTGCCAACTTCTCTGACACTGGAAATCGGTAGAGCCCTTCGTCCCCACCCAGCCACATTTCTCCGCTGCGTGCCTGCAAGGCGATGTCCTCCATCACCCAGCCAAACGAAAAGGGCACTCCAGGCTTAAACCAGTCAAAGTGCTGGCCATCAAAACACCCAAATCGCTGATAATACTGAGGCGGCGCATCTATCAGGTGATCCACCTTCGCCCCTTCAAAAATACTTGTCCGGTTGTCCCCAAGTACGTTGCCCTTGAAACAGACGCTCCCCACGTGGTCGCTGAAGATGGTGGCTACCTGAAGCAGTCCATCTCTCTCATCGAAGGTAACAAAGCCGTTGCGCGCCAGCTTCATTACTCCCGTACCGTTCGTGCCCAGCCATAGATTGCCGCCAAGATCTTCGTTCAGCGCAGTAATTTCCTGGTAACTCAAGCCGTTGCGTATGGTATACGAATGAAACCTCTTGCCCTGTTTGTCACCGTCAGGAAAGAATTCAGCCAACCCCTGGCTGGTGGCTACCCAGTAGCGATGATCGGAAGACTCAAATAGCTGAAAGACCCACGACGACGGCAAACCATCTGCTGTAGTAAGCACCTCTGCTACAGTTGGCGGACGTTTGGAGTCATCGGTAGCCAGGCGAAAGAATCCCTTAAGACGCGTAGTCACCCACAGGCGTCCCTGGTCGTCCTCGAGGAGATCCTGCAGGTATTCGCCTGGCATTCCCTCACTTTTGGTGTAACGCGCAAAGTAGCCGTCGAGCCAGCGTCTGTAGAGTCCAGTCGGTGTGGCTATCCAAAGTGTACTGAACCTGTCTTCAAGTAGATCCGCGACTACTGCTTGTTCGGAGTATTCATTTGGTAGCCCAATGTCCACCGGGATCAGGGAATATCGGGCGGCGGTCGTTTCCAGCTTGAATAGCCCCTTCTTGCTACCGCACCAAATTGATCCTTTTCGATCTTCGAGAAGCACCGTAATGGCGTGAGTGCGGTTATCGTTGTCATTCGGCACAATAGTGGTAAACATAGCCACGGCGCCGGAATCGCCTTCATAACTCACTCTGTTAGAAGCGATTCCGCGTGGATTGAAGAGCACCAGACCGCCGCCGGTCGCAACCCAGTACTCTCCCTTTCGCGTCTCCAGTAAGTCCAATACGTCCGCGTGTGGTAGCCCCTGCTCAGTGCCGAAGTTTGTGAAGGTGTAGCCGTCGAATCTCGAAAGCCCGTCAGCGGTGCAGAACCACAGAAAGCCTCGAGAGTCACGAACGATTTTATTAATTTCGTTATGCGGGAGTCCGTCAGCAACAGAATAGCTCCTAATCGGCAGGCGTTCTGCACGAGTGAGAGAACCCAGCGCGACAAGTAATGCAGTGGCGAAGACGAGTCGTATACCAACTACTCCCATGTATGTCCTTTTTTATTCGACTTCACGCACGCCAAACATTAGGAGAACCGGCGCATCACGTCAATGAGATGCGTTCTGATCCCTTCGGCTCTCCACTGCACAGCGCAGCCGAACCAATTACTACATCAGACATTCACACAGCCCTGGGCTGCTGGAAGCAGCTGGCACTTTAGACAGGACACCCTGCTGTTATGGTATATTCAACGCCCAATCGCGAAATCTAACTTAAGGATCTGAGATCATGTCTGGACACTCAAAGTGGCATAGTATTAAGCACAAGAAAGGCGCGCTCGATGCCAAGCGCGGCAAACTGTTCACGAAGTTCATCAAGGAAATAACCGTTGCAGCCCGCTCAGGCGGCGGCGATCCTGATGCCAACGCCCGCCTCCGCAAAGCCATTCTCGACGCCAAGAACGGGAATATGCCGAACGATACAATCGATCGGGCTGTGCGACGCGGCACTGGCGAGGAAGAGGGCGTGAACTACGAAGAAATTACTTATGAAGGTTATGGACCAGGCGGAGTCGCGCTTTTGATCGAGTCGATGACGGACAATCGCAATCGCACCGTCGCTGAGATTCGTCACATCTTTTCCAAAAACGGGGGCAACCTCGCAGCTGCCGGCGCCGTCAACTGGATGTTTGAAAAAAAAGGCTACATCTCAGTGCCCAAAGACGCCAAATCTGAAGAGGAATTGTTTGAGATCGTAACCGACGCAGGAGCCGAAGACCTGCGCGAGGATGAAGAGAATTTTGAGGTTATTACCTCGCCGACAGATTTTGATAATGTGCTCGCGGCAGTAAAAACCGCGGGCGTTGAGCCGCAGGTTGCCGAAGTGGAAATGGTCGCGAAGGAATACAAAAAGGTTGAGGGCGCGGAAGCAAAACAGGTGCTCAAGCTGATGGAGGCCCTTGAAGATCACGACGACGTGCAAAAGGTTTCCGCCAACTTTGATATCAGCGAAGCCGATATGGCCGCCGCGCAAGCGTAGATCTTTTAAGATCTTCAGTCATCCCATCTCAAACATTCTTCATGCCCAAGAAAGCGTCGAGGATCGCCGGCTATGGCGGCATTCGTTTTGATCGCAACGAACTGGCCGGAGCCTTTGGCGATATCGGGACCGACCTCCCCTTGCTGGTCGGCGTCATCCTCGCGGCGAAGCTGGACAGCGCCAGCGCCCTAATTTTATTCGGCGTCATGCAGATCCTCACCGCTCTGCGCTATCGCATGCCGATGCCGGTGCAACCCCTCAAAGCAGTCGCGGCACTCGTCATTGCGCAAAAAATCGGCGGCAACGTGCTATTCGGTGGCGGTCTCGCAATCGGGATCCTGATGTTGCTGTTGACTGTGACCGGGCTGATTGATCTGTTGGCTCGAGTGGTTCCCAAAGCAGTAGTACGCGGCATCCAGTTTGGCCTCGGATTACAATTGGCGACCCTCGCACTAAAAGACTATGTGAAAGGTGACGGCGCTCGCGGCTATGTGCTGGCGGCGATTGCATTCGTCATCATCGTTGTGCTGATCGGCAATCGCCGTTTTCCGGCCGCGCTGTTCGTCATCGCCCTCGGTCTAGCCTACGCCCTCGTGTTCAACCTGAATGGCGCGGCGCTGATCCAGGGCATTGGCTTTAACTTACCGCACGTCTATCGGCCACAGCTACAGGACGTAATCGCAGGATTTGTCCTGCTCGCACTGCCGCAGATACCTTTGTCGCTGGGCAACTCGGTACTTGCGACCCGGCAAATCAGCGCCGATCTGTTTCCGGAAAAGCATTTGACCGTGCGCAGCATTAGTTTCACGTACTCACTGATGAATTTGGTGAACCCTTTTTTCGGCGGCATTCCAACCTGTCATGGTTCGGGGGGCATGATGGGTCACTATGCTTTTGGCGGACGCACCGGCGGCTCGGTAATCATTTACGGGACGTTGTATTTAATTTTGGGACTGTTTTTTGCCGGCAGCTTTGCTCAGGTGGTCCAGGTGTTTCCGCTACCGATTCTGGGTGTGCTGCTGGCGATCGAGGGTATGCGTATCATGCTGCTGGTACGCGACACCGTGGACCAGGCGGCTGACTTTTCGATTGCGGTTTTGGTCGGCTTGATCGCGGCCAGTCTGCCTTATGGATATTTGATAGGTATCGTCGTTGGCACAGCCTTATTTTACCTGGCTAAAAACAGGCCATTCAGCCAGGGGGTTTAGAGAACCGGAATGGGATTTTGAAAGCAAGCTTTGCGGAGAGCTCAGGCACTACGAATCTGATCAGATTGGTATCGCACTTTCATTTCGAGCCCTTGCTCGATCTTCTCGCTTTTGCATCCTCACAGCGTTATCATGCGCTCCAGCTTGCACGGTTCGCCTTCATGGAAAATTACAAGTGCTTATCTTAGGAATTGATCCAGGCAGTGATACGACCGGTTGGGGGGTTGTCGAAGGCGATGGCCGGCGCTACCGAGCTGTCGAATACGGAACGATTCGCACATCGTCCAGCGAGAAGTTTTGTCTGCGGCTGCTCAAAATCAGCAACGGCATCGAAGAGTTAATCGCCCGTCACCGTCCGGATGCCTGTGCTATCGAAGATGGCTTTTTAAAAACCAACGTTAAAGTGACGATGAAATTGGGCCAGGTGCGCGGGGTTGCTTTGCTCGCCGCCGCGCGCGCGGCCATTGATATTCACGAATACTCGCCGCGCCTGATTAAGCAGACGGTCGTTGGCTATGGCAACGCTGAAAAGCATCAGGTGCAGGAAATGGTTCGCGTACTGCTCTCGCTCAAGACCGCGCCGGAACCCCACGATGCCGCGGATGCGCTCGCCGTTGCGATTTGTCATTTTCATCACGCGGGATTACAACAGCGCCTCATCGCTGCCGACGCCCGGGTCAAGCTCGCCACCGCAGCCACCAGAACCACCGCAACCTCGACTCGCCGCCGCGCTGTTTAGATCCGCGCGCCGGCCAGTCGTCTTAACTTTGCGCAGGAGGCACGGCGATGCGGAGCTATTTCTCAAACTACTCACTTCAGTTGTTCAAGATCTCACTTTTTCTTTTGTTTATGTCTACGCCGCCAACGCTTGGGCAAAAGCGGAGAATCCCTAGCGGTGGGCCTGTCGCGGTCGTAATCGATGAACGCCTGTCAGCCCTGCGAGCGGCGCCAAACCTCTCTGCTCAGCTTTTGCAAAGGCTTACTCGCGGACGTTACGTCGCCATTACTCGCACGCAGCGAACTGCCGAAGGTATCACTTTTTACGACGTCAAGGTGAGCAGCAGGAGACACGGTTGGGTGCAAGCAGAAGCAGTTGCAGTACAAAAGCGCGCCGCTGCTGATGCTCGTCTCCTGCGGTTGCTGCGTAGTTCCGAGGACTTTGACCTCATCGTGCGAGCGCGAATCTTCCTTGATACTTTTCCGCGATCGCCTTTACGCCCGGCAGTGCTGCACCTCTACGGGAAGGCCGCGGAGGAAGCTGCGGCAAAACTCTCTCGCGACGCCGGTCGCCGGCTGAGCAGTCAAGAGATGTCAGCGGGTGGTGCGCCGGAGTTTTCGTATTTTATGAATTTCAACGGTCTCGATCGCTACAATCGCCAGGGCATCAGATTTGTCTTCGACCAAACCGCAAAGAAGTTTCATTACGACGGCGCCGCCTGGCGCGAACTGTTGAGGCATTATCCGCACAGCGCTGAAGCCGAAGAAGCACGAGAACGTCTCGAGAGCCCGAAGGCCACAAACTAAAACAACGGTCGCTCCCCAAGGCTGAGGAACAGTTTCACTCAGATTGGTTTCAAAGGTAGTGACCAGGCTTTTGTAATCTTTGAATGGCTGATAGGAGTTGAGCAGGTCACAGCCAGGTTCTCGTTACGGCTGAAGCTTCCCGCCAGGGGCTGACTACAATATTCTGTGGCCTGCTGTTAATAAATCGCGCGGAGGCTCGTTTAATGAGCGGAGACAACGAAAAGGAGATCCCCGTGCCGTCAGCCGCAAAGTCATTAAGAGCCGTTCCCAATCCAGCAAATGAGCCGCAGGGTGAACTGGAACTGCTTTTTCGCGAGCACCACAAAAACCTGTTCCGCACTGCCCATCGCATCACCGGCAGCGCTGCCGATGCGGAGGACGTGCTGCAAACGGTTTTTCTAAGGCTGGTGAAGAGCCATGAAAGCTATGACCTGGCTGACAACCCCAAAGCTTATCTCTCCCGAGCAGCAATTAATGCCGCGCTCGATTTGATTCGCACTCGCCAACGATTGAGAACTGTTGGTATCGACGATACACCGGCTGAATTAATGGCGGTCAAGACCGGCAACCCGGAAACGCAACATGCGGATCGGGAATTACAGACGTTAGTGCGGGTCGCGGTGGGACGCCTGGGCACGACGGCTGCCGAGATGTTCGTGCTGCGCTACTACGAAGGTTATGACAATCGCGAAATCGCGCGACTGTTGAGCACGTCGCAGATGGTCGTGGGTGTTGTGCTACATCGAGCCCGCACTAAGCTGCGAAAAGAAATTGGTGATTATTTGAAGCAACATCGGTAGCGGGATGCAAGTCCGTGATTGAGAAGATTTTTACGCGAAAGCAGACTGAGGTTCTGCCAAAAGGAAAGAGGGCATTATGAAAAGCAATAACGATCCGAAAACTATTCTTGACCAGGTAACCGCAGAGATTCGCAACGAGGAGATTGCTCCCGCGACCATGGAGCAGGCAGCAGCACGCGTTTGGACGCGGCTGGCGGCTGAAGCTCCGGCGACTTTACTGACAGCCACTAGCGCTGAGCACATTGAGAGTTGTAACGATTTTCAATCGCTCATCCCAGCCTACCTGAACCATTCACTCTCTGAAGCACGCTCGCTCCTGCTGGTGGACCACACACATGAATGCATTCCCTGCCGCCGCGCGCTGAAGGAAGCGCGCAACGCCGGCGCTGCCCCACGTAAGGCAGTGGCTCAAAGACAAGTGTTCAGGATCTCTCCAGTCGTGATGCGCTGGGGTATCGCAGCAGTCCTGGTGATTGGGTTTACCCTCCTGGCAATTCCCTTACTGCAGCGCTATCTGCCGTTCGGAAACAACTTCGAAGCAACGGTGCAGGCGGCTGAGGGCCAGGTCTACCAAATAGCGGACACAAAGACGGTGCCGCTCGCCGCTGGTGCGCTACTGCAAAAAGGCGAAACCGTCCGCACGGCGAAAGATGCACACGCTTTTGTGCGTCTGGGCGACGGTTCGGTCATCGAAGTTAATGATCGCTCAGAGTTTTCGCTCAGCAACAATCGCCTCGGCACAACCATTCACCTGAATCGCGGCAACATCATCGTCGAGGCGGCCAAGCAGACCGGTTCTCATCTCTTTGTCGAGACCGGAGACGCGCACATCGCGGTCACCGGCACTGTCTTCTCAGTTAACAACGGCACCAGGGGCGCACGCGTTTCCGTGATCGAAGGCGACGTGCGCCTGCAAAACGCGGGCAATGAACGCGTAATCAAAGCCGGTGAACAGGCGACTACCAATGCCAGCATCAGCGCTGTGGCAATTAAATCTGAAGTCGCCTGGAGTCGTAACGCCCAGCGTTATGCGACAACCCTGGCCGGTCTGGCCGCGCTGAAAACGGAATTGAATAAAGTGGCGCAGCCCGGCGTTCGCAACTCAACCAGGCTGCTGGATCTGATGCCCGAGAACACCGTCTTCTATGCGGCGTTGCCAAACCTGAGCGAAACCCTGAGCGAATCTCATCGCATCATGCAGGAACGCATCAACCAGAATCCCGCCCTGCGACAGTGGTGGGAAAAAGAGCGTCAGCACCAGGGTCAAAACGTGGACCAGGTCATGGAAACGATTCGCGGTTTCGGCGATTACCTCGGTGAAGAAATTGCTGTCTCGGTGGGGATGGGTGAAAAAGGTGAACCCCTCGCGCCACTGGTATTAGCCGACTTAAAGAACTCGACTGGCTTTCGCCAGTTTGTCGAGCAACAGATCGCAAAGTACGAAACGACGGGGAAGGACCAGCCACAGATTGTATTCGTCGATAACCCGCTGACAGCGGCAGTTAGCCCGGACTCTGCGGACAAGCACAATCATCGACTTTATGTATGGATCAACAACGACGTCCTGGCAGCGAGTCCTCGTCTGCAGGAATTGCAATCTGTGGCTGATGCTACGCAAAAGGGCCAGAACACTTTTGCGGGCACTGCTTTCCGGGGACGCATCGCGCAGATTTATCAGGAAGGCGCCGGCCTGGTTGTGGCAGCCAATCTTGAAACTGTCCTCGAGCGGACAAGGTCTGAGCGCGGCAAAGACACCGGTGCCGAAAAACGGGAAGCCGCCTTGCAGCAACTCGGCATTCTCAATCTGAAATATTTTGTGTTGGATCAAAACCAGAGCGCCGGCAAGACACATACACGCGCGGCGCTTTCCTTTACAGAATCGCAGCGCGGCATTCCGTCGTGGCTCGCAGCCCCCGGTCCAATGGGCTCGCTGGACTATGTGTCACCCGAGGCGAATCTGGTGGCCGGCTTTGCAGTGAAGGACCCGGTAGCGATGGTCGATGACTTGCTGGGACTGGTGGAGACTGTTTCACCCGGACTGCGGCAGACACTCGACCGCTTGCAGGCTGATCATGGTTTGGATATTCGCAGCGACTTCGCAGCCCCGCTGGGCAGCGAGTTTGCTTTTGCGATTGATGGTCCAATCCTGCCCACGCCTTCGTGGAAGATGATCTTTGAAGTTAACAACAGTGATCACCTGCAACAGACATTCGAGCAGGTGGTAACTGAAATCAATAAAGAAGCTGCCAAGCACGGCAAAACGGGCCTGGTCTGGGAACGTAGTGAACTCGGAGGTCGTCCCTATTTCACATTGAAATCAACTGACTTTGGCGTCGAGGTAAACTACACCTACGTAAATGGATACATGATTGCTGGTCCAACGCGGGCGCTGGTGGAAAGGGCCGTTCGCACTCAGGAAAGCGGAAACACGCTCGTGCGCTCGTCGCAGTTCACGGCCGGTCTGCCGGTCGACGGCAACCCAAACTTTTCCGCTGTCTTCTATCACAATCTGGGACCGTTGGTGCAGCCGTTTGCGGATCGCATTCCAGGCGCGGCCAATCAATTGCCCCAGGAACGGCAGCAGGCTTTCAAGCAGATGGCTGCGAATCTGCCACCTACTCTCGCCTATGCTTATGCGCAAGGCGACACGATCACTTTTGCCGCCAATACAGAAGGCGGCCCCTTTGGTCTGAGTCCGGCGACGTTGCTGGGAATGCCGAACGCGCTGGAGATGCAGCACGTTCTAATGCATGGCATGAAGAGCAATCAGTGAGTCAGCCCGCGGAGCGGCGATCGCATGAAGCCTGGGTAAGCCCCGGGATCGCGTCAACAATAAGATCTTAGCCTGCGGAGCGGGCGACACCTGTGAACCAAAAACGTTAACGCGTTGGTTCCTCTGTCACCCGGCCGCGGGCTTTGACTATTTGAACCGGGGTTGCTCAGCCCCACTGTGCTTCGGCTCAACATTCAAGCGGCGCAGGCCTGCTAACTCCTCTACCAATGCGCAGACAATTACGAGAAACTTTAGCTGCCATTCATGCGTTTGCATCATCGGTTAGTGGAAACATTATCGCCGGTGGTCAGCTTCTGTTTGGTATCTATCCGAAGCGCGGCGTAGAAGAAGCTCCTTCGTGGTTTTTGATTTCTGATCGGGGATACAGCGGCCTACATATTTAATCTTTAACTTCCTTTACGCTTCAGTGTTTATACAATAAAGTGCGTGCGCGCCCTGAGAGCAATGCACAGAGTACCAACTACAAAATATTCTCTAATAACATGGCAGCTGCTTTAGACGAACAGTCCACGACCCTTCAGCCTCCAGCCTCCGCGCCGGTCATCGAACTCGATGGCTTGAGTGTGCGCTTTGGCCGCCGTCAAATACTGCAGGACCTGCGCGGCCAGCTGCGCGGCCGGACCATAGGCCTGCTTGGCCCCAACGGCGCAGGTAAGACAACTCTGATTCATACGCTACTCGGATTTCATGCGCCTGCTGCGGGTACGGCTCGCATTTTTGGTCTCGATATCGTCAATGACACGAAGGATATTCGAGCAACAATTGGCTACATGCCGGAACGCGATGCCTACATCGCTAAGATGTCATGCGTCCATTTTCTGCGCCTCATGGCTGAACTCTCGGGCATACCGAGTGCGGCCGCACTCGAACGTGCGCATGAGGCATTGTTCTATGTTGGGCTGGGCGAAGCTCGCTATCGAAATCTGGACACCTACTCTACCGGAATGAAGCAGCTGGCCAAACTGGCCCAGGCTATCGTTCATGGGCCCCGGTTGATTTTTCTCGACGAGCCCACCAATGGCCTTGATCCCCCGGCTCGCCTGCGCATGATCAAGTTAATCCGCGAAATTCGCGACAGTGGCCAGGCCAACATCGTTATCTCTTCTCACCTGCTGCGCGATGTCGAGGAATGCTGTGAAGAGATCCTGATTCTCAAGGATGGCCGGATTGCCACCTATTGCAATCTGGAAGAAGAGCGTAAGGCGAATCGCAAGTTTTTGGTTTTGGAGATACGCGGCGATCGGGCTGCGTTTACCAAAGCGATCGCCGAACTGGGCTGCGAATACGCCATCACAACGGATCAACGCCTCAAGATCATTTTACTGGAAGGCGCCGAAATACGGGATCTCTATCGCCTGGCCGACGCTCACAAGGTGCAGATCCGGCGGCTGAATTTTAAGCGCGATTCGCTTGAGGATATTTTCCTTAAAGCAATGGAGAATGGCCATGGCGGTTTATGAACACACCTACAGACGCTACGCCGGCCCACTGACCCCTGAGTGGAGCCGGTTTCTAATCATTCCGCGACACGCTTATCGTGATGTTTTTAAGTCGAAACTGTTCACGGCTTTCTTTGTGGTGTGTTTTATCCCGCTCCTGATTGAAGCCATTCTGATCTACCTACACCACAATGTGAATGCGCTTGCCATCATGAAAGTGGACGTCCGTGCGCTGCTACCGATAGACGCTAGTTTCTTCGAGACTTTCAGTGCTATTCAGGGCGGCTTTGCTTTTCTGCTGACACTGCTGGTCGGCCCGCCCCTGGTGGCGCGCGACCTGCGAAACAACGCGCTGCCGCTCTATCTCTGCCGTCCATTCACGCGTGCCGAGTATGTCTTTGGAAAGATGAGCGTACTTTTGATCCTGCTCTCGAGCATCACGTGGGTTCCCGAACTGCTTCTGTTTTTGTTTCAGTCCTATCTCGAAGGGTTTACGTGGTTCAGGGAAAACATATGGTTGGCTAATGCGATCGTGCTCAGCAGCATCATGTGGATACTGCTGCTGACGTTGCTTTCGCAGACAATCTCGGCGCTCGTTAAATGGCGCATGGCTGCCAGCGGCGCGTTACTGGCCTTGTATCTGATCCCGTCAGTATTTGCAGAAGTGATCAACCAGATGTTCGCTACGCGCTGGGGTCACATTATCAGCATTGACTCCCTGCGCCGTAGTGTAACCGCAGGGCTCTTTGGCACTTTCGAACAGTCCTCGCGCCAGCTGACTTTCTCCGGCGATCGGATCATGAATGAGCCCCCGTTGTGGTGTTCATGGCTGGTGCTTTTTTTGATCTGCACCCTTTGCCTCGCAATTCTGTCGCGGCGCGTTAAAGCCTATGAGGTGGTGAGTTAGAGGAATTGCGAATTGCGAATTGCGGATTTCGCGTTGCCGGAGGTTAAAAGGCCGTAGTTAACAGCTTATGAATGAGCCTAAAGAACAAATCGATGCTGGGATGGACGAAATTCGCAATTCGCAATCCGCAATTCGCAATTCGCAATTCGAATTTCGCAATTCCATCGTTTTTGATGATGTCTCGAAGTTCTATGGCGAGATTCTGGGAGTCAATCGCGTCAACCTGCAGATTGCCCCCGGGATTACCAGCCTGGTGGGACCAAATGGAGCGGGAAAGTCTACCTTAATGAATCTCATGACCGGCCTGCTGCGTCCGACTCGGGGTAGCATCAGCATTCTCGGCACTCCGACCGATCGCCCCGAAGAACTGTTTCGCAAGGTCGGCTACTGCACGCAATTTGATTCCTTTCCGCGCGGATTAACCGGCCGGGAATTTATTAGATCCTATCTGCTGGTGCAGGGCATGGACCGCGCTCAAGCCGATTCACTAACAACCATTGCGCTCGAGCGTGTCAGCCTCCTCGAGGCTGCCGATCGCAAAGTCGCCGCCTACAGCAAAGGCATGCGTCAGCGGATCCGGCTGGCCCAGTCTCTTGCGCATCGACCTTCGGTCCTGATCCTGGACGAACCATTGAATGGGTTGGATCCGATGGTGCGCGCAGAAACGATCGCGCTGTTTCGCAGCCTGGCGGCCGAAGGCATGCACCTGATCATTTCCAGCCACATCCTGCATGAAGTCGACATGATGTCAGATTTTGTGGTGCTCGTAAACAATGGCTATGTCGTGGCGGAAGGAAACATCCAGGGAGTGCGCGACGAGATGGAAGAGCACCCGATGCAGATCCTGATTAGTTGCGACCAGCCAGGCAAACTCGCCGCACACGTTTTCGCTGCAGACCATGTAGTCGAAGCACGGGTTCTTGATAATAAGAGCGGTCTATTCGTGCGAACACGGCGAGCGGATGAATTTCACTTGCTGCTTAACCGCATAGTGGCCGCTGGTGAAGTAAACATTGAATCCATTACCCCGGTGGATGACGACATGAATGCCGTCTACCAGTACTTAATCGGTTCTGAAGGCGGCAGTGAGTAAGTTCAAACCCACTGTCAGGTGACACAGCATGAGTTCAGCGATCAGCAACGCGGGTAATAAGCCCGCCCAATCTTCCCTCCCCTGGACGCTTTGGTTGCGGCAGGTTCGCGCTGTCTTCAGCCTGGAAACGCGCAAGAACTTTCTCGGCAAACGCGCCGTTCTGATTTACCTGCTCGCCCTCTTGCCGGTAGTCATGCTGAGTATGCTGGCGCTGCTGGGACCTGCGATCGGGAACTTTGTAAATCTGAGTACGATTTTCGCCTGGATTTATGCCGTGATGGTCTTGCGCACCGTTGTTTTTTTCGGCTGCGCCTGGATCTTCATGAACCTGTTTCGAGGTGAACTGGTCGATCGCAGCCTGCACTATTATTTTCTCGCTCCAGTGCGTCGCGAAATACTGGTGGCCGGCAAGTACCTTTCGGGGCTGGTAGCTTCTGCAATCCTATTCGTTAGCGCCACCGTGCTGTCCATGCTGCTGCTTTATTTTCCCAGCTATTACGAGGAGAGCAGCCGCTTCTTTTTCGATGGACCTGGGTTAGGCCAACTGCTCAGCTATGCGGGCGTGACTCTGCTGGCGTGCATTGGATACGGGGCGTTCTTCTTGTTTATCGGACTGTTCTTTCGCAATCCTATCGTCCCCGCCCTCATTATCTATGCCTGGGAGTTCATCAATTTCCTACTCCCACCCTTGCTGAAAAAAATCAGCGTCATTCACTATTTGAACTCCCTCGTACCCATTCCCATTTCTGAAGGACCATTCGCCGTGGTCGCCGAGCCCACGCCGGCCTGGCTCGCAATCACGGGGCTGCTAATCATGACCCTGTTGATCCTGTCGGCCGCCGGCTATCGCATTCGGCGCATGGAAATTAAGTATGAGAGTGAGTAGTAAAGCCCGAACGAAGTGTCCGACGAACTTCAGTTCTAAACGACAGAAGCAGCTGTCTTATGGAAGCCAAACCTGAAGCTTGCGAACTGTTAGTTGACAGCTTCGGATGCGCTTTGCAGGCCCTGCTCGCGGCCGTCGCTGATAGTCAGGATCTGCTCATCGAAAAGGTTGGAATCAATCAGGGTTTGCACCAGGTATTGACCGCTGACGGGAAAGGAAACGTTGACAAAAAAGCTGATGTTGTCGGCAAAGCCACCCGGAGCGATTTCAAATCGCGTGGGCTGCGAAACGACAACCGGCGTAGCGCGATCGGGACTGAGAATGCGCACTTCGGAAAGATGCACGCCTTCCCCACGCCAGTGATTGACGACCGCGAACTTGATCAGCGAAATCGGCAACTGCTGGACCATAATATTCTGGAAGACTCCCATGAACGACAACTTGTTGCCCGCCTCGAGGCGTACATCGTCACAGTAGAGCGTGTAAAGTAATTCGAGTTTCTTGTTTGAATCTGATTCGGACATCGTGTCTCCCGCTATGCAAGTTCTTATGCTGGAGTCTACACCAGCGACAGACACAACTGTTAATCACACTCCGCAGATCTTTCAGCATGCTGCAAAGTGCAAAAGGAAGACCGCGTTCAGGTCGTGAGTTGAGCGGGTACTCGATCACCACTGTCGCCGGCCACTTAGTCCCGACCCTGATGCCGCGGGCTTTCTGATTTGAGATGTCCTATTCACCCGCAATCAGCGCGCGCAGCCCGGCTTCATCGATCACGGCCAGACCCAACTCCTCTGCTTTATCGAGTTTTGAGCCCGCTTCGGTGCCGGCTACAACGTAGTCTGTCTTTTTGCTCACCGATGAAGTGACCCGCCCTCCACGCGATTCAATCAAGGCACGCGCTTCGTCGCGAGTGAGGCCGGGCAAGGTCCCGGTCAGAACAAATTGCTGGCCCGCAAACTTGTCGTCCGCAGCGGCTCCAGCCTTACGCTCCATTGCCGTGCGCACTCCGGCAGCCCGGAGTCGCTCGCATAACTCAGCATTTCCCTTGTCAGCAAACCAGTCGTGTACGCTCTCTGCGACCGTCAGGCCAATTTCATGAATGTCATCCAGTTCCTCGACCGTCGCGCTACCAAGCTTTTCCAGCGACCCGAACTGCCCCGCCAAAATACCGGCAGTGCGATCGCCAACGTGCCTGATTCCGAGGGCATAAACCAGGTTCGCCAACGTTTTCGATTTGCTGGCCTCGATCTGCTCCAGCAAATTTGTAGCTGACTTCTCGGCCATGCGATCGAGACCACACAGAGCAGCCAGCGTTAAAACGTAGAGGTCGCCGGCGTCATGCACCAATTCCTTGTCCACCAACTGGTCCACCAGTGAAGCGCCCAGCCCTTCAACGCGCATGGCCCGGCGCGAAGCAAAATGGAGCAGCGCTCCTTTTAATTGCGCCGGGCAGTGGGCCGACACACAACGCGATACGACTTCACCCTCCGGGCGCGAGGTATCGCCGCCACAGACGGGACACTTCTTCGGCATGTGCCAGGGCTTTTCGACTCCTGTGCGCCGCGACTCGACAACCTTAAGTACTTTGGGAATGACCTCGCCACTTTTTTCGATCTGCACCCAATCGCCGATTAGCAGCCCCAGGCGCTTGATCTCGTCTTCGTTGTGAAGGGTAGCTCGCGCAACAGTGCTGCCGGCCAAAAAAACAGGTTCAAGATGAGCCACGGGTGTTAAGGCGCCGGTGCGGCCGACTTGCGCCTGGATGTCGAGTACCTGAGTGGTTGCCTGGCGGGCGGGATACTTATAAGCGATGGCCCAACGGGGTGCTTTTGAGGTGGCGCCGAACTCGTCCTGCAGGGCAGTCGAATTTACCTTCACCACGACGCCGTCTATTTCATAACCAAGATCGTCACGGTGAGTTTCCAGGCGGTTACAGAACTCGATTACCTCTTCAATCGAAGGACACAGCTCGCGCTCCGGGTTCACATGAAAGCCGGCGGCTTCCATCCAATCGAGCGCTTCCCAATGGGTGGGGAACGGTTTTCTGTCTCCGGCCAGCAGATCGTAAGCGAACATGTCGAGTTTGCGCGCGGCCACTTTGCGTGGATCAAGCTGGCGGATTGTTCCTGAAGCCGCGTTGCGCGGATTGGCGAAGCGCGCCTCTCCTTCCTGCTCTCGTTCTGCGTTAGTCTGTTCAAATACACTCCGCGGAATAAAGGCTTCACCTCTGACTTCAAATTCCCTTCCCGGACTCTTCCGTTTGGCGCGAATTTTCAACGGGATGCTGCGAATCGTCCGCACGTTCTGAGTGACGTCCTCGCCGGTGCGGCCATCGCCACGCGTCAGGCCACGCTGCAAGACACCGTCTTCATAATGCAACGACAGCGAAAGCCCATCGATCTTCAGCTCCGCAACATATTCAAATGCCCGGCCATCGGACAACTTGCGGCAGCGCTCATCGAAAGCTCGCAATTCGTCAAGGTTATAGCTGTTATCGAGCGAGAGCATCGCTCGCCGGTGTACGACTTGAGTAAAGCCTTCGGCCGGACGTCCACCGACTCGCTGAGTGGGACTTTCGGGTGTGACTAACTCTGGATGTTTTACCTCGAGGTCCTTGAGGCGAGTGAGCAGCGCGTCATACTCGACATCCGTAATCTCGGGATTGTCCTGTATGTAGTAACGTTCATCGTGAGCGCGAATCTCATCGCGCAAGGCCTCAATTTCTTTCTCGGGTGATTTCCGTTTTGCCATTCCCTGTTGTTCCATCGACGCGTCGGATTGTCCAACTCAACGAATCCTCAAGCGACAAAGTTCAGGCCCCGGAACGCAACGTAGGCCTCTCATGCAGCCCTCCGGTGCGCCCGCTGCTGCTGGTCCTTGTCTTCACTTCTCCCAGTCGATGGATAACGCGGCCGATGAACTTAATACTTTGCAGAAAGTCATCGAGGCGAATGTGCTCATCCGGGCCGTGGGGATTGGATCCGGCGTAGCTGATACCGAAGGAGGCGACCGGTGCGGACGGGACGGTCGAGCCGCAAACCGCACCGACCGGTCCGCTTGAGGGATCCATCGGGTAAACGATCGGCGGTACACCATAGACCTCGAACGCCGACTCGACCGTGGCCAGCGCCACCCTGGAAGTAGCCGAGGACTTGGCAAGCGGCGCGCTGCCCAGCTCGATGATTTCGATATCCTTAAAACCCCGCACATTCAAATGCTCGCGCAGCAACTTGACCACCAGGTCCGGCGTCAAGTCGGGCACCAGACGGAAATCCAGGCGAGCCATGGCCGAGCCTGGCAAAACAGTCTTTGGACCAGCTTCGGTGTGACCGGTTTGGATCCCGCAGATAGTGCAGGTGGGACCAAAGATATGCTCTTTGACCAGTGCCTCGCCCTTCATTGCGCGCACCCAGCCGGCAATGCGGAACTCGCGTTTCAAGCCCACCTCGTCCAACTCAATTGCCTTCAGTGCCAGCAGATCATCTTCAGTTATTGGCGCGATGTTTGAAGAAAAACCGTCGATAGTGATCACTCCTTTGGGAGAAGTGATGGTGGAAAGGGCCTGGACCAGTCGCCAGGCCGGATTGGGAACGATTGTTCCCCACTTCGAGTGCAAATCACTGCGCGCGCCGTGGGCCCGCAGTTCCAGAAATGTGATGCCCTTGAATCCCAGGCTGATGACAGGCCGCTCTTTGGTGTCGCGGTAACCTTCATCCCAGAGACAACCTTCGGCCTGGAGGAGATCAGCATGATCGGCCGTGAAGCGGTAAAGACTGGGACTGCCGAGACCATCTTCACCTTCAACAACAAAACGAAAGCGTGCGGGCAATTTGCCAAACGTTTTCTGATACGCCTCAAACGCGGCCAGACGAGCGAGCAAGTCACCTTTGCTGTTGGCGGCGCCTCGGGAATAAAGCTTTCCATCGAGAATACTGGCGGCGAAAGGTCCGACCGACCAGTCAGTCAGGTGCCCCACAGGTTGCACATCGTAGTGTCCGTAGATCAGAAAGGTGTGGGGACCCGAGCCGCATTCGCCATAGATGATCGGATAGCCATTGCCGATGCGAAAACTTCGCGTCCCAATACCGACACGTTGCATCATTTGTTCGACCGCTTCCGCAGTGGCCCGCATGCCGGTCCCGCGAGCAGCTACTGAGGGCATGCGACAGAGGATCTGCAGGCGCTCGGTAAAGCTTTGCGCGTGCCGGTCTACATAGCGATCGAAACGAGTGAAGCTCATGAATTATTGAAGTAAAAGTTTCACGCCAATCCGTAATGGGCGCCGCTCTCGAAGCCGCCGAGATCAGCCGTGATCGCGTCCGAAAAAAAGATACTGTGGGTTAACTGCGTCACGATCGAAACCGGCACAAATCAATCCGGCTTTCAGACACTCCTTGAATTCGTGACGCACGCGCACTTGTTCCTCCCGGGCTGCCACTGGATCTTCACCGACGAGTTGTGGCCAGTTCGAGGGAATGGTCACTCCAGAAACCACCGGACCGAAAGGGCCCGGAGCAGCGCCCTCTGCCAACTGGCAGACGCGTTCCGTTCGTAAGTGCCAGCTTGCAAATAATCGATCGCTGTCGAGGCCCGGTGCTTCGTCGACCCGCCCGGCATAGTCGCTGCCGTAGTCGGTGCCATAAAAGTTTTCTGAGTACCCTTCCACAATCACTCCGAGACGATTGAGATTAAAATGCGCGTTCCTGGCACGCATTGGTTCCCAGGTCCACTTGATGAAGTCGCGTCCTTCGGCCAGCGAGCGAGTGCGTTGGGCCCACTTCAATTTTGCCCCCACGCCTTTATTCTGATAATCCACCGCGACACCCATCATGTGCGAATAGCCAAAGATCTCGCCCTCGTGCACGGCGGCCAAATGATGCACAAAGCCGACCATCCTATCTCCGGCAAACGCGCCCAGTGTCCAGCCTCCCGCCTGTCGCGAAACAATCAGATGTCGGCGCGGCGAAAGCTCCAGGTCGGGCAAGCCAAAGGCCTCGCGCTGCAGAGCAATGCACTGGTCAAACTCATCAACGGTCGTGCATTCGCGGATTTCGATCTCAGCGGATGCGCTCATATGGCTTCGCCTGCTGCGGGTATCTCAATGGTTACGCGTGTTCCGGCGCCGTCTCTATTAACCAGGGTTACGGTCCCTCCCAACATGTCTACCAGCCGCCGGCCAATGATGACGCCCAACTCGTCCAAGTTCGGCAACTCTCCTGACCCGGCGTGATCTTCAGGATCGAAAGCCCGGCCTGGATCATCGATTGAACGACCGTCATCTTCCAGACTGACACTGAGACGGCCGGCTGAAGCCAGTTGTGCGCGCAGCGTCACCTGTTGACCGGCGGAACTGCGGCTCACACACCAGGCTAGAAAGCTATAGAGAATTTGCCGCAGCCGGCCCATATCAGAAACGATCGTAACCAGGTCCGGCGCCAGCTCCCAGTTGATCTTTACTTCGTGACGCTCCGCCAGCCGCGTTACCGCAGTGCAGGAGTCGCGGACGATGTCGCGCAATGAAAACTCCTGCAAAAAGATTTCGGTGCGATCGGCTTCAATACGCGACAGGTCAACCAGTTGATCAAGACTTGATTGCAGCTGCAGACCTGAGTCCTGAATCTTCTGGCAGAAGCGACGCTGGGTATCGCTCAGTTGCTCGTGGTCCAGCAAGATCTCAGTGAAGCCCAGCACAGAGGTCAGCGGAGTTCGCAATTCATGAGACATGCGACCCAGAAACAAGGTGCGGTAGTGCGATACGCGTCGCAGTTCCCGGTTGGCAACCTCAAGCGCCGCGGTGCGCTCCTTCAACTGCTGAATCAAATGCTCGTGATCATTGAGGTCCAGCGCCAGTCCGTCGCCGGCCCCGACGCGATGATCGCTCTCTTTCAATTTTGTATTGTCTCGATCTTCCCGCATGGCAGATACACCCCATGTGCCTTTCGACGAACAAACATGACCAGGATTTTGCTTTGAATGCGAACCAAATTGTTCGGGGAGTGCAAATATAGGGCGCACGTCCTGCGGTGTCAAAGGAACTGTTGCGCTGGGGTAAGGATTGGTCCATTAGCGTTCTTAAGTTATGAATTCCAAAAAACGCAGCTGCGAAGTCAGGAGCCAAGGCTCTGCTTCCCAGGATGACTTCATGTTATGATTCGCCCGGCATGAATGGCCAACTTGACGAGCATCCGCTCGCAGAACTAATCAGTGAAATACTGGACAAGGAACTAGCGGGCGCCCTGCGAGTTGAACGGCAGCGCGTTAAGGCTGTCGTCTATTTCGACGCCGGCAAAATAGTCTACGCCACAGCCAATCTGCATCAGCTCCGTCTCCGACAATACCTCAGCAAACACGGACTGCCGGCCACAGTTGGACCCAGCGCTGACTCAGCTTCTGACCTGACACTGGCAAGGAACCTGATGGACAGGAAGCTCCTCAGTCAGCCCGCCCTGGACACTGTCTTCACCGAACAGGTTTCCGATGTTCTGCGCCTGGTGTTGCCGTGGACTGAAGGGCAATGGACATTTGACGAGCGCGCCCGTCTGACGACACCTGTTCGGCCGCAAATTCACATCAGGCAGTTGTTGCTCGACGCTGCGAGGCGCATGGATTCGGAGTTTCTGTCGCGCAGGTTTCGTAACCCCGGCGAGATAATCTCGCCCGGCCTGGAAACTCGCGATGCATTACGACCTTCGCCCCTTGAAGGGTTCCTCTTATCACGAGTCGAAGGGCCTATCGCTCTGGCTGATCTCTTAAGTATCAGCGCCCTGCCCGAAGCAGAAGCTCACCAGGTTATCTACGGCCTGACATTGGCGGGGGTGCTGCAGCGGGAGTTCCGCAGTTACGCTTTCCGGGAACCTAAGCCGGCGAGGGCCAGCAAGCCTCCGAAACTCCCCCACCCGGCGTCGACTGAAGTCACTGCCCCGCAACCGCCGCTGCGCGACCCGGTTGAAGAGCTGAGAGAGTTCCTGGAGCAACTGGCGCGAGCTACCAACCATTACGAGATCCTCAATGTGTCACCTTCCGCCGCTGCGGCTGATTTAAAGCGCGCTTACTATTACATCGCGCGCCGCTTTCACCCCGATCGCTTTCACGATCTGGCGCGGACACCACTACACATGCAACTTGAAGCAGCCTTCGCACGCATTACCCAGGCACACGAGACGCTATCGGACCCGAATTCAAGAGCTGCATATGATGCTAAATTGTCTAACTTGAGCCATGCGGGTAACCTTTCCTCAAAAAGTGAAATGAGTACGCCGGCACCCGTGATTGAAAAAAGCGTTGCTAGTGTCGATGACGGGAACGCGGCTATCGCAGAGCGGCGGTTCAAGGAAGGATGGGGGGCTTTGCAATCGGGTCAGACCAACACTGCTATTGCCTGCTTGTCCGCAGCTGCGCAGCTGGCTCCTGATCAGGCACAATATCGTGCATACTACGGACACGCGCTGGCGTCCCATGAAAAGGGCCGGCGACTGGCCGAAGCAGAGCTACAGGCAGCGGTCAGGTTGGATCCGTCCAATGCTGCCTATCGAGTGATGCTGGCCGAACTTTACCGCGCTTTGGGATTTTCCCGGCGGGCCATTACTGAATTGCAGCGCGCGCTTTCACTTGACCCTAAGAATACTGAAGCGCGCAATATGCTTGAGAGTTTGGAAGTAAAAAAATAATGTCAGCAGCCGTTATGATGAAAGGCAACGTCAATTTCGAAGAAAAAGTCTTTCGCAAGATCGCCCGTCAGACTGATGAGTTCGAACTCTATTCGCATGCGCATGCGGAGCGGATTGCCACCCTCGCAGGCGAAATTGCCCGGGCTTTTGTGCTCGGTTCGAAGGACCTGCAATCTTTGCGGGCAGCGGCGCTGTTGCACGATCTGGGCGAAGCTGCCATGAATCGCGACTATCTAAAACGAAAGGGCTCGCTCAGCGCCGACGAACGTCTTGATCTCGAACGGCACCCAGTCATCGGCGAGCAGGAAGCTGCCCGGACGGGGGCAGATCGCGCGACCCAATTGATCATCCGCTGGCATCATGAATGGTGGAATGGGAGTGGATATCCTGATGCTTTGCGTCGCGAAGAGATCCCGCTCGCGGCGCGCATCCTTCGGGTCGCTGATTCTTATGCCGCGCTCACCGATGGGCGGCCGTTTCGCGAAGCCCTGACGCAGGAAAAAGCACGCGAACATCTGGTGGAATGGGCCGGCATCGAGTTCGATCCAAAGGTAGTCGATGCGTTACTAATGCTGGGCCCCATGACGGAGCTTGAATCATTCTCATTCATCGCTCCTGAGGGTGAAGACCCCGAGGTCTCGCCACCTGAACGCGAATGGAATTTGTTCTCGTCGTTTAAATAAGTATTCGAATCAGCCCTGGGGGATTTCAGATTTCAGAATGCGGATTTCTTGTCCGCATCACACTTAGCAATCATCAATCATCATTCAGCATTCAATAACGGTGTCACTAAACAACTCAACCATTCTTCCTTCGGGCTGGCTCGCGTTCGAACTCGGTGTTCTGCGACGCCTGAATTTCACCTCCATTGCGCTTCCCTTTTCTGGTGAGCCCGATCTGTGTCTGCGCCTGAAACGCTGGAATATTCGTGTCGCGGCCAATGATCCGATGCTCTGGTCCTATACCAAACTCGTGGCCCTGGTGGAAAACCGCTCAGAGAGACTCTCTGAAGAGGACCTCGACGTGGTGCTCGACGATGCTTATGTACCGCGCGACAAACGTGACAATCAATCGATCGGTAACTGGTTCAACGAGACGGATGCGTGGTGGTTCGACAATGTACGCTTTAACGCCGAGCGTCTGGATTCACCATTCAAGCGCGCTCTAACGCTGACGCTGGGAATGATGGTGGGTGATTATGTTTTATCTTTTGGTCCGGAGACGCATCATTTGCGCGAGCCGCTTTCTCTGTCCAAAGTATTTCGGCAACTGGCTGCAACTCTACCACCGCCTTTGGACAGTTCGCTGCGGCACCAGTGCTCCAATTTGGACATCCGCGCGTTTGTAGCCGAGCGTCAGCATACCGATCTCCTGTTTCTCCGGCTGCCTGCCCCGATCGTTATTACTGATCCGTTTCGGCATACGCTGGTAGGCTGGCGCGAGGAGTGGCTGCAGGGCGGCGATTATTTCTGGGACAGCTTCAATCAAGCGGCCGCTGGACAATTGGGCGCACCGGTCCAAAGCAAACAACAGTATCTCGGGTTTGTGGAAGACCTGCTGCAACGCGCTGCCCATATTCCCGCCTGGGCTTTGGCACACATCGAAAACGGATTCATCTCCAGCGAGGAACTGGTGGAAACCATCAGTCGCATTCGCAAAATCGACGTGGTTTATGCGAAAGATTTTTCGGACCTGCTGGGAGTGCGCGCGTCGATCATTACGGCTTAAGACGCCTCGGTCTTTTGCTCTGGTTGGCTGGTTGGACTATCAACCCGGAGTTCAGAATTCATCCTGATTCGGCTGCGCTACAAAGCGGTAGCCAACCCCTCTCACAGTCAGCAAGTGTTCCGGCTTGGCCGGTTCGGCCTCGACGTACTTTCTTAAGCGCACAATAAAATTGTCGATGGCGCGAGTGTCAGTGTCATCGCGCAAGCCCCAGACATCCTCGAGCATCGCCTTGCGCGAGACAATCTCTCCTTCGTGCTGAATCAGGTAACGAAACAACTGCGCTTCCATCAACGTCAGCCGGATTACCTGCCCTTTGGCGCGCAGTTCAAGCCTGCCAAAGTCAATCGACTTGTCGCCAAATACGAAAGGCTCGCTTTCAGTTGCGGGCGTGCCCAGAGTCTTCTCAGCTACAGCAGAATTGCTGGCCGAACTTTGCAGGTCCCGATCGAACCATTGCCTGCGGCGCAACAAGCCATTGATCCGCGCGAGCAGTACCGATAGATCAAAAGGCTTGGGGAGATAGTCATCCGCGCCCGACTCAAATCCGCGCAAAACATCCTCAGGACGCCCCCTCGCAGTGAGCATCAAGACCGGGACAAACTGGCCTGCGGCCCGCAGTTCGGTAGCTACTTCAAACCCATTCTTACCTGGCAGCATGACATCGAGCACGACTGCATCATAGCGACGCGGATCTTCAAGCAACAGGGACAGGGCAGAGTCACCGTCACCAGTGGTGTCGACGTCATAGCCTTCGGCTTCAAGATTGAACCGCAGGCCATCGGCCAGGTGTTGTTCGTCCTCGACGATTAAAACCGCGCTCATCTTAATACCCTCGGTAGTTGAATTGTAAAAGTGCTGCCGAGTCCCGGACCTTCGCTTTCCGCGAAAACCCGGCCGCCATGTTTTTTGACAATGGATTCGACAATAAAAAGACCCAGGCCAGTGCCCTTTACTCGCGCCATAAACCGTCCCGGAGCACGATAGAACCTGTTAAAGATACGTTTGAGTTGCCCGGTGGGAATACCTATTCCCTGGTCAATTATGCGCACAACTATGTTCTTCGCATCAGGCGCGGTCACAGCGACAGACACGTGGACCTGCTTGTCCGAGTACTTGACGGCGTTGTCGAGGAGATTCGAAAAGACAGCTCTGATCTCGTCGGGGTCACCCGATACACAGAACTTTTCGCCATTCAGCCCTTCTGCAAAGTGCAGAGCATTTGCGCCGAGGTTGTAACGCACTCGCGTAAGCTCGAGACACTCGCGAACCAACGACTCAACATCGATGACGGTGGTCGCCAGGCGCTGCCGCCGGTGAGCAGCCGCCCGGCCTGCCTGCAGCACCTGCTCGACGGTGTGCAGCAGCCGGTCACTGTCGGCCAGCATGACATTATAGAACTCCATGCGCTGGTGCTCGTCAACGGGACGCGTTTTTAAAGTTTCGAGATAAAGACGAATCGATGCGATTGGAGTCTTGAGCTCATGAGTTACAGAATTGATAAATGCGTCATGCTGTTCATTGCGGCGAATTTCACGGATCAGGAAAATCGTGTTGAGTACAACGCCGGTGATTATCAGGACAAAAAATACAATGCCCAGCACCAACAGGGCGACCTGGCGCCAGTTGAGCAGGATCCAGCCGACGTTCAAGGCTACCGCCAGCGCCACGAGGCACGCGCCAAGCACAATGAAGAAGGCTACTGATTTACGACGTCGGGCCCGCACACGCATGGGGCGATTCTAAGGGAGAAGTTGAAAGAAAGCGACGGGCGACTTGATCACATCGCTCCACGGCTTCCACTGGATCGGGCACTCCAACACGAAAAAACACGGGGCACAAGGCCCCGTGTATCTTTGTTTCTAAACGCTGGCGACGGTGGAAACTAAGCTGCCTGCTTTAATTCTTCGTTCCGCACGCCGGCATTTGCGATCTGCTCTTTGCTTATTTGCTTGATGCTACGGGCCAGACCCAGAAACTGCAGAGTTCTGATACCCCACCAGTTAACGTCAATCTCGTACCAGGTCAGACCATGACGAGCCGCTCGCGGATGCGCATGATGATTATTGTGCCAGCCCTCGCCCCATGACAGCAGTGCTACCCACCAATTGTTGGTTGAGTCGTCGGTGGTTTCGAAACGGCGTCGGCCCCACAAGTGCGTGGCGGAATTCACCAGCCAGGTAAAATGCAGCGCGACAGTTACACGCAGGAACGTGCCCCACATCAGCGCCGGCCAACCGCCCAGCCAGAGCAACACAATGCCGCAGACGATCAAAGGCACGAAGTAAAGTCTGTTCATCCAGACGTGGACGGGATCTTTCATTAGATCCGGAGCATACCTCACCATCACCTCTTTTGGATGCTGCTGTGCGGTGCCCTTTAAGATCCAACCCATGTGCGCCCACCATTTGCCCTCGCGCGGTGTATGCGGGTCACCGGGCGCATCGGTGTGTGCGTGATGGATTCGATGGGTCACCACCCAATTAATCGCGCCGCCTTCAAGTGCCAACAGTCCACAGAGTGTCAGAAAATACTCAACAATTTTGGGGGTTTTGAAGCCACGATGCGTCAAAAGCCGGTGAAAACCCATGCCAACCCCAAGACTGCCTGCAATCCACCAGAGCAGCAGAGTCGCAATAAGTGCCTGTTTACTGAACATAAAGAGCGCGGCCAGCGCGCCGGTATGAAATATGATCATGAAGATAGTCGTATTCCAGTTTCTCTTGCGATCTTCTCTGTTAATTAGCTCCACTCTTGCCATGCAAAACCCCTTCTTGAATTAATATTCGGCCACCACTTTTGATGCCGGCCTACGCCAATAACATACCAGCTTGGTAAAAACGCAGGTGTAATAGTTATGTAAGGGCCACAGCGAGAGGTGAATTAACATCTGCGATACCGGGGGTGGACTAATAAGGTGAGATCCTGGGCGCGAGCTATCAGGCTTCGCCTTGCCAATTGACGCCTGAATAAGGCATCATAATGCCCGATACACCTTCTCTCTGCATCAACGGATGCGCCCCGAGCCAAACAGGCAACGGCGTTTGGAAGTTCGAGAGCAGGCAATGACAACCTTGAAGAAGCCGCTCCTTAGAGCCCGAACGCAAGTCTTCGCTGCTACCGTTTCTCCGAAGTCAGCTTTGATTCGAAAGCTTCTCTTAACGCTCCTGTGAAGGAGAGGAAACACATCTATGTCCATGAAACTTTACGTTGGGAATCTCTCGTTTCAAACTTCGAGTGACGATTTAAATCAATTGTTTGCACAGGCCGGTACGGTCGAATCAGCAGCGGTGGTCGAAGATCGCGAAACCGGACGCTCACGCGGCTTCGGCTTCGTTGAAATGTCATCGAAAGAAGAAGCACAAAAAGCTATTGAGCAATTCAATGGCAAGGAAATGAATGGCCGCAATCTGAATGTGAACGAAGCCAAACCTCGCGAAGACCGCGGTAATCGCGGCGGCGGCGGTGGTGGTGGTCGTGGCTTCGGCGGCGGCGGCGGCGGACGCTACTAGGCGTTCCTGTTCTCAAGGAACGAGCAGGCTGGGATCCCATTGGGTCCCAGCCTCTCGATCAATATCAAAGATCTTTGATTATCTTTTAGAAAGGGGGCATTTATGGAGAAGCCAGAAAAGCCAACTTACAAAGTCGGTGACAGGGTAGAGAAATTATGCGTAACGTGCGGCGAAGAACGCGGGCACGTGGTCGCCTCGGTAACCAAACGCGGACTCATCTCTCGTGTCAATTGCCCTAAGTGTGGAAAACTCAGTTCGTTCAAAAGTGGCACCAAGCTCACCGGTGGGCGTTCAAATGCCGCGCCTGGAGCACCATACGAACAGACCCGCACCTATCGCACGGGACAAACGATCCTGCATCCTAACTTTGGGTTGGGTGAGGTAACCGCAATTGTCGAACCTCAAAAAATCGATGTCTTGTTTGCCGATCGGATGCGAAGACTCGTGCACGCTCGCGCTCAGGCGTAACCGGCTCAACACACCTTCGTCTTTCGGTCATCAACCAGGACTTGGGTATTTAACAGCGAGCTTCGCGGCAATTGGTTTTTCCGAAGCTCGCTAGACCAAGGGGCTTGCCGGTTCAGCCGCTGAGGCTGGATCGCTTGATCGTTTGGGTAACCTCACCCGCTGCAAAGCAAACAGAACCAACCACACTACGCCCGAACTGGCTGATAGCAGACCTGAAATCACAGTAAGCGCTCGCGGGCTAATCGCCCGAAGCGACCAGCCGGCTATCACCGTTGAGAAACTCCAGATCAACATTTCGCTGGCGCGATCGGTCGTCGAAACACGCCCGCGCAGATTATCCGGCACCAACCGCATCAGTAGTGTCTCCTGAATCGCGAATTCGACTCCCAGAAAAATGCGCGCGAGAAACAGCGCTACACTCGCCAGCAGCAAGGTGGGCATCAGGCCGATACCGGCAAACAAGATGCCCTGGATGATCAGCGCCCAGCCAATGAAGCCAGCCGTCTGGTTGCGCATCTCCAGATACATTCCGACACGCCGCGCAATCATCATGCCTACAAACAGACCTATGCCTGCGGCAAAATAAAGCGCGGCCACGGCAGCGTCTCCACCAAGACCATGCTGCCCCGCGAACACCAATCCGCCCAAACGATCTGAGATCAGATTGATTGCTCCGCCACCGGTAGCCCACAGGATATTGATGCCGAGTATTGCCGCAACCGGCCCGTGACTTATGATGTACGTCCAGCCCTCGCGCATATCCGACCAGTAGCTGGATAATCTTCTTCGTTCTCTGGCCGGGAACTCTGTGAGCGCAGGGTTCCGCGCCTGGCGGGTGGCCTGATCAGGGATTAGCCAAACCGAATAAGCCGACACCAGAAAGGATACTGAGTTGACTATGAACGCGGTCCGGTAACCGAAGCTGGCGGCGGTCCAGCCTCCCAATGCTGCTCCGAATGACATCAACAAAAATCGCGACGAAAACATCAGAGCGTTTCCAGCCAGCAGATCGCGATCGCCCGTAATGTTGGGAAGCGCAGCGTTCTTGGCAGCTTCAAAGAAGGCGCCAAAGGCTGAGAGCAGTGCGGTACAAGCGTAGGCGATCCAAAGATCGGCCGGAGAATGCACCAGCAACAACAGCAGTGCTATCAACACGCGCGCCAGATCCGTAACCAGCATCACTGTCCGCCTGGACCACCTGTCGACGAGTGCGCCGGCCAGCGGCGCAACGATCGTAAAGGGGACCAGCCGCAATACCAAAACGATGGTGGTGGGAACCGCGGCGTTGTGCGAAACAGTGCGCACCAGCCCAAGGGCCGCGATAAAGTAGAACCAGTTGCCGAGTTCGGAAACAACCTGTCCCAGCCATAAGCGCCGGAAGGTGTGGTTGCTGCGGAGCAGCTGCATGTAGGTTAGTGAGTCCACCAATTTCAGATTGCTGACTGCTGAATTCAGATTACAAATCGCAGAGATCGCAGAGCTCAGGTCTCGGATCTCAGGGCTCAGAGTTCAGATCTCAGGTCCTGGATCTCAGATCGGAAGGCAGTTTGAGATCGGTGACCAGCGGCGTCGAGAGTAATCAAGAATCATCTTTCTGCAAAGCGAAGTCAGCCGGGTCTTATCGGACACCACTCAACCGTCCCCGTCGCACCGCTCCACGCGCCCAAAAGAATGAACGTGCCACTATGCTTGCTCAATGATAGACTTTCGCCCTGACCTTATTAAGATCTAGAATATCTGTTCCCGGGAGAGTGCTAATGCCTTCGCGCAAACTGCTCGTTTCTTTCTGCCTGCTGCCGGTTGTTTTTCTGCTCATCGTCTCGCCCGCTGCGGCGCAATCCGCTTCCTCGCCGGGCGCCGATAAAGAAGACGCATCGAAGTCACCATTCGAAAGAGCATTTTCGCGCCTCGAGTGGCGCTCCATTGGGCCGGCCAACATGGGAGGTCGAGCCACCGATGTTGAAGGCGTGCCGGGAAATCCAAACATTGTATACGCAGCTTCAGCCGCGGGTGGCCTCTTCAAAACAACTAACGGCGGCGTCAGTTGGAAACCTCTCTTTGAGCGTGAGAGCACGATTTCCATCGGTGATATCGCGATCCAGCCCGGTAATTCTGACGTGGTTTGGGTCGGCACCGGCGAATCAAACACGCGGAATACAGTTTCATTCGGCGACGGCATTTATAAAACGCTCGATGGTGGCAAGACCTGGAAACACATGGGCCTGAAAGAGACAGAGCACATTTCCGCGATAGCCATAAATCCGCAGAACCCCGATATCGTTTATGTCGGAGCTGTCGGTCACGCCTTTGGCCCCAATGAAGAGCGCGGGGTCTTTATGACTATCGACGGTGGCCAGACCTGGACCAAAACGCTCTACCTCGATAAAGAACACGGCTGTTCCGATTTGGACATCGATCCAACCAACCCAAACATTCTCTATGCAGGCATGTGGAGTTTTGAGCGCAAGCCCTGGACCTTTCACAGCGGCAGCGAGAAAGGCGGAGTCTATAAATCAATTGACGGCGGTCGCACCTGGAACAAGCTGACCAACGGCCTGCCAAAATTGATTGGCCGCATCGGCATCAGAGTGGCTCCCAGTAATGGCAACGTTGTCTATGCCATGGTTGAAGCGAAAGAAGGCTTGCTCTACCGCTCGGAGGATCGGGGCGAGACCTGGAAGATGGTCTCAAAACAAAGCCAAATCGTTTCGCGCGGTTTCTATTACACACGCGTCCGCATCGATCCTACAAACGAAAACCACGTCTACGCTGTAGCCTCCACCTTGTATTCCTCGCTCGATGGCGGCAAAACTTTTCGCTCCATCACCGGCAAGGTTCACATTGATTATCATGCGCTTTGGATCGATCCGAAAAACCCCAAACGTCTCTGGGTAGCCCAGGACGGGGGCTTTGCCGTTTCTTTCGATGACGGCGAGAGCTGGGAACCCGTCTTCAATGTTCCCATTGGTCAGCCCTATCAGGTCCATGCTGACAATCGGCAGCCGTTCTATTATGTGATGGGTGGCTTTCAGGACAATGGCGCCTGGACTGGGCCGAGCCGTACACGTGAGCCGGCCGGAATAATGAATGACGATTGGCGGATGGTGAATTTTGGCGATGGCTTTTACATCCTCAATCATCCTGACGATCCGGAGATCTATATCTCCGAATCACAGGGCGGCAGTCTTGTACGCACCGACATGAGGACCCGTGAACAGCAGTCGATCAATCCGTGGGGACGCGGCAGTGGTGGCGGGCCACCAGCGGGCGAAAAATATCGCTTCAATTGGAACACGCCCATCGTGCTCTCGGCGCACGATCACAACACGATTTACTTTGCCGGCAACGTGGTCTTTAAGTCGACGGACTTTGGCAGGACGTGGGAGAAGATTAGCCCCGATCTCACTACGAACGATCCGGAAAAGCAAAAGGACGCCGGCGGCCCCATCGCCTTTGAAAACTCCACTGCCGAGTATTACACGACCATCATCACGCTGGCCGAATCACCTGTGGATAAAGACACGATTTGGGTAGGCACCGATGATGGCAATCTGCAGGTCACCAGGGACGGCGGCAAGAGCTGGACCAACATCGTGCGTAACATTCCTAAGCTGGCCTCGAACTCAGCTGTTTCCCACATCGAGCTCTCGCGGAACAACGCACAGACCGCGTATGTTTCTTTCGACCGCCACATGTTTGACGATTTCAAACCATATGTTTTCAAAACCGTCGATGGCGGGAAGACCTGGACCAGCATCGCAGGTGACTTGCCGGCCAAAACCTATGTTCAGGTCGTGCGCGAGGATCCGCGCAACCGCAGCCTGCTTTATTGCGGCACTGAGAACGGCCTCTTCATCTCTTACAGTGACGGCAAAGATTGGATTCCACTGAATCTCAAGAACCTGCCGAACCTTTCGGTCCACGATATTCTGATTCACCCGCGCGAGAATGATCTGATTCTTGCTACCCATGCCCGCAGCTTCTGGGTCTTTGACGATCTTGCGCCCATACAACAGATGAGCGCTGCGATCCTGGCCGGCAATGCGCATCTGTTCACGGTGCGACCGGCGCTGCGTTACACCCAGCGGTTCACTCGTTATGGCAACGGCGACAAGCAATTCGCTGCCCCCAATCCACCGTACGGCGCCCTGATAACCTACTTCCTCAAGGAAAAGCAGGACGAAAAGTCTCCGGTCAAAATCCAGATCATCGGTGAAGGCGGCAAGGTCATTCAGGATCTGCAAAAACCTGCGGGCGAAAAAGGAGTCAATCGCGTCGCCTGGGATCTGCGACATAGCGGCCCCGAACAGCGGCGTCCACCCACCGAAGAAGAGTCGGCTTTTGGTGGCGGACCGCGCGGTGCACAAGTATTGCCCGGCACGTATACCGTTCGCTTGACAGTCGGTGACAAGACATTCGAGCAACCGGTTGAAGTGACACTCGATCCCACCACCAGGGCGCCTGTTGCTGACCTGCGCGCGCAATTCGATTTGCTCAATAAGATCCAGGGGTATCAGAATGCCGCCAACACGGCGCTGCGTTATCTGGATAGCGTCAAGGAACAATTGAACCATACCGAAACGACCATGAAGGGATTGAACAAGGAACCGGACAAAGAACTGACCAAAGCTTTGACGGACTATCAGAAGCAGGTGGAGGACATCATCCTTCGTCTCGGCAGATCATCTGAGCCGAGTCTTGGTTTGCCTGGCGGCTCGCGGGTGACGGAAAGACTGGGCGGGCTGTTTGGCGACGTAGACGGTTTTAATGGAGCGCCCAATGCTGCCCAGAGCGAGTACTTCAGGGAACTGGAGCCCGAGTTCCGGAGTCGCATGACTGAAACCAACAAGTTCATCAGCGACACCATACCGCAGTGGAATGAAAAGCTGCGTTCTTGGAATGCGCCGACTCTGACTACTCGCAAGCCGGTAGAGTTCTAAACATTTCGCGCGGTTCGTCATTTTTTTTGGAGAATCAAGTAGGCTGGAGGAAGGGACTCGATCCCTTCCCTACTTCACAAGCGCCAGGAGCGCTGGTCCCATATTTGAGAGATCATCTGTCATGAAGAGACTATTTCTCCAGACTACGTTTGCCTTCCTGATACTTTTTTCGCTCGCTGCGAAGGCGCAGCAGCCGCCCGTTGAAACGGGACCCTTTCGCCAGCCGGACCTGGTTGAGATCGTCAAATTGGATCCCACCATCAAGCTGGATATTCGTTACGCTACCAGGAACAATTTTCTGGCGCGTCCGGTCTACAAGCAGGCACGCGCGTTCCTGCAGCGACCAGCCGCGGAAGCGCTCGTGCGGATTAATCAAGCTCTGCGCCCGCAAGGCTACGGGTTGATCATTCATGACGGTTATCGTCCCTGGTATGTGACGAAAATCTTTTGGGACGCGACCCCCGAAGACAAAAAGATTTTTGTCGCTGACCCGGCGAAGGGCTCGCGACACAACCGCGGCTGTGCGGTCGACCTTTCCTTGTTCGATTTAAAGACTGGCCTTGAAGTCCGAATGCCCAGCGAATACGACGAGATGACAGAACGCGCTCATGTTAATTATTCCTGCGCCACGATTGAGGCGAAAGCATTGCGCGACAAACTGCGCGCCGCGATGGAAGCCGAAGGCTTCGCGGTGTACGAGCCCGAGTGGTGGCACTACGACTACAAGGACTGGAAAGAGTATCCCATCGGGAATGTGAAGTTTTCCGAACTCGGAAGGTAGAGGGCCGATCTGCGGGCTTCGGTTCGCGACGAAATTTCGCGAGTCCGCAATGGCGGTCCGCCATGCGGACCCCATCAGTCAGCGCAAGCGGACGATCGATAAGATCCCAGCGATTCATCGCTGGGATCTATAACGACAAAAGTCATGAAGTCATCCTCCCGCGGTCGGATCCCACCGATAAATCGGTGGGCTATTGTCACACCGTCCGTTTCACAGACTCGGTATCCTCTCGCGGCAGGATACCAGTGCTATGCCGAGCAATGCGCGTTTCATGGTGACTCTCCTGTCTTTGGTGTAATCTCTGGTACCTGAACTCTAAGGACAAAAGCTGACTGCCGGTTCGTTCTGATCGCGCGCGTGGCGGATTTCCGTTCGTGAGTCGAGCACCTTCACGGTTGACAGAGATCCCCGGCGCGACATAATTGATTTTCTTTTTCTGCGAGCAAAGTAGATTTGGCTGGCTCTAAGTGCGGGCTGGTTGTAACGAGAACAAGGAACGGTGACAGGCAAACATGGCTGAAAAAACTGAAGTGAATGACCTGACCATTTTGGTGGTTGAAGACATCGAGGACACCCGTTTTGTCATGCGGCTGGAGTTGGAGAGTCGCGGTTATCGCGTGCTCGAAGCGGCCGACGGCAAGCTCGCGGTGGACCTGGCCCTGCAGGAGCATCCCGACGTCATTCTGATGGATCTCGCACTGCCTTATCTCGATGGCATTGAAGCTGCCAAACAGATTCGTGCTGGAGAAGCTATGCCGAACGTGACCATCATCGCGGTGACGGCCCACCAGGACGGTAATTTTCGCCAGGAGGCAAAGTCTTCGGGCTTTGACGCCTACGTCACCAAGCCAATCGACATGGATTGGCTAAGTGAGTTAATCGGCAGGTTGCGTTCGTAGTCTCCCTCTTCATCCCATGCCCGGTCCGGATCAAATAATAATTCGCGAGATTACTAAGATCTCGGAAATGCGCGGCGTCGAGGACTTGCAGAAAACTGTCTGGGGCGTCTCTGACCGGGAAGTGTTCCCTGCCCTGGCTCTGGTCCCGATGATCGAAGTCGGTGCGGTGTTGCTCGGTGCTTTTGCCGGCGATCAGCTGATCGGCTTTGTCTTCGGCTTTCCCGGCTGCGAACAACAGCAGTTGATTCTCCACTCTGACATGCTCGCGGTGTTAGAAGGCTACCGGTCAGCCGGCCTCGGCTATCAATTAAAACTGGCACAACGAGAGCACGCGTTACGCATGGGCATCGAGAAGATCACCTGGACTTTCGATCCGCTCCAGGCTCGCAATGCCAGATTGAATTTCGGGAAACTGGGCGTTATCGCGGACAGCTATCGGCCGGACTACTACGGCAAAACAACCAGCTTCCTACATCAATCCGGAACGGACCGTTTGTGGGTCCGCTGGTTTCTCAAGAGCGAACGAGTGAGGAGCCGTATCGATGATCAGGGGCAAGAACAACCTATCGAACCGTCAGCCACGGCGCTGCTGCGTGTCGGAGCGGAACAGGAACCCGTAACGATTGCAGTGACCTCTCTCACTGCCGGTTCGCTGGCGATTGAGGTCCCGGCCAATATCAATCACTTGATGACAAGCGATGCTGACCTTGCGCTGCGCTGGCGCGACGCGACGCGCGCAGCTTTTACGTCCGCGCTGAAATCCGGAGCTAAGGTAACCGAATTTCAATTTGTGGAAGGCGAGTCCGGCAAAGTTGGCCGGTATCTGGTGTCGAGAGATATCTAAGTGAGTGCTTAAATGACATCGAGCGAGCCCGGAGGTAATTGCTAGAGAGCTCGATATCAAACACCAGTCATTCGCAAGCGTGAACTACTTTTGGTGTTGAGAAATATAGGAGACAAGTTTTTTTCTTTCCGGATAGTCTGGTTTCTTTTTCAGGAACTCTGCATATTCGGCCGCGGCCATTTGCTTTAGTCCCGCAGCATCGTAGAGCTTTGCCAGGCGCAGGTGGGCTTCAGCCTTGCCGATCGGATCGAGCTTCAGTGCCTGATAAAAATAGCCCACCGCCCGCGAGCCTTTCTTCAACTGCAGATAGGCTTCTCCCAGGTAATAGTTTGCGTCAGCAGCAGTGGCTTTCACTTCCAGCGCTCGACTCAGCGCAGGGATGGCGTCGGCGAAGCGTCTCTGCATCAGCCGCACGCGACCGAGATTCATTAACGCCAAAAAAAACTTTGGCCGCACCGCTAAGGCTTCCTCGTAGGCCTTTTCCGCTTCCGTCAGATCTTTATTGATCAGGAATACCGTCCCGAGCTCGGTCCACGCCTGAAAGTCGTTCGGATCTTTTGCGACCAACTGCTGCAGCATCACCTGCGACTGATCGTATTTTTTCCTGTCGACTGCCGCACGCGCGCGCACAAATGCCTTCTGATTCTCAGCGGTTCGCTTATAGAAGTCTTCAGAGCTTATCGTGCCCGGCCGTACAGGTTGGTGATTGGTTCCCTTCCAGGCGAGGGTGATGTCGTGTTTGAAGTCAGTCTTGATAATTGGTGAGCGCAACTGAATTCGCAGGCGCGCTACCTCAGTGTTCTCCACTTCAACCACCACGTCATAGTCGCCGTCGACCAGGTTATTGAAGCGGTAGCGGCCGTTGGGAGCGACTGTCTGCCGCGACTGAACGTAGCCGTTGGCGCTGTAGAGAATGACCAGATAGTTGATCGGCCGCAGCCCGCCGGAGTTGTCGTCCTCAACAATCAAATCGCCGTAGAGAACGTTGCCACCCTGAGCGGTAGTTGCCGGAGCGCCGCCCAATACCAGCAGCATAATAAGCGAGCAGGCAAGTTTACTACTTATTCTGCGCAATGTACTCTTCCAGTTTTTTTCGGTCCGGATAGTCAGGCTTCTTCTTGAGAAACTCCACATACTCGTTGGCGGCCTTGGCTTTCATTCCGGCGCCGTTATAGAGTGCCGCGAGGCGCAGGTGAGCCTCAGCCTTCCCAAGCGGATCAAGTTTCAGTGCTTCATAAAGATAGCCCACCGCCTTCGACCCTTTCTTGACCTGAAGATAAGCCTCGCCCAGATAATAATTCGCATCGGCCGACGTGGCCCGGACTTCCACAGCATGGCTCAGGATTGGTATCGCGTCGTCGAACTTCTGCTGCATCAGCCGGACCCGGCCCAGGTTCATCAGCGCCAGAAAAAAGTTTGGGCGCACTACGGTCGACTGTTCGTACGCCTTCGCTGCTTCAGGAAGATTTTTTTCAAGCAGGTACACGGTGCCCAGTTCAGTCCAGGCCTGGAAGTCCGGTGGGTCGGCAGCGACGAGTTCCTTCAGAACGAGAATCGATTCGTCATATTTCTTGTTGTCGGTCGCTGATTGAGCTTTGTCAAAAAGCTTTTGATTAGCCGCGGTACGCTGGTAAGCATCCTCTGCAGCAATGGAAGGCGGCCGATTCGGTTGGTTGTGAATTGCTTTCCATTCGAGCGCGATGTCCTGTCGGATATCTGTAGGATAAATGGGTGCGCGAAGTTGCACTCGCAGTCGAGTAATTTCATTATTCTCAACCACCACTACAATCTCATAGTCGCCATCGGCGAGATTTGTGAACCGATAGCGGCCGTTCGCTGAAACCGTCTGCCTTGCCACCGGCATTCCTCCCGAACCCAGCACATATAGATTAATCTCGTAGTTGATCGGCTTCGCTCCGCCCACACTGTCTTCCTTCACCTGGAGGTCTCCGTAAAGAACGCTCTTACCTCCACTCGACGGGCCAAGATTGCGCTGGCCCGAAACGGGCGCTGCTATCAAGGCGGCAACGAATATCGTCAAAACCAAAATTACCGGATTGACTTTCATCAGGACCTCCGCGGCTGTCGGATAGTACAAACGGCTATCATTTCTCGAGCAATGGCTCAGTAGAAAAGGAAAGCGGGCTGAAGCCAAAGCCCCAGCCCGCAGTTAGCTTGACGAGGGCTCAAGTTAGAAGGAGTAGCGAATTCCCAGTTGCATCACGCGCGGTTGCCCCTGGATGCCGGTAAAGTTGGACCAGTTAGTGGGAATATCACTTAGCGATCCTATCGATGTTTGCGGATCCTGGCCAAGGCCATAGCCGGTACGGCTGCCATCGACAGCACCCATGCGCTGGGTATTGGTGACGTTGAATGCCTCAAAGCGAATCTGGAGTTTCTGCTTCTCGCTCCAGGGCATGTCAAATGTCTTGCCAAGACCAAGGTCGAGGTTCACATAGCCCGGTAGTCTGAAGACATTACGGTCTCCGGTTTCGCCGGGATAAGCGTTGCGGAAGCTCTTGTAGGCGGCGAGTGTATTACAGCCGAAAAGCTTGCCACCGTTGGTCGGACAGGTTTTAACCGGAGCGATACGCACTGTGTTGCTCTGCGCGTTCCAGTTAGTGGCCCAGCGCGCATCGTCGTAAGGCGTACTGATTGGCAAACCGGAATTCCAGCGGTAGATGCCGCTCAGTTGCCAGCCGCCGAGGACTGCATTCCCAACAGAACCGATGCCGCTAAAGAATTTTCTGCCACGACCAAAGGGAATCTCCCATACAGCGTTCGCATTGATAATCTGCCGAATATCGAAGTCTGAATCGGCGTACTGATCCTGCTGGCGCAATGGGTTCAGGATGAATGCTGCCCCATAACCAGTGCTCGTTTGCAATCCTGAGGCGTCGTCTCGGGAATGCGAGAGGGTGTAATTAAAGTCCATCGTCAGGCTGCGACCGAGACGTTCGCGCACAGTCAGCGTGCCGGCGTGATAGTCGGATCTGGCGATACTGCTGAACGCTGAGAGCGCGCCATACTGTGGATGGAAAAAGATATTCCGTCCCAGGCCGTTTTCGATTGCGTCCTGAGTATCAGTCCAGTCGTTGCCATAAAAATTCAGGGCAACGGCATAGACTGCTTGAGTTTGGTTTGTAGTTGCCGGGTTGGAAAACACGCCGCAGCAGCCGCCAAAGTAGTTATCGTTGATCAGAGTGGCGATATTGGTAGGCAGGATATTCGCAAAGTAGGGAATCTGCTGCACTGCCGATACCGGCACGCCCTGGATGCGCAGGGTCTCAAGGATCGAAGCTGCGGTATACCAATCCATCCCCGATTTCGGATCGACTAAATTGTTCAAGGCCATCACATCCCGTGACGCGATTAACTTGCGAGCTGAACGTCCGACATACGAGGTCTGAACCACCAGGCCGTGTGGTAATTCCCGTTCAAACGTCGCGTTCCACGAATAGTTTTCAGGGGCGACCAGTTTTGAATCAAGGGTTGACTCAATGCGCCGCTGCTGGAACCCAGGATCCGGATCAAACGGCTGGGTCCTGGGGAACGAGATATTTCCCGGTACCACAATTCTGGGTAGCGTTCGCACTGCCTGGCCAAACCCAGTGAATAACGGAGCGGGGCGGCTGGTCACGTTGAAGGTATTGGCGGCAATCGTTTGCCCCGAAGAAAATCCCAGTGTGTTATTGAGATCGAAGCTGACCGCGAGCTGCTGACCATAATAGTCGTTGGTCATCGCAAACCCGCCGCGCAGGACAGACTCGTTCTTTGCCCCAAAAAATTTGGCTAACAGGCCAGTCTTGTAGGATGGTGACCACGCGACGGCAATGCGCGGCTGGAAATTATTCTTATCCCAGTTGTAAAGCGGGGTTGCTTTATTTGCCGGGCCGGAGAGCCGCAGACCAACTGGAGTATTGTAGGGTTGTCCTTTGATAGCACCCTGCTTTCTCAGTTCGAAGAAATCGGAAAGCGGGATATCGGTCTTTACCTCAAATCCATTCTTCTCGTACACCGGACGACTCAGGGTGTAGCGCAGACCATAGCTCACCGTCAGGTGTGGCGTGAGCTTCCAGGAATCCTGAACATAACCATCGTATTCCTGAGTACGAAAATCACGAGCACTGGGAGTTCCGGGTGCCTGTAAAGCTCCGTCGTGTCCGAAAGTAAAATTCGCAGAGTATTGAGAAAATCTACCAATCAACGCGGTGGCCGCATTCTGGACTCCCGCGGCCGAGCCCGAAATCGGTGAAAAAGCATTGATAGGACCGGAGACGCTGTTTCCACCGCCCGAGTAGAACGAGGGATTGGTGATGGCACTGTCAAAAGCATTGCCGAAGGAAACTCGGCGATTGCTGATCAGTCGAATGTTCGTGCCGATACTGATGCTGTGGTTACCCTTGATCCACGAGAGATCGTCGGTGATGTTCTGTACGGGAGTGACTCGTGTCAGGGTACGCGTGAAAGACAGCGGCGAATACACAAAGCGGAAGCTGATGCCGTTCGCAGCTGAGTCTCCCCCGCTGGTAAAGGCTTCGCGAGTGAAACCGTAACGCAGGTTGTTTATAAGGTTATTTCTGATCGTCCAGGTATGGCCGCCGGCGACACTCACCGGATGTGACCAGATGTTTGGAGCAGCCGTATCCGGAAACTGACGCTCGCGGGCGATCAAATCATAGATCACATTGACGCGCACAAACGCCTGTTGCTTGCTGTTGATGTTGAAATCAAACTTGGCAGCATGTGAGTTCCGCTTGACGGGTACGGGCGCGCTGAATCTATAGCCGGCAGTATTCAAACCATCGCCAATCGTAAAATCGTTGGCCGGATACTTGGCAGCGGCCGCTGCCAGTGCATTGACGGCCACCGGATTTATGCCCACCGCTGGAAAGATCGTGTTCAGTTGAGCGGTAGTCAGCGTCGTGATTCCGTTTGACGCGTTCCGATATCGAACTTCGCCGCGTCCCAGGCTGGCGAGAGGGACATTCTGTAGAATCGAAGATGATTGCGTGATGCGATCGCCTTCGAAGCTATAGAAGAAGAAGGCACGATCTTTGACCATGGGGCCGCCAAAGGCGCCACCAAAAGTGTGCCGGATCAACGGTGGGCGCGGGACCTTCTTGTCACCGACTTTGGCGCCGCCGGTGCGTACCAGTGCATCATTTGGCCCATAAGAACCGGCCTTGTTATTGAAAAAGTTGTTCGCTGAAAAGGCCGACGTTCTGTAGAACTCAAAGGCTGCGCCGTGCCATTCGTTACTGCCACTCTTGGTTACGAGCGAAACCTGGGCCCCGGCCGAGCGGCCCTGGTTGGCATTTGCATTAGTGGTGGTAACGCGGAACTCCTCGATCGCCTCGGAGTTCAGGCGGATGACCGTTGACCTGTCAGGTTGCAAAGCCAGCGCATTCGAGCCATTGGCAGGATCCGCGTTGGGATTCATAATCTGGTTGGTCTGAGCTTCGTTGATGTCTACGCCGTCCAGCGTGATATTTGACTGGTCGGAACGGGCGCCGGCCACATAGCCATCGCGTGTAGTGGCTGCCTGCAGCGTCAGCAGGTTGGGGATACTGCGCGCTTCAAGCGGCAGTTGCGTAATCTGCTTGTTGACAAAGTTGTTGCCAATCGTGGCATCTTCCCGGTTAACCAGCATCTCAGCTGAGCCTGCGGCAATTGTTACAACCTCGTTGACACTGCCGAGTTCAAGATTCACCTCCACAGCTGTAGGCGCCGCTACCCTTGCGTGTACGCCAGTGACCAGGGCTTTCTTAAATCCGGTTGACTCCACTTCGATTTTGTAGTCGCCAACCGGTATCTGCTCGAAGGAGAAACCACCGTTGTCCGAAGTTGTGGCAGTGCGTGAACTCGTGGTTCCGAGATTTGTGAGGACCACGTTCGCCCCGGTTACGACGTTTCCCTGTGGATCCCTGACTGTGCCTCGTATGGTTGATGAGCCCTGTTGGGCCAAAACAAATGAGGCCGACACCAGCGTCACTAGACACATGGTTAAAGCAAATACAGTAAGACGGCGGAGAAGGCTCTGACGGTTCATGGATCCCTCCAATCGAATATTTGTAAATGTTTTAATACTCATCGAAGACCTGCGACGTACGGTCTGAATCAGGCCGTTGAGGTCCAGCAATCAATTCTGAGAGCCACGCAAACGAGGTTCATTGTGGCGCCTCAAAAATCCCCACACGACTTTCAGGAATCACCAGGACTTTGGACAGGATGCGGGTTCAGTACGCAAGCACCCAATGTCTCGGGTCAGTGTAGGGAATCAACTTTTGGTTCAGCCCTATTCATGCAGTTAGTGTTCCAAGAACATCATCACTGCCGGGGTTACAAATTGTCTGGTTATTAGTTCCTGATTTTCGTGCGCTCTGGGTTACGAGCGGGATTATATCCGAAACTTCAAGTTTCGTCTTCAAAATTTTGGATCAGTTGCGGGGCGGGCTTCGTGAATCGCCCATCTGCGCAGGCCAGCATGCGTGAGTATGTTTTGCTCACTGAGCCAGAGCGTTCACCAACATTGTTGAAAGATCCGACATCAGCAGGTAAGCGGGATTGTCTACCGACCAGTTCACCTCCGGCATTTCATCGCAGCTGATGGCCATTGCGATGCGGCCCTTCTTTGCGTAAATGATACCCACCGCGCTGCGGAGATTATCGAGCGCGCCGTACTTGCTCGCCATCGGCACGTCCCAGAGGCGACGGCCGATCGCATAGTGATTCTGCTCGCGCTTCATCAATTCGATCATTTCTTTCGACGCCGCGGCATTGACGATTTCTCCGCGTTCCAACTTTTCCATCAAGCTCACCCATTCGCGCGGGGTGGCTACTCCCAAACCGAACTTCTTGCTGCCCGGGTCTTTACCAGCGAGGCTCTCGCCGCCACTGCCGACGCGGCGCAGAATTCGGATTTCCTTGTAACCCAGCGATTCCATGCGCGCATTCACAGCGTCCGTAGATAAATAGTCGAGCACCAGATTCGTAGCAGTGTTATCGCTGACGACCATCATCAGGTTGACCGCATCGCGCAAGGTCAAACGCAGGCCATCGGCCAACTCCGGCAGCACACCGGACCCGCCATAGCGAGCAGCTTTTGTCAGCACCAGCTCATCGTTCCATCTCGCTTTGCCGTCCGCGACGCGGGCGAATGCCTCGACCATCACCGCGATCTTGATCGTGCTTGCGGTGCGCACGCGATCATCAGCGCCCAGCGCGTAACTCTCTCCCGTGTCCAAATTTTTCGCGAAGAGGCTGACCTTGCCTTTGAACAAAGCGATTCGGGCCTTGACATCCTGATCGAGAGATTTATTCTCGGGTTTGGGCTGCGCTGCTGTTTGCGTCACAACCAAAGAGAGGACGGCACACAAACAGAGACCAGGGAGTGCATATTTTTTGCTTCGCATTTAGCCTGCCCGGAGAGTGGATGATCAAGCGCGGCTATTCTACTTAGCGGAGACAAAGACTCACAAGAAGGATTCAACGATGGTTTCTGCGAGCGCAATTATCGGTAATGCGTTGGCTGGTTTTCCTTCCATTCGAAAGCAAAGGCGCGGAGTGGCTCGTACGACTAAAAGCGTGATGCGCGCGTGCGCCGCTGACGCGTTTCTGTGCTTTGACGCACACCCCCTATAAACATCTTACCTACGACCGGAACATCTGTCCCAATTAGCTGAGGCGATAGCAAGGGCGGCTCGAGACGTTCGATCGCGATGTCGCCCATCATGGGGCTTCTCGTCAGCCGTCCCTTTATCACAACGCCCGCAACTCCATTAAAGCACGCGATGCCGGCAACAAAGCCCAGCACCGAAGACACGACCGCTCTCGTGAATTTTGAAACCCGTTGTTGCACCGCCCGCAGTCCTACCGGACAGTTCCGCGTAAGAATCGAACCGTCCGCTCGACGATAAAAACGTACACAGAGTCTTCCTGCGTGACCGGCAATCAAGTGTTCGGCCTCAGCGCGCGTCATGCCCGACAAGTTGTACACATTCAGATTGCATTGCCCGCAGAAGCGCGACAGCTCGTTGCCAATCATCGCGTCCCAATCGGCACTGCATGGTGACGCCACGCGGACATTGTTGAGTGGATCGTTGAATCTGCTCATAACGACTTAGGGAGTAGAATTTTGGATTCAGGTGAAGGAACGCTTACGTCATTGCACACGCCCTTCACCTTTCACCCCTTTATGCTGATTGCTACACCCTACCTCCTTACCATTTGATTCCCTTCTACATCCTGATTCCGATGTAACGAACCGACGGCAGTTCAGCGAGAGCTGATAACTTGTCGATCGGCAAGCGCCCGATTACCAGCCTGGCGCTTTTAGGATCAAGTACCACCTCGATACCGAGGGCACGTAGTTGGGCCATCGTTGCTTCTGACTTGTCGGTTAGAAAGATTTGTAAGTCAGCTTTACCGTCGCGGATGAAATTCGCTTCATCAGCACCCGGCACGGGCTGTCTGCTCTGCAACCGATCGATCACAGCGAGAATCCATGGATGGACCTTCCCTTCCAAAGCTGCACGCTTCGGTTCTTTGCCCTCGGACGAATCCCTTTCACTCTCTGTGATCTCGTAGGCGATTGACGGCTGGGGCGCTGGGGCAGCGTTACTGCTAGCCACACGTGCCACAGAGCCTGGGCCGCTCTTTCCGCTGCCCCCACCGCCTTGACTTCCCCTTCTTTTCGTATTCGTTCCAGACTTCGTTATGACATTCGTGTTCGCCGATCGTAAGAAGTAGAGCGACATCGACTGGCGCTGATTGACGGCATTGCCAATCAACCCGTTAACGGCCACGCCTTCTCTGTTCACCCCTTCCGGAACTTCGATGGGAACGTCGATCCGGCGCGGCACTCCTTCCTCAGTCACAACCATTTCTTCAACCGCAACAAATGAGGTGAACTGAGTCATTAAGCGATACTCCAAACCGAGCTGGGTGATTGTTTCCCTCAACTCAAGTTTCATTATCCCCCGCTGCGCCCCTTGATAATCCTGGCTCAGCAAGTCGTCGACTCGCGAGCGCGCCCAGAGCGCCGGCAGCACATCGTGTCCCGTTTCAGACTCGGGAAACACGATAGCGATATCACGCGTGATGGGCTTGCCGGACATCATGCCCCGCAGATGGGCAGTACCGCTCGCGGCGCCCGTAAATCTCCCGGTAACGATCACAGGCTTGGCACTGAATAAATCCGGTATCCGTTTAGGATAGACATCGGTCGCCGGCAGCCCGGCCCAATCGATCGACATGTCAGTCAACAATGGACCGTGCACGCGTTCATGAAAGCGATGCGCAGCTGCCGAGCCGTCGTCTTCCAGCGCGACATATTCAACTTCCCCGCGACCTTCCTGGGCCATCTTGTCCAACAGGAAGCGGTTAACGCTGCCGCCGATGCCGAAAGCAAATACCCGGGCGTTAGGGTGCTTCTGAACCTCGCCGATGATCTCCATCTCATTACCCACATAGCCGTCAGTCATGAAGCACACAATGCGCACGTGACCCTGAGCATCAGACGGTTCCAACGCTGCCTTGATCGCCTTCATCATCTCCGTACCGCCGTTACCCTTGCGCGCTTCAAGGAAGAGTTGCGCTTTGCGCAGATTCTCTTTGGTCGCGGCCACCGGCTCGGGGAACAGAATATTTGTATCGCCCGCAAAGGTAATGAGGTTGAAGGTGTCGTAGGGGTTGAGATTGGCAAGGGCGAGCTTCATCGTCTCTTTGGCCTTCTCAATCGGAAACCCGCTCATTGAGCCGGAAGTATCCAACACAAAAACGAGTTCCCTGGGCATGAAATCTTCTGGGCTGACCTTCTCGGGCGGCTGTAGGATCAAGGTAAAGAAACCACCCTGACCTGAGCGATGCGTCAGTAAGGCGTCTTCAATTTTCTTACCGGCCACGTCAAAACGCAGCACAAAATCCTTGTTGGGAATCTCCTCCTTGTTCTGGAGACGCACGTGCGCGCGACGGCTGTCCGGGCGTTCCAGGTCAACTTTGTGCGATCTTGAAACCAGTTCATCGATGGGCACACCCGCGTCCAGTTCAATTTCCAATGACACATCGTGACCGGCGCGCATGCCGGCGGGTGCGAGTGGTGCATTGAGTTGCGTCCCGCCGGAGCCATGATCCGCGTTCGGTTGGGCCTCGGTCGTGGCAGCGGGAATATACCGTGGTCCAACGACCATCGGAAAAACAAATTCATAGGCGCCGTTCGTGTACTTCAGCGTCTCCACATAGCTAATGGTGATCTTGACCTGTTCGCCCGGAAGAATATTCGCCACCGACTGCGTGAAAATGTTGGGGCGTTCCTGGTCCAACAGGCTGGCGACCTGACCACTGGTCTTCGCGGCTTCGTAAACGGCGCGCGCCTCTTCGCGACGCAGAATCTTGCCACGCACAACTCGGTCACCCACGGTCATGGTCATGTCATCAACGGCCGCGTTGTGTGGCAAGGGAAAGATGTAGACCGCTTCAATTTTTTCTTTGAACGGATTGGCAAACTCCTGCGTGACCACCACTCGCGAGATGAAACCACTGATCTGTGCCTTCACGTCAGTGTGTTTCAGCGGACATAGCCCACGGGGCTTCCCCTCTGCATCCAGCACCTCGAGTGCGCCAGGCGACGCCTGCGCCTGAGCGCTAACAGTCATGGTTGAGTGTTTGGACGAAGCTAAAATTAGGATAGACACTGCCAGGATGGTGATGATTGAGAGTAGTTCGAAGCGAAATTGGCGTGGCATAGACTTTCTCCTGAGCACACTTTTACGTAGCCCGCGCCGCAATGGTCAGCGCGTGGGATTTGGGAACTTGTTTCCGCTGGTTAGATACCCAGCTTCAGCCTCTTGTTCCCAAACTCTGGGGATAGAACGAGGAAAGACTGAAAGCTTGCGAGGTTACGCAATATTGATGCGAAGAAAAGAGCCGGCGATGGCTGCATCAGTGAATTGATACTGGTCATGAAGATGGGATTTGAAGTTTTTGGGGATTTGTACAGAGAAACGGGTCACGAAAACCAGCGTCCACCGCAGCGCTGGTGTCCTTCAAAATTTCAGCAGCCCGAGGCAGATCGTTTTCTGTGTCAGCCTTGCTGAAGCATTGGGCATGGAGATGGCTGGACAAGGCTCAACCCTCACGAACTTTCTGTTGGCTTTTACCGCGTTGTCCCTCGTTTTTGTTTGCTCAGGAAAGTAACTACAAGACTTATTACCCGAAGAAGGTGAAAAGATACGGAGGAGGTTTAAAGTGAGGCTTGAGTGAATGAGTTGACCTCAGCTGAGCCGGTATCAACAGCATTTACATACTTGACTAATCAAGTCGTGGTCCGGTGCCCTGCGCGCGCCGGCGTCGAAGGAATGATCAGAACGCTTGGACATCTACCAGATTTGGAAGCGATTAGGGAGCTACTGCAAGAGTCACGTATCTCGCTGCCGGCTAATCGGTAAGGATGAGAGGAATCGCCTGAATTGGGCACAATGGTTTTCTTACTGGCGCTATTTGACAGCCTTCAAACCAATACAGTAGTTTAAAAACCTCCTGCGTTACGTCCCGTTCGTCTAGTGGCCCAGGACACCGCCCTTTCACGGCGGCGACACGGGTTCGACTCCCGTACGGGACGCCAACTCCTTCAATCACTTACAAGACATCACGATTTCGCCGCGGGTCCAGAAAGGTCCATTAACTAAATCACAGCCCTGCGAATACCTGGAAGAAGCATCTTCACAACCTTGTTCTGCGCCTCTCGCTTTTCATCCGTCACAGCCTGGACGTAGGTGTCCATCGTGACCTTGAGATTGGCATGACGCATGAGCTCCTGAATGACTTTGGGGTTTTCTCCATTGGCATTCAGGATCGTCCCGAACGTATGACGGAAGGTGTGCCAGCCGATATGCTTCCGTAAGCCAATTTTGTCCGCTGCTCGCTTGATGTAAACGCGATAGATAGACTTTGGCCAATACGGCTGCGTACCTTTCTTGGCAGGGCTGGCATACACCCAGTCGCCGGGACGGTTGTAAATCGTTTTCATCTTCCAGAGCCGCAGTGATTTTGCCAATTCCGCGTTCATCGGAATTGGCTTTTGCGAAGCTTCGGTTTTTGGCGGCCCAATTCTCTGCTTCACAATCGAGCGCCGGATGTAAATGACACTTTTCTTGAAATCCACATCCTCCCATTTGAGTCCCAACAATTCGCCGACTCGCAAGCCACTTGCGCCGTCCAGAAAGACAGCCGTACGGAAAGGCTCTGGAATGGCATTCAGTAGTTTGACGAGTTCGTCAATTGTCAGAATCTCGGGAACCGATTGTCGTTTTGCGCTTTGTCGAACACTCGTGATCGGGTTCCTCGTGGCCCATTCCCACCGAATCGCGTGAGAGTAAAGCGCGCTCATGATATTTCTGATCTTTGCCTTGCTACCTCTCGCCAGCGGATCACCATTCTCAAAACTGAGAGTCTTCAGCCATTGCTCTACTGCCACAGCTTTGACCTCAGACAAACGGTGGGACCGCCAGCGAGGTAAAATCCACTTCCTCAAATAGCCATCGTAAGTATCCTGCGTGGACCACGACTTTCGCTCGTCCTCATCCGAGATTCTCTCCGGGTCTCCCTTAAAGAAGATGTCCGGTAGTTCGTGTTCTCGATAGTGGTACACTAAAGCTTCCACGCTAATATCCTTGTTGGCTCCTTGAAGAGTGAGTTGGTTGGCGTTTAGGCGCAAGCCATCTAAAGCGGTTTGAGCGAGTGACTCGTTCGGATAATCCTCGAAAGAACCGACGATCTTCGACCGCCGCTTGCGAGTTCCATCTGTTTGAGCCTCTCGCCATCGGTATTCCCAAACCTTACTTCCGTCCTTGCGCCTGCTAAGTCGCAGTTGGCCTCGTTGGTAACGTGCACACCTCATATTTTCTCCTTACGAATTGAGGCGGCATGGATAGCTGACTGAGTTTACCTTACTGGTCAACCAATCATCGAGGTCAATTCGACGGAATCTCCAAAGTCTGCCAATTTGAATCGAAGGGATCTCACCTCTACGAGCCATGCGCACCAAAGTACGCGGATGTATGCGAAGGTATTGCGCGGCCTCGCAGCTATTCCAGATTGCTCTCATTGGCTGTTGGGAAGACAACAACTGCGTCTTAGCTAGTGCGCTCATATTCTATTCCTCAATTGCTTTGTGAATGACGGGCGTGCCCGCAAATCAAACTTCATCGAGGCACACCCGACTTCAAGCGTCGTGCCAGTCACGTGCCCTGTATCAAAAAGCAGCGATGGAAGACAGGCAGGCGCAAAAGCCTTAAGGATTTTGTGTGAAAAGAAGGATAGAATGGGAAGAGATAGTTCAGGTTTCGGCCTACCTGTTGTAAAACACAACTACATCTATTCGGCTGGATATCAATTATGTTGCTGGTCCGCCGTTTCCTGAAGTATCAGATGGCTCATAAACGAAGCTCTCCTGGCGATCGTCATCATCAGACGTGTTGCTGGTCGAATCCGGTTCGTCTGCGTCAAGTTCCTTCTTGATTTCCTCTGCCAGACCATAAGCGTAGTCTTTCGCGTCTTCGTTTTGTACGTCGAAGAGTTGCGCAATCTCGCCGGTGCTTTTGCCCTTAGCGCTAAGACCAGGTGCCACTAAAAACTCCCAAACATTCATTTTTCCGCTACGGGCTTCCGCCACTGCCTCCTGTATAAGCTCCAAACTCACACTCTGCATCTGGGAAGTGCTTTCTTCCTGACCGATCATCCTCAACATAAGTGTCTGGAGGGTCTGAAGCGTCTCAGAAATATCCTGGGTTGGCGGAGGCGGCTCCGGCTCTGCGCTCTGAACGGATTTCCGGCGACGGGCCGAAAGCGCTTCATCGAGTAACACTCGTACTAGCTGTGCCTCTTTCGTATTCGTCGCTTCCATGATGGCTTGCATCTGAGTCGCCTGATCCACATAAACATTTGTGGAAGTAATCCTCTTTACAAGCGTTCTTCTGCTACGTCGTGTACTCATTTTCATTCTCCTCTCAACTGTATTCTGTGAAATTCCACGCCCCAAAAATCAACGAAAAGTAGAGCGGTAAATCATTGAACCGAAGGCGGTTTTGCCAGTTCTTGAGTTTCTCTAATTTCTCTATAGAGATTCTAGATTCTAGAGTTGTTGATAAGAAAGAACTTACGTCGTAACCGAAAGCGGTTTTTTAGCTCTATCTTGTCTGCCCACTCTATTGCCCTGCTCTATTGCTTTGTGCCTACCATCCAAGACGACAAACTGAGGTCAAACTTCCAGCCGCATAACGATCAAGGCAATCTTTTTCAGGACCTCAGTGAGCGACCGGCAGACGGACATAAAGGGCAACAGCGAGGAGCAGTAAACGGCAAGAAGGGGACAAGGCAGCCCCGTTAAGGAGGCTTCTTGGAAAGCCACAGGGGTGCGCGTGAGCGCGCGAGACCCGAACCTAACCCTAGCGAGTTTTTGGTCTTCATTCACCCAAATCCCGCATACAGCTAAGGCACTTGAAGGTGTGAGCGGCGGTTCGCACTCCGCTTTTTTGGCTCCTGTGTGGCGGGTAGGTATCGAGGGGAACGATTGAACGCACTCCGCGGTGGGATACAGTGGTAAACAAGGCGCCTTGACTATGGTCGAGTGTCGTAGAGGTAACAGGCTAGATTGGCGTGATAACGCCTTCTAAGCGTCCCGAGTCGGATAGAGGGTATAGGAGTAAGCCTTTCCCAGCGCCTAGCCAGACGGCGAACCGCCCTGGGTCGAATACGCATCAGCCGACGGAACCAGTCCTGATTCCATTGGGCGCGAGCCTCCAACAAGTCACGATCTAGGCGCATGAGCAATCGCAGGGCTTGGAAAGCCAGCAGACGGTCGCCACCGAGCGCGAACGGCAGAGCCTCAGCAGTGATTGACGATGCGTCGCCGACCGATCCCGCACCGGCGAATACTCCTTCGCGGCTAGCGGCAGCTGAAGCACCTTGCAAAGGCGTGGTCTTAAGGATCGCAGACATATCTCATCCAAAATCCAAAGCCAGTTGTATTTCTTCAACCTCGGGAGCGGGTTGCGAGGGTCGAGAAAAGTAGAAGGCTGGTAGCGCCCAACCCGTCTCTGCGGTTTCAATCTCTCGCGCTTGCTCGGCGGCTGAAGGCTGCGGCCTCGGCTCGGCTTCGACAGAAACAAACCACTCGTCCAGGTCGATGATCTGAGGCGGCGCGAACGTGGTCGGCTCAATCGCCGCGATCAGTTCGTCGTCGGTCAAAGCGTCGCTTGCCAGTACTGGATAGCGCAGTAGCAAGTCAGTCAGCACGGCGACACCGGTTTCCTCATCGCTCGGGACAAGGAACCTCTGCTTCCAGTCGATCTGCTCATTGATTAGGCCAAGGCTGCGAAGCTCGGCAAACTTGTATGGATCGACTCCAATTAGCTCTATGACAGGCTCTCGGTGAACCACTTTTCGGCAAAGCTTTAAACCGGAAACCAGCAAGACTTCTTCGCCTTCGTCCAGGATGCCGGTAAAGATTTCTTCCGGCTCGCGGAGATCGCGAGTGGAGCCAAGCGCTCTAACGATGGGGCCAACCTGCTCAGGGGGAATGCGAATGCCTACAATTCGCTGTCCGTCGTCCGTAGTAACTCGCACTACGCGCAAACGGGCTTCTTCGTGGGTCTTGAATCTCTGCCATAGCGGAATTATCGCTCCGCCAATAATGTGCGTCTCGAGAGTTTCAATCGGTGGCACTGCGCTGTGCTTTTGTGTCCACCATTGACGCGCCTTGCTTGGAATAACAGCTCGGTATTTCTCGGCCAGCTCTTCGTCGTGAATGTAGCTGCAGCGTGCCCCTTCCGGTTTCCACACCGCGAATGTGCGATAACTGTTTCCGTTCTCCGGGTTGGTATGCCGTCCCGATTCAAGCGCTAAGATAAAGTGACCGTTCCTCCGGTGGCGAAAGAATGCTCCGGTCTTTCGCTTTCGCATGCGCTCGGCCTCGTCGAAGCTTACGGCCTTTGATGGCACGTCAATTTCTAAGGTGTAATGGGTGGTTTGGGCGTTGGTGATTTCGTCGGTATGCACTATGCGCGGAGCATTGGCAATCCGAATGGCCAAAGCTTTAATGTCGGTCACTCCTTCGTCAAAGGTGGCGTTAGCCTTGGCGTAACGGACGGTTTCATCGAACAAGTCAACAAAGTGATCGAACAGCGCGTTTTGGTGTTCAACGTCGAGCGCCAATACGCGGTTAAGAAACCTCGGCACGTTGTAGAGGTCATCTTTCCGCACTTCTTCGCAGCCGTCGCGGTTTCTGACCAGTAGGCCGATAGCGCGCAATGTCTGGCGCGGGTTGCCGATGCCTGGGACATTGCCGCTTTCGACAATGCGGCGCAGCATGAGACACAAAGCGGCTCGGCCTTCCTCCGTTTCAAAGTTGTACTTTGCGAGGTCGCCGCTGTCGGCTGCGCCTCGGTCGCCTTTGGTCAATGCTCCCAGACTGCCAAGCCTTCGCGCGATGGTTGAGCTAAACCGCTTCTCACCGCCTAATTCGGTTGAAAGCAAGACGTACTCAGGCGGCACGGCTTGATCTGATCGATGCGTCCGGCCAAAAGTCTGCATCTGCTTGTCCGCGCTCCAACCGAGCTCAAGGGTAACGTGCACCCGTCGCTGGCGGTTCTCCTCGCGGTTGGAAGCATGAAGCGAGATTCCCATAGCGGCGGCATCGCTGATAATCGCAACGCGCTTCTTGCCCGCTTGAAACTGTGCCATTTCGTGAACGTTTGTTCGGTGCATGGCTACACCTTCCGGCGCTCGCTTTTTGTACTCGACTCGTCCGCGTGAGTCGCGAATGAGGCGGCGCGTTCTTCCGGTAAGCTCGGCAACGTTGCGCTCGCCAAAGTGGTTGACAAGTTGATCCAGCGGATTTTCCGGCAATTCCAACGATGATAAGCCGTCGATTACTTCCTGCTTCATGCGCAAGGCTTCCTTACTCTGTACGGTGTTGCCTTGGCCGTCTCTCACTGGTACTTGGATCGTTCGGCCCGTGCCTGGGTCGGTGACGTCTTGATAGAGCGTCGTGGGGAATCCACGATCGACCATGGCAGCGATCACTTCGCGCGGTGAGAAGTCCAAGTCCTCAAGCATGCCGCCGTTGGCGGTGGCCTTTGCAACCTGCTCCTTCGTTCGTGCCTCGCCAGTTCCTACCAGTGAGATTACAACTGACTTGCCTTCGCTCAACGCGGCTTCGGTTTCCGCGATCACACTCGGCACTTTGAAAGTGCAGATTACTTGGCGAAAGAACCGCTGATGATCTCCCCAAAACTTGTTAAGGGCCATGGCGCGAGCGCGAGGCCCGCCGTTGGTGAGTTCCAAGGCGGCGTCGATGTTCCGTAGTACGCTCTGCCATGCATCGGCGGCGCGGTTGTACATTTCGCGCTGCTGTGGGGTTAGTCGGTGGATGCGCTCGCGATACTCAACGGCCTTTCCGCTGATTGGGCATACGCCAAACGAGATCGAGCCGGATAGATACATGCCAAGCGCTTTCATATCGCGGCTGACCATTTCCATGGCGCCGACTCCACCAGACTCAATCTCCTGCATGAACTCTTGAAAGCCGCCGGGGAAACTGGTGCCTATGCCCCACAATCCAAGCCTTGTCATATAGGCCATGTTGCGAACGTCTGTGGCTCCCGTAGCGGATGCATAGACCACGCGATAGTCTGAATTGCGCTCCGGGTTCTGTAGGTCAATGACAGCTTGTCCGGTAAGGGTTGGTTCGCCACGTCCACCTGCGAGGGCGTTCTTTGCTTTGTGCGCTTCATCAAAGATGATTGCGCCGTCGCTGCCAAGCCAGCGTTGGATTTGGTCTATGCGTTTCTCTCCCGTCTTGGCTGCGGCGATAAGCGATGAGTAAGAACTAAAGATTACCCCGCGCGGTAGGGTGATTTCTCCGGCTGGCGGGTAGTCATTGATTCGCGCTAGTTGAATGTTTGCCAAGCCTAAGTCAGTAAGATCGCGCCGCGATGATTCGAGCAAGTCATTATTGACGGAAAGCCAGATCGCGCGTTGGCGGTCTTGATTCCAGTTGTCGGCAATGATGCCGGCCAATACGCGGCCTTTGCCAACTCCGGTGCCGTCACCAACAAAGAAACCTGCGCGTGATCCGTCCGGTAGTCTCTGCTCGTGTCTCTGTCCGGCATAGATAACGCGCTCAAGCTGAATGTCTGACAGTCTCCCTTCGCTGACAATTTCTGCTGCTAGGTGTGGCTTGTAGGTAATGTCAGGCGGCGTGACTGCGGCCATTGACGCTGACTCGACGATTACGGCCGGATGAGATCTGCCGCCTGTGAGCTTCGCTGGCACGTACGGGACAAAAAGATTGCTGCTTGGTTCCGCGTCGTCAGGATCATCGTCCGTGGGTGGCGATGGCTCAACTAAATGCTTGAGCGCTTCCCAAGCTTCCTCAAACGTCGCGGCGCTGCCCCAACTAATCTGCTTTAGCTGCTCTTGCCAGTTCGTTCCGGGTGTTGCTCCGGTCTTATCAATGACGAGGATTTGAACGTCGGGGGCGGTTCCGTATTTCGCATATTCCTTTCCGCCCAGGGTGAGGTTTGCGCGGACATTGCAGAGACAAGCAATCCGCTGCCACCATTCGCTAAAGCTCGGATGGTGGAAGCTCATCGCTTCGCTAACAATCGCGACCAGGCGTCCACCATCCCTCAATCGGCGTAGAGCGCTTGCGACGTGTCGCGCTCCGTAGAGTGGATTGGTTTTTGCGACTCTGCCGCTGGTGGAGCTAAACGGCGGATTCATCAGGACAGCGGTCGGTTGAATATCTGCGGGTAACAGGTCGTCGATGAACTCCGCATCAAGCGGTAAGGCGTCGAAGTTGAGCACACAGCGGAGCAAGGAGTTTCGCCGCAAGCTCGTCTCGTTACAGATAACCTTCGCGCCAACTGCGCGAGGCCAGATCGCGAGGCTACCGGTTCCGGCTGATGGCTCTAGAACTATGTCGTCGGGCTTTGGATCGAGTAATCGCGCAGCCACAAAAGCCAGCGTCGGTGGTGTCGAGAATTGCTGTAGCTCGGTCTGCTCTAACGTGCGATCCGTTTGTCGCGGTAGTCGCTGCATCAATGGACGCAGGACGGAAGCAAGGGCCTCGGTTACTTCCATTTGCATTAGCTCTCCGGCGTGTCTCTCTAGCAGGTAGTTATTGACGGCGATCTCTACGGCGTCATAAGCATCGCGCGGCGTGTATCTGCCTTGCGCTCTACTGCCGCCAAAGACTCTTTCAGCGGTTCGGGTTAGTTTCGGGTTGTCGAACGGCTCGCCGTCCTCAATCCGTTCTTCCAGTTCGGTGATAAGCTCGTGGATATTGCAGACAAGCGCGTTTGTTCTGGCCGCGCAAACACCTGTACTCTGATCTGGCATCTGGCTTTCTCCTTGAAGTTGGGTAAAGTCACGGTGTAAGCGGCGCGGGTGGTATCAACACCCGCGCTGCTCGTTGCTCTCGGTCTGTTCGGCTTAGTACTCGGACGGAAGCAAGACCGTAGTCGCGCTACGGTCTGCTTCGGTAATGATCCAAAGCTGTTGGCCCTTTCCGGTTTGGTAGTTGCTCAACAGTCGGAAACCCTGCTCAAGTGAAAGCTCGTTCTCCTGAACGTCGTCGTCTGATAGCTCTCCCCAATCGCAGGACATGTGACGGCGCAAGAACTCAATCGCGGTCTGTCCGGCGATCTGGAGTGCTTCCTCGGCTCCGGGCGTGATGAAGGTCTGGCCTAACGTAAAGCGCGTCACGCTGGTCTGGCTGGTTGTGCTATGGTTTCGTCGCATCGATTTTTCTCCTGTACGGTGAATAGTTGGTGCCTGGGCTAGGCGAGCGTTGACGCGCTTTCCTAGCCCCTTCTCGTTCCTCAAGGTTCGGTTTCGTTCTCGCTTGCTTGTAGTCGTCCTGCTCGCAGGATTTGATCTGCGGCGCGGAATATCTTCTGAGCGCTTTTTTCGGGGATGGCGTCGCCGTTGTAGCCAATGGCTGGGCAAAGCCAGTTTTGGATATAGCCTCGGCAATAGTCCGCGCCTTCGAGGTTCAAGGCTTCGCAGCAAAGCAAGGCGACCGCTTCGGCTTCCACTTCGCGCAGGTTCTTCGGCGTTCTTTCGGTGTCGGTAAAATCGGCTTCGCTCGTGTGCCCTAGAATTACGTGGGCGGTCTCGTGAAACAGCGTCTTGTGTGGGAGTTGGGCCACCGGATTGATCGCGATCTGCCGCTTCTTCGCGTATCCCTGGCAGTTGCCGTCCGTATCGGTGAAAGCGATCTGTTCAATGTCGAGGGCGGCTAGTGCTCGCTCGGCTTCCCACTCTTGCAAGCGTGGCGGTGTGAATTCGTCGCCGACGGTCTGGCTAATTGCGAACCATCGCGCCTTATGCATAAAGCTGGTAAATCTGCGCTCGCCGTTCTCGCCTTCGCTCTCCGGTGCTTCTTCGCGAACCTTGCGAGTGATCGGCATGCAAAGGATTAAGGCTCGCTCGCCGCGTTTGACGGTTCGGCCTAGTGCTTGCCATCCGGGAAAGGTATTGATCGGGCCGGGTTCCAGTCCGCGCAATTGGCATTGCACGAGGGCAAGGATTTGATTTCCGATCGAGTAGTTGTGGAAAGCGGAGTAAGCTTCCATGATCAGCCCGGGCTTGTTGACTGCTTCAACTAACAAGGCTGACCACTTGGGAACGTCGGGCGCTGGTTTGGAATGGTGTTGCATTGGTTCGGTGCTCCTTTCGCTGTGCGTGGTTTTGGTCTGGGGCTTAAAACAGTGTTTCCCCCTCGTAGGGACGTTGGGACACGAGTGGGTGCCCGAACGCACACCCGTAGGGGCGAAACGGAGTGGAGCACTCGGAGGCTTTGCGGAGAGTTGTGCGAGCGGGCTCTCGTGGCACAATCGGCCCGTAGAGGGGGAAACTAAATTAGATTTCTCGGCTGGAATGGAACGAAGTGGAATGCAAGCTGAGGCCTTATTGAATTAGGGTGTGCGTGAGCGCGCGCAGTCACGACCGGCGGAAGAGAGAGGTTTTGGGATTTCATTTAATCAAGACATTCTGAGAAGTAATTTGCTGTGAGTTGCCCAGGATGGCTTGCTCGCGCGGGAAACAATAAAACGCGGGGTCAATCAACGAAGGATTGCGGTGGTCCCAGCCTCTAATTTAGACCAGGTAACTTAGGTCGTAGTTTCTTCAATATCGCTAGACCGTGAATGAAGAAGGGGCTTCCGCTTACAAACGTTCGTAATCCTTTCCTGATCTCTTTTTGGCAACGGTTCTGCGCCCATTTATTCAATCCTTCTTGCACAATGGATGACCGTCCACGCAGGACTATTTGGTTTAAGAACTACGCCGGTTCTCGGTGGCTAGCTAACAAGTTTTAGCGTGGAACATCCTAATTGTTCTATCAAGAGTGCTCCATTATACTCAGAAAGACCATCGGATAAATGCGATTCCGCTACTAACATGTAGCGTCCCTTTTAGTTTCTTTTTAACTATGGACTAGCGATAATGTTCTTTTGTCGTTTTCTGAGGGTGTGGGCTAATTTCTGACTGACTACCCTCGAACCGGCACTTAACCAAGCTACGGAGTTAGACTTGACGATACGAACGATTTTGCTGGCCGTGTTTCTCCTGTGCGTAAGCGCCTCGGCCTACGCCAAGAAGACATTAAGAATTGAATCCGAGCCGACCGGTGCTCGGGTGGAAATTGCTGGCGAGTTTGTGGGGACAACGCCTCTCAAGCGAGAGAACATTAAGGACTTCATGTTCCAAGGACCGGTGTACGCTTGGTCGGAGTTTCTCGCCACGCCTTTGCAAATGACGGTCTCGAAGGAAGGTTACGTAACTCAAACGATCGTTATCACGAACGGGCCCTTTGTCTGGGCAAGTATTGATCGAACAACAATAAAATATTTTTACTTAATCTCTTCTACATACTTCAACATCAAGCTTCAGAAAGTCGGAGAGTTTTTAGGGGGCAATCCACTGGCAGCGAAGGAGAGCACTGCGACGACGGTACCCGGCCCGGTTACTACGGGGACAAGGCTCAATCTCTCAACGGAAGAAATAGTCGGCAGAGCCCTACCCGCAGTGGTGACAATAAGATCTGCGCAAGGCTCGGGCAGTGGGTTTCTGATATCTGATACGGGTCTGGTAGTAACTAACCGACACGTCGTGGAAGGTAGTCAAAAGGTGTCCGTCATTACGTCGAAAGGGGAGTCATTCGCGAGCGAGTCGGTGTTTATTCATCCATCGAAAGACCTGGCGCTAATAAAGATTCAAGGCTCGTCATTACCGTATTTGAAGATCGTTGACCCGGCCACAGTAAAGGTTGGAGCGGAGGTCATCTCGATAGGTTCTCCTGGCATTCCCGGAGGTGTGCTTCCGAATACTGTGACTAAAGGAATCGTAAGCGCATTCCGCGACGCAGATCAGTTCGGTCTCTACATCCAAACTGATGTGTCAATCAATCCGGGCAATAGTGGCGGTCCATTGATTAATTCTAATGGAGAGGTTGTGGGGGTTAGTAGTCTTAAATTCGTCGCGCCAGGCATTGAAGGTCTCAACTTTGCGATTTTTGCAAGTGAGATTTTCAAAATGCTCAAAGAGCAATTTAACTTTGTGCCTTCTTATGCCGATCCTGGAACCGTAAAAGGAGACAAGGCTTTGGTCGATATTACTTCCGAGCCTCTGGGTGCTGAGGTATACGTCGACGGAGTGTTTGCAAGCAGCACGCCCTCAAAATTATCTTTGTCGATAGGAGAACACTCGATACGAGTGTCCCGGCCCGGCTTTAAGGATTGGGAGCGTCGAATCGCAGTTGATGCTGGGAGTTCCAAAACCGTAAACGCAATTCTTGAAAAGAAGAGCGAACCATGAACGTTCGACTAAAACGAAGGGTAAAACTGAACTTGAACGTCGTTCTTTCTCCTGCAGCTTTAATGCTGTTTATGTTTTTTTTTCCCGTTCAGCTAAACGCGCAAGAGCAGGCAGGCGATCTGTTCTCCGCTGGAACTAGACAGTCGATGGTCTTAGAGAATGGTGCCCCCGCGATGAAGTTCGTTTCCAAGGATGGGTCGGTAGCGTTTGTTTATTTGCGAAAATACGGCAGCGAAGAGGCATTCGTAATAAACGTAATAGACTGGGATAACTTTAAGCTAAAGACAGGTTGGTTATATTTTACTTCAAGCAGAATTGTCTTCGAGTCAGATGACAGCGAGAAGCGAAATTTCGACGTCTCCCGAACCGATGCAAAACTAAAAATTCCAAAGAGTGGGCTTAAATTCTTCACTATCAAGGTGTCCGGAAACGAAAAGAGGTTCATGATAAATTTCGTTCCGCGGCTGCCGGCACCGTGGGGTAAGCACCAAGATCCGGTATTCGAACTCATTAAACACCTTATGGCCAATTACAATGAAACTGCGGCGAACTTTCAGCAAGCAGCGATGAAGTTGGTTCCAAAGCCCGACCAATCACCATCCCCAAACAACGCTTCAACCTCGTTGCCTCAAGCAAAAGATCAAGAACCAACGGTCGTGATTGAGGTTGGTTCTGAACCATCGGGCGCCGAGATCTACATAGATGGAGTCTTCAGCGGCAGCACCCCCTCCAAGCTTGCTCTCAAAATCGGTGAGCACTCGCTAAAAGTGGCACGTCCTGGGTTTAAGGACTGGGAACGAAGAATTCTTCTTGATCCCTCTAGTTCCAAGATGGTCAACGCCATCCTCGAAAAACTATCAGAACCCTAACAGGGAATCTCTTAGTACGGAGAGGCAACGGTCCCATTATGACCTACAGCGGCAAAGCATTATACGTGGCGTTTGTCTTGGGTTGTCTGGCACTCCCCACGGCTTCGACCAACGCTCAAGATCAGGAAGACAACTCTATCTTTGCCGAAGGACCCAGACAGACTGTTGTCGTAGAGAACGGCGTATCAGCCTGGAAGTTCACATCCAGAACGGGTTCTGTTGCCCTCGTTCAATTCCGCAAGCATAACGGTGAAGATGCCTTCGCCGTTCACGTAACAGACTGGGATTCATTTCACATGAAGACCGGCTGGCTCTACTTCAGCCGAACAACTGTTTCTTTTGAGTCAGACGATGACAAAAAGCGGAATGTCGATGCACTGATTTCCGATGTGAAGAAGGTCAAGGCCCAAAAGAACTATATGGGTTGGAATTACCTCGTTATCAAGATTCGAGGTAAAGAAAAAAGACTCATGGTCGATTTCGTTCCGGTGCCGCAATCCCGCACAGGCCCATGGGGAGTGCACCAGAAGCCCGTCTTTGAACTGATCGAGCATCTGTTTGAAGACTACGACGCGGTTGTCCGTGATTTTCAAGAACGGTTGGCAAAGCTTACGCCGAAATCCGAAGTGACAATATCGAATAGCAGCGATCGAGTCTCCGAACCCCCCAAACCACATCAGGCAGAAGCAGTCAATATTGAGATTTCGTCCGAGCCATCCGGCGCCGAGATATATGTCGACGGGATCTTCAGTAGTAGCACGCCATCAAAGTTGTCTTTGTCGCAGGGCGAGCATTCTATCCGGGTGTCGCGTCCCGGCTTCAAGGATTGGGAGAGGCGAGTTGTCGTCGATTCAACGAGCAGCAAAACCTTAAACGCAATTCTCGACAAGGCAGGATCGCAATAAGATTACCTTGATGATGCGAAAAGCAATTTACAGTTTCACAATGAGTTTGCTCGCTGCGACAGCAGCTTTCGCGCAAATCACTAATTCTGTCCCTGAATATGGCACCTTTTCCGACATCAAGAATCTGAAGCGTGTCTACGTCTATTCTGACGATTTGGAATCACGCGGCGTCATCTTGGAAGAGCTAGGCAAAGGGTCTCAGCTCCAGGTTGTCGGTAAGCTCGAAAATGCTGAGTTCTTCATCTTCTACGGCAGGTCCTTCTTTGATACTGGGTATAGTTCGTTCGGCGGCATCTTTGGCGGCGTCTTTGGAAACGTCACTACGAAAAACACCGCGGAGGTTGGCGAGTATTATGTACTGATGCGTGGCGACAAATTGGAAAGCGGTGCATATCGTCCGCGAATCCTTTGGGGTAAGCAAAATCTTAGAGTGATTCGAGGAAATGCTTTCATAAAAACAAAGCTTCCCGCGAAAGATGTTACTAAGAAATTTGTTAAGGAGTTGCAGAAGGCGCGGACTGAAACGAGTGCCCGATCAAAGTAACTATCCCTATGGAAAGAATGATGAGTCCATCATACACGAGCCGCGGGTTGACCCTTCTTTGCTTATTAGTCCTCGCCGGGATTTTACGTGGTCACGCGCAGAATGCTGGTAGGGAAGTTTTCCCGAGTCAAGATGGCCAAACCGTAGTGCTGGAAAACGGCATGCCGGCGCTCAAATTTGTTTCACAATCCGGGTCGGTGGCGTTCGTTTACTTTAGAAAGTATGAGAGTGAAGACGCGTTTGCGATTTCTGTTGTAGATTGGGACACTGCGAAAACGCACTCTGGTTGGCTCTACATCACACAGACTCGCGCGATCTTTGAAACAGATGACGACGCTAAGACGAGGAACTTCAAGGTGCCCCGCACCGCAGTTACAAAGGTCAAATATATGAGTTCGTGGCCGGCTTGGACTAATGAGCACCACATGGAAATGAAAGTTTCCGGCAAAGGAAAGAGATTCCTGATTAGTTTTAGTCCGATGCCTCCTTCCGTGAGAGGCGCGCACCAAAAACCTGTAATTGAATTCGTTAACAAAGCGATCACAAACTTTGAAGGAACCGCAAGTAGCTTTCAGGCCTCAGCCGCTAAGTTGCAATCGGCGTCACCTGCGGCAGTGCAAAGTCATCAAACACCACCCGACGCTTCGGTTGATACAAACCCTGAGATTAAAACGATTCTGGACATAAGTTCAGAACCGACGGGCGCCGAGATTTTTATTAATGGCGTTTTCAATAGCAGCACTCCCTCAAAGCTGAAGCTGGGAGTAGGTGAGTACACTATTAAGGTTTCCCGCCCTGGCTTTAAGGATTGGGAGCGGCGAATCGTTGTTGAAGCAGGAAGCTCAAAGACCATAAATGCGATTCTAGAAAAGTTACGGTGAATTGTTCCAACACCCACTCAACACCTCGCGGCTCACGCAGGAAGACGCTCGGCTAACTCGATTTCCTCTGCCCTGTTTAAGAAGGCTTTAACTGCAAAATAACCGATAGCGTCGAGATTGTTACAGCGTGAAAATATGACCGAAGAGAGAAAACAGGAACGAGTGTTCTATTCATGGCAGGACGACATAGCCAAGAAAGACAATCGCTACTTCATCGAAGAAGCTCTGAAGAAAGCTATCAAAACCATTAACAAAGAGGGTTCGCTCGTTGACGACTTTGTCATCGACCGTGATACCAAGGGCGTACCGGGCTCTCCGCTCATTGCCGAGACCATTCTCGGTAAGATAAAGGCTTCTGCGATGTTTGTTGCAGACGTGACAATCATTGGTAAGGCTGACTCCGGAAAGCCGACTCCAAACCCGAACGTCATGGCTGAATTTGGCTACGCCCTGGGATGCTTGACCGACGACGACTTAGTGTTGGTGATAAATGTGGCCTATGGTGGAATTCCTGACCTCCCGTTCGACCTCCGCCATCGTCGCGTAATGACTTACAACTTGCCGCCCAATCCAGTTGATGACGAAACGAGCAAAGCGGCGCGGAGGGACGTCGCGCGTGCGGCGCGTGTCAACGACTTTGAGACACTGACCGATGTGAATTTAGTGTAGCACCGGCTTGGAGTCCGGTAGGCCGCCCGGCAGTTTGGGCGGGTTGATCCAGACCGCGCCAGGCAATAAAGGCGGGGCTGGAGTTTTGTTG
>JBBRYS010000012.1:0-161765 GCA_038237475.1 Pyrinomonadales bacterium | reverse complement strand
GTGAACGGACCATTGTTTCCTCCATCCGGTCCTATATCATTCTCGCTTACCGTCGCTCCCGGCGTCGCGTTCCCCACGATGCTGACCTGCGTCACTCCCACTATCGGATTGCTCGGCGATAACGTACCTGTCAGGTTCACGAGTGGTATATGGGCCCTATCAACCAGCCCCTTCAAGTAATCCAATTTCAAGCTATTCATCTTGGGAGATTGAGTATCACCTCCAGTTCGTGAGGCTGCAGCAGTCGGTGCTGATGCTGGATACACTTTTGATGTTACTAAGGTTGAGGGAATCGAGGCCGGCGGGACCTGTGGCCGTGCCTCTTTTATCTTGCCCTCCCACCGTGCACTCGATGGAGTAACTGAAACTGAGACAACAGCGAGGCCCGAAAGACAAATAAGTAAGAGGATTGGAATCCATCTGTAAAGGAACCCTGAGTTCGCCCTAAGCCTGGAGTGCATTTGATTGTCCAAAGTCTTCATGTTTTTGTGTATTTCACCCAACTCAATCGTTTGCCTGACCTCGCAACGGCTGGTGCGCCTCAAGAGACATTACGATCCCGGAGCTAGCGTGGCAGCTTGACTCCAAAATCAAAGATCTTTGCGCCGCCGCTCGGCCCGGCACCGCCGCCATTGTAAAAACCGTATTCTCCTTCGGTCAGATCTTCCTGAGGAGTTACTTTGTAAACTCCAGGACTGAGTTTTTCGACTTTCAATGCGCGAGCTGCTTTGTCCATCGTTCCACTTTGCGCACCGAACGCATTGGCCTGAGAGACAATTACTTCGCGGGAATTCCCCTTGCTGTCAAATTTGATCAAAACAAATTCATTGGGGCTTGTGGCGTAGTAACTATTACTGCTCAAACCCGCATTCTTAACTTCGAAATAGAAGTAAAATATCGGGCGCCGGTCATCCAATTGGAGCGGAGCGTTCTGGCCCGATAAAGCCGCCTTGAACTTGATCTTCGCAATACCGTAGGTCATGGCTGAGGCCAGAAACCCTCCCGCCTTGGTCTGTTTCGAGACCGAGGGCTCCAGTTGGGTTAGGAGCTTTTTTCCGTCCTTCTCCTGGTAGAAATAAATCCCAGCCTCATGTGTAGCCAGCGGATCATTCGGATCCGTCCTCGACGCATCGCCTGCCCCGGTGGTTGACTTTACTGCCGAGGCAGTGCTGGAGGACTCGACCATGGCATTGATGATCTCCGTGGGCACCCGAGCCTGTTGCAACCGAATTAGTTCGTCGGTGTTTGTGTTGAAATTGGTCTTTGAGGCGCGGATTTTGTTGACTATGATACTGGCAGGGAGACCCGCTTTAACCATTGTCACGACTTTGTCATTGGTCAAAACCTCGCCACCCGAACTATTTGCCTGAGCCAAAACGGACAGTTGCAGTAGGCAGATGGTGAGGGGGGTGAGGACGAAAGTGAATGCTCTGAACTTCTTCATTTCAAAATTTCTCCCGGAGGGTGAAGCGGGATCTGATCCTGCCAAGGCAGATTACAAATACCTGCTTACGCCAACTGATAAATGCCGACACTCTTACCCTGTAAATTAGTAAGGGTTTCATTCCGGCAAAACGCACCAAAGAATTTTCAGCACGTGATAACTATTAATGTGGGGTTACAAGGTGGGGTTCGCGCAATGCTAAAACGCTGAGGGCTCTTGGAACTTTCCGACGCTCTAGCGCCACTCGCCCTGGAGAACGAAAGGCGCCCAAAAGTACGGCGACTGCCAGCGAGGATCGGCGGACATTTCCAACTGAGCCGCGCGCAAAGCTGCGGCAGGCGACAGTTTTTCAGGACCCAGCATTCGCTTATAGAACCGCACCATCAGTTCAGAGGTCGGCTTATCGTCAACGTCCCAAAGACTGACAACTATGCGCGGCGCGCCCGCGTACATAAATCCTCGGGTCAAGCCAATCAGGCCCTCGCCCTTGAAATCCCGGCCTAAACCCGTGCGGCAAGCGCTGAGCACTATTACCTCGACAGGTAACTTCAATTTAAAGATTTCATAGGAGGGCAGGAACCCGTTTTGCTCGTGTCCATTCTTATCGAACATTGACAGAACGATGCCGGATAGTTCCGGATGCTCATTGTTTATAACAGCGTGCGTGGCAAAATGTAGGAACCGGTACCGATTGAGTTCGGGATCGGTTACCCCAGTTCGATTTGCATCGAAATCCAGCAGCAACTTCCCTTCTCCTGGAGGAGCTAGCGCAACTATCTGCTTGGCTTCCCATCGTGAACTGATTAACCGGGGATATGTTGAATCGTTTACGAGCGAGGTCACCCTACTAGGGGCTGTATTCTTAGTTTGAAATGAAAAGATCCGCGAATTGTTGCCGACGGACTGGCTGCCGGTTTGTGGGAGTCGCTCATCGTCGATACTGAAAACCGGATCGCCGAAGGCAGCGACAGTCTTTGTTCGTGGTTGCCGGTTTCCAGTCTGCTTCCGCAGGATTGCCAGCGTTGAGGCGGATGGCAAGACAACGATTTCGTGATCGGTGATCAAAGGCCTGCGGTTAGAAGCTATTGCCTGGCGAGTTTCGGCGGACATTGGTACTCCACTCGCGCTTTCGCTATTCCTGCGAACTGGTAACGCCGCAAACGCAACATATTGCAAAGCATCCGGTGCCACAATCAGAAGACGATTACTGCCCAACGTATGCGCAGCCGGCTCGAGAAGCAGCGTACCCAATTCACTTGAGACAGAATTAGCTTCCCGGTCAGCCAACGCTATGCGGGCTCTTTTCTCTACAACAGTTTCATTTGGCAAGACCCGGTTGCGCGCGTTCAGTAATTCATAGAGCCGCCGCGCCACGCCTTCGATTCGCGCACGGCCAGGCAGTTCATAACTCACGAGCTCTTTTCGAATGACTGCCCACAGATAGCTCTTTTCTTCACCCAACGAGTACTCCAGGAGCAAAGTGTTTTCGTCCAGGACTTGTTCCTGAATTTCGGAGACGCTGAGCGGCTGTGGTTGAACTATCGCTGCATAACCAGGACTTGACGCCCGGATGTGCGATTCAACTGTTTCCAGTTGATTGGTAAGGTCGCGAATTTCGCCAGGCAGATCTTGGCTCTTTCCATCGTGCTGAAGTTGATGCTGTCGTGTAAGAGTCACCAATTTCTCTGTAATACGATTCTCCTGCTCCAGCAAGGCCGGATCAACGTCACGGCGAAGGTCGATGCGCGCTTCGGCCAGGAGATCTATCAATCCACGGGCACGCGCCCGCTCAGACGCCTGCAGGGCAGTCGCCGCATAACCAGCCGCGGGAGCAATGCGATCAAGTTGCATCAGGAGTGAGATGTAAAATTCGTAATAATCCTGAATCGAGGCGAAATATGAAATGCGCAGTTGCTGGTTGGCACCCTTGGCCCGGAGAGACTCAATAATAGCGAGCGCATCCTCTATCGCCAGCCGGGATTCTTTCAATTGGCCTAGCGCGCGCAAACCTTTACTAAGACCAAAAAGGGTAGTGGCCTCACCCGTGCGATCACCGGCCTGTCTTCTGAGTTCCAATGCACGCTTAAAATTGTTAACGGCTTCCAACGGTTCGCCAACCCCGTTATAGACCCAAGCCAAATTCGAAAGCGTATCCGCCTCCGCATAAAGATCTCGACGCTGCAGAATTGCCAGTGCTTGCTTGAGGTGTGCAAGTGCCGCGGTAAAATTTCGCAGGCGCGCTTCAGTCTTGCCCATTCCAGCCAAAGTTAGCGCTTCGCCGCGTTTATCACTTACGGTGCGACGACGACGCAGAGAATCCGTGAAGTCATTGAGAGCCTGCTGATATTCCTCGCGCAGAGCATGAACCCAACCAATTCCGTACAGGGCGACACCCTCGCCTTTAAGGTTACCTAATTCGTGGTACAGTCGATAGGCGCTGGAAAAACTTTCGAGCGCCTGTTCGTTATTCCCCAGGTACATGTAAGGCCAGCCCAGCGCGGCAGTAGTTATGGAAAGGCCGTGCTTATCCGATACTAGTTCAAAGAGCGATAGGGCCCGGTTCAAATACTCCAATGCACTTTGGTTGTCACCTAGCGCGGCAGAACTCATCCCGCTGCCGTACAGGGCGATCGCCTCCTCGTCCGCTTCACCAAGTGAACACCAGAGGTCGGCAGCGTGGTTGAACTGTTGTATCGCGTCACGGATCGATCCCGCCTTGCCCCCAGAGCGTAATCGTTCACCTGCGCTCACCGCCTGCTCTGCATCGATCCACGTCTTATCTTTCGCTGCAAAGGGTCTTAAAGGATCCAGGCTGACTTGATAGCGGCCCTGTGCCGTTACGTTTTCCAAAGAACGAACCGCCAGGACGTACGAACCTGAGGCTGGAGTTATCAGCGAAATCGTTTCCCGACCACGCGATCCTATTGGCCGATCAACTTCAGACAATCTCTCGCCATGCTGACGCGAAATTGTAAGAACAACATCTATTCCCTGTTGCTGAACCACGAGATGGAGGAACTGGTTCGCGGCAGCCTCGATTTGATAGAAGTGAGTTTCGTTTCCGGTCAAATCATCCGCGATCGTTTCGCCGGGGTAAATTGATCTAACGGCTGGGTAACCAGTCGTTTCGGGTGGTGACTTGACGGCCTCTTGTGCCTTCACGGGCAGTACCGAACACCATGCCAGTAAGAGCACAAAGTGGCCAGCCGTCCTAAAGTTCCTCATGTTCAAGAAATATGTGGTACGTGTTGGAGATTTGGATCTAAAACCAGTGAGGCACTAGTCCGTTGCTTGACAACCTTACTTTGCTTTAACAGTAGCCGAAACGCAATCGGGAACTTCCTCTTCTCTGGTCACGCAAATTAGGTATCGGCCCGGTTTGATTTCAACCAAATCCAGCTGTGCTCTCAGGGTTGCCCCATCCGTGCTTTGGGCGGAAGTTGTTCGAATGGAGTTGCCGAACGGATCAGCAAGGGTGACTTTATAAACACCTTGGGGACTTTTCAGGGGAAGTCTTACCATCAATTCAGTTCGATTCGCCGAGAGAATTATGAAATCGGCGGGCGTACGACTCGGGCTGCGCAAAACATTTAGTCTCTCCAGATCCACAACTACGCGAGTCTTCGCGATGAGGGTTGGTGGTGAACTTTCATTGGCTTCCCTGCTTCGCTTGGTACCCTCGCTTTTTGGTCTGGGTGGTTCTGGCGATTCGGAGCTGGTCGCGCTTTGTAGTGGGCTTGAAGCCGCGACTGGAGATCGCTTGCCTTCCGTTACCGTGGTCGTAGCTGGTATTGTTTCCCGCATCGTCCACCGCACGATTATCATTCCAACTCCCAGCACGAGGACCAGGGCACCTAGTCCAGCGAATGCGGGTATCAGGAGTCTCCTACGTACCCGGTCTGACGGTGGCGTAGTTCTAAGAGTGCTCTCTCTCGCTGAAATCAAGGTGGCCTGGTAATAACGAAAGCACTCCGAACAGCTTAGGAGATGCTCGCGCAACCCTTCGCCAGGCATTCTGCGGCTAAGTATCAGTGCCGATATGTTTGCCGGCGGTGGGCACCCCTCTCGGGCCGGGTTGGGCAAATCTCGAGCGAAGTGGTCTTCAGCCGCCTTCAGGAACCCCGGCTCAACGTCGATTCCAGAGTTCCCCTTAGTCCGCGAGCCATTACGTCCAAAGATTTGATTTAGAATATTACTCTTCATAAACTGTCGCCCTAATCTCACACCATTAGGAGGGGCTGGTCAGGCTTGAACGCACTCACTTTTTGCTCAGGATAAATCATTACTATTGATTCGATGAATTTCCACTCTTCCTTTTCGCCGCCAATGTTTCGTTTTCTATAGCCTGAGCGAGTTTCTTAATACGCTTGCTCAATCTCGACCTGACGCCGTTTGCTCTCATGCCGAATTCCCGTCCTATTTCGTCGAAGCTATGTCCCAGGAGGACCAGTTGCAGAGTCTGGCGCGTCCATTGATCAGCGCGCTGAAGAATTTCGTGCAGCAAAATTACCTGACTTATCTCATCTTCGGATCGTTGTGGAATCGCCGCCACCTGGGCCACCAATTCTGAATCGATTCTCGCGCGCCCAGTTACCTTCTCCATCTCTTCAAAAAGTAGATGACGAAATGTTTGGGATAGATAGCCCCCGAGGTTCGTCAGCCGCTCAGGCTGTTCGGAATATTTCCGCGATACCAGGGCTACTGCTTTGATCATCAATCGCCGCCCGTCATCGACATCGCCCATTGTCCGCAATACCAACGGTTCCACCATTGGCCACAACTTGCCGGCCATCGCATAGACGGTTGGATTCATTGGTCCAAATTCGTCTACGTAAGCGTCCGTTATCTCTGGCCAGGAGTTTGAAGCGGACTGAAGATTTCCCCGTGAGGCATTCACCATGTTCAACGCGAGAAGATGAACGGAAAAGTGCTAAAACAACAATTGCTGGTTCCGCAGTGCGGGACGCCCGGTCAATTCGCAACTTTAACCCGGGAAGGGGTTGAGTATCACATTCGAGAGCCAATGACCATACAACTGTTTGGCGATCTATTTCCCCTGGTTCCTCTGGTTTAGAAGTACGTAGGATGTTATGCGTACAAATTATTTAAAGAGCAGACGGCAAGGTAATTTCTTCAGCTTCCGAAGAATCCGGAGGACAAATTCTTCACCAAGATCTCTACCCGGTCAAGAGTCACTGCCCATCAGTTAAAGACAACTGTGGCTTTTCATTGATGATATGAGATCGACTTCTCGCTAAGTATCGTGAGCGGTTTCGCTAAACTTTCTGCGAGCTAAGCTACTCAGGTAGCCAGATCCATTGATGTCAAGAAGATGCCCGAACGCAATCGATTGGGTCGCAAAACAGCGCCTCTGATCGCTTGTTTCCCGTGTAGCGGGCACCTATTGTTCCGATTGACTAATGCGTCCGGCTATGCGTAAAGTTACGTCGCTCATTGAAGAACCACATTTATCTAGGGCCCGCGTAGCTCAGTGGATTAGAGCGTTCGCCTCCGGAGCGAAAGGTCGCAGGTTCGACCCCTGCCGCGGGTACCAAGTACTTCACTTTAATTACAATTACCACCGAAAGGGGCGCCTGTCATAATGCGCCTGCCTCCTGGTTGTTCCTTTTATGCCTTTGGTTGATTTCTGAAAGCGCCCTGCGCTGGCGCTCCGCGCTATTCACCCACTCGTGCTAAGGCTTCGACCATTACGTAGTCCGACAGGAACATTCCACCGCGGCGTAATTGCTCCAACACCCGACGCGCCGATGGAGTGTGGCCCCGCTGTTTCGCAACCAGCGCTAAGCCCAAAGTGCCACGCACCGGAATGTTGAATGTCGCGGCACACCGCCCGCGCCGCCAGATCGTCGAGGATCGCTTCGGAACCAGGATGGGCGTAAGCCCACGCGAGTACCGATGATTCGCCCGGTCCTAATCCCCAAGCCTGTATATGCGCGGGCACTGGCGGCGTTTGAGTGATCAAGAGCCAATCGGTGTTGGCTATCGCCTGTGCTGTGGGATCGCTCTGGCCTCGGACTTCGATTTCGGTCGCGACAATTTCGGGAACGACTATTTCAGGTGAGAGTAGTTGTAGTAGATCGATGAGTCCCGAGCGGGAAAGAAAAATTAGCGGTAAGGTATTTACGACGGCGCGTTCAGCCACGTTTCAGTTCTCGCTCCACGTCGGCAAAGTCAACGACGAAGGCGTCTTCACCTTCACGCGCCAGGGCCAGCAAGAAGTCCGTGCGATCGAGACCGGCAACCTGCGCCGCTTTCTCCTGTGAGATCTCGCCCCGTTCATACCAGTGAACCGCAGCCGCAAATCGCATTTCACGGGCGAACTCATTCGGTGAGCGCCGTAGTGCCGAAAGCACGTCCTCGTCAAGCGTCATTGTTATCTCCATCACTCCTCCTGGAGCTCGAAAGATTATACGCTCTCGATGCTCTGGTAAGTCCACCTTCTGCGGCTATCGCGCTGTCACCCGGCGAAAGAGGAAGCTTCCCCTGACCGCTCGATTGCAAGCGCCAGGACATGTCTTTGGAGAACTGCCGCTCGTTCATTGTCTTAGCATGAAGGTCCTGGCGACCCACCCTTCGACTTGTGCGATCATTGATCAACTTCCGGAAAAGGCTTTCCGGCTTCGCGGAGTCATTCAAAAGACTCTAGTGGCCGCCGGACATCAGCCAGGGACAGAACTTTCCCTATGCCTCCACCTTTACGCGACGGCGCGGTCGGTGAGCTCCAGACCCTTGTCGATGATCGCGAAGGCCTCGCGCAGTTGCTCTTCGGTGATACACAAAGGCGGATTCGTAAAGAAAGTATTCCAGCGTACCAAAGTGTAGAGCCCTTCCTGCCGGAAGAACTGGTGAAGCGACTGCATCTCAGGTGAAGTGCCGTTGAATGGCGCCAGCGGCTCAAGTGTCTCGCGGTTTCGCACCAGCTCAACAATCCCAAACAAGCCAAGGTTGCGCGTGACTCCCACTGATGGATGACGCTCTTTTAAGTCCTCGAGCAACCCACTCATGACCACGCCCAGGTTGCGCGCTTTTTCAATCAGCCCGTCTTCTTCGTAAACCGCGATCGTGGCCAGGGCTGCAGCGCAGGCGAGTGGATGGCTGTTATACGTAAGGCCCCCAAAGAAAACATTTTTCTCAAAATGATCGGCGATTTGCCGCCGCATGCCCACCGCTCCCAGTTGCACGTACGCGCTGGTCAACCCCTTCGCCATGGAAATGAGATCGGGCACCACCTGCCAGTGATCAACCGAGAACCATTCGCCAGTGCGGCCAAACCCGGCCATCACTTCATCCGCTATCAGCAGGATGCCGTACTTGTCGCAGAGCGCTCGCAGCCCCTGCATGTAACCATCCGGCGGGACCAGGATGCCATTAGTTCCCACCACCGGTTCGACAATCAGCGCCGCGATTGTATTCGGCCCTTCGAGTTCTAACACCTCTTCAGTCCGCATCAACACATCCTCAGCCGTGTCTGAGCCTCGTTGAATGCCGTGGTAAAAGTCAGGAATGCGAAAGACGCCGGGAATGCCGGGCTCGGCCGCCCAGCGTCGGGGATCACCAGTTAATGTCAGAGCCCCCGCGGTTCCACCGTGGTAGGAACGATAACGAGCGCCGATCTTATGACGGCCGGTGAACAGCCGCGCGATGCGGATAGCATTCTCGTTGGCTTCTGCTCCGCCGTTGGTGAAGAAGAAAGTGTCAATGTCCCCGGGCGTAAGCTGCGACAACTTCGCGCCTAAGCGCGCCCGCACATCAGTGGCCATGAAAGGGTTCGCATAAGGCAACACCGCTGCCTGTTCGCTGATGGCGCGGATAACTCGCTCATCGCCATGCCCGATGTTGACGCACATGAGTTGGCTGTTAAAGTCGATATAGCGTTTCTCTTCCGGCGTCCAGAAATAAATACCTTTCGCTCTCGCGACCGGAATCGGATCCACCGCCGATTGGGCGGACCATTCGTAGATCGTGTGCCGGCGGCAGAGTTCAATGATCTCAGCGCCCGTCAGGGTTTCTTTGGTTGTAGTCATGGGCGCGATGCTACTCAAAAAACGCCGATTTCTCAACAGAGCCAAACGCTCTGCCGCGTTGAGAAGCGGGGCAGGTTTACACGAGTTCAGTAAGCGTTAATTCGCGGGTACCCTGCACTCGCCCTCCTCGCCTGTGGGAAAATTTTAAGATTGTGCGCCTTCGGTTGTGATTATGTGAAGATTCTGTGCGCGCGCCGTAAACCGTTGACGACAGACAGGAGCTGGTCTAGTGTCACCCTGGCGTTCGCTTACGAACCCTGAATTTAGGAAAACTACTGCGCTGGCCCCAAGCAGCGGCTGACACATGGCAACGGAATTAGCATCGCCACTCACTATTAATCCTCGCCCCACCATTCTTGTCGTTGACGACTTTGACGACACGCGTTGGCTCTTGAGGACCTGGCTCGAACGACGCGGCTTTCGGGTTATCGAGGCAGAAAACGGCCGTGAAGCCGTCAGCGAAGCGCAGGCGGGTGCTCCTGATTTGATCATCATGGATCTGGAGATGCCTGAGCTTGATGGGCTGGCCGCAACGCGCGAGATTCGTGGTCTGGCTGAACTCGCCAATGTACCAATCGTCGCGGTCTCGGCCTACGGCGCCGAACAATTTCGCGGCCTCGCGATCAAGGCCGGCTGCAACGAATATCTTTCCACTCCTTTCGAACCCGCTGAGCTTGAGCGACTGATCCGTTCCTACGTGCAGTGATCTCCGGGACCGTCTCCCAATCTCGCCAAATCAGCAGACTCATGGTGTTTATTGACATCACCGTCTAATTCTCTTAAGTTCGCCGTGAAATTATTGAATCCATTCGTGGGCTATTCGTAAACGCCCGGACGTGCCAATGATCCATCGTTCCTTCCCTGCCCTCTTGTTCTGCATCCTGGTGTTGGCAGCGGTCTGCAACGCCCAGTCAACTCCCTGCCGGGCCAAGCTCGCGGACCTGCCAGCGGCTTCCGAACTGGGTGGGTTTCACCTGGGCATGACTGAGGAACAAGTAAAGACACGCGTACCGCAGGTGAAGTTCGGCCCAAAGAATGAATACGGGCTCTCAAATACAAGTATCAGCCCTGACTTTGATCCACGTATCGACAAGACCAACTTTAGCGACGTCCGCACCATCTCGCTTGATTTCCTGGACGATCAACTAACATCCCTGTGGATTGGCTTCGAAGGTTCGTTCAAGTGGAATACCGCGGCTGCGTTTGTTGAAGGCATATCTCGTGAGCTGGCCTTGCCGCAAGAGTGGACGACCAAGGGCCGGTCCCAACAACTTACCTGCGCCGACTTCCAACTAAGCGTGAGCATGATTGGAGGTGGTCCAAGTCTTCGAATAATTAGCCTGGCAGCCGAAGAAACAATCGCAGCTCGCCGCCAGGCACTCGAGGATGCGGCTGAGGGTGAAGATAAGCCCGAACCAGGGCCGGTCGTCGGCGATGCGCGCAGTAAGCTCTACTACCCAAAAAATTGTCCCGCGTTAAAGTCGATTCCGGAAAAGAACCGTCTCGCATTCGAAAATGAGTCCGATGCGGAAAAGGCGGGATTCAAACGCGCCGCTGCTTGTCAGTAAGTTTCCAGGCCGGTGGCTCACACTGTCTGGATCTGAACAAAACCGAATCGTTAGCTGTCTTAACGACCAACTTCCCACAGGAGCTCCACATGCTGAAAGAGTTTCGCGACTTCATCGCTCGCGGTAATGTTATCGACCTCGCTGTCGCTGTCGTAATTGGCGCAGCCTTTGGCAAGATCATAACCTCACTGGTCGAGGGGATCATCATGCCGCCTATTGGCTTGTTGCTTGGCAAAGTTGATTTCTCTAATTTGTTTATCGATTTATCCGGAGCACATCCCGAGAGTCTGGCCGAAGCCCAACTAAAAGGGTTGCCGGTTATCAGCTACGGAATGTTCCTGAACGATGTGATTAGTTTTCTCATTATCGCCTGCGTTATTTTCCTGATCATCAGACAGATCAATAAACGAAACCCCGTCGAAGTCGCTCCAGCCACCAAAGCATGTCCGCATTGCCTGACCGTGATTCCGGAAGCAGCGACTCGTTGCTCAGGTTGCTGCGGCGAACTGCAGACGGCTTAAGCGCCTGTTAACTTTCCTGCGAACATACCGGCGACAGACTGAAGTTTGCCGGCCCTGAAGACTATGCGCGAGTGCCCCCGTTGCGAATCCTGTTACGAAGACAACACCCCCGTCTGCCCCACGGATCAGACCAACACGAAAAGCACCCTGCCCGGTTCGTGTCTGCTGTCAAATCGCTACCTGCTCGAGAAACGTCTGGGCCGCGGCGCGATGGGCCAGGTTTATCTCGCTCGCGATCAGAATTTGCTCACCCGCCAGGTCGCGGTCAAAACTGTGCGGCCCGACGTCCTCGTCGATGAAGATCTTCAGGAGGGTGAGGCTGTCGCTCGCTTCGAACGCGAAGCCCGCGCTGCTGCTTCGATTCGTCATCCAAATGTGGTTGACGTCACGGACTTTGGCCAAAGCAGCGACGGTGTCTTGTTTCTTGTGATGGAGTATGTGGAGGGCGAAACCCTCTATCAACTATTAAGACGCGAAGGCACGCTTGGCTTACAGCGTACCAGCCGCATCATGCAGCAAGTAGTCGCCGGAGTCGACGCAGCACATGACGCGGGTATTCTGCACCGCGATTTGAAACCCGCCAATATCTTCATCATGCAGCCACGAAAGAAAGCCGGAGGCAGCAGCCAGAGCGCCGAAGATGGCTTCATTAAGGTAGGTGATTTTGGTTTGGCTAAGATTGTCAGCCAGGACCATTCGGAGAGTACTGCCGGTGGACCAGCATCGCGCGGCATTCTTGGCACACCAGAGTACATGGCGCCCGAGCAAATGCAGCCGGGATTCAAGCTGGACCAACGAGCCGATGTTTATGCGCTCGCATCGATTGCCTACCACATGCTGGGCGGCCGTCCTCCTTTTGGCGGTGACATCACGCAGATCATCGCGCAGAAACTGACTCAGGCTCCTCCTTCACTCACTAGTTTGCGTTCTGACATCTCGAGCTTGGTTGAGACAGCGGTGCAACGCGGACTGGCCCGGGATCTGAATGAACGCCCGGCCACAGCGCTTGATTGGTTCGAAGAGTTTCGATCTGCTATCGGCGAGCAATCCGCCGGTCAGGCTGTCAGTGAGTCACGCCTGGTAATCCTGGCTCCGGCGGGATCTGAAGTCTACGTAGACGATGAACGTCACGGCAGCGTCGGCCGTTCGGGTCGCGTGATCCTCAATGCCATGGCGCCCGGCCGGCACGTTTTGCGTGTAGCTCGCTCAGGGGAAAGTGACGATGAACGTGTTATCGAGGTCAGGCCTGACGGCGCTGAGCAAATCATACAGGCGCAATTCAAAGGCGAGACAACCAGCCAGCAACTTACACCTTCCCAGGGTGGCAGCCTTGATAGCCGTACCGGCGCCCACACAAGCTTGCCGGAGATAGTGATGTGTACGCGCTGCCAGGCGCGCTTCGCCGCGGGGGCTAAGTTTTGTGGTCGTTGCGGCAATACCGGCTTTACGCGGCTGCATCCCCCGGGTGTTAGTCCATCTTCGCCGGGTCCGGCTCCATCTTTGCCAGGTGCGGTTCCGCCTCGGCCTGGGGTTGTTCCCCCAACGCCACCGGCTGAGGTGGTGACTTGTTCGCGTTGCCATTCACGCTACGCGCCGAACACGAGATTTTGCGGTAAGTGCGGCATTCCGATTGGGACTGTGCCGATCGCCTGGAAGGCCCCAAAGCCCGTTGAAGTGTTCTGCAAGAGCTGCGGCAGCAGCTATGCCGCCAACACAAAATTCTGTGGCCGCTGCGGCACCTCAATAAAGCCGTAGATTCCGGCCGCCAGACGAGGCCGCAGACGATGCCACTCTGCTGTAACTCTATTAATACTCCCGCATTCCAATAGCTGTCTCACATCTCGTATAATGTCGCAGATCTTTTTTCGCCGCTGCCTTCGTGTAGATTCCTTCCGCTTAGTTAGAGTAATCTGTTGATATGAAACGCTGCTCCAGCTGCAACCGCACGTATACAGACGAGGCTTTGAATTTTTGTCTCGAAGACGGCACCCCTCTGGTTGCTACCGCAGAAAACAATGAAACGCTGCGCTACGGCGCGCGCCCGACCAAGCCGCCGCCCACTGAAATTTATCGCCCAGCTCAGGCTGCTCCTCCTCCCGTACATAATCGAGCCCCGCACTTTCAACCGCAGTGGTCACCTGGGCCAATTGCTCAACCAAGAAAATCAAATGCAGTTTGGTGGATCGTCGGCGGACTCGGCGTGCTCGTCGTACTCGGCATCGGCGTCGTCGTGATCATTCTGGCGGTGGCCAGCATAAATTCAGAATCGAACTCCAACCGCGCAGTCAATACGAATACCAACAATAGCAATCGCAGTGGAAACACCAATGGCTGGAGTAATTCGAATTCATCGCGCGCCAATTCCAACACGGCGACCGACTTGCCGTCCGAATTCAGCGATGACTTTTCTGCAACCAAGTGGACGGTCGCTAATTCAGATTTCGGCAGCCTCTGGTACACCAACGACGAGTACCACATGCGCTCGAAGCCGGACACGTATGTTGTGATGTATGCTCCCAGCAACGATTACAATACCGAAAATGCGAAGGTCCAGGTCACTACGCGGAACGTCGATGGCATTTCGCCGGCTGCGGGTTATGGCTTGATCGTACATGGCGAAAAATCCAAGGACGACAAGCTCGAAGACTATGCCTTTCTGATCTTCAGCGGGCCGGAACCCAAATATAAGGTCGTTATGCATAAGGGTGGCACCGAAACAAAAATAGTCGACTGGACTCCATCTGCGGTGATCCGGAAAGGCACCGCCAGTAACCTGATCGAGGTTCGGATCAAGGGCACAACCCTGGGATTTTATATTAACGATCAGTTCATCACCGATATCACCGACACGGCAAACTTCAAACGCGGGCGGGCCGGTCTTTACACCAGCGACACGCATGAGGTTGCCTTTGACGACCTGGGAATCAGCCGCTAACCCGCTGCCAACAGCGCACTGTCTGCCTAAGATCGAAAATGCAAGTTACTCTGAAAGTTCTGGCTGGTCCTTACACAGGCCGGCTCTTTCATTTCGACCAACACGATACGTTTCTGATCGGGCGCAATCCTGACGCTCATCTCTGCCTGCCCAACGATCGCTTTTTTTCGCGCAACCATTGCCTGCTGGAGATCTCACCCCCTCGTTGTTTTCTGCGCGACCTCGGCTCCACCAATGGCACCTTCGTCAACCAGCAACGGGTACAGGAAGTATTTCTAAAGGACGGGGACCGTTTGCAGGGAGGAGAGACTGTGCTGCTGGTCGAAGTCGGAGTCGGCTCTGCTGCAGACAAGCTGGAAGAGCAAGTCACCCGCACCCAACTCGCGCCCACTCGTCCCGCCATCGTCCAGGTCGAATGCCTTAATTGCGGGCGCCAGGATCAAGCTGAAGCTTCTGCGCCTGACGAACGGATGACGTTTCTTTGTGAGGATTGCCGCCAGGAACTCCGGCGCCAGCCGCAACCGGTTCCCGGTTATGAACTGGTCAGGGTGCTGGGCCGCGGCGGCATGGGCTGTGTCATGTTAGCGCGCCAACAATCTACCGGGCGAGCAGTAGCAGTTAAGACTTTGCTTCCGGAAGTAGCAGTGAGCGAAAAAGCTGTACAGCGATTCATGCGCGAGATCGATGTGGCCGCCGTCCTGAAACATCCCAACATCGTCGAGTTCCTTGACCGCGGCACCGACAAGGGCACCATGTACCTGGTGACCGAATTTGTCGATGGCCCGGACGCTGCGAAGCTGGCCGACGCTCGCGGAGGCCGCCTCCCGTGTGAAGAAACCGTGATGCTGATCACCCAGGTGCTGGATGCACTTACCCACGCACACGCCGGTGGGTACATTCATCGAGACATCAAGGACCAGAACATCCTGGTGACCGGCGCCTGGCCCAACCTCACGGCCAAGCTCACGGACTTTGGTCTGGCCAAGAGTTTCGCACAAGCCGGCATGAGTGGAATGACGATGGCTGGTGAAGTAGCCGGCACCATCGCGTACATGCCGCCTGAGCAAATCAGAAATTTCCGCGACGTCAAACCTACCTCAGATATCTATAGCGTAGGAATGACCGCATACAGCCTGCTGACGGGAGACATTGCTCTGAAGCTCACCCCCAACGCCAGTATCGCTGAAACTATTCGTGCTATTTTTGATCAACCAACAATTCCTGTCCGTGAAAGACTGCCAAGTATCCCAAATCAAGTGGCCGAGATAATTGATCTCGCCCTGAGAAAGGATCCGGATCAACGCTGGCAATCGGCCGCCGCTATGCGCAACGCACTGCTGCAGGCGCGCTAAGATTTCCTTTCAGAATAGGGCGGGCTGGCCGTAAACCCTGTACATTCAGCGGCTTAATACCTTTAACCTAATTTACTTGTTTACTTAGCCCTCGCAGTGGCGGCATAATGTCTCGCCCGTGGGATAAAGTGCGAGCAGAGTGCCGGGTGGTGAAGTCCTGAAATCTTTTTGAGAGCAGCCGCAGGCAGGAAGCCTCCGGACCAGGAGAGTTTAGATGAGATCGATTTGGAAAGGTCACATAAGATTTCTGCTGGTCGCCATTCCCGTGCGGATCTACAACGCGATTGAAGCCTCGGAAAAAATTCAATTTAACCAGCTGCACCGTGAGGACTACGGGCCGATTGGCTATGACAAACGTTGTAAAAAATGTAATCAGATTGTGACCGCTGATCAGATAACCAAGGGCTATCAATACGAGAAGGACCGTTATGCGATCGTTGAGCCCGAGGACATCGCGAAGATTAAGATCAAAACTACCAAGGCCGTCGACATCATTGGCTTCGTTGATGCCGATCAGATTCCCTCGACGTTCTATGACTCGCCCTATTTCGCGGGCCCCGATGGACCCGTTTCGGAAAAGCCATACGCGCTGTTGCGCGAGGTAATGAAACAGACCGGCAAGATTGGTCTCGGCAAGGTCGTACTTCGTGATCGTGAAGATCTCGTCGCTGTCTTTCCCCAGGAGAACGGACTGGTTTTGCAGAAGCTTCGCTACCCGCACGAAGTGCGTAAGGTTAGCGAGGTTCCTGACGTCGACAGTGCCAAGACCCTGGACAAGAAGGAACTGCAACTGGCGACCATGCTGGTTGAACAGATGACTACCACGCTTGAAGAAATCGACATGAGCGATAATTATCATGAGGCGCTCACGAAGCTGATCGAATCCAAGGTGCGTGGTAAAAAGACGGTGGATTTTGAACCCGTTGAGGATCTGCCGCGGCTGGACATCATGAGCGCGCTGAAAAAGAGTTTGCAGGCTTCGTCTCGTAAGCCCATGGTCAAAGCGACTCCGGCTGCTGCCAAAAAGAAACCATCGATAACCCTGGTAAAATCCAAGCCTGTCAAGAAGCGGAAAGCTTCGTAAGCCAGGAAATTGTAGTTGCGGGCTTATGAACGAAAAGAGTAAGAAGGTCCTGTCGTTTCCCTCACCGGTCCCGTTAAAGGCGGACTATCAACGCGTCAAATCTGTCTACACCGTTCGAGAGATTAAACAACTCTTTGGATTAAGTGAGCGCACCATCAGGCGCTGGACCGAGCAGGGCATCATCCCATCTTCTGCCGCTCCCGGTCAGGAGCTGACTTATGGCTTTCAGGCACTCACGCAATTTCGACGCGTGCGCGAGATGCGCTCGAATGGACAGACCATTCGGCAGATTGAAGCCGAACTGCAGGGACAGTTAAGCCTGTTCCGCATTGAAGAGGCCAGCGTAGCGCGTTTGCTGACGCCCTTTGAAGAAGCCCTGATGCTGCACGAGCGAGGCGATGCCAAGGCCGGCGAATATTACCTGGAAGCAATTAGTGAAGGAGATAATGTAGCGGAAGCATATTGCAACCTCGCGATTTTAAATCTCGAGCAGGGCAATACGGCCCGTGCACTCGATCAGCTGACCCTCTCGCTTAAGCACGAACCGAGGCACGTCGAAGCGCATTACAATCTCGCCAATCTTTACTACGATCACGGTGACTATCACCTGGCTCGTCTGCACTATGAAGCCGCGACACAAATCGAGCCGGGTTTCTCACTTGTTTATTTCAATCTGGCGCTGGTGTATCACCGCCTCAATGACTGGTCCAATGCCGCAGCCACGCTCGAACGCTATCGCGAACTTGAACCTCAGGATCTGGATAGCGAGGCTCTGGGTGACTTGCTCAAAGCCATGGCAGAAAACTCAGGCCGTTCACCTGGTCCCAGGCGGCCATAGAACACGTCAATGATGAATTGGAGAAGATTGGCGGTGGGCAGGAGGAAACTGCCCACCTCCTATGTCGGGGACCGGAAACTTGGATAACGATCCCTGAAGCGTAGGTAATCACATAAAAGCGCGAATAGAGCGAGGGTTCCACGTTTTAGCCGGCTCGTAAAACTAAACGGAAATCGAACGGGTTTTTCGCTGGCCAGAGACTTCGAAAAAGTTTACAATCCCCCTCTCTTCCCGCGTCCCGCGACGAATCTTTAGCACAGCAAATTGATCGAGCGGAGGGCCCCCATGTCGGATATCAAATGTCGCATTTTATGTATTGATGATCATCACGACTCAGCGGAAATGTTATCCCTGCTTCTGGCTCAGGAAGATTACGACGTTAAGATTGCAGCAACGATGCGCGAAGCGCTGGAACTGATTGAACAAGAGAGTTTTGACTTGTACGTCCTCGATCGAAGGCTACCAGATGGCAGTGGCATTGAGTTATGCGAGAAGTTGGGCCACTCGACTCCCGGAGTGCCCTGCATCTTTTACACCGGCGACGCCTATGAGTTGTTTCGGAAGGAAGCAATTGCTGCCGGGGCTGACGGTTATATCGCAAAGCCCCATGTCGATGCGCTCATCGAAACCGTCAGTAAGATCCTGGCCGAGAAAGAGTGCGCCAGCGCTGTTTGAGCCTGGGACCGCACGCATCCTTGCGTGCTGACTATCGCCGCCAGTCACTTTCAGAAATCCGTCGAACTTAGGGTAGATGCATAGCCAGGGCAAAATCGATCCTCCCCGACTTAGGTCGGTGGTCTCTCCCGCAGGTCAGTCGATTTCGTTTTCCTAATTTGGCGTAATGAATCCCTGTATCATTCGCTAGCCCAATTTGACCGTCTGTAAATTTAAACCGGGGCTGCTTGACACTCTTTTTTGCCCACGTATAATTCACTCTCTCGTGGGCCGATAGCTCAGTTGGTAGAGCAGCTGACTCTTAATCAGCGGGTCGCAGGTTCGAGCCCTGCTCGGCTCACCATAAGAATCACAAAGTCCTTTTTTGATCGGGGGCAGAGTCTCCTCAGACTCTTCCCCCTGCGGAAAATCAAATTTAGCTAATTGAGGTTAGAAGGAGCGATATGCCCCGTCTGTGTCGAACGGTTTTCGGACTGTGCCCTCAACTTCTCCTGCTGCTCGTGTTGGATCGTGGTTGGAGAGATGAAGCGTCGCAAGGGAACGCCCAAGCTCACTGCTCCGAATGGCCGTGACAACGAAGAGACGTGGTAATCGGGCAGCGAACCTCACCCATTCTGACAGTGCTTCCGCAGGGAGATGAATGAGCGACAAGGAACAACCGAAAAGTTGCTCAGTCGTTCTTTGTAGGTTCGATCTGGTCGAAGCGGAGATTGCTGCTTCCCTGCCCGCGTCCAGTCTCGCGATAACGGCCGATCCAGACATACGTGCGGCCATCAAACCAGCGAGTTCGTTGCCAGCTTCTTCTCACCAGCGAGCCGGCATTGGGCACCTCTTCTTCATTCACGAAATAAGGCGGAGCAACTTCATTGAGCATGACACCCTTTGCCTTGATTACATCCCGAGGCGGCGAACCGAGTTTCGGCATAGCTGCACGCTGAAACTGCACCTGCTGCACGCTGCCGGGAACATGGACCGGCAGGAAAGGAATCCAGTTTTCCGGCACCGTCGTGCCCAGAACATAGCGAATACTTGCTGGTGAGCCGGGAATTGGTTCCGGGAGTACGCCGGTCTTGTCGGCGGCGTCGTTGCCGTCGATGCCTAGACCCCGTGCGTCAGGAATCCAGTCTTCAACGGCCCAGACCATGTTGGCCATTTCATCGCGCAGGAAGTTCACCTGTTCGATCGGTTCGCTCTCCAGTGTTTGCGTGAGGGCAGCCGGCAGGAAAAACTGACGATTGTATTGTCCCATCTCATTCTTGTTGCTGAGATTGAACATGCTCCAGCGTTGCCAGTTGTTGTCGGCGCCTTCATCGGCCGCCTGTACGAGTGTGCGATCCCCAAAGACATCCGTAATGACCAAGCCTTTGATTTCACACAGTGTGTTGACCTGCATAGCGTATGGAATCACAAACCAATCGTTGCCATAGATCAGGCCGAGTTCGGCAAAAAGCAGCAGCAAGTGATCAGTTGTCTTGGCATTAAGATTACCGAAGTTGATCTGGCGATCTTCCATTTCCCAAAAACGCGGGCTCGGCATTCCCTTGAAGACCGCCGCTGTGGGCAGGAACGAGATCGGCTTGGGCGCTTCCGGTATGGGGGCCGGCAAAGGTGGATCGAGGTTGATTGCCGCACCTCGCGGATCGAGTTCGAATGAGTACCAGTCAAGCCGGCCCTCGTGGTAACGGCTAGCGTCGAGCACAAACTGGCTTTCGGCAGTTCGCGGCGCCGCAGCCTGGAATCGGTAGGTCAGGCGGTGTGGATCCCACGCGTTGTCACTCGGATCATGGGGATGAGCATACTGTCGCTCGAACCACTGCTTTAGCTGATCAGCAAATCCGCCAATGATTCCCCGATCGCCGAGGTCTATGCCTACTTCCACATCAAGTGAGCCATTCTTGATGGACTGGAACAGCTTTTCTCCGTCAAAGTCTCGACCTTTAGTGGCGGTATAAAGATTCAGCCCATCAACCTGTCCTCGATATTCGTCTTCTGCATTTTGCGGAAATGGAAACGCACTCAAGTATTTCCCTGCGTACTTATTCCGCAACGCCGCCGTATGCAATTTAAGGAAGTACTGGCCCGCCTGCACCTTCAGCGCGAGAGTAAACGGGACCGTCTCTCGTTCGACAAGAGTTTCAAGGGGAACTTCCAAATCGTACTGCCGACCGTTACCGCCACCGAGCGCCACCCGATCAACATGAGCCTGGCTCGTCAACAGGCGCGCATCAATTGCGGAACCGGCATCTTCGGCTTCGAATTCTCCCATTTGCCACTGGCGGGTAAGCATCCAAAGCGGATCGCGAATCTCAGCCCGCAGACTGCGAGCAAAGTTTTCCGTACGCGCCCGTGGCTCGAGCCGGTTGTAAGCCGTAATCGCAGGCTCCCGGTATATCGCCCGCAACAGCGGACTCTCGGTAGTTATGCTGGACTCAAAAACTGCCTGCAGTAATGTCGCCATAGATCATCCTTTGATCGACACGGCAGCAAGCGTCGCTACCTTGTCCGCAATAATCCTGATGTTGCGCGAATAATCCAATGAGATGCCGTTCTGACTGGCGCTGAACTCGGAGATAGTCGAAGGCAACAACGTAGCGAACCCCCCCAGGGTCTCAAGCATATCGGGTTCCACGGCGCGCAACTTCGCGCGCTCGAAGGTGTCGAGCACGGTTTCTACCAGGTTGTCCCAACGCCATTTACCAGTGATCTCAGGAGTTGTAGCCAGCAGGATGGCCGAGGGTGGCGCGCTATCGGGCTGATCGTAATTGAAGGCGATGCCGGTAACTTCCTCTTTCTGCGGCATCGTCTCGGTCCAGTCGTCGATTAGCAGACCGGTCTGAACCGCTGCCGGCTGAAACCCCTGGGGCAGGCACTGCAGCACCGCAAGCGTATCGTGAACGATTGCAGTGCCAGCGGGAAATTCGATACTGAGCCAGCTGTCATTTTTTCTGAAAGGCAATTGCATGGGACTGCATAACGGCGCATCGGAGTTGAACGTCTGACTCAGCATCAGGACCGCGTTCAAGACATGCATGCTGGGGCGCACCAGCGCAACCCCATGCAACCATTCATCGACGGGAAGCGGCACCTGCATCGTGTCGCGTGCATATTTGAGCAACTGTTCACGGCCGCCATCAGCTTTTGCTACGTCGACAACGTCGTTGAAGGAAAATCTGGGCAACAGAACAAAGTCTTCACCCAGAAATGCCCGGGCCATCTCAGTCAGTAAGGACAGTTTCTGCGACGGAGTAGTTGCGGGTAAGTTAACTTTTGTCAGCTTCTCATCGTAGGCGGTCTTGACGGATTCATATCGATCATGAAGAGACTTACCCTGTGTGCTTAACGATTCAAGCTCGACCTCACTGAAGCCCGTCGCTGAGAGTGGAAACGCGTGTGAGACGCCGGCATCTGCCAGATCCAAAAGCCGCTGCCGCAACAAATCAACCGCGGTCTCTGTTTGTAGTGTGTCGGCATCGGAGGTCGCGGCATCCAGGTCCGCAAACAGCTGATCATAGTCAGTGCGTATGCCTGCCACCCTGGACTGCAATTCACTAACATCGATGTTGCCGGGGTTGTCTGACGCAACCGTCAGCGTCTTCGATGCAGGCGCAAAGTCCTGGGCCCCAAGTGGCCGTGCTTTGCCTGCCATTTCCCGGATTGCATTGGCGAAGGTGAGGATCTCGGCAAAGGAACGAATCGCCGTGCCGCCACCGCCGCTGTTGCCAAACTCAATCTTCACAATGACTGCGTCGGGTAGCAGAAGGCTCTCAGCAAAGTGATGGCGCACGCGACTCTCGATCTCAGAATAACCTGTAGCGTCGATTTTCTTTCGAATCAGGAAAATGAAATCCAATGGCTGCACGTTAAGGTCGGCGAGGGAGACGATGCCGGCGATCGGATTCCCGCCTCCGTCCAATAAGGTCACATCATTCTCATCCACCGCTCGCACTGTGCACCTGATTGTGCTGGGGTCGCCAAGCATTGTGCCGACCCAATTGTTGAAGGCGGGTTCGGTACGGGCTCGGCGCGTCATCTGCAGCGGCGGCCAGGGATTGGCAGAGACATTGGGATCGAAGTGCAGCGCTACCCGATTCGTAAAGCTGAGATCAGTCCCGCGAGACGAGTTTATTACTTCGATTTCCACCGGAAGTTGTCCGCCGCCAACCGCCTGCATTACCGCAGCCGCGCGGTCAAAGTTTCCCAGCGCCAGCTGATAGGCACATTCCGCCGTCAGCACATCGCGCAGTGCATCCAGAGTATTCTCCAGGTTGTTCTTTTCCTTTTTTATGGCTTCGATCTGATTGCTGCTCAGAGGCGGCATGAGGGCGATCCCGTAAGGGAAAGCCGCCGTAGTGCGCGCCAGCGCGAGGCCATTGGTCACTGAGAAATCATCTACGACTTCGGCGGGTTCTGAGTCGAAGCCCTGGCGCGGAATCTTTGTTCTTTTGATCGGAAAGCCCGAGCGGAACACAGGCTTTAGCTGATCGAGGATGATTGGATTTACCGGCCGCGTGGTCCAATCGTGCAATCCGCGCTCGAACTGGTATCCCAGCAGGGCCTCTAGCGTTTGTCCATTACGCACACCTTCGATCAGGTACTTCGCCCGCCGCACTCGCTCTGAAGAGAGATTGACTGACAGCTTTTCGCGATCAGCGGGAGAGCTGTGAGTTAAATAACCATTGCGAAGAATCGCTGCAGCGGTAGCGTGGTTGAGCGACGGAGCGTGCACATACCCACCGTTTTTCGGATTGAGGTAAAGATTCTCCACCCCTTCGCGCATCGACACCGGAAGCACGTCCTCGGATAGCTTTTGGCGTCTGGTGCGCGCCGCGCGAACATTTTCGAGATACCCATAGCTGCCCAGGTAAACACCGGTGCGGCGCTTCGGACTCTCAGAATTTAATTCGCGTTGCTGGCGGAGGCGGCGCTCGAAAAGCGCAGTCTGCCAGGAATCAAGCCGATAGTTCAGCGTGTCGATATGTTCAGCGAACAATCTTTCAAGCCGGGCGGTCGGCAAGCTGCTGAGACTTTGCAGCGCATCTTTTGCCTGATTGAGGAAACGTCCCACATCGCTGCCATGAAATCGTTCGAGTTGCACGTAGCTGAGCAAAGTGTGTTCAGCTGCTTCCGCCGGAATAATGCGATTCGCAGGCGCCTGGAACACTTCCCAGTGAGAAACATCCGGTTGGCTGCTGATATTCATAAACTTGCGGCTGCGTACCAGCTCATCCGCTACGATGTCATGACTAACCAAAAGGGAGTGGATACTATTTCTCGCTTCTGACAACAGAGCGTTGTGCAGCATCAGATACAGCAGCGCATTCGGCTTGCTGACGCCCGCGCCAAAATCTTCATGCTCGAGCTTGGTAGTGTTAGACGAGTTCTCCAGCAACCAGTTGATGTAATTCTTTCCTGTGCCCTCGTCATAGGGTTTGATCCCGCGCTCTTCTGATAGCGGCAGACTGTCGATCAGGTTCTGGTTATCCAGCCTTGTTTGGTAATGCTGATAAATCAGCTGGAACAGCAACGGCATTGGCTTCTCTGTGCCGTTCGCACGCTGGGTCCGGTAGCCAAAGTCTTTCAGGAACTGCCGCCCGGCAAAGCCTTCGAACAGCGCCGCAAGCACATCGCCAAAATATTTTCCACCCAACTTGAACTGCTCAAGATTGCGCAGATAGTCATAGCTGTAACCGACACGGTGATAGTAATCCGCGGAAGTCGGTTGCAGCCCCAGCACCTTCATCAAGTTCTCGCTGGCATTGCCTGCCTTGCTGATGTGGCGGAGGCCGCCTGCCAACGTCTTCCACAAGGCCTGAAGGTGCAACAGAATTACGCGTACCTGATCGTCAAACAAGGGCGCGCGTTCGATTAGCAGCCGAGGGTAGGACCACTTTGAAAAGTTGCTGGTGAGAAGTATCCCGTAAGGTTGGCTACCCACCCGGATTGAAGGTATCGGTCCCCTGCCCGTTACGGAATCCGTAAAGAACTCCCGCACGCTCCGAATCGTCTCACCGCTCATCACTTCGTTAAGCAGGCTGTTGAGGTAGTAGCCGAGCGTGCCCGCGTATAACGCCCGGTTCATCGCTACCGCTTCACTATGATCGGTCGCATCAGCCTGCGAGACGTATTGCAGGTGCTCATAATTGATGCCGAGATATTCCGCCAGGCGCTGACCATCAGTTGCTTTGGCTGCATCGGACTGCCACTCGAACAGCGGCTGGCCGTTTTCAACGAAGTAGCTGACGTCATGCATCCAGTCGCTACTATTGAATTCGGACTCTTCGTTGTCGGTGTTATTGGTGGCGGAGCCTTGTTTGATTAAGCTGAAGCCCTTTGCCGAGTAGTGGTGGTTGTCAATCAGGTTCTCAACCAATCTCTGGCCATCAGCATCGTTGGCGGTTAATTTCAGGCCGATCACGAGCAACTGATCAAAACCGCTTTGTGAGTCGACGGCATCAAGCGGTACCTGAAATCCCATCCCGCTATCCACGGCTGAGGGAAAATTAATCAGCCATTCAAAGTCAGCGCCATACTGCAACCGGTTATCCACCGGGTTGCGCGTAATCGAAGGCTTGTTTTCATCCTCGAGCGGCGCCGGACCAACCACCACCCGGTCACTGATCTGATTGCCGACCTGGCTGTGAATGAGCTTGCCACCGCGATAAGCCAGCAGCACAAAACGATCAGGCATGACCACGGTATGTGGCGCTTCAGTCCAGTTGTCTGGTTTCGTCTTCTCGAGATCGGGAAACTCGAGCAGGTCATCGCTGGCTGGTGGTGGGGTGGCCCAATTCAGCGGTTTGGTTTGCAGAGCTACCCACGCGGCCCGATTGGCGCCGAACTTATCAGCCAACGCGCGCCAGGCGTCTTTGCGCACCTCTTCGTCAGTCGTGCCACGCAGCGTTTTCCAGTAAGCAACTCCAAACTCAACCTCGCGCTCCGTCAGAATTTTTTCATGTGTGGTTACGGCAACTTCATCCGGATAGACGCGGACCCAAAGTTGTTCGCCACGATTCGTTTCCTTGAATCGGGTTTCCAGGCGCAGCGGTAAGAGCATGATCGGGGTCGCATCATTCCAATGCTCGATCAATGTCTGCGGGGTGCGATCTGCAAAGAACTCCTCGAGCAATCCATTAACGACTCGCTCTTTTGCGTTAAGACTGTTGCGGTGGTCCGCGATGCGCTCGCGTCCCTGATTTACTTCACCAGTACTATCAGAAAATCCCTGCCCGCCTTCCGCGACTTGGTTGAGATCTTCCTGGAAGCGATCGATTTCAATTTGCAGGCGGCGTTTTCGCTCCTCCAGTCCAGCCTTTTGTTCTGCCGTATCCCGCACCTGAGCGCGCAACTCTGCAAGTCGACGCTTGAGTTCAGAGATGCGGCCGTTCAGGGCCTCGATTTTGGCGAATAGCGCTGCGCGCTCAGTCTCAAGTTCCTTTCTGCGTTGGGGCGTGATATTGGGACTCTGCAGCTCGGCGTTTAACTGAGAAAGCGTATTCTCGAGCAGGTCACGTTCTGCAGAGAGGCTGCTGAGCAGCGAGGTTGTTGAGTCTAACTCGCGTTTCAAACGCTCAATCTTTGCCAGCGCGGCCTCAACCTCGCGCAACTTTTCCCCTGCGGCAGCAATGCGCTCGCGTAGCGAAGCAAGTTCGACGAGCGTGGCCGCATCCGTGACTGTCTCTTTGCTGTCAGCCTTTCGTTGCACGCGAGACAGTTTCAACTGATCCAGTAATTGCTGGTGCAGATCTGCGCGAGCCTGGTCGCGCGCCGCACGCGCCGCTCGGAGTTCATTCAGTTGTTCGTCGTACGAACTCATCAATCCTCCAGTTTGAGCTACAGCTTCTCAAGCATCTCTTTGGCATGGACCGCGATCATCACCGGCTTTTGATATAGCACCGCAGCCATATCCGCCGAATGGCTGCCCCATTGCGCTTTCTCCGCTGCGGTCAATTTATTGAAGAGGTTTGGAACCGGAGGCGTAGCCGTCGGATGAGTGGCCGTGGGTAAAGTGGCGGTGCTAATGAACTTCACGCCATCGGGATAATTATTCCAGCCGAGATCATCCCAGGTAAGCGGTGTCGACGGATCATCATCCGGATCGAAAGCGATGTCCATACCAAAGCGCGGTTCGCCGGGGATTTGTTGGATGATGAAATACCAGCCCCAATCGTCAGCGGCTACCTTCGGATTGTCCGCGCCCTGGGCCTCAGCGATGGTCATATCGAATCCGAAGAAACGAAAATCCGGCAGGATTTCGGCGCGAAAGATTGGAAAGCGGACTTCAGTCTTCATCTCGGCTTCGGTCTTCACTTCCTGAATGATCGGTTCCTTGCTCCCGTTGACGCCATTTTTGTCTTTGAAGATGTGGGCCTTCTGCGCATAGATAATTGTGTTGGGATATTTTTTTAACAACTCTCCGCGCACCACCAGAACGAGCTGCTTTCCCTGCGGACGTTTCTTGTTGCGATGCGTACCCAGCGCCGACGCCGTGAGCCACTGATCAAGCGGTTCGATGTCCTTGTACATGTCGGCAAGTTCTTCCGCCTTGAGGCCCGTATCCTCGGCGATAATTCCTTTGACATCCCAAAACTGCCGGAAATAACTACCGCGTTCATCGGTGGGATACTCACGCCACAGCAACTCGCGCCCGAACTCATGGTTCAAGCCGGTCATGTAGGATTCGATGAACGGAGGATTTGTCTCCAGCAGGGAGATCGTATTCGGCGGAATCAGCTGCAGGTTCGGGAGGAATAACTCACTCGAAATATCACGAAGTTTTTCATACGTCGGATCAGAAAAATCCGGATAGGCCATGGCCGGAATTAAATGCTCAGGCTGCAACAGCCAGCCAGGATTGAAAGTGAAGTTAACCTGCGCGGCGACGAGTTTCGAAAAAGCCCTGGATGGCTTGATGGCGTTTGAGAGCTTCAACTCGGCGTTGGCCACATCAAAGCGAGTCAGCACGCGCTCAGAAACTTTAACGGTCAGGCGTTCACTCAATTTAATAGCCGCCGCCCGAAAATTCTTCGCCTCCAGACTGTCCTGTCCGGCGCTTGATCGGGTGAGCATACTGACATCCGCAAATCGCAACGCGTTCGGCGAGGTCGATGACAATGAAGTTGATTCAGTCACCTGGGTTGCGCCTGCGGCCGTGATCGGAACGACCGGATCGCTCACGATCAGAGCGAAGCTATCGCGGGGTGGAGTATTCTGCAGGTCCTCCAGCAGGGTTTCAGGCTGCTTGAGCGCGATACCAATTTCATTTCTGGCCGCGAGTCGGCCAGCGTAAATGTATGCTCCCACCGCAGCGAGACCCAGTACTGCGCAAATTAGCCATGCGCCTGTAAAGATCGCCACGAACAGCAGTAGGATTAGAACCACGAGCAACAGCAAAACCCGATTCCCAATCAGCCAAAGGACCCAGTCAGGCAGATTCGAGGCGGGCAGTTGCGCCAGCAATTTATCATCGGTGATGAGCTCAGCCGGGACCTGCTTAGGCGGAGCCGCGCTCGTTTTTCCTTCGTTCAAGTCATTAATCAGGAGTGCCTGACTGAATCCCGGATCGGCCTGACGCAACCGTTTTCCGTAGGCCCCTCGCGGCCGAATCAGACGGCGCAACGCGCTGTCGACCGCAGCGGGTGGAATCATGCTGTTCTGAATCTGATGTGCGAGTGTGTCGGGCGAACCCTTCACCTTTTTCAGGACAGGACTAAAGACGGCGAACTTCTCAGCCGCACTCAGGTGATCCACAAAGTTGGTCTGAATTGCCTGCACGGTCGCCATCGCGAAAACCGACCAGCGAACGATCAGGTTAGCGTCGAGAATTCTCTTGACCTGATCCCAGGCTCGAGCCACATAGTCTTCCTGATTCTTCTGGATCACATTCACGCCGAATCCGGAAGGAACACGATTGCGCGGATCGCGATTTAATTCATTCAGCCAACCTGTTCCCTGAACGTCCACCTTGTGTTTCAACGCGTGGTTCTCGCCGTAAATCGGTGGGCATACGACCGGATCGGTGGCGGCATTGCTGGCCTCCTGCCACTCGGCAGGAAAGTTGAGAATCGCCTCCAGTTCAGCAAAGAAAGGCTTGCTGGTATCGATGTTCAGGGGTTTCGATTTTGTCTCCGGCGATTTGAGAGCACCCTCAAGTCCGATGATCGACTGGTTGTCAGTCATGGGAGGGATGGCGCCGAGATCAGTGCCATGGACCATACCGAACCCCGGCTTGGAACCGTCCATGTCTCGCCGCCCAACCCGGGCGTCGGTAGCTCGAGGCTCAAGTAATTTCACCAGAGATTCAAAGTCTTCATCCTGGCCGGTGCGAAAATACCATTCGTAATAAATCGGGAATTCCACATTGCCCGCCCCGGCCGTCCAGGCTGGCTGTTGTGCCGGAACGTTTGAGACATCCTGGCTGAGTCCCGCCAGGCGACCCGTCTCAAAAGCCGGGACGACGAACGCGCGGTATGCCTGATCGTGATCCAGCTTGCGCGGACTAATTAAACGAGAAATAATTTTGTCAGAGTTTGGGTTATTAAGATCGTGAAGTGACAGCAGGAACTGCTCAAACTCGGTAGCATTGGCGTAACCCTGGTTTGTGTGCACGTGTCCCCAGGCCCACGTCTGATCATGAGGCGGAAAGGAATCCGCACTCTTTACCGTGACACTCGGGAGCGGGAAACGCTTTTCGTTCTTCGTGAACTCACTGTCATCCGGCTTGGCAGCCTCTTTCAAAACGAGCAAGGCCAGCCAGGGTCGCAGTCGTTTGTCATTAGCTCCTGCCGGCGTGTAACGCCAAAGGAAATCTTCCTCGTAAAACTCGATGAACGCCAGGTAGTTCGGTTCGAAGTTCGTGATCCAGTTCAACGGCTCCGTGCGCACTACCATCCGCGGATTGATACCGATGATGTCGCCGGGGCCGATTAGCGCAAACTCCTTGTGCACGGTTTCACTGTTGAGCACTACATCGATGGGAACATGCGAACGCTCCTTGATCGCAGTCGGCCCCGCGCCCAAATTATCAGGCTCAGTGATCCGGTTGGCGATACCTTTACGCAGCCAGGAACTGAAGGTGTAATTTGCGACTTTAATAGCCATGGTTAATTTAGCTCGTGACTGGCAACCACCATCACTTTGCCTTTCAACGACGGATCTCCGGCTAACAACTGATCGTGCAACATGTAGGCTTCGGTCGATGTCGTGGCCACCATATCGGGCGCATGCAATGAAAGGTCGCTGGTGTTCACGACCAGGTACTCCGCCAATCCGGTTTCCACACGGGCCGGCGGCGTGGCGCCTGAGAACTTACTGACTGAGTAACTGTTCTTTGCGATCGACCCGCCTTTAGACAGCATTGAGAACACCGAGCTCAACATGCTCATCAGGCCTCCTCGCGTCGTCAGGCCCTTCTTCTTATGCACATAACTGAGCTCGTAATTAACTTCCTTTTGTACGTTGGCGCCGTATTGAGAACTATCGCCGGTAGCAAAACGAAGACCGCTGCGCAGCTTCTCGAATGACTTGCGCGAAATCTTTTCGCTGTCCTTCATCTTCAGGAAGTTCGCCATCGCGAACTCTTCCCGCACTTCGCTGGTCCCGCCACCGCCAAAGGTCAGTTCGAATTTCGTAGCGCCGGCAGGCCTTTGGTTTCCAAACTTATTAATTTCAACGCCGAGCGGCACTACCTTCTGGCTGACAGCGAGCACGCCGAAAGGATGCAGCACGATGCTGGCGGGCGCCTGCTCGATCTGCTTCAACGTCACCGTGGCATGCGTGTTGGAGGGGAAAGTTGCGACCCAGTTGCGATCGTCGTTCAGTGCTGTCTTTACAATTGGGAAGACATCCACCGTCTGTTCGAGTTGAGCAGGTGCGTCATCTCCCCAGGTAACATCGAAATCGATTGACACCTCAAAGAACAGAATTGAGAAGCTCGCCGAACCGTGCGCACGCCACGGTTGCGGTCCGGACAGTTCGCCGCTCACGCTGATGCCAAACAGAACGTCCGTGCCCTCCCGCAGAGCGAGTCCAGCGGCGATCGTGGCAATGAAGTGGAATGGGTTGAATTGGACCAGCAGGTCATAGCCGAGAAACCCGTAGATATTGAAACCGCAGGCTTCGGCATACAGCTCAACGCGCGCTCCGGACTGCACGGAGTTTGAAGTGATCGCAAAATATGTCGAGATGGTGATGCGCGGATTGTCGCCGGACAACAACGAAATGCTCATGCGCTTCATGCTGCGCAGATCCGGCGGCACTTCGTTAAAGGCCGGGTGGAAACCGCCCACTGACAGGACAAAGATTGCCTGCGAGCCCCAACCGATCCGCAAGGCCATGTCGCCTGTCAGCGTGAATACCAGTAAATGCGAATCGTACAGGCTGGCGTCAAACCAGATTAGTCCCTCGCCAAAGTCTATGCCTCCGGCAAAATTCACCTGCAGCTGCAGTATCGGCAACTCCTCTGCCGGCAGGATGCAGCGCAGCACTCCGAGAATGACAAACATCGGCCGCGGAATATCGAGAATCACTCCAATCTCTAGCGTGATCAACGCCGGCGTGCCCCAGCCGAGCTTGCCCATTGGGCCAATCACAAAGTGTCCCTCGACGATCGGAAATATAGTCTTGAGGTCGCTAATTATCTTGCTGATATTGGCGACGATGTCCTTCGGAAAAAGTATGCTGTTGACGGCGCCGGTCCTCACTCCGGTCCGCAGTGCTTCGGTATCAAGCGAACGATTGAGGGCCAACAGTCCGCCTACTCCGATCAAAGTAAAACCAAATCCGAGTTGTATCGGCGTGAATTCGGCAGTGACCAGAATCAACAGAGCAAAGCCCTTGCTCCCATCCGGCATCTTTGTGTTGATGATGCCGATTGCCTTAAGGGTGATGACATCCTGAAAAGAGAGCTCGAGCGCGCCGAAGTATTCACCCTTATCAAAATCGAGGTGTAAAAAGCCACCCCCCTTGATTACCCCAGCGTCGATCGACAGGCCCACACCATTGGGCGGTTTGAAACCAATATCGAACTGCAGCGGTCCGAGATTGCCGCTGTTGCCGGGCGGGAACGAGAACGTTGCGGTCACACCTATGTTCTCAACCACCGCCACCAGCGGTCCCAGCGCCGCCTTGATATCCGCGCCGACACTTAGCGGAATCTTGCCGGCTTCGAGTTTCGCACCGAGGGTCAAGGCTTCAATCGAAATTGGTCCCAGCTCGACGTGCGCCGGGATTCTGACTTCGAGAGCGCTGCTGCCGCTAAAGTAAAAGCCCCGCTCGGACGAAACGCCTACCTGTATGCTGAAATCGGCTTCGAACTGCATCCCGGGCAGAATTTTTGTCAGGAACCCATCGCCTTTAGTCGTATCGATGACGACCTTCAGATTTTCGGCATCTGCTTCCAGTAAAAAGTCGCCAACTGCTTTGCTGCCGTCCCAGGTAACCCTAGCGCCGGTGATGAATGTGAACTGGCCAAGTTCTAAACGGCTGGCCCCGGCCTGGCCAAAAAGAATGAATGGCGCAGGCGGAGCGGTCCTCTTTGCGATTACTTTGATGGTGAAATCGCCGCTGATGGCGCTGCCAGCTGAGGGCGGTTGAAAGGTGATCTTGCCGTTGGGCAATACCGTCAGCCCTGTATCTGCGGGCGTGGCTGCATCGACCTTCAACTCGATGCGAGCGTCCTCACCCAGAGGGATTGTTTGTGGGCCCGAAGAAAGTTTGTGCTTGAGCTTGACCTGCAGGCCGGGCGGCGTCACATCGGTTTTTGGCTTCAGCTCCAGGGCCACAACGTCGAGTAGGGGCGCCGCCGGATTAGAGTCGTCCAGGATTACCGGCAGCCCGGAGCGAGCGACGATGTGCTCGATCTTAGTGAATAATTCCAAACCGCTAAAATTGTTATTGCCCCACCCGTACATTGTCTTGATCTGCGCGCCGGGATTCGTAAACCAGTTACCTATTTGGTCGAAGTGATAGGTGGTGACGCTGAAAGGAGGATGAGCGGGATCCACTGAGTCTTCGTTGTGATCCTGGCGGTCGAGCAACCCCGTCAATTCCAGCATGTCATTAAGACCCTGCGCGCCTTCCAGGTATTTGAAGAGGAGAAAGTCAAAAACACGACGCGCTACTTCTGTGGCCGGGAGGCCGACATGCACTGAGATCTGGTTACTGAGTGGCTTGATGTGGTTGAGGATGTCGGCAATCTTGACTATGCCGGCGACGCTTTTGGTGGTGATGGTGCCAAAGTTTTCATCGTCAATGGCTTTAATCAGATCGCGCACGATGGCGATCAGATCACCGGTGTCGTTGGCGACGATAGTTATCTGGCCGCTCAGGCCGCCCACCTGACCGTCGTTAAGAGAAAAGCCCATGCTCGCGAGGAAGGCTTTCGCCTGCGCGGGCGTGCCCAATTCATCCTGAAGCGGCCGCAGAAGTTTGGCCAGCTCAATCGCAATCAACTCAATTGTGCCGGGCGTGGCGCTCATGAGTCTCCCTTTTCGCGCAGATAACGAATGCAATCCTGGGCGCTGTTGAGTTCGGGGATAACCGACCTGAATTCGCGGCTATACTTCTCGACCGCCCGCCGCACCGGATTACTGCCGTGCACTTTAAGCGCTTCCGCCATGCGATCCAGTAGGACCTCGCGCGATATCCCCTTAACTTCACGCGGCACTTCGCTGGTATTCCCTTTGATGTGATTAAGCACGTGAGCAAAAAACGCCGGTCCCTGGTGGCGATGCCAAGCGACTTTTACAGGGCGACAGTTACGAATCAGATAGCCAATCTCGCGTCGCACGTCACCGAATGCGTCATGCAACTCCCGTCCCTTCTCGCCCTCTCGCAAGGCAGCCAAAAGTTCACGCATATGATCTACTTCGCTGGTGGATAACGGAACCAGATCGGGAAACCCTGGCGAGCGTTCCTGAATGGCTCCAGCTTCGTGTGATGCAAAGACAATTTCGCCATCCGGTATTTCAAAGTCTCCGAGTCCCGAGAGTGGAGGTGGTGCAATCCCACTCCCGTCAGTAGCAGCGCAACAACCGTGGTCTGTGCCATCTTTGGTGGGAAGGCAGATCTTGAGGCTCTCAAGTACCGGCACAATGTGACAGGCATTGGAAGGAAACGCGTTTGGTGAGCCCGGCGGAGCGCCTAGCGAATGCAGGCCAATGGCGCGGCCGTTCTCATCGAGCACCAGCGAGCCCGAATCCCCCTCTTCAGTAAATCGTGCGTTGCCTTTGCAATTGACGCCACCGGCGGCCGAGGTCACGTCGAAATCAATCTCAATAGTATTTACCGCGGCGGTTGGAGGTCCGGCAGGATTTCGGGGATCGGGTGGTGCATCCGCCGGCGCATTAATCACCCTTACAATACCTACTGTGCGGCCAGTAGTGCGTCCCACTTTATAAACTTTTTTGGACAGTATCGAGGTATCGTTGATGACGCTTCTCACTCCGCCAATATAGTTCGTCAGTGTCGCGCCTACTTTAAACAACTGAAGCTCAATGATTGTCTCGTCATGTTTTATGTCGTCCTTAGTACAGGTGCTGCCGCAACACTTGCTGTCGATATCGATCCTCGCAATAGCGCAATCGACGTAGACCTGTATTGGGGCGCCGGCGCCCTCAGGGAAGAAATCGATGTTTCCAAATTTGGCATCCGTTTGCGTACGCCCCAGGGCGACGTGCGGCCCCGGATCCACAAACTTTGAAGTGTCAGGTGACGGAGGGAAAGGGTGATAGATTGTGTCCTTGTCGGTGGCGCCATGACCGTAGAGGACGTGAAGATTGCTTAGCAGATACACATTCTCCCGGCCACTATCCCCTCGCTTTTTGACTATGCAACCAAGCGTGCCCATAAAGAAGTGGCCCGTCGCATCCATCCGCCCCGCGATCTGAATGCCGCCCTGAATCGTTTCGAACTTGGCTGTGTTATCGCATACGTCAAACTTTCTCTGGCGCACAATGCGCACGTCCGTCGGATAGCCTTCGAAAGCAGCTGGTATGATTTGGTCTGCCGGCAAGTCCAGCGGATCCTTCTTTTCCCTTACGTACACAACAATCGCGATATCATCTTTGTACTGCCCCGCTGTCTTTTTCTGTCCGAAGGCCACTCCGACAACACCATCTATCCTGGCAAACTGCTCCCTCGCCCGCTCATATGCTTCCTGGAAGGCCGGCTGATTTCCCAGTATGTGGGTGTTGTTTTTCGTCGGCTCGCTCATTGGTCCGCACCTTCAAGCAATTGAATCAGAACTTGATCGGCTGACATCCGCGCCATGAGATCGTTTAGATTGTCGCAACTCTGAAACATCTTCTTCAGATCAACCTCGCTCGAGCTCATCGCCTGGCGGAGAGCAGGACTGCCGGACTTGCTCAGAACCGCTTTCATTCGTTCTAACAGTTCAGAAGGAGTGACTCCCTTAATCTGCGCCGGCAGGCGATAGTGACCGTCGCGGACAGCATTCATTACAGTTGCCAGAAACGCCGGTCCCTGGGCGCGACGCCAGGCGACCGTGACCGGTCGACAATGATTGACAAGATAAGTGATCTCGTCGCTGTGGCGCTGCCCAATCGCAAATAGCTTCGCCGTGACTTCGTTAGCCTGCAGTCGTTCGCGAAAGACGCGATAGGGTCCCGGAATCGGCGCTTCGAATACCGGTGAAAAGTCACGCAGCGTCTCGCCGGAAGTTACTTTCACATCAGGCGAGTAAGGGATGCGAATCTTTAAGGCGGTCAACACATCGCTGATATGGTTCGCGATGGTCGCAAATGGCCGCGTCGTGCCCTTGACTGTCATTTGCTTACCGGCAGCGAAAAGAAGACCAACGATCTTGTTCTCGAGATTGATGATCACCGATCCAGAATCGCCGTGGGCACTGAAAGGCTTGGTGGGGTCAGTGTGTTGGATCGCAATTTGGCCGGTGAAGGTATGTGTGCTGCCGTCCTTTGTGATGGCAAACGAGGGATAATTATCGTCGAGCACAATCCCTTCCGTTCGGCCAGTCGATTTCCCTACTTTGAAGACCGTCATACCGCTGGTGGCCCGTTGATCGCCCACAATCGTGTTGCGTGGTGGGCGGCCGGCAACGCTGAGACCGCTAATCTCATTTGAAAAGTGGATGCCGCAGCAATGGCAGCAGGATGAGACGTCGATGGCGGCAATTGCGCCATCCACATTGTTGCTGATCTCCCGCCGGCGCAGGACCCCGATTTTGTCGGCATCATCCGTCGGACGTACGGGCAAGTCGCCCAGTGCGACGCGTGGAAGTGAGGTTGGCGGCGGCTGATAGACCTTATCGCCCGTGCGGCCGGAGCTTCCGTAAAGCACGTGCCAGTTACTCAACATCACTGGCGCATTATCGGTCGTGTCAATGGCGATGCAACCCAGCGTTCCGCGCGACATTTGCGTGCCCGTGCCCGCATCATTCAAGACAATAATGCGGTTTGAAATCTGAATGCCGCCCTTAATCGGCCGGTATCTGGTGTTGTCGTCGCTGAATTCAAACTGCCCTACAACGTTGACATCGGTGGGGATGCCATTGATTTCTGCGGGGATGACCTCATCAGCAGGCACGGCCGCGAGGTCTTTTTTCTCCTTCACATAGACGCGAACACAAAGCTGGTCAGTTAACTTCCCATCCGTTTCTTTTACTCCGACACTGACGTGCAACACATTGGGTATAGCCAACAGCCTGGCCTCAACCCCACGCTCCAGCATCGAGCGGATGGCTTCGTTTTCGCCCTTGAGTTGATCGTTGGTTTTCATTTAGAGAATGAGACTCCAAAAGAAAAGTGAGCGACGAATTGCTAAATGAGCGCCGCGTTATCGGGACAGGAGCGCCCGTGGCTCGAGTGTAATGTTCATCGCATAGAGTACGGGTGCGATAGGACAAGCAATTCCTTGTCCGCTTATGTTAGTACCCCAGAGCAGACCGACCGCCTTGTTTGCAGCGTCGACAACAATGGCGCCCGAATCTCCCTCTGCTGAAAATACTTTTTCTTCATGCAAGGATTTTACGAGGAGTTGTCGCGGAGTGCGCCGGCCCTTGGTGACTGCGGGATCCGAGTACGTGACATCGATGATGGTTCCGCGCGTAGTTCCGGTTGCGGCGCCACTCTTCCTTACCACGTCGCCTACCTGGGCCGTACCGTAATCGGTTATTAACGTCGGGCTTTTAGAAGTTGTCGTGGATTTATGAAAGGAAGCGACGGCGCAGTCGACATAATAGTCTTCGCCGGCGAATTCCACTGTGCCGAGCTTGCCGTATAAAGTCCTTCCGATACCTGACAAGCCGGATCCGTCAGTGGATTCTTTAACCCACCAGACCGCGCTATCTTCGCGAGCAGCCTCACCAAAAAGGACATGCCAAGTGCTCAACAACACCGGGCACCCATCGTGTAATGTGTAGGCAAGGCAGCCGAGTGTTCCGGTCACGCCTTTCGCGTTGACGATTCCCGCTCCTGATGGTGGTTGCGGCATCATGACGACGACACCCCGCGGCGACGCTAAGTTGAGTCACGTCAAATCTCAAGAGACTGGCTGATGGTTGATTTTCAGTCTCTTGAATTACTTCGGCACTTCGGGTAGTGCCCTCTCTGGCTGCAAACTCACCGCGCGACCCCATAATGATCCGTGAGCCAAACCAACTCTTACGGCGCGCCTGGAAGGAGATCCATCTACAGTAATGTGAGTTCCGTTAGAGGGCCGCATCTTAGTTTTCTCAACCTATCCGTGTCAAGGATTTGTCGCTTGGTTGTTCCAGGTAGCTTGGTCGGCCGCTGCTGATGCAATACATTCCCCGCGATCAGGACCGAAAAGCGCGCATTTCCTTTCATTATTTGGTCCGCCCGACATCTACAAACGCAGTTTAAGGACTGGTAGGCTGGGTTTGAAACGTCCACTCGCTCACGCGGGGTGGGATTCAGCAAGGCTGGATTTATTCGCGCCGCGCAGCCCAATTACGACTACTTGACCGCTGGCTTTGCCAGGCTGCGAACGAAATTCACCAACTGCCAACGCTCTTCCGCGGTCATCTTGGGATCGTCGGATGCTGGCATGATGCCGGGGATACCTCGGGTGATCTTCCAGTAAATCTCACCGTCGGAAAGCTTCACCATCCACGCGCCTCGCGATAGATCGGCAGGTCTTCTTCTAAGTTTCGCAAAATTCGCGTCGTTGCCGGCGCCGTTGTCACCATGACAGAAGGCACAGTTTCCCTTGCGCGTCATGAAGAGTTCCCTGCCCTTGGCAATCGCCTCGTCACTGCTGGCCACCGGGTTCTTCGTGTCGGCCGCGTCGGCCGGCAAGTCCCAAATGCTCTTGGAAAAGTCTGGAGCGGGTCGCGCGCCCGCCGGACTTGGACTTGAGGCTGGTTTAGCTTCGCCCTGGCTCCGGTGTGCAGAGACAGGCTGGTTTGGGCCAGCCAGTGAAGCAACAAACAACGCCAGCAAAGCCAAACACAAAACGAGAATCAGCAGTCTTGGAAACTTGGGGTTTCTCATCTGGACGCTCTCCTTGATGGATGCAAATTTGTAAAGCTACCTGAATGCAAGTGTTTCCGTGCTTCTTGAAGGTAATGCAGTACTACTTTCGCAGATTTGATCCCGATCACCGCGGGCGACAACATGCAACGACTGGTCGAGCACTTCCACTCGTTCACTTACGCTCGAGACTTCCACTCGAGCGGTTGAGCTCGTGAATTTTCACATATGGATCGAGGCCTCTTTGATTGCTCAGGCCGCGCGCGGGTTGTATCGAGTGAGACTCTGTAACAAAACTTCAAATGCAATTTTTCGGCACCTCAACCATGACCTCGTAACTGCTCTGCACTTTCATAGTCGAAATCCGTTCGACTTCTGGCAGGGATACGTTTCAATGGGCCAAGTAGTATCCCTACAACTCTTAATGAATCATTGATATTTCACAGATTGTGCGGCTGCGAGAAGTTTCAATGGGCCAAGTGGTGTCTTGCTTTCAGGAGGAGGTTCTTCCTGAGCGCAGCTCTGTGATAGTTGGCATGGGGATATCGCGCGTTAGTTAGTGTAGGGCCTCGGTTGAGTGTAGGGGGCTTTAAAGAGGAAGTGCGATCCATGCGTGTGACCTGCAGAGAGGAACTCGTCTGATGAGATATCTGTTTTCGGGACTTATCATGCTGGCGCTGGTAGCGTCGATGACGAAGGGCCAGAACCCGAATGGAAGCCCGGCGAGAGACGTAAGTCTCATGAACAAAGCACAGCCGGCGACAGACACAAGTCCAAACCACAAAGCACAGCCAGCGACAGACGCAAGTCCAACCAACAAAGTACAGCCGGAGAAAGACGCAAGGCCAACACACAGAGCAGGGCCGGTCAGAAACGCCATTCCAGCGAACGAAGCACCTCCGGCGATGGACACAGGCCCGGCCCATGGTGCAAGTGAGTTGAAAGAGCCGGGCTCAACGAATGACTTCTACTTCCGTGGGATGGCACGGCAGAATGCGAGGGACATCGGCGGGGCGATTGCCGACCTGAGCATGAGCATTGACCTTGACGAGGCTGAACTTCGTGTGGCGAACTCAACCGAAGTAGAAATGAGAGTCGAGTTGGCGACCTCAACACGGAGCGCCGGGCGCATACAAGTGAACTTTGCCGCGGTTAGCCTACAGCCTGAAGCGTCGGCGAACTCCGCCGCAGTCGACCGACAGCGTGAAGCATCAGCGACCTCCACCGAAATCAGGTTGAGACTGGCGCAGGCCTATTGCCACCGCGGTCGCCTACTAATGAACCAGCGCGACAACATCGACGAAGATCTTACCGACTTTGATCGCGCGATCGTTCTCAGGCCTGCTTACCCCTCGCCCTACCAACTGCGTGCTATGGCGCGACAAAGAAGGGATCCTGCGGGCGCCTTGTCTGATAAGCAAAAGGCTGTTTGGCTTGCGGATCATCCGCAGCGGGATGGCGTTGATTTGCTGTTTCCAATTGGGCTGGATGCTGCTGAAGCGAAAATGCCAATACCCGCAAAGGCCTATGTGGTCGAATCAGGAGGATTTGAAAATATCTGCAAGCCGCAATCAAAAAAAAACAGCTGCCACTGACAATCGTTACTCAACGATCAAGGCCGACATAGAAATTCGCGGCGGACATTCGGGAGGCGCGGGTCACTGGACCCTGATGGTTGACCCGGAAATGCCATTCCCGCTGCCCACTAAAGATTTTGATAACCTCTCCGGTCACTTGTCCGTAATCCTGACTCGAACGGGCTATCGTATCTGGAGTGAAACTGCAGCAGTGCCCGGTGGGGGAAACTGGCCTTTTGGTAACCCCAGAGGGTCTGAAAGGCGCTTAGCGGAAGAGTTAATAAGCGCCCTGAAGGAAAAGATCAACGCCGACGCAGCGCCCAAAAAGAGGCGAGCAGGAAAATACTTTGCCGTGGAACTCTTTCTCATTCATCCGCGGCTAGTTCGTCTTAAAAAGATCTACTGACACTCGGAATTGGAGTGTGTCACTACCGAACTAAATCGTTTCTGGTACTCAGTCGAAGTCATAAACGAACAGACCATGGCGTGTTGCCGGGGGACATCGCGCAGCGGAGCGCCATTCACCTGGCCCAGCCAGAACAGGAACCCAGCCACGTCTGAGTTGCGCCGCAAGTAACCGGCGTATTGCGTATAAACAAACGCGCGGTTGTACTCTGCATCGATCAGCGCGCGGTTATTGATAGGATTCGTTTGCGCGTTATCGTCGGCAAGCCGGTAGATCACGTTGCCGCGCCCGCCGGAATTGAACAGCCCAATCAGCGCGTCGCGTTGAGCCGTCAGATCTGCGCCGAGCTCCGTTCTAACGGTGGTTAATACTGCGTCAACAAAATCCGGGCCACTCAAACTAGCAGGGTACTTTGTAAGAAATTCAGGTCGCCCTGCAAAATCATTAGCCAGGGCGAGTTGCAGCTGCGCCAGTTGTGACCCACCACGAACCTGCGCCCGATCTTTGGCGAATGCCGTGTAGAGCGGGAGCTTCCTGTCTTCTCCCGGGTAATTTGGGTCCGCATGAGGATTAGAGAACGGTTGATTATTGCCGAACGACACTCGGTACACACGATAGACGTAACTGCCGGTCTGTTGAAACTCCAGTTCAAAGTAAAAAGCGTTTGAAACGTCAATGCGCTTCGTCCGGAGACAAACTGGATCCGTACCACACTGGGTAATCTGACCGGTCCAATAATCCCAACCTGACGTGTCAGGTAAGCGGCTTAAGAAATCCAGATAATGTTGCTGCACAAAAAATCGTGCATCGTCGATTGGTGTGGAAGTTGAGACGTCAGTGAGCTTGGTCACGAACGCTTCGCTGCCGCCCACGCCTGCAGTCTGAAAGGCCCCGGTGGTGGTGGCAAAGTTATTTGAGGTCGTGGCGCCCGTGATATAGACATTACTGGCAAGGTCGACCGCAATGCTGAAGCCATCTTCGTTGTTAAGACCGCCGAAGTATCTGGAAAGCATCAGGGCCGACCCGTCGGCGCTCACCTTAGTCAGGAATGCGTCATTGCCGCCGCCAGAAACAGTCGCCGGCGCGACCGTGGGGAAGTTCGCCGAGGAAGTAGTTCCGGTCACGTACGCGTTGCGCGCGGGATCGAGAGCAACGCCGAAGGCTGCGTCGGCGCCACTGCCTCCAAGATAGGCGGAATATGTCAACAGTGATCCGTTGACACTGAGTTTGGTCACAAATGCGTCAGTACCCCCGCCAGCATTTGCCGGTTGTGGCACGCTCGCCGTCACCTGGAAATTTGTTGAATCTGTCGCGCCTACTACATAGGCTGCGCCGCTTGAGTCCACTGCTATGCCAAGTCCGGCATCGGTGCCGCTGCCACCCAGGTAGGTTGAATAAACGGCAGAAGTGCCGGTGTCGTTTAACTCTGTTGCAAAGGCGTCGCTGGAACCACGAAAGATTTTGTTGAAGGCCTGTGCGGTCGTTGGGAAATTGCTGGAATCGGTGATCCCCGTCACAAAGGCATTTGCTCCAGTCTGATCAAGCGCAATACCAAAGCCCATGTCGGGATTGTTACCGCCCAGAAAGGTTGAGTAGACGACTGCGCTGCCTGTCGGGTTGAGCTTCGTAACAAAAGCATCCTCAGGTCCTGCGAGCGTGGTTTGCAGGGCCGAATTCGAGGTGGGGAAATTTGTGGAACCGGTAACACCGGTGACATAAGCATTCCCGGCGCGGTTGACAGCAATCGAAAAACCTTCCTCGAAGCCGCTGCCGCCAAGATAAGTTGAATAGACCAGGCTTGAACCGTTCGCGCTGAGTTTCGTTACAAATGCATCTGTCCCGCCACTATTAACGGTTAGTAGCGCTCCGGCGGTCGTTGGGAAATTAGGCGAAGCAGTTGTTCCCGTCACATAAGCCTGTCCAAGAGCATCAACGGCGATGCCGTATCCTTCGTCGTCAAGACCACCGCCGAGGTAAGTGGAGTAGATGATGTTGCTGCCGTCCCGATTGAACTTGGTCACGAAAGCATCTTTGCCAATCCCGGGCGTGCGTGAGAAGGCGCCGGAGGAAGTCGGAAAATTTAGCGAATCGGTCATACCCGTAATATATGAATAACCTTCCCCATCGACGGCGATCGCTGCTCCCTGATCGGCGCCGCTGCCCGACAGTAGTGTGGAGTAATCGATTACCGGATCGATCACGAGCGCCTTCGTCGAATCATATGGTCCAACCTCGAAACCGAATTGATGATTGCCTTTTACAACATACCGGCCGGCCACGGGCTTGCGTTCACCGTGCCAATCCTGATAGAGCGACGGCGCTCGCTGCTGAATTCTTTGCCGGGCTGTGACCATAACGAGGTCTCCCGCCTCGTTAAGCTCGAGACGATCGACCCCGGCAACGTTGAAAGAGATCGCGTGCGGATCGGTGCCGGGAGAGATAACAAAGTCATATTCGAGTTGGGCCTGCTTCCCTGCCTGGGTTTCGCTGCCGTAGAAATAGAGATCGATTCCCGGATAGACTGCTGTGTACTTCACACGAGCGTAGTTGACCACACCGGTGCGCCACTGATTAGGGTCGCTGCCAATGAAGTAGTTGCTCTTAGTTTCCTGCGGTTGCAACCCTTCGATGCTGCGCGTGCTTGCACCCAGCAATTGCATGCGCAGGGTTGTGGATGTGTTTGGAGCTGATTTAGCTTGCTTGGACTTACGAAACGCCAGCGCATGCTTGGCCGAGCGCTGGCTCGCAGACTTGCCCATCGACAGCACAGCCTCGGTAGGAGTTAGAAAGAGGCTGTAGCTGCTGTTCCGCGACAGAAACTTTACCTGCGCATCAACCTGGCCGGCGTTAGCTTCAAAGGAAAGGGCGTGCAGACCATAAAGTGACTCGGCAGCCGCAGCCGGCGTATTTCCCGCTGCCGCTGAATACTGAGTCGCCGAACGAGCAGGATTACTGGTGGAGTCATCAGATGCTGCTCTGATTCCAGCTAATCCCGGCGCAACCAATATCGCCAGAATTAATCCCAGGACCACAGCCGGCGAACTGACAGTAAGTGGATTTAGATGACTTCTTCGCATCATTGATGCCTCTCCCTCTCGATGACCTGACTTCCCTGTTAGCACTTCTTTTTCCCACTTCCAGAACCGCCCCCGCCGGGCCCACGGGATCCTTTACCATTGCCGCCGCCAGGGCCGCGCCCACCGGGTCCCGGACCTTTGGTACCGCTACCCGATCCTTTCCCGCCACTTCCTTTCCCTGGACCGTAAGAGCTGCCGGGACCGCGCGCACTTCCTCCTCCACTACCGGATCCGGGACCGGTTGAGGGGCCGGGACCCGGAGGATCATCGGGACACAACCAGCAAGGGAAGTTCCCGGCGAAGGACCCCAGGGCGTTATTGAAGGTACCGGCCGAATTAGCTTTGTTAGCTGCCGCTCGGAAGGCGGCATTTAGCTGTCCCGCGATTGAGGCGCCGAGTTCCTTGGCGCTTGCTTTAATAAAGCCCGTAGCGGGGCCGCCTACGGCTCCACCCAGCGCTCCGGTCGCCGCATTCCAGGCCATCTCACCCGCGTTGATGTCTTTTGCTTGCCCATGAAACGCCTTGTCAATTGCATACTGGGCCGCATTACTGACAGCGCCCGTGGCTACGGCCGCCGCTGTACCTAGCGCGCCCGCTCCAGCAGCTGCGGCTATAAACGGCGCGGCGGCGCCGGCAGCCGCGCCAACACCGGTGGCCACGCCTGCGCTCTTCCAATCGACGCTTCCATTTTGAGCCAGTTGTGTCACGATTGATGCGCCTCCTCCGAGGAGGCCACCTATGGCTCCGGTGACTAGTGGGACCGGGATATTGCCGTCTGGATCGACCTGATTCAATGGATCGTTTCCAGCATAACTGTAGAGGTTACTACCGCCGGCTAATCCCGAAGGATCCTCTGTCATGAAGCGTCCCTGTTGCGGGTCATACCAGCGGGCCCGCACATAAAGCAGGCCGGTCAATGACTCCCGATCACGGCCGATGTATCCAAAGCGCGTAAGCGCACTGCCCGGGTTCTGACCAAAGGGATCGTACTGCACACGCTCCATAAGGTTGCCACTGCTGTTGGTCAAGGCGATGGTGCTATGGAGATGATCCTGCAGGTAGTAGAGTGAACCACCAGCGCTGCTGGTTTGCATTAGCTTCATATCCGCGCCCGGACCGTTCAAATACTCTACGCTGCTGCCATCGCTGTTTTGATCGAGCATCGCATCGCTCGTGTCGTAAAGAAATGAAGTCGTTAGCCCGGCCGTGTTGCGGCTAGCCATTCGTCCCAACGCGTCATAGCGGTAGCTGACAGTCTGCCCGTTAGAAAGGTTCGCGCGGGTCAGTCGTCCGCGCGCGTCCCATTCGTAACTGGTAGAGCCTTGCGGAGTCGACTTGTTGATCGTTTGACCCTCCTGGTCAAAAGTCAGGTTGGCGTCACCGGACTGCGTTATGCGATTGGCGTCATCGGCTGCCCCCATCGTTCTCGCCGCCGGTAAGTTGTTAGCTGGCAGCGATGCAGCAATCGTTTCAATCTCGTTGTCGGGTGTGTAGGTATAGCGAAAGTCTTCTACCCCGTTGTGGACCATCCTCGTCATGCGATTGGTGGAGTCGTACTCGTAAGAGCTGTTGACTCCATTGGGACGAGCCAGGCCCACGATGCGCGAGATCGCATCAAACGAGTAACTAAAGGTCTGCCCGCCCTGCTTGATCGCCGCAAGCCTCCCGGCCGAATCGTACTGGTAGTTCACGGGAGTGTGGTTGGAGATAGTCTTGCTGGTCACTTCGCCCGCGGCGTTGTATGCATAGGTCAGAGTCCCGGCCGGCGTCGTCTGCGTTAACGGCCGGCTGACGTCGTCATAGGTCATCTGCACCGGATCGCCCTGGGAGTCAGATACGCTCATCAGCCGGCCCGCGGCGTCATAACTGCGTGCCACCGTTGCGTCGGGATAATTGAACGTCACCGGTCGATTCAATGCGTCGTAACCGATGATTGTCTGACGGCCCAGACGATCGACCGTCTGGGTAAGATTGCCCACGGCGTCATAGTTGTACTGGGTAAGTTGCCCAAGTGGATCACGCTCGGCCTTGGTGCGGTAGAGCTCATCGTAAGTGAACGTTGTCGTCTTTCCTCGCTGGTCCACCACAGTTGTGAGATTCCCCGCGTTGTCATAGGTATAGGCTGTTGTTTCGCCCAACGTATTAATGAGGGTATTAACCTGTCCCCGCGGCGTGTAGGTAAAAGCCGTGGTGCGTCCAACTGGAGTGGTGAGCAGCACCATTTCGCTGTCAGCGTTGTAAACCATGGTGCCGGTCTGGCCCAGGGGATCGATCTGCGAGACGACCCGATCGGCGGAGTCGTATTCCAAAGCCCAGGTTTTTCCGAGCGCGTTGGTGACCTTTGTCAGATTACCGTTTTGATCATACTGCCTGATGGTGGTCTGACCGTCCGGTTGGGTTTGGCTGATTAATCTACCGAGACTATCGAAGGTAAAAGTTGTTGTCCGGCCCAGGGCGTCCGTTGCGGCGGTGAGCCGTCCAAGTGAGTCGTATTGAAAACTGCTGCGGTTGCCGTTGGCGTCGATAAGTGCAGTCACGTTGCCAAAGACGTCGTATGCCAGAAGAGTAGTATGTCCCAGCGGATCAGTTGAGCTGATTACCTGGCCCGATTGATCGTAGGCAAAAGCAATCGAGTGGCCCAGCGCGTCCATAACAGAAAGGGCATTGCCGTGCGAGTCGAAAGCAAAGTTGGTAGTGCGCCCCAGCTTATCGATGAGCTTCGTTCTCTTATTGAAGATCGGTTCGTATTCGTAGTGCACTGTCTGGCCCAGGCGATCCGTCTCAGCGGTGAGATTGCCGCGATTGTCATACTCTCGCGTCGCTTCCGGGCAGCCGCACGGTCCTACGGTGACTATGGGTAGATTCGTATTAAGGTTGCGCGTGATCTTCGAAACCTGGCCCAGGGCATCCGTTTCCGAAATTACATAGCCGGCCGAATTGTACTGCTGGGTCAGCGAGCGGCCGAGTGAGTCGGTCACGGTCGTGGAGGTAATGATCTGGCCGGATAATCCGTAAGTGAACGCTTCGAAACCTCCATCAACATACGTTTCTTTAGCTACTATTAACGAAATCGGCGTAACGCTTTGATAGTCAATGCGCTTGACGACATTGCCGCGCGGATCTGTAACTGCGACCAGGCGGCCGCCGCGAATGTAGTCATAACGAGTAACCCCTCCGCGTGGATCGGTGACGGTCGTCAGAATCGCACCAGTGCCTTCTGAGGCGTTGCCTTCATAGGTGTAGTGCCAGGTGTTTCCGAGCGGATCGGTAGCGCCGGTAAAGCGAATACCATCATTGGTCAGCGTGATCGCGCGGCCGACCGGATCAGTAATTCTTGTTAACAACCCACCGCTGTCATATTGAAGCGTGGTCGTGTTTCCATTGGGATCGACCATCGACGTTAGCTTGCCACCGCTGTTAAATTTCCAGATGTTCTTATCCGCCTTGCGGTATTCGTAGGTCCCGTCAGTCAGCCTGGCCAGGTCGTCGGCCTCCATCGAGATGTCAGCTGACGTTGTGAAGATGATCGCGCCGCCCGGATCGTGTCCTGCGAGCGGCGTGAACAAAACTCCGTCAGAATCAAGCTGCTCCGGAGTCGCAAACCGAAGCGCGCCGCCGGTGGGAATGACGCGGTACTCGTAGCTGTGATGGGCGCCGCGGCCAAAGGAACAGTTGTCGCAAGCCTGGGCCATGTAGCTCGTGTAGACATGGCCAAAGTCCAAACCGCCACGAGCTCCTCCAAAGGAAATGTAAGAAGCGCGTTCGATCTTCATGCCCGTGGGAAGGTCTACCGGGTTGCCGGAGCGACTACAGGGCGGGCCTGAAGGCGACTTCGGTCTGGGCCCGGGACCCGGGGGCGCCGGCGCATGCCAGGAAAAATCTTTCAATCCATAGGGCTGTCCCGTGCTCGGATCAATTTCCGGAGAGATCGTCTTGCCGTCCGCGCTGACGCGGCCATAGCCATACACGTACCATTGCACGCTGTCATGATTGAAAGCATAGAGCGGCATGCGCGTAGCCGGGTCGGCGCCGGTCAGATTTGGATAGACCACGGGGATGGCCTTGTCAGTGACAGCTCCGCCCGGCTGGCTCGTGTAGACGAGGGCTATGTTGACATCGCTCGGTAATGGCGTCGGTGTGCGATCAATATTCAGTGGTGTGATTGAGACTCGCGCGACCGGTGAACCATCGCGATTGCGCAGGTTTGAGTTCGGCGGAATCATCATGGCCAAATCATTGACGCGGGGATTGGTCGCCATGGTGGTCTGATTTGGGACGACGTCGACCTCGTATTGCATGTCGATCGGAGGCAGATAGAAGTTGTAGGGGATGACGTTCGCCTGACCGGCGACAATGTTTGCCGGTTCCGTGATCACCGGATACGTGCGATTAGGTGCGCTTGCGGTACGGCCATCGATCATTAATGGGCGCATTGCTCCTTCGGTGACTCCCGAAAGAATAAAACTGCCTGAGGCATCGCTGGTGGCGGTACGACCATCCAGCGAAGCGGTCGCACCCATAATTGGCTCATCGTCAATCGAGAGCACGCGTCCCGCCAGAGTTGTCTGCCCGGCCGGCAGCACACTGAGTGTCGCCGTCGCCCTATGGACCACTTGATTGCCGTCGACGGTTGCCGTGCCGACGACTGTGAAGGGATAGGAGCCGGGACTGAGATCGATGTTCGCCAGACTGAGACTCAAGGTTGACATGCCACCGCCCGTGACCTGCTGCGGGGCAAACCTCACTCCTACTCCGGCCGGCAGTCCGCTAGCCGACAGGGTTGCGAGTTGTGTAAATGGACCGCTGCTGGTGATCGAAATAATTTGAGTGGCGGTGCTGCGCTGAATCGCCCTCGCGGTATTGGGCGCTACGGTTACGTCAAAATTCTGAGTTGTGTCCACGGTGAATGCGCCGCTACTGGTTGCAGTGCCGCCGGCGGTTGTCAGCTGAATGGTGCCGGAGGCTGCGCCGTTCGGGACTGTTACGTGCACAGCTGTCGCAGAAGCCATCGTCACCAGCGCTGACACGCGCGGGCCATTATTGCTGCCTGCAAAAGTTACTGAGGTGCTACCGGTGGCCGCAGTCAGTGATGCACCAGTGATCGTGACATCAGTTCCCACCGCCCCGTGGCTGGGGGTGAAACCCGTTATCGACGGAGCAGATGCAGCCGTGGACAAGCCGCTTACGCTGATCGATATGGATGCGGCACGTCGGGAAAGAAATGAAACTTCCAAAGTGTTATTGGCGGTGACAGTGACATTCTGAGAGAGCAAGGGGGTTTGGAGATTGAGATCGCTCGAGCTGAAAATGACCGAGCCATTAAGCTTCACGGTTCCAATCAGCGCGCGTCCAGACCCATCGGCTGCACCGTTCTGCAAAGAAAGCGTATAAGGACCAAAGACGTTTGCGGGCAGCGAAAACTGATCCGTGGCCTTCGTCAGCAAACCGGTACTGTCAAACCGATGTGGACCATAAATGACGATCGCGCTTTCGGTACTTAGGGGCAGTATGGCCATTCTTGCGGGCTGCGGCACACTCGTGCGTGCCTCGGGAGTGGCGGCATTGATCGCCGGAGCCAACAACCCCTGGAAAATCATCGCCGCCAGCAGCGTGCTCGCCACCAAAGCGCGAGGGTTGAAAGCCGGCAATCGGGCAGCAGCCCGCCGCGCGCAACTAGATACCAGAATAAGCCGCCGCTTCATTTTGTCCGTCTCCATTGTTAACGACCTCATTTCATCCCTGACAGATTTTGTTTTACAGCTAGCATTCATTTCACATCAGGCGGAGCGGGCGCAGAGATCCCAGGGATCCTGCTGCGCCCCTCCCCGTCACCTATTGAGGGCCGAGATTGATGCGCCGCCCTGAATGGGTGATGTAGGTTGTCGCGGACGGGCCGCCATAGACAGCAGCCACTTCGATCCGATCAATACGTTCACCCTGGATGTAGATAGGGTTCAGCCGCGCGGATGGCGTTGTTAGATCGATCGTCACGGCCGCACTGATCACGCTTAGCCCGGAAGGTAGGTTGACACTTGCCGAACCGGTCGATGAAGCTTCGCTGCCGGTGAGCGCGGTACTGTTCACCGTAGAACCCGCGCCCGCTTCCGGTCTAACGGTCACGGGCACGACTGTGCCGACGGGGATGTTTATGCCTTGAAGGGCGACTGTGACTGGGTTTGGTTGCGAGGCGGGAACAACAATATCGGGCGGGCCTGAGAAAGAACCCAAGACGATCGCCGGAACCGCTATCCCTCCGACAGAGGTAATCTTTAACTGAGGTCCGTTCGGCTGTGTCACCGGGAACGGAAGGCCAAAGCTGATGACGTTTGGCTCGCCGCTGCCGACGTAATTATGGAAGTCATAGGCCTCGATGCGCGCAAAGCCGGGTGATGATGGGCCAGCATAATTGTTACCACTGCATACATAGGAGTTCCCTGCCTGAAAGTGCAGGCCGAAGGAACCTGAAACTGTATTGGCGATGAGACGAATAGCGCCCCCAGCACCACCCGCACCCGATCCGCCACCGCTGCATCGTCCAACACCTGAACCTCCGCGTGCATAGACACCCGCCCCACCGATAATCGATGTTGAACTCGCAATGATGACTGCTCCGCCACCGCCGCCACCGGCTCCGCCACGTTCACCATTGGCCAGCGCCGCTCCTCCTCCTCCTCCTGAGCCACCAATCAGTGGCTGTAGTGACTTCGAACCGTATCGTGCACCGCCGACACCGGGGCCATTTCCACCCTGACCTGCCGCGCCGGCAGCAGCGAAACCTGCACCACCGCTGGTGCTGCCGCTCCCTACCCCGCCCCCGCCACCACCTGGACCATTGCCGGCACCGCCGTTCACATTTGCGCCATACGGAACGCCGGCGGCCCCACCATCAAAACCTCCCGGCCCGCCCTGTCCGCCACCCCCTGAGTCAAGTCCGTTGAACCCGTCGAACAAAATATTTCCATCGATCTTCACATCACCCTGAGCGAGGATGATCACCGGCGTATTCCTGGAATTACGCTTGAGGATTAAGTCGGCCCCTGAAATTATCGTCACGGTCGTGAAATTAAACACACCGCTTTCAGGCACCTGGAGAGTAGTTGTGGTAGTCGGCGCAAGGGCACCGTCGGCTCCAGTTGACCCGCTATTGAACGTTTGAGCCTGAACCACCTGGCCCAGGCAGAGCAGCAAGAGACCCAGCATGATCGAGCCAAGGTGCCTGCCGAAGACTCGGCGAATGTTTTTGCCCGCGGGAATACGCATCGCTTTATTCTCCTTCGAATTCATTTCGGTTGACTTTGTTTCAGGACGAAAACTCACTGCGCTCCGTTGCGCGCAAAGTGGATGACGACAAATGTTTTTCATTACGGTGTCACTCCGATCACATTCAAGCCTGTGTTATGCGTCGTGGACTGACCGGCCGTAGCGGTAACAAAAATCACGCGCCCACCCGATGGCAGCCCGCCCGCTATAGCAATAGTTGCCGTCAGCGTCTGGCCATTTCCACTTACACTCAGATTTGACGCAGTAATACCGGTCTCCAGCGATCCGTCTTCACGGATAAACTGGAGTGCGCTGGTACCCGTCAGGTTGGCCCCTGTAATCGTGACGCTGGCGGTTGTCCCCTGCTGAATATTGAGCGGCGTTATAGAGGCAATGTGCGGTCCCTTAGTTACAGCAACGCTTTGGCTTATCCCACTGGCACCCGGGGCAAAGCCATACTGGACCATCACTCCGCTGCCGTAGTTGCCAACAGTGGTAACGACACCGTTGGGCCGCAGGGCGGACACGCTGACAGCGGAAATCGTTGCTTCCGCCAGCCCCTTCAGCACTGAGACATCTGTCCGAACCTCCTGAACGGCGTCAGGGTCTTTCACATTGACGATTGCTTCGACAAAGACGCTGGGGGCGCTGACGCTGGTCGCGCGGATAGTGTAGTTGCCGACGCGACTCTTGGCGGATGGGGCGCTATAGAGTCCCGCTGCCGAGATTGTGCCGACGTTGCTGCTGCCGCCCGCGACGCCGTTGACGCTCCACGTCACCGAGTGGTCGGGAATCAGCGCAGAAAACGTCAGCGTAAATTGCTGCGTTTCACTCAGGTATACGCGAGCACTACGAGGTGCAATGTCGAGCCTCGGCCTCACTACGAACGACTGGCTAGTGATAGCCGTGCCGAGCACAGCGTTGACGGTGATGGGCCCCGTGGTGGCGCCGGCGGGCACGATAGCGTTGATCGTGCTCGGTGTAGTGGCGGCTATCTGCGCCTGTAGCCCGTTGAAGAGCACACTGTTCACGCCCGCGCCAAATCCCGTACCGACGATGGTGACTTGATCGCCCTCTGAACCTGAACGTGGTGAAAAAGCGATCAGCAGCAGCATGTTAGCCGTCGAGCGCACCAGCGCCGTGAAGTTGCCCGCCGCGTCATAGCGATAGATAACTGCCTCGCCGTTCGGCGTGATCACTGCCAGCAACCGGCCGGCGTCGTCATAGACGTAGCGCGTCGTGCCTTGCTGAGCGTTGACCGGCACCATGGACCAAACGATCAGCATGGCCAGGACAACGACCGCCTGCCGCAGGTTTTTCTTCAGTTGGAGGTTCAGCATCTGGTTTTCTCTCACTCGCCGTAGTGGCTCCTGCCAATCAATCGGGCTCTGGCAACCTCGTGTTCTATCTGGCGGGGGCCGCCAGGGCTCCGGTCAGACTCGGACGCAGCGGCGAGCCTTCGCCATGCGCATGAAATAACACTCGTTCTTCATTCCATTCGGGATGCGCGGCGAAGAAGCGCGCGGAGATCACATCCGCTCGCGGATCGTCCCGCCATAGCAAATAGAGCGAGCGCGCCCGGTCCGCGTCAGCGACTCGACCCTCGCTCGAGTAGACGGGTGCCAGAAACTGGTAAGCGCCCGCATCGTTGGGATCGATCACCAATATCGCTTCAAAAGCAGCTCGCGCTTCGGTGGTCCTGCCTAGTGTGTAAAGCGTCTGCCCAAATTGCCTTTGCACTTCTCGATCGCGTGGGTGCTCGCGAGACAATTGGCCCAGCTCAATTGCTGCCTCGGCGGCTTTTCCCTGGCTCCGCAAAAGCAGCGCATGATAGAACCGCGCTCGTGGCAGGGCCGGATCAAGCTTCAAAGCTGATTGCAGCAGGGCTGCGGCCTTGTTCAACTGTTCATGTTCGGGGCCAAAGCGCTCCGTCTTCATTTCCGCGATCGCAGCACTGACCAGCAGATCCGCGTCAGTCGGATTGAGAGCGCTGGCTCGCCGAAACGCGTCGGCGGCGGCGCCGTATTGGGCCTGCTCAAGTAGGCCAATCGCATAGTCGTTCCAGCGTCTTGACTCAGCTTTTAAATCGGGTTGAGCTGCATTTCGCACTTTCCTGCCGGGCTCAGGCAGACTGCTGACTTTCGTCTCGGCTGCTGCCATCTCAACCACCGGAAGCCGGAGTTGGCTGGCCTGCTGTCTTTGCAGCACATAATCCGTGTAATCCTGAATGAAGCGGCGATAATTAACGCGGGCACGCAAAGTGACGGCCGTCCCGTTCTGTGCGTCGCGCGGAATGCGGAAGCGATAACAGGCGATGTCAGATCTGCCGGACGGCACCGCGTTGTCATAAGCTTTGACTCGGGCCAGCCACATCTGATGCCGCGTGATCGGGCGTCCCGCTTCATCGAGCAGAATCGACTTATACACGTGGGCCGTTTCATCTAGACTTTGATCAGGCTTGATGAAGCCGCTGTGAAAGATCGTCTTCCCGCCAGCATCCAGCACTTCGAACTCGACCCAGGGTTCGTACATGTCGCGCAACTCGGGCGGAAAAGAATGAGCTGCCAGGCGATTCGCGATCACTACCTCAGCGGTGACTTCTGAGCCGGGTTGCAACTCGATCCGATTTTCCTCGTGCTGTTTGAGTGGTGCGTAATATTTCCCGGTGCCCTCGCTCCTAAGCGCGAAGATGTCAACACTCAAGACATTGGCGCGGAGAAATTTTTCGGTTAACTCGACCTGCTTCGTTTGCTGATAAAACAAGGGCGCCGCTGTGTTTGCTCCCAACCAGCGGTGCGAAATCAGCAGACCGTCTTTAGCGGCCACGTCGTCTTTGCTTGCGACGCGAGGCATATGGCACGCGTTACAAGTTAGTCGTTGCTCGCGTCGATAAAAGGGAGTGATCGCTTCTCCGGACGCGCCTGACTGCTGCCATTCGTCGTAGGTCGAGAAGCCCCGCAAAAATTTGTATTTGTTCAAGGCGACAGTAGCGACTGACTTATGACAGACAGCGCAGAATTCCGGTTGTTTGAGCGGCGGGCGCATTATCGCGCGGCGATGTGCCGGGATGTTCGCCATGATTTCGGCGTCAGAGACGGCGCCGATAACTGGAGAGCCGTTGGCTCGAACCAGCAGGGCCGGTCGGCCCATGGTGTAACTGCCCGTGCCATCGAGGCGTGCCTGCGAAATTGAATGACAAACAATGCAAGTGACCCCTTCATCTTCAAATGCTCGTGATGTGTCTGTGCCCTTGAGTAGGTCGCCCGAAAGAACCGCCACCGGCGAATGACATGATTCGCAATGCTGAGCCGGCCCACTTCCCTGCTCGCGTTTGAGAATATCCACACTCTCTTTGTAGAAGGGCTCGCGGGCTGCGTTGCGGTGTAGCGACTGTGACCAGGCTGCATGGGTGTCGGCATGACAGCCAAGGCAGCGTGCCGCCGGAATAAACTGATCCGCTGGAATTATTTCGCCGTCGGCCGTGCGTACATTCGATGGACTGAACGTCGTTTCCGAAGTGCCGGTAACTGGTGGATCCTCAACTTTGGCCGACACAATGCGAGTGCCGGCCAGCGCGCCGGTAAGCAAAGTGAAGCTGAACAGTAATGTCCACCAATTGGGCAAATTAACTGACATTGGGGGTGACAACCCTGACGTTTATTGGACTTCCCTGTAGGACAAATCGAGCGGATTCGTGTGGCTAACAAACCAACCCAGGTTCAAAAGGTATTTTCCTGACTCGCATATATTCTGGACTGGTGCTTATTGGGAGAGTCAGCACCGCAGGCTAGTTAACATTCGACAGTCCGCATGAAGCACCACGCGCAACTTCAAAATCATCTTCCTCTAATCTTTCCATGCGCAAACCGTCTTGCGGGACAGGGAAACATTCGTTCTCTACTTGATAAGGCGTAATTCACCGGTCAAAGTTATCAGCTCCAATACTTTTTTTTGCTCCCCCTGTTTGGGAAAAATCGTAGCATCGAGATGAGGAACAAGGCTGGCGCCTTGTTAGGACAATCGCAAAAAGTTAGACTCTTACCTGCGAAACCTGCGGGAGGTAAACCTCCTAAACGAGCCGGCCCCAAGATTTTTTGGCTGGCAAACCTTTCCGCCAGCAGAATACCCAGTCAACCCCTTAACTAATGGCAGTACTCCCTTCTTCAATAACAGAACTTCTGGCCGCCTCCGGCACCGGTGATCAGCAGGCTTTGGACGCTTTGTTTGAAGCGGTCTACGCCGAGCTGCGCCGGGTGGCGCGCAGTTATCTCGATAACGAGCGTCCTGACCACACTCTTCAGGCTACGGCCCTCGTCAATGAGGCGTACGTGCGGCTTTTTGGCCAGGAGTCAATCAGCTGGCAGAATCGCGGTCATTTTTTTAGCGTGGCTGCCCACGTGATGAGGAATATTCTGATCGATCACGCACGCCAATACCGCTCAGAGAAACGGGGTGCTGGGGCGCGCAAACTGTCGCTCGATGAGGCCGTCAGCTTCTGTTCAGAACGCGATGTTGATTTGGTGAAGCTCGATGACGCGCTGCGGACCCTGGAAACCCTGGATCCCAGACATGTGAAGATTGTGGAAATGAGGTTTTTTGGCGGGCTTTCGATCGAGGAGATTGCCGAAGTGCTGCAGATCTCGACCGCGACTGTTAGTCGCGAATGGTTGAAAGCAAAACTATGGCTGCATAGCCAGATTGTGCCAGACACAAAAGCGTGACACCTGAGCACTATCAAAAAATAATGGATGGGTTGGACGCGGCTCTTGAATGCCAACCTACGGGACGCCGCGCGTTCCTGGCAGAAGTGTGCGCCAGAGATCCGCAACTCGGTCTCGCGGTTGAGAAACTGCTCGACCGGCATGATAAAGCCGAGCTCTTCATGGAGGATTTACCAATTACCGGTATCTGCGATTTCCGCGACGCCGAAGAAGTAAATTCCATGATCGGCAGGAGAGTTGGACTTTATAGAATCAAAAGTGAAATAGGCCGTGGCGGCATGGGGACTGTTTATCTCGCGGAGAGCGATGGCGACGACTACCAAAGGCAGGTCGCGATCAAGCTTATTAAGCGCGGGATGGACACGGATTCTGTTCTGCGCCGTTTCCGCAATGAGCGGCAAATTCTGGCTAGCCTCAATCACCCAAACATCGCCCGGCTTTATCATGGCGGCACAACAGACGATGGTTTGCCATTCTTCGTCTTGGAGTATGTTGAAGGACTTCCCATTAATGAGTACTGCGCAGTGCGCAAGCTCTCGATGGGTGAACGTCTCAAACTCTTTAGTTTGGTGTGCGCGGCCGTTCAGTATGCTCATCAACACCTTGTCGTTCACCGTGATCTGAAGCCGAGCAACATTCTGGTTACCCCAGCCGGTGAACCAAAGCTTTTGGACTTTGGCATTGCCAAATTACTGCAACCGGGTTTCGACGAGCACCGCGAAGTGACGGCAACCGAATTGCGGGTCATGACTCCGGAATACGCTAGCCCAGAGCAAGTACGTGGTTTGCCGGTCACTACCGGCACGGACATCTACTCACTGGGTGTGCTTCTCTACGAACTGCTTACCGAGCGCCGTCCTTATAAGATAACGAGCCGGCGGGCTGACGAAATAGTCCGGGTGATTTGTGGAGAGGAGCCCGAAAAACCGAGTCAGGTGTCAGCCAATTCGCCATCTCAACCGGCCGACGTGATGCAAAGTCCGCTGGCCAGAAAAATGCTACGGGGTGACCTCGACAACATTGTGCTAATGGCGATGCGCAAGGAGCCAACTCGCCGTTACGCAACCGTAGCGGAACTTTTCGAAGACATTCGGCGGCATTTGGAAGGTCGTCCGGTGCACGCGCGCAAAGATACGCTCAGCTACCGGACCACGAAATTTATCAATAGAAACAAACTGACTGTGACTGCTGCCGCTCTCATCCTGGTCACGTTGATCGCCGGCATCGCCGCCGCATCCTGGAAGGCACACCTTGCCGAAATCGAACGTGCCAGAGCTGAACGACGCTTTCGCGATCTGCGCCGGCTGGCGACTTCGATGACTTTTGAGTTTGATGATTCAATTAAGCAAGTGCCCGGCACGATCGCTGCTCGGCAAGACATCGTCAAGCGCGGCCTGGACTACTTGGATATTCTCGCCCAGGAAGCTGAGACTGACGTCGGGCTCCAGAGTGAACTTGCAGTTGCCTATGACAAGATTGGAACACTAACGTTTGACGTCGACAAAGCGCTGCTGAGTCACAGCCGTGCATTGTCCATCAATCAGTCGCTCGTGGATGCGGAGCCTGCGAATACCAAATACCTGGAGCAACTGGCTGAAAGTTATGGGTATGTCGGCGATATCTGGAAAGAAAAAGGTAATGCCTCAATCGGAGTCGAGAACTACTCTAAATCTCTCTCAATCATCCAGGAGCTCTCGAACGCCGCACCGGCAAATCAAAGACTGCGGGGTAAACTTCGCGAGGCTCATATCAACGCCGGTCTAAGTCTCGCGCAGACTGGTCAGTTTGCGGCGGCACTTGATAATTACCGACAGGCCCTGGAATTTGGTAAACAATTAGCCGCAAACGATCCTCAGAACCAGAATCATCGTTCGGACCAGGCAATCGCCCTTATGCTTGGGGCCAGCGCTCTGGCTGACAGCGGCGATTTTTCAGCCGCGTTGAAAAGTCATGACCAGTCGCTGACCATCTGCGAATCGCTTTCGGCTTCCGATCCCGCAAACAAGGCGAAAAAATTAGCTCTCTGGGCCGCACAGTTGCGGCTCGGAGAAACGCTGATGATGATGAACAGGCCCGTTGAAGCGCTTGCTCATCACGAACGTGCGATGTCGCTTATTCTCCCGCTGGCAGAGGCCGACCCTGCAGATTTGGGACAGGGTCATCATCTGGCCCTGACCTATCTGCGTGTCGGACAGGCGCTCGCTCAACTTGGCTCAACTGACCGCGCGCTAAAAAATTTCCACGAGTCGATCCGGATTGCCGAAAACCTTTTGGCGCAGGATCCTAACAAAGCTGAAATAAAAATTGATTTGGCGAAAGCTTTCGCCAGCGCCGGCTCTCTGCTGGTTAAGACCCGCGAACCAAGGAAGGGACTTGAACTATTGAGTACAGCTGTGGCACTTCAGGAAGGATTGGTCCTTCTCGATCCGCAAAATGATCTTCGACGAAGGGAACTCTCGATCGATTATGCAGAACTTGCGGAAGGCTACACTAAGGTACTCAGAAATTCGGGTGTTCCTTCTGGGGAGCGGGCCCTGGCCAGGCAGAAAGCAGATTGTTGGTACGAACTGAGTCGCGATGAATGGCAAAAGGCGCGCCCAGTGTTGGCCCATGACCCGCGTCGAGTTGCGCCATCAGAAAGCCATCGCGCGGCCCGATATTAAGGCGGTCGTGATGAGTGGTGCGAATGAATTCGAACTTGCCTAACGCGCAGTTTGCCCGGGCGGTCGGCACGAGGTGGTCTGCTCGTAATGTACGAGTTCGGCTTTTAATTTTGCTAGCAACTCGGTCTTGCCCTGCTGCTCCGCGGCGGTAATCAATTTTCTCTGCCAGGCTGCTGCCTCATCACAACGGCCAAGCTCAGCTAACGACATCGCTACAATCGTGCCATGGGTCAATGAACCTGAGGCCTCGTAAACAAGTTGAGCAAGCCTGAACGCTCGTGCGCCATCGCGCAACTCGTACTGCGGCGCCGCCGCCAGCAGATGGGCCAGCATCACCGCCGTCTGGCCCTTGTCAGGATAGAGAGCATGACCTTGCTCAAGACAATCGAGTGCCTGCTTGTACAGATTCTTCTGCTCCAACAGCTTCACCTGCTCCAAAAGCGCTTCTTCGTTGTTCGGGTCAGCGGCTACAATCCGTGAAAATTCCGCCAATGCTTCGTCGGGCTTCTCGACTTTCAAAAACTCCTGAGCCAGGAAGAATCGCGCGCTGAGATCGTCCGGATTGATACTCAGGACCACTCTCAAATGATCAATTGCAGCATTGTGGTTGTTTTGACTTGCCGACACATAGGCAAGATTGTAATGCGCATTGGGGTTTTGCTGATCGATGCCAAGGACGGCTGCAAATTGATCCGCCCCACCTTTTAGATCTCCGCCTGAGACAAGTATTGAGCCGAGACTAATGCGAGCCTCAATACTATCTTTGTTACCTGCGATAGCTTTGCGAAACTCCTCAGCAGCTTCTCCATACCGCTTCGCCTCCAGGGCCAGCTTGCCGCGAATGAGGTGCAGTCGCTCTCCTTTAACCAACTCCTCAAGACTGTCCATCAGCGGATCGTTCACGCGAACGCCAACGGTGCCTCGTTTGGACAATTCCTCCGTCGCCTGTTCAGCTTTGCCTTCACCACGGTAGGCCATGGCCAACGAATAATGGATTCGATTGGCGCCGGGAACTAGGGCCAGCGCTTTCTCAAAATATTGTGCCGCTGAAGAATAATTTCGTTGGGCCAGGGCAATTTGACCCAGCCCATAGATTGCCGCAGCAGCGTTGGGATCGAGAGTTAGCGCCGTCTTAAAATTCTCTTCGGCCTCGGGCAAACGGTTCAGCTGCAAGTAGAGATTTCCCAAATTCACAGGAACGGCCAGATACTCAGGACGCATCAAGCGCGCTTGTTGCAGGCGCTTGATTGCGTCCTCAGCAAGATCGTCCTTCTGATCGAGCTTAGCGAGAAAGTAAACCCAGCGAAAGTCCGCCGGCGCCAGGCGATTGGCATTCAGAAAGCTCTGACGCGCGGCAGATTTGAGAGCATATGCCTGGTAGACTTCACCCATAGTGCCAAAGGCTTCGCTCAGTGCTCCGTTTGACGTGCCGGGTTTTTTGGCCATCGCCTCAAGCGAGGACTGCAGCGAAGTTAATTGCTCGCGCACCTCGGGTTCGAGTCTATTTAGATCCGGCCATTCGACAGGCACAAGATTGGCTCTCGCCGGCGCTGCATCAGCCGGTTGCTGGCTATGCGAGTACGTTGCTGAGGGAACAAACAGCATGAGTAATAGCATCAGCATCAGCCCCCGAAGATTCGCGCTACGCTTGCACAGCAATTTCATTTTTTCGTTGTTCCCGATCCTTCTTTCAAAGTTGCGTATCGGTCGACCGGAGTATTCTTCCATTCTTCTATAACGCCGCTGGGCCAGCGCACTCGCACAGCCTCGATATGATCCACACTGCCCAGTCCCACTAATACTCTGGGGTCGTTCGCCGAGAGATAGCCGCCGTCAGTTCTGTTGCGCCGCCACAGGCTTCTATCTTTGGTCACGACTACTTCTATCCGCGCTCCCAACACATCGCGACTGCCCTTCCCGCCAATGAGGCGCAGACCTAACCAATGATTGCGATTGCCTATCTCGTTCAAGAGTAACCGCGCGGGGCCATTATTATTAATGACGAGCACGTCCGTGTCACCGTCGTTATCGATATCACCAAAGACGGCGCTGCGGCTTACTTCGAGAAGTTGAAAAACGCTACCCGCGTGTTCAGAGACTTCGACGAACCCGCCCTTGCCATCATTGCGAAACAGCTGGTTAGGTTGTCCAAGCGGAAAAGGATCTTTTTTGGCGATCAATTCCGGCTGCAAAAGCACTGCACCGTTTGCGACCAGCAAGTCGAGCCAGCCATCGTTGTCATAGTCGAAAAACAAAGTGCCGAAGCCGGTGAAGCGATGTCCAGGCATACCCAGGCCAGCCTCGCGCGTGCGATCCTCGAACATCTTGTTTCCCAGATTCGCGTAAAGGGTATTTGTCTCATCCATCAAATGGGTGACAAAGATGTCTTCGGCACCATCATTGTCAAAGTCACCGGCATCCACGCCCATGCCGGCCTCTGCCTGACCGTCACGATTAAGGGCGGCGCCGGCGAGGAGAGCCTCATTCTTAAAGGTGCCGTTATGTTGGTTAATCCACAGCTGATTAGGATCTCCATCGTTGGCGACGTAAACATCCACCCAGCCATCACCGTCAAGATCTGCCGTCACTACTCCCAACGCGTGGCCAAACTCTTTGTCGATGCCCGCACTGACTGTGACGTCTGAAAAGGTTCCGTCACCCAGGTTGTGAAATAACCTGTTTCCCGGAGCGCGAAAGGCCTTGGGGCCGCAATAGTCTTTCGCGCTGGTGACCGCATAGCAGGTTGGGCCTTTCTGCACCGAGAACTCCGCGTAGTTGAGCACCAGCAAATCAAGCCAGCCATCCCGATCATAATCAAAGAAAGCGGCGCTCGTGCTCCAGCGCGAGTCGTTCGTTCCTGTCTTCGTCGTGACGTCAACAAAGGTGCCGTCGGCCTGATTCAAAAACATCTGGTTGTCAGCCAGGTTGGTTACGTAAAGGTCAGGCCAGCCATCATTATTAATATCGCCGACCGCCACGCCCATCCCATAACCCGTCGCCACGATGCCGCTCTTTTCGGTGATGTCCGCGAACCTGAGTGTGCGGGTGCCATCTTTAGCGATCACCAGGTCATTGCGGAAAAGCCGCGCGCGTGGTAATTCCGCTTCGCGCCAGGGGAACTGAGTTGCGGCGGCTTTGGTGCCGGGCTCGAGCACATTTCCCTGCACAATAAAAACGTCCAGGTCGCCGTCGTTATCAAAATCAAACAGCGCGGCGCCACTGCCGGTGATCTCAGGCAAATATAGTTTTCCAGTCATGCCGTTGTAGTGCTGAAATCTGAGACCGGTCTGCGCGGCAACCTCCTTGAAAATCGGTTCTACGTGACCAGATTGAGTGGGTTGCTGCGCTTCCGATGGAACTGACAGGAAGGAAAGCGCGATCAGGATAGCCTGCAAGCTGGTGAACTTTGTGTGCATCATTCGGAGTTGAATTATGGTTCAGATCCATCACTCGCGCAATTTCGGTTTGAAAAAGATCGGAGTTCCACACAGTTTGTGAGAAATTTTTCGGCGGGGTGCGCTCAAGGCCGCTTGAGGCGGGCTTGTGCGCAGCCAAAGACCCGCCTGAAGGCGGTACTCTAAACGCCTGTCGTTGACGCACTAAAACTCTTGGCACAAGTGGATGATTCGGAGTAATCTTTGCGGCCATGGCAGACGACGACCAACCACCTGAAACATTTTCCGGCAATGACTCAGGAGCCACAGTGCTCAATAACACCCGGCTAACCTCGCGAGGAGAGCTGGTGGGAGAAGTACTGAATGGCCGGTATGTTATTCAGCAGGAGTTAAAGCGCGGTGGCATGGGGGTTGTCTATCTCGCACGCGATCAGCAACTGCACTCGCGACCGGTGGTCGTGAAAGTTTTATTGGAAGACGCCTATCAAAGCGAGTATGTGCTGCAAAAGTTCCGGCAGGAAGTCGAGGCCCTGAGCCGCATCGATCATCCGGGAATCGTGGGCATCATTGATGCCGGTGAACTCGCCGACGGCAAGCCGTTCATCGTCATGCAATACGTTGAGGGGATCACCCTGCGTTCCGCTATCACTCCGGAAGGAATGAGCCTGGAAAGAGTTGGCGAGGTCTTTAGACAGATCGGACGCGCCTTAAGCGCTGCGCACAGCCGCGGCATCTTTCACCGCGATCTAAAACCCGACAACATCATGCTGCAGGATCTCGGACAGGGAGAGGATCTGGTAAAAGTCATCGACTTTGGCATCGCCAAAGTTAAAGATTCAGTGATTGCGCCAAGCACCAGTCTCAATCTATCGCCCGGGACGGTGGCCTACATGGCGCCGGAGCAATTGAATGGACGGGCCATCACGGCTGCCACTGACATCTTTGCTCTGGGAACGATTGCCTATGAACTGGTAACCGGACGTAAGCCTTTCAACCCAGAAACAGGATTTGAATTGCTGCAAATGCAGCAAGCCGGGGTACGCATCAAACCTTCTGATCTGAGACCGAGCCTCGCCCCCGAAGCTGAGCGGGTAATCCTCAGGGCTCTGGCTTTCAACCCGGGTGATCGCTACCCCGGCCCGCGCGAATTTGGTGATGCGCTGAGCCGGGCACTGCTACAGCAATCAGGATCGATTGAGGTTCCTCGCGAAACCGCGCTGGCGGTGCCCCCGACCCAGCTTCATACAGAAGAGACTCCACTCGCGCAGGTCATTCCGGCCTCGCCTGCCAATACGATCCAAACTCCTTTTCATGCTGCTCAACCAGTACTCCCCGCGGCCGCCGCGCCCGTACAGGTTGAGGGTCGAAGCGGACTCGGTAGCCTGCTGGCCGTAGTACTCGGTCTTGCCGTTCTAGCTTTGGGTGGATTTGCCATCTGGCATTTCATCCACACGCGCTCGGAAGAGAAGGCTGGTGGCACGCCTCCTCCGGCGGCCGTGGAAAGGCAGTTGAACTATGGCTTGAAAGTGCAGAAGATGCGCAACGGCCAACCTTTTCAGGATCCGTTCGATTCTTCCGGACAGGAAATTTTTGAAAATGGATGGAAGTTTCGCTTGAATATGACTAGTCCCCAGGAAGGCTATCTTTACCTGTTGAACGAAGGCCCGACTGCCGATGGCGCTACGACTTACAATGTTTTGTTTCCAGAAGGGAAAACAAATGGTGGCTCGCCACGTGTGACCGCGAATCAGAAACTCGAGACCGCCTGGATGCGCTTTGATGACCATCAGGGTACGGAGAAATTCTGGATCGTGTGGTCCATGACCCCAGTCAAAGAACTCGACGCAGTTAAAGGAACGGTCAACGATCAGGATCAGGGCGAGATCAAGGATTCAGCCCAAGCAAGGGCCGTACGCGATTTTCTAAACAAGCATTCTTCACCCAAACCCGAGATCACCAAGGACTCGACCAGAAAACAAACCGTTGTTAAGGGGAAAGGTGATGCACTGGTGAGCTTCATCGAACTGGAGCACCACTGAGTACCTGGTTGCACACCGCGGGCTCTCTCAATACTTCAGCGCCAAGCTGATCGCCCCCGGGACGGCCGGCATTCCCTGGCCTGGTTGCACTTAAAACGCAAGGAAATCATTGACAATTACCAGCCTCGAGCCTTAGCCTATCTGTCTGGCTGGCTTAGCCCGCCAGCGCTTTTCTCACAAGGTTTGCCCGGAGCTCGGCCCTGCTCTTTCGCTGCCTGGAGGTAGTAATGAACGCGTCTTCCCCCTACTCAAAGTCGATTGTTCTGTTGATTGTTTTCGCTTTGCTCATGCTTCTGGTTGCGCCCGCATCTTTCGAAGCCTATGGACAAAAACGAGGTAAGCCCGCACCAAGATCCGGCAGCCGCGCTGCGGGATTAGTTGGCGAAGGCGATAAGTTGGCTGAAGAGGGAAAGTGGGCTGAAGCAATCGATGTCTATAAGCTGGCTATTCGTCTTGACGCCAACTACCCGCCCGCCTACGGCAGCCTCGGCGATGCATACCTGAATAGTGGAAACTGGGAACAGGCATTGGCGACGTACAAGGAACAGGTGCGACTGGCTCCCAACGATCCCCAGGCGCAATACGATCTTGGATACTGCTACAACACGATGGGCCGTCACGGCGAAGCCTTTGCTCCGTTCGTCAAAGCCAGCAGTCTCGATCCAGGTTTTGCCGAAGCACAGTACGGAATTGGCTACGCCTATCTTCGTGGCACTGACTGGGAAAAGTCGGTGGGGTTTTTCCGCAGCGCGATCAGACTGAAGCCGGATTACGCCGAAGCTTTCTATGGGCTCGGCCAGGCGTATGCACGTATGGGCAAATCCGATTTGGCGGCCGAGCAGCTTAAGAAACTTGGAACGTTGGATGCCAAGCTGGCGCGCAAGCTGGAAAAAGAAATCCCCGCCTTGTTGGCCGCCGGTAAGACTGCACCCGGACCAGCGCAGGATGCGACTGTTCATGTCACGCAACAGCAGACGACACCCGCCAACACTGAGGTCGCAGCACCAACGGCGACACAACCGGAACCATCGACATCGAAGGCGGCTACAACTCCGAGCGCTAACGCCCCTCCCAAATCTCAGCCGGTGCCTGGCACTCAGACTGTCGTTTCGGCCCCCGCGCCACAAGTTGTCTCACGGCAGTTAGAGCAACTGCCGGCTGCGCCTCCAAAAGAAACGACTGAAACACCCGCCATCTCTACCCCTGCGACTGCAGTTGTCGACCAGGTGAATCAAGTCAAAGAACTACCAGTCAGGACCAAGCGATGGGCCCTTGTGATTGGCGTGGACAAATATCTGGATCCGCAAATCAGCCCGCTCAAAGGTTCCGACAACGACGCTCGCCTGATTGCCGATGCGCTCGTACGTTATGCCGGCTTTCCGGCGGATCAGGTAATTCTCTTGTCCACTGAGCAACCGCTGGAAAGGCAACCGACCCGGGTCAATATTCTGCGTCGCTTATCGAACCTGAGCACGGCGGTACCAAAGGATGGCTTGCTGCTTATTTCATTTGCAGGTCATGGCATGGAGAGAGGTGGGCAGGCTTTTCTTATGCCGGCGGACGCGCAGATCAGTGACCAGATTTCGTTTCTCGAAGAAACAGCCATCAGCATCAATCGCGTCAAAGAGCGAATCAAGGAAACGGGAGTAGGCCAGGTGCTGGTGTTGCTGGATGCATGCCGTAACGATCCCGGAGGGCGCGCTGATGCTCCTAATAATTTGAGTGCGGCGTATACCAATGCCTTCAATTTTGATGTGCGCAACCGAGAAGTGCAGGCCTTTGCCACCGTTTACGCCACCGGAATCGGCCAGCGGGCCTACGAGTACACGGAGAAGAAACAGGGCTATTTCAGTTGGGCAGTCGTTGAAGGATTGAAAGGTGGAGCGGCCAACGACAAAGGCGAGATCACCCTCGCGCAACTGGTGAAGTTTATTCAGGACACCGTGCCCAAACGTTTGGCTATCGATCTCGGCTCAACCAAGCAACAACGGCCCTTTGCCATCATCGAAGGGTATCGCGCCGATGAACTGGTAGTCGCGGTCAACAATTCAGCCTCCAATGCCGCCAGTCCAAATACGCCTTCCATGGCGATGGTGGATCCGGCGGCTATTGAGTTGTCGTACTGGGAAACCATCAAGAGCAGCACCAACCCGGATGACTTCAAAGGCTATTTGGACAAATACCCCGACGGTCAGTTTGCGGCGCTCGCGCGCTCTCGGGCCCAACCAACAAAAACAGTTTCCAACGGCGGCTCTAATGATATGAATTCACTCGAGATGACTTACTGGAACGCCATCAAGGACAGCCGCAACCCAGCGGACTTCAATGCTTACGCGACCAAGTTCCCCAACGGTCTCTTCGTCGAGATAGCTAAAAGCCGGGTGGAGATGTTTGAATCCGAAGCTCGCGAGCGGGAACGCGCCAAGTCAGCGACGGAGGCTGCCGAGCGGGTGCGCAACTCGCACATCTTTGAAGTAACTGACGCTTCGAGAACCGCCGGAATGTTGACCGTCACACCCGGAACACTTGCTTTCGAACCAAAGAGAGCGGACAAGTCAGACAAGAGACGCGTTGTCATTCAATGCCCGGAGGTCAAGCGCATTGAGCAGGGTCAATCTGCGTTTCAGCTGCCACACATCAACATATTTCTGACCGCGGTTAACGGCAGAGAAAGGCAGGTTGTGTTTTTCACCGGCACCGCTCCCAGTGGAGGCTTCCTGACTCCAGTCAAGCCAGGGACAAACATCACCCCCCAGGTGATAAGCGCGATCATCGAAGCGTGCCAGATGGCGCGGATAAATAACTAGGTGGGAGATATTCCATAGATGGCCTGGCCCTTGAATATTTTGCTTCAACAAAAATTGAAACTGGCAATCGTTGCCGCGGGTCTAACCCTGGCGTGTTCGACGTCGTTTAGTGTCCAGGCGCAAGCCCCGCCAGATGAGCCTGCTTCCAGACAAATCGTCCTGGACGAATTCACCAAAGCGCGGCCTCCGGCGGCGGTCAGACCGCAGGTGCAGGTGAAACCCGGAACACGTCACACTCCGGCGATGACCGCAGCCCTCAAAGCGCGCTACACACGCCGCACTCCGATCCTAATCGCGAATCTAAACTCCGGCTATAAGTCGATGGAAATCGGCGTCACCATCTGGCGCTTGCGCCCGCCTACGGCCAATGACGGCGGCGCGCGCGTGCTGGTAATGGAGGACGCCAGGACCTCTTCATGGGTCCCTGAACGAATCGAGGCTGATACACCCTTGGCGGTAAGTGACCGCGTTCGCCTCAGCGTCGAATCCCCCCGAGCCGGTTATCTGTATGTGATCGATCGCGAACAGTACGCCGATGGATCTTATGGTGATGCGTATCTGATCTTTCCGACAGCGCGCACGCGCGGGGGCGATAATCAGGTGCGACCCGGCAGACTAATCGACATTCCGGCGCAGGAAGACGATCCCAGTTACTTTACGCTTGTCCCCAGTCCCAGCCGCCGCGATCAGGTAGCAGAGGTACTAAGCATCATTGTCACGCCGGAGCCACTCGAAGGATTGCCCCTCACGGACAAGCCTTTGAAGCTATCGAAATCAGACGTGGCCAAGTGGGAAAAGGACTGGTCGCAGAAGGTCGAAAGATTTGAAATGGTTGACGGCGCCGGCCGTTCATGGTCAAAGGCGGAGATGGAAGCGAGCGCTCAATCATCATCGCGACTACTGACTCAGCAGGAGCCTGCGCCGCAGACGATCTATCGCATCGGAAGCCGCAGCAATAACGCCTTCCTGGTCACCGTCCCCCTGCGCTACGGCCGGCGGTAAACCTGGGCTAGAGATTTTCAGGCGCGCTTCTGTCTCAGGCTTGAGTCCGGTTCGAACGCACGGCTTGCCGCAGAAGTGTTTAGTTCGAGAAGTTATCATCGCCCTTTCAACCGCGTGTGACGGAGAGGAAAGCACGCATTTCCTGAAAATTATTATGGTGCCTTTCCAGGGTTGGCGACGACAAAGGGCGTGGCTTCCAGCTCGCGGCGATAGAAAACGCGCGGGCGCTGTAAATTTCTCTTCGCTGGATCAGTCTTCTCTTCTCCGGGCACGAACGCCACCACCTGTTGGAGCTGACGTCCTTTTGCTTCATTGATCTTCTCTGCCTGCATTTGCGGCACCCTCTGCGTTGCGTAATCAAGCCACTCCTTGAGCAAAACCTGACCATCTTGAGGTTGATTATCTGCCGCTGCCGTTTTCAATCCTTCTTCCACGAGCGCATAAGTCAGATAACCGTGTCCAAGTTTCGACGCCTCAAGCGCTGCCTGATAACTCTGCGCCGCAGTCAGCACATACATGCCCTTCTCGTATGCAAGTTGCGCCAGCCCCCGACTGTTCATGGGACCACGCCGCTTCTCTTCTGCTTCCAGCGCCTGACCTGAATTGCAGGCATCGATGACCAGTAAAAATTGCCCGGCATCGATCCCTTCAAACGACTGTTCCAATTCCCTGTCCGAAATGCTGTGGCCAAGAATCGTCTGCAACGCGGCAGCATCGATATGCGTGCGGTCGCCGGTGTAACCAAGGTCATGCGGGATGAGATAGAACTGATTCTGCTGAGCGGTCCCATGACCGGCAAAGAAGACGACGACTGCGTCTTCCGGTTGCGCCCGCGCGGCCAGCTTGGACAGCGCTTGCAGAATGCCAGCTTTAGTCGCCTGAGCGTCGTGTAAGGAAATCACCTCGGCCTTCGCATAGTTATTTAACTTCACTTCCTGTCGCTGCAATTCAGCCGCAAAATCAGTAGCATCAGCAACGGCGAACTGCAAATTAAACTGTGAGTTGGCGTATTTGTTGACGGCTGTCTCAAGAATGAAAAGCGTCCCAGCGCGTTTCAAACTATCGGCGCCGGTGACAGTCAGGTTCGCATCTGCACTCTTCACATTGTCGCGATTGAAAGCGTAGGCCGTCAGACGATTAGGTCCGGCAATAATGGGAACCTCCGCGGTCACAGCCGCACGATTCAAACCCTTCAATACGTCGCCGTGCCAGGCCTTGACCAGGCTGCCATTACGAAACAGGCGAAGGTCCTGAGCGCCTGCGAGCGCCGTCACATCGATCTTGATTTGCACGCGGCGCGCCGTCACGGTTGTGCTAGTCACCTGCCCGGGAGCGAGGGTGAGTTGCACTGTTGGCTGGCGCCGATCTTTCTGCGCCAGATTTTGTGACGCCGTGGGTCGCTTACCGGCAAACAGATCAGCCAACAGACCTGGATAATAGAACTCATTGAAGAAAACTTCTGCCGGCGCCACGTCAAACAGGTTAGCGGAAAACCGCCAGAGAATCTGGTTCCACGCCGAGGGCGATCCATCGAAGAGGCCGTCGGGGGTGATCACGAGCCAGTCCTGCCGATCGAGCGTGAACATGCTCGCCAGCTCTTTCCCGGTGGTCAGATCCCAGAGCTTGATGCTGGAATCGCTGCTGGCGCTTATCAGCAGTTTGTCGTCTGCGGCAAACAGCAGCGAATTGATCTGATCTGAATGGCCTCGCAAGGTGATTGAAGCTGGTCTGTTGGCGCCAATCTCCCAGATTCGAATAGTTCCATCTTCAGAGCCCCCCGCGATGCGTTTGCCATCGTGGCTGAAAGTAACAGAGTCAATCCAGCCGTCGCCTTCTCCAAATCCGTCGATTGCCTGCCCACTGGCAATGTCCCAAATTAAAATTGTTTTGTCCTGGCTGCCGCTGGCCAGGCGCCGCCCGTCGGGACTAAACGCCAGAGCGCCGACGCCACCGACATGCTGAGTCAACGTTTTTATTTCCTTGCCGGTGCTCAGCGACCAGAGCTTGATGGTGTGATCGGAACCTGCAGTGGCCAACATGTCATTATTAGGACTCAGCGCTATATCCCAAATCCCATTGCGCTGGCCTTTGAAGGTAAACAGCTCGCGGCCCGTATTCGCGTCCCACAGACGTGTGGTGTCTCGGCCACCGGCTGCGACGAATCGGCCGTCGCGACTCAGGGCGACATGGTGCGGTGAAAAATCAAATCCGGCGGGTGACTTGAATATGGTTTGTTGCTTGCCCTGGGCCACGTTCCAGATTCCCACTAAGTTACTCGGAAGCGCAGATACCAAACGTGAGCCGTCGGGACTAACTGCTATTGAATAGACCTGATCGTCGGGGCCATTCAGCGAGCGCAACAATTGGCCTGTAGTCGGATCCCAAATTTTGACCGAGTCTTCGCTAAATAACCTGCCACGAATGCCGTTTGCCAGCACCTTGCCGTCGTCGCTCAAAGCGATTGAAGTTACCGGCGAAGCATGTCCTCGAAGCGCCAGCAGTTCGGCTCCATCAACCGGATTCCAAACAGTCACAGTGTGATCGGAATTACCGCTGGCCAGGGTCCTGCCATTCGGACTGAATGCAACTGCTTCGACACCAAGCTTACATCCTTCCCAGGATCTTATCTCCTGTCCTGTTTTTAAGTTTATGATTTTGATATCCACGCGATCGCAGATAGCCAGCGTCTCGCCGTCAGGGCTGAAGACAAGCGAATCGGCGCTGCCCGGCAAAGTGCGTATGACCTTCCCGGTCGCCACTTCCCAGAACTTGATGATCTTGCCGCCGGTTGCCACCACCTTGCCGGACGGGTCCAGCGCGATCTGCGCGTAGGGAATAGAGAGTGGCCGGGTGGGATCAGTAACGGGCTCCTGGAAGACAAGGGAACGTAACTGAGTTCCAGACTTGACCTCCCAGAACTTGAGCGTTTCACCACAGCTGATCAGAATTTTGCCATCGGGCGTAAAGAAGGCCTTCAATCCAATGCTGTAGCTGGGATAGTTGCCGGCCACAATCGTACGCAACTCACGTCCGCTGGCGACATCCCAGAATTTGATTTGCTGATCAGCGCCGGCGCTCATCAGTACCCGGTTGTCGGGACTGAAAGATACCGCGCTCACGTATAGGGTGTGGCCGCGCACCCTGATCTTTTCGCGGCCGGTGGCGAGATCCCAGATAGAAACCGAGTTATCGGCGCTGCCACCTGCCAGCAGCTTGTCGTCTGAACTAAAGGCAAGGCTTGTCATCGACATCTCGTGACCCTTGAGAGCCCGTAGTTCATGACCGTTGGCGACATCCCAAAGCTTGACGGTGTTATCGACACTGCCGCTCGCGAGCACCTTACCGTCACGGCTAAACGCAACGGCAAGCACCGGCCCGGCGTGTCCGGTTTGCACGCTCAGTTCCGGCCTTTGGGCTGGCGCAGAGAGGGAGAGAGTTGCTATCAGAATTGTGGTCTTTGCCACTCGCTTAAACGCGGCGGCAGGATTGTATTTCATGAACAGTGTGCTCCTGTTCTCAATTACTGCAGGGGATTATTGATAGTGGTCTGTAGCTCAACCGGCACCGCGCGCTTAAACTTAATAAGATATTTCCTGAACTGACCGCAGACGTAGATGCGCCCTGTAACCGTCCACAGGTCTCTTGAATCCAACAGCTCATCGATGGTCCTGACCATCGCCTGGGGTGTGCTGACCAAGATGCGGAGCGGAGGCGCAAGCGACATGGGATCTTTATTAGGCAGTGCGAAAGGATGAACGTAATCGTCAATGCTGACGGCGATATCATTGACGACCATATCCTCGAACACCAGCCGATCGATATCTCCCTGCTGCTTGACTGCCGCCAGCACCACGGGCACTTCGAAGGTCACACCCAACGGCGAAGCAGAAATGAGCCGTGCTTCTCCCAACCTGACCAGCAGCGGTTCGGTCTCATCGTAGTCATCTTTGTTTTTCTTCTTCTTGTTGGCAGAGTCGTTCTGCTTCGGTTCAACCTGCGCGCGATGGACCTTGTAGCCGCGCACGTCTTTGGGCAGCTTCTCGTCCCGTTTGGATTGCTGCGCCGGCAACACCAGCGGTAGCGCCAACAGCAGAAGGATAGAGGTGTATGGCTTCAAAGTTAGTTTCCCCTTCGCTAAGTCCCACAGTTTAGCTTCGTCATTGAATGTTCGCCAGGTGCATCAACCGCAGTCATTAACCAATGTCCTGAGAACGCAGCGCGATGATCGTCCCGAGAGTCAAACCGATAAACATAAGCAGCAGGATCAGGGGATTAACCCATTTGTTACCCCAGGGATGAAGAAAATCAACATAGCCACTTAGATTGTCGGGCATGGGCACCACTTCCACTTTGGGCGGCACCGGATCGAGCGCCGGCTTGGAAGGTTTCTTCGGTTCCTTGCCTTGCCGGCCACCGAGATTCCACCGCTCGCTATCTTTCTGATACTTGTTCATGTCCTGCTCAAAATCATCAAGCTTGTCGACTGAGCGAGCGCGATATTCTTCAACCTCCTGCTGTTTCTGTTCAATCAAGGCATCGTTCTGGTGTTTGATGTCCTTATAAAGTCCGCGACCCTCATTCTCTTTGGCCGGCATGGCCTCCTCGTCCTTGCCGCGCAGCACGCCGAGCTCGGCCGATAATTGTTTCATCTCGTCGAACGACCAACTCGCCGGCATTACTGCACCGACCAACCGCGCCGGGCCCTTCGGCACGCCTACCAGGCCCGAAAAAAGAATTTGCGGAATCAGAATGAGCGGGACAAAGCTGGTGGCCATCTCAGAAGTCTTCACGATAGCCGAGATAAACAATCCCAGTGAGATACCAACCATGCCCGTCAGGATCATAACCGCCAATTGCGGCACGCCGTAGTAATCTCCCGGCACTTTCATCAGACCGGTAAGATGAAATAAGCCCAGTGACCCGAACAGCAGCAGACATTGCAGTCCCACAATAAAAAAGAGGATCAGAAGTTTTGAGCCAACGTAAGGAATCAGTCCGAGATTCACCATGCGTTCGCGATTGTAGACGGCACGCTCCTTAATTATTTCGCGCGCCGCGATCGAAGTGCCGAACCAGACAGCTACGAGGGCCAGCACAAAATAGGGAAAGTCGCGCGGGCTGTCGTTGTCGACCACCAACCAGGTAAGCAGGGCCACAATCGGCGCCTGGCCAAACAGCAGCAGCAGATTAAACTTGTCATGCTTGAGGACTTCCGTGTATCGCTGAGCCAGGGTCTTCCATTGGCCCAGCGCGTCGGTGACGGTTGGTCGGCGGCGTGCCGGGGCGACCGGCGGCACCTTTCCTTTGAGACCGCTCAATGGCTGCTGGATGTTTTGCCGGTACTGCTCGGTAGCCATGAAGCGCTGCTTCCAATCTTCGGCCACCGCTTCCGCTATCTGTTCTTTCTGTGACTTGTAACTCCGCTTTAATTCCGCCGTGGCGTTGGCCGGCAAGGGCGGCAAGCCGCTGACGGCAGCTTCGATCGGCGCTTCGAGTTTGTCGTAGAGATCTTTAAAGCTGTCAGCATGAACGTGCGCGAGCGCTTCCTGAGGAGCGCCATAGAAGACGAGCTTGCCGCGCATCATCACTACTATCTTGTCAAAGAGCTTGACGTTTTCCATCGCGTGCGTCGTGAGGATCACGGTGCGGCCCGACTCTGCGATCTGCCGGAACAACTTCATGATCTTTTCTTCAGTAGCCGGATCCAGCCCTGAAGTTGGTTCGTCGAGGAAAATGATGGAAGGCTTGGTAATTAACTCGACCGCGATCGATACCCGCTTGCGCTGACCTCCGGATAGCTGGCCCACGGGAACGTCACGGCGTTCAGAGAGACCGGTGACGTCCATTACCTCGTTTACGATCTGTTCAATCTCCGGCTTCGACACGTCACGCGACAAGCGCAACCGGGCAACATAGTAAAGAGTGCGATAGACGGTCAGTTCGCGATGAATGATGTCGTCCTGCGGAACATACCCAATCGACTGTTTGAGTGAGTCGAGATGTTTGTACAGATCCTGGTTATTGATCAGCACCTGGCCTTCGGTGGCCGGGCGCATGCCATTCAGCGAATCCATTAAGGTCGACTTACCCGCGCCCGATGGCCCGAGCAAACCGACGAACTCATTCGGTTGAATTACCAGATCGACGTCGTCTAGCAGCTTGACGGTTCCACCGCCGGCGCGATTCCGCACAATCTTGGTGATATCAACGCAATCGATGCGCGTCTTTGATCGAGTATCCAGAACATCCAAGCCACGCTGGGGATCAATCAATAACAGGAAGGGACCTATCTGAACCGTGTCGCCGCTGCGAACAGAAGTTTTGCCCGTAATGCGCACACCATTCACATAGACGCCATTAGTTGAGCCAACATCTTCAAGGACAACGTGGCCCTGCCCCAAGCTGACGCGCGCGTGATGGTTGGAAATCTGCAAACCATCGAGCTGAACATCATTATCATGCGCGCGGCCAATCGTGATTGGCGCATTGCCCGCAAATGTGCGGTGCAGCGACATGACCTGTTGGCCGCCGGCCTCAGCGAACGAGCGCTGATTTACGTCTTGAGGCCTTACTCCGGCATGAATCGTGCGAGGTTCCGGCCCAATTCCCGGACCGCCACTTGAGAGGCTTCCGCCGGCATTCGGATGCGAGGGATCGTGAAAACGAAAAACAGGACCACCCATTCCTAATTGAATGCGGTCACCATCAGAGAGTGGCTCCGGTGCAGTAATGCGACGTTGATTAAGCAGGGTGCCGTTGAAACTTGCCTGGTCGACAAGGTGGGATCGATCTGCGCGTCGCTCAATCGCGGCATGGAGTCGCGAGACTACGGCGACATCGGCATCAATCCTCACCTCCATGTCGAGCCCTCTTCCAAGCCGGGTGACCTCCGTCTCAAGAGGAAATCGCTTGAGCTCTCCCGTCGTTTCGCTAATCAGCGTGATGAATACCAAGCCCTGACCGCCAGGTGGCAACGGGTCATATGCCTGTCTCAGGTGAGGAGGCGTAACTGCTTCCCGTTTGGCGCGTTGCTCTTCTGCTACCGGAATCCTTGGGTTAGGAGCTGGGGCATGGCTATCCCAGGACGGCACGCTGGAAACGTGCGGTCCCAGGGTGGGAATCGCTGCTGAGTCTTGTTCGATTCCAACAACGAAAAGAGTCGGTCCGGCACTTCCGCATTGTATTCTCGAGCCCGCTCGCACCGCAGTTGGTTCGGCGATCCGCCGACCATCCAGAAAAGTTCCGAAACGCGATTTCGTATCGCTCAGTAGGTAGCGGTTGTGCTCAAAGCGAAGCTGCGCGTGGCGGCGCGAGACCATCGGCCATTTTTCGCCGTCGAACACGATTTGACATTCAGTCCCGTCACGGCCAATTGCGACGACTTCAGACGCAAAGGTTTGCTCACCCCGCAGTTCCCCATTATTTTCTTCTGCGAGCTGGATTTTCATATCATCAGAAAGATTCTGTAATGGTACCTGTAAATTGGGGAACCCACGTTCGGGGAGAAACTTTCCCTCACGCTCTGAATAAATGAAAGAGACTTGATACCTGGGCCTAAGAAAGTATGGCTGCGCTTGTAAGAGGTCACCGTGTATTCAGCGAAAGCCAGCCCGGTGCAGCATCTTTGAGGGGATGTTTTACAGTCTTTTGCGTTTGGAATCAACAAATTTTGGGACTTTAGAGGGCCGATTCTACGGGGAGGGCGGCCACGCGGCTATGGCACGCCTGTAAGCCGCGGTATCATACCTACCAACAAAAATGGATGCCAGATAACTCGCAGATTGCGCGATTCAAGAGTGTTTAGACCTAGCCCGCTTATTTTGTTCAGGGAATCTGTGTAATCGGTGTAATCTGCGGATGATATTTTAAATTGGACAGCACCAGAAGTCCTCCACCAAGCTGAAACATTTTGATAACTACTGAATGATATCTGAGGAGCTAATTATGATAACTGTTGCCAATCGTCTTTATGTCAAACCCGAATATGCTGATGCTTTTGAAAAGGTCTTTCGTGAGCGCGCCGGCCTGGTCGATAAAATGGAAGGGTTTATCTCCAACCAGGTCCTGCGGCCGGTGAACGAAGGCGATCCCTACGTTGTTTTCACATTCTGGAATAGCCGCCAGGACTTTCTGAACTGGGTTCGCTCTGATGCTTTTGTAAAAGGTCACGCGCAATCGGCAACGCTTCCGAGGGATGCTTATTACAAGACCAACGTCCTCGAATTGCATGAGGTGCTTCAGGATTCGTCCCGCCCCGAGCTCGTGGCTGAGCCGCACGGAGGTCCGTTTAATATGCATTGAAAAATTATTCTTGCGTGCGGAAAATTCCCCATTTGCAAGACGATTCTGCTCATCAAATTTCATCGGCGGCCACAGGTCATGCAAATAAAAGCATTTGGGACAACTCAAAGACTGCTTGCACTTCCTTGATTCCGCGTAATCGCAACCGATCCGTGTCGAGTCACATCGAATCACGTTTTTTGGAGTTGACACTGAAGTAAATTTCATTAGAATGAGCCGCACTAGGGCGAATGGTTGCTGGGGTGAGGACAGTGACTGAAGAGGCTGAATGTCTCCGCCCAACCTTGAGAGGCCGGTCCAAAACCGGCCTTTCGGTTTTTCCGGGGTCATTTCCGAACGTGTAGACTATTTCCCGGTTTTCAGAATGAAACCAGAGACGAATACGGACCATCGGGTAGCCCTCATTGGATTGCCCTTCGACGCGAATTCTTCCTTTATGAAGGGTGCGGCGGCAGCACCGCCGCTGATACGCGAGGCGCTATATTCCGACGCCGGGCATCTCTGGACTGAGAGTGGAATCGATCTCGGCGGGGGACTGCTGATAGACACCGGCGACCTCGAAGGCGACATCGGCGGGGCCATGCTTGCAAGAATAAAGCTCGCGATCACAGACCTGCTGCAGCGCGACCAGCTACCTCTGTCGCTGGGTGGCGACCATGCCGTAACCGTGCCCATTATGCGGGCGATGGCAAGCCAGTATCCGGTACTGAACATCCTGCATTTCGACGCTCATGCAGATATCTATGATGAATACGAGGGCAATCGTTACTCGCATGCGTGCCCCTTTGCGCGAATCATGGAAGAAGGACTGGCACAGCGCCTGGTCCAGGTGGGAATACGCACGCTAAACCGTCATCAGCGCGAACAAATCAAACGCTTCGGCGTCGAAGTGATTGAGATGAAGGACTGGCGCGACGACCTCAATTTAGACTTCGATAGCCCAGTTTATATCTCATTCGATATTGATGGACTGGATCCGTCCTGCGCTCCCGGCGTCTCTCATCGCGAGCCCGGCGGCCTGTCTACACGACAGGCGCTGAATGTGATCCGACGGCTCAAAGGAAAAGTCGTCGGCGCCGACATCGTGGAATACAATCCGCTGGCGGATTTTCAAAACAGCACGGCGATGGTTTGCGCAAAACTGGTAAAAGAGATAGCCGCCAGGATGCTCGAGAGCTAATTCAAGTCATCCACCTGCAGGCCAATCGGCGTCGCCCCGGCTATCTTGATCCCATCAATTACCTTCACCACGTCGCCATAGTTCATCGCGCGCGGTGCCTTGATATAGACAGTCTTTTGAATGCGCAGCGCGTCGGGCAAGTCTGTGCGAGTCAGCATCTCATAACTGAAAGCGCGGTTTTGAGTCCGCAAGGCAAAGACCTCGCTTAATTTGGCGCTGAGTTTCCCGGGTTCTTCAACGGTCCCCATATCACTGAGCGAGTTGAGCCGGAGTGTATGATCGGCATCAATAGTCACCACCAGCATACTGTCGGGTGGCGGCAGCACCGGTTCGTTTTTGTCTCGTTCAGCGGGAATGCTGGCGGCAAAGCGGGCCTGCTTGAGCGGCGACACCACCATGAAAATGATCAGCAGCACGAGTAAGACATCAATAAGTGGTGTGACGTTAATGAAGGGTCGCGCCCTTCCTGTTATTTGTACGGTCATGGTCTCACCGCCCCCTCCGTCGTTATTCTTTTTCGTTTTAGCGCGCGCAGTTATCCGCCGGCAGGCGCACCAGCGCCGCTTGCTTGAAATGGAAAACATTTTTCGCCTGCGTCTCAAACTCGAAAGCTTAGACAGTTGAGAGTGAGGAAAGTTCCCGCGGGGAAATTCAAATGGTTGATATCGAAACTTGAACGATAGATGGATCTAATAGGACCGGGGGTTCATTCCGGGATTCCACTTTCCGCCGCGGCAAATGTCCAGGTCTTCCCGTGTGAATTATTTCTGCGCTGGACTGAATAAAAGTGGAAAGAACTGTCCACCAATCTGCTCGCCCTCGCGAATTGCGGGAACGCCCTGCAGCAAGGGATTATTTGAGGCCGAGGTAACGCCATCGCGGAAAACATTGATCACCGTTGCACGCCGCTCCCAAGCGGTTCGGTTTTCGAAAGAACCATGCACCATCAGCGGGTGATGAAAAGACGCCTCACCCTTTTTTAATTCGATCGCCGTCGGGTGAAACTGCCGCTTCTGTTCCTCGTTCAGGACGCCGAAGATCGCATCCATATCATCAGCCAGCGCGGTCACTGGCAGGAGCTTCCAATGGTGGCTGCCGGGTACGTAATGCAAACATCCATTGTCGACTCCAGCATCGTCCAGCCCAATCCAGCACGAAAGATGTTCCATCGGCTGAGTACGCGTCCAGTAAGAGTAGTCCTGGTGCCAGGCAACCACACCGCCATGATGCGCGGGCTTGTAGAAAATCTGATCGTGCCAGAACCGGACCGGCCCCCCAAGCAATTGCGAAGCGGGCTTTAGAAAGGCCGGGTGCCACAGTAAATCGTGAAAACCAGGCGTGACCCGCCAGGCGCCCAACGCATGAAAGAGAATTTTGGAAGCCGCAGTCGCATCATTGGCGTTGTATTCGTAGAACAGTTCGCGCGCGCGGTTATCCGGGGTGGCGAGTTCAGCCAACTCGCTTCGCAGCAGGTCCACCTGATCGTCATCGAGGATGCGAATGCCGTCGAGGTAGCCGTGTTCGCGATAGAACTCAAGCTGCAGGTCAGTTAAGCGATACCGTTCCCAATCTTCCGCCGAGCGCGGAGAGGGGAAGAAATTCGTAATGGGATGATGAATGGTGGAAAGATCCATTGACTATCAAACCTACAGTTAAGGCATTGCCAGTCATCAGTCCGCAAAGCGGACGCTTGGTGATAGCCCAGGAGTTTACTGCTGGGTATCGGAGAGCGACGATGGCCAGTCCGTAAAACGGACGGCTAACGATTTCGGGGCTAGTGACTGTTTCAGCCGTACGTTTCAGGGACTGCGATTGCCGAGCGAGATCTACCCAGCGATAATCGCTGGGCTATTTTCATTCGTCCGCGCGGACTACCAATCGTCGCACGACTTTGTCGAAAGGATCCTCGTTACCCATCGATAACTCGCTGAGTACCTACCGACCGTCCGTTGCACGGACTTGGCTCAGTGTTGCGCACCTACTTCATATCCCTGATCCCATCAATCACCACGCGAGCGACAGTGGAGATGATGTCGCGTTCGGCGGCATGATCGGTAGTGAAAGTGACCAGCACAAACCTTGAACCATCTGGCATTTCCAGGTAAGCCGCGTCGTGTCGGGTGGTGCTGGTCCATCCGGCCTTGGACCACAGGCGCGCTCCTTCCACCCCCTTGAGTGCAAGTGCAGTAAATCCATGAGCCTGATCGTCGTTATCCTTACTCGTTCCCGCATAATCGCGTTTGAGTAATCCCATCATCTGGCGGCTGCGCTCGGCGGTGACTGCTTTGCCTGTCACTATCTCGGATAACAGACGTGCAGTAGCGTCAGTCGTCAGCTTGTTGCGATTCTCTCCCTGCGGTCCGCGTGACACCTGCTCGCGCCCGTAAGCATCCTCACAAAAAGTTTTTTGATTGACGTTTATGTTTGTGTAGCCGAGCGCTGAGAAATACCGATTCACTGCATTGCGTTTCTCCTGCCACTCTGCCATTTCTTTCGGCGGTAACTCATAACCGCCGGTCGTATGAGTAACGACGTCGACGATGTACTGGGTAGCCTCATTTGAAGAATCGACGATCATGTCGCGCAGGGCTCGACGTAGTTCCGGCGTCTCTTCAATGCGCTTGTCTTCCAGCGCACGGTGAGTGGCGACCAGGTAAAACAGCTTCACCACGCTGGCGGGATAAAGCCGTTCATTGCCCCGAAAACTCGCCTGTTGAGGTTTGGTCCCACGCAAATTGATAAGAGTGATCGAGAGGTTTTCTGCCTTCAATCCCTGGCCCTGGAACTTTTCCATAGCCGTCTTGGCAGCTTCGTTGACGAGGTCCTGCAACGTTCGCTGAGGCTCAGCTGAAAACAGGAACGGTGTCTCCAAAGATCGGTGCTGCGCCGACGCCGGCGTAAGCACCAACGAAAGGACTGCGAGCAATGCGAGAGAGATGATGCGTTTCATATTTTTCCTGTCTCGATCAATTTACCGGAGCAGCAAGAGATTAGTCGGATCGCGCCCGGCTCGCAACCAAAATGATCCGGGTGCTTCACATAACTCCCACAACTGCGCTACGGACTAATTATTTATAAATGGACTTTGATCGGTCAGGTTAAGCCTGATAATACCGGCGATCATAACTCACACGCAGACTGAAGGTCTGTGCTACTTTACTGCGCATGTCGAACGCTACCAAAAGCGGCCTGGTGCGAGGGATACAGCGCTGGGACCTGGTTGCCATTACCATCAACGGGATCATCGGAGCAGGCATCTTTGGCCTGCCGGCAAAAGTCTTTGCCCTGATCGGGGCCTACAGCATTCTCGCTTTTGTTGCCTGCGCCCTCGTGGTGACGCTAATCATTCTTTGCTTTGCCGAAGTCAGCAGCCGTTTTGACCAGACCGGCGGTCCTTACCTCTATGCGCGCGAAGCGTTCGGGCCAACTGTAGCATTTGAAGTAGGCTGGCTCATCTGGCTGGCAAGAGTGACCGCGTTTGCCGCTAACTGCAATTTGCTCGTCAGCTACCTGGGCTACTTTTGGCAGGGTGCGAGTTCAGCATTGTGGCGGCCGATAATCATCGCCGTCGTAGTTGTTTCCCTCGCCGCAGTAAATATTCTCGGAGTCAGACAGGCCGCCTTAGCCAGTAACTTTTTTACGATTGGAAAGCTGGTTCCAATGATCCTGTTTGTCGCCGTGGGACTGTTCTTCACTACCCCGCATGCTTACACGCTTGGGCCACCTCCTGCGACTGGAGCTTTCTCGCAGTCCGTGCTGTTGCTCATCTATGCGTTTACTGGATTTGAAATGGCGGCCATTCCGGCTGGTGAAGTTCAAAATCCACAAAAGCATTTGCCGCGGGCTTTGCTGCTCGCCATTGGTGTCGTTGCCACACTCTATATCCTGATCCAGATCGTTTGCGTCGGTACGCTCCCGGAGTTGGCCCAATCGCAAAAGCCTCTTGCCGACGCCGCCACAAGATTTATGGGCGTGACAGGCGGCGCAGTAATTTCTTTGGGAGCCATTATCTCAATCGCCGGTAACCTCAATATCGTATTGCTCTCAGGCTCTCGAGTGCCGTACGCCATGGCTGAACAAAGGCAGTTGCCTGCATTGATCGGCAAGCTGCACTCCCGGTTCGCCACTCCGCATGTGGCTATAATGTGCACGGCAGCCGTAATGTTCGTGCTGACCTTCAAACAGAGTTTTGTGCAGGCCTTAACCATCAGCGCCATCGCGCGACTGCTGACCTACGCCGCTACCTGCGCCGCGCTGCCGGTGCTGCGACGCACCAATGCGCCTCCAGCGTTGTTTCGTCTGCGCGGCGGCACAGTTATCTCAGTCCTTGCCTTGCTGTTATCCGGCTGGCTGCTGCTGAACAGCACGATCAGGGAAGCGATCACGGCGGCGATCGTGGCGGGTGTCGGTCTGCTGATTTATCTCGGTTACAGACTCCTGCGCAGCGACGAGCCCAGACAGGCGTAAAAGTAATCGCAACGCGGAATCGACTCCGCAAGTTATGATTCGCTAACCCGACGCGATAGAATTCTCCCGCCGAAAAACCTGTGGATCAACTTTGCGAAAATCTGCGTGCGATTGTGGGCCGCGACAGCGTTCTGACCGAAGCGGACGAGCTATTGGTCTACGAATGTGACGGGCTGCCGCAGCACAAGTACCGACCACGAGCCGTCGTCTTCCCTTCCTCTACCGAAACAACCTCAGCAGTGATGCGGCTGCTCGCGACCGCGGGTGTGCCTTTTACTCCGCGAGGCGCCGGGACGGGCCTCTCAGGTGGAGCCCTCGCGCTGACTCAAGGTGTCGTGATTGAGATGGCTCGGATGCGACAGATCTTAAAACTCGATCCGGAGAATCGTTTGGCGGTGGTCCAACCGGGGGTGGTTAACGCTCACGTGTCGAGAGCGGCCGCGCCCTTTGGTCTGCATTACGTGCCCGATCCATCCAGCAACTCAACCTGTACCATCGGCGGAAATATTGCTGAGAACGCCGGCGGAATCCATTGTTTGAAATACGGCACGACCAGCGATCACGTGCTGGGGGTGCGCGTGGTTTTGTCTAACGGCGACATCGTCGACTTGGGCGGCGCCGGAGCAGAGCAACCGGGCTATGATCTGCTCGGCGTGTTCGTGGGCTCCGAAGGCACTTTCGGCATTGCCACAGAGGCGACCCTGCGACTGGTCCCGATACCGCCGACAGTACGGACCCTGCTGGCTGATTTTCTGGATGTCAACGACGCGAGCCATGCCGTGTCGGCGATTATCGCCGCGGGTGTTATGCCCGCCGCGCTCGAGATGATGGACGGTGCAATCATCAAAGCCGTCGAGGCCAGCGTGTTCGCCGCCGGTCTGCCGCAGGACGCTGGAGCAGCGCTCTTGATTGAACTTGATGGAATCGAGGCCGGCATCGACGACGAAGCTGAGCGCGTCAAGCGTATTTGCCTCCAGTACGGAGCTCGCACCTGCCGGCTCGCTCTTGACAACAATGAACGTAAGAAATTGTGGGCTGCGCGCAAAGGCGCCTTTGGCGCTATCGGACGGATTGCGCCCGACTCGATGATCCAGGACGCGGTGGTGCCCCGCTCGCGTTTGCCGGAGGTGTTGGCTGACGTCTACCGCATTGCTGCCAAGTATCAACTGCGCATCGCCAATGTGTTTCACGCCGGAGACGGCAATCTGCATCCGCTGATCTGTTTCGATTCGCGCTCGGCCGACGAGGTTCGCCATGTCAAGGAAGCCGGACGAGAATTGATGGAAACCTGCGTCAAGGCGGGAGGCACCATCAGCGGCGAGCACGGAGTTGGATTCGATAAACGCGAACTGCTGCCGTTAATTTTTTCCGATGCTGACATGAACGCAATGCTGCAGGTGCGCGCAGCTTTTGATCCCCTGGGACTGATGAACCCCGGCAAGATCATTCCGATCCTGCGCGGCTGCGGCGAGGCGCGGGCAGTCGCAGGCATCTCCGCCAACGGAGACTCAGCAGCAACTCCACAAATTATTTCTCAGCAGCAGGAGCAAGTCGCTTCGACCCTGGCTGTAAAAAAGGAGGCGACAGAGCAACCTGTTTTTGCGAGCGCTACCGGAATCAAGGCTGCTAATCCAGAGCCTGCCTCGACGGCTGAAGCCTGTGCATCCATGCGCGACGCGTTCACTGAAGGCGTATCGATTAGCATCTCGGGCGGAGGTAATTGGCTGGACGCAGGGAATTCCATCCGGCCAGAGACGCTGGAGCTGAGTACCTCGCGGCTGCAACGCATCATTGAACACGAACCGGCAGACCTGGTTGCGTCAGCTGAAGCCGGTGTCACGCTGCGAGAGTTTAACGAAGAGCTAAGTAAGCGTGGTCAGTGGCTGCCACTTGACCCGCCTGACAACGGTAGCGTAACGCTGGGCGGAGTCGTCGCCTCGGCGGCTAGCGGCGCTCAGTCGATGGGTTATGGCAGTCCGCGGAATTTTGTCATCGGTATGAAAGTCGTGCTTGCAGATGGCACACTGATCAAAGCCGGTGGGAAGGTGGTAAAGAACGTAGCTGGTTACGATCTCTGTAAGCTCTTCACCGGCAGCTTTGGAACGCTGGGTTTGATTACTGAACTGACGTTCAAGTTGCGACCCTTGCCGCAGGCAAATACCACTCTGGTCGCCTTTGGAGAAACAGCCTCACTACTTGCCGTCGCAGGCGAGCTGCTCGCAGCGAAACTCTTTCCGGTAGCGATGGAACTCTTATCTCCGGCGATGGCGCGTCAGGCGGACTTTTCTGAAGGCAATGAGAGTCTGCTTTTGTTAAGATTTTCAGGCTTGGAGAAAGCCGTGAAAAAACAATCGGCACTCGCCGCTGCTTTGTTAACCAGGCACTGTTCCAGAGTTGGTCCGGTTGACGAGGGTGAAGGGGCTGTCTGGCAAAACCTCGCCAATGCTGCGGCACAATGCGTTGACGAATCTGTGTGGCGCGCTAGCGTATCTTCCGCTGACCTGGCTCTGTTTGTTCAGAGCGTTCGCAGCGAACTGGGCGAATCCTTTGCTGCAAATCGCTGGCAGGCCGGGATTGGATCGGGGACTTTCAGAATGTTTGAATCGGCACGAGCGGAACACGAAGTGGTTAAGACACTGCAGAGTCTGAGATCTGAAGCGGAGTTATTGGGCGGCTCACTAATAATTGAGAAAGCTCAAGCGGCAATCAAAGACCGGCTCGATGCGTGGGGAAACCTGGGCCGGCGTGGCGAACTTATGGGGCGCATTAAGGAACAACTCGATCCACATAACAGGCTGGCGCCCGGGCGGTTCGTATATTCCTAAGCAGGGGGAAAGCAGCCGCGGTTGAACGCAGATTGAAACACTGATCTTGAGTCCAAACTGGATACTCTTATGAAAACCAAATCTATCACTCTTGCATTACGACTTGTTTTAATCGCTTCACTGGCAATCTCTGCCCTGCCGCGCGCGAGCACGGTCGCATTGTTCGCCGCCTCGCGGGCGCCGGTGCGCGCGCAACATGGCATGGTTGCCTCGACCAGCAGAATAGCTTCAGAAGTAGGTGTAGACATTCTCAAACGCGGCGGCAACGCAGTCGACGCTGCGATCGCAGTGGCGCTCGCCGAAGCCGTCACTCATCCCGCGGCGGGAAATATTGGCGGCGGTGGTTTCATGATGATTCGCCTGCGCAACGGCAAGACGACCGCCATCGATTATCGTGAGATGGGCCCAGCCGCCGCTACCAGCGACGTTTACCTCGATAAGGACGGCGACCTGATAAAGGGCGAAGGTTCGTCAACCGTCGGTTACCGCGCCGCCGGCGTGCCCGGTACGGTCCGCGGTCTGGAACTGGCACTGAAGAAATACGGCTCCGGGAAAATGACCTGGACGCAACTGATCGAACCGGCGCGGCGCTTGGCGGCGGAGGGTTTTCCCCTCAGCCATTCCTACGCTGCAAATCTGCGTGGCAACAACGAACTGCTGGGTATGTATGAAGACAGCAAACGCATTTTTCTTAACAATGGAAACTTCTTCAAAGAGGGCGACGTGCTGCACCAGCCGGAATTGGCGGCCACCTTTGCACGACTGCAGAAGTACGGGCCCAACGAATTCTACGAAGGCGAAACCGCGCGGCTGATTGCGGCGGACATGAAAAGGCACAACGGGCTAATCACAATGGCGGACATGCACAACTATGTCGCCAAAGAACGAGAGCCACTTCGCTCGACCTATCGTGGTTATGAAGTGATCTCAATGCCTCCACCATCCTCGGGCGGCGCCGTGCTGATCGAAATGCTCAATATCCTGGAAGGTTATGATCTGAAGTCAATGGGCTGGTCGTCATCAGAACGTTATCACCTGACAACCGAAGCGATGCGGCGTGCCTTTGCCGACCGCGCTGAGTATATGGGTGATACCGACTTTGTGAAAGTGCCAATCGCTGGAATGATCGACAAGCAGTACGGCGCGCGCTTGCGCGAGACAATCGATCCGGCGCGCGCCTCGACTAGCGCAGAAGTGCGGGCCGGCAAACCGCCCGGCTACGAAGCAGAAGAGACGACTCACTTCACTGTCGTGGACAAAGATGGCAACGCAGTGGCCAACACCTACACGCTGAATGGCGGTTACGGCTCGGGTGTGACAGCCAAGGGCACGGGTATTCTGCTTAATAATGAGATGGATGACTTCGCCGCTAAGCCTGGGACGCCAAACGCTTACGGCTTGATTCAGGGAGAGAACAATGCCGTGGCTGCTCGCAAGCGGCCGCTCTCGGCGATGACTCCTACTTTTGTCTTGCGCAAGGACGGCTCGCTCTGGTTCGCCATCGGCAGTCCGGGTGGTCCAACTATTATCAACACAGTTCTGCAGGTGATTACCGGCATCGTGGACTATGACATGAATCTTCAACAGGCGATTGACGCGCCGCGCATCCATCATCAATGGCTGCCGGATGAGATTGTCTGGGAGCCATTCGGCCTTTCCACCGACACGCAACGCGCGCTGCAAGCGAAAGGACATAAGCTGACCTCGAGGCCGCGCTACATGGGTGATGCTGAAGGCGTCATGATCGAGGAGAAGACAGGAATGCGCCTGGGGGCGAGTGATCCACGCGGCAGCGACAGTGCGGCAATCGGTTACTAATTCCTGCCCTGGTAGCACGAATTTGATGTTATGAAGGTAAGCAACCCAAATCGCGAACAACCTCCGCGCCCTGTGTCTCGGTGGAAGGCGATGGATACCCGGTCTTTTCCTCGATACTTATAATTGTCTGCGTCGGCCTGATGGCAGAGACCTGCCATCGCCAATATCTCACAACGGTGCGTGAGGACTATGAAGGTATAGTGATGGATAAATGGATGGGGCTTTCCGAATCCACACAAGGTTCCCGGCCTTATTACAAATTGCTGATTGAGAAGAGCGACGGTGACCGTTTCAGAGCTTCAGTTACCGAAGATGAGTACCAGCGCTGTCAGGTGGGAATGAAGATCACGAACGTCAAAGGCCAGCTGGAATTCTTCAAGCGACCGCAGGAGTCAGGGGTTCACCGAAATGGAAGTAATTGAGCGGAGTATTGACGTTTCATCCGCGACCTCAAGTCTGACTGCGGCAATCGGGTCCCAGGACGAGAAACTGCTGGCGTGTATTCACTGCGGCCTCTGTCTCGAAGCCTGTCCCACCTACGTCGCCACCGGAGATGAGAACGACAGCCCGCGCGGGCGGATCTATCTCATGCGTGCCGTAACCGAAGAAAAGCTGGCCATAACCTCAAACTCTTTTCAAAGGCATATTGACCGCTGCCTGGGTTGCCGGGCTTGTGAACCAGTCTGCCCGGCGGGCGTTGAATATGGTCAACTGCTGGAAGGCGCACGCGCAGAAATCTACAACGCTTCCGTTACACAAAACTTCACGCAACGTGCCTTACGCTTTGCGCTGCGTCATATCTGGCTCAGCCGCGCGCGGCTGAGGTTTGTCTTGACTGCTGCCCGGCTCGCACGCGATAGCGGCATCGTGCGGTTGTTATTGAAATCCAAATTGCCGGGGTTGATCTCGAGGCAATTTGAATTTGGGCTGTCGCTTTTGGAAAAATCGAAACGAACATCTGTCCACCAACCGCAGCCCACCGGGACTGCACACCCTGAATCTGTTGAGGGACAAGGTGCAGCGCTTCGCGAGCCAGTAATGTTGTTCAAGGGTTGCGTAACCGAGGGACTTTTTGCCCGCGTAAATCGAGCTACGGCGAGGGTGCTTGAAGTCAATGGCTGCGCGCCACACATTCCCACAGAACAGACTTGCTGCGGCGCTCTGCATGCTCACGCAGGAGATCTCGCCGGTGCACGACAACTCGCCAGGCACAACATCGCGGCCTTTGCCGATAACAATGGCGCACCGATTATTACGAATGCAGGCGGGTGCGGCGCGATGCTCATGTCCTACGAGCATCTTTTTGCTCATGATGAAGAACTAAGCGAAGCCGCGCGGCGGTTCAGCAGCCGGGTGCGCGATATCAGCCAGCAACTTGCTGTCTCGGGAATCAAAGCAGGTGCTCACATCGGTGACGAACGCATTACTTACGATGCGTCGTGCCACCTCAGCAACGGTCAACATGCGGTTGAGGCTCCACTGCGGATGCTTGAGGCAATTCCGGATTTGGACTTTGTGCCTTTGTCCGGTAGCGACCGCTGTTGTGGAGGAGCCGGGGTCTACAATCTGATGGAGCCGGAGCTGTCCGAGCGCGTGCTGGCAGAGAAGCTGGACAATATCAAAGACACGGGCGCCTGCCTACTAGCCACAGGCAATCCCGGTTGCCATATGCAAATTGGCGCGGGAGCAATGCTCGCAGGTGATTCACTCGCAATCTGTCATCCGGTTGAACTGCTTGATCGCTCCTATGCAGCAGCCGGCTATTACAACCCGAAGTAACCCGTGTTAGTGATCGCATTACACTGCTGACCCCTTGCCTCTTTGCTTCTTTTCCCTCTCAATCCGCAATTCGCAATCCGAAATTCACCACTCCCCGCCGACTATCACGAAACGCACCTCGGCATTCGCCTCCAACGCAACCAGATCGGCGCGCTTCCCTAACGCAATCGAACCGCACTCATGGTCCACTCGCAGCAGCCGAGCCGGATTCGTCGCAGCCATCCGGGCCACCTCCATTTCTGAAACGCCCAGGGAGCGCATCATACGGACCGCGTCGAGCATCGTGATTACAGAACCAGCAATACTCCCGTGAAGATTGCTGGTGCGTCCTTCGCTGACGGAAATCGTCTCGCCCCAGATCTGGTACTTACCGTCTCCCATACCTGCCGCGGCGATGGCATCGCTGATTAGGGTCAAACGTTCCGACGACTTCAGCTTGAGCAAGAGTTTCAACATCGACGGATCCAGGTGAATACCATCGGCTATGATGTCGCAGGTAACTTCATCGCGCGCCAGCCCCCAGCCCACCGGTCCCGGATTGCGATGATGCAGCGGCGGCATAGCATTCATAAAATGCGTCATATGCCGGGCTCCAGCCGCCCAGGCGCTATCGAGCACTGCCGGCGTGGCGCGCGTGTGTCCCAACGATATGATCCAACCCTGCGAGGCGAGTTCCGAGATGAGTTCCAGGCCGCCCTCAATTTCAGGCGCAACAGTCATCATCTTCACTGCCCCGGCGACTGCGGGGACCGGCAGGGCCGTCACATCTGCGGGAGAAGAATAGGTTCTAAAGAAATTGGTATGCAGTGCTCCGCATTGTAAGTCACTGACAAACGGACCTTCGTAGTGCACGCCTAGCACCCTTGCTCCGATTTCTGAATTACCCTCCTCGTGGTGACCAATTGATCCCTCGATAGCCTGAACGGCGTTGGCATATTCCTCTTCCGCCGCTGGAACCAAAGTGGGTAACCAGCCGGTAACGCCACGGGTGGCAAGAAAGCGCGATACCAGTCGCAATTCATCGGCACTCGCCTCCATCGTGTCAATTCCGGAAGAGCCGTGAATGTGGACGTCAATGAAGCCCGGATACAAAGTGGCGCCGTTGAGATTGTGGACTACGGCGCCGGCAACGTTGGGCGAGGCTTCGTCGCTGAGCCGCGCAATCCGTCCAGCTTCGATCAGGACCGAACCGCTGTCGCGAATGCGATCAGGCTGTACGATACGGGCGTTCGTTATTAAGCTGAGGCCTTTCTGCGCAGTCATCGTTCTCTATCTTCGGACAAATAGTGCAAACATGCGAATGCCCGCAGCGTTTCTGAGTCGCTGCGGGCACCGGAATCGATCCAGCAGTAGCTGGACTAGTTAAAAGATGATCTTCGCACCGAGCTGAATGGTGCGAGGATCGCGGACTGCAGTGACCTGGCCGAAATTGGTGGCCGTGACGTTGGTGGAGAGGGCCCGGAAGTTGGTGTGATTAAGAATGTTGAAGGCTTCGCCGCGTAGTTGCACCTGAACGGTTTCGCCAAATCGCACAATCTTCGTCATCGTAAAATCAAAACGCGTTGTCGTCGGTCCATTGATGATGCCGCGACCGCCGTTTCCAACCACATTCCTAACACCCGTGGTGGTGGTGGTTGGATTCGGTTGGAAGCAGGCAGTATTGAAGTACTGCAACCGATCCTGCGGAGCATTTGCGTTTGGATCGCAAAGCACGTTGGGACGGTTACCGGCGATGATTGCCGGAACATTGCCCAAACCGCCTGCGTCAAAACTGGAAGTCGTAGCTGTAAAGGGTAGACCGCTGTTATAAACCGCAATTCCGGAAGCCTGCCAGCCACCCAGGACCTTGCCGACAAAATTTTCCTGCTTGCGATAGAACGGCAATTCGTAAATGTAGTTCACGGTCAGAATATGTCGCCGATCAAGAGTGGCGCGCCCGCGGTCTCCTCTGATGTCATATGAATTCTGGGGAGCTGTCGAGCGGTCTGTTTGGTTGTCGGTCAGGTTCTTGGCCCAGGTATAAGCAAGCTGAATTTGCGATTTCCCGGTAAAGCGCTGAATCGCCGACACCTGCATACTGTGGTAGTTGGAATTGAACTGTGGCGTAACCATCGCGATCGAACGATAACCGCGATACGGTCGGATTTGATCCAGGATGGCCGAGTTAGCGGTCGATGTGAACGCAGCGCCCGGATTTTGACAAGCCACGGTCGGCGTAGTTGAAGTGCCCACCGCGCACAGCGAAGCGAGAGCTCTACCCGGCGGAACCTCATTCAGCTCAAAGCTACCGATCAAATGGGTACCCTTGGAGCCAAAGTAACCAACGTCAAGCAGGGTCTTGCCCTTGCTGCCAAACTGGTGCTGAACATCAAATGACCACTGTTGCATATACGGATCTTTCCATTCCGGCTGAATGGCCCGGACGCTCAAGGCGGTCAATGAACTAGCAGCTGTGACTACCGTCCCGGTTGGAACTGGCTGGTCTAACCGAGTCAGGGTCTGCGTAAACGTCTCCTGATAGGGCGGATTTTGTCCGATGTTCTGGAGGTAAGTACCGTTCAGCACCTGATCGTAGAAGATGCCATAACCGGTGCGAATTGAAGTCGTGCCTTTACCAAACGGGTCCCAGGCCAGGCCGACGCGAGGAGCAAAATCCTTCTTCGGAGCCCGCACCACGTACTTGCCAAAGGGCGAAGCCGTCGGCGTGCAGTTATTCGCGGCCGTCCGATAATTCTGGGCATTCACAATCAAGCCATTGCAGAAGTTCCCGGTACCAACCACGCGATTGCCGCCGCCGTTAACGATGGGTGCAGAGGCTGGATTAAAGAGTTGGGGATAGAAGGTGGACAAGCGGCCGTTGACGTCATAGGGCGCCCCAAAATACGAGTAGCGCACGCCGTAGTAAAGCGTCAGGCTCTTGCGAAAGCGGAACTCATCCTGGCCGTAGCCTTCGAATACTTTCTGTCGCAAGTCAGCCGTGTAATCAAAGTGTGCCTGAGTAAAGGTGACGTTGTTCCCCTGCAGGAAGTTGGCAAAGGACTGGAAGTTAGCGCGGCGCGTGGCATTCGTATCCTGACCCGCTACCTGCGGAGCCAGCACGCTGGATTGCTGGGCGCTGGTCAAGGTCGTATTCAGGAAGCCACTGAACGTTCCTTCATTACTGCCGGCGAGCGCATTCTCGTTCTTGCGATACGAACCATACACTGCACCAAACTTGAGACTGTGGCTGCCGCGTGTCCAGGTCACATCACCGGAAGCGTTCTTCTTCCAGGAAAAATTGTCATAGGGTCCGAAACTGCTCAGCGCGCTAAAGCCATTACCACTAATCGTGGGAACACGATCGCGCGTGTTTGTGTATGCGAGCGGCGGAGTGATCGGCGAGTTGACGAGAGCCAGGGTGCCGACGTTGTGGCTCAGAATCGCACCATAACCGTAAGTGAAGCGACCGACCATCACCAGATTGGCGTTGGGAACAAAAGTCGCCTGCACAGTGTGAGTTTTGCCCGGAGAATTTGTTGCAGTGGTAGATACTCCCGGCAAACCGGAACCGGACGAGAACAATGCGTTTACGTCCTGAGTGGGGATCTTATCGCTTTCGAATCGATAATAAGTTGACCACTTGGAATTGAACGTGTGATCGATTTTAAGGATTTCCTGACGGAAGTCGGCTAAGTTCAGCGCCGGAAAGAGCAACTGCCGAGTCAAAGCATCGGTCGGTGGGGGGAGTTTGTTGTAGATGTAGGTCAGGTACTGCTGAGCTACGTTACTTACCGGCACTCGCGAAGAAAGCGGCACACCGGCGGGCAGGATGTTGTTACAGGGGATGGCTCCCGAAGTTGCTGTAGTGGACGCGCTCAAACAAATGTCAATCGGAAAGATGCCCTGACGCATGTTCTGATCGGGAACCGTTGACGTCAGCAACGGGAAGCGGTGGTCCTTGCGCTGCTCCTCTGAGAAAAAGAAGAAGGTACCTTTGAGACGCCCGAACGACTTGCCGCCTTCTCCAAATAGCGGGGCATAAATTGGCCCACCGATGGTGAAGCCAAAGTTGTTGTAGCGAAATGGCGTGCGCTTGGCCTTGCCATTGGCTTCGCGACCCAAAGCCGGATTCGTAACAGTGTTCGACAGGAAATCGTTGGCGTTTAGCTTTTCATTCCTGACAAACTCGAAGGCCGAGCCATGAAATTTTTCACCACCCGAGCGCGTGATGACATTGATCAAGCCGCCGCCGCTGCCGCCCATCTCTGCGGGAAACAGGCTGCGCACGACATTGAACTCGGCGATTGAATCAACGCTCGGATAGGCTTGAATCGTGATGTTCGAGCCGCGGTCCGTGATGTCAGCGCCATCGACGCGATAGGTGTTCTGCGCGCTGCGAGCACCGTTAACTGAAATATTTATCGTGTTTGCCTGGCCGGCCGGGTTCGTCGTGCCCACATACGCCTGGTCCGCAAGGTCGTTGGAAACGCCCGGGGCCAGCGCCACCAACTGAACCCAGTTGCGATTGTTCAGCGAAAGCTCGCGGACCTGATCACCGCTAATGACGGTAGAAGCAGTTGGAGTCGTCAGCTGAACCGCCAGGGGCGCAGCTTCGACCGTCACAACTTCAGAAATGTTGCCGGCTTCCAAAGTTACATCCACAGAGCGACTCTGGCCGATGTTGATTTTGACCCCGGTCTCTTTGTGCTTCTTAAAATTCGGCGCTTCAACGGTTATCTCATAGACCGCGGACATTAGGTTGGGAGCGCTGAACAGTCCCTGATCGTTGGTGGTAGTCGTGCGCGCCACTACCTTTTGGGCGGTGTCGGTGATTGTAACAGTGGCGCCGCTGACCGAAGCTCCGGTCGAATCCTTGACCGAGCCGAGAATGGTACCGGTGATTTCCTGGCCAAAAGTTAGACCACTCAAACAGAAGCAAAGCGCGACTGTGAGCAGAGCAATTCGAGCAGATAGCTGTAGATGTTTCATTGTTGGTTCCTTTTCATTTTCGAGAGAACTCATCGTCCAAAAAAGTTTGAGACCCTGTGCTCAGGTTTGAGTCAGATTGTCTGGATGGTGACAAGTGCGAACTGTTTAGACTGCCCAGCTGCAAAGAGACAAATCACTGGAATGATGTCAAAGCTTTATACACTGCCGCCGTGCTGGTGGCAAGCGATATAGCCGGCTCTTTTGCAGTCCGATTTCAGACCCTTCTTTGTAATTTAAAACATTCCGGTTGCCTTTAGTTCCCTGCCATCATGGCCATTGCCTGGCGCTGTGACGGGCCGCGCAGGGCGACGCCGGGGCGCGCTGCCGTCATGGCGCCGTCAGCATAGACCACTTCGCCATTCACAATCACGTTGCTGATCCCAGCGGCGTATTGATGCGGCTTGGTGAAAGTAGCGGGATCGCTGACTGTCTTCTCGTCAAAGATCACCAGGTCCGCCGCAAAGCCGGGTCGCAGCAGGCCACGGTCATGAAATCCGAAAGTTTGCGCCGGCAACGAGGTCATCTTGCGGATCGCATCTTCAAGCGAGATCAGATGCAGCTCCCGCACATAACGTCCCAGGACTCGCGCGTTATTGCCATAACCACGCGGATGCGGGACCGACTCGTCAACCTCACGCACGCCGCTGTCAGAAGCAATCATGGTGAAGGGCTCGCGCATAATATTCTGCACGTCCTGCTCGCTCATGCCGTGATAAATCATCCCGGCGCCGCCGGCTTCGTACATGGTGATGATCTGTTCTATCTGATCGTTGAGGTCAGTCTTGCCACGCACTTGCTTTGTAATTTCGACGATCGATTTTCCGTTGAAGGAATGGTCCGGTTCGTAACTCGCCACCATGGCAAAGGCAAAATCCTTAAAGCCGCTGCGCTTGAGTCCTTCTTTCATTTCCTTGATTACGCGTTCGCGCTGTGCGTTGTCAGCCAGACGCTTTTTCGCTTCGTCAAGACCGCCTGCTCGCAGCCAGGTAGGCAGGCGCGACTCAAGCGAAGTTGAACTCGCTGTGTACGCATATTGATCGACTGTGACGCTGAGGCCACGAGCGCGCGCCTCTCGCACCAGTCCAATGGTCATGGGACTTTGGCCCCAGAGATTCCTGCTGCTGATCTTGAAGTGGGAAATTTCAACTGGCAGCCCCGCCTCCTCTCCGATCTGTATGCTTTCCCTGATCGCGTCCGCAACCTTTTCACCTTCGCTGCGCATGTGCGTGGCATAGAGTCCGCCGTAACGCGCAGCCACTTTTGCCAGGGCTGCAATCTCATCCGTCTTTGCATAGGTGCCGGGAACGTAAATCAGACCGGTCGAAAGCCCGACTGCTCCGTCCTTCATCGCCTGCTCGACGACCGCTTCCATCTGCGTCATTTCTGCCGGCGTCGGCGCGCGATCATCCAACCCCATAACTTTACGACGCACTGAACCGTGGGCAACCAGCGTCGCTAAATTAACCGCCAGTGGTTTCTGCTGCAGTTGTCCGAGGAACCTGGCGACATCGGTGACGGACGTACCACAGTTGCCGGTCACCAGAGTAGTCACACCCATGCGGACAAAGTTCTCTGCTGCGGGCAGGCTGTAGATGGATTCGACGTGCGTGTGCACGTCGATGAATCCCGGCGCAACGATCTGGCCCTTAGCGTCGAGCACCCTGAGCGCCTCACGAGGATCGATTTTGCCGATGTAATCGATGCGACCGTTCCTGATGCCGATGTCACCGCGAAACCAGGGATTCCCCGTGCCGTCCACAATACGCGCGTTCGTGATTACGAGCGCATAGGGTCGGTTCGCTTGCGATGAGACTCCTGAATAGGCTGCGGGTAAACTTGCAGTTAGCAGAATCGCAGTCGTCAGCGCAACCAGTAACTTAAGTCGTCGTGACATGAAAACCTTAGAAACTCAGTTTCCCTGAAAGTTGAATGCGGCGCGCATTATTGGTAACGCTGTCACCCAAATAACAAAGTTCAAAAGTACCTTGTTTGTCATCAGAACTAATCTATTGGGTAGGAAACAAAATCAGAACTCAAGAGCACGGCAAAAACTGCCGGCAGTCGGAGCTGCCTTCCCTCTTGTTAAGATCGATTCGCGCTGGAGCGAATACGGTTAAGACTACTACGGTGTTTTTCTGGAAAAGGTAACGACGCTAACTCACCCAGCAAGTTCTGTTACGGAATGCGCATTATAGGGTCGAAGCAAGGATAATGGTAGCTAAAGATTCTTATCAATTCGATAAGTTATGCTGATTCGACCTGGCTACTGATTTTGGAGGTCGAGACATTGTTTTCGGGGCAGCGACGGACCGCTACTACACTTATCGCTTCTTAAAAAACTCGGCCGCTTTCCCGCTGACCATCTGCTCGGAACTGGAAACCAAATAAACTCCATGAACCTACAAACCCACGAATTACACAGGCGCAGGCATTCAAAAAAATGGAGTACTCGGAAGTTTTGAAGCGGGTCTCTCTATTTTTTGCAGCGAACAACTGTTCTCAGATCTTGATAGAGCTCGGCTGGAAACATTTTTTGCCGATTTATAAAGCCTTGATCCCAGCGCAGGATTAAAAAGTCTTGACCTCTGAAATTTTGGCCATATACTTGCTTCAAATTTTTCTTCCGCAGGTTTTTCTTTTTCTTTCAAGATCGGCAGGCAGTTATTCGTAAGTATTGACCGACCGGTTTCATCTTCGCTCTCGTTTTCGCCAGAGATCGAATAATCGAGTTTCTCGTAAATCAATAGAATCCTTTAAGTCACTCAGGAGGACTCCCATGTTGAAGTTTGCAGGCCTGCTAATCACATTGATCTTGCTGTTGAGTGCGCCGACGTTTGCTCAATCGAGCACATCCAGAATCACTGGATCGATTAGAGATTCCACCGGCGCCGTTGTGCCGGGCGCTAGTGTTACCGTTGTGAACGAAGCGACCGGCCTCAGCCAAACGCAAACCACGACGGATTCGGGGTTGTACGCCTTCCCTGCAATGCCGGTGGGCGACTACACCATCACGGTTGAAAAACCGGGTTTTAAAAAATATCAGCAAACAACAAACGCGCTGACCGTGGGCACTCCGTTGACTGTTGATGCGGTCATGGAGGTGGGGCAGGTTTCAGAAGTAGTTACCGTGCAGGGCGGAACGGAACAGTTGCAGACCACCAACGCGACAATTGGAAACGTGGTTGAGCAGAAAGCGATTGAGGCGCTCCCCTTGAACGGCCGTAATCCTCTTACCCTGTTGCTGCTGGAGCCCGGTGTCGTGCAAAGATCCGCTGGAGGCGCCGGCTCAGGTGTTCACGTAAATGGTGCGCGTGACCGTGCTTACAACGTAACTATCGATGGCATTGAAGCAAACGAATCATCGGTGCCCAATCCGGTCAGTAACCTCTACCGCATCAATCCTGACAACGTTCAGGAATTTAAGGTGACCACCAACAACGCGACCGCGGAAGAAGGGCGTAACAGCGGGGCATCGATCTCCATCGCCACGCGCAGTGGAACCAGCGACTTCCATGGTACCGGCTTTTTGTTTTTTAGAAATGAAAAGCTGAACTCAAATGAATTTTTTGCCAGCGCGCAGAATACACCGAAGCCACTGATTCGCATGGGTCAATATGGAGCCGAAATGGGCGGTCCGATTAAGAAGAATAAGACCTTCTTTTTTGGTAGCTATCAGGCCAGTCGTATCGACTTCACCCAGCCAATTGATCAGACATTTGGTATCCCGATTGTCTACACAGCGGAAGCGCGAAGTGGCATCTTCCGTTATTTCGTTCCAGATCCAGCTAACCCGCTCGTCATCGGCGGCACGACGATTACTCGCAACTCGACATTGCTCGTGAATCCGGCGAACGGAGCCTTGGTAGTGCCGCTTTGTGCAACCCCAACCTCGCTTCGCTGCGTGCGCTCCTATGACACTCGCCTGGCGACAAATAATACTCAGGCCCGTCCGCTTGATGCTGTAACGACGACGTTGCTGCAACCCCTTCCGTTGCCAAACGCCTTTACGTCAGGAGACGGATTAAATACTGGAGCTTACCTATGGAATCCCCCTACAGCTGTCAGAGGTCCGGCCTACGCCGCCCGCATCGACCATAATTTCAACGCCAACAACAGCATGTTTGCTCGCTACCTGTTCTCGGATTACAACACCTTGAAGGGAGACCCGTTGAATGGCAGGCCGCAAATCTATCCTGGCAGTGCGCCACGTGGCGAAGTGTTTCGCCGCACGTCTAACCTGGCAGTTAGTTACCGGCGGGTAATCTCACCTCGTATTATTAACGAATTAACCGCAGGTTACGGTCGTTTTGGTTTCCTTTTCACCCAGGGTGAGGCCAATCCAAAGTGGCCCGACGTGACTCCCTATGCTCTCAACTCCGTTACCCTGCCCGACATCAACACGCCGCGAACGGCTCGCTGGGTAACGACGCCGCAATTGTTGGACAATCTGAGCATCGTTCACGGGTCCCATATTATCCGCACTGGACTGAATCTTCGCTACTACCGCCACGTCGATCAAAGGGGCCAGCCGGGTGGCATCAACGTAACCCCTTCGGTCACCTTTTCGGCGACGACGCGGCCGGCGTTTATCGGCACGACCGGCAACTCAGGTTTCTCCGTCGCTCCCGGTATCAACTCCACCGACGCAACGGCACTGGGAAGTCTTATCAATAACCTCTACGGCTTGCCTGCTTCGATGACCCAGGTTTTTATTTCTAACCTGAAGGACGACGCGTTCCTGCCCTTCAGGCAGGGTAACAACATCACGTTGTATGCCGAAAAACATAACCTGGATCAATACAATTTCTATCTCCAGGATGAGTGGAAGCTTCGTCCGAACCTGACCCTGAATTACGGCGCGCGCTGGGAAATTAACCCACCCGCCAATACTTCACCGCACGCCAACGTGTATGTCGCTGCGACTCCCATCGCCGGTACTCCGTTGCCCGCAACCCCGGTTATTAATCAACCTGGCGCGGTGAGTTTTGTTCCGGCCAAACATTGGTATGAGGGCAGCTTCAACAAGGCCATTGGACCACGTATTGGACTCGCGTACAGTCCGGATTTCAAATCGGGATTTATGCATAAAGTCTTTGGCGGAAACAGCCAGAGTGTCATCCGTGTGGGATACGGAATCGCTTTTGACACCATATCCTCGTTTCAGGTAACCGCCGCTGCGGGAAGAATACCCGGGTTGGTACAGAGTTGTACTACGTCTTACAACACCGCTGCCGCAGCATTTACAACTATCACCGCAGGCTGTGTAAATTCCCCCAATATCAATAACACTCTCGCGGGTGGCTTCCCCCGGCAACTGCCGGCGCCGGGAGTGAAACCTTCGTCGCTCCTGACACCCCCACAGCAATTGAGGACTAATTCTCCTCCCATTACTGTTTTCGCACCGAAGATGCAGTTACCGACAGTGCACGAATGGAATGTCAGCCTCCAGCGCGAATTGCCTGGCGGTATGGTCATGCAGGCCGCTTACATCGGCCGTCGTGGCGAACACCTGTTCATGGCCTACGACATCAATCAAACGAACCCTACTTCGATTATTCCCTCGTTTCTGATCATGCAGCAAAATCGTGCTAAGGGGTGCACGCCGTCCGGCACAGGCTGCCCCACCGGCGTTACCGGAACGGCGCCGCCGTTGCTTAGTCAGTTACAAACGCTGGGTGGGCTGAGTTCCACTGCCTCGGCCAGCTTCCTTAACTCGTCCACTACGACTAACGAGTTGGACATCAATGGCGCCGGAAGCTTCGCCCGACGCATCGAAGACAACACGCTGGGCTTAAGGCTCAGACCTAATCAACAGTTTGGTCTGATCACCTATCTGAATAATAGCGGCGATTCGAATTACCACGCGGCCCAGTTTACGCTGCGGCGTCGTTTTAGTAGCGGACTGGGCTTAAGCATGGCCTACACTTTTGGTAAATCGATCGACAACCAGTCTGTTGACCCGGTCGGCGCGGCGTCAGGCGGTGGTCTTTCAACCACTAATTCGCGTACCCCGACCGACATCCGCGACTTCCGCGAAGAGCGCGCCCGTTCTGACTTTGATCGCACGCAGGTATTACAGGTAGCTTCAGTGTGGGAAGTGCCGCTCGGAAAGGGTCGTCATTTCCTGCATTCATCTAACGGACTGGTTAATCAAATACTGGGTGGATGGACCATCAACAGTATTTACAGTTTCATGACAGGCGAGCCATTTGCAGTCCGCAGCGGCGCCTTTACTTCCAACGGCTCACACGAGTCGCGCGCCGGCGTGCAGGCCCCGGTTAAAGCAAAACTTCAGTACCTTCCCGGGCAAACTTTTCCTGGTCCGGTTCTGTTCGCGCCGGTGAACGCCCTGACCTGCGGTGTCGATCTAACGCAGGCCTTTTGTTTGCCAGCGCCCGGACAAAACGGCGCCGGCCGGAATATTTTCGTCGCCTCAAGTTACTGGAATCTGGACATGGGCTTTATCAAAACCTTCCCGGTTACGGAGCGGGTCAAAGTCCAGTTCAGAACAGAGTTTTTCAATGCGCTTAACCATCCTAACTTCGACAACCCAAGGGATGCGTCCGTCGGTTCGCCCAGTATCAGGTCGAGCGTTTTTGCTCAAACCTGTTGTGCTACGGTGGCGCCACCTTCGACACAAACCATCGTGCAAACAGGTGAATCGGCCCGCGTAATTCAATTCGCCCTGAAGCTCCTGTTCTAAAATTGCAGTTCAGGGAAAACAGCGAGGCGACAGCTGCCTCGCTGTTTTTTTTTAGAACTCCGGCTGCGTTCGATACCATTAGCTCATGATCAAAAGAGCAAGGCCACAAACACTCGTTATTGTAGTTGTGATGTGCTTCCTGGGCCCACTCCTCCTTGTCTCTCCGGTTAGAGGAACGCTGGGGAAGTTGACTGCGGGGGAAGTACTCGCCAAACATGTACAGTCCATCGGCGATGAGACTGCTCGGTCAGCGGTTAAGCAACGAATTATCTCAGGAACATCTTCGGTGGTCTTTCGCACCGTACCCAAAGGACAAGCTCAGGGGAAAGCCGTGTTGGCGTCAGAAGGAGACAAGGTCCTGGTCGGCATGAGCTTCCCCAGTCCCGTCTATCCACGTGAGCAACTCGGATACAACGGCAGCAGCTTCATGGCAAGCTTTGTGACTGCGGGCGTCCGAAGTTTCCTGGGAAGCTTCCTGATGACCCACAGCCTGATTTTTAAGCAGGGCTTGATGGGAGGAGCGCTATCGTCGGCCTGGCCGCTTCAGGATGTCAGCAGGAGTGGCGCGCGTCTCGAATACGCCGGACAGAAGACCGAAAATAAACACTTGCTGCATGAGCTCAAATATACCCCTCGCGGCAGCACTGACTTGCACATCAGCCTGTTCTTTGACTCAGAAACCTTTCAACACGTGCGCACTGAATACACCAGAGTGATACCAGCCGAAACCGGCACCCGAGCCTACGCCAATGTCGCTGAGCGCGAGGTTCGCTACAAGATGGTCGAGGAGTTTTCTGACTTTAAGAAAGAGTCGAGACTAACTTTGCCACATACGTATGAAATTAGTCTCACAGTAGATTCCCAAAACGGTACGTTCGCCGCTGAGTGGGTCCTGAAGCTCACCCAATTCACATTTAATGAAAAGATAGATCCTGCCGCATTCGACGTCAGTGCAGATTAGTTAATCCGACCACATCCAATTCGCCTCCGTTCTGTTGTCCTATTCATAAAGAAGAAAGCGGCGCCGCACTTGCTTGAACTTCTCAAGCTCTGCACCCCAGGAGCGCTCGATATCCGCTGCAGCATCGCCTTGCTTAACCCTGGCGAGCGTGTCAGCGTTCGCCAACAGCCGCAGGTAGTCGTCAACCTTCCAATCTCCTGGATAAAGCCGGCGCAAAGCCACTGCGATCTCCAGCCCTGCAAGTACGGGGCGAAACTGCCGGCGATCAATGATGACAATGTTGATGCCGCTGCATTCTACTGACTTGAACACCGAACTCTGAGGCGTGAACGTAACGGGGACAAAACGCACGCCTGCGATGGGCCGGCTATTCAGGTAAGCGGTGAGTTCCGCACCCTTTATCCAGGGCGCGCCCAATATTTCGAACGGTGTATCTGTGCCGCGACCGACGGAAACGTTGGTAGTCTCCAGCAATCCAATGCCCGGGTACAGGGTCGCCTCAGTTAAGCTTCTCATATTCGGGGAGGGATTGATCCAGGAGAGATTGGTCGCGTCGAACCAATTGGCACGCAGCCAGCCTTCCATCTTTATCACTCTCAGATCGCAACCGATCTTCCGCTGCTCGTTAAAGAGTTGCGCGAGTTCCCCAATCGTCATCCCATGCCGCACCGGAATCTGATGGTAAGCAGTAAACGACAACTTTCCCGCATCCGGCACGGGGCCTTCGACGTCAATGCCATTGATGGGGTTCGGCCGATCGAGAACATAAACGGGCAGGTGCGCTTTGGCCGCCTCCTCCATCACATAACCAAGCGTGGAAATGTACGTGTAAAAACGTGCGCCGACATCCTGTATGTCATAAACAAGCGCATCCAGTTCCTTCAACTGTTCCGGGCGCGGCCTACGGGTTTCTCCATATAAGGAGAAGATAGGCAGGCCACTCTGCTCGTCTTTGGAGTCGGAGATCTTTTCATCAGCAGCGCCGCGGATGCCATGCTCCGGGGAAAACAAAGCAACCAGCCGCACACCAGGCGCAGCCCTCAGCAGGTCGATCGTTTGCTGCCCGGCACGGTTCCGCCCGGTGTGATTGGTTACGAGTCCAATTCGCAACCCCGATAACTGTTTGAAGCCATCACGTTGCAGCACATCGATGCCGGTCAGCACTTTCGTGTCGGCAGCCGGCGCCACTGACTCAGCGCGCTCATTCGCAGATCCACTCGAAACCAACGAGCCGGGATTCTTCACTACATCGACGTAGTAGGTGGCTAAATTCTGCCGCGCCTTAAGTACACTTTCGCTTTCTGTCACCGCGCCGGCCACGATTGAGGCAACGCGCGCGCGCAAGGGGCCGACATCGCCCTTGCCATCCGGATGCACGCGATTACTAAGAAAGATCATGAAGGTTTCACTGGCCGGATCAATCCAAATTGAAGTCCCGGTAAAGCCGGTATGCCCGAATGAACCGAGCGGAAACAAATCGCCGCGGTTGGTCGAGAAACTGGTGTTGATGTCCCAGCCCAAGCCCCGCGTCCAACCCTGATCGTTGACGAGCCGCGGTCGCGTCATCTCAGTCACCGTCATGGGGCTGAGAATGCGCACACCTTTATATTGCCCCCCGTTCAGAATCATCTGGGCGAAGATCGCGAGATCGTCGGCAGTGGAAAATAAACCGGCATGCCCGGCTACGCCATCCATGCGAAAGGCCGTGGGATCATGAACTTCACCGCGCAGCCACTGGTCGCCTTGCGGCCCCGCGTTGGCTCCGGTGTCGCCCAGATAGCTAAGCTGACCACGCCGCCGTTCGGTAGGCGCAATGCGAGTCTTCAGCGCAACCGCCGGACGAAATCCAGTCTCGTTCATCCCCAGGGGAACAAAAATATTGCGCCGCGCAAACTCGTTTAGCGGCAGCCCACTGACTCGATGGACGACCTCGCCAAGCGCGATGTAATTGATGTCGCTATACACAAAACGCGCGCCCGGTGGATTGCGCAATGGCTCCTTGATCAATCGCTTGATCGCTTCATCGTAACCGGTCCAGCGCTCTTTCAAATCAAAGTCCTGCGCATAACCTGCCCGATGCGTCAGCAGCAATTCGAGGGTGATGCGATCGCGCCCTTCCCCTTTTATCTCCGGAATATATTGCGAGAGCGGATCACTCAGGCGGACCTGGCCGCGCTCGACCAGCAGCATTATGCTCGTCGCTGTAGCCACTACCTTGGTAAGACTCGCAAGGTCGAAGACAGTCGTTGGCGTCATCGGTTCGCGTTCGGGCTCAAGCGCGCGCTGGCCATACGCCTTGCGCCATGCCACCCGCCCTTTGCGCGCCACCAGCACCACGGCTCCGGGCAGTTGGTGATTTGCAATCGCCTCGTTGATGATCTCATCCATCTGCGCGAGATGATCGGAAGACATTCCCACTACCGAGGGCATCGCGCGGGGAAGTTGCGTGGCGAAAGTCTGGAGTCCGAGTGAAAACAGGAGTAGCAGCGACGCCGCGATGCTCACGCGCCTTCGTCCGGCAAATAGAGAACGAATGGGAAGCTGATTCATATTTTTCTCTGGGCGCAAATAACTAGCCGGCTTGTTCCAGCTTAGCTGAGCGCGCGCAGCTACGGTGAGTCTTCTACCGTGCAGAACGGTCTTATTCGAAGATGACCGTCTTCGCTTGCTCGGTCAAGCCAAGCACGACGCTTAGTTATGGATTCCTAGATGACTTTCGCAACTGAATACCGGTACCACGCGGATAAAGCCCTGGTAAAGAGATCGGCAACTTTCCAGAGACCTCAAGTTGCCCCAGAAGGACCTGCGCCGCTGCTTGCTGCAGGCTTGGCATATCTCCATAGGCGACAAGGTACGTTCGCAGCGCCGGAAAACTCAGCAGCAGATAGGGATTGCCGAAGCTGATCGCAATGATCGGTTTCTTCGCCGCGATTAAGGTGCCGAGGGCACGTGCGCCCGGCTCTGGCATCCCCACGCTACGCATTTCACCACTGCGCACCCGTCCATAGAGCGAAGCAATCACAACTTCAGCACCGCGGGCTCGCTCCAAAGCTTTTTCTACTTCAGCGTCCGCCGAGCGATCGTCAAGAACCACGGTTTCGATTTTGACTCCGCCGCGCGTCATGGCTCCCACAAACGCATTTGTAATGGTCAGTCGATCGTCACCATTCGTGATCGCCAGATTAAAAATCCGCCGCTCCGGCTTGATCGCAAGCGGCACCTGCTTGTCTTCATCTCGCACGAGAGTGACGGCGTGCTCGGCAATCTCTCGCGCCAGCGCGAGCACATCGGGACTTCCCACCACGCTGTCTATCTGATCGAGCGGCGTGATGCGATCTTTTTTCAAACCGAGATCATATTTTGCGGCCAAAAGCTTGCGAGCCGAATCTTCAACTCGCTTTTCCGTCAAACGCCCGGAGAGCACCGCAGCTCGTACTCCACGGAGCGAAGCATCCGCGTCAGCCGGTTTTAATAATAAGTCGGCGCCGGCTTCCAGCGCCCTAACCGCTGCCTCTTCCTGAGTGAAATATATTGTCAGCCCACTCATGCTCAGTGCGTCGGTCACGATCATGCCATGGAAGTGCAGATCATTTCGGAGAATCCCACCCAGGATTGGCGACATGGTTGCGGGCATCGTTCCCTGCGCCTCGATTTCCCCCGCCTCGCTGGTATCGACGGGCTTGCCCTTAATCTCTTTCGGCAAAGGCTTCACTACGGTTGCGTCAATTCGGGGCAAGCCGATGTGGCCCGTCATCACTGCGCCAACTCCGGCAGAGACCGCCGCCTGAAACGGCACCAGTTCGATACTATTCAGCCGCGCCCGATCGACATCGATTTCCGGTAAGCCGCGATGTGAATCGACTGCGGTATCACCATGTCCGGGAAAATGTTTCGCGGTAGCGATCACTCCACCGTGCTGTGCCCCTTGAGTAAAAGCTGCGGCGAAACGCGCTACCTCCGCGGCATCCTCGCCATAAGATCGAACGTTAATGACCGGATTGGCCGCGTTGTTGTTAACGTCAACTACAGGCGCATAGATCTGCTGAATGCCGAGAGCGCGCGCTTCGCGGGCTGTAATTTCGCCCTGCCGCCGCGCATAGTCGGGATTTCCAGTAGCGGCGACCGCCATGTTCCAGGGGAAGTTGACCGTGTCGTCGAAACGCATCCCGGCACCGGCTTCGAGATCAGCGGAGACCAAAAGCGGATACCGGGCCAGCTGCTGCATGCGATTCACAAGCATCGCCGATTCATAGACCGGGCCGCGAAAAAGAATTATACCGCCAATGTGATTGTCGACTACCTGATGACACAGGGCGCGGTAAGCTTCGCTGTCCTGATTCAGAAACGTTGCGTTGACTCCAACCGCGATTAACTGGCCGATCTTTTCATCGAGCGACATCCGCCGCAATTGCTTGTCAGCCCACTTGATTGCATCTCGGCTGGGAATTGATGAATACGGTTTGGCGGAAGCAGCGTTCTTAACTCCAGCGGCTCGGCCGAGGACTGTGGCCGGGGCGCAAAGCAGCAACACCTGCAACACCAACGCCAGGAAAGTCCGCGGCTTACTCTTGCTGATTTGAAATTTCATTTAAGCTAAGCCCAGGGAATCTATTTCCGGCCGGATGCGGAAGGCGAAAGTTCGTTCTGCTGGTCGATGGGCGTAGCCGCAAAAGCAAAACTCGCGAGCCAGGCAACCAGTAACGTTATGATACTGCCGAGCAGGACATACCAGGTCCAGGCGATTGGCGTCCAGAAGCGGACGTACAACATCACTACAATACTAACGATCATGCCTATCAGCGCCGGTGGCTCGCTCACCTTACGGAGAAAGGTCCCAACCAAAAATACCCCGAGAACCGGCCCGTTGATCAAGGAAGCGATCGACAAAGCCTGATCGAGGGCCGAGCGATTCTGACGCATCGCGATCAACGCGACACCGATCTGCAGAACACCCCAGAGCAGCGTCAACCAATGCGACACGCGCAGGTAATGTTTGTCATCACGATGCGGCCGGAATGGTTTGTACAAATCGTTAAGAGCCGTTGCAGCGATTGAATTAAGAGAAGACGACAGAGCTGCGGCAAAGATCGCCGCTACCACCAGACCTGAAAGCCCTGATGGCATGAACTTGGTTATGAAATCAGGAAAGACACGGTCGCCTCCCACGGCTTGAAAGACACCACCTAAAGGGAGGGTGGCAGCCCCTGCGGCCAGCGCTCCATATCCAGGATCGGTTTGCGGCGCATAGAACGCAAACAGCAGCACACCTATGAACAGAAATCCAACGAACTGCGCAAACACTATCGCGCCGCTGGACAAAAGTGCGGCTGCGGCCCGCCGCGGTTTGTCAGTACATAGATAGCGTTGCACCAGATATTGATCGGTGCCGTGGGTGCTCATGGTCAGAAAGCAGCCACCCAAAAGGCCGGCCCAGAAAGTGTACGTCTTGGTCAGATCGATAGGCAGCGTAAACGACCAGGCCCCACTGGTAAATGGCGCCTTGAATGCGTAGATCGTAGGTCTTATGCCAAAGTCAATAAAATTGAATTTGTGATATTGCTCGCCGAGAGAAATTGCCTCAGGCCAGCCGCCCTTAATAGCCATCACGAGAACCAACCCGGCCATCGCAGCGCCGGCCAGGTAAATTCCCAGCTGAACCACCTCAACCCAAATGACCGCCTCCATGCCGCCAAAATAAGTGAAGATAATCATTACGACGCCGAGCAGCACAACCGATGCGATCACGATCGTCTCGGTGTTCGCCTGTGGCTGAAACGCCGTGTAGACCGCCGCCAATACAAAGGCTGTCAGCAGCAATCGAATTCCATCCGCGATGTTACGCATCACGACGAACAGCGAGGCCGCCAGCATCTTGATGCGATTGCCAAAGCGCCGCTCGAGTAGCTGGTAAACCGTCAGGAGCTCGCCGCGAAAATACGAAGGGATGAAAAGCAGCGAAATGACTACCCGGCCGACCATGTAACCCATGACGAGTTGTAGAAATTCGAAATTCCCTCCGCGCGCGAAAGCAATTCCCGGCACGGAGATGAAGGTAATCGTCGAGGTTTCGGTCGCTACTATGGAAGCAGCGATGGCCCACCAGGGCACCGTTCTATCGCCCAGAAAATAGTCGCGTGTCGTTTCCTGCTTGCGCGAGAACCAGACACCGAACAGTGTGATGCCAATTAAGTAGCCAAAAATGATTACCAGATCGAGGGGTTTCATTGATCTTCTTTGTGGTTTGTCACTCGATGAATTTCAGCGGCGCGACTTACGACGCCACCAGACGCAGCCAGCGCGCGCTCGGCGGCTGGTAGTGAACAGCCTTCCTGCGCCATCAATAGCGCGGCTGGTAGATTCCCACTGGCGCGATCAAGACCCGCGGCCGCGGCATCTTCGTCAATTCCAAGCTCGGCCATCAAGATCCGCACTGCCCGTGCCCGCAGTTTCGAATTCCGGGTCTGCACGTTAGTCATGCGGTTGCCGGTAATGTAACCCAGTCGCACCAGGCTCGCCGTCGACAACATATTAAGCACCATCTTCTGGGCGGTGCCGGCCTTCAATCGAGTCGAGCCGGCGACTGCTTCAGGACCAACCACCGGTACAATACTGATTTCGGCCGCTGCGACTATAGGAGATTCCGGCGTGACAGTGATAGCAATCGTGAGCGCCCCCAGAGCAGCGGCGTAGGTAACAGCACCCAAAGTGTAGGGCGTTCGGCCCGACGCCGCGATTCCCACCAGCACGTCATCTTTACTGAAACAACGCGCCCGCAGATCCTGTTCACCCGCTGCGGCGTCGTCCTCGGAGGCCTCGACAGCACGATAACAAGCCTCATAACCGCCGGCGATGATCGCCTGGACCATGTCAGGCGGAACGCCAAAGGTTGGCGGACACTCCGAAGCGTCGAGCACTCCCAATCGACCGGAGGTACCCGTGCCGATATAAAATAATCTTCCGTTGCGTAAACGGGTCACTATTCCCTCGACGGCCCGCGTTATCTCCGGCAGAACCTTGCCGACAGCGGCCGCAACCAGGGAATCTTCTTCGTTCATGAGGCGAACGATCTCAGCCGCCGACAGCGAGCTAAGATTAGTTGTTCGCGGATTTTCTTGTTCGGTTATTGGAAGCGCATTCGAGTCTAAGCGAGCATTATCCATAGAAAACATTTTATGATTGGTAAGACTTTAAACTTAAGGACCGAATAAAAGGCATCTGTGTTTTTAGAAAGAATTACGACCTCGAAAGTTTCGCAGAAGCTAAGCCACCGCTACACTTGCATTGTGTTCGCGCGCCATGCGAGCGGCGGCTACTGCCGGCCCGAAGCGCGGTGGCGCCAGGTAAGCCTTGGCTGCGACTCGTTCCACTTCTTTTCTCAGCGGCTCGAGCAGCATTTCCCCGGCAGCGAATACGCCTCCAACAAAAGCTACTTGGAAACTCTCCTGCTCCATCTTTAAGCCGCGAATTACTGCAGCGGCGGCGATGCCCAACTCCCGGCCCGCTTCGGTAATTATTTCGCGAGCTACTGAATCGTCATCGTTGGCCGCCTCGATTACAAATTTCGCAAATCCCGCGATGCGCTCGTTTGTCATCGTTGGGGCGTAAAGCGCAGTAGCCAGATCGTCTGCGGTTGACACATGAAAGTAAGCACAAGAGGCGGCCACCAACGATGTCTCCGGGCCACGACCGTCGGCTGCGCGGGCAATGGCGCTCAACGCACGCCGCGCAATCCAGGAACCGCCGCCTTCATCGCCGGCCATCGGCCCCCAGCCACCTGCCCGGGCTGAGCGATGCCGCGCGTTAACTCCACAACTAACTGAGCCGGTTCCGGCGATAACAACCACTCCGGGTTCGCCGTCGGTGGCCCCGAACAAAGCTATTTCGGCATCGCCCACCACTTCCAGTTCGCGAATACCAAGAGCTTCCAGAGCCTCGGTCATGCGCGCGCTGAGTTCTTTGCGGCGCGCACCGGCCAGCCCGATTTCGATCGCCGCTATCTCAGACCGGCGGATGCGGGCCGCGGCACACGCCCGGTCCAGGGCCTCTCTGATTGCGGCCGCTGCGCCGGTAATGCCAACGCGCAGTGGATTGGATGGACCAGCGTAACCTTCACCCAAAATCTTGTCCGCGTCGTCCATCACTACGGCATGGGTTTTGGTACCCCCGCCATCTACGCCTGCAAAGATTTCTCGCGGTTGACCGCGTCGGGGGGCCGGTGAATCCGCTGACCTCTGTGCAGTAGTGGCCATAAAAGCGTACTCAATCCGTTGCTGAACCGAGGTAAAAAAGGTAACGTTCTATTGCTCTTGGTCATTCTAGGAAAGCGTGACATATAATGGAAACTAAAAGATTTTATCGTTATGATAATCTCGCGTAATAGGATGAGGTTGAGATGGAAATCAGACAACTGAGGGCATTCGTGGCCATCGCAGAATCGGGGACGTTTACTGCCGGTGCTGTGCGCGTGCATGTCACACAGGCAGCTGTCAGCATGCAAATCCGGCAACTTGAAAACGAAGTGGGCGCCAAGCTTTTTATTCGCGCGCCGCGCAATGTGATCCTGACCGAGGCCGGCGAAAAGCTGCTCGAACGAGCTCGCCACATTCTGATTGAACATGACGCGGCGCTTGAAGAAATCGCCGAACTGGCAGGGGCCAAGCGCGGCCGTCTTCGTATCGGCAGCGCTTCGGCAGGCGTCACCTCCGATCTGCTGCCGCGTATTTTAAAGGAAATGCGCAAGCGTTATCCTAACGCCGATGTCTCAGTGACCTCGGGCACCAGCGATGCACTGGTACAACAAATTCTTGCGGCTGAAATCGATATCGCCTTCGTGTCACTGCCGGTAGTGGCCCGCGGGATTCATACTGAACGGCTAAATGAGGATCAACTAGTGGCAATCGCTTCGCCGAGACATGCGCAGGCACGGCAACGTACAGTCAGCGCTTACGCCCTGGCGGGAGAGCGACTAATCCTCGGCGAGCGCGGCGGTAATACCCGCCGATTAATCGACGAATTTTTTGCACAGGCCGGCGTCAAGCCAACCATCTCTATGGAACTTAGCCGCCTGGCTGCGATTAAGCGCATGGTTGAAGAGGATATGGGAGTGGGCGTGATCCCGCTACAGTCGGTCATCGAAGAAGTGGAAAAAGGACGGCTGGTGCGCTGGTGGATTGAAGGAGCGCAGATAAATTGGCAGCTGGGCCTGGCGAGACTCGCCGGCGGATATGAATCGCCCATGCTCGAGGGATTCATCCAACTCTGTCACAAATATTTTTGCAGTAAGAATGAAGAGAGCGTGACGCGCAGACCTAAGAGCGCAGCCAAGCCACGGGGGAAGACCAAGTCACGCTAATCTCGTAACACCAACTGCCGCGAGACGCTAGCCCAACAATCTCAGCGAACACAAACTAGCGGTTCGCTTCGCCCAAGGCTTCCAGCAATCGATCGACATCCGCTTCGTTGTTAAAAAAGTCAGTCGCCACTCGAATGCCCTGGGGCTTTTCCGTCACTATAACTCCACGCTTGGCCATGGCTGTCACGATGCCACCTGGGTTCAGGACTTCAACCAGCGTTTCAGCAGAACGAAATCCTTCCTCACGCAGCGGCGACAGCACCCGATAACCGGAACTGATCAGCCGCTCGGTAAGGTAGCGATTCAGAGACAAAGCTCGCTCCTCAATGTTGGTCACGCCGATCTCACTCATCATTTCGACTGATGTCCCCAGCGCGAACATGCCTGCAAAATGAGGACAACCCAACTCGACTCGCGCCGCAGCATCGGAACGCAAATGAATCTCACTGTTCTGCATCGCATACGGATCCTCGACACTCAGCCAGCCAATTCCCCGTGGCCGCGAACGTTCCTGCAGTTCCCTGCTAAGAAAAACAAACCCTGACCCATAGCCTGCCAGCAGCCACTTGTGACCCGTAGCGCTCAGCGCATCGATCTTCATGCGCTTCACGTCGATCTCGAAGACGCCGGCTGACTGACTCGCGTTTATTACCAACTGGTGGTTGGCTTTCATTTGTCCGAGCGCCATGAGGTCGCTGCGAAAACCGTTCGAGAATTGCACATGACTGAGCGAGATGACGCCGGTCTTGTTATTCATGGCACCGCTGATATCGTCCAGGCGCACTTCGCCAGCCGGGGCTTTCAAGAGGTGAACCGGTATCCCTCGATGCAGCCAGCAAATCGTCGAGACCGGAAACTCCAATTCGCTAGAGATAACCTCGCCGCTCCCGGCCAGCGCATCGACGATTACGTTCATGCCGGAAGAGGTGTTGGTGGTTAATCCGATTTCATCCGGCTCAGCATTTATGAAGCCAGCCACCTGGGCTCTCACTTTTTCGCGTCTGGTCAACCATTCGTCCCAGTGCTGATCGGCATCCTCGGTCATCTGCCGGTAATAGCCGGTCGCAGCATCCATGGTCCCCCGGGCCAGCGGGCCGGCGGCGGCTGCATTCAGGTAAGCCACTTTCTCGGTCACAGGGAAGCGGCTGCGGATTTCTGCCCAATTGATCATATTGTTGCGAAAGATACACGATGAGCGGCGACGTAACCAAAGACGCAATGGCGCTTTGCCGCCGATCGACTCTTGAGCGACTAGTAACCTGGACAAGTAAGGGACCAAGGTTTTAATATTCAGTCAACTCGCTGCCAGGTTTTCCGTTCAACGCTCAACACCATCAAGAACTTAGGCATTGCTTTCAACTGAAAACTTGAATGCAGTCGTAATCAGGAGGATAATCCAGCCGTGAGCGAAGAAAATACTCAAGACATCAATGGCGGTCGATCATTTGAAGAGCGTGTATTTGGGCGCTTCGATGCGATGGACACTCGCTTCAATGCGATCGACGCCCGCTTCGATGCGATGGACGCTCGCTTTGATGCGATGGACACTCGCTTTGACGGAGTTGACTCCGCTATTCGCGACCTGGACTCGAGAGTGGAGAGACTTGAGATTCGTTCCTACGATACCAAACCAATCTGGGAACGGGCTCTAAAAGAAATTCTTGAGACCAAGCGTGAAGTGCTCGAGACCAAACGTGATTTGACGAAACGGCTGGATCGCCTCGTGGCGATTACTTACGATAACCGAGCTGATCTCCGCGATGTTGAAGAACGACTCGACAAGTTGGAATCAAAACCCAATCAGTAGTCGCTCAGCCCCAGGTGCTTAAAGTGCCGCCTTTAGGCGGGCTCTTAGCCTGGGAACAACCCGACTGAAGTCGGGACTACGAACGCCTGGTTACTCCGGTGGCGCCGCAAACCACATGGTGGCGAGTGGCGGCAAAAACATCTCCGCTGAAAATTCATGTCCCTGCCAGGGAATCGCCTCAGCGTTGATACTATGAACCACACCAAAGCCACCGCCGCAGTAGGCTTCATCGTCGGTGTTCAGCAACTGCTTATACTCACCGGCGCGCGGCAACCCGATCCGATGAGCTTCCTTCACCACTGGCGAAAAGTTGGAAACGCAGATTAGCTGCTGCCCGGTTGCAGGAGAGTTGCGGCTGAACGCCAAAATATTTTCAGCCCCATTATCTACTTCAATCCAGCGAAATCCTTCGGGCTTTCCATCGGCTTCCCAGAGCGCGGGATCGTCGCGATAGATCAAGTTTAAGTCGTGCACTAACCGGCGGACTCCGGCATGCACCGGCAGATCCAACAAATGCCAATCAAGGTTCACGGTTTCATTCCATTCGCGCCATTGGCCAAACTCGCCTCCCATAAAAAGTAACTTCTTTCCGGGGTGGGCCCACATGTACCCGTACAAGGCGCGCAGGTTGGCGAACTTCTGCCATTGGTCGCCCGGCATTTTATTCAGCAGTGCGCCTTTCATGTGCACGACTTCGTCATGCGAGAACGGGAGAATGAAGTTTTCGCTCCAGGCGTACAGCAGACCAAAGGTGAGCGCGTTATGATTGCTTACGCGAAACAGGGGATCCGTTTCAAAATATTTCAGCGTGTCGTGCATCCAGCCCATGTTCCACTTGAAGTCGAAACCCAGGCCGTTGGCATAGACAGGCTGGGTAACCTGTGGCCAGGATGTCGATTCTTCAGCGATCATCATCACGCCGGGACACTCTCGATGAATGACCTCGTTTAACTCTTTGAAGAGCGAAACAGCCTCGAGGTTTTCCCGTCCGCCAAACTCGTTCGGTTCCCATTCGCCGTCCTTGCGACTGTAATCAAGATAAAGCATCGAGGCGACCGCATCGACGCGCAACCCGTCGACGTGAAACTCTTTGCACCAGTAGATAGCATTGCTCAAAAGAAAGTTCCGCACCTCATTGCGGCCGTAATTGAAAATGTAGGTGCCCCAATCGGGGTGCTCGCCTTTGCGCGGATCAAGATGTTCGTAGAGTGCGGTGCCGTCAAAACGCGCGAGCGCAAAAGCGTCTTTGGGGAAATGCGCCGGCACCCAATCCATGATCACGCCGATGCCGCGCTGGTGCAGATAATCTATCAAGTAGCGCAGGTCGTCAGGGTCGCCATAGCGAGCCGAAGGAGCAAAATAGTTACTGACCTGATAACCCCAGGAGGGTCCGTATGGATGTTCCTTGAGCGGCAAAAATTCGACGTGCGTGAATCCCATCTCGATTACGTAGTCAGCCAACAGCGCAGCCATCTCGCGATACTGCAGCGGACGATTTTCCTTCTCGGCGAGGCGGCGCCACGAGCCAAAGTGAAGTTCGTAAATGGAAAGGGGTTGCCGGTAGTGCTCGCGACCGCTGCGAGCGGCAAGCCATTTGGCATCGCCAAAGCGATAGGTTTGCTGGTACACGACGGAGGAAGTCAGCGGGGGCACTTCCGTATTGTTGGCGTAGGGGTCGGCTTTCAAGAAGGGCAGTCCGCGGCGCCCGCGAATCTCATATTTGTACAACGAACCGGGCGCCAATTCGGGGATAAAGATTTCCCAGACTCCCGAGCCACCCAAGCGGCGCATCTGATGAAGTCTCCCATCCCAACCGTTGAAATCGCCGACCACGCTAACTCCGGCCGCGCTCGGCGCCCAAACGGCGAAACTAACGCCCGGAGTGCTCCCCACCTTGCGAACATGAGCACCCAACTTTTCATAAATGCGATTGTGTTTTCCTTCAGCGAACAGATGGAGATCAAGCTCACCAAGCGTGGGCAGGAAGGCGTAGGCGTCGCGCTGAACGTTAGTAACGTCGTGCGGATAATGGACCTTAAGACGATACTGCGGAATCGAGGTCAGACCAGGGACACCGATTTCAAACAGGCCAGCTTCGTGGATCCGATTCATCGACTGGGGCTCCCTGTTTCCAATCAACACCTCGATCTTTTCGGCTTCCGGCCTGAATGCGCGCACTACCACACCGCCCGGGACAAAGTGTGCGCCCAAAAGTGAATGCGGATTGTCGTGCTTGAGGGACAGGAAGGCTTTCAGTTGAGAGCGTTCGACGAGGGGAAGCTCGAGTGACGCGGTTTGTGTCGCCGCTTCATCGGCCGGTCGTTGCCTGACCGAACTGGAACTCGTTTTCTTCCCGGTTTTTTTCCGCGGCGAATTCTTTTCCATCGGTTATTTCGAATTAACTCCGAGCCAAAACGTCATAAGGCGGCCGGCGAGAGATCTTTCGTGCGTGCCGCGAACTGACGATAGATGTCCGCGCCATTGCCGTGTTCGCGCAGATTGCTGATTGCTGAAGCTAACGATTCCATGAAGCGATCCACCGGCGCAGTCAGACCCAATTCCTCCGTCAACTGAATTACGCGCGCAGCGTACTGCATTATTTGCACCGTCTCGATGCCTGATATTTCGGAAAAGAACCAACCGCAACTTGTGTACATCAGGAGGGCGAATTTTTGTGTTTCGAGCAAAGTGAAAACTCGAGCCTGCTCCTTAATCGAAAGATGTCTGCTCGCCTCGTTTGCCAGAAAGTCCTCACGCGTGCCGGGATCGAGAATGAACTTCACGTAAGAATTACGGGCCCGCCACGGCGCGCAAAGCAGTACAGCGGCTTCTGTTTCAAACTGCGCGGCCACGTGGTCCCTCAGAACATCGAGCGCTGCTCGTAGAGGGCCACGCCAATTCTGATTCCAACCCGGCTCGCCACCCGTATGGCAGCCACAATCACGCTGCCACCGGCCGACGCCGTGAGCGCAACTCCACGAAGTGCCCTCACCGTTGGGGCCGTTATTGATCTCCACCTCCAGCTCCGGAGGGTGTCGATCAAGAAACTCTCCGTAGTTGGTCACGCAAAGCCCCTGATCCGCGGCTTCGATTTCCAACGCGTGGGCCAACGCCAGATCGCCAAATTTAAAATGATGACCATAGGTCTCGCCGTCCGTCGCTACATTCACCAACGGGCCCCGCATTGAAGCCTGTTTGATCATGCCCACTAAAACTTCACTCGACTGCAACACCTTTTCAAAGGCGATTGCTTGCGCCAGTGGCCCATCATAAAAAAAGACCGCCAGGGATCGTCCCGGTTGCTGCGAGTGCCGATAGCGGTAGGCGCGAGTGGTATCGACGCTATTTGAAACGTTGCACCACTCCCCTTCCGCTTCGCGAACTCGAGCTGCCTGTCCGGGCGCAAGAATGACATAGCGCATGCCCTGATCGATCAATAAATCGAGAGTTTCAGGGTCGCAAGCGGTTTCGGGCAGCCACATGCTTTCGGGCTCGCGACCGAAGCGAAAGCGAAAGTCAGCCAGTCCCCACAACACCTGGGTCAGACGATCACGAGCGTTGCAGAGCGGCAGAATCGCATGGCCATAAGCCTGTGCGATGGCGTTTCCATGACCACCACGGGCAGCCGCACTCTCTTTGTCAGCCTGGAGAATCCGCTGATAAGTCAACGGATGGTGCTGCTCGAGCCAGGACAGCAGGGTTGGCCCAAAGTTGAAACTTATGTTTGTGTAATTGTTGCTGGACTGTTGGAGTCCATCCGCATCGACGCCTCGATGCACAAAGGCATTGGGCCGATAGCATTCAGCGTGAATCCGCTCGTTCCAGTCGTGATAGGGATGCGCACTCGGTTGCTGGTCAATTAATCCGGTCCAGGGGTTCTCGCGCGGAGGTTGATAAAAGTGTCCGTGGATAATTAATGCGGTCATTTAGAAAATTCTATTCACCTTGAACTGATCCTTGAAAATGCCGTGCGTTCCCGGTGGTTAAAGGTTTCAGCCGCGCTTACGACCGGCCATGTCCAAACCAACCGCGGCCACTAGGATGGCACCCTTGATAATGTTCTGCATATAAGGCTCAACGTTCTTGAGCGACATACCGTTATCAAGACTGGCCATGATCAGGGCGCCGAGAATGGCTCCAAACACAGTGCCTCGACCGCCCATCAAGCTGGTGCCACCAATGACGCAGGCGGCGATCGCATCCAGTTCCAGCAGCTGGCCTGCATCTGGTGAGGCGCTGCCGACGCGCGCTGTGTAAATGATCGCCGCCAGACCCGTCAGCGCACCCATGATCATGTAAACCACCAGGACATGTTTGCGTAAGCTTATGCCCGACAGTCGCGCTGCATCGGGATTGCCCCCGATTGCATAAAGGTACCGGCCGAACGTCGTGTTCTGGGTAAGAAACGCACCCGCCAAAGCGACCACCAGCAATATCAGAACGGGTATGGGAATTCCATTATAGGAATTCATCATGTAGATGAAGCCGACAATCACCAGCGCGGGTAGCAAAATCTGCAGAATTGTCTTGCCGGTTTTAGCTACGCCCAGTCCATGTCGCATCCGTCCCCGGATGCGTGCCACATTCATCCAAATGAGAGCCATGACTGCCAGCCCGGCGAGGGTCCAGCCCACCATCGGGCCGACGTAATCCTGACCGATGGACTTGAAGGCCTGCAGCTTGAGCGGGATCGTTTCGCCCTTACTTAAGCCCAGAATGACACCCCGCCAGGCCAGGTAACCGCCGAGCGTGACAATGAACGCCGGAATGTTCATATAGGCCACGAGGGAACCGTGAAACCCTCCGATGACGATACCGGCGCCGATACCGGCCAACAGCGACGGTACCAGGCCCCAACCCAGCCAGCCCTGCGCAATCGCCGCGATGCCTCCAGCTAGACCAACCACGGAACCAACCGAAAGGTCGATGTTACCGGTGACAATCACCATTAACATCCCAACCGCGATCACTCCGGTAACCGAAGTCTGCCGCATCAGGTTCGAAAAGTTGCGCGGCTCGAAAAAGATGCGTCCGGTTGAATAATGAAAGAAGACCCAGATCGCGATTAACGCGAAGACCATCGTGTAGGCTCGCAGCACATCGGTGGAGATTTTGAAGTTCCCGATCTTTGTCTGCCGCACTACAGTCGCGTCATCAGTGGTTAGATCGGAATTAGTGGGCGGCCGGTCAACGGTGGGGCTGTTTTCTTGCTGGCTCATTTAATCCTCACGAGATGTTTTGACGCGATGACGGCGCGCCTCATTCGACAACCTGGATAACCGCTTAATTGATCATGCAAGCAACGCTCTGACCAGTGGATAGATCATCAGCGACTTCGCTTACGCCGCTTGCTGCTTATGCCCTGTGGCACAGGCCATCACTTTTTCCGGAGTCGCTGTTGCGCGGGTAAACTCGCCAGTCATGCGCCCCTCGTGTAAAACCATGATCCGGTCGGCCAGGCCGAGCACTTCAGGTAGCTCGGAAGATACGAGCACAATGGCCAACCCACTTTTGGCAAGCCGGTTAATCAGCGCATAGATCTCCTGCTTAGCGCCTACATCGATGCCGCGCGTAGGTTCGTCCAGAAACAAGACCCGCGGGTTCGTCAACAACCATTTCGCGAGCACAACCTTTTGCTGATTGCCGCCCGAGAGTGTATTGGCGATGGTGAAAACGGAATTCGCTTTGACGCGTAACTCTTTCATCGAGCGCTCACCCGCGGCCGCCTCGGCCCCAAGGTTGGTAACAAACCGCCCCGAAATCTTTTTCAGGCCTGCCAGCGTCATATTCTTGAGAATGCTCTGGTCCAGCACCAGGCCAAATCGCTTGCGGTCTTCGGTAACAAAACCAATTCCCTGTTTGATGGCTTCAGCAGGACTGGTGATGCGAGCTTCCTTGCCGTTGACCCGAATCTCGCCCGAGATGGCTCCCGCATGTGCGCCAAAAATTCCCATTAGTAAATCACTGCGACCCGCGCCCATGAGCCCGGCGATGCCGAGCACTTCGCCGCGACTCACGGAAAAACTCACGTCCTTAACCAGACGCTTGCCGGTAATGGAAGGATCGTCCACACTCAAATGACGCACTTCAAAAACCACTTCGCCGTGTTCGTGATCGACCGCGGGAAAGATGTCCCCGACCTCTCGACCCACCATGCGCGCAATCACCTGTGCCTCATCGAGTTCGCTAGTAGCCTTGGTATCAACCGTGCGGCCATCGCGCAGCACAGTGATGCGATCACTGATGTTGAAAACTTCCTCCAACTTGTGCGAGATATAGATCATTCCGACGCCGCGAGCGCGTAATTTATTAAGGATGCCGAAAAGAGTAGCTACTTCAGCGTCGGTCAGGGCCGCGGTTGGTTCGTCAAGAACGAGGATGCGAGCTTCGTGGGAAAGCGCTTTGGCAATCTCAACTAACTGCTGCTGGCCGATACCGAGATTGCGAATCGGCGTGTGCGGATCAATCTTTAAGTGAACATCGTCGAGCAATTGTTGCGCGCGGCGGTATAGTTCCTGCCAACGAATGACGCCAAAGCGGCGTGGCTCGCGGCCAAGGAAAATATTTTCGCCGACGCTCATTTCCTTGACCAGCGATAGTTCCTGGAAAATGACGGCGATGCCCGCTCGTTCCGCATCGCGCACGCCACCAAACCGGTGCACCTCACCTTCGATGACTACTTCGCCTCCGTACTCGGGATAGGGATAGACGCCGCCGAGAATTTTCATCAGGGTGGACTTGCCGGCGCCATTTTCCCCCACCAGAGCATGCAATTCACCGCGCTGCAGATCGAAAGAAACCCCATCCAGCGCCCGAACACCAGGAAAGGTTTTCGTGATCGAGCGCATCTCCAGAAATGGGGTTGCAGCGTTAGAAGACATTGATTGCTGTTTCAGGTCTCAAGTTTCCCTACACCCTGACTTCTTCGTACTACGGCTTGGGGCACTTATCCGGGGGTACATTGGCGCAGATTTCCGCCAGCGTATGATAGCCATCCTTAACCACCGTGTTGACCAGATTAGCGCGATCGACCGCCACGGGCTCCAGCAGAATCGACGGCACGGCTTTCCGTCCGTTGTCGATGGTGTCAACCGTGTCAACCTTTTCACCCCGCGCAAATTTTATCGCGGCATCCACGGCCGCGTTGGCCAGCGGCTGAATCGCCTTGTAAACAGTCATCGTCTGTTTGCCCAGCACAATCAAGGTCAGCGAAGCAAGATCAGCATCCTGCCCTGAAACCAAAACCTTGCCTGCCAGATTCTGACCTTCAAGAGCCTGAATGGCGCCGCGAGCCGTGCCATCATTCGAAGCAATGACCGCGTCAACCTGGTTATTCGCCTGAGTCAGCGCATTCTCTACAATGTTAAGGGCCGCGCTTGCCTGCCACTCCTTCGCGTATTGGTCCGTCACAATTTTCACGTCGCCGCGATCGACAGCCGGCTTGAGGATGTTCATCTGCCCCTGATGCAGTAACAGAGCATTGTTATCGGTGGGTGAGCCGCCCACGATGACAAAGTTCGCCGGCTTTTTATTGACGTGATCCAGCAGGTACTTCGCCTGCATCTCGCCCATCTTGACAACCTGATGCGACACGTACAGATCGACGTCGGCATTCTTGATCAAGCGATCGTAGCTGATCACGGGTACGCCCTGGCGATGAGCGGCTTCGACAATCGAGGCAGCCACCTCGCCGTTATGTGGGGCAACAATTAGCACGTCAATATTCTGAGTCAACAAATTTTCAGCCTGCTTGATCTGCAGATTGTCATCGCCATTAGCGACTTGAATGTTTACCGTCGCGCCAACTTCCTTAGCGCGTTTTTCCACCAGTTCTTTGTCTCGCTGCCAGCGCTCCTCTTTAAGAGTATCCATTGAAAAGCCGATTACAACCGGTTCATTGGGCCCTTTCTTCTTTTTGGCCCCGCCATTGCTGGTTTGCGTCCCGGAGACACAAGCTGCAGTCAGGCACACAGCAAATAGCAAACACACCAGAACTAATTTTTCATGTCGCATAAGTAATCTTTTCCCTTCTCTTGAGGAGTTCGAGACAAAATCTTTACGGTGAATTCCAGTTAGCGTATTAGTCTTTTCACGGTTTCCAAGCTCAGCACGGCTGGTCTGCTGACGCCAGACTTTACTCACAAGGTTTGGCTTGCGCAAATCACACGTATCCTTGGGGGAAGTCGCCTGGGACCAGCCGAATGCTCTCTGATCGTGAGCGCTAAGCTTAACAGACTCCCGCAAGAAATACATGCATAGAATTCGCTACTCCTCCTCAGCATTTTGCGAGTTCGGCGACCGCTCGATCTCGAGGGAGGGAGTATCGCAAACGAAACTTGGCGAGGCTGATGGCGATATTCTCGTGTGCTATTATCGCGCGAAATGCCGGACCCGATAAACCTCAACACTCCAGTCAATGAACTTAACCTGCTTAAGGTCGCGCGGCTGGGACAGAAAACGGCAGCCAAACTGGCCCAGGCACTAAGCGGCACTGCTTCCCACCGGTCCGCGAATGACGTCAGCGTCGAAGACCTGCTCAGTTATCTTCCTATGCGTTACGAGGACCGTTCAAACCTTGCCCGCATCAGCGACCTTGAGGCAGGGATGGAGGCCTCGCTCGAACTCTACGTGAAGCTCGCAGGAGGCTATGAGGTCAGGAACAAACGATCTTTCCGCCAACGGCTATTCATTTTCGAAATCTCGGCAACTGACCGTGAGCGCACCGGGAGACCAGTGGTTGTCTGGACTTTTCTCTCGGGGCCCCACGCACAACAGATCGTCACCAGCTACACGCAGCGCTTCGAACGCGGCGTACGTTTCGTCGTTTATGGTCGCTGGGAATGGGACTCGCGGCGCAATACTTTTTCATTGCGGCTCAATAAGCCTGATGAGATTGAAGTCCTGCCCGAAGCGGAGCCTCAAACAAATGATGCTGCTGAAGGTGCTGATGAGACTCACTCAGATGCTATCGCCCAGGACTTTCAGAGCGATCCAACATTGGCTGCGATTCATGTCGGACGACGTGTGCCGGTTTATCGCAAGCTCGGCGAAGTGCGTCCCAAACAGCTGCGAGAGATCATCCATGCGACTCTCGCTGCCATCCCCGAAGGCGGCATGCCTGAGACTCTCCCGGCGGATCTCAGACGGAGGAACTCCCTGATTGATCGCGCCGCTGCCTTTCGGCAGATTCATTTTCCACCAGACACTGCTTCGCTGCAGCAATACGAGGATGCACGCAGTCCGGCTCATCTGCGGCTGATCTTCGAAGACTTTTTCTGGCTCGCATTCGGGCTGCTATTGAAGCGCGGGCAGCGCATCAAAGAATCAAAAGGCGCGGCCATTAAGATTGATCAGGCGATGAAACTCCGCATCGCGTCGGTACTTCCTTTTAAGCTGACGGCTGCCCAGAAACGCGTGGTCATCGAGATCTTCAAGGACATGCAGTCAGCCGGACCAATGAATCGTCTGCTGCAGGGCGACGTGGGCAGCGGCAAGACAATTGTCGCTTTGATCGCGATGCTGGCTGCGATGGAGAACGGCTATCAGACCGCCTTGATGGCGCCAACGGAGATTTTGGCGGAACAGCATGCGCGTAACATCAAGCGATTACTGGCCAAGTCGCCGTATCGAGTGGAACTGCTGACAGGTTCAATTAGCAGCACTGAAAAGAGAAGGCTGCACGCGGACCTAGCTGCGGGAGAGATTCATGCCTGCATTGGCACCCAGGCGCTGATTCAGGAAGCCGTTTCATTTCACAAGCTGGGTCTGGCAGTGATTGACGAGCAGCATCGATTTGGTGTCATGCAGCGCGCTGAACTACGCGCACGCGGACTAAATCCTGATGTGCTGGTTATGACGGCGACACCAATTCCGCGCTCGCTGGCCATGACTGTCTACGGAGATCTTGACGTATCGGTCATCGATGAATTACCACCGGGCCGCACGCCGGTTGAGACTCTGGTTTTCGGAGACAGCCCTGACGATCGGCGTTCCGTCAAGAAAGTAATCGATCGAGAATTGATCAACGGCCGCCAGATTTATGTGGTCTATCCGCTCGTCGAAGAATCGGAAAAGCTCGATCTCAAGGATGCCACGCAACGCTATGAGTATCTGCGCGACAAGGTGTTTCCGAGACTGAGCATCGGACTCGTGCACGGGCGCTTGAAACCCGTTGAGAAAGAAGAGATCATGCGCCGCTTCGTCGCCGGCGAAATCAGGATCCTGATCTCGACCACGGTCATCGAAGTCGGCGTGGATGTTCCCAATGCTTCGGTAATGATTGTCGAGCACGCGGAACGATTTGGACTATCGCAACTACATCAACTCCGGGGCCGCGTGGGCCGCGGCGCGGAGAAAAGTTATTGCCTGCTACTGAGTTCCGAAAAGAGGACCAGCGTTGCAGCAGAACGCCTGGGAATCATGGAAAAAACTACTGACGGATTTGTCATCGCAGAAAAAGATCTCGAACTGCGCGGCGCTGGAGAGCTGTTGGGAACGAAGCAATCGGGACTGCCTGAATTCAGGATCGCGAATCTGGTGCGAGACATTCAGATTCTGGAACTGGCGCGTCGAGAAGCGGAAGGCTACCTCGCCAAACGCTCCCGCTCCATCGATACAAAAAAGATGATTGAGCGCGTGCGCGAGGATCCAAGGTTCGGACTGGCGGCGATTGGTTAACCTGGTGCTGCCTACTGGAAACCTTACCCTCGTAGAAATAATTAGCTGCACATCACGCGGAGAGACGGGAATAAGAAAACCAATTACGTGCACTTTCACGAGGCGTATCGGATGGAGCCGGATTGAGAATCATTGCTGGTCAATTTCGCGGACGAAATTTGAAGAGCCCGCCATCGATTGAGACGCGACCAACTTCAGATCGTTTGCGCGAGACACTCTTCAACGTGCTCGCACCGCGTATTCATGAGGCTCGCTTTCTGGATCTTTGCGCCGGCTCTGGTGCGGTGGGAATCGAAGCACTGTCGCGGGGCGCCGAACGCGCTACGTTCGTCGACCGCTCAGCGGATATGTGCGGACTGATTGCCGCAAACCTCGAGATATGTCGAGTAGCCGACGATCGAGCGAACGTGGTTTCGTCAATTGCGGTGAAGTTTCTGCGACGAGCAGTCAAGCGCCAGGACCCGGCGTGGAACCTTATTTATTTCGACCCGCCATATGCAGACGACTATTTATCTGTCCTTCGAGAACTGGGTGGTTCTGCCTCTCAATTACTCGCTCCGGCTGGCTTGCTCATTGTCGAACACTTTTACAAACGAGAATTACCACCTGAGATGGGCACGCTGGCGCTGCGACGGATTCTAAAACAGGGCGATTCAGTTCTGAGCTTTTATGAGCGCCAGCAGGACTGAAGCGCGTCTCGGCTGCAAGAACAGCTTAGAAGGCCAATTGTGCCGGGCCACATTCTCACCTCTTCGCCAGCGTCCGATGCGAGCGTTTCTCCTGCCCAGGCAACATTGATAGAATCCTTTCACCAATTTTGTGTAGCTAATAAGGATCATCATGCTGGTACTTGGAATCGAAACTTCCTGTGATGAAACGGCCGCGGCCGTAGTGCGCGACGGGCGCGAGATCCTCTCATCGGTAATCGCTTCACAAATCGAGACACACAAACGCTTTGGTGGAGTCGTGCCGGAGATTGCCTCGCGCGAACATCTGGACAAGATCGTCCCAATCGTGGCAGAGGCCTTCACCCGCGCTCAGGTGGCAAAAGAAGAGCTCGGTGGCATCGCCGTCACCATCGGCCCGGGACTGGTAGGCTCGCTGCTGGTGGGTGTCTCGTATGCCAAAGCCATGGCCTTCGCACTCGATAAACCTCTCGTCGGAGTGAACCATATTGAAGGCCATGTCTACTCGGTCGCTTTCGAAAATCCTCCAATTGAGTATCCGGCGCTCGCTTTAATCGTTTCCGGCGGTCACACAAATCTGTTTTTTGTGCCCGAGGCCCGCAAGTACAAAGTTGTGGCGCGCACGCGAGATGACGCTGCCGGCGAAGCCTTTGATAAAGTAGCGAAGCTGCTTGGGCTGGGATATCCGGGTGGTCCAATCATCGAACGCCTGGCACGCGCGGGAGATCCAAAAGCGGTAAAGTTTTCAATTCCACGCATGGGCGATGGCCGGCCCGACTTCAGCTTTAGCGGCCTGAAGACTGCTGTGACTAAGCACGTGCGGGAATCAGGATTGCAGCCTGCAACCGACGGGGAAGAACCGTCACAGGCAATAAAGGATTTGGCTGCGAGTTTTCAAAGCGTCGTGATCCGCTCGTTGGTGGGAACTACGGAGCGTCTCGCCGCTGAGTATTCACCGCGAACGCTGATCGTAGCCGGCGGGGTCGCGTGCAATCGGGCTTTGCGGGAAGCTGCCAGCGTAGCCGCTAACAATCTCGGTCTTCCCGTTTACTTCCCTTCGCCACATCTCTCAACAGACAACGCCGCCATGATTGCTGCGGCGGGGACGGTCAAGTTGATGGCCGGCGAGCGCGCCGGTCTTGATCTGAACGCCGACGTAACTTTGCGATTACAGAATATCGACGTCGAAGACGCAGCCCTGCGTCGAGCGGGTGTGCGCTACAAGTTATAAAGCCTCCGCGGGTAATTGCGTTACCCGCAGAGGCTCGGAGACTTCAGTTCTTTTCTTTCGTTTTGTTTGGTCTCGTCACGCGAGACCCGAGTTGGCCTTATCAACCTTCGATGACATCGCGGGCGCTCGTGGCCTTTTTCTCGTAAGCGGCGATGGTTGCGATGTTGCGCTTCTCCACCTCACTCAACTGCGCGTCTGTAAAAGCCGGGTTGGCCTTGTACCACGCAAAGCTGGAAAAGTAGCTCTGAAACCATGGCTCTTTGGTAAAGACCTTGCCTCGCCGGGCATAAATCTCCTGACGCATCTTGGCGGCGTCCTCTACAAACAACCCATCCAGCAGAGTCCGAGTGATCGCCTTGCGGCCCAGATCATCATGGATCTGATTCTCAAAGGAGACGATCGTCTCAACGTTCTGCTTATCAAAGCCCGACAGCTCTTCGTCCTTGAAATTTTCGTCGGGTGCATACCAGGGCTGGCTAAAGAAATACTGCGAAAGCCAGGGCGCCTGAAACTGCCGCCCGTGCCGGGCATAGATTTCGTTGCGCAGTAATCTGAGTTCGTTGAGACTCAAGCCCTGGAGCATCTGGGTCGAGATCGGTTTGTTTTCAAAAAGCTCCATATCGCCCGGAGCGATGGCAATCTTGCGCGACCGCTTCTGAGCTTCGGCTATGGTCGCGAGATTTTTTTGCTCGAGAGCTGAAAGCAGGCCGGGCTTGAATTGGTCGCTTGATTTGTACCAGTAGCGCTCGTCGAAATACTTTTGCAGCCAGGCCTCGGCGAAACGCTTGCCGTGAATAGCCTCAACCTCCGATTTCAACACGAGCCACTCGGCTCCACTGTGCGAGCCCAGCTTCTTCGGCGTTAGCGCGCGCGTTTTCCAGTACCGCATATCGCCGGGCTGCAAGGTCATATGCAGTCGTGCTTCCGCATCGCGAATAATATCCAGATTGCGGCGCTCAACGTCGTTGAGATCGGCATTACTGAAGTCCGGATTTGCCTTATACCAATCCTGCGCTTCCAGATAGCCCTTTATTTCGGCGTCCTTGAAAATGCGCCCATGTCGTCCGAAGACGATTCCGCGCATCAGCTTGAGGTCTTCCAAGAACAGCCCTTTGGTATCGGTGACCTTCAGCGAAGATTTCGCAAAGTCGAAACTCTGCCAGCGAGCCATGTTGTCTTGTGCAACAACTACTAAACTGATGCCAAGAAAAGTTGTGACCAGAAACAGCCGTAATACCAGCCGAGGAAAATACCTCATAGCCCTCCAGATTAAAGCAAGCGATCAGCTTGCGTCTGATGTTGAATGCACGTAGGTGCCTACCCTGGACAGGGTGGCACTAACCAAAAATATCACGCACCTTATCTACCAGACCCTTATCTTCAAGATCCTTACTTTCTACATTTGCCAACTGCTCCAGAAGCTTTCGTTGTTCACGCGTCAGACTCGTAGGCGTGACGACTGTGACGGCGACAAAGAGATCGCCTTTGCCCCGACCGCCAAGGACGGGCATGCCCTGACCTTTCAAACGAAACACAGTGCCGGTTTGCGTGCCGACAGGAATTTTCAGATTTTGTTCGTTGGCGAGGGTGTTGACCGAAATCTCGGCTCCCAGCGCGGCCTGGGCAAACGTTATCGGCACGGACGAGTAGAGATTGCTTCCCTGGCGTTCGAATTGTTCGTGCTCGGACACATGAATGACTACATAGAGATCGCCGGCGGGGCCGTTGTTTGCGCCCGACTCGCCTTCACCCTGCACACGCATGCGTGAACCAGTTTCAACGCCGGCCGGAATTTTCACTTCCAATGACTTCTCGCGCTCGATGCGACCGGCTCCCTTGCACGCTTCGCAGGGCGTACTAATCACGCGACCAACGCCACGACAGGCATGACAGGTTCTGGCAACTGAGAAAAATCCCTGCTGATAGCGCACCTGGCCTGCTCCGGCGCAGGTTTGGCAGTTCTCCGGTGTCGTACCCGGAGCAGCGCCGACGCCCTTGCAGGCTTCGCAGTTTTCCAACCGTGGGATGCGCAACTGGGCGGTCATTCCCGCCGCCGCCTCTTCCAGGGTAATCTCCAGATCGTAACGGAGATCGGCACCGCGCTGAGCGCTGGAGCGACGCCCGCCTGAACGAGATCCGCCAAATACATCGCCAAAGCCGAAGAGATCGCCGAGGATGTCTTCGATGCCGCCAAAGCCCGGTGCGCCCCAATTGGCGCCGGCACTGTTCGAGACTCCGGCGTGTCCAAATCGATCGTAACGGCGGCGCTGTTCAGCGTCCGCTAGCACCGTGTAGGCTTCGGAAATTTCCTTGAACTTCGCTTCAGCCGTGTCGTCGCCATGATTTACATCAGGATGGTGACGTCGCGCCAGGCCCCGATAGGCACTCTTAATCTCCTGGTCGGTCGCCGCACGCGCGACGCCCAGCACCTCATAATAATCTCGCTTGCTCATTACTAAACTTCACTGACCTTTCGTATAAAATTGTTGGTTAAGACCGTTAGAGGACGCCAATTAGGAAGGAGAAAGAGCGCCACCTTATACTCCGCAGTCCCTCAGCAGCCTAGCCCTTCTCTTCCATTTCAGTCGTTGAACCCTCATTCTCGGGGTTCATCATAGCAGTTGCCAGCTCCGCCGCTACACGTTCCAGCTTGCCAAGTATCGGTGAAATTTGCGCCAGGTCATTCTGGCCGATGGCGGCTTCACTTTCGGTGAAAACGCCCTGCGCAATTTTTTTATCGTTATCTGAAAGTAGTCGGCCAAACTTCGTGAACGACTTTTGCGTGTTCCTCAAAAGCGTCTCCAGCTTGTTTCGCAGAACGACCGCTTCCTTTGCTTGACGATCGGCTTCAGCAGACGATTCGGCGTCTTTAATCAACCGTTCAATCTCGTCGGGAGGCAAACCGGAACTGGGCGTAATCCTCATCTGTTGTGCCCGGCCAGTTGCTTTGTCGAGAGCCGAAACCGAAACAATGCCATTGGCATCGACTTCGAAGGAAACCTCGATCTGCGGCACCCCCCGTGGATTCGGCGGGATGCCCACCAGTTCAAATTTACCGAGCGAACGGTTCCCTTCAGCCAAATCGCGCTCGCCCTGAAGAATATGAATTTCCACCGAGCCCTGGTTGTCGACGACTGTGGAGAACGTCAAACTATTCCGAAGTGGAATAGTGGAGTTGCGCTCGATAATTTTGGTAAATAACCCGCCCCGAGTTTCCAGGCCCAGGCTTAAGGGCAGCACATCCAGCAGTACAATGTCCTTAACCTCGCCGGTCAAAACGCCACCCTGAATAGCCGCTCCCATTGCCACTACTTCATCGGGATTGATCTCCACAGAAGGCTTTTTCCCGAAAATCTCGACTACCGTGCGTTCGACAATCGGAGACCGAGTCTGTCCACCTACGAGGATCACTTTATCCACTTCGCCCGGCTGCAGCTTGGCATCCTTAAGAGCTTGTTGGCAGGGCTCAATCGTCTGCCTGATCAGGTCCGTAACCAGATTTTCAAACTGCTCGCGCGTGAGAACCTTATTGAAGTGTTTTGGACCGCTCGCATCGGCCGCGATAAACGGCAGGTTGATGGTGGTGTCGGTAGCAGTCGACAGTTCACATTTTGCTCGTTCGGCCACTTCCTTCAGTCGTTGCAGGGCCAGACGATCCTGCCGCAGGTCGATGCCTGCATCGGCGAAAAATTGCTCGGCCATCCAATTTACGATGCGTTCGTCAAGGTCTTCGCCACCCAGAAACGTATTCCCGGAAGTCGACAGCACCTCAAACACACCCTCGTTCATTTCGAGGATCGAGATATCAAACGTACCTCCACCGAGATCGTACACCGCGATTCGCTCCACCCCTGATTTTCCCAGGCCGTAGGCGAGCGCTGCCGCAGTGGGCTCGTTGATAATACGTTCGACGTTCAGCCCCGCAATCTTTCCCGCGTCCTTGGTAGCCTGGCGCTGCGAGTCATCAAAGTAAGCCGGAACCGTGATGATCGCATCGGTCACTGGCTCGCCCAGGAAATCTTCAGCGGCGGCTTTCAAGCGCTGCAAAACGATTCCAGATAATTCAGGCGGACTGTAACTGCGGCCCTGGACTCTTACCCGCGCATCGCCGTTAGGTGAGTCCACGATCTCGAACGAGGATGTCTCGCGGGTCCTCTCCACTTCAGGTGAATTGAACTTACGACCAATCAGACGCTTAACGGCGTAGACTGTGTTCGTGGCGTTCGTAACGGCCTGCCGCTTGGCGATCTGACCCACCAAACGCTCACCCTTATCGGTGAAGCCCACTACACTGGGAGTGGTGCGCCCGCCTTCTTTGTTCGGAATAATCTGCACGGCGCCGCCCTCAAGCACGCAGACGCAGCAGTTAGTTGTTCCGAGGTCTATGCCTATCGCTTTTCCCATTTAATTCTTCAGGTAACTCTGTTTTGTTTAGTAAGGTATGGATGCACGACACTTTTATCGTTACTTTTTTACAGCAACCTTAACGAGTGCGGGCCGCAACAGTTTATCGCCGAGGCGATAACCCCGGACAATCTCCTGGAGTACAGTATCGGGTTCGTACTCGTCAGTTTCTTCAGTCACGACTGCTTCATGCACGTGAGGGTCAAAAGCCTCGCCGACCGAGGGAATAGTCTTAATCCCCAGGGTTTCCAACAAACCGCCCAGCTGCTTATGAATCAGATCAACACCGCTTAGAAAGTGCCGGAACTCGTCCGACTCACTAGCTTCGAGGGAAGCTTCAGTATCGAGAGCCCGTCCCAAATTATCGAGCACCGGCAATAGCTTTACCACTAGATCCGCGGTAGCCCGGGCATGTGTCTCAGAGCGTTCCCGCTCAACTCGTTTGCGAAAATTTTCGAAGTCCGCCTGGCGTCGCGCAAACTTATCGCGCAAATCTGCAACCTCAGCTTCCAATCGCTTGAGCTCAGCCCTTGTCGCCAGCAACTCTGCGAACACCGGTCCGGAGGTTTCGTTGGCGATTGGGTCACCTCGTCCGGCATCTTTGTTCCAACCCGGTAGATCCCCAGGCTCGAACGCTTCTGCAGGATCTTCGAAGTCCAGCAGTTCAACGCTCGCTTCATCGCTTTCGGAGTCGGGCACTCGCTCCCCCAGACCGATATCTTCCGCTGAAGCTCCCGCCTCCTCGCTGGATTTACTTTCCTCAGCAGAGTCCGAAAAGCGAATGGGAATGCGCCCCCAGCGTCTCTCTTTTTTGTCAGACGTCATTGATTTTTAATTGTCGTGACTGTCGCAATCTGGAATTTGCTTGGAAAGCGTACTAAAGTGTGGCTTCTTCCGTTAGCCGGCGCTCAATCAACCGGGCCATGTAGTTTACCATAGCCATCATTCGTGAATACTCAATTCTCATCGGCCCGACTACGCCGATGGTGCCGACCCCTTCGTCGTCACGCACGCGGTAGGGTGCGGAGATGAGGGCGCAGTTTTGCATCGATGGCGCCAGGTGCTCGCGTCCGATGACTATATGCACATTGCCGGGAGCGGTAGGATCTCTGGATATGCACTCGTTAAGAATCCTGATCAGCCTCGATTTTTCCTCGAAGGTGCGAAACAGCTCACGCATCCGTTCGATATCCAGGAAGCCAGGTTTGGCCAGGATATTTGAAGCACCATCGATGTAGACATTGGGACTTTCGACCGCGTCTCCTCCCAAACTCATATCACACAAAAGGATTGCGTTACGCAGCAAGCGGTCGTAGAGCGCCTTTTCCTCGCCCATCAGCTCCAGAATTTTCGCTCGGATGGCCAGCAGGCTCTTTCCCGAACATTCCGCGTTCAAATATCGAGCAGTACGATCCAGTTCATCCTGGGCCAGTACTTCATCGATACGGATTATCTTGTTATGAATAATATTGGACGACGATACCATCACCACCAGGATTCGCTTGTCGGCCAACTGGACAAACTCAATATGCTTGAGCCGATTCTCAGCCAGCGATGGAGAAATGACGATCCCAACATTTTTCGACAGAGCGGACAGGGCATGTGATGCCCTTTCCATAAGGCGATCAGGGCCGGCACCTTCTTCCATAACACCCGCAAAAACCAGGTCGTCGATTGCTCGCAGGTCGCTTGACGAGAGTTGAGACTCGCCCATCATGTGATCCACATAATAGCGATAGCCCTTGTCGGTGGGAACGCGACCAGCGGAGGTATGAGGCTGTTCCACCAGACCGGATTCTTCCAGGTCAGACATCACATTGCGGATAGTAGCTGAACTCCAACCGGTAGCATGCTCAAAACGATCCGAAAGTACCCGTGAGCCCACAGCTTCGCCCGTCACCAGATGCTCTTTGATAATGGCCGCAAGCACAGCCTCGGCCCGAGCATCGGGCAGATTCTTGTCTGTCGTATTTGAAGCTGGACTGCGACGGGGCATTTGCTGAAAAAGTAGGAAGTTAAAGCTCATTCCCTGATTTCAAAGGCAAATTGGCCGGATGTAGTTGCGCGGCCAATCGCACCCTGCAGGGCAGGTCGCAGTATAAGGTATTGATGAAGAGGCCTGCAAACCCCTTTGGGATGGGGATTCCGACCCTGGAGATTCTGACATGGGCCGACCCCACAAGAGCGCGCTCAGCCTGCCGGAAGCCAGGGAGTCACTCTAACTGTTCACAGCAAATGAGTTCGCGCTAACATGGGGCCACTTTCCGGAGCCCTGCGGCTTCGGGGCCGCCATTCGCTTTAGTTTCAAACACTTACGGGGGCGGTCGCGGAGCAATTGACTCAGACCTTGGCTGGTCTTTAAGATTCATCTGGCCAGTGGCCTTGAATTCACCTTATCGCCTTAACCCCCAAAGGCTTCAGATCAAGGCATAGAAGTTAGGTTCCCTTCAAAGTAGGTAGAGAGCGCAACCTGTGAACAGTGATTTGGAAAAATTATTTATCGATGCCTTCCGGTATCTCGGCGGCACCCGTCCCATTCCGCCTGTTGAGGTAAGGTTCTATCCTTATGCCGGTCTGCATCACACGATCAGGATACGCTCCGGTCGGGCATATGTGCGTTTGTCCGATATCTGTCGCGACAGCCCGAAAGAAATCCACCGAGCTCTGGCCTTCGTTTTGGTAGCGCGATTGTTTTCGAAACGGATACCGCCAGCTCATGACAGGATCTATCGAGAATATTCGCTGCAGCCCGACATCCAGCGCGCCTCTGACATAGCCAGACGGCGGCGCGGGCGAAAAATGGTGACCTCAGCACAGGGCAGTGTTTACGATCTGGAACGAATGTTTGCTCGTTTGAATCGCCGCTATTTCCAGGGCGAACTTCCCACTCCTACGCTCACCTGGTCGCAACGACGCACCAAGAGAATTCTGGGTCACCATGATCGGGTCTATGAAACGATCACTATCAGTAAGACACTCGACTCACCTGACGTGCCTGAGTGGTTCACGGAGTACATCATGTACCACGAGATGCTCCACATTAAGCACCCGGCCCGAGTAATGAACGGACGGCGTTACTACCACACCGGCGCGTTTCGTTCAGACGAACGGCGCTTTCCCCGCTATGACGAAGCCCAGCGGTGGCTCGAACGAGTATCGCGCCAACGGCGCTCGTCACGGGCCCGCGCCGCGTGAATTCGATACGCCCACATCGCTTTCCCTAGCTGGACAACCTTCCAACCGAATCGCTAGACTAACGGGTTTTCAGACACCCTCATTCGGCGTCCTTATACGAAGAGAAGAGAATACGAGCGGAGATCAATATTTATATGGCAATCAATGCAACTCAGATCCGGCGCGGCATGGTGATAGTTTTCGAAGGCGCCCCCTGCAAAGTAGTCGAGTTTCGTCACCATACTCCGGGGAACTTGCGCGCGATGGTGCAAACCAAGCTGCGAAACATACGCACCGGCTCTTCATTTGAGCATCGCTTTCGCTCAGCGGATACGATCGAGCGTGCCTCACTCGAGCAGCATGAGATGGAATATCTCTATTCAGATGGCTCACACCATCACTTCATGAACACAGAGAGCTATGAACAAGTGGCCCTCAGTGAGGACGAACTGGGAGACGCTACGCCATGGCTCACTCCCGGCCTGAAACTTCAGACTGAATTCTACGAAGGGGCGCCCATCGGCATTGACCTGCCCGCATCCATGGAGTTGACTGTAGTTCGCACAGAACCAACGATGAAAGGCGCCACCGTTTCCAACGTCAACAAGCCTGCGACACTGGAAAATGGCGTGACTATTCAGGTGCCACCATTCGTCAATGAAGGCGATCGCATTCGTGTGGATCCCAGCGAGGGCCGCTACATCGAGCGCGCCAAATAGTGCGTGGATAAAATTGCCGCCGGGAGCCTCGCGGAAGTCCGCTTCCTTCATTCGTCCCTCTATGTACTTAATCTATAGCCTTCTGCTTGGGCTTGGGTTTGTGATCATGCTGCCCAGACTTCTGCTGGATGCCTGGCGGCATGGCAAGTATGTCGGAGGATTAAGCGAGCGACTGGGGAAGCTTGAGGGTTCCAGGCAAGGCCAGCCCGTGATCTGGTTCCATTGCGTTTCCGTCGGTGAAGTCCAGGCCGCACGTCCGCTCTTCAATACCCTGCGTCTTGAGTTTCCCGAGCACCTGTTCGCAGTCTCTACCATCACCAGTACCGGTCAAAAGCTGGCCCGCGAACTGTTCACCAGCGAACCCGTCCGCATCTTTCACTTTCCCATTGATTGGCGCTGGACAGTGCGGCGTGCTTTGAAAAGAGTTAGGCCCTCGCTTGTGCTGATCATGGAAACGGAGCTCTGGCCAAATTTCCTGCGCGAGTGTCGGGAGCAGAACATACCCACCGCTGTCGTGAACGGCCGCTTATCCGAAGGCTCGTTCCGGCGTTATCTGTGGATTCGAAGTTTCATGGCCAGAGTTTTGAGTTGCCTGAATTTCGCAGCGATGCAGACGGAGGCAGATGCGTCTCGCCTGCTCTCTTTGGGAATGAAACCCGAGCGGATAGTGGTCTCAGGAAACATGAAATACGATGCCGGCAAACCGGATGCGGCGGACCCGCTCACCAAACAACTGGCTGCTCGCTTTCGCCTGGACGATGGACGCCCGGTTCTGTTAGCCGCCAGCACGCATGACTCGGAAGAAGAGTTGGTGCTCGAGGCTTTCACTCGAATGCGAGCAAGTTCGGACCTCAGCAAATTGCGCCTCATCATCGCGCCACGCCATCCGGAACGCTTTGCGCGCGTTGCAGGACTGTTGAACGAGTCAGAGCTTTCCTGGGCTCGCCGCTCAGCGCTTCCCGCTTCTGCCGATGAAGAAACGGACGTAGTCCTGCTCGATTCCATCGGCGAGTTAAGGTCGGTGTTTCCGCTCGCTGCGCTTGTCTTCGTCGGTGGCAGCCTGGTGCCGGTGGGCGGACATAATGTGCTTGAGCCGGCGGCAGCAGGCGCCTGCATCATTACCGGCCCACACACAAGGAACTTTGACGAAATCGTCAGAACATTTGTCGCCGGCGGCGCCTTGATCCAGATCGCACCGCCCGTCACGGCAGGGCACTCTCAACTGGCGAAAGTTTGCGCAGAACTATTGCGCGATCCGGAGAAACGACTCACGCTGGGGACACGGGCCCTGTCGTTAGTGGAAGAGAATCAGGGAGCGACAACTCGCACGGTCACCCTCTTACGCGAACTGCTGACCGCAACTTCTGAGCGTGAACCGGCGCGGCCAAATTAAATGACAGCAGCATCATTGGTTCTGGCTCCTTTCGCGGCGCTTTACGGCGCGTTAGTCGAAACGCATTCTGCGCTTTACCGGCGAGGCATGCTTAGGTCGGCAAGGCTCGCCGCGCCCGTGATCAGCATCGGAAATATAACCGCCGGAGGTACCGGCAAGACTCCTCTGGTTGAGCATGTTGCGCGCACAGTGGCAGCTGAAGGACGAAAGGTCTGCATTCTCACTCGAGGGTATGGACGCAAACATCCTCAACAAAGAGTGCTGGTTTCCGATGGCCAGGTAATCCTGGCAAATGAACTCGAAGCGGGAGATGAGCCAAGGCTGCTGGCAGAGAAACTGCTGGGTGTTGCTGCAGTCATTAGTGATGCCGATCGTTATGCCGCCGGTCAATCGGCCATTGCAGATCTCGGTTCAGAAGTTTTTATTCTCGACGATGGCTTTCAACATTTGCAGTTGGCAAGAGACTTGAACATCGTGGCGATCGATGCCACCAATCCCTGGGGAGCGGGACACTTATTGCCACGCGGACGTCTGCGCGAGCTGCCGCGGAACCTTGCACGAGCTGACTGTGTGATCGTTACCCGCACTGATCAGGTAACTGATTTAGAGCTGAAGAGACTGCAACAGGAAATCAAAGGGTTCAATCAACATTGCCCCGTCTTCACCTCGACTATGAAAGTGACAGCGGTCCGCTCACTTTTCGAAACCACGGCACTCCGGACTGATCAGCTCCCACCCGTCGCCGTGTTTTCTGCGATAGGCAATCACCGATCATTTGTCACGCTCATGAAGACGGTTGGTCTTGCACCACTGGTGGTTTCAGAATTCTCCGATCATCATCGCTATAGCCAGCGGGATGTCGAAACAGTGATCGAAAAAGCCAGGAAGGCCGGCGCCAAAGCTTTGGTAACAACCGCCAAAGACGCCGTTAAGTTGCGCGGCCTGTCGTTCGCTCTGCCCTGCTACGTAATGGAAATCGCAATTTCAATGGCAGATGAAGAGAAGTTTTTGGAATTGCTGCGAAGGTCCCTGACTCTGAAAACCAATGCCTGACAGGAACGGCACGGTCACACTTCAACTCTCAAGCTCATCAATTATCCACCGTCCGAACAGGCGGCAAAGTGGCTGTCGCTTTGGGGGTTGCTGTAGGCGCCGGCGGTGGAGGTAATAGAGGGTTCGTTGACTGCGGAGTCGGAATAGGCGAATGCTTCGGTGACGGCAATTCCTCGGGACGATTGCTGTTGTCATTTGCGTTCTTATTATCGTTCGCTGTGTTTGCGTTTGTATCTGCCAGCGGCGTTGGAGAGGAGGCAGAGTTCGCATTCGCGTTACTGTTTGCGTTCGCATTGGTGGGTGGGGCTGCGACACCACCGATCGGGATTCCCTGCTCGCCCTGACCGGTGGGAGGTCCCGCCGGTTGCACCGGTTGACTGTTCGGATCCGCGACCAATCCGGGTACCTGTCCCTGTTGATTCGGATTTGCAGCCGGTTGAGTCGTACGCGTGAAGGCCCAAATCACGGCAAATAAAACCACCAGACCCGCAACCGCAGGAATAACAATCTGCATGGGCTTGAAACCGGAGTGCGGCGGCGGCGCTGGAGGCTCTCGCAGCACCGGCGGTTCAACGGGTGGTGGCACATAACCAGGAGTTCGAGGGCGCACCAGAGTCTGTTCGTCATCGTCCGCAGGAACGTCGCCGGGCACTGCTGCGCTCGGCGCCGCAACATGAACTGCGGTAGACGCGCCCGCGTCTGGCTGGACCAGGCCGGTTCCTTCCACGATAACCAGATCTTCGACCAGCGCTCCCGCTGTTTGATAGCGATCTTCTCGTCGTTTAGCCAGAGCCTTGTTAACCACCGTTTCGATTCCCGCCGGCAGGTCTGGTCTCTCCCTAATTACAGATGGTGGCTCTTCCTGAAGATGCTTGAGCATGACGCTGGTGGGCGAATCAGCGACAAACGGAACATGCCCGACCAGCATTTCAAATAAAATCACACCCAATGAGTAAATGTCCGAGCGTGAGTCGATTTGCTCGGACTGTGAACACTGCTCTGGCGACATGTACTGCGGAGTACCGATGATTAAGTCCGGAGAAGTCAGACCAGGATCCGCCACTCCTGAAGCTTCCTGAATCTTGGCGATACCAAAGTCCAGCACCTTCGCGTAGTCGGCGCCGGTAGTCGTGAGCAACATGATGTTGTCGCTCTTCAAATCCCGGTGGACCACGCTCTCTGCATGGGCTGCCTCGAGCGCGCTTCCGACCTGTCTCATGATCTCAACGGCGCGCGTCAGAGGCAGAGGTCCATCCCTTCGAATAACCTCTTTCAGAGTGAGCCCGTCCAGAAATTCCATGATTAGGAAGACTACGCCGCCTTCGTCTTCACCAAAGTCAGTAACGCTCAGGGCATGTGGATGTGAGATGCGCGAGGCGGCGCGAGCCTCTCGAGAAAAGCGAGCGACGATTTTTTCATCGGCGGCCAGCGAAGGGCGCAATACCTTGATGGCGACCTTCTTATCCATCAGCACGTGGATGCCACGATAGACGGTGCCCATGCCGCCGACGCTGAGACGTTCTTCAACCCGATACTTTCCGGCGAGCGTCTCACCCAAAAGGGGATCGCCAGTCTGTTCCAGGCCTGTGCCGTCGGACGGACAAAGTGTAGTCGTGTCGGAATATTCGATTCCGCAGCGCGGACATTTTTTCATCGGCGGGTCTTGCCTCTCTCCTTCGGGCTTCGGAAGGCGAGCGTATCACACCACTTCAGAGCGAGGCAAAACAGTAAAAAGTTGGTCGTAATTTGAAGGCGTTTAGAGTACCGCCTTTAGGCGGGTCTTTAACGCAAAGAAGAGCCCGACTGAAGTCGGCACTTAACACCTGTAAAAAATGCGGGCGAGATTTTGCATCCCGCCCGCATCCTTTGATCAAACTTCTAAAGACGCATTTAGTTAATCTTCGCGAATACCACCAGCAGCGCAAACAGAACCAACGACTCGATCAAAGCCAGACCGAGAATCATCATGGTCTGGATACGGCCGGCCGCGCCGGGATTGCGAGCTGCACCTTCAACGGCCGCCGCACCGATACGCGACTGACCGATAGCGCCGCCGACTACCGCGATGGCAAAACCAACGCCGGCGGCGATCGCCTTCAAGCCGGGATTATTGTCAGCGACTGCAGTTGCCGGACCTTCAGCTAATGCCGGGATCGCCGTCAGCAAAACGGCGACGGTGGCAAAAAACAAAACATTAAGCTTTCTCATTTTCTTCTCCATCTCGGAAACCCGAGAACCAGTGGTTGAGCACAAGCTACAGGTGACGGCTGGTTATTATATCGCCTGCACCCGGTATCCACCGCCCCTCGAACAACGGCGCTCCTGCGATCCAGACACTGTTCCGCTTCCAAACTCGAAGCTATGAATTCGCCGACCCGATATTACGTGTCAACCTCGTTTTAGTCAGGCGCCGTAACGTGCGCGGGCGCGCTTGCCCGCATCGCTCAGGGTGCGTTCAGGATAAAGCCAAATTTAAGTCAGTACCGGAACCATGAACTCTTCACTCTGATCTTCGTCCTCCGAATGCTCTGCATGCGAATCATGTGGCGCATGAGAAACCTCGCTCAGGTAGAGTTGGGACAAAAGAACAAAAACAAACGTCTGAATGAAAGCCACAAATAAGCTCAGGGGCATCAGAAACACCGGCACTCCAAATGAACTGTAAGGTGGCGCCAGGTGCGCGATCGTCTCCATCACCTTCTCATCGGCAAACAAATTACCGAAAAGACGAATGCCGAGCGAGAACGGACGAATAAAGTTACTCACCAGTTCGATGGGGAAAATAAGCGGCGCAATCCACCAGATTGGTCCGGCAAAATGCTTCAAGTGCCCGAAAATCCCGTTCTCTTTAATGCCAACTGCGTTGTAGTAAAGAAAGGAAGCAAGACCGAGCGCGAAGGTTACGCTGGTTGCGGAGGTGGGCGACATGAATAAGGGAAACAAACCCATCAAATTCGAAACCAGGATCAGCACCGCAAACGTCATGACCATAGGGAAGTATTTAAGCCCGTGCGGACCAACAATATCTCCCAACATGTCGCGGATCGCGAGCACACCAACTTCCAGTGTCTGTTGACCATGACCAGGGTCATCTGTCGAAAGCTTGCGGCGGAACAAGAGAATGATCGCGAGGCTTAGAATGCAGGCGATGACAAACATCACTGTGTACCACGGAATTGCATTCTCGGGTGTATAGGGACCAAAGGCGGCTTCGGGCGTGCTGCCGAACCTTCCGAGTATCTTGACCCAGATAGGATGGGTATACTTCATCTCGAAATCGTGAGCCCAATGCCCAAAATACTGGTTCACGTAACGAACAATGATCGGCACGTGTTCGGCGTGTTCCTGAGCCTTCTCGGCATGTTCAGCAGCCGCTTCGGCGACTTTCTCCTGCAACCAAAACATTAATTGATTCCCTCTCGATGGACGATTATGAAATAGAACTGTCTAAATGCTTCTGCAAACAAAGCCACGACGAAACTACACAGACCGAGAATAGTCGCCGGGAGTGAAACGATATTGAGCTTATACGCGATGAGGACTGCGGCCGCTACGACGAAATATCTAAGGATGTAGCGTGAGCCACGGGCCGTCACCGCTTTGCCCGAAACGCGAGCATTAATGAGCGCCCCAATCGACGTGCTCATCCAGCGATAATTCAGCAGCGAAAGCAATCCACCTAATAATAATCCTGTCGCCACTCGCCAGGGCGCGACCACCGCCGCCACACCCACCGCCAGAACTACGGACGCGATCATGACGCGGAATATGCGAGCTTCCAGGCCATCATCGGCTGCAAGGATCGGTTCGCCACCCAAACTATTTGTAATTTCTTTCATCGGCAAAGCCAGCGATATTACACGCCGGAGACGGTAATTGTCGAACCCTGATTGGCCGTTCTGTTAAGAAACTACAATTTCGAGGTCAGGCGAATAAATTGATAAAACCCGGCAATCGCGCCCAGCACGATGCCTGCGACCAGCAGCCAGGGACTAGTTCCAAACCAGCGATCCAGCGTCCAACCCACCCCGCACAGAGCGGCCACCGACACAAAGAGCGAAAGCGCTGCCGCATATGCGACCCCACTCTTGCGATTAGTCTCCTGATCGTCGTTGGAAGGCATCAGCGAGGCTCAACTCTCGCGTTGGGGTCGATAGAAATCTTATCGTAGACGTCACTGAGAGCAAGTGTGCATCCGATCGAGCTCAGCTCGACGACATCTTCGAGTGACCAGTACTCACGCAGGTTCCACTGGCCTTCCGAATGCCGCTCGTACTGCTCTACTCGATAGCGGTCCTGCGAAACCAGTAGGTGCACAGCGGGGGAATCGAGAGTTCGGTAGTAAGATGACTTTGCGATGCGGTCATACCGCACAGTGGACATTGACAGGACTTCGATGAGGACCGTCGGATTGAGCAGCGTATCAACAAAGGCATCTTCAAACTGCGGTTCGCCGCAAACCACAACCACGTCAGGATAAGTGTAGAGGCCAACCTTTGCGACTTTTACACTCATATCGACACTGTAGCTTTCACATTGCCTACCTCGCAGTTGCCCTATGAAAGCTGCGGTGATATTTCCCGTAATCAAGTTGTGTGCGCGGCTGGCGCCGGTCATCGCGAAAATGTCGCCGTTGAGGTATTCGTCCTTATACTCAGATCTGCGCTCAAGCTCGAGGTATTCAGCGGGAGTAATAAAGTGCTTAATCTGTCTCGACATCTTTCACTCCGGTCTCGGGCTACCACTCCTCGCGCGTCAGATAATTCTTTGGCACCTCATACAACATCGCCCGGGTTGAATGCCGCATTGAGTCGTGAATAAAACACACATGCGTGCACCAACATGCTTTGCCGCCGTCGATAGCTTTTAGTTCCTGCTCTCGTCCTCTCGCCGCCCAAAGCGCGCCAAAGTCAAAATCAAAATCCAACAGGGTCGCAAAGCTCTCGCGGAGTTCACAAGCCCGCACAGCGCCGTTGTAATCAATGACCGCAGTCGTTTCTCCGGCCGTGCATGGAAATGGCCAGGCAGTAGGCTCCTGAAAATTCTCATGCTGCGTGCGGTAGTGGGTTGTGATGGCTCCGACGTAGGCCACATTTTTCACAAAGCGCCGGCTGGCATCGTCTGCGGCAAACATCCTGTCGCCGTAGCGTTTCGTTAGCCTGGAAACGTGCGCATACATCGCAGGCAGCACCTCCGCAGGCACCTGCTTGATCGACTCACCGACCAAAGTCTCACCACGAATGATATTGAAGTATTGGCCATCAAGCTTGAAGTTCTCCCAGAGGTACTCCGCGAGCTTCTCGATCTCCGTATAGTTCTCGGCACAGACGACTGTGTTGACGTTCAAGCGCAGTCGGTCTCCAAATTTTTCTTTGACCGGATAGAGTGACTGAATGCAGTCGAGTGTTTTGGTCCAGTGGCCCGGCACTCCGCGAATCCGATCGTGTGTTTCGCCATAACCATCGAGTGCGATGTTCAGATAGAGATCCAACTTCGGGTTGTGACTCAGCGCCTGTTCGACGACGTCAATCACGCGTGACTTGAGCAAACCATTCGTGGGGATAATTACCCTATCAACGCCATTTTGCTGAACGAACATGTCGATAATCTCGGAAACGTCGCGTCTTAATGTTGGTTCGCCTCCGGACAACCAAAGATCAGTAATCGACGGCATCGTGCGCGAAATCTGTTCAATCTGCGCGAAGGTCATATCGCCCGGCTGATTCAGTTCGGCATGATAGAAACAGGTCTTACAGAAAGCGTTGCAGCGCGAGGTTACAAACAGGATCACTGTATCGAGACGTTTTTCGCGCCTGGTGCTGCGCAGTAATTGAAAAAGTTGTACGGCTTTATTTGGCATTTTGCTCTAAATCGCGCGCGATGATGACAGCTTCAGTCGCTGATTTCAATTCATAACTGATACCGCGCCACTCAATTCGGCGAGAGAAAGCTGCGGCCAGCGAATTAACCAGAAACAGGGCTGACGCAAACGGCCATAAACAAAGGTGGGCCAGCATTCCCTGCCGGGCCAGGTGGTAATGATGCTGGGCGAGCTGCACTGCCCGCAGACGTATCAACCCCTTAGCGGCGCCGAGCAGGTAAATGAGGATCAGAATTGCACCGGCGAGCGCTACGGGATGTCCGGTTAGTATCCTCACCGTGACGAGGGCAATACCGCCGAAGAAGACGAGAACAAACTGAGAACTTCCCAGCAGGATTGCTTTCCACAGGTGCGGCGCATAGACCCTCGTAATTTTCACCTGGCGGTTCGTGAACTCGACCAACTCGCGCAAGCCGCAATCCCCCGGCGACAAGAGCAAACATTCCGGCACGAAATGGATTGGAAGCTTTGCCTCCTGCAGCACACGCGTCATAGTGAAGTCATCCGACACTGAACCGCGCCAACGCTCGGCGATGTCCAAACGCGCAAACGTTGTCCGCCGAATCGCAGTCGAGCCACCCCAGCAAAAATTCTTCTCGACATCCGCACCGAGAGCGGAGGCGATCGCTGCATTCCAGACTGAGCGCAAATTCGAGGCAAACGACATTTTGCCGGGCCTGAACCAGCGATAACCGGTCGCTGCGCCGGCCCGCTCATCTCCTAATGGATAGACGAGACTGCGCAACCAGGCTGGGTGAGGTCTCGCATCAGTATCGACGAACACAATCACTTCTGTGCTCTCATGAATTTGACCTGCCGCCTGCCGGAGATTATGGACCTTCTGACCGCAATCCACTGCCGGTCCGGCAACGAGAACTTTGTTTGGCCGATGCCACACATCTTGCCAGGCATGGCGACGATCCTCGACCACTGCCAGACCCGGGTCATTCGCCCTGTCGGTGACAAATATAATTTCGTAAGCCGGGTAATTCTGGGCGAATAGAGCATCGATATTCTCTGCCAGCCCTTCTTCACGACCGCGAAAAGGCGCGATCACAGAAACAAAAGGCTGATAATTTCCGGCGGGCCGGGCCAACTCGCCGTGGACATGCGACGAGAACCGCAGCCCACCCCGCAGGGAAAGAATACCGAGCCAGATGGCGACAGCCGCCAAAAAATAAAAGACAAACATCTCTTTCGAAAATCAAAGAGGCGATGCTCGGTTCCGAAACATCGCCCCAACAAAACCATCTGTAGGCTTCGCGTTAAGGCATCCACTGTTTCATTAAGATGTGCGCGAACTTGAGTAGCGGCTGCGGGTACACACCCAAAGCAACAATACCGATGACTGATACCGCAAGTGCGGCGCGTAGCGGCGGCGAAAGCGAAAGCGGCTGATCATCAGCAACGCGATCGCCAAGGTACATGACCTTGATGAAACGCAGATAGTAATAAAACGAGATGACGATATTAATAACGGCCCAGCCGGCCAGCCAGTAGTACCAGGTCTTTCCAGAAGCTTTGGCTTCGACTTGGCCACGCTCCCACAGGCCGTACAGCAGATAGTACTTCCCAATAAACCCGCCGGTGAGCGGCAGACCGCCGAGCGAGAGCATGAAGATGCCCATCATTGCCGCCATGCCCGGGGCTTTACTCGCCAGGCCAGTCATGTCATCAACATTGTCTCCGATGATGCCCTTACGCCGCAGGCTGATCACGATGCCGAACGCACCCATGTTCATGAAGACGTAGACCAACAGATAGATAAAAATGCCCACATAGCCATAGAGATTTCCCGCCACCAGTCCCAGCAGCAGATAACCCGCATTGGATATCGATGAATAAGCGAGCAGCCGTTTGGAGTTCTCCTGAGTTACCGCTCCCCAATTACCCACAAAGATAGTGACGGCAGCTACCAGGCCGAGCAGCGGCGCCCAATCTGCGCGCATATCTCCGAGCGCCACGACAAAAATCCGCGCATAGAGTACGAAGCTGGCGGCCTTTGATCCGGTGGAAAGAAAAGCTGTGACGGAAGTCGGCGCACCCTCGTAAACGTCCGGCGCCCACATGTGAAAAGGCACAGCTGAAATCTTGAAGAACAATCCGGCCGCGAGTGCGATCATTCCCAACAACATCATGGGTCGCAATCCCTTGATCGCGTCGCCCACCGGAGCCTTCTCCACCAGGCCCATGATTGCAGCGACGCTGGTGCCGATCTCCCCGATATTCGTGGACCCAGCCAGGCCATAAAGCAAAGACATGCCGTAGAGCAGGATGCCGGAAGAGAAAGCGCCCAGCAGGAAGTACTTCATCGCTGCTTCATTCGAACGCTTCTCGCGCTTCGTAAAAGCAACCAGCACATAAAAGGTCAGCGCCATCAACTCCAGACTGATGTAAAGCAGGATCAGATCGTAGCCGCTGGCCAAAAACATCATGCCGACGGTGGCAAACAGCACCAGGGCGTAGTACTCGCCGTGCTGTTCGTTTTCGATATCGAGAAAGCGCGTGGAGATGGCAATGGCGAGGGCAGCCGCCATCAGAAAAATGCCCTTGAACAGAATCGCGAACCCATCGATTCGCACCATTCCGTAAAAGCCTGTGAGCGGCAGCGAGTTCTGGTTTTCCGACCAAAGCAGAGCCAATGAGATAGCTGCCAACGCGATACCGGCAAGCGCAAAGTATGCGGTCCATTTGCTCTTGCGGTAAGGCAGGATCACTTCCATTACCAGCGCAATGCAGGCACAGACAGTCAGGATCAACTCCGGCGCAATCAGGGCCAGATCGTTAACGCTGAACAGTGAAACAGTATTGGCTTGTAGCAGAATCATAATGACAACGTTAACGCTGCTGAATCGAGAGGCCTGGCTTTACCGGATTTTGCTGCGGCACAGTGGCGCCTTGTGTCCCACCTGCTGGCAGGCCGGGAATGGGATAGGTAGGCCGCGCCTGTCGCACAATGGCGTCAACGGGCTTGGCGATGTAGTCCATGAAAACTTTTGGATAACAACCGATCCACAGCGACAGGATCAGAAGCGGGGTCATGTAGGCCCACTCGCGCCAGTTCATATCTATCAGCTTTTGATTTTTGGGATTCTCAACATTGCCGAAGAACATCCGTTGATACAACCAGAGGAAGTAGCCTGCGTTAAGAATGATTCCCAGCGTGGCCCACCCGGCCCAGATGGGGTTCGCTTCAAACGCACCTCGCAGAGCTAAAAATTCTGAAATAAAGACTGCCAATAATGGTAATCCAATCGCCGTCATGACCATGGCCAGGAACACCGCAGCATAACCCGGCATGACGTGGGACAATCCGCCAAACTCCGCCACGTTGCGGGTGTGGCGGCGCTCATAGATGATGCCCACCAGCAGGAAGAGCGCAGCGGAATAGATCCCGTGATTGATCATCTGCATCACGGCGCCGTTCAGCCCATTAGGATTCAAGGCAAACAGACCGAGCATCACCATGCCCATCGAAGAGACAGACGAGTACGCCACCAACTTTTTCACATCGCCGTCTTTCTTGACCACGAAGTACATCGCTGCCAGAGCGCCGTAGAGGATGCTGACTACTGCCAGCAGAACCATCACACTACGAACGCCGAAGGTCCCAAAGTATTTCTCGTCCAGCGAGGCTGCGGGAAACATGGGAAGGTTGAAGCGGTAAAAGCCATAGGTACCCAGTTTCAGCAAAATGCCTGCAAGAATCACCGATCCAGCGGTCGGAGCTTCGACGTGCGCGTCGGGCAGCCAGGTGTGAAAGGGAAACATCGGCACCTTGATGGCAAATCCCAGCGCGAAAGCAAAGAACAGCAGCACCTGGACTGCATCCATCGGCAACACCGAACCGATCGCTTGCAGGTAGACAATATTAAAAGTTCCGCCGCCTGCCGCAGCATGGACAGTTTGGTTGACCAGCGCCGCAGCAGCCGGGTTGCCGGCCAGCAAATTGATGGTCCCCGAAGAAACCCTTGCCGCCAGGTCCGGATCCTGCGTCAGGAAATACATCTTCAGAATCCCCAGCAGCATCACCACCGAGCCAACGAGGGTATATAAAAAGAATTTGATGGCCGCATAAAGCCGCCGCTCGCCACCCCAGATACCGATCAGGAAGTACATCGGCACGAGCGAGACTTCGAAGAACAGGTAGAACAAAAAGAGATCCATCGAACTGAAAACACCGAGCACGGCAGCCTGCAGAAACAGCAGCAGAGCGTAGTATTCCTTCTCGCGTTTCTGAATGTATTCCCACGACGACAATGCCGCGATCACTCCAAGCAGCGTGGTTAGCAGAATGAGCAGGACCGAGACACCGTCAGCGCCCATCTGGTAGCGCGCACCGATAACGGGAATCCACTCATGGTCCTCGAGGAACTGCATGCCGCCCAGGTTCGTGTCATACCTGAACCAAAGATAGAGCGAGACGATGAAGTCCAGGCCCAGCCAGACAGTCGCGAAACGCTTGATAAGCGACGACTGTTCCTTCTTGAAGAGCGCGATAATAATGATCCCGCCCAACACCGGCAGCCACGTGATAATGGAGAGAATGTTGTCTTTCAGCACATCTAATCCTCGCGGTCTTTCGGCCTCGTAAACTCAGACCAGGCTTCTAAACAAAAAAGTGACGCGCCCAAACTAGCGTCTAGCTACGGCGGCAATGATGTCGGAGTAGAAGAAAGCGGCGACGGCCACCAGCAATCCAATTACCATCACCAGCGCATAATTCTGGGCCAGTCCCGTTTGCGCGGCCCGTACCAGGGGCGACATCAACCGGATGACAAAGGACGCAATTGCATTGACGATGCCGTCGACAAAATATTTATCGACATTCCCGGTGATGCGGCTGGACAGACGGGTCAGCCAGGCCGTCCCATTGACTCCGCCGTCAACTACTTTCGAGTCAAAGGCAAATACGCCTCGCGCAAGATTCATCGTGCGCCGTGTGATGGCCCAACCATAAAATTCATCAACCCAGTATTTGTTGTAACTGGCGTTGTAAAGCGGGCGCAGCCGCTGGGCCCAGATAGCCGGTAGTCGTGTGTCCTTGAGATAAAACAGGTAGCCAAGACCCATGCCCAGACCGGCGGCCAAAAGTGAAATAACAATGAACAGCCATTCGGTGGCAGCATGCCCGATCCGATGAGCCACGGCGTGGGCCAGATTAAATCCCGTATCGCCATAAGGTTCACCCGCGGCTTCTGCGTCCGCGTGCGTCGCGTCGGCGGGCACCGCAGCCACGGCATGGTCTGTAGTTGCTGCAGTTTCATGCTGAGCAGTCTCGCCACGGCTCTCAGTGGGAAACGATTTCGTCTGTGGATCCCAGATGACCGGCTTCAACCAATTGACGATGTTTAGCCTGGCCCCAAAGTGTTCGCTGTGCGTGATCGCCTTAAACGCCGGGCCTATTCCCACCAGCCCGCCAACCGTCGCGAGCACTGCGAGCACTGCGAGCGGCAGCCACATGTTCGCAGGAGACTCATGCGGCAGATGCACAGCATGCTTTCCCTTATCATGAGTCTGGCCCACATGTTCGCCTGGTTCGTGGCGCGGACGATCACCCGCCGAAAACATTTGTGCATCGTGCGGCTTCAGGCCTTTATCAAAAGCTGAGGCGTGTGCTTCGTCAGCTTCGCCGCCCGCCTGATGCTCCAGGAACTTCTCTTTCCCCCAGAAAGTCATGGCCATCAGCCGCGTCATGTAGAAGGCCGTGCAGGTCGCGGCGATAGTTGCGACCAGCCAGAAGATCCAACCGTAGGGGACATGAGTCGTCGAAGCTGCGTTCCAGAGAATTTCATCCTTGGACCAGAAGCCGCTGAACGGGATAATGCCGCAGATTGCCAGCCAGCCGGCGAAAAACGTCCAGTAGGTGTAGGGCATATATTTCTTGAGCCCACCCATACGGCGCATGTCCTGCTCATGATGCATCCCATGAATCACGCTGCCGGCGCCGAGGAACATCAAAGCTTTGAAAAACGCATGCGTCATCACATGAAAGATACCGATGACAAACGATCCCACACCGCAGGCCAGGAACATAAATCCCAACTGCGAGACCGTTGAGTAAGCCAGCACCTTCTTAATGTCGTTCTGAGTTATTCCGATGGTGGCGGCAAAAATTGCCGTAGCAGCGCCGACAATTGCCACTACCAACATCATCGTTTGTGAGTGCTGGAAGATGACGTTGGTTCGGGTCAGCATGTACAAGCCGGCCGTCACCATTGTGGCTGCGTGAATCAGAGCAGAGACAGGTGTCGGGCCCGCCATCGCGTCGGGCAACCAGACGTGCAATGGCAACTGCGCCGACTTGCCGCAGGCGCCAATGAAAAGACCCAGCGCAATCCAGGACATGATGCCCCACTGGCCCAGCAACTCGATTGGATAACCACTCGCCTGGGACACCACCTCTGTGTATTGGCTGGTGCCGAATGTCGCAATCACCGCCGCCACCGCCAGCGCAAAACCAAAGTCACCGACACGATTGGTAATGAATGCCTTGCGCGAAGCGTTCGCCGCTTCCTGGCGATCAAAGTAGTAACCGATCAAAAGATAAGAACACAGCCCGACCCCTTCCCAGCCGACAAACATCATCAGGAAGTTCGAGCCCAGCACGAGCACCAGCATCATGAACATGAACAGGCCCATGTAGGCGAAGAAGCGATAGAAGCCCGCATCGCCATGCATGTAGCCGGTCGCGAAAATAAAGATGCAAAGACCAACGCCGGTAATGACCAGCACAAAGATTGACGAGAGCGGATCGACTTGATAGCTCCACTCAACATTCAAAACAGAAGTGTGCGCAGGCTGGGCCGGCATCGCTGCGCGCTCTTTTGCCCCCTGCGTCAAACGAACTGCGCCACCCGGAATCCAGTTGTAGACGAAAGCTCCGCCTTCACTCGTCACGAAGGCTTTTGGCCAACGCGCTTCGCTGCCGAACCCATAGGAATAAACCGCCGCCAGCGCCAGCAAAAATGCGAGTGCCACTGAACCAACCGACACAACCGTTACCGTCCGCTCGGAAAAACGCAGGGCGCGGCCCAGCAAGCCATTAATGGCAGCGCCTATTAGAGGCAAGAGCGGGACCAGCCAAATGAATTTGTACATTACCAATCCTGGAGCTTTGAACCTGGTACTCTGTCCTTAGTTATCCCTAACCGAACCTCTCAGGCTTCCGGGACAAACTCACCGAAAGCACATCACAAAGATTGACGCCTACCATTTCAGCAGATCGATTTGATCCAGCAGGATCGTTTCCTTGTTGCGATACAACGCGATGACGATGCCCAGTCCGATAGCTGCTTCCGCTGCGGCTACCACGATGATGAAGACTGTAAAAACCTGGCCCGCGACCGCATTCGGATTGCCGGTTTCCTGCAGGTAGCGCGCGAAGGCAATGAAGTTCAAATTCGCTGCGTTTAAGATCAATTCAATCGACATGAAGATGACGATGATGTTGCGGCGAGTCAGCACGCCGGCGACCCCAATGATGAATAGCAGCGCTGCAATGACGAGAAACTTGGAAAGGTCCGGATGCTGCACGCGGTCCCAAACTACCGAGGTCCCACGTGTTCCTTCTGTCTGCAGCAGCAGTAATGTCGGCACAAGCATACTAAGCATGGTGGTCGGCGACCGGTCCGCTCTCCGGGCGTTCAAAGCCTGAGAGTTCAGGTTCGCGGCTTATCTCCTTTTGCAGAACATCGGGCGCCACATCGTCTACAGCGGCTTCCTGTTTTATCGTGCGCGCCAGCATGACCGAACCAATGATCGCCACCAGCAACAACACACTCGCAACTTCAAACGGCAGAGAACCATATCGATAAAGACTGGCTCCGATCTGTTCGGTCGACTTCGTGATCTTGGTCGTCCCCGTCGCGGAAGTCTCAAGTCCCTGTTCGCGCCGCTCACGTGCGCCCACAGGCTCCTCTGACTTTTGATCTCGCGCTTGCAGTCCCGGCACTCCGTTATTGGCCGCGTAAAGCAACCCAAATACCAGCAGCAGGCAAAAGACGAGGCTGGCGGCAATCTGTGGAGTCCGGTTGAAAATGGGTGCGTCCTCACGCTCTTCGAGACCGACGTTCACCAGCATGATGACGAAAAGGAATAGCACCATCACGCCACCGACATAGACGAGGATTTGCACACCGGCAATGAATTCCGCACCCAGCAGAATGAAAAGCGCTGCTACGGAAATCAGGGATGAGATTAGGAAGAGCGCGCAATGAACAGTGTTGCGCGCCATCACGGTCATGAGACCCGCAAAGATGGCGGCGATGGAAAAAATCCAGAAGAAGACTGCTTCCCAACCAGATAAAACCATATGATTTCAGATTGCGGACTGAAGGTCGTAGATGCTAAAGACAGATTTGGACAGTAATCGCGTTCAAAGAACGAACGCCCATCCGTGCTTACCCAAAAACAAAAGACCGAAGAACGAGGACCAAAAACCTAGCTTGTGTATTTAACTGTCTCTCTTCCCTGCTCAAGCATCTCGCGGTTCCAGACAAAGCCGGCGCGCGAATACGTCGCGAGCTCAAAATCCTGTGTCAACTCCAGACACGACGTCGGACAAGCCTCCTGGCAGAGCGCGCAAAACATACAACGCGAAGTATCGAAAATAAACTCATCCAGCACCTTCTTGCGGCGCGGCTTGCCGGCCACGACTACTTCGACATCCATCGCGAGCACATCGATACAATCTTCCGGACAAGCGAGAGCGCACAGGTTACAAGCAATGCAAAGAGTGTCGTGCGTCTCAGGATCCATGTTCAGGCGCGGCGCACCATGAAATCGGGGAGCAACATCGGGCCGGACTCTCGGATACTGCTCAGTGTAGATTCCCTTGCCGGCCACGGAATCCTTATCAGTAGCCGCGCCAATGTTGTACTTCAAGGTCAGGCCCAGTCCCTTGAGCAGGTCAAACATGAAAAAGCGTTTGAGCTTCTGTACGAAGTTAGGTTTCTGAGTCCTGACTAAAGTCATATGGTACCTCTTATGCCTCGGTTGGGGTCGCCGTCGCTTTGCTGGAAGCAACTGCACCCGTGCCGCTGGGCACGCTCACCAGGCGAATGTTTCGCCGCTGGCTCTTCAAATGAAAATCTCGTGAACGCCAGTTGATCACAGACAACATCCCGCCCGTCAGCAGCAGTCCTACAATGCCCAGGCCGATCATGATCACCTTTCCGGTCCCGGTCAGATTCAGACCTCGTGACATTGATTGAATGGTAGCCAGATCGTGCCAGCCATCGAGAGCCTGAATCACAAATACACTGAATGCAGTAAAGACAATATTGAACAGCGCCGACGGAATCAACCACTTCCAACCAATGTCCATCAACTGGTCATAGCGAAAGCGCGGCAGGGTCCAACGCAGCCAAAAATATAAATAGAGAATCAGCGCCAGCTTGGTAATGAAAACCAGCACGCTGACCAGGACATACGCGTTGTGCCAGCCGGCCACTTCCAACTTATACACGAACGGAAAGTACCAGCCTCCGAGATACACCGTCGTTGCCACCGCTGAGACGACAACCATGGCGGCATATTCAGCCATGAAAAACAGCGACCAGCGAAAGCCAGAATATTCGGTATGGAACCCAGCTACTAATTCCGACTCAGCTTCAGGCAAGTCGAACGGCGCGCGATTATTCTCGGCGATGCCGCTCACCAGAAAAATCAGGAAGCCGGCGGGCTGATAAACAATGTACCAGATGGAATCCAAAGCCTGACCGGTAACGATTCCCGACAGGGAAAGCGTTCGCGCGAACATCAGTCCACCGATCAAGGCCAAGCCCATTCCTACTTCATAGGAAACCATCTGTGCGCTCGAGCGCAGTCCGCCGAGCAGCGAATACTTCGAATTCGAAGACCAGCCTGCCAGGATCAACGCCAGCACGCCGACACTGGACACGGCGATCACAAACAGCAAGCCGATATTGACGTCCGTAATCACCGCCCAATCGGGACCAAAAGGAATTACCGAGAAGACAATGAAAGCGGCGACCACAGCGATGTACGGAGCACAGAAAAAAATCCAGCGATCGGCCTTCTCAGGAACGAAATCTTCTTTGGTTAGTAGTTTGATCCCATCTGCGATAGGCTGCAACAAACCCCATGGGCCAACTCGCATCGGCCCCAGACGCGCCTGCATGAACGCGGAAATCTTACGCTCGAGGTAGGTGCCATAGGCTACCCAGCCAGCCGTTATCGTAACCACCAATCCGATTTGAATCAGCGGCCAGATGACATGATTTATCGTCTCGGGCGCGAAGTGACGGCCGAGCAGGTCGTTCAGAAAGTTAACCGGTGCGAATAGCGCGAAAGCTTCCATGCTGTTAGTAGCTATCTGTCAATCTCACCAAGTACGATATCAAGCGTTCCAATGATGGCCACGACATCAGCGACCAGGTGTCCAATGCACATTTGTCTAAGAGCCTGCAGATTTATCAGCGAGGGCGGCCGCACGCGCATACGATACGGTTGAGCCGAGCCATCGGAAACAAGATAACAACCTATCTCACCCTTTGGTCCTTCGATCGAGTGATAGTAATCGCCGGCTGGTGGCTTAATGACCTTCGGCAGCTTGGCGCTGACTGGGCCATCGGGCAGCTTGTCGAGCGCCTGCTGCACGATCCGCCGCGATTGCCGCATCTCTTCCAAACGCACCAGGTAGCGATCATACGTGTCTCCGTTTTCGCCCAGCGGTATATCAAAGTCCATGTCCGCGTAGGCTGCATAAGGGCGCGACTTACGAATGTCCCAGGCCACTCCCGAACCGCGTAACGATGGGCCGGATAATCCGATCGCAACCGCATCAGCTGCGGAAATGATCCCTATCCCCACGGTGCGGCTGAGCCAGATCCGGTTCTCCGAGAGCACCGTTTCATACTCGTCCAGACGCTTGGGAAAGTTACCGACAAAGCGGCGAACATCTTCCTCAAATTCGTCGTAGGCATCATTCGGCATGCCGCCAATGCGCCACGCATGACACGTAAGTCGCGCGCCGAACTGCCGCTCGAAAATTTTCAGAATCTCTTCTCGTTCTCGCAACGCCCAGAGCAACACCGTGATCGCGCCAATATCCAGGGCATGAGTTGCCAACCAGAGCAGGTGCGAGGCGATGCGATTAAGTTCAGTCAGAATAGTGCGGAGGTAATGGGCGCGGGGCGGCACCTCAAGTCCCATCACCTGCTCGACAGTCTCTACCCAAACCAAACCGTTCGAGACCGCAGCGATGTAGTCCAGCCGGTCCCAGTACGGGGCTATCATGGCGTACTGGCGATTCTCAGCAATCTTTTCCATCCCGCGATGGAGAAAGCCAATGTCGCAATCAAGGTCCATGACGGTTTCGCCATCCAGCTTTAGAATGACGCGCAGCACGCCGTGGGTAGACGGATGCTGCGGCCCCATATTGAGAATCATCTCAGGGCTATCGAGCAACGTCTCTCTGGTGGTGGCGATTTCTACCTGATGCATACCAATCTCAAGCTGCTGGTGCAGTGACCTCGGCGGGACGGTAACAACCAGTCACGGTCCAGGGCTGGATTATCAAACCGATCTCCTCAGCTTCTCCGCGCGTTTTCCTTTCAACCAGGTTAAGAACCAGGGCACTGGCCGCGCTGGCTTTATTCCAAACGTTTCGTGGCCTCATAGTATCAGTCATCACAAAGCCGGCTGCCAACGCCGTCTCCGGCGAGTCAAACACTTTCGCATCGTACTGGGCAGCGATCTCTTTTGGGGTCATTATAGAATTGTCAGTAGTTGGTAGTCAGTTGTCAGTTGGTATTTTTCGGTCCTTGGTCCTAGATCCTGGTTTAGGTTTTCAGTTGCACCTCAAATCAGCTGACAACTAACTACTGACAACTGACCACTGACCACTGAGAATAGACTACTTATCCTTCGGCATCACTTCTTTATCGCCTTGAAAGATGTCACGCATCAAACGTTCCTGCGGCACGGAAAGAAATTCCAGACCGTAGGCGCGGCGTTGTTCCAACTGCTCGCGTTGCACGTCGCTCATGACCGGCAAGTGCTGAGCGGTCCAGTCATTTTCCACAAATTCGAGCGCGTAGTCTTTGCGCAGCGGGTGTCCCTGCCAATCCGGCGGCAGCAACAAGCGACGCAGATCCGGATGATTGAGAAAATTGACGCCAAATAAGTCGTAGACCTCGCGTTCCATCCAATTAGCAGCCGGCCACACGCCTGTGACGCTCTCGAGACCGTCGGCCCCGTCATTAACGACTTTCAATCTCACCCGTTGATTGGCAGGAATCGAGTAGAGATTGTAGATAACGTCAAACTGCCCTTCAGCGCGAACGGGATAATGCACGCAGGTAATGTCACTCAGGTAATTGAACGGCGTTGCGGCATCCTGTCGTAAGAAGTCACAAATGGAAACTATGCTTGAGGAGACGACTCGAACCGTAACCTGACCCAGAAACTCGGAAGCTTCCAGCACGGCGTCGGCAAATTCGGCTTTTAACTTCTTGACGAGGTAATGACCAGACGCATCAACCGGCTTGGGTCCTTCCTCTTTCTTCTTTACCGGAGGCTTAGGAGCAGGAGGCGCACCGGCTGCGGGTGCAGCGCTCGCCTTTTCGCTGATAGCATCCCTGGCGGCCACCACGCGCGCCTTCGCTTCTTCAACTGCTGAGTTCTTTTCCGTGTCAGACGTGGGCAGCTCAACGGGCTTGCCTGCAAGCGGCGCGGGCTCTTCAGACAGCTCGGCCTGCTTAGACGCATCCGTATCTGGCTGCCTGGTATCTTCGGCCATGATGTTCGCTTAGGTGATACGCGCCGGAATTGCTCAGAGTCTTACACTCGTCCCGTTAATTCACGCCGCGGAATTATGCTAATAATAGAAGGGCAGGTGGATTTAAACATGGCGCTTAGTCGCTGTCAATAAAGATGTTTTGCGGCTCGTCGCACGTCCAACTTGACGATATAAGTACCCGGCTTCTATCATGTACCGTTTGTAATTGACGGCTGACAGAGCCCATACGAGTAAGGAAGTCACTATCATGAAACCAGAAATCCATCCCGAATATCACGAGATAACCGTTACCTGCGCCTGTGGCGAAAGCTTTGCTACCCGTTCGACGCGCAAGGATGACCTGCATATTGAAATCTGTTCAGCTTGTCACCCGTTCTTTACCGGCAAGCAAAAGCTTGTCGATACGGCCGGACGCGTCGACCGCTTTAACAAACGTTATGGCAAAAAGACTGCTGAAGAGACGACTGCAGCCGCTCAGTAATTCAACGATTTGATGATTAGAAACCAACACTAGCAGGAATTAAGTATAATGAACGCCGGCGGGATACCGTCGGTCGCAGGTACCGCTCTATCCGTACCGTCGACCGAAGTAGACGTCGGCGTCGTTGTATTTGCAGGTCCAGGTGCGCTACGGAAATGCCAGGCGCACAATTCATTGACGGAACTATTTGTTGCGAAGTTGAGGTAAACGGTGAGCACCAACGAACGAGATCTGATTGTTGGCGGTCAGGCGGTAATTGAGGGCGTCATGATGCGGACGCCTAATGCCTACGCCATCGCCGTGCGCAAGGCCGACGGTACGATTGCCAATACCGCTGCCCGTCTGCCGAAGTGGAGCGATAAATATCCACTGCTGAAGCTGCCTGTACTACGCGGCAGCGCGGTCTTGATGCAGTCGATGGGACTGGGAATAAAGGCCCTGAACTTTTCAGCGAATGTAGCTTTCGGCGACACAGAATCGAGCCCTGAGACGGTTCAAGTTGCAGCTCTGCGCCCTGCCGTGATCGAAGGCGAGGGAGATTTTGCGGGGTTAACTGGCGCCATACCGGGTTTATTTCCAGTTCCGACACAGAGCCGGGCAAGGGACGAGATGAAGCAGGGTGGAACATTTGCCGCCGCCGGCTCGATTGCTTTTGCTCTCTTGTTTAATGTTCTGTTGTTTGTGGCGGCTCCCCTGCTGCTCACGAACGCGCTTTTCAACGCCACCGGCTGGGCGCCAGCGCCAATCGTACAGCAGTCGACTACCGCACCTGCGAATGCAGCCACCAGTGCAACCGCAACTAAGCCGGATGCAGGCGCAGTTCAAAGTTCACCCTGGTACTCGCGAGCCTGGCAAAGCACTCGCGGCTACTTGCGGCCGGTACGACCATCGATTGGATTCAACCTAATAGATGGCGTGATCCGGATGTCGTTCTTTCTCATCATGGTTTTCAGCTTTTCGCTGTTGAAAGACATCAGGCGCGTCTTTCAATACCACGGCGCCGAACATAAGACTGTGTTTACCTGGGAGGCTGGGCTGCCGCTGACGGTCGAAAACGCTCGCCCGCAGCCACGCCAGCACCCGCGCTGCGGCACCAGCTTTTTGATGATCGTGATGTTGGTGTCAATCCTCTTATTCTCAGTGATCAAGTTTGATTCACTGATTTACAATTTTTTGGTGCGTCTGGCCCTGGTCCCACTGGTTGCCGGATTGTCGTATGAAATCATCCGCTTGTCGGCGAGGAAAGAAAGCGGCGCCTTTTTCAAATTGATGACTCGCCCCGGAGTTTGGCTGCAAAACATTACGACGCAGGAGCCGGACGATTCGCAGCTTGAGGTCGCCCTTGAAGCGTTAAAGGAATCATTAAAGCTCGAGCCGCAATCAGGTGAAGCCGCGCTCGCGCCACTGCCGTAGCGGCTTTCGACACACAAAGCGTACCGGTCCTGACTAGCCGGAGGTCGTACTGAATCACAGATGGCTGGTCTGTGTTATCAGCAACTGAAGTGTAGTGGATATAGATCATGTTAGAGAAACTCGAACATATTGAAGCGCGCTACGAGGAACTCACCAACGAGCTCTCCGCGCCCGAATTAATTGCCAACCCGGCGGCGTATGCCAAGGCGGCAAAACAACTGCGCACGCTCGGTGAGATAGTAGATAAATACCGTCAATGGAAAACACTGCGAGAGGAACTCGCCGGCGCGCGCGAAATGATTGACGGCTCTGACGATGATGAAATGCGCGAGATGGCTCGGGCTGAAGCTACTACGCTCGACGAAAAAATTAAGGCCACCGAAGATGAGTTGCGGAGGCTGCTGGTGCCTGCCGATCCAAACGACGAGAAAAACGTCATCATGGAAATCCGCGCCGGCACGGGCGGCGACGAAGCCTCTTTGTTTGCCAATGAGATGTTGCGGATGTACGGGCGTTTTGCGGAGAAGCAGGGCTGGCGCTTTGAGATACTTGACTCCTCAGCCTCAGGCATTGGCGGCGTTAAGGAAGCGGTGGCCTTGATCGAAGGCGATAAAGTCTATTCGAAGCTGAAATACGAATCAGGCGTACATCGCGTCCAGCGAGTGCCGCAGACGGAAGCGAGCGGGCGCATCCACACTTCAGCGATCACTGTGGCGATCCTGCCGGAAGCCGAAGAAGTGGATGTGAAGATCGAAGCCAAAGACTTGCGCATCGATACCTTTTGCTCGTCTGGCCCCGGCGGCCAGTCAGTCAACACTACCTACTCGGCAGTGCGCATCACTCACCTGCCAACCAACGTCGTTGTCTCTATGCAGGATGAAAAGTCGCAGATCAAGAATCGCGAGAAAGCGATGCGAGTCCTGCGAGCGCGCCTGCAGGAACTGGAAGAGCGGAAGCAGCATGAGGCTTTGGCCAGCGAGCGGCGTTCAATGGTGGGTTCAGGAGATCGTTCGGAAAAGATCCGCACTTACAACTTCAAAGACAACCGCGTCACAGATCACCGGATCGGACTCACCATCCACCAACTCGACCTGGTGATGGAAGGCAATATTGAAGAGATCATTCAGGCCCTCTCAACTCATTACGAATCCGAGAAGCTGAAGCGCGAAGCAGTCGCCGCATAGGCAAGCCTACGGGTTTGGGTCGAGCCGCGCGCGCTCGGCTGCAGTCCAGGCACAGAGTGCCTTGACCTCATCAGCAGATGGTCTTGAGCCGGAATGAAGCGGTGTGTAGGTGCTAAGCGGCATCGTCCCGTCCGAGATCAGGTCACACATATCCCGCAGTTTTTTCCCTTGCCGATCCTTGTTGTAACTGGCCCATTCCGATAGGTTCAATTGGCGGCGGCCTTCATTTACATGGTCGGTGATGAACCATGAAACCGGAGCAATATTCGTGTACCAGGGCCAAACTGTCTTATTGGAATGACAGTCGCTACAGGAGCGAACCAGGAGACTGGCAATGGGGGGGGGCATCTGAGTCTGCGTAAAAATCGTTTGCGCGTCGTTAACAGGTGGATTAGTTCGTGCGGGCCGCTTCAACTGGACCAACAGAAACACGACACCGAGCACGATGACGAGCCACTTCAAAATCTTCAATACCTTCATGCGACCGCCCTCGCTCCATCAGTTCCTTGACCAAAAGATGGGGCCGCACATGTCCGAATGGCCACAAACCATTTCAGGACAAGGCGGCCCTCAGTCCGAACTTTTAACTTGAATCCGACAATAGGATAACGCTAGCGCGTCACCTTGATTAACATCTCAGTCCCGTTCTCGAGCTTCAACTCTTTGCTGCCCTGTACCGCCAGCGATCCAGCGCCGCCGGCGCCACCGATGAGCAGGCCGATAGCTGCCCCTTTGCCGCCGCCCGCAAGCCCGCCGATAATCGCTCCCGCCGCAGCGCCAATACCCCCACGTTTGACTGCCTGCTTGGTGCGACTGCCCGATTCAACGCCGCCTTCCTCATCGGCACGGCCTCCGTCATTTCCATAGACGCGGGAGACATAGCCATGCAGTGGTCCCGACAGCCCATCGGACATGGTCATGCGGTCGAAATCGAGATTCATACTCGTGCGACCATTGACCTTGCCGGATTTGTTAATCGAGCTGACGTGTCCGCTAATCGTCGCCTCATCGTATCTCGCGGGGTCAATAACGGTTACAGTGAACCGGTCCCCGACACGAGCGGTCTTACTCGACAGACTTTCGTTGAGACGAACCTTAAGGCTGGTACCAACCGGGACGCTGACGAAAACCGGTCTCGGTGTGGGAGTGGTTCGTACTATCCGGCGCACTGGACGGCGCCGCCGAATGACGCGCCTTGTTTGGGGCTTCGCAGCCGTGCTGCCACCCAACTGTAACCCCTGCTGGGCACTGACCGCCTGAAATCCTGAAAGCAGCGTAGCGATTGCTAACGATGCCAGTACAAGCTTCCTCGAAAAAGTTAGTTTCATCTCGTTTCCTCCATGAGTTGGCAAAACTCCTCTGCCATCGCTTATTGAATTTTGACTTTGGGAGGTATTATCACCGACTTTTACGGGCCAGGCAAAGACAAGAAAGCCGCCCCCCGACTGGAGACGGCTGTTTCTGAGAGCCCACGCTTCCGTCGCGCCTAACTATTGGAAACTCACCACTCCAACTATGTCACTAACGCGGGCCTGTCATCCTCTGTGGAAATTGGTGTCGCCGCGTCGTCATCATCATCGAATGAGCGATGACGATGAACCGTCCCATCAGACTCAAAGATATAGGCTGAGGGCGCTTCGCGCATGATGATGTCCTGCAGTCGCATCAACCCGTACAGCAGCGCTTCCGGACGCGGTGGGCAACCGGGAATGTAAACATCGACGGGAATGCAGCGGTCAACGCCCTGCATAGTGGAATAAGAATCAAAGGGTCCACCGGTAGAAGCGCATGCGCCCATGGCGATGGCCCATTTGGGTTCCGGCATCTGATCGTAGACTCGCCGCACCACCGGCCCCATCTTGAGGGTGACTGTGCCGGCGATGATGATCAAGTCGCTTTGCCGCGGGCTCGGACGAAAGACTCCTGCTCCGAACCGATCAATGTCAAAGCGCCCGGCGCCGGTCGCGATCATCTCGATGGCGCAACAGGCGAGCCCAAAAGTCATCGGCCAGAGGGCTGATTTCCGCGCCCAATTGATACCGAACTGACCCACCTTTGAATCCACGACCGGGGCCACGACTTTGCGCCGGATCGAATTCATGATCGAATCGACCGTGGTCAGGACAAATCCTTCTTCATGCTCAGCCATAAGATTTCAGATTTCAGAGTGCTGATTCGTGTGAAGCGCCAAGTTTCAAGTTTCAAGTTTCACTTTGCTGATCGCTGATTGCAGGTGCGGACATTCAGATTCGCAAAACGCCAATCCGCACTCAGCAATCCGCAATCCTCAATCGCTACGCCCATTCCAGCGCGCCCTTGCGCCAGGCGTAATAGTAGCCAACCACCAGGATACCGATGAAAACCAACATCTCCATGAGCGCAAATTTAGTGAATGAAAAATCTTCGCCCATGAAAATGAGCGCCCACGGCAACAGAAAAATCGTTTCCACGTCAAAAATCAGAAACAGCATCGCCACGATGTAGTAGCGCACCGTAAAGCGATCGTGGGCTTCCGTTATCGGATCAATGCCGCACTCGTACGGCCGCATCTTCCCTTTTTCGTACTTCGCGGGACGCAGAAATCGCCCCAGGATAATCGGCAAAATGGGAAAGCCGATGGCAACAACGAAAAAGATCATCACCGGCCAGTAAGCGGTGATTGGCCCGCCTACAGTGTGAGCAGTCGCAGCTGTTGTTTCGAGCAGCATCGTGAACGAAAAAACTAATTTTGTGTTTTGAACATTGGCGCGAGCGTCAAAATATTAAGCGCACGACAGAGGCTTGTCAATGAAATCAAATTCAGCGGTCGTAACCGAAAGATCCGAACTCTTTAGATCGGAAGCTAAAACAGCGAGAGGATATAGCCACCAGGTGACCTATTGCGGGTGGGGATCCTGACCCGCCAGCAAGCGAACCGCGTGCGGCAAAACAGGTTTGATGACGGCGAAACTCTCGCGCACACCCTTGGGCGAACCTGGGAGATTGACGATCAGGGCACTCGAGCGAATGCCGCAGACGCCGCGTGAGATCATGGCCATCGGCGTGTGCTTGAGTGTATCCATCCGCATTGCTTCGGCCAGGCCGGGGGCGTCTCTCCCGATAACCGCCCGAGTGGCTTCCGGTGTGTTGTCGCGCGGAGAAAACCCCGTTCCGCCAGTAGTGATGACGAGATTAACCTCAGGCTGATCCGCGAAAGTCGCTAGCAAGGCAGTCAAAGGATCGAGATCGTCAGGAACAATCAGGGCTTCCAGTATCTCCGCACCCATCTCTTCAAGAAGGTGTACCAGCGTTTCGCCTGACGTGTCTTCGCGATCGCCACGTGCGCAGGCGTCGCTGACAGTAATCACTACCGCTCTGATGTCTGCCATAGGGTTAACGGATCCTTCATGCGCCCGCAGCCGTGCAATCTTCCGAGCAGCTATCTTCGCACGTGATCTTTCAGCCAGCAACGGTCCATCACGACCAAAAGTCCGGCGTCGAGCGCACGCTGCGCAGCATCTTCATCGATAACGCCTTCCTGCAACCAGACAGCTCTAGCGCCGACGGCAATTGCTTCATCGACTGCCTGTCCGGCTTCCTCTGAACGGCGAAAGATATCGACCAGATCAATCTTCTCGGGTACTTCTGCGAGGGTGGCGTAAGCCTGTTCGCCCAGCACTTCGGTCTCGTTGGGGTTGACGGGAATGGCGCGATAGCCATTGCGCTGCATGTACGCCGCGACTCCATGCGAAGCGCGACCTGGATTGGAAGACAAGCCGACGACAGCAATCGTCCGGCACTGATCCAGGATTGCAGCTATTGCTTCTTTACTGTTGATGTCCATTTATTGTTTGCCGAGCATGTGCACGATGGTGTCTAGTTGAGATCGTTCCGAACTCCGCCGCTTGCTTAGACACTCAGCTGTCAGAATACTCTCCGAGATTCTTTCCTACTCCCAGGGACGGCGCCCCTTCGCGGAGACAATCCTTCGCCTGCAATGATTTGGGTTTAATGTTAACGCAAAAGCTTGGGGCGAACCAGAATTTTCAGCAACGGGCATTGAGAAACACCGCAGAGCCACTGGCACAACTCACTTCGATGTAATGGGCTTGCCCCAAGGAGGCTCACTTTGCGTGATGCTCCACGGGACAAGCTCGAAGCATCATGAAACAGTGATGAGTTCTACAAGAGGCTCTTTAGTTTCGTTGCCAGCTAATCAACAGACTCAATTTGCATTCTGAGCGCCTAAAATCTTGTAATGTACTTGCTCTAACGTTATTCTTCGCGCTGCTGAACTTCCGCGAGGCGAGCTTTGGGATGCCATGTAAAGCTTCGTTTGTCCAATTGCGTAAGGGCGTACGCAAGTCTCAGGAATCGTGCGCCTCGATAGCAGTTCCCTTCCATTTCGTGTGCGTTAAAAAGTGCTTCCAACCGAGAGGTGATCTTTATGAATAGCCGTGCCGTCACACTCTCTCTCCTCTGTATCGCGATCCTGGTGTCAGCGCAACGTGCAACATTGGCGCAGCAAAGCATTGCCCCTCCTGTGCTCGCATTGAACCAACCGCTCGAGCGCGAATTGGGCGGAGGCCAGCTGCATAAATTCACCCTGCCTGTTATCGGCGATCAATTCGTGCGAATCGTTGCCAGGCAGCAAGGCGTTGATATCGTCCTGGCCCTCCGCCACTCGACTGGAAAAACACTGGTCAATCGGCACAACCAATTTGGTGGACTAACTGGAGTCGAGACGATTGCGGTGATTACAAGCGAAGCCGGCAATCACGCGGTTGAAGTCGGTATGGTAACGAAAACCGCCGCAGCCGGCTGCACCGAAATTTTTAACGCCGCATCGGCCGCAGCGCTCTCCGTTACTTCCAATCTTCCTCGCACAAGCTGAGCTCGTAGAGGCTCAACGTGACAATTCCAGGCCGACGAATGAACGCATCGAGAAAACAGCCGATAGCATGTACCTTCTGCTGTTTCGCGTTGAAGCGACGGTGGATGGACTCAATCAATCAAGTCTTCAGGGGGTTAATGCGGGTCCGGGAACGGTAAATAGCGGAGGAGTCGCGGGGTTTGCGATGCCGGTGCTGCGCTATTTCGTCGGCACCGGTGGCGACTCGCAAATCGACGAGTTCAATTCAGTTGATCGTCAATTAGCTCCGGCCGAACTCGCTGAGTTTGGCCGCTCGCAACCAATTGCTTTCGTTGGCCTTCGGTTCCCCATACGAAGTAGTACCGGCTGCTAATTGAAAATGCATACGGCGGGGAGATTTTTTCCGCATACCGCAAAGCGATACGCATTCGTACTATGCTCCGTCTTGGCTGTCGACTCATGCCGCAGGCGATTTGCTCAGATGGCGCGTGTTCGCGCTTGACGGCAAAAGGAAACAAGCTCAGCGAGACAACTGCCAGGTCGCTGAAGCTGTTAAGTAATTAGCTTGCGTCAGGAATTAGCCGATAGCGGGGCTACTGACTGCATGCAGTTCCTGAAGGGAACGAACATTTGGAGTGACTGTATTATTCGCTGAACCGATGGCTTCGACTATTGCCTGGGCGCCGGTCATGGTAGTAACGCAGGGCACGCTGTACTGCAACGCCGCCTGCCTGATTGCCTGCTCGTCAAAGTGTGAGGCGCGGCCAAGCGGCGTATTGATGACCAGCGCCACCTCACCGCTCTTGATATGG
>JBBRYS010000011.1:0-178783 GCA_038237475.1 Pyrinomonadales bacterium | reverse complement strand
CTCCGGCGAACGCTCCAACAGCAGGCCCACTCGCGTCTCGTTTCCTACTCCCAAACTTCGCAAATACGCTGCCAACCGGTTCGCTCTCGCGTTCAGTTCTCCGTAACTAAGACTCCCGCCTTCATAGATCACTCCCGTCGCGGCCGGCGTTTTCGCCACCTGCGCCGCAAACAGCTCCGCCACGCTAACTCCGCTCGCGTACTCCTTCTGCGTGTCATTGAATTCAACCAACACCTGCCTCTGCTCTTCCTCCGTCATCATCGAGATCTCACCGATCTCCCGATCCGGACGGGCGGTTATCTCATCAACCAGCAGGCTGAAATGAGTCAGCATCCTCTTGATGGTCGAGGCCTTGAAGAGATCTTTGTTATATTGAAGCGCGACCGAGACACCAGCTTCGACCGGCGCTACAACCATCGCCAAATCAAACTGCGCTATCTCTTGCACATTCCTGACTGATTCCAGCCTCAACGACCCCAGCTCCAGCCGCGCTCCTGCTTCACCGAGGACGAAGGAGGCGAGTGCGGCCTCGCTGTACGACGGAACCTTTTCAAAAACGAAGCTCGTCTGGAACACAGGCGACCGGCTGGGATCGCGGTCAGGACATACGTTGTTGACTAGTAACGGGAAGGGATACTCCTGATGTTCCAGCGCCTCGAGAACGTGCTCACGAACCTGTGCAAGCAACTGCCGGAATGTAAGAGCACCATCCAAATTCACGCGAATGGGAACGAGGTTTACCAGGTATCCCACCAGCGATTGAAAACGCCGATCAGTTCTGCCGTTGGTTGGAGAACCAACTATAAGGTCTTGCTGGCCCGTGTGACGGTGCAAGAGCGTCAGGTAAGCAGCGAGCAATACCGTGTGAACGGTGGTGAGCTGCCACCGAGCTAGTGCATGTAAACCGTCAAGGGTGCGGCTTGAAAGGTTGATTGAATCCGACGCCCCTGCGAAGGTTTGTGCGAGGGGACGCGGGTAGTCTGTGTTGAGGCCCAAAACCGGCAGCTCGCCCGCCAACTTTCCCTGCCAATATTCCAAAAGCTGCACACCTCGCGGTCCGGAAAGCATTTGCTGTTGCCAACTGACATAGTCTTCAAAACTACCTTCCAGCAAAGGCAGGTCTGCCGCTGTCCCGGATTCCAGCGCGGTATAGATGAGACCCAACTCTCTCACCAGCACCGCTAATGACCAAAGATCCAGGACGATGTGGTGCGCCGCAATGATTATTAACTGCTCACCGGAATTCACCTTCAAAACTGTGACGCGAAAGACAGGACCCTTCGTAAGGTCGAAAGGACGATGCGCTTCTTCGCGGATGCGGCGGTTCGTCTCCGAGGCCGGGAGATCCTCCTCGTGAAAAGCGATCTGAAAATCTCTTTCTATTACCTGAACCGGTTGCCCGTGGTGCGAATCAAACCGGCTGCGCAATTGCGAATGCCGCTCCAGCAACACCTGAAAAGATTTGCGCAAGTTGTCGACATTGACAGGGCCGCAAATTCGCGCCGTGCCCATTAAGTTATAGGCGACGTTGTCCGGTGCGAGCCGGTGCAGGAACCAAAGCGCCGCCTGTCCAGCCGACATCGACAATGCTGACTGCGGCTGAGCTACCGTCGTCGTGGCCAGAGATTGGTCCGGGGATCGTTCGCGCCGGGCCAGCACCTGGGCAGCAATTTCTGAAATGCTCAGGTCCTGCATCAGAGTCAGCGCCGGCATGGATGCGCCGAGATGCAACTCAATGCTATGGGCCAATTCAATAGCAGCGAGTGAATCCAACCCGTGGCGAGCGATCGATTCGCTGACGTCAATCTGGGAACGAGTTAGTCCCAGCAGCACCGCTGCTCTAGCGGCGATCCACTCAGTTGTGGCCTCAAAACTATCATCATCATCCGCTGGACCACGACTTTCTTCTTCGGCGGACGATCGAGAGAGCTGCCAAAGAAGCAAGGTCTGGAGGCTGCCCATCAAGAAAGCTTCTTTCATCGCCTGCCGCTGAATCTTTCCGCTCGATGTTTTCAACAACGAACCCGGTGTAAGCAGAGCGACACCATAGACCTGAAGCTCGTGCTCTTCTGCGAGCACCCGTCGTATGTTCTCCACTACGGTCGCCAGGTCGGCGCCACGCGATGCTCTTCCAACTTCACAAGTGACGACCAGTCGCTCTTCGCCTTCGACTTCAATAGAGAACGCCGCGCCTGCGCCAGGCCGGAGTGCCGGGTCGCACTGCAGCGCGGTGTGCTCGATATCATCGGGATAGAAATTGCGGCCGCGGATGATGATCAAATCCTTCAAACGGCCAGTGACAAATAGTTGTCCGTCCGCAACGAACCCCAGATCACCCGTGCGCAGGTAAGGCCCAGCTCCCGGATCCTCAAGCTGAGCGCGGAAGGTGCGGGCCGATTCCTCGGGCTGGTCCCAGTAGCCTTTCGCTATGCTCTCGCCGGCCACCCAAATCTCGCCAACCTGACCATCGGGGCAACCCCTCAGGAGGTCAACGTCAACAATGGTGATCCCATGTTTGCGCGAGGTGCCGCAACTGACGAGGGTTTGAACATCCTGGATTTCCGTTGAGGCTGACACTGCCCGATTTTGCTCCAGCGCGGTTCGGTCGAAGTCGCGCACGACGGGATCGCTGGTCCGAGGCCCGCCTGAAACGAACAACGTAGCTTCGGCAAGTCCGTAACAGGGAAAGAAGGATCGGCGTCTAAACCCGCAGGACTCGAACGCGGTGCAGAAACGATCAAGTGTGTCCTGGCGCACCGGTTCAGAACCGTTAAAAGCGATGGTCCAACTGCTGAGGTCCAATTCTTCTCGTTGCGCGGGGCTTATCTTCTGCACACAAAAGTCATAAGCGAAATTTGGACCGCCACTGGTCGTGGCTCGGTAGCGAGAGATTGCTTCCAGCCAGGAGAACGGCCGTTGCAGAAACGATAGCGGAGACATCAGAATACAGCGGGCACCGGCGTAAAGCGGCAGCAGTACATTTCCGATCAGCCCCATGTCATGAAACAGTGGCAGCCAACCGACGATTATGGAATCTGCTGTTTGCCCAAACGCCTTCTGGATCATCCTCTCATTCTCAAGCAGGTTCCGGTGGCTAATCATCACGCCCTTAGGGTTGGCGGTTGAGCCGGATGTGTATTGCAGAAAGGCGAGCGTACTGCCGTCCACGATCGGTGGTTGCCAATCCTGAGCCGCGCCGTTGTCGATGGACTCGATCGCTTCGCACCGCAATGAGACGCTGTCTGCTGTCTGGTTCAATTGAGATTCAATCTGAGACTTCAGCGACTGCGTCATCAGCGCAAGCGCCGGTTTCGCATTGTAGATTATCGATCTGAGGCGATCGGTGTTTCGATTTGGGCGAGGCGGATAAGCAGGAACGGCGACGGCTCCGGCATACAAACAGCCGAAGAAGGCCGCAATGTAATCAAGACCCGGAGGGAACAGCAACAACACCCGCTGGCGCGTGGCGCCTGCCTGTTGCAGCCGGGCCCCGATTGCACGCGCACGCAGATCAAGCCCTGCGCTAGTCAAACTGCGCTGAGGCTTGGGACCATCCGAGAGAAACGTATAGAGTTCTCGATCTGCCTCACTTGCGGCCCTAAGCCGCAACAGCTCGATGAAGTTCCCCGCTTCCAAACCGGGTGGACTTTTTTCAGGAGAATCTGTAAGAAGAGCGTTCGACATCTGCATCTTCCGGCTCGATTCGATTTAGTTTGCTGGAAAGCTGAGGAGGTTCGAGAAGATCAGGCCGCGCCCTGGGAAGCTTGCGGGGCAGCTTGCGTGATAAGATCCAGACTATCCGGGGCTGAGAAGCGAAGTTCGCCGGCGCAAAAGTTTTTCCACTCGTCTGTCACTTGATCAAAGATGATATCTTCATCGTTCCAGATTGAAGCAGTAACCCTGTAGTCCTGATGCAGAAATACGATATCGGTGTTGCTGAGGCCGGGTCGCTCTTCCACATCTTCGCCGTCGGACTCAGTACTTTTACCGATGCCGTCGATCTTATTCTCAGTCCAGGCCGCGTAACGGCGGAGATCCTCAAGCCGAAACCCTTTACAGTACTTGCGATCAGACTCTTGGGTAGCTCCGCCCCTAGCTTCTGTTTCAGCTCGCCTTAATCGCTTGACTACTTCTGCCCGGCCCGCCGCGAGCGCGATCATTTGTGGCGTCCGGAGATCGCGTCCCACAGTGAATGGATCGGCGCCGTGCTCTAGTAACAGTTCTACCATTTCCAGGTCACCGCCGGCGGCGGCCCAATTCATCGGGGTCCAGCCCTGCTTATCCTGTTGGTCAATTTGGGCCCCGGACTCAATCAGTTCTTTCACCAAACTGTAGTTTGCTGACTTGACCGCATCGCCTAATGCCATTTCACTCATAATATTTCCTCCATCATGGTTGGGTTTTCCAACCCTGGCCTCGCCATCAATTGTTCCAAGCGGGCCGATAAGCGGCTGACGCTGGGAAATTCATAAAGGTCTCCAAGGTTGATTTCCGAATGAAATTCTTCGCGCAGCCGGCGTAAGAGCCGGATGGCGATCATCGAATCGCCGCCAAGCTCGAAGAAGTTTGCTTCCAGATCAATTCCCTCGACTGCCAACAGTTCTTCCCACATTCCCAGGATGCGTTGCTCAACTGTCACGAAAACCGATGACGGAGACGCGGGAAGGGGAAAATCATCTTCAAGTTCTTCAGCCTGGGAGCTAAGCTTTAGTCGATCCACTTTTCCATTTGCAGACAATGGCAACTGATCGAGGCACATAAACCGCGTCAGGGAAATGACCTGGGGAAGCAGGCGCTCTTTGGCATAATTCCCAATTTCCTTTTGGCCTGTAGCGGAATCAAGCAAACTGAAAAAACAGACGATCTCGGGAAGATCCTCTGGGCCCATGGATTTATTCACGACTACTGTAGCGACATCACGTATGGCGGGGTGTTCTGAGAGAACACTTTCAATCTCACCAAGCTCAATACGGTAGCCCCGAATCTTGACCTGCCGATCTTTCCGTCCGGTTAACTCGACGTCTCCATCGCTGAGCAATCGACCCAGGTCCCCCGTGCGATAAGCGCTCGTGGTCTTTCCTTGATGGGTCAACCGGCAGAATGAGCGATCAGACGCCTGCCCCTCGCCGACATAGCCGCGCGCCAGCCATTCCGACAAAATTACTATTTCACCGACTGCTCCCGGTGGATTGGGGTGATCGTTTTCATCGAGAATGAGCACCTCGGTGTCGGCGATTGGCCGGCCGACTGGAACGTTTAGCGAGCCGGCACATTTGGCAGCGGGAATGGGATAAAAGAGCTTGATGACCGTCGACTCGGTTGGGCCATAGAGATTGAACAGCGAGGTCGCGTTGCCGAAACGCTCGCGCCACCTGTTTACATCATCCCAGCGCAACATGTCTCCTGAAATAAGGACCGATCGCAGTGATTGAGAAGCTCGGTCGTCCAGGCGATGATCGGGCAGTTGCAGGATCGACCGCAACAGGGTCGGCACACAGCACATCACGGTAATTTGGTTGTTGCCGATCCATTCAAGGAACTTCTTTGCATCGATCACTGTGCTCCGATCGGCGATATATACGCTGGCTCCGCAGATCAGCGGGACGAGAAACTCTTTCAAAGAAAAATCGAATGACAAGGGGGCAGTCTGGCTGAACCTGTCCGCGGGCGTTACGGAAAACTCTTTGGCTTGCCATTTCAAGTAATGGATCAAACTTTCATGGCTGCCCCGAACACCTTTGGGACGGCCTTCGGAGCCGGATGTGTAAATCACATAGCAGTCGTCGTTAATGTCGGCGGCATTGACAGCTGGATCTGAAAACTGATGGCGCTTAGGTGAATGTCCGTTAGATCTCCAGCTGTCCAGCAGAATCAACGGCGCCGGATCCAGGCTCTCTCCTGCGGTCCTGATTTTCGATCGCAGCGATGTTTCAGTGACAACGATTCGGACCAACGAATTCTGAGTCATCCAGGTCAACGTCTGCAGCGGAGTATTGGGATTTAGGGGAACGACGATCCCGCCTGCGTCCCAGATGCCAAGCAACAGCGGAACGGTGTTCAGGGATCGGTGCTGATAAATTCCTACAGCCTCTCCAGGCTTCAACCCGGATTCTCTCAGAGCCTTCCCGATGAGCAGTGATTGTTCTTTCAGCTCTGCATAGGTAATCCGGTTGCCCTGGTACTCCACAGCAACTGCTCCGGGACTACGATCAGCCTGATCAAAGATTAGTTTTTCAATTCTCTTCATGACTCTGCGCTGGTTACGTGATCACTAGGACCTCGGTCTTAAACTTTACAGGTTGGATCTGAAAGACTGGTCTGCCTACCAAATCCCCAATCATCTCGGGATCGATGGATGCATCCATGATTCTGCTCTCAGTACCCGGTGTTTGCCTCACTCAGAAAACAAATGACTGGCTGAGAAAAATTGAATCAGAGGATGTGGCAACTGACGGAATCAATTGGTTGGGCCTCGGCTTGTAGCCCACTCCCTCGAGTTGCGACAACCCATAGGATTGATCCACCAGTCTTAACTTCAGCGGTTCTGAAGTTTTGACTCTCCACTGAAGCTGAAGGCCCTGGCGGGGAAATCCATGGATGCGCACGGCCCAATCCTGTTTCCGTGCGCGGGCGACCGGGCTCAAGTCCTGTTCACTTTCAATCGTCTTCCCATCGACTGCCGCGCTCAGGACTTCCGCCTTCGAGTCCACATAAAGCGCCATTACTTCGGCATGTCTGGGTGAAGTTAGGCGCAGGTCCAGAGTACGCACGCCGCCTGAAGTCTCGTCATTAAGTACCTCAAGCGCCGGGGCCGGCAACGAAGCAACGCTCGCCGAGCGCTGCAGATACGTCCGGTTGGAAACTGCGTAGCCTAAGTCCGGCAGCGTTCCCCGTTGTGGATCGCTGGAAAGCAATTGTGAAGTCCACTCGTCCGGACGCTCAGCATCACTGGCCCAGACTGCTTTTCCAGTCGTCGCATTCAGTCCATAGAAAACATTGTCCTGTCGTGGGTGGAGCGAGTCGTTCAGGTAGTAGAAATTGGCGGTGATGAACAATAGCAGGCCAGCCAACCCGGCGGCCCCCGGCACGAGCCACCTGAACCGAGAGCCATTAGTCAACGCATGCGGAACCAACAGCCCGAGGAGAAGCACCTCGATCGCTACAATCAAGTAGGTCCATTCAAGAGTTAGTCCAATAAAGATCTGATAGGCGATCGGCGCCAGCAGGACAATTCCCGGCACAGCAATCAGGATCAGAGAAACCCAGCCGGAAAATGATCTGGATCCTTGCTCAGGATCTTTCGTTAACACGATCAGACCCACGCCGAGGACGCTGAAGCAAAGCGGCCAGATCAGGAGGAAGCTGCCTCCCGGTAAATACCAGCTCGATACGAGCATCAGTATCACCCACCATGCCATGCCGCCGGTGGCCAGGCTCTGTGCATTCACTTTCCTACTCATCAGAGTGTAGATGGTTGAGGTCAAGGCCACCGCCACGATTACAAAGCTGGACAGGTACAGACCCCCCTGAGCCGCTGGAGCATGACCAGCGCGACCCGCTAAGAGACATACAATTCTCCAGAGCCCTGTAGTCACGAACGCAGCAGTGATGAGACTGAGGAGCAGTGCCAGAAAGCCAAGAACAATTCCCCGCAACTGCAATCGGCCTCGCTGAAATCCAATGATCACGAAAGCAATAAAGAGAAGAACAACGAGCGCTGCCAGCGGGATGGTCCATAGCATCGGGTAATGGACCACGATCTTTCCAAAAAGATCGAAATAAACCGCACTGCTTTCTTTTGTCTGTGACAGATCCAGGTTTCCAAAGTGTCGTGCGAGGGCTAAAGCATAGGAGCCGTGATGCTGCAAGCTGCGTTCATCAAGTTCTTCGACCCGGTCGAGCGGGGTGTGATAATGGCCCAGACCGTTGATGTACGCGAAGTTCAGGCCCGGCATTCCCGCCTTTCGAAAAATTGTCAGGTCTGTATCGTTCGGGAGCAGCTTGTAGATCTCGTAACTGAGCGAGTTAGCGATCGGAAAAGGCGCGGCGCGGGCGAACTCTCGGATTAGCTTCCCGTTATCGTCACTTGTCTCAAACATGATCGAGGGACCGCTGTTTCCGCGCGCCTCAAAGTTGAACACCACCCCAACCTCACTCGCCCACGGGTGTTCCTTCACAAATGCGCTTGCGCCGAGCAACCCAACCTCTTCCCCGTCACTGAAAAGAAAAATGACGTCATTTCTTAGGGCCGGTCCTGCTTTTAATGCGCGCAGCGTTTCCAGCAACGCGGCAGCGCCAGCTCCATCATCGCTCGCCCCGAGACTGTTCGGCATCGAATCGTAGTGACTCACCAACAACACTGCCGGTCCTGAAATAGTTCCCTTTAACCGTGCGACGATATTCTCCACAGCCCCGACCCTTAAAGGTTCATCGGTAGCGTTTACGGCAATTGTCTTTTGAATTTGTGGTTCAAGACCTGAGCGGCTCAACTCAGCTACGATGTAATCACGAACTACTGCATGTTCGTTCGATCCCATCGGGTGCGGCCGCTGAGCGATGCTGGCCACATGTTTCAGCGCTGCGCTCGCCGAGAATAATTGAGGCGCAGTGCTTTGCGAGACTACGTTAGGAGGATTCTGCTGCTCGATACTAAAGGCTGTGCCTAAGAAAATTAGCAGCCAACAAAACAGGGCGCTGGCCAGTTGGCTCCGTGGTGAATTCCTTTCTATCGCTCCAGGTGTGGAACCGGCGCCAGGCATGATCTGAATTTTTGCAACCTCTTCGATCATAAGAGTGAACCCGAGAAGTGTTCGAACGCTGTAATTTGTTTCGGGATGATTCGCCGACGAGAATCTATTAGAAGGAATTCTAGCTATCGGGAGAACGGCGGGCAGAGCTACCGCACTTAGAGCCAAACAGGGGCATCTGCTATTTTACGAAGCGATGTAGGAACGGGACCGGCCGCACTTCCTGGTCCGTTGTCCAGGCGTGGTCCGTTCTGATTTATTTACCGCGAGCCAAACTCAAGAGCCCAATTTGATACGTGCAAACAACTCTGAAATGCCGTTCGTGTCCTAACAGCGCAGGGCGCCATCGCGGTTGGTCTTTTCCACAAATTCCTTTTCAATCACAATGCGGCCCTGAAAGCTGACCGCTGTCAAAAGAATAACCACCCGCGCACGATCATCCATTGTGGCCGCAAACACGCCGACAAAGTTGGTCAGCGGACCGTGTTTGATCTTCACCGAATCGCCAATCTTTATATCGTCTCCCATGCGCACCAGACCGTCAGGACCAACCTGGCTGCGGATGAGGTCAATAATCGAATCATCAACCCGGGCCGGAATACCGCCAAAGTGAACCACGCTATGTACTCCGCGCGTGTAGCATATCTGGTGCAAATCCGTATTGGCGTTAAAGCGCGCGAACGCGTAGTTGGGAAACATTGGTCCCGGTACATAATTCGTGACACCGGTAAAATTATTTCGCCGGCCCACGCGCAGCTTTGGTAAAAATGTTTCCACACGCCACGCGGATAGATTACTAATCGCACGCTCTTCCTGCCTGGGCCCCGTTCGAATTACGTACCAACTGGGAGCGTCATACAGTTCGTTAACATCCATTGCCACATCTCCCGACAGCGTCGCCTGACCGCTCAATAACAAAAGTAATGTGGTAGCTGATAGAAGCGCCGACTAGAAGCATCGACGCCAGGTAAATCCGCACAAGCGACGGAAATTTCGGGCTACACCCTGAAAGCCAAGGGATGGAAGGCTATAGGTGAGATAATCCGAAATGGGTAAAAACATTGTATACAAAACCCCTTAGAGAAATTTTGCCTTGAAGTTTTACCGCATTTCACACTAAGATGAGGTCGCTGAACAACACATCTGTAGCGCAGAAATGCGGCTATGGTTGTTTGTTTGCGGGGCTTCGTAGTTACCTGCAGGGTACTATGAGGCCCTTACTTTTAACTCCTGCTGCAATTCAAATTATCAGTGTGGAAGAGTGCCGCTTTTTTGAGACCGGCTCTTGTTATCGCGAAAATCTCGTGAGCAAATCAAAGTTTCATCCGCTAACAAAAGAGAAGATGTTCAAGTTTACAGGCCTCGCTTCGCACTTGTCACTCCTGCTTCTTGACTCTTTTTGAGGAGAGTGAGTCTATTACAGCCCCGACTGCCTGTCAACGATAAAAGTATCTTTCTTTTAGGGCTTACGTCTTATTGCAAGTTTCTACGCAATATGATTGCGGGGGGTCAGTGAAGTGTTCGCTTTTGAGCTGCCAGCCAGGCAGCGAGCATGACAGTTACAGTGGTGAGGCAGCTGACAAAGGCCGCAATGGAGCGCGTGTGATGCAGCTTCCTTAAGGTTTATTTAACTACGACTGGGGCCTGCGCACGTGAGTTGTTTGTGTTGGGAGCCGGCCTGGCATTTGGTCCTGAAGCGACCGAATCGCAAGTCCCAATCAGTTGCTGCATTTCTTTAAATCTTGCCCGCAGCATGAGTTCTCTCGCAATGCACTGCTTTTGGTAAGAAAGCGCAAGAATGCCGCCACCCACGTTTCCACAATCGCAATCAATAACATCAGCGTTTCCGGAAATTTCCTTGCTGAAGACGGCCAAATTGCCTGGCACCTTGTCTTCTTCGGCGTGCTTGCGAATCCGCTCAAGCCATGGCCCGAGATAGCTCCTGACTATCTCTTCTGATCCGGAGACATTCAGCAGACGCCGCTGAGCGCGGCCAAGGGCAGCGTCCTCCTGGGCCATCTTGTCCGTCGTGGTCAGGTAGAACTGTCCTTCAGTCACCATTGCCGGCTCAGCGTGCGCGCCGGTCTCAGTGTCAGTGACCGCAGTTACTTCCACACTGCCCTTCAGCACCACGGTGATGGTTAACTCTCTATCGGGTAAGTACGCCACCACGAACCATGTTCCTGTCGGCTTTATCTGCGCGGTTGGAGTTTGAATGATCTGTTCGAGCAGGTTCGCGCATGTACTATCGTAGACGAGCGCCCCGTCGGCGAGGCAGTTGGCATTTCCACTCTCTTTTTCAGATTTCGAGCATTCCGAATGGATCATCCTGCCCAATTGAAAAAGATAAACAGTCGCGCAGCCCGCCATCTTTAACAAGGCCTCACCATTTTCGTCGGTCTTCACGATAGTAGCGGGAAGGATCTCGTGCCATTTGTCATCAGGTAAGGCCGATAAGGGGTCGGAGAATCCGGCCATGACATTCGAATCGATGCGTCTCAATCTCGAGTCAATTTTTTTTGGTGAGGGCGCCGGGCTCGTTTCCGTAACTGGTGAGTCCTTCACTCGCGGGCCATTTTCATTTTGTCTGCCGAAGTTACAACCGACTAACAGGATCACGAGCAGCAGGAAACAGAACGCAGAATTGCTATGAGTCTTCATGTGCTTAGTCTCCTTCTTCTTAGTCAGTCTCAATCACCTTGAGCCACCTGATTAGCCAATCCCCAGCCTTGGCAATTCCAATCGTCATGAAGGTCATCATTGTCGCTCCTAGAAGTGCAGCATCAAGCGTTGCCAGTCGAGCGGGCGAAGCAAATTGAGGGGAAAGCTGATCCAAAAAAGCGAATTTATCACGGTAAAAGGCGAAGCCCCAGGTCAGCATGAAGCCCGTGCCGTCTAACCTCCGAAATGAGTAAGGCAACTGGGCGAGTGCAAATAAAATGGCGGCAAACGAAATCCGCCATGCCCACCCAAGCCAGCCGAGCTTCCAACCCGCTTGAGGTTGGTTCCACAGAGAAACCGAAAGGGCCGCACCGGCTACCAGCGTAGTTCCCAGCGCCCACAAAATGGTTTTGATAGATGGCGCGCCGATTATCAGAGACAGAACAGTTTGCGCGATCCCAAACCCTAGCGTGCCAAACAAAATCCCCCAAGCACCGCGAGATTGAAAGACAGACGCCCAGCCAGCCCCTTCTTTTTTTTTGGTTTCTTCCTCTCCCTTCCACAATTGATTCGGGAGGGCCATTCCAAATGTCAGCGCGGCTCCCAAAACCAATGCGACGAAAAAAGCATTCAAGGCCCTGGCAGGCCCAGTCCCTCCCAACTCCATCGTCAGCCCGATGAGCGTCCGCAGGAAAAACAGCCCGACGCCTGCTCCCAACGCGCCGCCGGCAGTCAGACCCATTAGGATGTAACGATCGCGAAACTGCTTGCGAGCGTAAAGAACTGCTCTGATCTGATCGGCTCGCCTGTCCCCCTTCTGCTTGCCCGTTCGCGCCAGCACTAAATCGCCTCCCTGCACATTCAGCGCAGTTTTCATCGGCGCCTGGGAGCTAACTTCCCGCATCTGCTCGGTGGCGTACCGATAAAGATCGTCGACACTGACCTCGCCATCATCATCGAAGTCAGCCAAGCCCTTTTCAATTCCTTCCACCAGGTACTTTGTTAGCAGGCTGTACTGGTCGCCCTCTTTTTCGGTGGCCACCTGCACCGCCGAAGAAGCCGACAGCACATATGTTCCGCGACTATCATCGCCTCCGAATACCACTGCCAACTGATCTTTGACATCGCCCTTAACCAGGTCCCGGCCGGCCTGGCCGCTGTAACAGCAGTCCAGGATCAAAACGATTTTTCTGGAGGGCGATTCGTCGAAGTAGTCGCGAAAGATGTTTACGGGAACTGAGGTAGGCTCGAGATTGGCCAAGTCGGTATCGACAGTCGCGAGGTGCAGACGACCCCTGGAATTCAGCTTGCCGTGACCTGAGTAGTAAATCAGCACGAGGTCGTTTTTGTCCGCACGCTTTAACGCCCGGCTGACCTCCTGAAGAACTACGTGCGCCTGCTCATTCTTCAGCACGACAGGCGTGATGAAGGCGCCATGCTCTTTTGCAGCGAGCACCCGGCGCAGACCTTCAACATCATTCAAAGGACAACGCAGCCGAGGCAGCAGCTTCCAGTTTTTGGGAAACTCGTTGTTCCCTATGAGGACAGCATAGCGATCTCCGCTCATCAGGATTAACCCGCGAAGTCTTTGACCAATTTAACGGTCTTGTCCATCTGATCCGAGCTGAGGTTTTCGCTGTTGAGCTTCAGCTTCGTTCCATCCGGGCGCTTCAGTTCCACAGCGAAGGTCCGGTCTCTCTCGACATAACTTTTCAAGACGCCAATTAAGGAAGCCGCCACCCCGCCGCTGCCAATCAGTGCGAGAACAATCGTTCCAATAGTGACGACGTCTCCCTTGTTCCCCTCCGCCGGTCCTTCAGAAGCCGGCAATTGAGCCGCAATCTCAGTCTCAGCATTGATCGTCCTGCAGAGATCAACCGTCAGTTCGTGGACACGCTCAGGCTCGAGCTCAGAGATCATCGAGAGGGTGACAGCCATGGTGGGCTCCTTTTTGATGTGGCGGCACTTATTAAGTGAATGCCGTTTTGGGTGTCAGCGTGCAACCTAGTGAAAGTGAGCGGCCATAATCTACAACCAATTGGGCAGTTTGGGCAATACTTTGGCTGTCGTGAGCAACTCCTAACGGGCGCCTTAGTCAGTGGACCGGAAGTTAGGAACGCTCGTCAGTAGACTAGTCCTCAAACGCAATCAGCGACTAGCAAAACTCGACCATTGCTCAGGCGGCTTTTCAAAAATATTTTTTCTAGATCCGCTGCCAAATTAAGAACAAGTGTAAGTGAATGCGCAGTCGTCTCGTCAGCAAGGTTATTGATTAGAAACTGTTGGCCGTCATGGCTGGTTACGAAATTATCTCGATCGTCCATAATCCCAGTCACTGGAACTGAGGTCTGAAAGAGAGCGGCCGGCCTGCCCGCTGAAAATGAAGCTACAGTGTATCGAAACGATTGGCGCGATTACGAAGCTCCTTTTCCACGACGGATGGAATAAAGCCTGGTCTCAGTGCGCACCAACAATCGCTCGCCCACTATGGCCGGCGATGCCAGTGCCATTTCATCAAGTGGATTCACGTGCAAGAGCTGAAAGTTCTCGCCGGTCGCGATCACAAACGTCTGGCCTTCCTCACTCAGGCAGAACAGCTTGCCGTTGTAGGCCCACGGCGAGGTGGTAAATGCAGTCGCCTCCGGGTCAATCCGGGTCTTGTAAGTGAGCTTTCCGGTCTTCGCTTCAAAACGGCTCAGGATACCCGTTTCGGTGAGTGTATAGATAGCACCCTGATAAGCCACTGGTGAGGGGAGGTACGTCCCGGCGCGCGGCTGGGACCAAACCACAAACACATTGGAGCGCTCGTCATTCGCAAGCGAAACATCGCCCGCAGCGCCAGGACGGACCGCCACCATCGGACCACCGCGTCCAGCGTCGATGTATAGCAGTCCTTCGTAGGCGAAGGGCATAGGGATAGGTGCCTGGGCCATTCCCGCCAAACGCCAAATTTCTTTACCCGCCAAATCGTAACTCACCGCCATGCCCGGTCCTACAGTCACAATCTCGGTGCGCAGCGCATGCCGCCAAACAAATGGCGTCACCCAGCCAGACCGCGGTCCCTTGCCGCCCAGATCCCTGTTTGTGCGCCAGACCTGCCTGCCGGTCAGTTTGTCGAATGCCGCGATGTACTGTTGCTTCTCGTTATCAGTGGTGATCACCACCAGGTTCCCCGCCAACGCCGGTGAACTACCAGTTCCGAAGTCAAGGTAAATCGGATTTGCTTCGAGCGATGTGGTCCAAGCGAGCTTCCCCTTTAAGTCATAGGCCCACAAACCCAGGTTGCCAATATATACATAGATGAACTTTCCATCTGTCACCGGACTTTCTGACGCAAAGCTGTTCTTGCGGTGACGTCCGCCCGGTGGTTGTCCTGTGTAAAACTCCTGCTGCCACTCGACCTTGCCGCTCTTGACGTTCAGGCAATAAAGAAAGTAATGAAGCTTGACCTCTTTTGGCAGTTCAATGTCACGTTCGGTCACTCGCTCCAGAATTTTGTCCATCGAGAGACCTTGCTTTTCCAGCTCCGCTGCGTACTCGTTACTGTACTCGGTCCCGATCTGAGGAGGCTTTGATTTGCCTTCAGTGGTGACGCTGGTCAAGTAGACCTTGCCGCCGGTAACGATTGGTGACGACCACCCGCGTCCGGGGATTGACTGCACCCACTCGACGTTCTCCTTCTTTGACCAGCGTTCGGCCAGCCGCGCATGCGCTCCCACAGGATTCGATTCCGGTCCACGAAACTGGGGCCATTCGATGTTCTGGCCCTTAACTATGGGCCCCCAAAGAAACAATGCACAGGTCAGGACCGTCAGGCCCAAGAAGAGGGCACGGTCAATCGCTTTGCGGATGCCAGGTGAATCAGAAAAACTCTTACTCATTATTTCCCCCAATCGAGCATTGATCTATAGGATGTCGCATTCGAAATAGTCCCTGTTGCCGAGTTCTTGCTCAAAAGCATCCATCATCGCCGAGTTCATTCCGGGAGATTCAACCGTTTCAGCAAATCCTTGAATCGCGGGTCGTCGCGCAACGGGTCAAGCCGCGGATCAGCTTTCGCGAGGACGAGATCGATGCTGCGCTCCGCAAAGGCTTTGTCCAGGAATTTGAGCGCCGTTTCCTTGTCCCTCAAAGCTACGTAGACCTCTGCGATTAGAAATGAGGAAACGTACTGGCTGTTGGAACGTTCGTTGAGTTCAACCAGGAGCTTCTCAGCCTCATCACGCTTGCCTGCAAGGGCAAATGCATGTGCAAGAGACGAAACGGCTAGTTGTACGCGGTTTGAGCCGTCCACTGCTTTCTTAAACTCGGCGATAGCCTCAGGGAACATTCCTTTCTGTTCGTATGCCCCTCCCAGACGCTGATGGGCTATCGGCGCTGAACTGTCCAGTTCGACCGCCTTCTTTGCGGCTTCAATGGCCTCGTCATAGCGCCGCGAAAAATAGAGGATAGCGGCAACGTGAGCCTTTACCGATACCGAAAGAGGTTCCAACTCCTCGGCCCGTTTGACCTCGCTAAGCCCTTCTTCTGACCGGCCCATGCAAACGAGGTAAATAGAGTAGAAGCGATGAGCGTTGGAATAGTTACCATTCAGCGCGATGCTGCGTTTGAAATCCTCATCCGCTCCGGTCCAGTCGCGCTCCTTCCATTTAACATGGGCGCGGGAGGCGAAAGCCTCGGCCAGCATGGGATCTATCTCCAACGCCTTTTCAGCCGCGTGTCTGGCTTTCTGTACTGATTCCTGCGGCGGAATCACGCCAAGCATTACATCGGGAATACCGAGCAGCATATAAGTGTCTGAGAGTCCTACGTAAGCCAGGGCGAAAGCGGGATCCTTGTCGATTGCCTGCTGAAAGAAGCCGATGCTCTTGTGCAGGTCATCCGGCGTTAGCTTATTCCAGTGGAATCGGCCCTTCAGATACAGTTGGTAAGCCTCAGGGCTGGTCGTATATGTCTTGTTCAGCATTTGCTCGTCAGCACCAGACAGTTTCAATTTGAGTTTGCTGGAAACATCGCGGGCGATTTCACTCTGCAAAGCAACGAGATCGGTCTGCTGACGGTTGTATTGCTGGCTCCAGATCGCATTTTCGGTCAGCACATCAACCAGTTCCAAACTCAGTATTAGTTGGTCGCCTCGCTGCACGACACGCCCGTTCAGGATCGCCTGCACGTTTAGCTCTCTGCCGACGGTTTTGGCATCAGTCGCTTTCCCTTTGTAACGAAAGACCGACGAACGCGCTTTCACATTCAGGTTTGGCAGTTGCGATAAACTGCTGATCAGCGTCTCGGTCATGCCATCGGAAAGGTATTCGACATCGGCATTGCCACTATCGTTCACAAACGGCATCACGGCGATCGATTCGATTTGTTTGGTGGTACCAAAGTATTTGTATCCCAGGAATCCGCCGACTGCGAGCATCAGAATCAATAAGCCCGTTAATAAATATTTATATGTGGGAGTTTGATTGGAACCATTCGCCGTCGCGTATGGTTGCAGGTGATCATTACGCGCGGCCCCTGAGGTCGATGCAGCAGCTGATGACGGGAGCTGACTGGTATACTCAGATTCCTGGTGGCCCTTTAGCTCCTGCACCAGGTCGTCGATTTCAATTGCCAATTCCTTGATCGACTGATAACGCTTCTCTGGTTCCTTTGCCAGACACCGGCGAACCATGCGCTGCAAATCATCGGGAGCGAGTGGGTTCACATCTTTCAACTGCGGTGTCGGTGCGTGCACGATCTTGTGCAGCGAATCAAGCGCGTCCTTTCCCTGAAACGGCTTCTGACCCGTGACCACCTCGAAGAGAATGCAGCCGAAAGAAAAAATGTCCGAGCGCTGATCGATCTCGTGCACTCGGCCACTTGCCTGCTCCGGAGACATGTAGCCGATCGTGCCCATCACCATTCCCGGCGTCGAATGCTGTCCACCTGGTTGCTGCATGACAGCGGTTGCTATTTCACTCGAATCACTCTCTTTGTACCCAAAGGTTTTTTCTGGCTCGATGAGTTTGGCCAGGCCGAAGTCCAGGACCTTCGCATAATCATCACGCGTGATCATGATGTTGTCGGGCTTGAGATCGCGGTGAACGATTCCGGCAGCATGCGCTTTCGCTAACCCCTCCGCCACCTGATTCAGATACTTCAGCAGCTTCGAGAGTGGAGCGCGGTCACGATGGATCCTGTGACTCAGGGTTTCGCCATCAATGAACTCCATTGCTATGAAGTGCCGGCCCTCGCTCTCGCCGATTTCATAGACATGAGCGATGTGCGGATGATTAAGGGCTGCAGCTGACTTTGCTTCGCGGACGAAGCGCTCCATGCGTTCGCGATTCGCAGCGACGTCGGCCGGGAGAATCTTCAGCGCAACTTTGCGATTGAGCTTCATATCCTCCGCCAGGTACACCTCGCCCATTCCGCCCGCGCCTACTTTAGACACGATGCGGTAATGCGAAAGCGCGGTGTTGGCTGATAGTTCTTTGTTCATTCTCTGGCAAACTCATTCCTGCAGCGGGCAGAACCCTTTAAGCAGGTGACTGGGGTTGATGTGTTGGATCTTCTCAACGCTTTCCATTCGAGTTTGGTATCGTGCACCAGGGAAAACTCACCCGTTCCAATCGCGATCCCATGTTGGAAACAATTCGTTGATGCGACTAAATTGCTTTAGCAGAACGGCTCTTTTTTCGGCGCCGGCGGGATGTTACTCCAAACGTGTAGGCAAAATCATAAATTATTAATGACGGAACACCCCACCGATTGAAGAAATTTCTCTTCAGAAGGCAGTACTGGAAAGGCGGAGATTGTAGCGAAGTTGGGGACGACGTGCCAGGAAATCCTGCTTGTTCGAGTTCGAATTGCGTCCGTGTCAGTTCCAGCGGGTTTGCCTTAGTCTCCGAATCACCATTCTTCCCTTGATTACCAGTGGAAAATGGTTACCTGTACGCAACTTAGGTTTGTAATCGTCGCATCAACTTGCGCTTGACCATTTCAACGAGCACCAGGTAAGAGCCGGTGGCGCCTGCAATGAACAATAGGAAGCCTCAAGGCAGAGGTGTAAAACCAAGCAGCCTTCCAAGCGATGTAAAAGGCAGCACTGTACCAAAGACCACAACGGCAATCGTTGTCAGCGTCAGCGCCAGGCTTGGTCTGCTGCGGAAGGGATTGCCGGCGGTGCGAATCAAAAAAATCACGAGAGTCTGGCTGGCCAGTGATTCGACAAACCAGCCGCTGTGAAAAAATTGTTCCGAAGCGTGAAAGATTCGCAGCAACGCAAAGAAGGTTAGAAAGTCATAAATCGAGCTGAGGGGCCCAATGTAAAGCATGAAGTCGCGAATCATCTTCACATTCCAACGCTGCGGTTTGTGAATCGAACGTCCGATCAACTCTGTCGGTGGGGATAGTAACCTGAGCTAAATCATACAGAAAATTATTGAGAAAAATTTGCGTTGGCAGCATCGGCAGATACGGCAAAAATATCGCGGCAACTGCCATGCTGAACATGTTGCCGAAGTTGGAACTCGTCCCCATCAGCAGATATTTCATCACGTTGCCGAAAGACTTGCGCCCTTCGATAATGCCAACCGGCCACCCGAGAGTTGCGAACATCGGGGGATCTATCGCGTTAACCAATTAGATTTTCGTCTAGTAACGCTGCGACGCACCGCTCACGCAGCGCACGGTATCGCGGGCGATCAATAATTCTTCGTCGGTCGGAATCACATAGGCCGCCAAGCGTGAACCGTCGCGGCTGATCAAACCCTCACTTCCGTCCGTTTGTGCCTGGTTGCGCTCTGCATCCAACTCGAGTCCCATAAACTGTAATCCCTCGCAGATCAAAACGCGGACTTCCGGGGAGTTTTCGCCGATGCCTCCGGCAAACACAATCGCATCCGCATTGCCCAGCGCGGCCAGGTATGCGCCAATGTATTTCCGAGCGCGATAGCAGAATATCTCAATAGCCAGACGGGCCCGGCGATCATTATTCTCGCGCGCTTCAGCCAGCAGTTCGCGCATGTCATTGGTCATTCCGGAAATGCCAATCAGCCCCGATTGTGTGTTGAGCACAGTTTCAACTTCGTGCGCCGAGAGACCTTCTTTGCTGGCCACGAAATCGATGATAGCCGGATCAAGATCGCCGGAACGAGTCCCCATGACCAGACCTTCGAGCGGCGTAAAACCCATCGAAGTATCAACTGAATTACCACCGCGAATCGCCGCCGCCGAACAACCATTGCCCAGATGAAGCGTAATGATATTTACCTGATCGCGCGGGACGCCTAACAGTTGCCGATATCGGTAGGCAACATAGCGATGCGACGTACCGTGAAAGCCGTAACGGCGAATACGGTGGCGGCGATAGTACTGATAAGGCAAAGCGTAGAGATAGGCATGCTCGGGCAGCGTCTGATGGAATGAAGTATCAAAGACAGCTACCTGCGGCACGCCCGGTCCGAGGATGTCGCGCGCTGCTGCAATCCCTTTAATGTTTGCCGGGTTGTGCAGCGGCGCCAGATCAATGCACTCTTCGATGCCACGCAGGACCTCCGGCGTGATCAGCGCGGAATGAGTAAAACTCTCACCGCCATGTACCACGCGATGACCGACCGCCTGAATGTCCGCCAGACTCGTAATGGCGCTGATCCCCGAGGCATCGGAACTTGCCCAGCGAAGAATCAGTTCGATGGCTGCCCGCACATCGCGCAGCGAAGCGGTTGAGCGTTCTGTGCCGCGTCCTTCCGTCTCGAGCGTGATAATCGCCTCACCGCCAATGCGCTCGATGATGCCTCGCGCCAGGCGTTGTTCGTTATTCTGAGATATCTGGTCAAGATCGGTTGCGATCAATTGGAACTTGACCGATGAACTACCACAGTTGAGCACTAAGATATTCATAACTTATGTGTTGCTGTTTGTTTCCATTTGTATCGTTCGCCCGGCGAATATCCATACTGTGAAGTATCCAGGCGGGCGCATCAAGTCAAGGGAAGCTTGATTGATTTCCAGGTTCAAATGGAAGGGGTGACCGAAGTTACGGTCAAACGATTACAGAGCCATCCTAATACGTGCCTTCCAAATCGTGCGCGAGTACAATGAGCGGCATGAAACCGAATGAATTGAATGACATGCTGGCGATACTTGCTCGCACACCGGGGACTCTGGCGGCGCTGCTGGAAGGGTTACCTGAAAATCTCATTAATGCCACCGAGGGAGCTGAGACCTGGTCGCCTTATGATGTGATCGGACATCTCATTCACGCCGAGAGAACCGACTGGTTAACGCGGACTCGACACATCGTCGCGGGTGAGATGCGACCCTTTGAGCCTTTCGACCGCAATGCTCAGTTCAGCGCGAGCCAGAGCAGGAACATCGGTGAATTGCTGGCAACCTTTGCCGAGTTGCGCAGAGAAAACCTTGCTGAGCTGGCGACGATGAATTTGACGAGCGAAGACTTGGGCCGCAAAGGGGTACACCCGGACTTCGGCGAAGTAGCACTCGGGCAACTGCTGGCGACATGGGCCGTGCATGATCTGGACCACGTAGGACAGATCGCGCGGACGATTGCTAAGGTCTATACCGAAGCCGTCGGTCCGTGGCATGAGTATTTGTCAATCTTGCGGGATCGCACCAGAGGGCCAGCCGCAACTGCTGACTCCGACAGCAGCTAAGTTGTCACCTCGAGCACTGCGTCGAAATTGAAAGTTTTGCCGCCGGTCTGAGGCGTGCGTGAATAAATGCCGAGGTTGATCAGCGAATTGGCCTCGGCAGTCGCTTCCGAGCAGCGGCCCATTTGTCAGTGCTGTGGTTGCTGGCTCAGGAAGAACTTATTGCCGTAGAGGTCTTCAATCTGTACGCCGGTACCCCAGGGACCGCTTTGGGGTTCTCCATGGGTGGTGACTCCCATGGACTTCAGACGATTGTAATCAGCCACGCAGTCGAGTGTGTCAATCGCCAGCAGCGGAAAACTTCCGGCTTGCTTGCCCACCAGCGACTGATCGCTTTCGGTCTTAGCCAACTCCAGCGCAATCTCAACCTCTCGATTATCCGGTAGCGAAAGTGTAACCCAGCGGCCTGGACCAAACGACTTGTCTTCGATCAGTTCAAAACCCAGTTTTTGTGTGTAGAACTCGATGGCCGCATCGTAGTCTTTGATTAACAGCGTAATGATTTTGACTCTCTTCATCGTTCATCTCCTGTTCGTGATTGGATCTACAGCCTACCAGCCAGGGCCCACTACGCGAATGAAAAATACGCGTTACAAAGACTGACCGGAGCCTGAGCGTCTTGAAAGCAAACTCGCCTGCCATCAACTCTTTTCAGCAGACTGGTTCAGATAGTCTTTGAGTTCAACATGGCCGGCGTGTTCGGCCCAACCTGCGGGAGTTGCATTCACCTTCGTATCTTTGATGTTCACGTTCGCGCCTTGTTCCATTAGCAGTTCGACCATCTCCCGATGCCCGTTGTGCGCTGCGTAATGCAGAGCTGTCCCGGAGTAATCAAAGCCGGGTGGGATCGCATTGATGCGTGCTCCCTTGTCTAATAACAAACGAGCCGCGCTGATGTGATTATGCATACAGGCATAGACGAAGGCATTGTCGATCACATCCTGGGGATCCTCCGACCAGCTTTCTGCCTTGGCCCGTAGTTCCTGCCCAATCCCGCTCTTCGCTCTGGCTAATTCGGTAAAGGGCCAATCAATCCGGCCCGCTTTAGGCTTGAGTGTGCCATCGCTATTGAAGAAGCTTTCAATCAACTGCGTCCGTCCCAGGCCGGCCGCAATACGCAGGTTATGAAGCGAGGCTCCGCGCTCGAGCAATAGATCGATCACCTTCCGGTTTCCCCAGTACAACGCCTCCTCCAAAAGTGACCAACTGCCCGTGCCGTTGATAGCCCCGCCGCGGTCAAGCAGCAGCCTGACTATCTCAACATTATCAATGCAGGCAGCGGCGGCGAGCGGCCCCTCGATTTCAGCACCGGCTTCGGCGAGGACGTTCGCCATCTCAACTTTGTTCGGTACGTTTGGCGCTTCCAGAGCTAAAAACTGTAGCAGCGTCGGATGACTGCTTGAAGATCGCGACGTCGCCAGAGAAACGTCTTGCTTTATCAGTTCTTGAAGGTCATCGAGCTTGCCGGCTTTTATGGCCGCCATGGCCAGTTGAAACTTTGAATCCATGTAATCTCCGTTTTGACAGGGGTTCTTTCGCTCCGCTTCGAAGAATGCAATTTCGAGAACGGCAATTGATTTGCCCGGTATTCTATCCTAACGCAGCTCATATTCTTTACATGCATCTTGATCGTAGCATCGCATTCCAAAAAAAGATCTGCCTGACCTTCACCCCAAGGCTTTTTTCAAATCCTTCCCAGTGAATGTTCTGTTCTGAACTTCGCAGCGAACCATTCCGATGCAGCCCGTGGCAGGAAACTCCGGTTGGCGACCAGTGTGAATCAAGACTGACCGACAAATTACCGCTTTTCAGCCCGGAGATAGGGCGAGGCTTCCGGCACATGCATTGCTCAACAGAAGATGTTCTCAAAATTGTCAGGAGGAATTTAATGGATACAACAAATGATCAAGTAGTTTCGACTCTTAATAATCTGATCGAAACCTGCAAGGACGGTCAGAATGGTTATCGCAGTGCCGCGGAGGGGGTTGAGAACTCGGAGCTAACCACGCTCTTCAATTCTTACTCGCAGCAACGTGGACAATTCGCCGCCGAGCTACAGGGCGAGGTGCGCTCGCTGGGCGGGGATCCCGAAAACAGTGGCAGCACCGCTGCTGCGCTCCATCGCGGTTGGATGGATATCAAATCGGTTGTCACCGGGAAAGACGAAGGTGCAATCATAGCGGAGTGCGAGCGCGGCGAAGATGCCGCCGTTGAGGCATACGAGGAAGCCCTGAAACAGGAAATGCCGGCGAGTGTTCAGGCTATTGTGCAGACCCAATTTGCAAAAGTGAAAGAGGCCCACGACCGTATTCGCGCAATGGAAAAAACAAAAAGCCAGGCTCGCTGAAGACGGCAATGCTAACGATGGTTCTAAGCAAGCTATGCCGGGTAGATTCAGTCCTGGCATGGCTTACTTCCAAGTTGAATCGCGCCCAAGGCGACCCTGTTTATTGACGTTGAGTCCGCGTTTAGCGGACGATTGAAAATAGCCCAGCGATTTATCGCTGGGATCGAACGCGCGGTGAGGATCTAGACCGTGAAACGGACGGCTGAAACGGTTTGAGGATCTGATGGGTTACATGCAGCCGTCCGCTTCACGGACTCTCAATTCGTCGCGCTCTATCCCCAGCAGCAAACTGCTGGGCTACTATCGGTCGTCCGCTTTGCGAGCTGTTCTTAAGCGGAGGGGTTTCGAGTCACCTTCCGCTTTTAGTACTCTGATTGCTTTCATCCATTGGTGTGCGTCGAGACTCGACGCGGCAGGAGTTCGCCATTCAAGTCTGGATTCCCAGACGCGGCAACACCCATTTCATCAACGCCACATAAGCGGCGATCAGCAACAGCGGCCATAACCATTCAATCATTTCTTACTCCCTGGTTCGATAGTGTTTGTGCCCCTGGTTCGCATTCTACCCTGAGATGCTTTGCAGTCACTATTTTGCCTGCCATTCCCAAACATATTTCTATTACGTTTTGACCACAGTTTCAGAGTGGGAGTTAATTGGTGCGGTCCATTCGCAACTCAGGTGTGGCCTGCGGTTCCACAAACTGAAAGAACGTGCGTGCCAATGTTCGTACGGAAACGGGCCTATGCCGGTCTGGCTTTTCGCACTAAACGTGTACGTCATAAAAGTGACAGAACTCCGATCTAAAGCTCGGTCATGGTCGCAATCTGGTGGGCTTCAGCAAAGCCTTCCAATTCTGATTGTGAAGAATGACCGATCCAGATCTGGTAAAGTGTTTTTGATTCAACTAGAATCCGTGGGCCGCGGGTCCCGACCCCGCTCTCAAATTTTTTCAACAAACAATCGTGGAGAAATCTGGATTCATGAAACCTTCATTTGCGGTGGCGCAAGTCTCCTGGATTCGTTCGCGCATCACTGGACGAATGATCGGACTACTAATTTTCTCAATTGCCGTAAGCTCCGCTTTGCTGACTCATGAGCAGCGCCAGGTCTTTGGCGAAAACGCGAAAATCGATGATGGCATTCTGAAATTAGTCGTGCGCGACAGCCTGACAGGAGATGTCCTTTCGGCCGAGATTGTTTCGCCTGGCCGGAAAGATAGCGAGGCCCTCCGTACCGGTGTCGATGGTCGTGAAACCTATCAACTAGCTAGCGGCCGCAATGAGCTTGAAATTCTGGCACCCGGACACAGGGGTCTCAACACTCATTTTGAAAGTGATTCGCAGTCAGCCAAAGATGTGACCGTCTGGCTTGATCCGGTAACACCCGCTGCGGAACTCCGCCCGGAAGTTATTGCTGCAAAGATTCTTCCGGGACAGGCGCTGTTGCATGGCCATGTTTTTGATGGCAGCACCGGAATGCCATTGCGGGGTGCGCGGATTCATCTGGAGCGTGCCGGCGTCAAGTCTAAAACAAATGAGCAAGGTTATTTTCTCCTGCCGGCGCCACTGAAGCAGATCGACCCGAACGAAGATCTCCCGGGCACGGACAGTCTGGTGATCGAACTCAAGGGCTTCGAGACTTATCGGCGTGCGAACCTAATCGTCACTGAGGGTGCTACGCACTTCATCGTTGAGATGAACCACGGCAATGGGGTCAGAGAAAAGATCGATACTCATAAGCTGCTACTGAGCGCGGAAGAATTAAGGCATACCCAAACTGAACTCCCTGAAGTTGAACCGCAGCCCTCTGCCTCCGAAGATGCGAGTATCCGCGAGGTGGCTGCACCGCACACACTCACAGTCCCGGCCAGCATTCGCGTCGGATCGAATTGCCCCTCAAAACTCGCGTGTACAACTTTTAATGTCTACAGCCTCGACACCTACGTTAAGAACGGGCTTGACGATGAATGGATCGCGTCGTGGAATGCGGAATCGCTTAAGGCCGGGGCCATTGCTTATCGCAGCTATGGCGTCTACCACGTCTACCATCCGCTGACCGCCAACTATGACATTTGTAATACCACGTCCTGTCAGGTCAATGACCCGAGCGATTCCTCGTCGCGAACCAACACCGCTACAGATAACACCAGCGGAATGATCGTCGTCGACAGCAGCGGCAATAATCCATTTTTTGCCGAGTACGCCGCTGAGAACAACGACAATTTCTGCGCCGACGGTTTCACCGGAAGCCCCGGCACCAACTGGCCGTGCATCAGCGATCCAGTCGACGCTGGCCAAACCTTTAACGGCCACGGGCGCGGCATGTGCCAATGGGGAACTCAGCGCTGGGCCATCAATCAGGCTAAGGACTACGTCTGGATTGTTAACCATTATTACAATAACGATGGTAGTCCCAGTGGTGCCAGATCAGGAGTACTGCAGACGCCTACACCTACGCCCACTCCAACGCCTACGCCTTTGCCGCTGCAATTGCTTTTCGACATGTCGGGTCCCGCAGTTGATCAAGCTGCGGCAATGGACTCGATGTTGTTCGTCAGGGATCCGTTTCTTGTACTGAATGGAGCGGATGTGCTTAATCAGGGGAGCGATCGAAACACCAGGGTCATTCTGTTGGTAGCCAATTTGCAACTCGCGCCCGGAGAACCCTCTGCTGCAGTCGAAGTAAACCTGACCGACGGCAACAACCAGAGCTATGTAATTCCCTCTGATGATGTCCGGCCGGCGCCTGACTCAAACTTTACGCAAGTGATTTTCAGGTTGCCAAATAATCTTCCTGCGGGAACCTGCAGCCTCAAAGTGAAAGCTCATGGCCAAATCAGCAATACGGGAACTCTCAGAATAAGGATTTAGCCGGCTGGACGCGTTTGCATCGAACTCCGGGAGTGCTGTCCATCACGAATTGGAACTCAAGCACCTCGGCATCTCTGACCGGCAACAGCTCCCAGATCACTTCCGGAAACGTCAGACCGGAATCGTATTCCGCCAGACCGATGTTGCCGAAAACATCGACGCGCGTAATCAGGGCCAACCACAGTCGGAGATCATCCGTCCCCCTGGGAACAACTACCGTTACAGGTTTGGACCGTCCGTCCCGATCAAGAGATGGAAACTCGCCTTCCATGGTCACTTCAAAAATTCGTGCCAGGCTTCGGTGCCGAGTGCGAGGCGCTACGCCACTCCAGCGAGTCTGTTCTTCTGCAGCGTCGATGAGTGCGACGTTTACTGCCACTCTTTCCGGCAACAGGATACCTCCCGGCGCCAGCTGTCGTCGCAGGTTAGATACAATACTCACGAATGGCTCCTTCGCCAGCGAGCGCTGCAGAGTCTCTGTCACCACGACGTGAATCGGCTCAGGATGGGTGTAGCTCGTAGCGTCGGTGGTCACCACCCGCCTGACCCGGTTCTCCAAACCAAGCCTGGTGATCAATCCCTGAACTGTCTCAGTCGCCTGCCGATGGCAATCCAGGAAGGTGAAGCGAACATCGCGGAACGCTCGCACAGACATTAGTGGTAAAACGAGCGGGGCAAAGGGTCCGGCGCCGGCATATACCACTTCCAACCCACCGGCAATGAATCGCCGCCTGGCTTCATCCAGGGCGAGCGACAGACCACGAATGAACGCAACCGTGCGCTTCGTATCCAGAATGCATTGAGCCGCGGACGCGGGTGCGAGGGCCAGGCCCGCGGGCAATTGCATTGGATCGTCCAAACTCACAGTCTCTGTCGCATTGATAAACCACTCGTGAAGCCCGAGGCAACATCGATCAAGTTCCAGGGGCGAACTCGTCTCATCCAATAGACGCGTGGTCAGGTATTGTAAACTTTCCATGCTGCCGCCGGCAGATTAACTCTTGATGATCTCGCGATTAGTTTCTGCGATCCGGTAATCGTCAAAGGCAAATTCCCATGCGCCGTTCAGATTCAACCCGTGTTCTTGGGTGAATTGTGGCCGCGGATATCCTAGTTGCGGAATGTTCAGCCAGGACATCTGATTCATGCGCAAACAAGCACGAAATCCGTCAGTCACTCAGTAGCAGAAAGGTTTAGTCGTACCCCAACGGATGTTTCTGGTGCCAGCGCCAGGCAGAGCCGACAATCTCTCGCAAATCCTGTAACCGTGGCTGCCAACCCAGTTCTCTTTTTATTTTGTCAGAAGCTGCAATCAGGACCGCAGGATCACCAGCCCGTCGCGTCTTCACTTCTGTTTTGATCGAGCTCCCGGTAACGAGTTCGGCAATATCGATAACCTCGCGCACCGAATATCCGTCGCCTCCGCAACCAAGATTGAAAATCGCCGACTGCCGATCCAGATCCATGAGCGCGAGCACATGCGCACGAGCAAGGTCCACCACATGAATATAATCCCGGACACAGGTCCCGTCGCGGGTCGGATAATCGTCGCCATAGATTTCCACCTGCGGGCGCTGGCCCGCTGCCGCCTGCAGGACGATCGGGATCAAATGGGTCTCTGGTGAATGAAACTCCCCACAGCGCTCACTGGCACCGGCGGCGTTGAAATAGCGGAGGGAAGCGAACCGTAGTCCGTGCGCGTGTGCGTACCATTTCAGAGCTTGTTCGAACGCGAGCTTTGTCTCGCCGTAAGGATTAGTCGGCGCGGTGGGATCCTCTTCCGCTATCGGCTGCTTGAGCGGCTCACCATAGACTGCGGCCGTAGACGAAAAGACGAGGCGAGTTACCTGAGCCTCTTGCATGGCAGCGAGCAGCGCCAGGCCTGCGGCCATATTATTCCCATAGTACTTTTCCGGTTTCTCTACGGATTCACCGACCAGGGAATAGGCGGCCATATGAACGACGGCCTCGATGCCGCTAGCTCTAAAGGTCTCGCTCAGGAGTTCCTGATCGAGTAGATCGCCGGTCACGAATTTCGCTCGTGCGGAAATACTCCCAGGGTGGCCCTTGCAGAGGTTGTCATAGACCACCACTTCGTGGTTGTCCTTAAGCAACTCTTCCACGACCACACTGCCGATGTAGCCTGCGCCACCTGTCACCAAAACTCGCATAACTGACTCCTAATTATTCGGCTGGCCTCTCAGCTGGAATGAAAGCACATCATGATGCCAGAGCCTGCCGGTTCCGGCTAACGATAAACGCGACATCAAAGCGCTCGCCATATTCATAACCGACTGCCGCCTAGCGCGTTCACCCTCTATTCGAGACGCTTCTCTGGGCGTTTCCGTAAAATCTGAATTCGTTCTTGGGCCATCGCGGGAATACTTTAGCTATTGGTGGTTTCCCTATATCCGTAACTAACCGTCGAGCACGTGCCGGATTCCTGTGATCAGTATTTCCCCTCACACGACGCCCGGCTGAGGCGAGGCTTGAACCTAACGATCCTGGGACACTGATGTGATTGCTCGGAATGCAAGACTCATACTGATTGCCGACGTTTCCATTCTGCTTTCAAACGTCGTCTCGAGTTTGGTCGGAGCCAGGGCACTGGGTCCGGCCGGGCGCGGCGATCTGTTAATTATTGTTTTGTGGCCGCCGGTCATGGCGATGATTGCCGGACTGGGACTTCCGACTGCTTACCGGTACTGGATGGCAAAGGAGCCGGCGCGTCTTTCACGTCTGTTCTCCAATGCAGTGCTCTACACGATTGTAGTCGGCGTCGCCAGCGTCCTGGCTGCAAATCTGATCGTGCCTCATCTCGTGGGTCAACGAAGCCCGCAGGTGATGCTGCTCCTTCATATCTATCAGATCAATATTCCCGCTGTTCTCTTTCTGGACTTGATGCGCGGCCTGCTGGAAGGCACGCGCCGTTTTGGCTGGGCGGGCGCGGCGCGCATGATTTTCTTTGGCGTCCAGGCCATCGGGTTTGGTGGCCTTTGGCTGATGGGCCACCTCACCATTACGACGGCGATGATTACGATGATCGTGTCGCAGTCGGCTTCGATGTTACTCGCATTCATAGCCGTGTGGCGGCAACTGCGTCCTCGTTGGGAACCTGACTGGGCCGAGTTCAAGTCATCGCTTTGCTTTGCAGTGCGTGATTATCCCGGGGGTCTGGCTGACTTCACTACACTTCGCCTCGATCAATTAGTGCTCGCCGGGCTGGCCTCGAATGTCGCCATCGGCCTGTATGTAGTGGCTGTGCGGCTTTCCGAAATGACGGCTTTGCTGACGGATGCGCTGGCTGATGCGCTGATGCCTGAAGTGGCCTCATCAGCGGCTGACCGGGCTGAACTGCTTTGCGCCCGCAGTCTGCGGCTTTCAATCTATCTGCACGCAGTGCTATTGCCTCCGCTCTGGTTAGCGGCGCCATTAATTCTCAGGATTCTTTTTGGTGAACGATTCATGCCCGCGACCGGCGCTTTTCGCTGGCTTCTGCTGGCGGCAGCCGTTTGGAGCCTGGGCTCTGTCGTCATCAGTTCTTTGCGAGGTTTTGGATATCCCGGACTCAGCACCATGGCGAGATTATCAGCCGCCATCACCACGTCTATTGCGCTGGTCATCCTGTTACCCCGCTGGGGTATCACCGGCGCCGCGATCGCTTCGTTAGTCGGTTACAGTGTCATGTTTGTCGTAGCTCTGATTGCCTTTCTGAGAAAGCGGCGCCTGGGGATTTGGAGTTTCCTGCAGCCGCGCTGGCAAGATCTGGTGGTGCCTAACTGGCGCTCGCTGCTTGGATTTTCCACTCCAAAGTCGGCCGAAGAAGCTACCTAGACCGCAAGTAGAAAGCTAAAGCTGGAGGACAGAGGTGAGAATTTTATTTTACAACCACACGGGCATGGTCAGCGGCGCCGAGCGCGTCATGTCGATGATTCTTGACGGCCTGGATCGAGAGCAATACGAGCTGGTTGTGGCTTGTCCCGATCAATCTCCGATGATGGCCATGGTGGAAAAATTGAGGATCAGAGCCCGCGGCCTGCCTTCGCTTCAAGCCCGTTTCACCTGCAGGCCGCATCAGATTTTGCGCTACCTGCTTTCCTTCTTCCAGGTCATTCGCTTTGCGCGAGCGCTGGTAATAGAAGAAGCGCCGGACGTAATTCACGCCAACAGTATTCGCGCAGGAATGGTTATGGCTGTGGCAACTATTGGTATGGAAATGCCCGTCATCTGGCATGCCCACGACATCCTTCCCCATCATCCGCTGAGCAGCGCCGTTCGCCTGCTGGCTTCCCTCAGCAAACGCAATCGCATCGTAGCTGTTTCACAAGCTGTCGCGGATCGATTTCGAGGATTGCTGTTGCGTCCCATGAAAAAGCGAGTACCTATTCGCGTCATTCATAACTCTGTCGATCTGTCGCGGTTCAAACCAGACGCCCGGGCGCGACGCGAAATCAGACGGACACTGGGTCTGAAAAAGAATCAACTCGTATTTGGTATCGTGGGCCAGCTGACACCACGCAAGGGACAACTGGAATTGATCCAGGCTTATGCACAAGCGAGCGCAGACAAGTCGAACATGGCTTTGTTGATTATTGGCGCAGCCCTTTTTAATCGCGACGATCAATATGTCACGAAGCTCCAGGATGAGGTTGAAGCCCTCGGAATATTCAACGGAGTTTCGTTCCTCGGTTCCCGGGATGATATCCCACAACTGCTGCAGGGCCTTGATGTGTTGGTAGTCAATTCGCATGAAGAACCTTTTGCACTGACAGTGCTGGAAGGACTATCGAGCAGCACGCCTGTGCTTGCTACAGCGGTCGGCGGAACTCCGGAGATGATTCAGCACGGCCGGACCGGCTGGTTGGTCAAGCCTCGCAATCGTAATGAACTCGCCGGCGCAATGTTGGCCCTGGCAGGCGATGAAGTCCTGCGCCGTCAACTCGGACGCAATGGTCGCCAGCAAGCAATTGCGCGTTTTTCGATCGAGAGGTTTTTAGGTGACGTGGAGAGTCTCTATGCAGAGGTGTTCGTCAGTGGCGCACCCGGCGCTCAGGAAGCAGCGGCGCAAGAGTCTACGATGCCCTTACAACGACTTAAAAACGCGGTCATCATGCGCTCGCTCTTTTAATTAAGAACAGTGAATTCATTCTCAGACCGCCGGATGCGAGCAGTGGCGGCCCCTGGGCCTGGCAAAACCGCTGACGCTCCGAGTCGGCGATTCTTAATTCACGAAACTCATCCGCCATTTCCGAATCCCTGCCACCTCGCTGCCACGATAAAGTCTCTAAACAGAAGCTTTTCTGGGAATCAGGGTGCTTTAATCTTGTTCCTTTAACTGAGAATGTCGAGTTATAGGAGACTACCGAGTTGAGCGCTCTAATTATCCTTTTTGTTTTCGTCACGTCGTTCGCAAATCGCCTTCTGGAATGGAACGACCAGCTTCTGTTGCGGGCCAACAGCCTGACCGGCCGTTCATGGGTTTTCGACAGCCTGGTAGGCTTCTTTCAGGGGAACGATCTCGCCAAAGCCGGTGTTGTCGGCTGCTGCTTTCTGGCCGCCTGGTATGGCGGGAGAACTACTGAAGCGACGCGCAAGACACGCAAAATCCTGCTCGTCACCCTGATTGCCACGATCTGTGTAATCTTCACTACCAAGATCGTCTCGCACACTATCTTTCTCCCACGCCCGGCAATTCAAGCTCAGAAGATTTATCACCTGGCGGGGGATCAACTGGTACAGATGAATCGTCTGCCCGTCCGCACACCGCTCGACACCGCCAGTCAGAAGGTACATAGCGACCTGGTGAGCGGTGATGTTCAAACCAACGATCTTGGCTCCTTTCCCAGTGATCACGCCGGATTCTTTATAGCTATCTCGCTCGGTATATTTCTCGCTTCGCGGCGGCTGGGCTGGCTGGCCCTCGGTTGGACTGTGCTCGTGATCCTCGGGGGCAAACTAATCACGGGCCAACATACGCCCCTCGATCTCCTGGCGGGCGCCGCAATCGCGGTTATTGAAGTGATGTTTCTGCAATTCATCTCACGCTTAACGCTGACTCCGTTGCTGGACACCCTCTCCGGGTTGACGTTGCGTTACAGCGCTTTGTCGAGCGCCCTTATTTTCGCGCTCATCTTTGAAATGACCAGCACGCTGGTCCACGTCCGAGGATTCATCGGGCTGCTGGCCGACGTCAAGCGACACGTGCTGCTGGGAATGAACTAACTCCTTCATAAGTAGGTAGTGATGAAATTATTTAAATCAGCATTCATCGTGCTCGGTCTCTCGGTTATGACATCCTGCGGGCTGGCTAAAGAGGGCCTTGTACTGATGACAGATGAGTCCTATCAGGCCAGGGTATTCGCCACCAACAAGATCGGCATCGGATCACCCGACGGCCTGGTTTGGCACGACGGCAAGCTTTACTTCGCCGATGAAGGCAGCGACAAGATCGAAGTTTGGTCCAGAACTGAGGGCCTGAAGCAGCTGGCGGACGCCCAACTCGGTGTGCTGTCTCCCGAGGATCTGGTAATTGATGCCGAGGGAAATATCTTCTTCACCGATGACGATGCGGGTGGCCTTTGGGAAGTTGATAGTAAGGGGACACCACGGCTGCTGGCCGGAAAAGATAAGGGCTTGATCTCGACCGAAGGTATTGCGCTCGCGCCGGACGGTTCGCTGCTGGTGGGTGACGGCGAGCAACACAAAGTCTTTCGCGTTACTCGAGATGGGACAGTTTCCGAGTTTCTGGGCAAGGAAGCTGGCATCACGAAACCCGAAAGCATGGTTTTCGATGAACACGCCAACCTGTATATCGCAGACAATGAGGACAACATTCTCTACTTCCTCGACACCGATCACAAACTCCACAAACTGATCGAACGTCGCGCATCATTTTCCCCGGAAACGATCTATTACTGGCAGGGATCGCTTTACATCACCGACAGCAAAGACGGGAAACTCTTCGTCTACAACGCCAAAGAAGAATTGAAGACCATCGCTGCTTTCGGTGGTCAGCTCAAGAATGTTCAGGGCATTACCGTAGACGAGCTCGGAAAGATCTATCTGACGGTGCAAACGGACCTAAAACACAAGGCCGGCACAGTCATCGAAATCAGCAAAGAGGGTTCGGCTGTCGCCAGCAACCAGGCAGACCAAAAATAAACTTTCCATGCCCCAAGCAACTGTCGAGGAAACAGCTCCGGTACTTTTGTCCGAACCCAAACTCTCCCGCACGGAGAGTCTGGCCGGCTTTCAGGGCCCGCAGTTCCGCCATTTCAACGAGCGACCAGTATCGCGTCTGTTTGAGGAGCAGGTAGCGCGCGCTGCTGGAAAGACAGCAGTCACCTGTGAAAACCTAACGCTTACATATGGCGAGCTTAACGCTCGTGCCAACCAACTGGCACATCACCTGCGCGTACTTGGCGTCGGCCCTGAGTCGCTTGTCGGCGTATGTATCGATCGCTCGCTCGAGATGGCGGTCGGCATTCTCGGCATTCTGAAAGCGGGCGCCGCCTACCTCCCCCTCGACCCGGAGTATCCACAGGACCGTCTGTCGTTCATGATTAGGGACGCTCGCCCCAGTGTGGTACTGACCAAAGCAAAGCTCGCCGGTCAACTTTTCGCCACCGATAGCTATGTCGTGTCGCTCGACGACGACTGGTCGGAGATAGCTCAACGCGAGGACGTAAATCCTTCTGAAACTTCAAAGCCTACCGATCTCGCTTACGTAATCTACACCTCGGGCTCAACTGGAACTCCGAAGGGTGTGATGATCGAGCACGGCAATCTCGCCAATTACCTGCTCGCGCTCGACCACGAACTCGAGATTAGCGCTGAGGATGTGTATCTCCACACCGCTTCGATAGCCTTTTCTTCTTCGCGTCGCCAGTTACTGCTCCCATTGTCACAGGGCGCGAGCGTGGTGATCGCAACCGACGAACAGCGCAAAGATCCGCTGGCATTGTTTGCGATGATCAAGACACGCGAAGTGACCATTATGGATGCAGTGCCGTCCTTCTGGCGCAGTTGCACTTCGACCCTGGCGTTACTGAATCAGGAAACCAGGAAAACACTTCTGGATAATCGCCTCCGGCTGATGCTTTCAGCGAGCGAGCCTCTGCTAAGCGACATCCCGCGCACCTGGATCTCAGAGTTTCAGCATCAGGCCCGACATGTACACATGTTTGGCCAAACGGAAACTGCGGGCATCGTTTGCCTGTATCGCGTTCCCGAAATTCTTGATGACGAATTGCGCGGCATGCCTATCGGGCGGCCGATTGCCAACAGCGAAATCTACATCCTCGATGCCCTGCTACAACCGTGCGCCGCAGGCGTAGCGGGGGAACTGTACATCGGTGGCGCGGGCGTCGGACGTGGTTACCTGAATCGCCGCGAACTGACGGCTGAAAAATTTATTCAGCACCCATTCAATGCGGCTCCGGCGGATAGGCTTTATCGCACTGGAGATTGGGCCAGACTGAGGGCCGACGGAAATATTGAGTTTGCCGGGCGTCGCGACCAGCAAGTCAAGCTGCGCGGCTTTCGCGTTGAGTTGGGTGAAGTCGAAACGGTGCTCGCGAAACACCCGGCGATCAGCGAATGTGTGCTGACCACGGCCGCGGATGAGCGAGCCGGCACTCGCTTGCTGGCCTACTTCGTCGCAAACGGCGACACCCCGAACGCAGGTGAACTCCGTAGCTTCCTCAGTCAGCGTTTACCGGAACACGCGATACCCTCTTCATTTATACAACTTGCCGCCCTGCCGTTATCCGCGAACGGGAAGATAAACAGGCTCGCGCTGCCGCAGCCCGAAGCTGGGAATTTAAATTTTTCGACCGCTTATTTAGCTCCTCGCAACTCCGGCGAAGAGCGTCTAGCGATGATTTGGAGTCAGGTCCTACGCCTTGAACGAGTCGGGGTCAACGACAACTTCTTTGAGCTCGGTGGGCATTCGCTGCTGGCGGCACAGGTCATCACACGTGTGCGAGCAGAGTTCAAAATCGATGTCGCGCTGCGACTCTTGTTTGATGCGCCAACCGTAGCGCTGTTGGCCGTGGCCATTACCGGCGACGGGGCCTCGGCTGGCTTGCCGGGCAGCGAAACAATCGAGCGCGGTCAGGAAAACGGGTCAGCTCTCCTATCCTTCACGCAACAACAATTCTGGTTACTGGATAAAGGTGAATCGGGCTCCGCCTATAACATTTCGATCGGGCTGATGATTACAGGGCCGCTCGACGTCAGGATTTTGCGACACGCGCTCGAGAAGATAGTGGAGCGTCATGAAATCCTCAGAACTAACGTGGTCATGACCGAGAATGGTTTGACTCAGATCGTAGCCCAAAATTTCGAGTTGCCTTTCAGTGTGTCTAACCTTCAGCAGGTGCCGCTTGCGGAACGCGAGGCCGAGAGGCAGAAAGCGGCTGCAGCGGAAGCAGAGCAGCCATTCGATTTGGGGACAGGGCCGTTGCTGCGCGTGCAAGTCTTAAGTTTCGCCGGCGATCAGCACACACTGCTGGTGACCCTGCACCACATCATTTGCGATGGATGGTCCACCGAGATCTTACTGCGCGAGATAGCTACACTCTATGCGGACTTTCGTGTGGGCAGGCCGGCTTCACTGCCGCCGTTGACCATTCAGTACGCTGACTTTGCCGCGTGGCAGCGGCGCCGGCTTCAGGGTGAACGGTTCGATCGTCAGCTTCAATATTGGAGACAGGAACTGGCAGGAGCGCCACCGTTTTTAGAGCTTCCCACCGACTATCCACGTCCCCAACATCGGATCCTGCAGGGGGCGCAGGAATCGATCGTTTTGTCCCGCGAAGTCAGCAACGCCATCCGCCGGCTGGGCCAACGGGAAGGCGCGACTTTGTTCATGACTCTGTTGGCGGCATTTCAGAGCCTGCTGTTTCATTACAGCGGCCAGCAGGATATTGTTGTGGGCACTCCGGTGGCCGGGCGCTCGCTGCTGGAAACGGAAAATCTGATCGGCGCGTTCGTTAATACCCTGGCGCATCGCACGGATTTTTCCGACAATCCATCCATCCGCGATTTGCTCGCTCGAGTTCGCGAAACAAGTCTGCGAGCGCTTTCGAATCAGGAACTGCCATTTGAAAAGCTGGTTGAAGAACTAAACCCGGAACGCGCCATGAACCGCACACCGCTGTTCCAGGTAATGTTTGTGCTGCAAAACAGTTCGAATAGGACTTCTGCGAGTGAAGAGCTGACCCTGACGCGACTGGATTTCCCGGCCACCAAAGCCAAGTTCGATCTGACTCTGGCAGCAGCAGAGAAGCCGGAAGGAATTCAACTGACATTTGAATACAGCAGCGAGCTGTTTGCGCCTGAGACGATTAGCCGCCTGCTTGCTCAGCTGAACACTTTGCTGGAGGCGATAGTTGCCGACCCCGCCCAGCCTGTCAGCGAACTCTCTCTGCTTACCGAATCCGAACGCCATCAACTGCTGCTCGACTGGAGCAACGCCGGCGCACGTCCGGCAGTGGATACTTGTATCCATACCCTGTTCGAAGCGCAGGTGGAAAAAACTCCAGAGGCAGTAGCAGTAGAATTTCGCGGCCAGCAAGTTACTTATCGCGAGCTCAATCGACGGACCAATCAACTTGCCAATTTTCTGATCAAGCGAGGCGTTACCGTCGACACCTTCGTCGGCCTTTGTGTGTCGCGCTCGTTCGATATGCTGGTCGGCATGCTCGGTGTCTTGAAGGCAGGTGGGGCTTATGTCCCGCTTGATCCCGGCTACCCGGCTGAGCGGCTCGAGTTCATGATTGAAGACGCAGGGCTGTCGCTGGTCCTGACTCAGGACTGCCTGACAAATGAAATCCCCAGCGGCCGGGCCGAACTATTTTGCCTCGACAAAGACTGGACGAAGATTTATCAGGAGAGCGACGCTAACCCGCAGCTCGACCTGACCTCCGCAAATCTGGCTTACGTCATTTACACCTCGGGCTCGACCGGTAAACCGAAAGGAGTGATGATCGAGCACCGTTCTCTGGTGAGTTTTACAGCCGGTGCCACGGACATTTACGGAATTGGTCGTGACGATCGCGTCCTGCAGTTCGCTTCTCTCTGTTTCGATATAAGTGTTGAAGAGATTTTTCCGGCGCTCACAAATGGCGCGACACTCGTGCTGCGAACCGATGAAATGATCAGTTCCGCGCGCGACTTTCTGCATTACTGTGAGGAACAGCGCATTACCGTTTTGGACCTGCCCACTGCTTATTGGCACGAACTTACGGACGCGTTGAGCAACTCAGATCTGCAATTGCCTGACACCGTCCGGCTCGTGATCATTGGCGGTGAAAAAGCCAGCCTCGATCGCGTTGTCGCCTGGCACAAAATCACATCCGGAACAGTCCGGCTGCTGAACACTTATGGACCAACTGAAGCGACAGTCGTTGCCACCACTTATGATCTCAGCACGCAAGAACAGATCGGCAGAGTCACCACGGCGCCAATCGGCAAGCCGATCGCTCACGCGACAGTGTATCTGCTGAACGAGTCGCTGCGTCTGGTCCCCTCTGGCTCGCCGGGCGAGTTGTACATTGGCGGACCGCAGGTAGCGCGAGGTTATCTGAACCGGCCCGACTTAACCGCGAAACACTTCATCCGCGATCCGTTTTCTGCGAATCCCGAAGCGCGACTTTATAAGACCGGTGATCTGGTGCGATATCGAGCCGATGGCAATCTTGAATTCCTCGGCCGGGTAGACAACCAGGTAAAGATTCGTGGCTTTCGTGTCGAACTTGAAGAAATCGAAACGGCTCTGAGAATGCTGCCGGGCGTAAACGACTGCGTGGTCATCATGCAGGAAGATGTTGATGGCGATAAGCGATTAATCGCCTACCTGGTGCAGGGCGAACAGATTCAATGCAACCACGCCGACCTGCGCAAGAAACTGCAGACCCAGTTACCGCCCTACATGGTGCCGGTTGTATTCGAAACGATCCCTACCTGGCCACGCCTGCCAAACGGCAAGATTAACCGTCGCGCGCTTCCCAAAGTCCGGGCCAGGAGTTCCGCATTAGACGATTCCTATGTGGCGCCACGAACACCCATCGAGCAGCTTCTGGCAGCTGAGTGGTGTGAGGTCCTCAAGCTCGATCGAGTCGGCATTCATGAAAACTTTTTTGAATTGGGTGGACATTCGCTGCTGGCAGCCAAAGTAGTCTCCAGAGTCCAGAACAGTTTGGCAGTGGAAATGGGCATGGTCGATCTATTCCAAGCGCCGACAATTGCCGGTCTCGCTGCCCTCTTGTTCCCCAGAGGACTGGTGAGCGAGCCGGACGATGAATTGGTCGCTCTGATGGAAGAAATGGCGAATCTTACTGACGAGGAAGCTCAACTTCGTTTTGAGAACGAGATGCACATCGCCGAGTTGGCACAAGCATAGATCCCAAAGGAACAGCGAGCATGGAAAACAGGTTGACCGCAAGCGAACAACTTACAAAGCAACTCGCGGGACTATCGCCTGCCAAGCGCGCGCTGCTTGAACTGAGACTGCTTAAGAAGCGCCCAGCCGGAATCGCACCGCGCTCGATCTCGCATCAACCGTCCGATGAACCGGCGCCACTTTCGTATAACCAGCAGGGGCTCTGGGTATTGAATCAACTGATGCCCGGCACGTCGCTCTACCATACGCCAATCGTCGCGCGCCTGCGCGGCAATCTGGATGAGAGTGCCTTAAGGGCTTCACTAAACCTATTGCTCGCCCGTCATGACGCACTGCGCACCTCCTTCGTTACGATTGATGATGAACCTTCGCAGATTGTTGCTGAACGGGTGACACTTGAACTGCCTGTAATCGACGTCAGTGCCAGGCCGGCCAATGAACGCGAGACGGCTGCGCAGCAGATACTGGAGCAGCAGATCTGTTTGCCCTTCAAGCTGTCGGAGGGACCACTGGTTCGCGCCGTGCTGGTGCGAGTTAACGAAGTGGAACACATCCTGCTGGTGACGATGCATCACATCGTAACCGACGGCTGGTCGGTTGGAATCTTTCAGCAAGAATTGTCGATTTGCTATCAGGCTTTTTCAAGCGGTCAATCTCCCACGCTACCGGAATTGCCAATCATTTATTCCGACTACTCGCACTGGCAACGACAGTGGCTCAAGGGCCCACTCTATCTATCGCAGTTGTCGTATTGGAAGAAACAGTTCGCGACGCTCCCCCCTGTGCTTGAACTGCCGACCGATTATCCGCGCCCGCATGGTCAGGACGCGCGCGTCTTTCGCAGTATTCAGCAGAGCATTAGCCTGCCGTCACAATTGACGGCTGATCTTAAAGCATTGGCGCAGCAGCAAGGCGTCACACTTTTTATGGCGCTGTTGGCTGCCTATAAAATTCTGCTGCATCGCTATTCCGGCGCGGATGACATCGTAGTTGGAACACCAATCGCGGGCCGGCAGATGCCCGAGACTGAAAATCTCATCGGACTATTTATTAACACGCTTGCGTTGCGAACCAGCCTCGATGGCGATCTCACTTGTCACGAAGTTCTCGCTCGAGTCAGGGATGCGGCGCTAGGCGCTTTTGCTCACCAGGAACTCCCCTTTGAGCGTCTTGTCAAAGAACTCCAGCCTGAGCGCAGCCTTGCACATAACCCTCTCTTTCAGGCGATGTTTGTCCTGCAGAGTGAGCAGATTGAACCATTAGAACTTCCCGGTCTCGCGACCGAACACTTTCGCGTGGCCCACACAATGGCAAACTTCGATCTAACGCTTGACGTAGCTGAGCGGGAGGGCCAGCTGCAGTGTATGTTCGAGGCTAATGCCGATTTATTCAAAGCCGACAGCCTGGGCCGGTTGCTAACTCACTTCAGCAATCTCATTACGGGCCTGGTAGCCAACCCCGCGAGCAGGATCTCTCAACTGCCTTTATTGAGTGCGACCGAACGGCACCAGTTGCTGGTTGAGCGGAATGAAACGAAGACTGCCTATCCCTCAAATAAGTGCATCCACAAATTGTTTGAAGAACTAGCAGGAAAAACTCCTGAGGCGGTCGCGCTGTTGTCGGTACAAGGGCAGGTCAGCTACCGAACATTGAACGAGCAGTCCAACCAGTTTGCCCATTACCTGCGGAAGCACGGCGTCGAAGTCGGCACACGCGTGGGCGTCTGCCTGCAGCGTTCGCCGGACATGATCGTCGCGCTGCTCGGGATCCTGAAGGCAGGCGGGGCTTATGTGCCCATCGACGCGGATTATCCCGAAGCGCGCCTGCAGTTCATGATTAAAGATGCGCAGGTGCGCGTGCTGCTGGCACAGGAAAAGCTATTGCCAAAACTGCCGGTCAACACGGCGGAGATAATCTGCCTCGATCGGATCTCACAAATACTCGAGTCCGAGTCAACCAGCAATCTCGAACTGGAGATGACCGCAGAGAATCTGGCTTACGTCATGTACACGTCGGGTTCGACCGGACAACCGAAGGGCGTCGCGGTTACGCATCGCAATGTGGTGCGGCTGGTACGAAACACAAACTATGCGTCGTTCTCCGCAGATGAAGTATTTCTTCAATGTGCCACCATCTCGTTCGATGCTTCGACGTTCGAGATCTGGGGCAGCTTGCTGAACGGCGCGCGTCTGGCATTAATGGCGCCGGGCTCTGCCTCGCTGGGCGAACTGGGCCAGGCAATTAAGCGCTATCAGGTGACCACGCTTTGGCTTACTGCAGGCTTATTCAACCTGATGGTCGAGCACCATCTCGATGATCTACGCAATCTCCGTCAATTACTCGCTGGTGGTGATGTGCTGTCGGTTCCCCATGTCCAAAAGGTGCTGGCCGAGCTACCGAATTGCCGCTTGATTAACGGTTATGGTCCGACTGAGAACACAACCTTTACCTGTTGCTATACAGTCACGGATACCGCAAACCTCCATGGTTCAGTGCCGATTGGGCGGCCTATATCAAACACGACGGTCTACATTCTCGACCCTGGAATGAATCCCGTGCCAGTAGGTGTGTCAGGAGAACTTTATGTGGGAGGCGATGGCGTCGCTTCCGGCTACCTCGGCCGGCCTGAGCTAAATGCCGAACGATTTGTCGTTGATCCTTTTTCCGACAACCCCGCGAGCCGCCTCTATCGCACCGGCGATTTGGTCCGTTATCGCGCCGACAGCGAAATCGAATTCATCGGCCGTCTGGACAACCAGGTGAAGGTGCGAGGGTTCCGTATCGAGCTGGGCGAGATTGAATCAGTTCTGGCCCAGCATCCGCACGTTGGTGAAGCAGTGGTCGTAGCGCGCAAAGATGGCGGCGACAAACATCTCGCTGCTTATCTTGTGCCTCGCGCCGGCGCCACGCCGGTGATCGAAGAAGTGCGTGACTTTGTCCGCGGCAAGCTACCCGAACACATGCTGCCTTCAGTTTTTACTCTGCTCGAATCCATCCCTTTGACAGCGAGCGGCAAGGTCGATCGACGGGCTTTACCGGCGATTGATGAGAAGCAAGGCGCGATGACCGGCTTTGCGGCACCCGTGGATGAGCTGGAACTCAAGTTGACCAACATCTGGGAAAAGGTGCTGGATATCCGCTCGGTCGGTGTCCACGACAACTTCTTTGATCTCGGCGGACACTCACTGCTGGCTGTGAGACTGTTCGCTCAAATTGAAAGAGCCTTCAATCGCAATCTTCCCCTGGCTACGCTCTTCCAGGCGCCTACCGTTCGGCAACTCGCGCGCGTGCTACGCGAAGATGGCTGGCCGACGACCTGGTCATCGCTCGTGGTGATTCAGGGAGGCCGGAAACGAACACCGCTCTTCTGCATTCATGCGGTTGGCGGCAACGTGCTCGAGTATCACGATCTCGCGCGGCATCTTGGTCCGGACCAGCCATTTTATGGCCTACAGGCTCGCGGTCTCGACGGTAAAGCCGAGCCGCACACGAGCATCAAGGAGATGGCCAGCCACTACATCAAGGAGATGATGGAAGTGCAGCCCGAGGGTCCCTACATGTTAGCCGGCAGATCGTCGGGCGGAACCGTGGCCTTTGAAATGGCCTGCCAGCTCGCCGCGAAAGGAGACACAGTTTCGCTGCTGGCGTTGCTCGACACCTACCCGGTCGGTTACTTCAAGCTGTTGCCGCAATCCGGATCTGCAAACCAGCGGCTGGATCGTTTTGGCCGGAAGATGAAGTCGCATGCTGAGAACCTGAGCAAGTTGAACGGAGGGCAGAGAGTGGCTTATGTCCTGCAAAAACTTAAATACGGGCCGGCTAAAATCAAACACAAGTTATACCGGCGCATGTACAAACTCTATCAACGGTTCGGTCAACCGCTGCCGGCGGTGTTGCGGAACATCGAGGAGATTACCTTCGCGGCCGTCAAGGATTACCTGCCGCAAACCTACGCTGGAAACGTGACTCTCTTTCTCGCCAGCGATCTCACCGGTGACTACGACCTTAAGGAAGGCTGGCGCGAACTTGTCCAGGGTCGCATAGAGGTTCACGACATCACCGGCAACCATATCGACATTGTCAAAGAACCGCATGTGCGGGGTTTGGCTGAAAAATTGAGCGACTGCATCGCGAGAGTTCAGGTTAATCACGCAAACGAACAACGCGCGGCCTGATCAAATACCGGGATAAAGAAGAAGATGAAACAATTGCTTTGGCTCTCATTACTGTTCCTTTCTTTTGTGCTCTTTCCTGCGCCGGCCTCGGCTCAATGCGGCGGCGAGCGCTGGTCAGTCAAAACAGGGACTGACGCAGATGCCGGCCGGGTGAATCTTAATAATCTGACCTCGACCAGTATCGCTGCACTGTCAGCTATCGCCACACCGGCATTACTCCCTGACAACAACCGGGTAAGTCCCACGGAATTGACTACATGGGTACTGAACGCGACGCTAATCAAATATGCTCGGTCGTATGATTTTGACTATCACATGGTCTTTACTGACGGCGCCGGGCACACCATGATCGCAGAAATTCCCGATCCCACCTGTATTGGCCCAGGAAGCCCTTTCGCGGCGGGCATCGCACACGCGCGCGCCCAGTTCGACGCCATGTTTACGGCCACGACCAATTTCCAAACCACCAGCGTACCAGTGCAGATTACCGGAGTTGGTTTTTTCGATCACTTTGAAGGTCAGGAAGGGATTGCCCCAAACGGTATTGAACTGCATCCGATTATCGATATCAGTTTTGGTCCCGGGTTCTCATTGACTTCATCGGCAGCGGGATTGAGCATACCGCAGGGCGGCTCTGACTCGGTGAGTATCACCTCAACCCTATCAGGAAATTTCAACTCTGCTGTTTATCTCTCCCTCACGGGCTTGCCCGCTGGTGCGACGGCGAGCTTTGCTCCTAACGTATTTGCTGCTCCTGGTTCGGGAACGTCGACGCTAACGATTTCAAGCGGAACAGCTACGCCGGCCGGCACCTACAATGTGATGGTGACCGGATCCGGAGGCGGACAGACTCGTTCGATGACAATCAATCTGACGGTCACCAACGGCGGCGCGGGTAGCCAGCAGTTGCTGGTCAATACGGGTTTTGAAAACGGATCATCTAATCCAGCTCCCTGGACCGTCTCTGCCGGAGTGATCGATAACACGAGTTTCCAGGCGCCTCATACCGGCTCCTGGAAAGCGTGGCTCAACGGGTATGGTTCAGCACATACAGACTCGCTGCTGCAAGCTGCCAGCATCCCTGCAACTGCGACGAGCGCCATGCTTTCTTTCTGGCGGCATATCGATACCGCTGAGACAACGACGAGCAAGGCCAACGACACGTTGAAGGTTCAGGTGCGGAACTCGAGCGGTACTGTCCTGAAGACACTTGTTACTTATTCGAATTTAAATGCCGTAGCAGGCTTCGTGCAGGTGTCCTTTGATCTCACGGCTTATAAGGGACAGGCGATTCAAATTTATTTGCTGGGAACTGAAAACTCGAGTCTCAAGACTTCATTTGTCGTAGACGACTTCGCGCTGGATGTCGTCACCTCAGGCGGCGCCCCCGCCGACTTTGCCGTTTCGACTTCGCCCTCGGCTATCGCCATCAAAGCGGGCACTGCGGGTGCCGCGACCGTGATGACGACTGTCTCCGGAGGCTTTAATGCGGTTGTAACGCTGTCAGCTTCAGTGATGCCTGCCGGAGTATCTGCGAGCTTCAATCCAACTTCAATCGCTGCTCCCGGCTCGGGTCAGTCGAGCCTGACGCTGATAGTGGCAGCGAGCGCGGCGCCTGGGACCTACAGCGTTACCATAAACGGGGCCGGAGGCGGGAAGAGCCATACGACGGCGATAAACTTAAGCGTGACTGCTGGGGGTAGTATTACTCAGCAGCTAGTTGTCAATCCGGGATTTGAAAATGGATCAGGCAGCCCCGCGCCGTGGACTGTCTCAACCGGGGTCATCGACAACAGCAGCTACCAGGCCAGTCACGGTGGTGCGTGGAAGGCATGGCTCAACGGGTATGGCTCGGTCCATACCGATACTCTCTGGCAGCAAATGAGCATTCCCGCTACCGCAACCAGCGCGAGCTTATCTTTCTGGCAGCACGTGGACACGGCTGAGACTTCAACCAGCTCCGCCTATGACACCTTGAAAGTGCAAATCCGAAACTCCTCCGGGAGTGTGCTGGCTACGTTGGCGACGTTTTCAAATCTCAATGCAGCGGCCGGTTACAGCCAGGTAACGTTCGACCTGCTTGCTTATAAAGGACAGACCATTCAGATCTATTTGTTAGGCGTCGAAGATTCAAGTTTGAAAACTTCCTTCGTCGTCGACGACTTTTCCTTGAATGTAACCACTCCATAGGGGCGTGAAGGCTGCGAGTAAGCAGAAAATACATTAGTGCGGAAGCAGCGCCGGATTTCGTTTCTGTTTCTGAATCGAAGTAACTGTTTGGTAGAAGACATGATGACAATCAAATTAGTCCTGACGATGATTATCGCGGTTTTGGTCTCAGCGAATGTGTCCGCTCAGCAACTTGCGTCGCCTGAGGCGGGTTCGCAATCAGTCGTCAACGGCGATCGTGGGCGCGCCTTCATTATTCAGGGCGACACGCAGTCTCTTTCGCTCATGACCAGTCACGGTAAAGCACTAGCCGCGCCAGAGCAGTACACCATTTTTCTCGGTGGCGGCTGGAAAGCGGCAGCATTGCGTGCACGCCAACCGCGACTGGCCGCGCTGCTCGCCAACGTCAGCGACCCAACGCAGAGCGAAGCAATGGATCAATCGGGAATAAAAAATTTCTTCGGCTCGACTTCGAGTCAGGAAACATTTACCGACGTCACCGGCTCAGGAAGTTTGTCTGATCTGGAGATCGAGAGTCTCCTGACGACGATGCTCAATGAAGGTTCGCTCGGGCGACCGACACCCAACACTATTTACGTGGTGTTCCTCGAGCCCGGTCTGGGATCGACTTTGGGAAACATGATAGGAGGCAAGCATTATCTTGCCTATCACAATTTCTTCACCGCTTTGGGGGCAAGGATCCACTACGTCGTCGTGCCGTTTATAAGCGATACTCAAACGGCTCAACAGATTGCGCTGCGCGCTTTTCTCGCCGCCGTCGCTAATCCAACCGGCGCAGTCCAGCAACCGGGGGGTGGGGGGCCTCGCCGATAAGATTTTTCAGAATGTTCCTGCCGCTATTATTCCTGATGACCATCCTGACCGGGTGTAACTCCGACGCCGATTGTCCGTTCGGAGTTCCACCAGCGGCATCCGCCATTCAGCAGGGGATAGGAGTCAACATTCATTTCACGGATCCCCAGCCTGGCGAAATAGAAATGATCTCCGCCGCTGGCTTTCGCTGGGTAAGAATGGATTTCAAGTGGGACGCCACCGAACCGGAACGCGGCCGCTATGATTTCACTGCTTACGATCGTTTAATGAAGGCGCTTGAGGCTTCAGGCATTAAGGCGTTATTCATCCTCGACTACGGAAATCCACTCTATGATGAGGGCCGGCCTCCGCGAACCGCAGAAACGCGCAGGGCTTTTGTGCGCTGGGCGTTAGCAGCGGCAGAACATTTCTCCAAACGCGGAGTGCTTTGGGAGATTTACAACGAGCCCAATCATTCGATGTTCTGGCCTCCGAAACCAAACGTCGATGAATATGTTGCGTTAGCTCTGGACGTAGGTCGTGCCTTTCGTTCCGCACTGCCCGATGAAAAACTGATTGGCCCGGCCGTGTCGGAGATGGATTTTGCCTTTCTCGAGTCGTGCTTCAAGGCCGGCTTGCTCGATTACTGGGCAGCAGTGTCAGTGCACCCTTACCGGCACACAGAGCCGGAAACAGCGGCGCGCGACTATTGCCGCTTGCGCAAGCTAATCCAAGGTTATCAAAGCGGCACCGGAGGCCGCCGGGAAATTCCCATCATCTCCGGAGAGTGGGGTTACTCTGCGGTGTGGCGTGGTATGAGCGAAACCAAACAGGGAGCGTTTCTCGCTCGCGAACTACTCACGAACGTGGCCAATAAAATTCCACTCTCGATTTGGTACGACTGGCGCGATGATGGAACCGAGCGCAGCGAAGCTGAGCATCATTTCGGATTGGTAACGTACGCCTATCGCGCCGGTCAGCGCGAGGTCTATGAAGCGAAGCCCGCTTACTACGCTGCCAGGACTTTCAATAAATATTTCGACGGCTATGTTTTTGAGCAGCGCCTGCCGGTCGGGCGAGATGATGACTTTGTCTTAATATTCAGTAGGGCCGGTCAACGCTGCCTGGCTGCCTGGACCACCTCCACCGGCTCGCCCCATCGCATTAATTTTCCCTCCAGCGAGAGCGGCTTCAACGTCTTTCGCCATACGGGTCAGCCGGCAGGGGCGGTGGGCGCAATTGATAAACAAATCTCCCTTGAGGTTTCTGACTCTCCTCTCTACTTAATCCCGTCAAAGTGAATCGAACCGCCCCTGAACCAGCGTGGCAAGCTCCAGGAGGGCCTGCAGGCTGGCAAGTCATCGATGCCGGCGCGCCTAGCCAGAGGCAGCGAGGCAGGCGTCTGCAATCTTTTTCGAGTGGGTGCTCAAAGGATGTAATACAAACCGAGTGCTCTATCCACAATCGCCTCGAGCGGCGCCAGTGTCTGCGTCGGCCCACATACTTCAAAGTTCTTCCCGTGAGGCAGCGGCAGCCGCGAAATGCGCAGCCGGGACTCAATGCATGATCAGACCAACGAGAAAGCGCGCGATCCCAGCGCCGAGGATCACCCACAGAGCATTCGGCTTATAACGTATCAGCACTACAGCCGCCGCAATGGCAATCGCCAAACCAACCCATGAATGTATACCCGAGCGTCCCAGGGTCAGGGCGGCGGCCATAAGCAATCCAACCACTGCTGGGGCGACACCCCGCAGGAACGACTGCACGATTTCGTTGTCGCGAAAGCGGCGCAGAGATGAACCCGCCGCTAGAGTCATCAGGAAAGAAGGAAGAAAAATACTAACCGTGGCCACGAGCGCACCCAAAGTCCCAGCCACGCGGTACCCGATGAAGGTGGCCGTAATCAAAACCGGTCCCGGCGTTAGCTGACCCAGGGCGGTAGCATCAACAAACTCCTGATGTGTGAGCCAGTGCTGCGTGTCTACCACTTCTGATTCGATCAAAGGAATCATGACAAAACCACCACCGAAAGTGATGGCACCCATTCGCAAAAAGAGCGTGGAAAGCACCAGGAGCAAACCTAACTTAAGTAACAATGCTGTGGGCAGGACAAATATCGGGAGCGCTCCAAAAATCCTCTGCTGCGTAACCGTATCGGAATCATCATCGTCAGGTGTTTCGGTTTTCGTTTTTTTTTGATCCGCTTCCTTTTCAGCCAACGCGGCCTTCTCCACCAGATCGTCTGCGATTGCACGCATTAGATAGCCACCCACGAACACATTTGGGACGATCCGTTTCCGCCGAGCTCGGGCCAGTCGTGAGGCAATACGCCGTCGCCTGCGAGAGGTGAAGCCGCGATAACGGTTTAACTTCTGGAGTTGCTTTTCCGCGAATGAGTCAATAAAGATCCCTGCGACTCCGGCTGCCAGCACGACCTCAATCACAGTCGCACCGAACAAAGCGACAATCAGGAAGGACAACCCCCCGATGACCCACTGCCAGTTCTTGTTCAGTGTGTTACGACCAATGCGCCAGGCCGTGATGGCCACCAGTGCAACCACCGCAGCATTAAGCCCATGGAAAAGGCGATCGGTATCGGGAAGATATCGCAGGTGGCGGTAGAGGATCGCCAACAAGATCATCATCAGCATCGAGGGTAGAATAAAACCCGCCATCGCGACTGCTGCGCCGCGCCAACCTCTTAACTTCAAACCAATATAAGTCGCAGTGTTGCCGGCGCTGGTTCCCGGCAAGCTTTGTGCGAGCGCGAAGGCCTCGGCAAATTCACTGTCAGTGAGCCAGCCACGTTTGAACACTGTCAAGGTTCGAATTTGCGCCAGCACAGCCAGACCGCCGCCAAAACCAACCGTACCTATTTTGAGGAATGATAAGAAGAGACCTCCCAGAGTGGCGGTACGCGAGATGCGCGCCAGATTCTGCCGGCCCTGGCGCACACGTGTTCGCATGTTGCGAGCTCTCGCCGCAATCCTCCCGGTTCTCCTTGTCGTCGGGCTCACTTTGAAGTCTACCTCACCAAGCTTTTACAAAAGCGACACAGAACTCAGAGTGTAGGGCAGAATCTTTTCATCAACAAAAGTACCTGCCACTGAAGCCCAAGCAAGCTGCTACTCTCGTCGCTTCGCAACTCGAGCGCCAGGATGTCTGGCTTTTAGCAATTAATAGGACCACGCCATAGCGTGACCACTCCGATGAATGACGCGCTGGTTTGGCAGGGTACATCCGAGTGGTGAGACGGCCCTCGCGGCCGAAAGCTTCCGGTCAAACAATAGAGCTTCATGCGAGCTGAAAATCCTCTCGCGCTCTCAGGAGACTACCTGACCAATCACTCGCCGCAGGCTAGCTGCATTATCTGTGCGCGAAAATTCTGTCGCACCCGCTTTGGGTTAATGAAACCCCCTTTGGTTGAAATCCCCAGAAATCTAACGAAACAATGTGATTTTGCCGTCGATTTTCGGCGCTAAATAGTGGCCCTCAAATTGCTAAACCCATGGTATGACAAACACTGACACCTATCCCCTTTGGCCAAGTCAGAGCGTTCAGCCTGCGGTTAAGGTCGAGCCGGTGGCGCTACCCGATCAAACTTTGGCGCGCGCAGCCGCTCAAGGCGACGTTAAGGCCTTTGAAGAGTTATACCGCCGTCACAATCGACGCGTTTACTCTCTGTGTCTGCGAATGACCAAGAACGTGACCGAAGCCGAAGATCTAACTCAGGAAGCGTTCATTCAAATCTTTCGCAAGATCGGCAGCTTTCGTGGAGACTCTGCTTTTACCACCTGGCTGCACCGTCTGACTGTAAATCAGGTGCTGATGCATTTTCGAAAGCGCAGCGTCAAGCTGGAACACACGACGGAAGAGGGTGAGACACCCGTCCAGATTGTGCGAGGCACTGAAGATCCTAATCGCATGCCGATACTTGATCGGATCAGTTTGGATCGCGCGATTGGTCAGTTACCGCCGGGCTACCGCTCAGTCTTCATGTTGCATGACGTTGAAGGGCATGATCACGAAGAGATTTCCCGGACGTTGGGGATAGCGGTCGGTACATCAAAATCGCAACTGCACAAGGCGCGCATGAAGCTGCGCGGCATCCTCAGAAAGAAATCCAGATAGACCACACACACACTTATTCTAATAGCAGCAACGCCCCTCCATTACTGAAGGGGCGCCGCTTGCTATGGACGCTCCAGTGTTTCCACCGGGGCCCGTTAAGAGGTCGAACATCCGTCCGTCCCTCAATGTCATTGAAGTTTATAGTCCTGGAACTGTTTAGACCGTGCGACGGCCACTAACCAGGTTGATGACCAGCACAATCGCCGCCACAACCAACAGTAGATGGATTAATCCACCACCGATGTGTCCAATCAAGCCTAACAGCCAGAGTACCAGCAGAATCACGAGAATCGTCCATAACATATTTCGAAGTCCTCCAATCTTAAGTTGTCTGAAATACCGAGCAGTTGAAGAGGTATTGGCAAGGCCTGTGCCAGCAACTCATTCGCTTTTTATTAAGCAATTAGTTACCTGACTCTGTGAATGTGTCCTGTAATAAGTCAATCCACGCCAGGATTTGAACGCGTTGAGTGCGAATGATCGTTGATCGCGAACACGTGTCCGGGTAAGAAGGCGAATCCACCATCCTACCGCTGACCAACAAAGATTAGCCGCGCACGCCAGTAAAGTTCCTTGCGCTCAACCCTGACTATTCAGGCCCCCTGTTTGCGCCTGATTAATCTCTCTGCATCGCACTGTCTTAATTGTTATCCTCCGCAGGTTTTCTCTCCCAGCAAGCTGCGGTTTCTTCCTTCACGGGCTATCATGCTCGCTTTCCATGATGTCCACACAACACTACGATGTCATTGTTATCGGAGGAGGAGCGGCGGGACTCTTTTGTGCGATCGAAGCCGGCAAGCGTGGTCGCCGGGTCATCGTGCTCGAACATCAGGCACGCGTCGGAAAAAAGATAGGCATCTCTGGTGGCGGGCGCTGCAACTTCACGAACTTAACAACAGCCGCCGAGAATTTCGTTTCCGCGAATCCGCATTTTTGCAAGTCGGCTCTCGCACGCTTCACACCGGAAGATTTCATCGCCCTGGTTGAAAAGCACCACATCGCTTACTACGAAAAAAAACTGGGCCAGCTGTTCTGCCGCGACAGTTCGCAGCAAATTATCGACATGTTGTTAAGCGAGTGTGCTGAGGTTGGCGTTGAGATTCGCTGCGACTGCCGGGTCCAGGACGTGGGCTCCGCAGCTGGCTTCACGGTCAACACCAATCAAGGTTCTCTCGTTGCTGCGTCGCTGGTGATCGCGACTGGCGGCTTGTCGATCGCTCCGCTGGGAGCAACAGACTTTGGTTATCGAGTAGCGCGACAGTTTGGGCTACAGATCGAAGCGGCGACACCAGCGCTGGTTCCATTCACCCTGTCCGCCGCCGTCCGGGAAAGATTAACTCCCATCAGCGGTATCTCTTTGGACGCGCTGGTATCGTGCGGGCGGACAGCATTCCGCGAGAACATTCTGATCACGCATCGCGGACTCAGCGGTCCGGCGGTGCTGCAGATCTCTTTATACTGGAAAGATGGCGAGGCTATTGAGATTGATCTGCTGCCCGAACAGGAAATTTTCGACCGGCTGGTAGCGAACCAGCATTCCGGCATCGAACTCGCTAATCTGCTGGCGCAATTTCTGCCGCGACGTTTCGCTCATGCGTGGTGCGATTTATACGTGCCATCAAAACCTCTAAAGCAATTTAACCTGAAGGAGTTGGCAGAGGTTGAGCGTTATCTTCACGAGTTCAAGCTGGTACCCGTCAGTACTGAGGGATTCAAAAAGGCCGAGGTAACTGCCGGTGGGGTCGCAACTTCAGAACTCTCTTCGCAAACAATGGAGGCCCGGCGAGTGCCGGGGCTCTATTTCATCGGTGAAGTCGTGGATGTTACAGGTCAGCTCGGCGGTTATAACTTTCAATGGGCCTGGGCTTCCGCCTATGCCGCTGGGCAGGCGGCCTAAGGCTTCAGACCTGCTTTGAGAGCGCAGCTATGCTTCGCCCATCTCGTCGTTAATAGACTTTAAAGCCCGCTCGAGCATTGTGCGATGCGCAGGATTAGTCGCGCGGCTCAACTGGTCCATCAATCGCGAACGAGAAAGCCTCAGTGATTCGAACTCACCGCTGCGCGCCCGTTCTGCTGCTGTCGAAGTGTATTTGTTTGCCCGCGCATCCGCGGCAGCCTGTTGCCGTTCGAAGACTTCTTCCATCTGGCCGGCTAAAGCATCTCCATCCCAAGCCATCACTCTTACCTCCTGTAGAACCGTCGCCAAAAAACCTTTCGCTTTCTCCAGTCTCAGCTTACGCAGATCAGAGCAATTAGGAAAGGGCCTGCGGCGACTCGGGCCTTGATTCAATCCGAACCAGACCCGGCCAATCAAGGCCAGGTAGACAAACAGCCCTTCATGGGGGACTGGCTGAAATTCGAGCTACGACGAAGCAAATAGTCCTTCTGTCTCTGCAAATTGCGTTGTTTCAAGTCGTCCGATCATTTCACAAACTCACCCAGCTGGCCCTTTGACCAGGGATCATAGGAAAAACAAAATTCGATTCGTTCTCTAATCGGTGGGTGATCGTAAAACAAAAAAACATCCAGCGGCAGCGGGTCGGGATCAGAGAGACCAATATCACCCAGTATCTGAAAAGCCTGAGCACAGTCATGGGCGGGTTCTTTTGAGAGCCCGTGCGTAACTTCGATAGCGTATTGATCGGCCTGGTGCTCATAGTAGCGGCTGATAGCTCCGCCGATTGGGTTTCCAAGAAAGGCAAGAAGGGAGAAAACAAACAGCAGCACCGGGAAAGACGCGAGATCATCCACTCCACGTATGCCCCAGACCGGACCCCAACGGGAGAGAATCCTGCCGACAAGCTGCGCCTCAAGATAGAACCCCAGCAGCATAATCAGGGCTGCGGTCGCCAGTCCCTTCGGAATGTGCTGCAGGACGTAATGACCCATCTCATGCGCAGTCACAAAAACAATCTCGGCGGTTGGCATCTTCGTAATAGTTGTGTCCCAGACGACGATACGTTTTGACGGACCCAACCCGGTTACGTACGCGTTCAGCGCGGTCGTTTTCTCCCCGGCTCCCATCCAGAACATTCTCTCAGGAGGTATGTCCTGACCGGCTCGTTGGATCATCTTCTGCAACTCCGCCGTCAGCGCCGGATCTTTCCCTGCCAGTGGTTCGAACTTGTGAAAAAGTGGATCGAGGATGAGGGGGGTTAGAAGAACCAATATCACCCCGAGCGGAAGAACGGCTGCCCAGAACCACAACCACCAGCGCCGCGGGTTCCTGCGGATGATGGAATAGAGAATCCAGATCAGGATCGTAGCACCAACAATCGTCACCAGTTCCGCTTTGGTCCAGTCCCAGAGCCAGGTCGACCAACTGGAAATCGAAAGGCCATAGCGAACACCAAGCCAATGACGAAAGAGTGCGAGGGGCAGAGTGCAAAGGTCAAGAGCTAGGAATAGTAAGGGAGTAAAGACAACGACCTGGACCAGTCGTCTGGCGGAAATTCTTTCAGCGAGCGTGCGAAAGCTCGACCCGATTCCGGCGCGCAACAACGCCCACAGAACAAGCAAGCCGTAACCGAATCCTAACAGCGAAAACCAAAAATAAATAAGATGGAGTTGGTGGGCCTTACGGGCCCGCTCAGGAGTTAACGTGTAGCTGGTAATCGTTTCGCGCGGCCGCGGGGATCCTTCGCTTATCTGACGCTGGGGGTCAGCTTCAGCCGCGACTTTCGTATTCGGCGGGACCGCCACTCCCACTAGAACGATGATTGATGCGGCGAGCGCAAGCAGGACCGAAACGAGCCTCAATGCTTATCTCCATAAAAGGGATAGCGAGCTGAGTCAACCAAAAGCACCGGCGCAATCCACACTAGCCGCGTTTCTTGTTCGGCTTCGGAGTGTAGCCGCGCGGATCCTGGTAGCCCTTTGAAGCGGGAGGAAGTTGCTCTTTAGTAAGCTTGGCCCGTTCCAGGTTCTCTTTTTCAATCGTTTCTTTGATCCGCTTTTTTGCTCGTTTGTTCATGCCCGAATTATAGCCCAGAACCACCCCGCAATGCAGAAGGTCACCTCCTCTGCGTATTCGTCAGGCAGCGACGCACCCTTCACAACGACAGCCCCGCGGCTTAATGAAAGTGTCAAAGTATTCCTCGCCATAGTCGAGCGTTACAGCCATTCCGGCGTCGAGATCTCGCTTGGCATAGATCCATATGAGGCGGCCGCAATACAAAGCTTCTGAGTTGGGATCGCATGAGTGATTAATGTAGCGAGCCATATTGGCGCGCGCACTGCCATCAATGGTCAGGCCAGCGGAGAGGCCAAACAAATACCTGCCGCCAAGATGATCCGCTTCGGGCCCAGTGATCAGCCGTCCCGTATACTCGATGATTCGCCTTCCTTCCCGAATTGACTGCAGCGTAAACAGTCCCAGTCCAGTCGCCGTCCGCTTAACGGCAAAGCCGCGTTTCCCGTTGCTCATAGTTTGGATTGTAACAACTTCGCTCGATACGTGTTGAAAAGGAGTTTCTTTTTTGATTGTGATTTGCACACTAGCGTTTTCTTAACTTGCCGTCGGCACTTAAGAGAAAGTCCAACTCGACGTCTCCCGGACCAATTGGGTTTCTTGTTCCTGCAAATTAACGTTACCATCCGCGTCATGGCCGAGAAGAAAACCCGGGTCTCCCTCTCTACTGCCTGGCACGATGCGCGCGAATTGATATGGGAGCACAGACTGCGCCTCTCGTTGGGCATGGCATTAATGATCCTCAACCGCTTGATCGGGATGGTCATGCCGTGGAGCCTTAAGTATTTAATCGACGGCGTCATCATGAAGCAGCGCAGTGAACTGCTGTTGCCGCTGGCATTGGCGGCCGGTGGAGCCACAGTTATTCAGGCGGTCAGCTCTTTTACACTTTCCCAGGTACTTGGCGTGGCCGCTCAGCGGGCCATCACTGAAATGCGCAAGGACGTTCAGGACCATGTCGCCCGCCTGCCGGTGCGATATTTTGATTCGACGCAAACAGGTGTGTTGATTTCTCGCATCATGACCGATGCGGAAGGTATTCGAAACCTCGTAGGTACCGGCGTCGTGCAGCTGGTGGGAGGTGGGTTCACTACCGTCATCGGTCTTGTCGTGCTGTTCTATCTTAACTGGCAGCTTACCTCGGTGACACTGCTGGCGCTGCTGATTTTTGGGGGATGCATGGCGATCGCGTTCGCACGCTTGCGGCCTCTCTTTCGCGAGCGCGGCAAGATTAACGCGGAATTGACGGGCCGTCTGGGCGAGACACTGGGTGGCATTCGCATAGTAAAAGCGTACGCGGCGGAGAAACGAGAATCCCTGGTCTTTGCGAGAGGCGCTCACAAGCTATTCCGTAATATCGCACGTTCCATGACAGCGGTTTCAGGGGTAACGGCTTTTTCCACTGTCATTGTAGGTGGAATCGGCGTGATTCTAATTCTGGTGGGGGGAAACTCGCTTCTGGCAGGACGAATGACTCTGGGTGACTTTCTCATGTACATCATCGTCACTTTGATGGTGGCAGCGCCCCTCATTGAAATCGCTGCGATAGGCACCCAAATCACCGAAGCCTTTGCCGGACTCGATCGCATTCGCGAGATCAAGCGGATGACAACCGAAGATGCCAATGAATCCGAGCGCGTAGCAGTCAAAGCGATCGAGGGCGAGATTGCTTTCGATGATGTGAGTTTTGAATACGATGAGAACGTGCCGGTACTAAAGCATGTCTCCTTCCATGCCCCGGCCGGCTCGACCACGGCGCTGGTGGGATCCAGCGGATCAGGAAAGAGCACCCTTATTAGCCTGGTGATGGCATTCAATCGACCGCTTGCCGGCCGCATCATCGTCGACGGCAGCGATCTGCAAACCCTCCGCCTGAAAGACTACCGCACGCAACTGGGAGTGGTGCTGCAAGAGAATTTTCTCTTTGACGGCACCATCGCTGATAACATTAGCTTTGCTCACCCGCGCGCGACCAGGGCTGAAATCATCGAGGCCAGTCGCGTCGCGCATTGCGAAGAATTCATCAACGGTTTTAAGGATGGCTATGACACCATCGTCGGCGAGCGCGGCGTAAAATTATCCGGCGGGCAACGACAGCGCGTGGCAATTGCGCGCGCAATTTTGGCCGAGCCCCGGATCCTGATCCTCGATGAAGCCACCTCAAGCCTTGACAGCGAAAGCGAAGCTTTGATCCAGGATGGACTCCAGTCCCTGCGACGTGGTCGCACCACTTTTGTAATTGCCCACCGGCTGTCGACGATTCGCGCCGCCGATCAGATTCTGGTTTTGGAAGGTGGCGAGATCGTCGAGCGAGGCACGCACGAAGAATTACTGGCCGCCGCGGGACGCTATAAAGTGCTGTACGATCGCCAATACAAGTTCGAGCGCAATCAATTCATTAATCCCGGAGAGGATTTCACTCCTGAACCGGAAGCACCAGTGGCTGTTGCTCCAGGAGGAGCAGACTTCTAGCAGGCTGCTCCCGGTCTCAAATCTTGAGAAGGGCGACCCTGCCTTTGAACAATATGAATAATCAAACTTTCGCGAACCACACCCGCTGGCATCCGCCGTTTCACTTTTTCCTATCTCCGGTGATGCTGATTAACTTTATCTGGTCGGTGGTTGACATGGTCAGAGCGCCAGGTTGGAATGCCGGCCGTTGGGTTGTAGTCTCCTTCGCGCTGGCGCTACTGACGCTGCTGGCCCGCACCAATGCATTAAGAGTTCAGGACCGGTTGATTCGCCTCGAAGAAACACTGCGGGCTCAGCGCGTGCTTTCACCCGCCCTCGCAGATCGAGTCAGCATCCTGAAACCCGGGCATTGGGTGGCATTGCGTTTCGCCCCGGACGAAGAACTGGAAGAACTGGTCGGCGCGGTGCTCGCAGGCAAGCTGAACAAACCCGTCGAGATAAAACGGGCCATCAGGAATTGGCGTGCCGACGTCCTTCGCGTTTGAGTTGGCTGATGTCCTGGCGAAACAGCGAGTGAGTCAAGTGGAACTTACAGCGGTTTTGGTTTTTAGGGTCAAGCGGGAAAAGTCCGGATGTAGATAGACAACTCGGCCGGCCACAATTGTGGCGACTGCGGCACCGATCATCGTGCGACCGTCAAAAGGGGTGTTCCGGCTTTTGGACTTTGAAGATCGCGCGTCAAATGTCCACTCAAAGTGCGGGTCAAGCAGAGTGACATCTGCCCACGCCCCCGCAGACAGAGTGCCTCGCTCGCTCAAGCCGAAAATTTTCGCCGGCCTGGTCGAGCAAAGTTCCACCAGCCTCTCGAGCGTAATCACTCCCTGTTGTACGAGATCAAACGCCAAACCAATTGCCGTTTCCAATCCAGTAATCCCAAACGGAGCCTGATCAAACTCAAGTTCTTTTTCGTCGGCGTGGTGCGGTGCGTGGTCGGTAGCAATCGCATCAATAGTGCCATCGCTCAAGCCCTCGAGCAGCGCATCCACATGATCGCGACTGCGCAATGGTGGGCTCATCTTGTTGTTGGTGTCATAGGTCTTCACCGCTTCATCAGTCAGAGTCCAGTGATGCGGGGCAATCTCGCAGGTTACAGCCAGACCCATTTCTTTTGCACGGCGCACAGCCTCCACCGCCCCGCGCGTAGATACGTGCGCCAGATGGACTTTCGCGCCCGTCAGCCTGGCCAGAGCGCAATCTCTGATGGCATCGACTTCTTCGGCAGTGGCCGGTAAACCCTTCAGGCCGAGAAGGAGTGACCACCGCCCTTCATGCATCACGCCACCCGCGGCAAGAGAACGATCTTCACAGTGGTCCACTACAGGCAAATCAAAACTACGAGCGTATTCCATCGCGCGGCGCATCATTCCGGCACTGGGTACCGGACGACCATCGTCCGACACGGCGACGATCCCGGCCCTCTTCATCTCTCCCATCTCTGCCAATTCCCGGCCCTCGCTGCCTTTCGTGATCGAACCAATTGGAAAGACATTTGCCAGCTTCGCGCGCTCGCCCTGTTCAATGATAAAGCGAGTCACCGAGGGGCTGTCGTTGATGGGATCCGTATTCGGCATCGCGCAGACGCTGGTCCAGCCACCGGCCACTGCCGCCGCCGCCCCGGACGCAATTGTTTCCTTGTACTCCTGCCCGGGCTCACGCAGGTGTACATGCATATCGATAAAGCCCGGCGCGACTATCAGTCCAGTCGCATCCAGCACTTCTGCGTCCTGAGGCGCAGGCTCGGCGCGCTCGAGCAGGCCAACCAGGCGTCCATCTTCGATTAACAGATCGCGGCCCGTGTTAACACCCTGAGACGGATCGACTACATAGCCATTGGCAATCAGCAGCTTCATGCTTTGCTTTCCCGACGTTTCTTCTCGCCGGTTTTTGGTCCATCGCTTTCTTCAATGAACCCGTCCCGCGAGCCACCTGCCAGCAGATATAGGACTGCCATCCGCACTGCGACGCCATTCGCCACCTGATCCAAAATCAACGACTGATTACCGTCTGCCAGTTCCGAGGCGATTTCGATTCCGCGATTGATGGGACCGGGATGCATCACGATGGCATCGGCCGCGGCTTGCTTAAGATGGTCCGCATGCAGCCCATAGTGAATGGCGTATTCACGCAAAGATGGGAAAAAAGCGGAGTCCTGCCGCTCGCGTTGAATGCGGAGAATCATCACGACGTCCGCGCCGGCTACCGCAGCGGCCACGTTTGGCGCAATCTCCAATCCCTCAGGCACCAGTTCGGCGAACTGTTCGGGCACCATTGTGCCCGGGCCCGCAATGCGAACAGTGGCGCCAAGTTTTGTCAGCAAATGAATATTCGAACGCGCCACTCGAGAATGAAGCATGTCGCCGATGATGGCTACTTTCAGTCCCTCGATCTTTCCCTTTCGTTCCCGGATTGTCAGTGCGTCCAACAATGCCTGGGTCGGGTGCTCATGAGCCCCGTCGCCTGCATTCACAATTGACGCATTACAAATTCTGGCCAGATGATAAGGCGCGCCGGCCATGGAATGACGCAGCACGATGCAGTCAGGCGACATCGCCTCGAGGTTGCGCGCTGTATCAAGGAGAGTCTCCCCCTTGCTGACGCTCGAGTTCGAGACGCTGATGTTGATGGCATCAGCCGATAATCTCTTGGCGGCAATTTCAAAAGAGGTCCTGGTGCGAGTCGACGGTTCAAAAAAAAGATTTATGACAGTACGGCCTCGCAACGCCGGGACCTTCTTGATCTCACGTCGCGAGACGTCGCGAAAAGTCTCGGCGGTATCCAACAGATGTGTGATCTCGCCGGAAGACAGCTCGCTGATGCCCAGCAGATGGCGATAATTGAAGACAGTTTGCATTACGAGGGGCTTGGACTGTGGTCGTTGGTTTTGCTCGGCATTGAAATTTCTGTTCACGTCGCACCGCTGCGGCGAACATCGAAGCAGAATTCAAGTGCCTCGATCGTTAAAAAAAAGCGGCCACTGGGGCCGCTGTCTAAACCGTTTCCGCCGCTGCCGCCGGGCGTTCGACGATTACCACTCCTTCTTCCTCATCAAACTCATTTAGCATGACCTTGATGATCTCGCTCCTCTTGGTTGGGACGAGTTTGCCGACGTAATCTGCTTGAATCGGCAGCTCTCGATGTTCCTTGCCGCGATCGATTAGCACTGCCAACTGCACGCGTCGGGGCCGGCCAAAATCGATCAGTTGGTCCAAAGCTGCGCGAATGGTCCGGCCGGTGTAAAGCACATCATCGATGAGAACAATATTGCGGCCCTCTATGTCCTCGAGTTCGGTCCGATTCACGATTGGCTTGGCCCCTACTGTCGACAAATCATCTCTATAAAGGGTGATATCGACAATTCCTACCGGTGGGCGCACGCCCTCGAGGTCTGCGATCTTGTCGGCGAGGCGTTCAGCCAGAGGCACGCCGCGGCGTCGAATCCCAACCAGGTAGAGATCGCTGGTGCCATGATTCTCTTCAACAATCTCAGACGAAAGTCGAGCCAGCGCACGATTGATGCGGGCTCCGTCCATGATCCGAGCTCTCTCAGTGAATTCCATCGCCGGGATACTAACAAGAAGGTCCTTAGCGTGACAAGGAGCAGTCTCAGGTTTCAAGTTTCATGGTCTATGTTCGAAGTTGGCGCGTTGCTATCGGCCTTTACGCGCCCGCGACTCTGGGACTGAAACTTGAAACTTGGAAGTTCCTGCCTCGCTCTGCTAGTCTCAAGACCTTCCATGCTCTATCGAACACTGCTGCGCCCGATTCTGTTTCGCCTGCCGCCAGAGACGGCTCACGAACTGGCGTTGCATTCCCTTCCCTTCTTGTTTCGCTCCCCGCTCCTGCGCAAGTTCATGGCCGGTGATTCGGTAGCGTCGAAGTTCGCACCGCTCGAACGCTTTGGCCTCAGCTTCAACAATCCAGTCGGACTCGCAGCCGGCTTCGACAAGAATGGAGTGGCACTCGACGAGTTGGCAGCTTTGGGTTTTGGACACATCGAAGCCGGCACGGTCACTGCTCTGCCCCAACCGGGAAATCCAAAACCGCGTCTCTTTCGCCTGCCAATGGATCAGGGGCTAATCAATCGCGCGGGTTTTAATAACGATGGTGCAGACGCGTTTGCAGAGCGGGCCGGCAAGCTCGGACACGACTTCGTCCTCGGTGTCAGCATCGGTAAGAGTCGCGCGGCCACCAACGAAGAAGCTGTGTTGGATTACCTCAACAGCTTCGCGGCAGTCTATCCAGTTGCCGACTACATCGCGATCAATGTGAGCTCTCCCAACACCCCGGGGTTGCGAGAACTGCAGCAGTCGACGCAACTTGAAATGCTGCTGAGCGCGCTACAACAACGGAATCATGAACTGGCGCTCCACCACTCGCGCCCACGCCCTGTGCCTTTGCTGGTGAAGCTGGCCCCGGATCTCACCGAGGGCGAAATGGAACTAATTGTCTCGGTAGCCCGGCGGGCCAACATCGCAGGTCTGATCGCGACCAACACCACGATTGCACGCGACGGATTGAAAACAGCGGTCGGAACAGTCACGGCTTGCGGCGCCGGCGGCTTAAGTGGAATGCCTTTGCAAGCCCGCGCGACACGAATGATCGCACATCTGTATCATCTTTCGAGCGGCGCGATGAAAATCATCGGGGTAGGTGGTATCTTTACAGCCCAAGATGCGTGGGACAAAATCTGCGCGGGCTCGAGCCTGGTGCAGCTCTACACCGGATTCATCTATCAGGGTCCAGCAATCGCCAATAAGATAAACAGGGGCCTGGTTGAAATTTTGAAACGAGAAGGATTTGCTTCCATCGATGACGCAGTCGGTTGCCGGGCCGGAGAATTTACTAAGAGCTGACGTTGGCGCGGAAGTAGTTTAGAGATCTCCCAAATAGACACTTCATGATTAAGACACCTGGCAATAAACTGATTGTCGCGCTGGACGTGGACAGCTCACAAAAAGCGCGCGAGCTCTTTGTAGCGCTACGCGACATCGTGGGTATGTTCAAAATCGGGCTGCAACTCTTCACCGCCGCAGGACCCTCCATAGTTCGCGATGTCGTCGGCGCCGGAGGGAAGGTTTTTCTTGATTTGAAATTTCACGACATTCCCAACACGGTGGTCTGTGCGGCGGTCGAAGCAACGCGCCTCGGTGTCTCGATTTTTAATGTCCACGCGAGCGGTGGGAGCGAGATGATGAGTCGTACGACTGCGGCGGTCAATGAAGTTTCCGGGCGGGAAGGGCTTGAGCGGCCCAGTGTAATTGGCGTGACTCTCCTAACGAGCGCCGATGCAAAGGTGATGCGGGAGACTGGCGTCGCGAATAACGCGGCAGAACAGGTGACCGCGCTGGCGCAGTTGTGCGCGGCGAGTGGTTTGGATGGAGTCGTCGCGTCTCCTCTCGAAATTACCGCAATTAGAGCCAAGGTACCGGGAAAGTTTTTGATCGTCACGCCGGGTGTACGCCCTGGGGGCGCAGAGGTCAACGACCAAAAACGAGTGATGACTCCCAGCCAGGCTTTGCGCGCAGGTTCTGACTATCTGGTAATTGGCAGGCCCATCATCGAAGCGCTGGATCCGGTTCAGGCCGCGCACTCCATCATCTCAGAACTAGAAACCGTCTGATGTTTTGGCGCGCAATTGTGAAGCAAACTGGAACTATCGCGACTAAGATGCGTGTAGCATCTCTGGGACGTGTATTTGCTCTTCCTCGGATCTAACCATTATCATGCAAAGGTGACCTCGGATTTGAAACGTTCCCTAATGGCCCTGGCCAGTTCTCTTGTCATCCTCATAGCTCTGGCGCCGGCGGCCCTGGCACAGCGCAAGCACGAGGCTTCCGTCCTTCCATTATCAGAAACTCCCTATGTTGTAGGTGAACGACTAACCTATAACGTTTCTTTCTCCAACTTTGTCACTGCCGGACATGTCGAACTGTTCGTCGCGGCCCGCGGCAACTTCTACGGTCGTGAAGCAGTCGAACTGCGTGCCCATGTCGAAACAACAGGCGTAGTCTACGCCGCTTTGTTTGCCCTCAATAACGATTACACCAGCTGGGTTGATCCCAGTAACGGTCAGCCCTTTCGAGTTCAACGGGTAGCGAGCGAAGCGGCTCACGGCTCCGACGCGTCGACTGAGTTCAATCAACCGGCCGGTACGGACGCCATTCCTGACAAGCTGAGGATGGGAACATTTGCCGGCAGCTACGATCTGCTTGCCGCTGTCTATCGATTGCGGGCCCTGCCGCTCGCCGAAGGTTCAACTTACTTCCTGACAGTTCGCACCGAAGCCCAGGACTATCAGGTGGAGTTGAAAGTAAAGGGCCACGAATCTATCAGGACGAATGTTGGCTCGTTCAATGCGATAGCTACCCAGGTTCGCGTGACCAACGACTCATCGGCGAATAGATATCGTATCCAGATCTATTTCACAGACGACGTGCGTCACGTTCCCGTACTGGTAACTGCAAAAGCGCCCAATGGTGAAATCCGAGCTGAGCTGGCCGGATCACAGATGGTCCCGGTACTGCCTTCGAAAGTTACACCCAAGCCCGTTGAGATTCCGACGCCAACTCCTGGTCCTGCCGGCACGCCGGTTATTGGCACACCACTCGGCCTTCCCTTCAAGGTTGGTGAGCAACTCACTTACCAGGCCTACCTGGCTTCGGTTCAGCAACCGGTGGGCACCGTCTCCTTTCAGATTCGTCCACGAGGCCGGTTCTTTGATCATGACGGCTTGTTATTTACCGTACTGGCCGAGACGACGAATGCCGCGCAGCGATTATTTTTTGCCAAAGATGAGCTTTCCTCCTATGTCGATCCCCAAACGCTGCTGCCCTTCCGCTCGGAATTGAAAATCGCCGAAGGAAATCGCCGCAGCAGTGAGATTCTGACTGTAAATCAGGACTACGGCACAGCCACGACTGAACAGGGCCGCAAGATCGAGATGCCGGTCGGCACGCATGATTATCTGTCAATTTTTTATGCGGCGCGAACGATGAATCTGACACCTCCCAAACGAAATGCGGTTTCGATCCTGGTGAATGGCCGGGCTAAAACCTTGATCATCACGGCACTCCGCCGTGAGACGGTGCAGCTGGGCTCACAAAAAATTCCCGCTATTCAGCTTTCCCTGACAACTGACGATCAGCAGCCTGACAAGTTCGCACTGCGGGCCTGGATCAGCGAGGATGATCGACGCCTGCCTCTTCGGCTAACGGCCACGACGGAACTTGGTCAATTGCGAGTAGATCTGGTAATCGTCCCTCTTAACCGCCAGTAATCTTCGAGAGGAGTCCCTATTCGCCTCTTCCCTCCATGGTTCATGCTCACAATCCTTCTTCTGAAATTGAAATCTATTTTCAATTAGGGTAAACTGGGCGCGGCTTGCGACAGGATCACGGCTTGCACGCCAGGCAATTGAATCAAATCAGGTCTCGCTCTGTGAAAGGGCCGTCTTTTTATGCTTAGTTCATTCATTATCATTTTACGCGAGGGTTTTGAATCCTTTCTGCTGGTGGCAATTATCCTCTCCTATCTCCGCAAGGCCGGCTTGCGTTGGCTTTCGTCAGCGGTCTATGCCGCGATAGTTCTGGGACTGTCCGCCAGCGCCGGACTGGGTTACGTACTCCACACGGGCGTTGAGGACGAAACGCTTGAGCGCATATTCGGAGAGACACTCGGTGGCTATGCATCCCGTTTCCTTGGCAACGAAGCGTTACGTGAAGCTATTCTCGGATCTATTGCCATAGTCCTGGTGGCTTCCCTCGTGATCCACATGTGGCGCGCCGGGCCGAATCTAAAAATGAAAATGCAGAAGACGCTGGGGGCGGTTTCTTCTCGCACCTCAAGAATGGCTGCAGTCGCTGGTGTTTTCCTTTTTACCTTCCTGATGATCACGCGCGAAGGCATGGAAACGGCGTTGATGTTGCTGCAGGTGCGTGACTCCAATCTCATTTATGGGGCACTGCTCGGTCTGGTAGCCGCTGGTGCGCTCGCGCTGGCCTGGGCCAATTACGGTCATCTGATTAATGTAAAACGATTTTTCCAGGTTACCGGGATCTTTCTGCTGCTCTTCATGATTCAGGTAGCGATTTATACCTTTCACGAATTTGCCGAAGCAGAACTGTTGCCTAATAGTGAGTTCCTTCATACCGCCACGGAGAAATTTTCTCCGGATGGTCTCTATGGCAAATGGTTCTCGTTGGGCATGGTGGGATTTTGCGCTCTGTGGTTGTTGATTAGCTGGGCCATGGATCGCTTTAAGGCACCGCCTGAAAGCGCTGTTCAGTTCAATCCGGCACAGCCCAGGATCGAATCCTAAAAGACGCGCTAATTTTTTGGGCAATGCTGTATAGCAGAAAGGGCGAGGTGAGCACCTCGCCCCTTCTGCTTTACTCAGGCCGGAAAGCTTGGGTTTAGTTTGAAGTGAGTTCGGCGGTCTTTTCCGTAATATCCTTCTGCCCCCACTCGTTATCGCGACTCGCCTCACCTGCCTTAACGCGTTTGGCGAGCTTCATTTTTTGTACCAATTCCATGTGCGTGGAAAAGTACTGCAAGCTCTGCCCGACCACTTCCTGTAACGAATTGAAACCCTTGTCGGACATGAACTTTTCCAAACCGCCCTTTAGATCGTCGATCATCTTCACTCCGTGAAGCATGACTCCGGTACAAAGCTGAACCGTGGCGGCGCCGAGCAGGAAAAACTCTATTGCATCGTGGGCAGTTTCAATGCCGCCGATACCGCTGACTGAGATACCCTTCGGTAATCCCAACGCGAGTTGGCTGACCATGCGCAGCGCGATGGGTTTCACCGCTTGCGATGAATAGCCGCCGGGCACTGTATATCCCTCGACCGTGGGCATGGGCCGCAGTGTATCCAGGTCGACACCGATCACTGAAAGGATAGTGTTAATCGCGGATATGCCGTGGGCTCCCCCTCGCACAGCAGCGAGCGCGGGCTCTCTGATATTGGTGATGTTTGGCGTCATCTTGGCCCAGACCGGAATCCTGGACACTTCTGTTACCCACCCAGTTACTTCTTCAGTAAGGTCAGGATGCTCGCCCATTTCTGAGCCCATCTTGCGTTCAGTCATTCCATGCGGACACGAGAAGTTCAGCTCGAATGCATCCACGCCGGTATCCTGAACCAGACGAGTCAGTTCCTGCCAACGCTCTTTTTCGTATTCCTCCATTATGGAAGCGATCAGAATGTGATCCGGATAGTTTTTCTTAATTTGGCGAAACTCATCCAGCCAGACTTCAATCGGCCGATCGGAGATAAGCTCGATGTTTTCGAAGCCAATCACTTCGCCAGAGGTTCTGGATCTCAGCTTGCCGTATCGAGGCACGACATTGACGACTTTGGCAGACTCGAGCGAAACAGTTTTCGCGACTGCACCGCCCCAGCCGGCATCGTATGATTTGGCGATTACGCGAGCGTTTGTTCCCGGCGGTCCCGAGCCCAGCAGGAAAGGATTGGGAAACTTAATGCCATTGACGATGATAGAAAGATCCATAATGTAATTCCTAAGTTTGCGAATTGGGGACAGATGTCATGGTCCACCAGTCTTGAACCAGTCAGAATTTGCGTTGTCTTTAATCAGCGACCAGCGATCCGTACGAATCGGGACGGCGATCGCGGAAAAACTGCCAGGTGTTGCGCACCTCGCGGATGACATCCAGATCAAGGTCGGCCACTACTAGCGCATCCTGATCTCGCGGCGCTTCGTTCAGGAATTGCCCTCTCGGATCGCAGAAATAACTCTGGCCGTAGAACTCGCCGATGTCCCAGGGCATTTCGTGACCTACCCGATTAATGGCGCCGACAAAGTAACCGTTCGCCACCGCGTGTGCCGGCTGCTCCAGACGCCAGAGATACTCAGAAAGCCCAGCCACTGTCGCCGAAGGATTGAAAACAATTTCCGCACCATTCAAACCCAACGCGCGAGCGCCCTCGGGAAAGTGCCGGTCATAACAAATGTAGACACCAATCCGAGCGAAGGCCGTGTCAAAGCAGGGATAACCAAGATTGCCTGGGCGAAAGTAAAACTTTTCCCAAAACCCTGGATTCACATGCGGGATGTGGTTCTTGCGATACTTACCCAGATATTTTCCATCAGCGTCAATGACTGCTGCGGTGTTGTAATAGATGCCGGTGATCTCTTCTTCATAAATCGGGACAATGATCACCATGCCGTATTCCTTGGCGACGTCCTGCATTAGCTGAGTCGTTGGCCCATCGGGAATTTTTTCCACTGCTTCGTACCAGCGCGTCTGCTGTTCGGCGCAAAAATACGGCGTGGTAAAGACTTCCTGCATACAGAGCATCTGTACACCCTGCTGGCCTGCCTGATGGATGAAGCTCAGATGTTTTTCGATATTCAGGCGCTTGATCTCTTCAATGGGCAGGTCGGTAGGCGCGGCGTTGGAACATTGAATCAATCCGCATTTGACTGTGCGTGGCATACGACTCCTTCAGATTAGGTTAAAGCGAATCTACTGATGGCTGCGGCAAGAAATTTCAGGTTCCGCAAAGAAACGAAGGGCGCGAAGATTGTATCATTTCCCGGTTGCGCAGTTCAGCCCTGGCTACTCTCGGTGTACTGGGCGCGAACTAAGGGGCTGGGATTGATCGCTGGAGCAAGCCGTTTCAGGCTGCATCAATTTCCCGCATTCCACCCTGGGGCGGTGCAATTCTCATCAGCACGAGATGCGTAATCGCGCCGGCGCCGAATCCTACAAACCAGGCGTAATCATATAATGGCCTCAACCTGGGCACCACCAATCCAATCCATGCCAGCAGACAACCGACCAGAGTGGCGCTGACCGCACGCCAGTTCCAGCCGCTCTCTTTGGTCAACAGCGTCCCAAGAAAATAAAACCCGGCAAGTACCAGTACGTTTGTGGTCAGGCTCAAATAGCGCGGGAACTGTAGTGTGTAAGCATCGACTAAGCCATGAACCAGGTACCAACCAAGCCCCACGAAAACAACAGCTACGATCGCTCGGACCAGCCAACTCTTTTCCTGAGGATAAGTGTAGGCGCCTTCAGCGCGATACAAGTCTCCAAGCTCCAGGCGCTTTTTACGCACCAGCCAATAGTCAGCAATTAAGACCCCGGCAATCGAACCCAGTCCGCCCGAATAACCAACCAGCCAGGTAAAAATGTAACCCGAAGGATCAGCCAGCAGACGCCATGGCTGCATCAGGATTCCCACCAGGCCAGTGATCAGTCCACCCGTCCGGAAGGAGATTAATTTGGGAAAGGCGTTGGCAAAATCGTTGGCCGGTGAAACCACGTTGGCCGCGATATTGACCGCGAGCGTGGCCACCACGACCGTAAACATCGAGATGGCGATGATCGTCACCTGTTGAAACTGCCCGACCAGTTTCATCGGATCCCATAACTCCTCGGGCTTCATATGTGGGTAAATTACCACTGCAGCGGAAGTGATAATTACTCCCATTGCGGCAAATACAGTCATCGTGGTCGGGAGTGCGGCGATCTGGCCGAGAGCCTGCTCGCGCTGGCTGCGACCGAACCGCGTAAAGTCAGGCATGTTGAGCGAGAGCGTCGCCCAAAACCCTATCATCCCTGTAAGCGATGGAATAAAGATCGGCCAGAATTCCCGCAGGCTATGAAATTTTCCCTGTTGCGTCAGCAGATAACCAAGTCCATGTGCTTTCCAGATGGCCCAACCGAGCAGCAGCGCTGTCATGATCAGCACAAAAGGGGCGGCCCAGTTCTCTACCTTACGCAACAGGTCCATGCCCCGGTAAATGATGTAAATGTTGAGACCCCAAAACAGAAGAAAGGAGAGCCACTCTGTAGGCGCATGACCTCCGATTGGTCCACCCAGCAACCCTTGCCATCCGGGAATCAGCGCCTTCAAAAACGTATTCAGAGCCTCGCCACCAATCCAGGCTTGAATACCAAACCAGCCACAGGCAACCAGCGCGCGCATTAAAGCCGGCAGGTTCGAACCATAAGTCCCATAAGCCGCGCGAGCGAAGACCGGAAAGGGAATACCGTATTTAGTTCCTGGATGTGAATTAAGCAGAATCGGGATCAGAACGATGGTGTTGCCCAGCAGGATTGTGATCAGCGCCTGCCACCAATTCATACCTGCACTGATAAGCCCTGACGACAGCATGTAGGTGGGAATGCAGTGGGCCATGCTGATCCAGAGCGCCGCATAGTTATAGGTGGTCCAGTTTCGATCGGCCACCCGCACCGGCGCCAGGTCACTATTAAAGAGTGGGCTGTTGCTGATCTCCGCGAACGCGTCAGGCTTCAGTTCAACGCGGCCATCAGGATGTTGAATCGATTCCGGCGCAAGTTTAGCTGCCACTGTTTTTCTCCGCTTTTGTCTGAGCTGACTAAAAATCAAAATGGCGTTTGGCGTTGAGCTAGGGAATGCAGTCCGAGCGTCCGTCGTCGCCACATGAAAAAAGTTTGGGCACGGCCGACGAGGTCAGGTCGCGCGTGTTAATCCACACCTTGGTCTGACCATACTTTTCAGCAGTCCAACTAAGTCTGGCTTTATTTAGCCAGGCGCCCTCAAGCGCAGCGTCTTCCCCCGATCCGAACAGGTGATATGACTCGTGCAGCAGTATCGCCGCCCTTTCGGTGTCGTCAACTGTCTTGTCAAAAAAATCCGGATAGAGCGTCAAAACCTCGAAGGGAAAATTGGTGGCGGCGTAGGCCGGGTGGTGGCCCAGGTAATTATTCCACCAGTTATCCGTACCCCGGAACTGGACCAGATGCTGCAGGACGAAAGCTTGTCTGGTAAAGCCCTTCTGCGCCAGAATCGCAGTCGCGTCCCGGACGGTATGGCGTTGATCAAGATTTAAGTCGTCGGAAGTCAGCAGCAGTGACATGTAAGCCGCAAAAAGCAGTATCAGCGTGGTCCCAAGGATCCAGCCGATTCTGAAAACGTGCCTGCGTTTCCTGACCGGCGCCTCGCTGCTTTCAATCGGCGCTGCTGGCAACTCACTCGCATCGTCGCTTTCTTCAGTGAGGGCGGTACCGCAACGACGGCACACTTCGCCAGAGGGATTAACCAAGCCACACTGTGGGCACTTGCTTCTGTTCATGGGGGAACAAGATTCAGCTAAATCGCCACGCAGGTACCGCGCTTGATGAACTCTCCGTAGCCTGCTTTTCCTTTAAACTCGCCCTGCTCGATGACGACCACGCCTCGCGACAGGACAGTCTCCACAACCCCACGAATGGTTCGGCCTTCGTACGCACTGTAATCGACATTCATGTGGTGAGTTTGCGCGCTAATAATCTGCTCCCGGTCCGGATCAAAGATCACGATGTCTGCATCTGAGCCAACGGCGATGGTCCCCTTCTTCGGAAACATCCCGAACATTTTCGCCGCAGCGGTCGAGGTCAACTCCACAAAGCGATTGAGCGAGATGCGATTTTCGACTACGCCGCCGTTGTAAATCAGCGGTACGCGATGCTCGACGCCCGGCGCGCCATTGGGAATTTTCGTAAAGTCATTGCGGCCGAGTTCCTTTTGCTCCTTCATACAGAAGGGACAGTGGTCAGTGGAAATGACCTGCAGGTCGTCCATCTTCAGACCCTTCCAGAGTTCAGCCTGATTGGCTTTTTCACGCAGCGGCGGAGTCATGACATACTTCGCCCCTTCAAAGTCGTCGCCATAATCGTCCAGTGAGAGAAAAAGATACTGGGGACAAGTTTCTGCGAAAGCTGGAATGCCGCGGTCGCGGGCTTCGCGCACCTGGTTCAGCGCATCGGTACATGAAAGATGCACGATGTAAACCGGCGATTCGGCCATCTCCGCAATAGCGATCGCCCGATGCACACCCTCGGCCTCAGCCAGGGTCGGGCGAGTCAGCGCGTGATACTTGGGCGCAGTGTGTCCCTTCGCGAGAGCGTGTTTGATGATCTCATTGATGACGATGCCGTTCTCGGCGTGCATGCAGATTAGGCCGCCACGCTCACCGGCAGCCGACATCGCGCGGAAGATCGTCGCATCGTCAACCAGAAAGACGCCGGGATAAGCCATGAACATTTTGAAGCTGGTCACACCTTCATCCATCAGGGTGTGGAGCTCCTCAATCTGATGGTCTTCAAAATCCGTGGTGATCAAATGGAATCCGTAATCAATCGCGCACTTCCCTTCTGCCTTCTGGTGCCAGCTATCCAGACCGGCTATCAACGACTGACCTTTACTCTGCACGGCGAAATCTACAATGGTCGTAGTCCCGCCATGGGCTGCGGCTATGGTGCCGGTGCGAAAGTCATCGGAAGCCTGGGTGCCGCCGAACGGCAATTCCATATGGGTGTGCGGATCAATACCACCAGGAATGACCAGCTTGCCGGACGCGTCGATGACTTTATCCACTTCCAAATCCAGTCGTGCGCCAATCACCGAGACAATGCCATCTTCGATCAATATGTCTGCTCTGTAGTCGTCAACCGCAGTGATAACGCGGCCATTCTTGATCAGTGTTTTCATGTTTCGAGATTCCTTTTGACGGACATGCCGGTCGTAGCCTTTAACAAGCGATTGGCTCCCTGAGGAGCCAATCGTGCAAGCCACGCGATTATAGACCAGCGAAGCTAAGCCCAGGAGTTGAAACTCATCGTGACAATGTTGATTCTTTCCGAAAAGTCCCAGCGCCGAGCGAGAGCAGGCGGAGAGTACCGGCCCTGACACCAAACTAATACAGATTCCCCTCTCGCTTGCGACCGGTGTAGTCGACATAGACGACTTTGAGGTCGGTGTAAAAATCGAGCGCAGTAGATCCCTGCTCGCGGTCGCCAATGCCGGTGCCCTTAATGCCGCCGAAGGGAATGTGCGCTTCGCCTCCGGTGGTGGGTGAGTTGATGTGGGTCATGCCCGTTTCGATTTCGTCGACAAACCGAAAGAGCCGCACCGCATCGTTCGTAAAGATCGAAGACGACAACCCATACTCACAATCATTCGCCACCTGTAGGGCCTCGTCGAAGTCTTTGACTCGCAGCACTGAAAGCACGGGTCCGAAAATTTCTTCGCGAGCGATCCGCATGTCCGCCGTGACGTGATCAAAAACTGTGGGATTAATAAAGAACCCCTTGTCCAGGCCATTACCGGTGGCGCGACTACCGCCGCAAACCAACTTCGCTCCGTCGTCACGTCCGATATCGACGTAACTCAGCACCGTCTTGAACTGCCCCTCGTCCACGGTGGGACCCATCTCAGTCTCGGGATCGTTGCCGGGACCGATACGCATCGATTCAGCCCGCTTTGCGAGCCGGTCGACAAATTCATCAGCGACTTCATCGCTGACCACTACTCTGCTGGTGGCCGTGCAGCGCTGCCCCGACGAGCCGAAGGCCCCTTGCGCGACAGACTCAACCGCCAGTTCCATATCGGCGTCTTCGAGAACTATGACGGGATTCTTGCCACCCATTTCGCACTGAACTTTGGCGCCGCGACGCGACACCTCTTCATATAGCCGGATGCCCACTTCGTTTGAGCCGGTGAACGAAACCGCCTTGACGGCAGGATGGTTAATGATGGCATCGCCCGCTTCCGAGCCTGATCCGATAATCAGGTTGAGCACTCCGGGTGGAATGCCGGCTTCCTGAAACAGCTCGACTATGCGCACTCCGGTGGCGGGAGTCAGCGTCGCCGGTTTGAAGACCACTGCATTACCGGCAACCAGGGCCGGTGCAATTTTCCAAACCGGAATAGCGACCGGAAAATTCCAGGGTGTCACGCAGGCCACCACACCCAACGGTTGTTTGATCGTATAGGCGAAGTTCGCAGGCAATTCGGATTGAATCGTTTCACCATTCATGCGGCGTGATTCGCCGGCGCAAAACTCAGCTACATTGATTGACCGTTGCAGCTCGCCGCGCGATTCCGCAATTGTCTTGCCTTCCTCGCGAGTCAACAGCTGGGCCAGCTCTTCCTTATGATCTTCCATGAGACGGGCCGCGCGAGCCAGGATTCTTCCCCTGGCCGGCGCCGGAGTCGCACGCCAGCCGCGAAAGGCTTCGGCTGCAGCATCGACGGCACGTCTGGCCTCATCACGAGTGGCCTGACGCACACTGCCAACTACATCATCAGTATTGGCTGGGTTAACATTTTGCACCTGGCGGGATGAAACTGATTCAACCCATTCGCCGTTGATAAAATTGCGGTATGTATCCATATTGTCTTTAAGCTCTCAGTAAGTTTGGATGGCGTTCGGGCGAGCAATATATCACAATCCTTTTTCTCAGGTGTTCAGCAGGCCAGCTTTTCAGCCCACTGTCGTTCAAAACAGCGAGAGGTGCTCGGAGCCGTCACGCCTGGACAACATTTAATCGCGCTCCCCACTTGCCACGACGCTTCATGATGGGTCAAAGTTACCGCTAACAATATGATGACCAGGAACCAAGCAGCCGGCCCAGCTCCGGTGAATTTGCGTGAACTTTTAGAGCAGCGCGCCTCCGCGGCTCCCGAAAAAACCTTCCTGTTTTCCGAAACCGACGGGCGGCGGTTTACCTACTCTGATTTCAATGCTGCCGTTGACCGTGCGGCTTCATTGCTCGCTGCACACGGCATCACCAGGGGCGAGGTGGTCAGCCTGATGATGCCCAACAGCGCGGAGTACATCATTGCTTACTTTGCCTGTTGGAAGTTAGGCGCCATTGCAGGACCCATTAATTCGCTTCTGAAAGCACAGGAAGTTTCGTATGTGATTTCCAATTCAGAGTCCAAAGCTCTCGTCATACACTCCGAATTTGAATCACTCATTGAATCCATTCGCAGCGAACTGCCGGAGCTGCGGGCAGTAATCCGCTTCGACGACGAAGCAGAGGCAACCAGTGCGACAAACGGCGAGGCGCCAGGTCAATTGCCTGAGCTTACTGCAGATGACGAAGCGATCATCATCTACACTTCAGGCACAACGGGAAAGCCTAAAGGCTGCCTGCTGACACATGGAAACCTGATCGCGAATGCCCGGCAGATAAGCGAGTGGCTCGGCTTTACGACGCACGATCGACTGCTGACGATTATGCCGCTGTTCCACATGAACGCCGTCTCCGTTACCACGATGGCCGCGCTTTACGCCGGCGGCTCTACTGTCGTTAGCCCAAAGTTTTCAGCGTCGCGCTTTTGGAAAATCATTTCGGATTATGAAATCACTTCCTTTGGTTCAGTGGCGACGATGCTATCAATGCTGCTGAGCAATTATCCGGACGGTGTACCCGCAGGCTTCGCGACCGCGCAACTGCGCTTTGCGATGTGCGGTTCGGCGCCGGTCCCCGCAGAAGTGTTGAAACGCTTCGAAGAGGTCTTCCATTGCCTCGTGATTGAAGGATACGGACTCTCGGAATCCACCTGCCGCTCGACCTTTAATCCGCCGGATGAAAGAAGGCGCGCCGGCTCCTGCGGGCTCGCGATCGGCAACGAAATGAAAGTTGTCGACGACGACGACAGTGAGGTCGCTGATGGTGCCCTCGGAGAAATTGTCCTGCGCGGTGAGAACATCCTGAAAGGTTATTATAAGAACCCGGCAGCGACCGAAAGTGCTTTTCGCAACGGCTGGTTTCACACAGGCGATGTGGGCTATCGAGATGCGGATGGGTTTTTTTACATCGTGGATCGCAAGAGCGACATGATCATTCGCGGTGGTGAGAATATCTATCCACGCGAAATTGATGAAGTGCTTTACCAGCATCCCGCCGTTGCCGCTGCAGCCACAATCGGCGTGCCTGATCCGCTGTACGGCGAAGAAGTGGCTGCCTTTGTAGTTCCCAAAGAAGGTCTGGAAGTCAGCGAGGAAGACTTGATCCTTTTCTGCCGCGAAAATCTTGCCGACTTTAAATGTCCGAAGACAATCCGGGTGGTTTCTGAAATCCCCAAGGGTCCTACCGGTAAACTTCTGAAGCGCGAGCTGGCGAGAATTTATTCGGACACTCAATCGCCGAGGGAACCGGATGTCGCGAATTAAAATCCCGCCCATGATGACAGGAACCATCAATTGCAAGCGCTACTGACATGCTGCAGGCAGAGACCCTTCGTGGTCTTGACACTTCCCAAGTGTTTAGCCTCCAGTAGCGCCCACTGAATTAGCTTATCCACCGACGGTCTGACGTGCGGCGTCCGACGGTGCTTGTGGTGTGTCTCAGCACCTGGGGTTATAACCCGATTGGTATGCCGGGCCCGTATGAGTCGCTCAATGTTGGCACAGCCAACGTCAACGGCGCCGGTGTTCCCCCATCAGTTGGAACCGATGTCGAGCCCGACGCAACTTTCTGGAATACTGCGGTCGCGGGCTTCTACACCGACGGAGGCGCCGGTGGTGTGGGCATTTTCCGGCGCGACACAGACTGGTTGGGGTTTGAGCCAGCCGTGCAATTCACTGCCATCACAGTGGCCACCAGTGCCAATGCCTGCAAGGGCAACGGCTGGCAATCTTTGACCAGAGCCGACGCAAGCACCTTCAAGCATCAGGGTGACTGCATCCAGTATGTAAACACCGGAAAGTAGTGTTGCCGTACGGCGAAATTGATTAGGTCCATTCCCGAGTGGGTGGGCCTGTTCTTCATTTTCTTCACGCCACAGATGATTGCCGGAACTCTTTCCCGCTTGCTGAGAATGGCGTCAGCTTCACTGCAGAAAACTACTAGGCTCATCGAGGTACCTGCTATAGAATGGCGCGCGTAATCGAAAGTCTTCGGTCCGACTCGGACGGCATTTCTGCCGGATCGCAATCGATGGTTTCTTCTAGCTCTTTCACGGATACCCAGTTGAACGCTACTGGTCCATTCCATCACAGACGGATGCAGCGATCGGCGATTGCAGTCATGTGACTTGATCAATTTTGATCGTTGTCAGAATCAACAACTAACGAAGGAGAAATGAAATGGCTGCTTTGGGAATGCTCGGTTTACTGTCGATGTTAATCGGTTTAGGCTGTCTCATCTGCTGGATTATCGTGCTGATCAAACAATTTCAGGATGCCGGGGTTGTGCACGGAATAATCGGCATCGTAACCTGCGGCATCTGGACATTTATCTGGGGCTGGATGAATGCCACTCGTCTTAACATCAAGACGATCATGATGGTCTGGACGCTCCTGATCATTGTTAGCCTTGTCCTGCGCTTCGCGTTCGGGGCAGGCATGATGGTGACGTCACCCATGTCACCGGTTGCTCCGTAGCTTACGTCGGCAATCACCTCGATATCCGGCAACAACAAATGCGCGCAGCTCAGGGAGATAATCAACCTCCGGGCTGCGCGCATTTCAATTTCTCCGCAGGTGTAAAAGCAAACTAGGCGGCTCTCATTTCATCCAGCATCGTCTGGACCCGTTCCTTCAACGCGTCCCTCAGCGCGCGGTAGCCGGGATCCTCGTCATCCTGCCCTGTTATCTGATCAGGAATAAGCGGCGCTCCAAATCGAATCTTTACCCTGGCCAGGCGAATCCGTCTCGACCTGCGAGGCCAGACTTTATAAACACCGTCTAAAGCTACGGGCACAATCGGGAGGTTCAGCTCACTGGCCAGAATCGCCGCGCCTTTTTTGAACTGATGCAGATGACCATCGAACGAGCGCTCGCCTTCCGGGTAAATATTCAAGATCTTACCCGCCTGCAGACCGGCTGCTCCGGCGCGCATGGCTGACAGTAAATTTGTGTCCGGATCGACTGAAACAATGTTGAGCAGCCGGGCTATCTGGACGGTAAAAACATTACGCCAATACTCGCTGGCCCCGACGTGAAAAATGTTCTTCAGAATCCGGTATGGATAAACTGAACAAACCAGCAGCGGATCAAGAAAACTTTGATGATTGGGACAGATTAGAAACGGCGACTCGAGCTGCTTGAGATTGTCCCGGCCCTCCACTTCCATCCGCAGGAACAATCGCGAGGCCCAGTAGACCGGTCGCAGCATTAAATACGCAGCCATCCCCGCGAAGCGCCGCGGTTTTAGAATCTGTTGTATTTCGGGGCTGACATCAACCCCTCGTTTCAGGATGGTGGACCAATCAGTACGTTTGCTCGCGCGATCTGAAGAGATCCCCGGATTTGAAACAGCAGAGGAATTGTTCCCATTCACCAACGCAATGACATCGCCCACCGTTAAAGCCGTTGCCAAAGCATTCGCATCGAGCTCAACTCCCAGGTTTTCTTCAACGCTACTAATGCATTCCGCCCGGGCCAGTGAATCAAGGCCGAGGTCAAGTTCCAAATTCATTCCTGGATGAATCGCCGGCATGTCCGCAGGTGCGTGCTGCTGTATAGCGATCGTCAAGGCGCGACCGGCAGCAGACTCCATCAGCCGGACGGCAGCGTCGTCAAAGTCCAGTTCGCCTGTTGCGCGACGGGAATGGCCCGCCAAGCCCTGAGACTTGATCTGTTTAAGCAGTTCGAAGCGGCGCACCTTGCGCGTCGCCGTCCTCGGCAGCGCCTCTGAACGAACAATGTAGTCACGCACCCTTTGATACTCCGGCAATTCACGCCCCAGATTATCCAGGGCAAATCTGATCGCTTCACGTGCATTGGCGATTCCCTGCACCTTCAGATAATCAAAGTCCGGCACAATCACTCCGCATAGTTTTTCCGCCTGCCCAAAATCATGAGCCTCGTCCGGCACTCCCAAAACACATAGCTCCCCAACCAATGGCGAACGTGCGTAGTGAGCTTCGACGTCTTCTGGATAAACATTTTTTCCGGAAGGAAGGACAATAACGTCCTTCTTACGGCCCACAATATAAAGGTGACCCTCGGCGTCAAACCTTCCTAAGTCTCCCGAACGAAACCAGCCGTCGCTGAAGGCAGCGAGATTCGCCTCAGGATTGCGATAATATCCGGCCATCACAATCTCGCCGCGAATGAGCACTTCGCCGATGCCCTCGCTGTTGGGCCCGTCGATCCTGACCTGCACGTGGTTGAGTGGTTTACCAACCGAGCCAATCCGGTTGTCTTCAAAGCGAGTGACCGTCGCCGCGCCCGATGTTTCACTCAAGCCATAACCCTGCAAAATAGTGAAACCCAGCCGGTGATAATCGCGGGCCACACTCGCATCGAAACTTGAACCGGCCGAAACTGCCAGACGGAGTTTGCCACCAAACCCCTGATGTACCCTGGCAAAGAAGAGTCGCCCAGCATTGAGACCCAGCGAGTCGCGCAGCCATCCATTACAGGACAACAGCGAGCGGAACAGCCAACGCACCGTTCCCGGTCGAGCCCGCACGCCATCAAAAATCTTTTTGTGAAACAGATACCAGAGCCGTGGCACCCCGGTGATGGTGGTAACGCCGCCTTCTTTCAAGCCACGCACGATCTCTTCGCTGTTTACTTCACTGATATAAACCACCCGAGCACCGATGACGGTGGCCAGCCAGAGATTGACGATTTGTGAGTAGGCGTGAAATAGCGGCAAGAGACTGAGGATCACTTCACGATCACTGAGGCTCAACACTTCCTGCACACCGTCGACTTCTGCATAGATATTGCCGTGCGTTAAAGGCACCGCTTTGGGGGTTCCGGTGGTTCCGGACGTGTACAGCAGCACAGCCATGTCCGCAGCCGTGGCCGGCGGCGCGGCATTCACAAACTCTTTCGTGATGGGGGTTTGCGTCCAGGAGCTAAATGCCGCGGCGCCGTTGTCTGCCGCGGCGGACTCGAGTGAAAGCACGCGCAGCGGCTGGCCCAGCCTCTCGCAAGCCGTATTGATTTTCTCCCTCGATGATTCAGTGACAAATGCCAGCCTGGCTTCCGAATTCTTCAGAAACGAAACGAGGGTGTCTACAGTTGCCGAAGGATCCAGCGGCACTGCTACGGCGCCGCGATAGAGAACTCCCAGATACGCGATCGCCCAGTTCGGATGGTTCTCGCCGATGATGGCTACCCGGTCGCCGAACGCAATCTGTTCCAGACTTAATCGATAAGCGAGGCTGCGGATCTGCTCCAGCATCGAACCGAATGTCGTCGTTTGCGGATGCGAGCCGAGGAGCGTCATCGCCACCTGATCGGGACGCTGATTGGCTGCCTCAATTAGCCGCTGGCAGAAAGTCGTTGGCTGCATAGTGGAACTTGTGCGGTGCGCCGGTTGAGCCTGGAGGCGACGGCTCTTAGAGCCGGGTCAACCGGAGCTGCTGCGCTGAAAATAGACTTTCGCTAACGCAGCGATTCGAACTCGGCCACTACCGGAGCGTGGTCCGATGGCCGTTCCCAGGTGCGCGGATTTGTATCTATCCAGGTGTTAATGTTTCTCACCACCAGTGGCTTGCTGATCCAGACGTGATCAATACGCAAACCAAGATTGCGACGGAAAGCGCCCGCCCGGTAGTCCCACCACGAGTAGTGACCGGCGGCTTCGGTGTGCATGCGAAAAGCATCGGTGAATCCCCAATCCTTGATGTGTTGAATTGCGGCACGTTCCGGATCGCTGAATAGAATTCGGCCCTGCCAAAGTCGCACGTCATGCACATCACGCTCCTCGGGCGCAACATTAAAGTCTCCACACAAAAGCACAGGGGTCTCGGCATCGTAGTTGTTATCGAGGAACTCGCGCAGGCGCTCAAGCCATTCCAGCTTGAACTGATATTTTTCTGAACCCACCATCTGTCCGTTGGGGACGTAGACGTTGACGATCTGAATGCCGCCGACTCGAGTTGAGACCAGACGCGCCTGCGCGCCCGCGACGTCGCCGGGATAACCGCGCTGCTCTCGATCGCACTCCGAGCGGGAGAGGATGGCCACTCCGTTGTAAGTTTGTTGTCCCAGCGTCAGACAGTTATAGCCGCGCTCGCGGAACACATCTGCCGGAAACTTCTCGTCCGTGCATTTGATTTCCTGCATGCAAAGCACGTCGGGCCGATGTTCGTCGAGCCAGCGAATCACGGTCGGAAGACGCGCGAGAATTGAATTAACGTTCCAGGTGGCTATTTTCATAAATCAGAAAACGCGATATCGAATGGTGCGGTGTTAAGCGCAGCGACGAAGCGCGGCGGATGACTAACGATGGAGTTCAGAGGCGCTCATCTAAACCGAATATCAGAGCCGCTGCTGGTTCCTCCTGCGGAAGGCAAACTTTCACAGCGTGGCAATTAAGCCTGCCAGCAAAGCTCCGCGGCGTGCGACGTCGTCGAGCAGGATATGTTCATGGGTGGCGTGCGCTCCATCACCGTCGATTCCCAGTCCGTCCAGGACGGGAGCGCCAACGGCCGCCGCAAAATTCCCGTCGGAAGCTCCGCCAACCTGCGCTTCGCCGAGATCATAACCAATCTCAGCGGCAATTAACCGGGCCTGCTGGTAAAGTGAGATCACTTGTTCCGTGCGCTCAAGCGGAGGACGATTAATGCCGCCGCTGATCACTAGTTGAACGCGCGGGTCATACGGCTTCAAGCCACGAATGGCGGATTCTACCTCCACACCCTCTTCTTCGGTCGCGAAGCGTACATCGACATCGGCGCTCGCCTGGGCCGGGACCACATTCGAAACGGTGCCGCCCCGCACCACGCCGACGTTCACGCTGATGCCGTTGGAATGATTGTTCATCCGGTGAAGTAATTCGATCTGCCTGGCTAGTTCGAGAATCGCACTAGCTCCTTTCTCGGGCTCAAGACCGGCGTGGGCAGCCTGTCCGCGGGTGGAGACAGTAAACATGCCTGTCCCTTTGCGTCCGGTCTTCACTCTTCCGCCGGACGCCGGAGGTTCCAGGACCAGCACCGAGAGAGCGCGTTTCGCCTCAGCTTCGACCAGCGCACGCCCGGTCATGCTGCCCGTCTCTTCATCACAAGTCAGCAACAGAACCAGGGGACTGCGCGGGAGGATATTCAAAGTTACACAGGCGCGGATGGCTTCAATCGCCAAAACACAGTTCGCCTTCATATCGAAGACGCCGGGACCGTAAGCCCTGTTCCCCTCGACCCGCCACGGCCGGCTGGCAAGCGAACCCACTGGATGAACTGTATCTGTATGACCGAGCACGAGAATGGTTTTAGCGCCGTTACGGCCAGCGGCAAATGCGTGCAGTCGCAGGTTCTCGCCATAACCTTCGGTCGGGATGCGATCGATCGTGCTCACTGCGTTGACCGTTCGCGCCGCGGCGGCCAGCATAGATACGATAGCTTTGCTGCCGGCTTCGTCACCCGAAGGAGACTCCGTTTCCACTAAGGCGCGAGTCAAGGCGAGAATTTCACGCTGGCGCTTCACGAAGTAATCGTAAAAAGCGCTCGTGGTTGGAGTGATAGAAAGGGATGGCATAAGTGGATTTTTGTTTATGAGCTTGTGCTTTGTGCTTTGTGCTTTGAACCTAGTAAATGCGTAGCAGGCCCAACTCCGCGTCTGCCCTGTCGCCCCATCGTGGCGACGGTGCTTTCCTGCATCAGCTGACTAATACCCTGCGGACCGTTAACTGTTCGATCCTCGCCTGTTTGACCTCGAAGCCAATACCTGCCGCTTCGGGTGCGAGGATAGTCCCTCTCTCGGTGATAGTCACCTCTGGCTCGATAATATCTTCAGCCCAATAACGAGCGCTCGCAGAGATGTCGCCAGGCAAGGTAAAGCCAGCCTGCGTGGCCATCGCGATGTTATGTGCGCGGCCGATGCCTGATTCCAACATGCCGCCACACCAGACTGGAACGCCATGCTCGCGGCAGACTTTCTCAACTCGTTGCGCTTCGGCATGGCCTCCAACGCGGCCAAGCTTAAGGTTAACAATACGGCCTGCACCCAGTTGCACGGCGTGGCTCGCATCCTCAGCTGAATGGATCGATTCATCCAGGCAAATGGGGGTCTCTATCTCTCTCTGCAGCTGTGCGTGATCAAACAGATCATCGTGAGCCAACGGCTGTTCAATCATCATCAAATTGAACTTGTCGAGCTCCTGAAACAATCCGATGTCTGCAAGACTATAGGCTGAGTTAGCATCACCCAGCAGCAGGATATCGCCGAATCGCTCCCGCACCTGGGCAACAATTTTCAGGTCCCAACCCGGCTTGATCTTGATCTTGATGCGCTGGTAACCAGCTGTCAATTCTTTTTCAATCTTCTCCATCAGCTGGGCCGGAGAATCCTGGATGCCAATCGAAACACCGCAGCGAATCTCACCCTGAACTCCGCCGAGATGCCGCCACAATGGTTGATTCGCGCGCTTCGCTTCCAGATCCCAGCAAGCGGTTTCGATAGCTGCCTTGGCCATCCGATGACCGCGCACTGCTTTCATCAGGGACCAGGCGTCGCCCGCGCGCTCGAGAGTTCGCCCGACTACCATCGGGGCAAGAAATTCTTTTAATGTCGACCAGGCGCTATCGGTCCATTCGTCACTGTAAAAGGGGCCTTCGCCGGCGGTACACTCGCCCCATCCCGTCAGCCCTCCCTCATCGATTACACGGGCCAGCACAATATGCCGCTCGGTGGTACGGCCAAAACTGGTTTCAAAAAAATGAACTAGCGGCAGACGAATTTCTCGCAATTCGATTGAAGTAATGATCACCAAATAGCTCCAGGGAAGTTGGCTGAAACGAGCCTGAGAGCATTATGCCTCGCAAAAGATGTTTTGTCAGTTGGCTGTTACTGCGCCGTTATCGCTAAAACAGCAAACGGCAGCAGCTTACGGGATGGGAAAGCCGGTCAGCGGATTGCCATAGAAGGCGCCGGTCTTCCACGCGCTCACATCCCAGTTGTCAGCTGAGGTGCCCAGGACTTTGACAGGATAGAGCAGCCCTACCCAACCGAGACTATTGCCAGTGGAGATTCTGTTATGAATGACCCAGCAGCCCACAATGAGGGAATTGACTTAACTATTCGGTTGAGGTCACGGCCTCATCGTTGAGCGCCGCTTTCAGGGTGTGCCAGGCGAGACTGGCGCATTTAACGCGCACCGGAAATTCACGTACTCCGGAAAAGATTTTCAAGCGCCCAAGCTCGTTGGGTTCGTTCTCTTCGTCGAGTTCGCCGGTAACCATGCGATGAAACTCCGCAAACAGCGCTTCCGCATCCTGCTTGCTTTTGCCTTTCACCGCTACCGTCATCATGCTCGCAGCGGCCTTGGAAATTGCACAGCCTGAACCCTCAAAACTGACATCCGTAAGCGTGCCGTCATCGAGGTGAGCATAGACGGTCAACTGGTCGCCGCAGAGAGGATTGAATCCTTCTGCACTATGATTAGCCGTCTCGAGCTTGTGAAAATTCCGCGGCTTCTTGTTGTGATCGAGAATAACCTGTTGGTAGAGTTCGCTTAGTTCAGACATTTTTTATTAACTAAAAATTTCAATCACTTTTTCAATCGTGCGCGCCAGCAGGTCCACTTCCTCTTTAGTGTTGTAGAAAGCGAAGGAGGCCCGGGCCGTAGCCGGCACATTAAAGCGCTGCATCACCGGCTGGGCGCAATGGTGGCCCGCGCGTACGGCGATCCCCTCCTGATCGAGGATGGTCCCGATATCGTGCGGATGAATTTCGTCAATCACAAAAGAAAGCACACTGGCCTTTTGCCGGGCGGTGCCGATAATCCGGACGCCCTCAATTGCAGAAATCTTGTCGGTGGCATAGCGCAGCAATTCGTGCTCGTACGCGGCAGCCTGCGCACGATCGATGCTATTCAAATAATCTATTGAGGCCCCCAAACCAATTTGCGAAGCGATGGCCGGCGTACCTGCCTCGAACTTATTCGGCAGCTCGGCATAAGTTGTTTTCTCAAACGTCACGCTCTTGATCATGTCCCCGCCTCCCTGGAAGGGATTCATCTGATTCAGCAACTCAGCCTTGCCATAAATAATGCCGCTGCCCGTGGGCGCATAGAGCTTGTGACCTGAGAAAGCGAAGAAATCGCAGTCCAGATCCTGAACATCAATGAGCATGTGCGGCGCACTTTGGGCGCCGTCAATCAAGACCGGTACGCCATACTTATGCGCACGTTCGGTCATGTCTTTGATCGGATTGATGGTTCCGAGAGCGTTAGAGACATGCGTTATAGCGACAAACTTCGTGCGTTCATTCAGGAGGGCATCGTACTCCTCGAGCAACAACTCGCCCGCATCATTCATCGGGATGACTCGCAACCGGGCGCCTTTCTCCTCACAAAGCATCTGCCAGGGCACGATATTGGCATGGTGTTCCATCGCCGAAATAATGATTTCATCGCCGGGCCCGATGAACTTCCGGCCATAACCATGCATCACGAGGTTGATGCCTTCAGTAGCGCCACGCACAAAGATGCATTCCTTTGCCTCGCGCGCGTTGAGGAAGCGTTTTGCCTTCTCGCGCGCGCCTTCATAAGCCGTCGTGGCGCGCTGGCTCAGGTAGTGCACACCGCGGTGAATATTCGAGTGTTCCTGTTCGAGATAAGCGCTGCCGCGATCAATCACGATTTGTGGAACCTGCGATGACGCTCCATTGTCGAGATAGACAAGCGGTTTACCGTTCACGGTTTGACGCAGCACGGGAAAGTCGGCACGAATGCGCTCGACATCCCAGCCCGATTCCGCAACGGTCTCGGCACCGATCGATTTCGCCATTGTTGCCATGATCAATTTAAATCCTAGGCTTCCAGACGAGCGTGCAAGCGATTGAGCACTGCTTCGTCAAGCTGCTTCCTGATCGATTCAATTTTAATCTTTGCCACAACTTCCTCGGCAAAGCCATAAGTCAACAAATTACGCGCCAGATCCGCGTGAATCCCACGGCTCGCGAGATAAAAGAGTTCCTCTTCGTCCAACTGCCCGATGGCAGCGCCGTGAGCGCACTTGACGTCGTCAGCGAAAATTTCGAGCTGTGGTTTGGTGTCGATCTGAGCTTCATTCGATAACAACAAGTTCTTGTTGGTCTGGTTCGCATCAGTACCGAGCGCGCCATGCCGCACGAACACCTTGCCATTAAAAACCGCGCGAGACTTGCCATCCAGAATTCCCTTGTACAGTTGATGGCTGCTGCAGTGCGGCTTTTTGTGGTCGATGACCGAATGCGTATCTGTATGCTGGCCGTCGCCAATTATGTACAAGCCGTCGACCCAACACTCCGCCCCCTCGTGGTCCATCTCGACGCTCAGGTCGTGCCGTGAGAGACGGGCGCCCAGGTTGATACTAGTGGTGTCAAAACTTGCGTTGCGGCCCAGTTGGGCTCTGGTGTTGGCGATATGAAATGCTTCCGAGCTCTCATCCTGCACGCGGTAATGTTCCAGCCGCGCCCCGTCTTTGATGACAATCTCAATGACGGCGTTGGAGAAGTATGTTTCATTGCCGACGCTGTTATAGCTTTCGATAATAGTCGCGCTGCTGTTCTCTTCGGCCAGCACGAGGACGCGCGGAAAAGCCGCGACCTCAACCTTGCTGGAACTCGACAAGAACAACAGGTGAAGGGGCAACTCTACAGCCGTCTCTTTCGGAATCACCACCAGCGCACCACTACTGATGAAAGCCGTATTCAGAGCTGTAAAACCATTCTCGCCATAGTCGACAGTCCGCCCCAGGTGCTCGCGCATGACGCCGCCAAGCGATTCAGACTTGAGCGCCGCTGCAAAATCAACCACGGTCACACCGGCTGGCAGACCACTAAGAGATGACAGATCGGGTCGCACCAGGCCATCAACGAAAACCAGTTGGCTGGCGCGGGACTCAGGATATGTAAACGTGATCAACTCTTCGGGACCAATAGCCGCAGCCGCATTGTCACTCGAAGTAACCGGCAGAAATCCGGTGCGCGCTATCTGTGCGACGTTCGTGTACTTCCACTCTTCCTCTGTCACCAGCGGAAAGCCCAGCTGCTCAAATCGCTCCAATGCGTTCTCGCGCAAACGGTCGAGCCACGCCGCTTGCGGCGAGAGTTCAGCTCCCGCCTGCAACGCGCGAAAAGCTTCCTGGTAATTACTTCGGGACTTAGTTGCTTCTGAAATCATCGGTTCTTCTTCTGATTGACCTGCAGCCGCGAGAGATTCCATCGGTTTAGAAAGCGACGTCTTTTCTAAAAGTGGAGTACCAGTTAGCGGGCGGCCACACTCGTTTCGTTAGTAGCGGTGCCATTGGCTGACGCTTTGGTGATCCAGTCGTAACCCTTTTCTTCCAACTCCAGAGCCAACTCCTTGCCACCTTCGCGAGCAATGCGTCCGGCGGCGAGCACGTGCACGAAGTCGGGCACAATGTAGTTGAGCAGTCGTTGATAGTGGGTCACCACGATGGTAGCGTTTTCGGATGAATGAAGTTTGTTGACGCCGTCAGCGACGATTCGCAAAGCATCGATGTCCAAACCTGAGTCCGTCTCGTCCAGGATCGCCAGCCTTGGTTCCAGGACGGCCATCTGGAGGATCTCGTTGCGCTTCTTTTCACCGCCTGAGAAACCCTCGTTAACGGAACGCGACATGAAACTGGCATCCATTTGCACCAATTTCGCGCGCTCTTTCAACAGGTCCTTGAACTCCAAAGGATCCAACTCTTCCTCGCCCCGATGCTTTTGTCTTTCATTGTAAGCAAGCCGCAGAAATTGAGCGTTAGATACGCCCGGAACTTCAATCGGATACTGGAAAGCCATGAAGACACCGGCACGGGCCCGCTCGTCAGTGGGCAACTCAAGCAGGTTGCGACCGTCGAAGATCACTTCACCCGCAGTCACTTCATAAGCCGGATGGCCGGCCAGAACTTTGGCGAGGGTTGATTTTCCTGATCCGTTCGGCCCCATGATGGCGTGCATTTCGCCTTTATTGATGACAAGGTTGATGCCCTTCAGAATCTCATTGCCAGCAACGCTGGCGTGTAAATTTCGAATTTCTAACAACACGAATTGCTTTCTCCTCGACCTGAACATTTGGCAGACGACCGCGGCCGCTGACGGCTCGCCGCGTCTCCCTCGCGCGAACACTTATCCAACGCTGCCTTCCAGTTTCATACCGAGCAGCTTGGTTGCCTCGACTGCAAATTCCATCGGCAAGTGCAGGAACACATCCTTACAGAAGCCATTGATGATGAGCGAGACGGCATCCTCCTGGGGAATGCCGCGCTGCTGTAAATAAAACAACTGCTCTTCACTGATCTTCGAAGTGGAAGCTTCGTGTTCCACCCGCGAACTATTGTTCATAACTTCAATGTAAGGGAAGGTGTTGGCGCTGCAGTCGGAACCGATCAGCATGGAATCGCACTGCGTGTAGTTGCGCGCGTTTTCGGCCTTCGGCATCACCTTCACTAAGCCGCGATAACTGTTATTCGAGCGGCCGGCCGCAATGCCTTTCGAGATAATGGTCGACTTCGTGTTCTTGCCGAGATGGATCATCTTGGTCCCAGTGTCGGCCTGCTGGGCGTGATTCGTGAGCGCGACCGAGTAAAACTCGCCGATGGAATTATCACCCTGCAGAATACAGGAAGGATATTTCCAGGTAATAGCCGAGCCGGTTTCGACCTGGGTCCACGAAATTTTCGAGTTGCGTCCGGCGCACTTACCGCGCTTGGTGACAAAATTATAGATACCGCCCACGCCCTGCTCATCGCCGGCGTACCAGTTCTGAACCGTAGAATATTTGATCTGCGCGTCGTCCAAAGCGATCAGCTCGACTACAGCGGCATGCAACTGGTTCTTATCGAACTTCGGCGCCGTACAACCTTCGAGGTATGAAACTGAAGCGCCTTCTTCAGCCACGATTAACGTGCGCTCAAATTGACCTGATTCGGAGTTATTAATGCGGAAGTAGGTCGACAATTCCATCGGGCACTTGACGCCTTTGGGAATGAAGCAGAAACTCCCGTCCGAGAAAACGGCACTGTTCAAAGCCGCGTAAAAATTGTCATTGGTAGGCACCACGGATCCTAGATACTTCTTAACCAGATCCGGATGCTCGCGAATGGCTTCGCTGAACGAGCAAAAGATCACGCCGTGCTTGCGCAGCTTTTCCTTATAAGTGGTGGCAACTGAGACAGAATCAAAGACCGCGTCAACCGCGACGTTCGCTAATTGCTTTTGCTCGGTAATGGGAATGCCAAGCTTCTCAAATGTCTTCAGCAATTCAGGATCGACTTCGTCCAGACTTTTCTTAAGGGTCTTTTGTTTGGGGGCGCTGTAATAGATGATGTCCTGGTAATCGATACGTGGAAATGTGACGTTGGGCCAGTGCAGCGGCTCGGTCATCTTGAGCCAGTTGCGATAGGCCTTGAGACGGAATTCCAGCATCCACTCGGGCTCGTTCTTTTTTGACGCGATCAAGCGGACAGTGTCCTCTGACAAGCCACGCGGGATCATGTCCGATTCGATGTCGGTAACGAATCCGTATTTATATTCCTGATTCGCAAGTACCTCGATACCACTACTCATCTTTTTCTCTCCAGCCTTTTACGCGGACCTGATCCGCGTGAGTTAATTTCAAGCTCGCAACAGCGGCGCGTTCGAACCCGACTTCAATCCATGAATACGATGCAAGGTTGCGTCGACATTTGCCTCGCTGCCTACCAATTGTGAAAGCGTGATGCCAGCCATGGCGCTGTCAACTATCTGGTGCAACTCGACGATTACGGGACGGATGCCGCAGTCACCGGTATGAACGCAGGCGTCCAGCACGCCTGTATAGCTGCGGCAATGCGACTCTACCCGCTCGTCCAACACTCGAATCACTTCATTCAGATGAATCTCAGCCGCGGGCCGGGCCAGGTGATAGCCGCCTTTTGTGCCGCGTTGAGACTGAACCAGTCCTGCCTTATTCAAAATCCACATCAACTTCCCCGCATTAGCTACGGAAATGCCCTCGCGGCGCGCCAGCTGTGAGAGGGTTAACGACTCTCCTTCAACTTCAGCGCGGGCGAGCTGCAACAGGCAGCGCAGTCCGTATTCTTCCTGGGCGGAAATTTTCATAAGACCAAACTTGAACCTGGCTCCATTTTCCAGATTATTTCAGCGAACGGCGTGATTCTACCGATACCTTACTTTTAAGTCAACATTCCAGCGATGGTGGACGAGCCGAGGGCTTGAGCTGCAGAGAAAAAGGGCGAAACACCTTTGTCCGCCCTGACTAAGTCACTGCAAAAGCAGTTCCTTTATCGCGTAAAACCAAAGTCCACATAGCCCGTAGCTCGGACCGGTTTGCCATCCACCAGCCACGGCTGAAATTTCCATTGGCGCAGAGCCTCCTGCGCCGCCTGGCGCAAAGGCAAAGGACCTTCAGCCCAGACAATATTGCTCACCGAGCCGGATTCATCGACAACGATCTTGATCCGCACCAGACCGGAAATTCCGCTGTTGCGAGCACTAGTGGGATAGCTGGGCAGGACCCGGTTGGTGGCGCGCTCGTTCAGCGAGCCCAGCTCGAAAGGCAAATTAGCTGATGCAGCCGGCTGAGCTTCAGGCGCGGCACCAGACGTTGTCGAATTTCCAACGGCTCCGGCAGAGACTTGATCACTACTCGGGACTGCGGTGGGGACCGGATTAACAGGAGTCACACTTTTGGGCTCTGAACCTGCCGGCTCGGTGTTGACGTTCGGAGCAGTTGCAGAGGTGTCGTTGTCTGCCGGCAAAGTAGCGAGCCGGGCTCGCGCGGCACTGCGTTCCGAGTCCCATTTGAGTCGATCAACGCTATCGCGCGCCAACGCAGCACGGATTCCGGTAATGTCCTCAAGCAGTGCGAAAGCATCGTTAGCCTTGGCGTTTTCCCTGACGAGTTCCTTACCCTGCGCGCTCATCCGTTCAAGTAGTGAGCGCAATCGATCGAGATCGGTAACCGCCTCAGCCGGCAGGTTCGTGCTGGTGACATCGATACCAAAAGTCCGATAGCGTCCCACGTGGGCCCGGGCGCCATTTACCGCTTGTCCGGCCAGCGCGAAATAGGTTCGGGCCGATGCCTCACTTTTAATTGCACGCGCCTTAAAAGTTTCTTCCAGCAGCGCTTCGGCGCGAGCATAGTTACCGTCTTCCAGATAGATGCCCATCAGCATCAGCGAAGAATTGTTTCGGACGACTTCGTCCTTTACGGAGCCGCGCAGTGATTCAAGTTCCGCCGCGGCCGCAACCAATTGGTGAGCCGCCGCCAGTGCGCGGGCCCGCTCCATGCGGCGCGATAGGTTGTCAGCTTCTGCCGCCGCTGCCACAACTGTCGCGGAAGATGCCACCACCGGGGTAGGTGCAGCGGAGCCGGAGGGTGACTGCGCCCAAACGCCCGCAGCCATAAGAACTTGCATGATAAAAACAGGGATTATTTTTCGGGGATGGGGGAACAGTCTACGGGTCTCTTTTCTTTTCACCTTAAAACTCCATTTAAAAAGAGAAAAGCGAGCTTAATGCTCGCTTAAGGTTGGTACCGTTATCGGTGGACTTATTATCTACACTTCAACGCCAGCTGGCAAGGGCTTGGTGAACTGGGAAGGTCGCACCATCGTCGCTATTTCGGCGGATTTGCCTCGAGGCTCTTCAGCACGCGTTGGCGATAAACGCGGGCTTCTTCTTTGATAGCACTCTCATCGAGGGTCAGGAGCTTACGGTCGCGCATCACAATGCGCCCGTTAATCAGTACCGTCACTACGTCGGAGGCTTTGGTGGCGTACACCAAATCCGAATAGATCCCATAGACAGGAATCTGATGCAAATCGTCTCGCTCAAGCAAAACAATATCAGCCCGCTTGCCGACTTCAATAGATCCTATCTCACGATCGAGATGCAGGGCCTGGGCGCCGTGGATTGTAGCCATCTCGAAAGCTTCCTGAGCGGTTATCACTTTCGGATCACCGGAGAAGACTTTGTGTAGCTTGGCGGCCGTATCCATCTCTTCCCACAGGTTGAGGTCGTTATTCGATGCCGCACCATCGGTGCCCAGGCCCACCGGTATTCCGGCTGCCAGCATCTTTGGCAATGGCGCAACCCCGGCCGCCAGCTTCATATTCGACTGCGGATTGTGAACCACCCCCACTTTCAATCGCCTGAGCACCGCGAGCTCACGATCGGTGGGCCAGACAACGTGCGCTGCAATGACGCGCTCATTCAGAAAGCCGATACGTTCCAGATAGTCGATGGGGCTGGCTTGCTTTGCTTTTAAACTGTCATCGACTTCCCTTTTGGTTTCGGAGATATGGGTCACAATCGGCGCGCCCGTGCGATCGGAGAATGCGCGGACAGCCTTCAGATGTTCCTCTGAAACCGTGTAAGGAGCGTGGGGCGCTATTGCAGGAGTAATGAGTTGATCGCCCTGCCAGCGCTTCACGAATTTTTCCACATAAGCCATCGCCTCGGCGTTGGTCTTGTTGTCGGCGACGGGGAAATCGATGACAGTTTCACCCAACACTGCGCGGACGCCGGCTTTCGCGGTCTCGTCGGCAATCGCGTCTTCAAAGTAATACATGTCACAGTAAGTAGTGGTGCCGCCACGAATCATCTCTGCCAGGCCCAGACGCGTTCCGGCCCGCACAAAATCCTCGGTAACATTTTTCGCCTCAGCGGGAAAGATGTATTTAGTCAGCCACTCCTGCAGATCAAGATCGTCGGCCAGACCGCGAAACAGGGTCATGGGAATGTGGGTGTGGCCATTTATCAAACCGGGAATCAGCAGCCGGCCGCTGGCATCAATACTCTCAGGCGCAAAATAATTTTTCTGAATTTCGGCCCGCGTACCCACCGCGACAATCTTGCCGTGTGCAATCGCGATCGCACCATCTTCAAGGATGCGCCGCGTCTGGTCCATGGTCACGATGGTGCCACCCAGCACGAGCAGATCGGCTCTCGCTTTACCCGACTGAGCTGAGTTATTAGGCGAGGACATGGTAACTACCATAAACGCCGGCAGAATGAACGACAACAATTGCTTTAACATATTGAGATTCTGAGCCGGATAAAACTGCCGGCAATGACAGGTTACTTCTTCTGCGCCGCGAATTCGTTCAGGAAACGCGCATCAAAAGCGCGTGGAAGTAAATGTTCAATGTCTATCTCTTCCCGCTTGCCGTGCAGGTTCACCATCACGATATCCGCGTGCTTGGCAAACTCCCAGATGATCTGGCGGCAGGTACCACATGGCGGAGTAAGCGTTTCGGTATCAGCCACGACCGCCAGATTGGTAAAGTTGCGTTCGCCCTCGGACAGCGCTTTCCAGATCGCCACTCGTTCAGCGCAAACAGTCAGACCGAAGCTGGCGCTTTCAATATTGCAGCCGGTAAAAATCTTTCCGTTATCCGTGCGTACTGCCGCCCCAACCATAAAACTTGAAAATGGCGACACTGACCGCTCGCGCGCGGCCAGGGCTGCTGTAATGACTTCCTCTTGATCTCGTTCGCTCAAACCTCACCTCCAATATTAATTAGCGTATCAGCCAGTCGCTCTCGGATCTTGCCACTGATTAGGTCGATGCTCACGAGATTATGGCCACCTTCGGGGATAATTACATCCGCATACCGCTTTGAAGACTCGACAAACTGCATATGCATGGGGCGCACAGTGCCCACGTACTGTTCAATCACCGACTCAACCGTGCGGCCGCGTTCATCGATATCGCGCCTGAGCCGGCGGATAAAGCGAATGTCATCCGGAGTGTCGACGAAGACTTTGATGTCCAACTGTTCCAGTAGACGAGGATCGGCAAAAATTAGAATGCCTTCGACGATCACGATCGGCTGCGGCTTTATCGGCAGCGTCTCGTGCAGACGGGTATGCGTTCGGAAATCATAAATCGGTAACTCGACGGGTTCGCCGGCTTTTAGCTTGCGAATGTGATGGACCAGCAGGTCGTTGTCGAGCGCATCAGGGTGATCGAAGTTGGCCAGTCCCCGATAGTCGAGCGGCAGATCCTTTAGATTGCGGTAGTAGGAATCCTGCTGAATGAAAACGACATCTTTGGCGCTGACCTTTTCGAGGATACTCTTCGCTACCGTCGTCTTCCCTGAGCCGGTACCGCCACAAATACCGATGATTAAATTTACGGACTCACTCATTTGAACCAAACATAGCCCTTGACTCTTCACACAGTCGCAATTGCAATCTCTGTCTGAGCCTGATGATTATTGATTTCGGTTAACGATACAACACAAGCGAGGCCGGGGGAAATGCGGAGACTTCCGGTAGTGCCTCAGTTTGAATTCACTGGAGAGTCTTCATCTACTCACAGGCGGCGCTGCTCCTCTTCGGATGGTAAGCCATATTGTTTGCAATACCGCGCATTCTAGGCAACGCTGGTATTCGGCTCGTTATTGTCGAAACGATTGGATTGTCGAAACGATTGGCCCAGCCAAAATCGACGGAGCAGGAACAAACGCCTTCAGCAAAAAACTGCGTAACATGAATGATGATTGCGACTCATGCCGTGCATTATAACTTCGGCAGAATGCACAAACTTCGCGATGCTCGCCAGCGATGGCCGCTGAAATCAGCAAGTCACTTTGGAGTCTTGAGGACATGATCGACAATGTTGACTCATATAGGCCAAAGCCCAGCAAGCCAGTCCTTACAAAAAGCAGCCGAAAGGATAAAACGTGACGCGGTTTTTCTTTTGGGAAGCCTCTGGGTTAGTGATATAAGCTCGACCCATGAGTCACTATTCAAGCTTGCGTTCATAGCGTTCAGAATCATAGGCAGCCTTATCACCGCTTACTCGCTGTTAGCCTTAGGATATGTTTTGATCACTTTCCGCCCCACCGTACCCAGCACGGTTATCGCCACATTCCTTTCCACCTTTACCTACCTGCTTCTCGGCATTCTTGTCTTTGTGTTCAGCAAACAGCTTGCGAGAGCGGCAGTCAAGGGAATAGACCGCGAGTAGCGCCACGGAATTAACCCACTAACGAAATTCAAACTGAGGCACTACCGACATTCCGTGCAGGGCGCTCGCACGAAACTTTGGAACTTGATGACTGAGTCAATTCGCCAGGCGCACGACCAACCGGCGTAGCAATGCAGCAAATGATTCACGCACCTGCTTGCCGGTTTCCATCACTTCCTCATGATTTATCTTTTCGTTACTGAGACCTGCGGCCATGTTGGTGATGCAGGAAATGCCGAGCACTTTCATGTCCATGTGGCTGGCGACGATCGCCTCCGGCACTGTGCTCATGCCGACAGCATCGGCGCCCAGTCCGCGCAGAAAGCGAATCTCAGCCGGCGTTTCATAACTCGGCCCTGACAGGCCGGCATAGATCCCGCGCCGCAGCTCGATCCCAAGCGAGCGCGCCTCAGCCACCGCCTGTTCCTGAAGTTCATGGCAGTAGACATTGGTCATGTCCGGAAAGCGCGGTCCAAAACGATCGTCGTTGACCCCACGCAGAGGGTTTACACCCATCAAATTCAGATGGTCGCTTATCAACATCAGCGCGCCCTGAGTCAACTGCACATCCACGCCGCCGGCAGCATTGGTCAGCACCACGGTATTGATGCCCAACAACTTGAAGGTCCTGATGGGAAAAGTGACTTGCTCGAGCTCATAGCCCTCATAAAAATGGACGCGGCCCTGCATCGCCAGCACAGGAACGCTATCGATTTTGCCAATCACGAGTCGGCCCGCGTGACCGGCCACGGTGGAAACGGGAAAGCCCGGAATCTCCTGGTAGGGAATGGAAACGGCTTCTTGAAATTCGTCACCGAAATCACCCAGACCACTACCAAGCACCAAAGCAATTAGCGGTTTCAGGCTGGTTCGCGATCTAATTACCTGCGCCGCAAGCGCGACGCGCGCGTATAGACCTTCCGGCTCACTCTGCTCAGCCATTTGCACTCCCATCTGTTTGTCCTCTCAACCCCGAAAATTCAGTAGAGTCCGAAGCATAACACCTAACGTTCTTTCTGGTAGGGGATACCGAGAGCACGCGGTGGGCGTGAATGGCCGATAAAGCCTGCCAGCACGATGATGGTCAGAACGTAGGGCACCATCTGGACGAATTGGACCGGAATGTCCTCGCCTGAGGGAAGTTTGACCACGCCCTGCATCTGTATCGAGACAGCTTCGGTAAATCCGAACAGGAGGCAGGCAAGCATTGTTTGCACCGGCCTCCACTTGCCAAAGATTAAGGCGGCCAGCGCAATGAAGCCTCGACCGGAGGTCATGTTGCGCGTGAACAGCGAAGACTGGCCAATCGATAAATAGGCGCCGCCCAACCCTGCGAGCACACCTGAGAGCAATACACCCGAATACCGCATGCGAGCCACCTTAACGCCGGCAGCGTCCGCGGCTTCCGGGTTTTCGCCAACTGCCCGCAGCCGTAATCCGAAGGGTGTCCGGTAAAGCACGTACCAGATGACCGGCACCAAAACGAAAGCGATAATGATCGGCGCCCAGGGGACCAAATCCTCTTTCGGAATTTGCGGCGTTGACCCGGACGACAGGAAGAAAGCACCGCTCAGAAAGGCAGGCATGCCAAACATCAGGATATTTATCGCCGTGCCGGTCACTACCTGGTCCGCGCGATAGCGAATACTAACGAGCGCATGAATGGCTGCGATCACCAGGCCAGCCGCCATTCCGGCTGCCATCCCTACGAACGGATTGCCGACGGCGTAGGTTACAGCCGCAGCGGTGAAGGCCCCCGCGAGCATCATTCCCTCGAGCGCGATGTTAATAACTCCTGAGCGCTCCGAAAAAAGACCACCCATAGCCGCCAACACCAGCGGTGTAGCCAATCGGACGGTGGACCAGAAAAGCGCGATGGTGAAAAGGTCTTTCATCGATTCAAACCTTTGAACGTCTCATTAGGCTAAAGCGGCCGAATTGACCGCGAAAGAATGCTTCCGCAGCGACAAACAAAATAATCACTCCCTGGAGTACCTGAACGATGTCTTTGGTGACGTGCTCAGAAAAACCATCCACGTAGATGCCGCCGCGCTGAAGGACGCCAAAGAGTAGAGCAGCAATCACGACTCCAAAAGGATGATTACGACCAAGCAGCGCGACCGCGATTCCGGTGAAGCCATAGTTATCAGAGAAACCATCATAGTAACGATGTCGATAACCAAGCACTTCGTTGATCCCCACCATACCCGCCAGTGAACCCGAGATGGTCATGGCAATAATGATCTGCTTGCGAATCGAAATACCGCCATACTCTGCCGCAGTCGGGCTGGCCCCGGTCGCGCGCAGTTCGTAGCCCCATTTCGTATGCCAGAGAAAAAGATAGACCAGCACACAGCAAAGCAGCGCCAACACGAATGCGAGATTAAGCGGAATGCGCTCAGGCAAGCCGGGAATGAAACGGCCCAGCCGTGCGATATGGGCGCCAGGTCCAATCTCTGAGCTTTCCATGATCGGATCGCCCGGCACCTTGTAGTGATATTGCGTGAAGTAACTGACCAGCGCGATGCCGATGAAGTTCAGCATTATCGTGTTGATGACTTCGTGCGAGCCAAACCGCGCCTTGAGGATTCCGGGAATGGCGCCCCAAACCCCTCCCGCCACAATTGCCGCCAAAAAACAAAGCGGCAAGAGTATCCACGCTGAGCGTTGCGCAAGCGTGATGCCGACCCACGCGGTTGCGAACGCCGCCACATACAGTTGCCCTTCGGCGCCGATGTTCAAGAGCCCGCAGCGAAACGCTACCAGCACGGCAAGGCCGGTAAAGATCAGAGGCGTCGCATAGAACAAGGTGTAGCCAATGCCGTCGGGCCAGGAAAGGGCGCTGCCAATCAGGAGCTTGTAGGCCTGAATCGGATTATCGCCAATCAACAGAATCAGGATTCCGCCAACGACAAAGGCAGCCAGCACGGCAAGCAAGGGAAAGATTAATTCACGAAGGAGTTTCATTGGTTAAATTAACTTTGTTCTATGATCTTGTACTTGGTGCTTTGTTGTTTGTGCTTTGTTGTTTGTGCTTTGTTTGTGCTTTGTTTGTGCTTTGTTCTTTCCGTTTGAGACTGGACTTTCCAAAAGTAGAGGGCCACGAACAGTAGAAGTCAAAGTACAAAGCACAAAGTGCTTCGTTCTTAGTGTCCGCGGGTCATCAGCAATCCGATCTCTTCTACCGTCGTCACGTTGGGATCTACTTCACCGACTATTTGTCCCTTGTGAATAATCAAGAGGCGATCGGCCAGTGATGTGACCTCTTCCAGTTCCGCAGAGACAAGCAAAACTGCACAACCGCTGTCGCGCAGAGCTACCAACTGGCGATGTATGAATTCGATGGCGCCAATATCGACGCCGCGCGTTGGCTGCGATACCAGCAAAAGGCCCGGATTTAATTTAAACTCGCGGCCGATGATCAATTTCTGCTGGTTGCCTCCCGACAGGGCACGCGCGGGCAGCGCCGCATTAGCGGGCCGCACGTCGAAATCACGAATTATTTCATCTGCTCGCTTTTGAATGGCGGCGCTATCCAGAAAAATGTTGCCCGCATAAGCAGTCACCGGAGGCCGGTAGTGCACCCCCAAAATTGCATTTTCAGCGAGGCTGAATTCCAGCAACAGTCCGCGGCGATGGCGATCCTCGGGGATGTGAGCAATGCCCATCTCACGGCGCGCGCGCGCGTCCAGACGCGTGATGTCACGGCCCTCAAAACTAATAGTGCCTGAGAGCTGAGCGGAATCTGCCAGACCGGCCAACGCTTCAATCAACTCGGTTTGGCCATTGCCTTCGACTCCGGCGATACCCACAATCTCTCCGGCGCTAACCTCAAATGAGACCTTGTTCACGCGGGCTGTGCCTTCCTTCGCCTTGACAGATAGGTCAACCAGCCTCAGCCGCGGCGCTCCGGGTTCCGCATCGGTTTTTTCCACTCGCAGGAGCACTTCGCGTCCAACCATCAAGCGCGCCAACTCTGCTGCGTTGGTATCTTTTGTCTTGACCTCGCCAACCACCTTGCCATCGCGCATGACCGTCACGTCGTCAGAGATGGCCAGCACTTCCGACAATTTATGAGTGATGATGACGATTGTCTTTCCCTGTGATCGCATGCCGCGCAGAATCGAAAAAAACTCTTCGACTTCCTGGGGCGTCAACACGGCCGTGGGCTCATCCAGGATAAGTAACTTCGCCTTCCGATAGAGAGCCTTCAGCAGTTCAACGCGCTGCTGTTGGCCCACCGACAGATTTTCGATCAGGGCATTGGGATCGACTGAAAGCTTGAACTCTTCAGACAGTTTGCGAATCTGGGCCGAGGCAGTGGCCAGGTCCAGAGCCATCGCGTTGCCGGGCTCCGCCCCCAGCACAATATTTTCGGCAACAGACATTGTGTCAACCAGCATGAAGTGCTGGTGGACCATGCCGATGCCCTGCGAGATTGCGTCATGAGGAGTGCGAATCTCCCGCACCTGACCGTCAATGAGAATCTCGCCGCTGTCGGCAGTGTAAAAGCCGTAGGCGATGCGCATCGCGGTGGACTTGCCGGCGCCATTCTCGCCCACGATGGCATGAATAGTCCCCGTCTCGACCTTGATGTTGATACGGTCGTTGGCCTGCACCGCCCCGAAGCGTTTTGAGATGTTACGAAGTTCGATCATTACGTTCGTCAGTTGTTAGTTGTCAGTTGCAATTCGGGAGGCAACTTGAACTTTGCCGATAATGGAGTTGAGATAGGCGTTAAGCTTGGGCGCCAATTCGTCGATTAGATGCCTTACCACTTCTGCACGCTCGCCGCTTAACAATTTTCTCTTGTATGCTCTTCGCAACCAGTGTTTTGTCTCATTCAACGAGCCCCTGGCGATTCTGACGAACCTTCGATTGTCCACAAAAGTGCCCCGTCCTGTGCCTTCTGCGATGTTCGCGCCAATGCTGTCCACGGCCCTAATTAACTGTTTGCCCACGGTGTCTTTTGCGAGGTTGTTCCACCCGAGCGCGATATCCCAAATCTTGTCCGAAAGCTCCTCCGAAAGTTTGATTCTCAAAGTTCGTTCTTGCCATGATGCTTCTCCACGAGGATTAGAAAGCGACTGACAACTGACCACTAACGACTGACAGCTAGTTTAATTCATCATCGCGTCCGTAACCTTAATCTGACCAGAGATGATCTTCGCTTTTGCTTCTTCGACGCTTTTAATCATTTCGGGTGTGATCAGATCCTTGTTGAACTGATCCATCGAGTAGCCGACACCATCCTTGTCGAGACCGTAGACGTGAAAGCCCGCCTGAAATCTCTGATGGACTACATCATCAACAATTGAGTAGACGGCATTGTCTACCCGTTTGATCATGCTGGTCAGGACGAATCCAGGCTTCACCATGTTCTGGTTTGAATCCACGCCAATGACAAAGTGCGTCGCCCGGCCATTCACCTTGCCCGCCTGCTCGACTGCATCGAAAGCGCCCAGTCCAGAATTACCCGCGGCCGTAAAGATCACATCGGCTCCCTTGCCGATCTGGGCCAGCGATAGTTCCTTGCCTTTACCGGGATTGTTCCAGGCGCCATCCGTGACGCCAACATAATTCTGAATTATCTTGATGTTTGGATTGACCGACTTCGCGCCCTCCTCATAACCCTTTTGAAAGCGATGAATCAGGCCGATATCCATACCACCGAGAAACCCAATCGTGCCGGTTTTGGAAGTTTCCGCCGCCAGCATTCCGACGAGATAGGAACCTTCATGCTCCTTGAAGATTAGCGAGGCAACGTTGGGAAGTTCACTGACACCATCGACGATGGCAAAGTGAATTTTTGGATAGTCTTTGGCGACCATCTCCATAATGGGCGCCTGCGCAAAGCCGACTCCGATAATCAGATCGTAGCCCCGCTCAGCAAAGGCCCGCATGGCCGGTTCGATCGAAGTAGGATTGCCCGGCTCGATATCGCGCAAAACAATATCCATTCCCGGCTTCTCACACGATTCGCCGTTGGGCCACTTGCCTGTCTCGGCGCACTTGACGCCGGCCCAGGCGGCTGCGTTGAAAGAACGATCGTCTTTGCCCCCGATGTCAAAAACTATCCCGACATGAACCTTCGACTTATCGTCGGCCGCATAGCTATCGCTGCGACAGGCCATACCACCGATGGCAAGCAGGCAAAGAGTTAAGAAGACGAGCAGGAAATTAAGCTTCATTCGTTAATTACTTCCCTGATTAGTCTGGGCAGGTCGGCGGGAGGGGCTTCGCCAACTTCGTAAGCCGCCCGAATTCGAGCTGCAGCTTCCTCACCTTTCGCGAGATCGTTACACAGCACTGTCCCGATGATCTGGGTTGGGCCCACTGCATCACCAATCTTCGCTTCCGCCATAAAGCCCACCGCGGCATCAATCGTGTCTTCGATGCGCACGCGTCCCCCTCCGATGGCTGCGATGGCGTGGCCTATTTCTGTAGTGTCGACTCTGTTTATGAATCCAATGCGCGGGGATTCTACCTTAACTGTTTCGCGCGCCAAAGGAAGAAAACGATCGGGGTCATCACAGACACGCGGGTCACCACCCTGCGCTTCTACGTTGCGCTGAAAGCATTCCAAGGCTGCGCCGGAATCCAGGGCTTGCCGCAAACGTGTGTGAGCGTCTGCCGGCGTCTTGTCGACACCTGCCAGCACCAGCATGTGAGCCGACAACTCAACTGACAAATCCAGCACCGGTCGCGCCTTGTCGTCGACCTCGCCTCGCAACAGGTCCAAACATTCGCGTACTTCATTGGCATTGCCGACAGCCCGGCCAAGTGGTTGGTTCATGTCGGTCAGCAGCGCCCGGGTACGAATACCGCAAGAATTGCCAGTACTCACGAGGGCGTGGGCCAAACTCTCGGCGCGCGCTTCATTGCGCATGAACGCCCCGTTACCAACCTTGACGTCAATCACCATCGCGTCCAGGCCTGCGGCGCCCTTCTTGGAGATGATGGAAGCAACAATCAAAGGGATCGACTCGACTGTCGAAGTCGCGTCCCTCAGTGCATAGAGCTTTTTATCTGCAGGCGCGATCTCCCCAGTCTGACCGTTCATCACATAGCCAATTCGATCCAAAACGTCGCGGAACTCGGCGGTTGAAAGATTCACCCGATAGCCGGGAATCGATTCCAGTTTGTCGAGCGTCCCGCCCGTATGGCCCAGGCCTCGACCGGAGATCATCGGCACACAAACTCCGCAGGCGGCCACCAGCGGCGCGATGATCAGTGAGGTCTTGTCTCCGACTCCTCCGGTGGAGTGCTTGTCCGCTTTGGGTTTTGCGAGGTCGGAAAAGTCCAGGATGATCCCCGAATTCAACATCGCTTCGGTGAGCGCCTGCTGCTCGGTCAGATTCATGCCATTTAAATAGATCGCCATCAACAGTGCGCTGACCTGATAGTCGGCGATCTGGTTACCGGTAACACCGTCGATGAAATATTGGATCTCGGCAGCGGTTAGATGTTCGCCATCCCGCTTCCTGCGAATGATGTCTTGTGGGCGCATTAGTGACTAAGCTTATAGCCGATCCGCTTTCTTAGCGTCCACCCGGCGGTCAGAGATAGGGCTATGCATCTCATGAATTCTGGAGTAGCACGATTGCCTGGACAGCCATTGCCTCGCCTCGGCCGATGGCGTCGAGTCCTTCATTTGTCTTGGCCTTGACGCTGATGCAGCCAAGTTCGACGCTAAGGATCTCGGCAAGGTTCTCGCGCATCGCAATGACATGTGGCCTCAGTTTCGGCTTTTCCAGCATCACGGTCGCATCGACATTGATGATGTGAAAACCCCGTTCGCCGGCCAGCCAAACTACTCGCGAGAGGAGTTGCAAACTCTCGCAGTCCTTCCACTGTGGATCCTGATCCGGAAAGTGAAGACCCAAATCTCCTTCACAGAGGGCGCCGAGAATGGCGTCAGCAATTGCATGCGATAAGGCATCAGCGTCCGAGTGGCCTTCGCCGCCGCGTTCGGCAGGAATGGTCACGCCCGCAAGCACCAGGGGCCGCCCTTCAACCAAACGATGGGTGTCGTGTCCGATGCCGATGCGAAACATGAAAACTCCGATCGTGGGTCTGCTGTTCTTCTGGTTTATACCTCTAACTTTGACCCGTAACATTTCAACGCTCAAACCCTCAAAGCCAGAGACCCGACTTCAAAATCGCTTCTGCGATTACCAGATCTTCTTTTGTCGTGATCTTGATATTTCGCGAACTCCCTTCGACCAGCGCGACCTTTTGGCCAAGACTCTCGACCAGCGCGCTCTCATCCGTCAGTGCGGGATTCAGCACATCGACTGATTCGTAGGCGCGACGCAAGAGCGCATAGCGAAAACACTGTGGCGTCAAAGCGCGACGCAATGTCCGGCGGTCAACCGAACGAATGATCCGTTTGTCTGCCACTTCCTTGATGGTGTCGTTTACAGGTGCAACCAGCACCGCTGCATCGTTCGCAACGGCTGCTGCCACCGTGCGAGTGATTTCATCGGCAGTCACAAACGGACGCACACCATCGTGAACAGCGACAACCTCGGCCGTCGTGGGCCGTACCGCATCCAAACCACGCTTCACCGACTCACATCTGGTCCGGCCGCCCGGAACGACCTTTGATAGTTTTCGCAGATGGTAATCTCCGACCAGCGACAGGAAGCCGGCTGCTTCTGTAGCTGCTAACACTACGACAACTTCCTGAATAGCTTCACACTCCTCAAACACCTTGAGCGTGTGGATGACGATGGGAATCCCTGCGAGTTCAAGGAACTGTTTAGCGCGCCCGCCGCCCATCCTGGTGCCCTGTCCGGCAGCGACGATTATGGCAACGTTCATATGCAAGCAACTCAGACCTCCGTCTGAGCCTTCCCTGGCAATCACCAAATGCGATCGGTGCTGCTATCTTCCTCCGGGCCACTCGCTTTGGCCCCAACTGAAGTGCATGACGAGCGGGCCATTCGGCAGGTAGTCGAAAGCTTCCTAATCAATTATTGGATCGGTTTGATCGGTAATTCTAATAGGGGCCACTGAGCTACGGATTTCACGTGCGGGACGTTTAGTGCCGCCATTAGTGCGGTGCTCACCATTGCCGCTGCCGTTCTCTGCCTCTTCCCAGAGACGGCCAAAAATCATTTTGCCGGCAGTGGTCTGCAAGACGCTGGTGACAGCAATGTCAGTATTGCGTCCGATTAAGCGGCGAGCGTTGTCGACAACTACCATCGTACCGTCATCAAGATAGGCCACACCCTGATTGTGTTCCTTGCCTTCTTTTAAAATGAAGACGCGCATAGCTTCGCCCGGCAGCACGACTGGCTTAAGCGCGTTAGCGAGTTCATTTATGTTGAGGACGTTGACACCACGCAACTGAGAAACTTTATTGAGATTGAAGTCGTTGGTGACGATTACGGCGTCAAGCTGTTTACCCAGCTCAATCAACTTCAGATCAACTTCACGCACGGCGGGAAAATCCGTTTCGACAATTTGAATATCCAGCGCGCTATTGTTCTGCAGGCGATGCAGCATATCCAGACCGCGGCGGCCTCTTTGGCGTTTGGAAGAATCCGGTGAGTCGGCCACCTGCTGGAGTTCGCGCAGAATAAACTGAGGGATGATCAGCGTTCCGGTAAGAAAACCGGTTTCGGCTACATCTGCAATGCGGCCGTCGATAATTACCGACGTATCGAGAATCTTCAGATCGCGTTTGGCGGCTTTGTCTGAAAAAATTCCGCCCAGCGCTGACAACTCGATGTAATCGCCTTTCGCTCCGCCGACCATCAAGCCAACGTAGGCCATGAAAAAAACCAGCGCCAGCGTGACGAAAGTTCTCACTTCATGGGCCATGGATTCCTGGCGCATAATGAGTTCGCCAATTAGGAATGCGCCCACTATGCCGAGAATCGAGCCTACCGCGGCCCCAATCAGGGTTTTTAAAGTGGCCCGGCGAATCCTGAGCTCGAAAAGAATAATGCAGACGGCCACGAGGGCGCCTACGCCGGCAGAGGTCCACTCCTCACCTTTAATTGGACGGAGGATAAAACCCGCGGCGATCAGGATAACGGTGAAGACCAGCCGAATGATAATGACATCCGATCGCATGATGCGCGCAATATATCACGCAGCGAAGCTGGCCGTCACGAAAAACCTTTTGGTATTAAGAGTTTCCTTCGCTTGGCTACGAATTTGGCTTAAGCAAAATGAGGCTGACACTTCACGGTCCAGGTTGTGAGTAGTGCCGGCATTTGGACAAATGTTTACCTGGCTGACATTGACGGAAGGGATTGCCTTCTTTACCAGCAGGACTTCCCATTTCGGCCTGACTTCATCAGGCGAACTCTAGATGGGGACCAGCGACTCCAGGGTCAAAACCCAACTAAGTAAGCAAAGCAAACGCGCGAACTGGAAAAGAACCGAACCCTTTCACTTTTGGCGGCACGGCGAAGAATTGAAAACCGTTGTCAGGTAACTCTCTTAAGCCGCAGAGGTGTTCGACAATGGGTATTCCCGCGGCAAGCAGAATCGAATGCGCCGGACGGTCCCCGCCAACGGTGTCATCTATGTTGAAGGAATCAATACCAACCAAAGAGGCTCCGGCATCTACCAGAGATTGGGCGGCGGCGGCCGTGAGGAAAGGATGGCAGCCGTTGGCATAGTCATCCGTGCGCCAACGCATATCCCAGCCCGTATGGAAGAGAACGGCCTTTCCTCTGAGGTTCAGATTTGCGAGGGCCTCGGCGCCGATATCACGCGCGTCTTTCACCGGCGAGCCGAGTGACTTCCCTGCTCCAGCAAACCGATCCAACTCAAGTTGGCGTTCGGAGCTTCCCACCCACCGGATGACGACTCCGTCGAGATTTGCCATCGAAGCCAACTCCAGTGCCGCCAGATCGCTACCGTCGGGATAACGATGGAAAGGGCTGTCGAGATAGGTGCCGGTATTAGCCACCATCTCGATCTTGCCAATCTGAAATTCGGTGCCGGGGGCATAGCGGCCGCGAGAGTCCGGGCGGCTCATGTAATCACTAATGATCGGGGCCGGAAGTCCCTTGTATGTGATCATGCCGTCTTCAATTGTGTGCGAAAGATCGATGAACGTCATATGGTTTTCGTTTGTCTTAGGAGGTTCTCAAAGGCGTCGAGGGTTTCGCCCTCAGCCTCCGCCGTCTCCAGGTATCAATGCCCGTCAAGCAGACTGCCAGCCAGGCGACTCCTTCCGCCATCGCTCCGAGCACATCGCTCAAGTAATGAGCTCCGAGATAAATCCTGCTGAAGCCGACCAAAACAATCATTATCACCGCACTTACAACGGCCAGCGCTCGCCATATCCAATTGCGCACTTGTGAAATAATCAGCGCCCCCAGCACTCCGTACAATACCGTTGCCATCATCGTGTGGCCGCTGGGAAAGCTGTAGCTTGTCAGCGTCAGAATTGGATCGTTGAACCGCGGCCGCGCCCGTTGAAACACTCCCTTGAGCAAGAAATTCAAAATCATGCCGCCATACACGGTCAGCAAAATAGTGGAGATCCAGTGTTTGAGCTGCGAGCGCCATGCATAGACACAGAGCAGCAAAGTCATGATCGTTATGCCCAGCGTTGAGTGCAGATTTGTTACGACCAGTAAAAAAGATGTCAGCGACCGTATCCTGTGCACGTGCAGCCAACTGCTGAATCTGGCGTCGGTGATCGTCAGCGGATCACCCGCCGCTATGTCCTCGGCGAGGTCAGCAAAGATCCACGTGGAGAGGCTCAGTAATAGAACTCCGAGCGTCAGATTAAGCCCGAGCACACTTTCGCGCGAGAACCGCGCCCGCAGGAATGATTTGAGATAGCTCGTCATAAAAGGTCGGACAACACTTCAGCTCAGTCGCGCACCCAGCCTGCGACTGTGTGACGAAAATGCTCTTCCCCCGAACTCACAAAGTTGCCGCCATCGACCTCCCACTCGAAACGCTCCAGCGTAATTTCCGGGTGCTCGACCCGCAGCACATTGAATGAATTCACTTCGCCGCGGCCACGGGTGGAGGTGGCAGTGCCGGCCTGGACCACCAGCGCCGAATGACCGTGAATCTGGTATCTCATCGCGGTATGTCCGGTGTGGCTCACATGTAAATGACCCGCTAAAAAAATATCGGCGCCGCATTCGGCGAGCCTTGTCATCGCCATGCGCGAACGCCCAACCAGGTCCCGCTCCTTAAACCCGTCTGGCAGATCGAACGGATGATGCGTGACAACTACCTTCACGACTCCTTCTTGAAACGAACAAAGCTTTGCACGAATGCGGGCCACCTGCCCGGTATTAATTCGCCCGCCCTTAACGACCAGCGAGCGCGCGGTACTGACACCCACCACCGCTATTTCATCATCGGCAAAAAACGGCTCAATATCTTTCGTGATCAGCTGGCGATACTTTGTCAGCGGCTGCAGGAATCGCTTGAAGACATTGTGAAGAGGAATATCATGATTCCCCGGGACGACGATCTGCGGTTGCGGCAGTAAATTGAGAAACGCGCGCGCCGCACGAAACTCATGCGAGCGAGCACGTTGAGTGAGGTCCCCTGAGACTGCCAGCAGATCCGGCTCGATCCCTTTGACGGTTCGAATCAAGGGCTCAATCAATCTCTGGTCCACCCGGCCAAAGTGGAGATCCGAGAGATGTACAATTGTGCGCATCCCTAATTGTCCTCCCCAGCTCGCACAATCACTCGCAACACGCCGGGAAGGGTGCGATAGTGCAGCGGCGTTTCCATCACAGCGACTTCACCGTCAAACGCTACGCGCAAGCGCTTATGACGAGTCTCGATTGTCACCGCACCGGTGGCGAGCGCTATGAAGTCCTTCTCGCTTCGCAGCCGTCCCAGAAAGGCACGCAAAGCCAAACGCACCAGGCCCCACCGGCCGGTGCGATTAGTCATGTACAAACTCAATCTCCCTTCATCGAGACGCGTACGGCTTCCGATCTCTAATCCTTCCATGGCGTAAATATTGTTGCCGACAAAAACAAACGGCGCACGGCAGTTCAGTTCCTTGCCCGCTACCAGCAGACGGACCGCGAGAAATGGGTAGCGCCGAAAAACCGAAAGCGACGCCCAGATAAATGCAGGCCATTTGCCGTGACCGAGCCGTTCCTGCCGCATGCGCTCGCGCACGATGATGGGATAAAGACCCAGACTTGAGTTATTGAGAAAGATACGGCCGTTGACTTCGCCCACGTCAATGTTGACCGAGTGACCGGCAATGATCACCTGCGCAGCCTCGGCGAGCTCGAGCGGCAGACCCAGATCCTGGGCCAAATGGTTCAAGGTGCCAAGCGGCAGTACCCCCAGTTTTTTGTCCCGGCCACTGTCAAGAATTGCTGCTGCAACGGTGTTGATGGTGCCGTCACCGCCGCCAGCTACAATCACCTGACTGTCCCCGCGCGCGGCCTCGCGAGCAAGTTTGTCAATCTCTTCTCCGGAGTGCGCGATCGAAATTCGCGCTTCGATGCCATTGTCTGCGAACAACTGTTGCAGGCTTTGTCGCGCATCTTCTTTATCATTGACGCCCGAACCGCGGTTGAGAATTACGTCTATCGAAGTTATGTCCCTCATGGTCGGTTGAGTGTACTTGCTGCAAGGGGATTCTTGCACCTGGCCAACGAATGCAAAGATTTAAAAGTGCCGGAGCAACTTTTTTCTCATTGACGATGGGTGGAGATTAATGAACGCGCGGGGGTGAGTAGCGGTGAGTTATGTGGGCGGTCGAAGTTCACTGCTGGGATCGACGTAGCAATGCGATTGTCAGTCCGTGAAACGGACGGCTCAAATTCCCACCGAGTACTACAATCTATTCAGCCGTCCGTTTCACGGACTTTGTCTTACTTCGGAACTCCTTACCCAGCGTGAATCGCTGGGCTATTTCCATGCCGTCCGTTTCGCGGACTTCATTTCCGTTTCACGGACTTCATTTATCGGTTCATGGACTGCGGTTGCGCAGACCATCCCTTCCTAGGGTTGGCGAGAATCGTTCGTGGGCGGCTTAACAAGTACCGCGGGAATATTCTGATCGCGTACCAGTTGATTGAAAGCCGGCACCTCCGTCTTCATGATGACTGCGAGCTTGGCCAACTGCGTATCGATCTCGCCAGTCACGTCAGCAAAGACAACATACGACTGAGCATTAGGCGCGGCCTCAGCCCCGGTAACCACGCCACCAAGTGCTGCGAGTTTATTATTTAGCCTGATCGGAAAGTTGAGCGGATCCTGACTGCTCTGGTTTTTTGTCTGATATAGCGCTTCCTCGATCACAACCAGATTTTTGGTCAAGGCCATGCCGGCGTCACTGATCGTCTTTGCTTGCGGCTGGTCCTTAACTCGCTTCAGCAGATCATCGACCTGCTTGCGCACGTCGCGAATCTGGATAATGGCGTTGTTTGTCTCACTCAGCTTGTCACGAATTTTCAAGCCCAACTCAAGTTGTCTTGCATAATCGGCTGGCGTCGCCGGCAGCCGCGGGTCCGGCTTAACCGTGAAATCCTGGGTCAAAGTCTTTCCATCCACCGTCAGCCTTACCTGATAATTCCCGGGAACTACTTTTGGACCACGCGTTTCTCCGGCCCAGAAAATCATGCCCGGAAAACGAACAGCGTCTGCATAGCGCATGTCCCAGACGAAACGATTCAAGCCGGCGTCAGTTGTCAGTCTTGCAGGCGCACCGCCGCCAAAGAGATCCGGTTCATCAGCCGGCGGCGTGGGCGCCGTAGATGGCGCCGCCGCACCAGCGGCCGCAGCCTTGGGAGCGGGAGCGGTAAACTTGCGAATAGACTTACCACCAGCGTTGAGGAATTCCAGGACTACTTCCGAAGTTGGTTTGGCTTTCAGTCCATAGTAGACCACCAGGCCACCAGTCGGATTTTTGCCGACTGTCGCAGTCGCCGGCAAATTGCCACCACCACCGGGCATGCGGTACGCGTCTTTTGGCTTAAGCAGCATGGTTTCACTCGCCGCCTTGAATCCGCCCGCATCCATCAATTGATGAATGGCGGGCAAGTCATCGAGAATCCAGAACGAGCGTCCCTGAGTGGCTGCCACCAGTTCCTGCTCACGCTTGTGAATGGCCAGATCTGTGATGGGAACTTTGGGAAGGTTTAGCTGCAGGGATTGCCAGTTGGCGCCGTCATCGAATGAAATAAATATTCCCGTCTCGGTCCCGGCGTACAGCAACCCGCGCTTGTTTGGATCTTCGCGGACCACACGCGTGAAGGCGCTGTCCGGAATTCCATTCGTGATTTTCTTCCAGGTCTTGCCATAGTCGGTCGTCTTGTAAAGATAGGGCCGGTTGTCGTCGAACTTGTACATCGTAGCGGCCACATAAGCGGTCGCCGCATCGAATGGCGAGGCCTCAATCGAGTTGATTTGAATCCACTCGGGCATGATCTCTTTTGCGGGAGTAACCCTGGCCCAGGTCTTGCCCGTGTCACGAGTGAGATAAACGAGACCGTCATCCGAACCGGACCAGATGGTCCCCGCCTGCACGGGCGATTCCATCACAGTAAAGATCGTGTCGTAGTATTCGATACTGGTGTTGTCTTTAGTGATCGGGCCACCCGAAGACGCCTGCTTACTCTTATCGTCACGGGTCAGATCCGGGCTGATGATCTCCCAGCTCCGACCTTCATCCTTTGATCGAAAAAGAACGTTAGCAGCGGTGAAGAGTGTTCCCGAAGGCGAGTTGTCATGTGGCGAAAACAGCAGCGGAAAATTCCATTGGAAGCGATATTTCAGAACGTTGGCGCCGGCCCCCATCGGATTATTCGGGTAGGGATTGATGTCAACCTGCTGCCCGGTCCGATGATCACTGCGAGTAATCAACCCGCCATAAGAACCCGCGAATACGACTTCAGAATTTTGCGGCAATGGCGCGATCCAGCCGGACTCGCCGCCACCAACGTCATACCAGTCGCTGGTCGTAATGCCGCCTCCAGTCGTGCGGCTGGCGATGCGAACGGTTGAATTGTCCTGTTGCGCGCCGTAGACGTGATAGGGAAAATCGTTATCAAGCGTTACCCGATAGAATTGCGCAGTCGCTTGATCCTGCTCGCTCCAACTCTTGCCGCCGTTGAACGAGACATTGGCGCCGCCATCATTGCTTTCAATCATGCGCTCGGCATCGTCTGGCGCGATCCAAAGATCATGATTGTCCCCGTGTGGAACCTGGATGCCGGTGAATGACTTACCGCCATCGTTTGACTTATAGAATCCAGTGTTCAGCACATACACCGTGTCTGCGCTCTTCGGATCGGCGTAGATGCGAGAGTAATACCAGGCCCGCTGGCGCAGCCGGCGATCTTCATTTACTTTGGTCCAATTCTTGCCACCATTATCGGAACGAAACACGCCCCCGTCTTCTGCTTCGACGATGGACCACAGGCGTTCTGAGTTCACCGGTGACACCGTAATACCGACTATGCCAATGGTCCCTTTGGGCAAGCCGGGATTGCGCGTAATCTCGGTCCAGGTGTCGCCGCCGTCGCTGGATTTGAAAATACCACTGCCCGGGCCGCCGCTTTCCAGCGTCCACGGCTTGCGATAGACCTCCCAGAAGCCCGCGTACAAGTTGTTCGGGTTCGAGGGGTCCATAATGAGATCGGAAGCGCCGGCTCTCTCGTTGCGATACAGGACCTTCTGCCAGGTCTTGCCACCGTCTTTCGAACGAAAGACACCACGTTCTTCGTTCGGCCCCCAAACGTGACCCTGAGCCGCTACAAAAACTATCTCAGGATTTTTTGGATTCACTCGTATGCGCGAGATCTGGCGCGTGTCTTCGAGTCCGATCCGTTCCCAGGTTTTCCCGGCATCGATTGACTTATACACTCCATCGCCATGCGAGACATTGCCGCGAATCGCCGATTCTCCCATCCCGACATAGATCGTGTTCGGGTCGGAATCTGATAAGCCAATCGCACCGACCGAGCCGGTTCCGAAAACCGAACCGTCGGTAATCGGTTCCCAGTTGATGCCGCCGTCCACTGTCTTCCAAATTCCGCCGCCGGTGCCGCCGAAGTAATACACCAGTGGCTGCGAGGCGACACCGGCTACAGCCGTGGAGCGGCCACCGCGAAATGGTCCAATCGAGCGCCACTGCAGGACCTTGAGGGGATCCGCTTCTCGCCCTGGTTGCGATTCAGCTGCGGCTGGACGCCGCTGTGCCCTGGCTAAACCGGAACTCAGCATTAGGATGACGAACAAAAAACAGGACGAACGGATGCAGGTCGCACGAAAGTTCTTGAACATTCGGATAGACTCCTCTAGTTTTGACATTCCATCTGACGGCGAGCATGAATTAAGATTACGGCTGCGAATAATAGCACGTCGCTTTGCGTCATAGCCGTCACGCGGCAATAGCTTGCTGCAAAAGGGCCGTAAAATGAAGGCCGGTTGTCATTGCACTCAAGCGAGACTGAATTACTACTAAACTAAAGCTTATGAAAATGTTATCCATCGCCTCCTTCACCCGTAAATTCTTCTTCGGCACGTTGCTGCTTTCGTTTTTGGCTGTGCCGGGCCTTACTCAGAGTCTGATCCCGCCCGAGAGTTTTCAGGCACTTGAGTGGCGGTGCATTGGTCCACATCGCGGCGGGCGCGCGCTGGCCGTATCCGGAGTTCGCGGGCAACCGGAGACATTTTATTTTGGCTCGGTAGGCGGGGGTGTCTGGAAAACAACGAGTGGTGGTCAGGTCTGGATTCCTGTCTTTGACTCACAACCGATTGCTTCGATTGGTGCGCTCACGGTGGCGCCATCGGATCCCAACATCATCTATGTCGGCTCCGGTGAAGCCGACATGCGCTCGGACATATCTTTCGGCGATGGTATCTACAAGTCTTCAGACGCCGGAAGAACCTGGACACATCTTGGTTTACGCGACACGAGACAGATCGGCCGCATCCTGGTTGACCCGCGCGACCCTGACACTGTGCTGGTGGCCGCGCTGGGCCATGGCTTTGGTCCCAATGAGGAGCGTGGTATTTTCCGCTCGACAGATGGGGGGAAGACCTGGACCAGGGTGCTGTACAAAGACGAGAACACCGGTGCAATCGAGCTGGCATTCGATCCAGATGATGCCAAAACGGTTTACGCCGCCCTCTGGAATACGCGCCGGCCGGCCTGGAGTACGTATGCCCCGATCACCGGACCTGGAGGAGGCCTTTACAAGTCCACCAATGGCGGTGTGACCTGGAAAGAGTTAGCGGGTCACGGGCTGCCCTCGGGAACGTTTGGCCGCACCGGCATCGATGTAGCCGCAGGACAAAAGGGAAAACGTGTCTATGCCCTTATCGATGCCCCGCGCGCGAGTGGTCTTTATCGTTCCGACGACAACGGCATCAACTGGAAACTTATCAGCACTGATCAGCGCATCAGCAGCCGCTCCTGGTACTTCAGCGAGGTCCGCGTCGATCCGAAGAATCCTGACGTCGTCTACTTATCTAATGTATCGCTCTATCGTTCGACCGATGGTGGCAAAACATTCGTTGCCATTAAGGGGGCGCCCGGAGGCGATGATTATCACTCCCTCTGGATCGATCCGGACAACCCCCAGCGGATGATAAGCGGCGTCGATCAAGGCGTCATCGTCACAGTCGATGGCGGCGACACCTGGAGCAATTGGTATAACCAGCCGACAGCGCAGTTCTATCATGTCGCCGTCGACAATCAGTTCCCCTACTGGGTCTACGGCGCGCAGCAGGACAGTGGTACGGCAGCGGTCCTCAGCCGCAGCGACTTCGGCCAAATTTCTTTTCGGGATTGGCATCCGGTTGGCGCCGGCGAGAGCGGATTCATCCTGCCTGACCCCAGCGATCCAAACTTTGTCTATGGCGGCAGCACCGGCGGCGAGCTCTTTCGCTTTGACAGCAAGACCGGTCAGGTCGAGGACGTTAGTCCGACACCCCTCGTAACAGGGGCAAAAGTAAATCATCGCTATGTCTGGAGCACCCCCATCGCCTTCGCGCCTTGGCCGTCGCACACCCTTTACCAATCGTCGCAGTTTTTGATGAAGACCACGGATAAGGGCAAGAGTTGGACCACCATCAGCCCGGATCTCACGCTGCGTCCGGGAGAAAATGAGGCAGAAGCGAAAGGCGTCATCACCAGTATCGCGGCGGCGCCAAAGCCCGGACTGATCTGGGCCGGCACCGATAATGGACTGGTTCAATTAACTGAGGATGAAGGAAAGACCTGGCGCGAGGTATCGCCGCCAAACCTTCCGCCCTGGAGCATGATCAGCATGATCGATCCATCTCCCTTCGCCTCCGGGACAGCATATGTAGCTGTTGATCGTCACCAGATGGACGACATCGCGCCTCACATTTTTCGGACACATGATTTTGGTAAGACCTGGACCAGCATCTCCAACGGCCTGGCTGATAATGCTTATGTTCATGTGGTGCGCACCGACACTCATCGCCGGGGCTTGTTGTTTGCGGGCACCGAGGTGGGAGCTTACGTCTCTTTTGACGATGGTGATCACTGGCAAAAGCTCCAACTTAACTTGCCGGTTACACCGATTCGAGATCTGGTCGTGCACGGCGATGATCTCGTAATTTCTACTCATGGCCGGAGTTTTTGGATCCTCGATGACATAGCGCCGCTGCGAGAAATAACCGCTGACCTGGCGCGCCAGGAAGTGCATCTCTTTAAAGCCGCCACCGCAGTTCGCATGCGCAAGAACGAAGGCCGCGACACACCGTTGCCGCGCGAAACACCCGCGGGCCAGAATCCACTAACCGGCGCCATCATCGATTACTACCTGAAGTCCGTCCCTGCCGCGCCAGTTACACTCGAGATTCTGGACAGCAATGGGATCCTGGTCAGGAAGTATTCGAGTAATGATCCGGTCGCGAAGCCGGATCAGTCGCAAGCATTTCCTGCTTACTGGTTGCCGTCGCCAACTGGGTTGCCGATGCGGGCCGGCCTGAATCGTTTTGTCTGGGATCTGCGTTACGAAAGACCTCAAGCCATACGCTATGGATACAGCATTGCCGCAGTGCCGGGGGAGGCCATCATGGTTCCTGAAGGTCCCCTGGTGCTTCCCGGATCATATCAAGCAAGGCTCACCGTTGCCGGTCGCACGTATTCGACTTCATTTATGGTGGACATGGATCCACGGGTGCATGTGGCCCAGCCAGAGTTGGCTGCGCAATTCGCGCTAGCGCGACAAGTCTCCGACGCAATCGACCATTCCTACGAGACCGCGAATGAGATTCGCAATGTGAGCCGGCAGATAAGAGAACTTAAAGCGACGGCCGGGTCGAAGGACAGCTTGATGGCCGCGCTTGAGGCGCTCGATGAAAAAGTGTTAGTCATCGGTGGTAGCGGTCAACCTCAGTTTCCGCCACCGAGCGAGCCGAGCCTGAGTTCTTTGAATGCTGCCCTCGCCGGGTTAATTGGAGTCATCGGCAGCGCCGACACGGCGCCAACCAAACAGGCTCGCGATGCGTTCACAACTTATAAGGTGTTGCTGGAACGGCAAACGAACAGTTGGACCACGCTGAAACAAACGGACCTGATGGCGCTGAATGTGCTGTTGCGTCAAGCGGGACTGGCGGAGATAAAGTAAGTCGAGTTTTTTGCGAGGAGACTTCAATGAACGTCCTGAGGACAACTACTCAAGTCTTGCTGCTGTTACTCACAGTGTCGGGTTACCCCGGCACCAGCGCGGGCCGCGCGAAGGTTGGCACGCAGCAGCAAAACCAAATGCAATTGGATGAAAAGGCATGCAGTGCATTCAAGCAAGCCGATGCTAAGATGACGAAGCTCTATCGCCAGATTCTGCTTGAGTACCGCAAGGACACGCTCTTCGTGCAAAAAATGCGCACAGCGCAACGCGCCTGGCTCGCTTTCAGGGATGCGCATCTTGCATCCATATATCCGGCCGGGGATAAACGTGTCGCCTATGGATCCGTAAACCCCATGTGTCAATGTATGGAACTTGAAAAGCTGACTGAGGAACGAACTGAGGTACTGCGCCAATGGGTTGATGGTATCGAGGAAGGGGACGTCTGTGCCGGCAGCATAAAAGTAAAGGACTGATGAAAACGAATGCCCAACGGCTTGGCGAAATAAGAAAATGTTCATCGGCAATGTCGAACAAATCTGGCGCTTTCCCGTTAAGTCCATGGCCGGCGAAATGTTGGAGCGCTGCACGGTTGGTCAACTCGGAATTCCCGGCGATCGCGGCTGGACACTGCGGGATCAACAGTCGCGCCAAATCCTGGCCGGATCCAAGACTCCTCTGTTGATGCAATGTACCGCAAGCTATCGGAGTGAACCTGAGGAAGGGTCTGACATTCCACACGTCGAGATGTCTCTGAGCGATGGGACTAGATTAGGCAGCGATGAAGCTATCGCAAACGAATATCTCTCAAGGCTATTGGACAAATCAGTGGTCTTAGTGCCATGCCAGCCAGCGAAAGGCGAGTCTAATTTTGATGAGTACCCCATCCACGTCCTGACTTTATCCTCGCTAAAGGCCATGGCCCGTGTAAACCCCGGCGCCGACTGGGACGTCCGTCGTTTTCGCCCAAACTTTTTTGTCAAGACCGAGCCCGGTTTCGACCAGCTTCTCGAAGCGGAGTGGGCTGGCCGCACGCTGCGCATTGGCAACGTCGTGTTGAAATGCGAGATTCCCGCTGAGCGGTGTGCTATGGCCAACCACGCGCAGGACGGCTTAAAGAAAGATCCCTCGATACTGCGATCGATCGTCGATGAAGCTGGGATGAACCTGGGTATTTATGCGAGCGTGACTGGCTCTGGCAGCGTAGCTTTGAATGATCGAGTGGAGCTGGAGTGACCGCCTTTTCCCTGAGCTGTAACGCAATCCACGAGCTTGCGAGTACAATTCCATCCATCCCATACGCAAACGAACGTTGGGTTACATAACTTGAAGGAGAATTGAACTGCATGGCTTTGATTGGGGCCAATGAACTAAAACGAAAACTGCTGATTACCGTTGATGGTCAGCCTTACCTTGTGCTCGACGTATTCTTCGCCTCGCCGACCGCGCGTGGCGGAGCGACTATGGTTCGTACGCGCTTGCGTCATCTCCTGAACGGTGCCGTGCTTGAGAAGAGCTTTCGTTCAAGCGAAAAATTTGCCGAGCCCGATGTTGAGCTGGCGCCCGCTTCCTATCTCTACAGCGACGCGCAGGGATTTCATTTCATGGATGAGAAGAGTTATGAACAGTTCCACTTTTCCGCGGAAGCCGTCGATAGTGATCGTGGTTATTTAAGGGAAGGGGTCTCGCTGCAGGTGCTGAAATACAATGGCGAGCCGGTCTCGCTACAGTTTCCGCAATACGTCGAACTGGCGGTCACAGCTACCGAGTTGGGCCTGCGCGGCGACACTGCGGCGGGTGGCGCAACCAAAGTCGCGACTCTGGAAACAGGCATCGAAGTGCGCGTTCCACTTTTCATAAAGGAAGGTGAGGTCGTTCGCGTCAACACCCAAACCGGGGAGGTCGCCGGGCGCGCTTAAGTTAACTTCTCGGAAGTTCTCTGCAAAATCCCTCAGCGTCAGTTGGGGGATTTTTCAATTCCGGCCTACCCGTCCGTACTTTCTTTCCGACACACTCGTATTCGCTTAATCCAGGGGTCGCACGCTGGCAAGATGGAACATCAGCCTCGCGTCTTCGGGCGGGAGCACCGGGTGATAGCTCTTGCCATAGTTCGTCACTGTCGTCCTGACGTAGTTTTGTGTCTCATCATACGGTGGAACTCCATTGTACTTGTCCACCGCGCCTTCACCGGCGTTGTAACCCGCTAGCGCAAGACTCACGTCTCCGTCAAATCGCTTCAGGAGCCAGGCTAAATATTTTGTCCCTGCCTCAACATTCTGAGCTTCGTCCTCAGGGTCAGTGTTGCCAAATCGTTTGGCGGTGGCCGGCATCAACTGCATCAGGCCACGCGCGCCCGCCGACGACAGGGCATGGGGATCGTAGTGTGATTCCTGTCTTATGACCGCGTGAATGAATCTTGGGTCCACTCCCTCGCGCTCGCCGGTGCGAAAGATGATCCAATCGAGGGCACAATCGTCAGTAGCAGGTATATCAAGCGGAATCGTGTCGGCTATCGTGGCGGCGCTCACTGCCGGCGCCAGCACGGGCTTCAAAAATAGTCCGGTGCCGTTGGCTACAAAGAAAAGGACAATGATGAATCTCGAGAAGTGGCGGCGAAAACGATTAATCTGTTTAGCACGCAAACGGGGAGCGAATCGGGCAACTGTCATTCAAAAAAATCTCCGCGTGAGCCGGTGAGCCTGAAGCCTTTGGCCACCACTCAATGATGACCATGGTCATCGGGTTACTGGTGTTAAGAAAGAGTGTGATGGAGGTGGGGATTTTTAAGTTGCTCAATTCGTGCCCATCAATGTGATGTACAGAAGCGTGCAGAGTGGATGGGAACTATGGGTTTCGAATCGGTCATGCTGCATCGTAGGGTTCGTAAACTCAACGGAGGACGGAGGCTGTTGGATCGGCATGTGCCTCAAAACAATTCGCAGCGTTCAGCCCTCGTAGCGGGCGACAGCGTAAAGCGTGGAGTGGAGCGAGGCGGAAGCTCTGGATCCGCCACGGTTATTTTACAGCCCGCACCGCGGCCGACATCTGTTAATTTGAAGTGTAATCATTCGGCTGCCGCCCGCCTCCTCGGGCTCATCAATTTTTCCGAACGCTGTTCCTGGGGTTTCGCTGCGCTCCACCCAAGGCTTTACGCCGTCGCCCGCTATCGCGGGATAGCGCTCACATTTCCATCAACGCCGACGGGATATGACTAAACCATTACTCCTTTAATTCAGACGGATACTCCGACCGAACTGCCGCCTCTATCGAGTCGCTCTTTACCACTGTGTATCAGTAATGCTAGTTTTACTCGCCGTTTGATTTCAGCTTACCTTGCCGGCAGCCTTGCCGGCTTCCACTTGTTACACAGAGGAGATTCTCTTCATGCGTTCCTGTCTCGCAGCTCTGACAAAATCGTTTCGTTACTTACTGCCGTTCTTCGTCGTTGCTTGTTGCTTCAACCTGCGGCCCGCTGCCTCAGCTCAGGAAGAAAAAGCGGCGGAGAAGGCAGCCGTACAAAAGGCCCGTCAGGAGGCTGCGGCGAAAGAACAAGCTTCGCCAAAACCAGATGAGCCCAAAAAATCAGACGACGAAAAGCCAGCCGACGAGGGGAAACCCGCCGATCCAATGTCGACGGGAACTTTCAACGGACTGAAGCTGCGATCGATTGGGCCGGCTTTCACCTCGGGACGAGTCATCGGATTCGCAGTCGAATCTGATAACCCCGCTCATTATTTCGTCGCTTCGGCGTCAGGCGGAGTCTGGAAGACCTTAAACAACGGCGCGACCTGGATACCTGTGTTTGATCGCGAGGGCTCTTACTCGATCGGCGCCATCGCTCTCGACCCTAAAAATCCTCTGACTGTTTGGGTGGGCACCGGCGAAAACAACAGCCAGCGCAGTGTGTCGTACGGCAATGGCTTGTACAAATCCGACGATGCCGGCAAGTCATGGAAAAATGTCGGCCTCAAGACCTCGGAACACATCGGGCGCATCGCCATCGATCCGAAGGATTCGAATATCGTCTATGTTGCCGCACAGGGTCCGCTATGGGGACCGGGCGGCGAGCGTGGACTTTTTAAAACCACTGACAATGGCAAGACCTGGAAGAACATTCTCAACCTCGGCGAAAACACTGGCGTCACGGACATCGTCATCGATCCCCAAAATCCGGAAACGCTGTACGCCGCGTCTTATCAACGCCGCCGTCATATGTGGACCCTGATCGATGGTGGACCGGAAAGCGCCATCTACAAATCTACCGATGCCGGAGCGACCTGGAACAAGTTAAAGGCCGGTTTGCCCTCGACAGAGATGGGCCGCATTGGCCTGATAATTTCTCCCGTCAATTCCAATGTGCTTTACGCAACCATCGAGGCAGCCGATCGCAAGGGCGGCATCTTTCGCTCAAACGATCGCGGTGGCAGCTGGGAACGGCGCAACGAGTTTGACGCCACCGCTATGTATTACTCGCGCATCGTTGCCGATCCGAAAGATGTAGATCGCATCTACATCATGAACGTCTTCCTGATGGTCTCAGACGATGGCGGTCGCACTCTGCGACGGCTGGGTGAAAAATCCAAGCACGTGGACAATCACGAGATTTGGATTGATCCCAACAACACCGAACATTACCTGGTAGGCTGCGACGGCGGAGTCTATGAAAGTCATGACCGCGGCGCGAACTGGATTTTCAAGAGCAACCTTCCGGTGACGCAGTTCTACGACATCACCACCGACAACGCCACGCCTTTCTATAATGTCTATGGCGGCGCGCAGGACAACTTCAGCTTTGGCGGGCCTTCGCGCACGCGTAACATCTCAGGAATCACCAACAGCGATTGGTTTGTTACGCACGGTGGCGATGGCTTTCGCAGCCAGGTTGATCCGGAAGATCCAAATACCATCTACGCGGAACTGCAAAACGGATCGTTGGTGCGTTTTGACAAGCGTACCGGCGAACGCATGGGCATCCAGCCGCAAGTTGGCCGCAATGAAGAGCCGCTGCGCTGGAACTGGGATTCGCCGTTCATCATCAGCCCACACTCGCACACGCGTTTGTATTTTGCTGCCGATAAATTATTCCGTAGCGACGATCGTGGGGACACCTGGCAGGTGATCAGCGGTCAGCTTTCGCGCGCGCTGGATCGCGACAAGCTGCCGGTGATGGGAAAAGTCTGGAGCATGGACGCGATTGCGAAGAATGCGTCAACTGCTTTTTTTGGCAATGCTTCGGCGCTGGCTGAGTCACCCAAAAAAGATGGCTTGATTTATATCGGCACAGACGACGGCCTGCTTCAGGTTACGGAAGACGGCGGCAAAAACTGGCGCAAGCTGGAAAAGTTTCCCGGCGTTGCCGACATGGCCTATGTCAGCCGCATCACAACTTCGAATCACGACGCCAATACGGTTTATGTGGCGTTCGAAAATCGGCAGAACGCCGACTTCAAGCCCTATCTTTTGAAGAGCAGCGATGCCGGCCGGACCTGGACCTCCATCGTCAGCAACCTGCCAAAGAATTGGCCAGTGTGGGCGATTGCCGAAGATCACGTTAATCCAAATCTTCTCTTCGCCGGTACTGAATTCGGACTTTTTTTCACGCTGGATGGTGGCCAAAAATGGGTGCAGCTGAAGGGCGGTCTGCCGACCATTCAGATTCGTGACATCGCCATCCAGCGACGCGAGCATGATCTGGTGCTGGGGACATTTGGACGCGGTATCTACATTTTGGACAACTACACGCCGCTGCGCCAATTGAAACCTGAAATGCTGAAACAGGAAGCCCTGCTGTTCCCGGTGAAGGATGCGTTGATGTATATCCAGGCGCAGCCGCTCGGTGGGCGCGGCAAAAGTTTCCAGGGCGAGTCATTTTATACAGCCGACAATCCTCCGTTCGGCGCGACCTTCACTTATTACCTGAAAGACGAACTGAAAACAAAAAAGGCAAAACGACAGGAGGCTGAGAAGGAAGCCTTCAAGAAAAATACGCCGGTTACGTTGCCCCCATTTGCCGAACTTCGCTCTGAGGAAGAAGAAGAGGCGCCCGCGGTGATAGTGACCGTTACCGATTCGGATAATCGAGTCGTGCGCAGACTCAGCGGCCCCGTCAGCGCCGGGATCCAACGCGTGTCATGGGACCTGAGATATCCGCCTGCGACCTTGCCTCCGCCGCCAAACCCCGAAAACGAGGATCCGTTCAATGAAGGACCCTCAGGACCATTGGTCATGCCAGGAACTTACAAAGTCTCAATCGCCAGAAGAGTCGATGGCGTACTGTCGCCCATGGGCCAGCCGCAAACTTTTCAGGTGGTGGTCGACGGCAGCAGCGGCATGTCCCAGGCAGATCGAGTCGCACTAGTTGAATTTCAGCAAAAGGTCGCGCGGCTGCAACGCGCGGTTCAGGGAGCAACCGACGCCGCTAATGCGCTCAAGCCTCGCCTGGCTTTGATCAAACGAGCGTTAATGGAAACTCCGGCCGCGGGAGACAAGATGCTGGATGAAACGGCTGTGCTAGATAGACGCACCAACGAAATTTTGCGCGCCCTCAGAGGTGACAATGCGTTACGGAATCGCAATATCAACCTGCCTCCGTCAATCTCAGAGCGAGTGGGAGACATCGTTGGTTCGCAACGTATGTCGACTTCGCGTCCGACTCAGACTCAGCTCGCGCAGTACGCGGCTGCGGCGCAGGATTTTGAAACCACACTCGCGCAGTTGAGACAATTGATCGAAGTTGATCTTTCGCGGCTCGAGAAACAAATGGAAGCAGCCGGCGCACCCTGGACACCCGGCCGCATTCCCGAGTGGAAAGATCAGTAAGCACTTTGATCTGAGTCCGGCAAGTTTCAGCTTGTCGCATGGTGACGACACCTGAAGATTGCCGGACTTTTCATTTCGCCCAAGCTCTGAAAATGCGGTTCCTCGGTCGCCGCGCCACCGCCAGTTAACCCTGTCGTTGAAGGAGAGAGAATGAAGAAGTGGATGATGCCGATCCTCCTGGTTTTATTATTTAGCCTTCCCTGCGCGGCCCAGGTGCGTCCGGCTACCGACGCGCCTAAGCCAATCCCATCCATTACAGAGAAAGTTAACGGCATGCAGAAGTATCCCGGCTACTTTCCCTTCTATTGGGACTCCAGGGCAGGCAAGCTATGGCTGGAAATCGATAAATGGAATTCCGACTTCCTTTATGTTGAATCCCTACCCGCAGGCATCGGCTCAAATGACCTTGGACTCGACCGGGGCCAGCTCGGCAGCACCTTTATCGTCCGCTTCGAACGCACTGGCCCACGCGTCCTGCTGATTGCTGCGAACAATGCCTTTCGCGCGAACTCCAACAATGAAGATGAGCGGCGCGCAGTCAAAGACGCCTTCGCCGAGTCCACTCTCTGGGGCTTCGAGGTGGCCGCGGAAGACGGCAGTCGGGCCCTGGTCGACGCGACTACGTTTTACCTGCGCGATGCGCATCAGGTTCCGAACACCTTACAAAGGTCTCAACAGGGAACGTTTCGCCTGGATCCTAATCGCTCGGCATTCTATCTCGCCAATACCAAAAATTTTCCGCTCAACACGGAAGTCGAAGCGACCTTAACCTTCGGCAGTGAAGAGCCGGGACCCTGGCTAAGACAAGTCGTCCCTGCCCCTCAGTCGTTGACCGTCCGCGAGCATCATTCGTTCGTGGCTTTGCCGGGGCCCGGGTTCAAACCGCGCGTGTTGGATCCACGCTCCGGTTACTTTGGGATTACCTATATGGACTTTGCGACACCAATCAGCGAGCCGATCACGCAACGCTACATCTCTCATCACCGGCTGGAAAAAAAGGATCCGAACGCCGCGGTGAGCGAAGCAATCGAGCCAATCGTTTACTACGTGGATCGCGGCGCGCCTGAACCTGTGCGCACAGCTTTGATTGAGGGAGCGGGTTGGTGGAACCAAGCCTTTACCGCCATCGGTTACAAAGATGCCTTTCGGGTTGAACTGATGCCTCCCGACGCAGACCCGATGGATGTCCGTTACAACGTTATCCAGTGGGTGCATCGTTCGACGCGAGGCTGGTCTTACGGCTCATCCGTAACTGATCCACGCACTGGAGAGATCATCCAGGGTCGAGTCAGTCTTGGCTCCTTACGAGACCGCCAGGATTTTCTGATTGCTGAAGGTCTGTTGGCGCCTTATGAAAAAGGCAAATCGCAAACGGCGCAAATTATGGAGCAAGTCGTGCTCGCGCGTCTGCGTCAACTGGCTGCTCATGAAGTGGGACACACGCTCGGGCTGCAACACAATTATGCTGCCAGCATAAATAATCGTGCTTCAGTGATGGACTATCCGGCGCCGCTGGCCAAACTGAATTCTGAAGGTGTGCCCGACCTGAGCGAAGCTTACGCAAAAGGCATCGGTGAATGGGACAAGGTTGCCATTCACTATGGCTATCAGGATTTTCCAGCAGGCACAAACGAGAGAGCTGCCCTCGATGAAATATTGAAAAGCGCCTTGGCGCGCGGCTTGATGTACCTGACTGATCAGGATGCTCGCCCGGAAGGCAGCTCCAGTTCGGTGGCCCACCTCTGGGACAACGGCGGTAACGTACTCGACGGACTAGCCAACGCCATGCAAGTGCGCAGCGCCGCCTTGCAGCGCTTCGGTGAAAACAACATTCGCGAAGGCGCAGCGATGGCGACGCTCGAGGATGTGCTGGTGCCGCTCTACATGGGGCACCGTTATCAGGTCGAGGCCGCCAGCAAGCTCATCGGCGGATTGGACTACTCTTTCAGCATGCGCGGTAAGGGCGACAAGGATCCACAAATCGTGGCCGCAGAAGATCAGCGGCGCGCGCTGACAGCCGTTCTCGCATCGCTGGAACCGCAGGCCCTGGTTTTGCCGGAATCAGTTCTGCGCCTGATTCCGCCAAGGCCTCCAGGTTATCCGCGCACCCGTGAAGATTTTCGTATTCGCACCTCCCCGGCATTCGATGCGCTCGCGCCGGCCGAAGCCTTTGCGAATCACGTTTGCGACTTTCTTATGAATGCGGAAAGGGCGGCACGTTTAATTGAATTCCACGCACGCGATGAACGATATCCCGGCTTGACTGAAGTTCTGGACAGGATCATCAAATCAACCTGGAAGGCGCCGCTGGGAATATCACCAACCGCATCTCGCCGAACCCGGGCTGCACGTTTGTCTTCGTCCACAGGCTATGAAGCAGAAATTCGCCGCACGGTGAACATGGTTGTCCTGGTCGAACTAATGGCGCTCGCGGCTAACGAGCGGGCCTCCAACGAGTCGCGCGCGATCGCTTCATTAAAGCTGGAAGAGCTGAAAGGCTGGCTAACAGCACAGCGAAGACTCGCGGCTGACGAGAACCATCGAGCTTTCGTGTTTTATGCAGTGGAACAGATCAAGCGCTTCCAGGAGGATCCAAAGAAAATGAACCTCACTAAACCCAATGATCCGCCTGATGGTCAACCGATTGGAACTGACTGGTGGAAGCAATTTGGTTCGGATTACCGCCTCGGAGATGCTAGGTTTCCACAGTAGGGCTTTCGGTTCATCCGCATCGGAGTATTAATCTTATCCTGGCCGCCGCCTTCACTCTCCAGCACGGCGGCGGGGCGGCTCGGATATTTTGCCTTTACTCTCGTAGCCAGGATTCGTAAGATCCCGCCCGCCACACCGATAATTCTTTCAACGATCAGTCTTCAGCCGGAGGTCCTATGAGCTTAGGAAATCTTTCAACAGTCTTGTGTAAGAGTCTGCGCACTTCGATGATCGCTTTGGCGACCATGATGCTTGCCGCCGAGCCGCCTGTCTTCGCGCAGGAAAAGACGCCGCAGGGAATAGCGGAAGTAAAGAAAATCTCCGGCTCAGATTCCGACAATGACTACACCAAAAAAATCAAAGAGTACACAACTGAACCATACTTCATGACAGAGTTGGTCGATCATCTCCCGCTGTCGAACACCGTTCCCTCGCCCGATAAAGTTCTGGGCTACATTGTCGGAACTCCGAATAAGCTCACTTATACAAGAGATCTGTACCGCTACTATCGCGAACTCGCTCAAGCTACTCCGCGTGTCCGCGTCTTCAGCGCGCCTGAACGCAGCGAACAGGGCAAGGAACAACTGCTCGTGGCGGTCGGCGACGAGGCTCTGCTGGCAAAGCTTGATCGCTACAAGGAAATAACCGCCAAGCTAGCCGATCCGCGCAAGATCAGCGAGGCTGAGGCACAAAGTCTCATCGGCGAAGGCAAGGTCTTCTACTGGGCCTCGGGCTCCATCCATTCTCCTGAAACCGGCTCACCTGAGATGTTGATGGAGTTGGCCTATCGCCTCGCCGTTGAAGAGAGCCCTTTTATTCAGGCCATTCGCAAGAACGTTATTGTGCTGATCACGCCCGCACTGGAAGTCGATGGCCGCGACATGATGGTTGACACCTATAACTATCGCAAAGCCAATCCCGGCAAGAACGCTCCCTCACTGGTGTTCTGGGGCAAGTACGTCGCGCACGATAACAATCGCGACGGTTTAGGAATGGCGCTGGCGCTGACTCGAAATCAGATGAAGACATTTCTGGAATATCATCCGGCGATTCTGCATGACCTGCACGAGTCAGTTCCCTTTCTCTACACTTCAACCGGAACAGGTCCTTACAACGCCTGGCTAGATCCCATCACCATCGATGAGTGGCAGTTGCTCGCTTACCACGAGATCGAAGAGATGACCAAGCGCGGCGTGCCGGGTGTCTGGACGCATGGTTTCTATGATGGCTGGGCGCCTAATTACATGTTCTACGTTGCCAACGGACACAATGCCATTGGCCGCTTTTACGAAACGTTTGGCAACGGTGGCGCGGACACACTTGACCGCACGGTGCGGGCCGAAGCGCAGCGCGATTGGTTTCGCCCCAATCCACCGCAGCCGCGCGTTAAGTGGTCGCTGCGCAACAACGTCAACCTGCAGCAATCAGCCATCCTGCTGGCAATGAACTTTGTAGCGAACAACAAAGATCGCTTCCTGCAAAACTTCTACATCAAGAGCAAGCGCTCAATCGCTAAAGCCACCAACGAAGGTCCGGCTGCTTATGTGATCCCTGCCAACCAGTCGCGCCCGGTCGAGGCCGCCGATATGGTTAACCTGCTGCGGCTGATGGGTGTTGAGGTAAGCAAAGCCGATAAGGAAATCACCATCAAAGACGAGAAGTATCCGGCAGGTTCATATGTGGTGCGCATGGACCAGCCTTACTCACGCATGGCCGATATGCTGATGGACACTCAGTATTACAACGTCAATGATCCGCGCCCCTATGACGACACTGGCTGGACACTTGGTGCGCTGCGCAATGTGAAGACGGTGCGCGTAACCGACAAGTCGATACTACAGGCGCCCATGAGCCTGCTTAACTCTGATGCGCATGTCAGCGGAAAGATCAACGGCTCGGGAGCAGCGGCCGGCTACATCATCAATCACAATACTGACAACACTCTGGCCACTCTGCGTTATCGCTTGAAAGACGTGCAGATGGATGCTGCGGAAGATGCGTTCAAGGTTGACGACCAGCAATTCAACGCCGGCTCGTTCATTATCAAGACCGAAGGAAACTCGCCGGAGTTGCGCCAGCGTCTTGAGCAGGCAGTGACCGAGTTGGGGCTGACCGCGCTGAAGGTCGACAAACTCCCGGCGGTAAAGACGCATCGCCTGGCTGTGCCGCGTATTGCCATACTACATACCTGGACCAACACGCAAAACGATGGCTGGTTTCGCATCGAGTTCGATCGCTTCCAGATTCCCTACTCCTACATTTCTGATCAGGTAGTGCGTAACACGCCAAATCTGCGTGACAAGTACGATGTGATCGTCTTTCCGCCGCTTGGAGGATCGGCCCAGGCCATCGTCAGCGGAATTCCGATGCGTGGCGACCCCATTCCCTGGAAGCAATCGGAACTTACACCCAACATGGGACTATCACCCGATCAGACCGACGACATGCGCGGCGGAATGGGATTGGGGGGCGTGCTGAATTTGCAGAAATTCGTGCAGGGTGGCGGGCTCTTTGTCGTTATCAGCAGCAACTCGCGGCTTCCGATCGATTATGGAATGACGAGTGGGGTTTCAATTCAGGAGCCGCGTCTACTGCAGGCGCGCGGTTCGATCTTTAATGCCCGCTTTGCCGATCGCAAGAGCCCGATCGCGTACGGTTACGACGAGACGTTGCCGATTTATTTTAATCAGGCGCCACTCTTTCAGGTGGCCTCGCCCACTGGTGGTCCCGGCGGCGGCGAAGGTGGACCTGGTGGTGGCGGGGCCACCCAAAGACCATCCGGTCGTGGCAGCCTCACTGATCCGGACATTGTGCAGGGCATGCCGCAGGCAGCGCCCGCTCCAGTTCGCACACCGGCGCGTCCAGGCGAAGAACAAATAACCGATGAGCAGCGGCGCGCCCTTGGGCCATATCTGACGCCGTTGGCTGAAAGACCGCGGGTAGTGCTGCGCTTTGCAGCTGAGGAAAAGAATTTATTGATCAGTGGAATGCTGGCGGGTGGTTCGGAATTGGCGAACGCTCCGGCGGTGATTGATGTGCCGGTGGGCCGCGGTCATGTGGTGATGTTCGCGAACAATCCGATGTGGCGACATCAGACTCAGGGTAGCTTCTTTCTGCTCTTCAACGCCGCTTTCAATTTCGATTCACTTAACACTGAACGCGCGGTGCCGGCTACTCCGCGCATCAGCACGAGTGGTGAGGACCAGTAGCAGCTTGAAGGCTCACTGAGTCGGAGGAAATGACTGTCCCGTTAATGCAAGCAGCGCCAGCATGAAAATGAGGGGAAAGGGACTGAGAAATGAGTCCGTGAAACGGACGGCTGAAAATAGCCCAGCGATTCATCGCTGGAAGAAAAGGTCTGGAAAAAACATTTAGTCCGTGAAACGGACGGCTGAAGAGGTCGAGTTTGCGCAGGCCATTATCATTCGTCCGTTTCACGGACTCATAATCATAAGCGACTTCCTACCCGCTCCCGCGCAGGTTCATTTGTCCGACTCTCATTGACCCATCCAGATGTCGGCTTCGACAACTACTTTTGTCGTGTAGTCTTTGCCTCCGACCGATAGCTTCACGATGTACGTGCCGGGTTCGACCGGCGGGCCCTGGTTGAACAGGCCGCCAAACCCGCCGCCACCGCCACCGCCACCTTGACCACCGCCACCGCCACCAAAGCCTGCTGGCAAGTTAGCCGGACGTGGGGGAGGATCTGCGCGCAAATTCCACTGCACGCGATTGATGCCTGGTTCCTTCGTGCCGGTCAAATTACGAACTACTTTCCCCGTGTAGTCTGTCACCGTTAACTTCACTTCTCCCGCCGGCACAGTCTTAAGGTGGTAACTGATGGCAGTGCCGGCTGGCGGATTCGGCGCGCGGAACCACTTGGCGCCGCCGGTGAAACGGCCCAAACGTGAATCGTTTTGCCATTGGGTCCCCGGCCGAATTTCAAACAAATGAACTTCAGAATCCATCACCTTGCTTGCAGTCAACTGCTGTAATGGCGTGATATCGTCCAGAATGTAGATCCCTCGACCGTGCGTGCCTACGATCAGATCGTTGTCTCGCGGGTGCACCAACAAGTCGTCTACGCGCACTGTGGGCAGACCCGACATAAATTGCTTCCACTCGTTGCCGCCGGTAAACGAGACGTAAAGACCGAACTCAGTGCCAAGATACAGCAGGTCTTTGTTCCGTGGATCCTCGCGAATGACGTTGATATTCCCAATGGCGGGTAGGTTATTCATTAGCGGCGCCCAGGTAGCGCCGTAATCGCGAGTCACGAAGAGATAGGGCCTCAAATCGTCCAGCCGATGGCCATCGACTGCCAGGTAGGCGACGGCCGGATCGAAATGCGACGGCTCGATGCGCGCGATGTGATAGAGCTCGCCAATCCCCGGCACATTCTTCGACACGTTGGTCCATGAGGCGCCGCCATCGCGGCTCACCTGCACATTACCGTCGTCAGTACCAACCCACAGCACACCCGGCATTTTTGGAGACTCGGCCACAGTCACGATATAGCCAAAGCTTGTGTAGCCATCGTTCTTCGACGCCATCGGATCCTTGCCGGAGACACCCATGATGGACATCGTGGTTCGGTCAAGGTGTTTGGTCAGATCTCCGCTCAGCGCGGTCCAGGTATCGCCACGATCCAAAGATCTAAATAGCTTCTCAGCGCCCACGTAGAGGATGCGCGGATTGTGCGGCGACATTATTAATGGCGTGTTCCAGTAGAAACGATACTGTTCACCCACCGGTGGTGTGGGAACAATGTTGGCTGGGCCGCCCACCCCGAATCCGCCGAAGCCTGCGGCAGCCGCCAGTGTCGCCAGAGGATTTTCCTCAGGCGTGGCCGTCGGTGATGGCGAAGCGACGGAAGCCGGCGTGCCTGCTCCCTGTGCTCGCCCGCCCGGTCCACGCGGACGCGCGGCTGCCCGTGGACGAATACTCACGCTTCTTCCCGTGCGCAGATCGAGACGGTTCATTGCTCCGTTTTGCGATTCGGAGTACAGGATGTTCGCATCGGTTGGATCAGCCTGGGCATAAAAACCGTCGCCACCGCCAATGCGATACCAGTCTGCGTTGGTGATTCCCGCCTGGGTGCGGGTTTGGCTCGGGCCGGCCCATGAGCCATTGTCCTGCAAGCCGCCAAAAACGTAATACGGCTTGCGCATATCGGCGGCCACTGCATAGAACTGCGCCGCGGCGATGGTGTTAACAAACTCCCACGAATCGCCCTGGTCATAGCTGACGTCGAGACCACCATCATTGCCAATCAACAAGTGGTTGTCATTGGTTGGATCGACCCAGATCGCATGATGATCGCTATGAGCGATCCCACCCTGCAGGGACTTGAACGTCTTGCCGCCGTCGGTAGACCGGCTGAAATTAAGACCGCCCACAAAAACAGTTTCGGGATTTTTAGCACTGATGCGAATCTGGCTGTAGTACATCGGCCGATTGTTTTCATTACTGACCAGGCGCCAGCTCTTTCCCTTGTCATCGGAACGCCAGACTCCCGCCTTCTTAGAATCAAGGGGAGTGGGAGTTGGCGAAGCTGCCGGAGACGGGCCAGTCGTTGGCGAAGGTGAAGCAGATGGCGAAGGGCTGGGGCTGGGAGTTGCCTGCCCGCCTATCACCGGGTCTTCACCACCGGTGCCCTGACTCGTCCCTACTTCGACTTGCGCGTAAAGAATATTCGGATTGGAACGCGCGACATCGATGCCAATGCGGCCGAGCAAGCCCACTGGAAATCCATTTCCCTCGATCTTTTTCCAGGTCTTTCCGGCATCAGTGGTTTTCCAAACTCCCGAACCAGTACCGCCACCATTAAACCCAAACGAAGTGCGACGGCGCTGATACGATGCGGCATAGAGCGTCTTGCTGTCGGAAGCATCCATCACCAGATCGGTGAACCCTGTATCCTCGTTAATAAAATTGACGTTGTTCCAGGTCTTACCGCCATCAACAGTTTTGTAAACGCCCCGTTCTTTATTCGGTCCAAACAAATGACCCAGCACGGCTACGTAAACGGTATTTGCATCCCGCGGATCGATCACTATACGTGCAATGGACTGCGAATCCTCAAGGCCCATCCTGACAAATGTCTTGCCGGCGTCGGTGGATTTATAGATGCCGTCTCCATAGCTGGAGCTTTGCCGGTTGTTCGCCTCGCCCGTCCCCACCCAGACAATGTTTGGATCAGATTGCGCGACCGCGATGTCTCCGATTGAGCCACGCGAGTACGTGTCGAAAATCGGTTGAAAGGTGGTGCCGTTGTTGGTTGATTTCCAGACACCGCCGGTGGCAAAGCCGACGTAGAAGGTATAGGGATTACTTTCAACTACTGCGATATCGTCGATTCGCCCACCCATGCTGGCAGGTCCAATACCGCGAAAAACAAATCGTTTCAGCATCGGATCCGTGGACCAATTGACCGGCGTAGGGGTGGGACTGGGAGATGGCGTAGGACTCGTTGTGATTGCCGGCGAAGGGCTCGGAGTCTGCGCTGGCGCCGGGTCCTGAGCGTGCGTTGCTGCCAGCGAGATGGTTAATACGCAACCCAAAACAAACAGGCAAATGAAGGGTGATGCGGCGCGAGTTTTGTAGGGCATAAGGGGAGTCCTTTTCTAATTTTTGTCGGTGTGTTGGTCTTGCTGCTGACTTGCTGCGGTACTTGGTGCTTTGAACTTTGTGCTTGGTTACTTGCTCTGCCTTTGAGTTACGGAGAAACAGAAAAACACAAATCACAGAGCAAAGAACAAAGCACCTCGCTCAAATTTCTAATTGACTATTACTATCGGCAAATCTAGTTTCTTCGCCAACTCATTGAGACGCGCAAGGCCGGTTCCGGTCAATTGCTTGAACTCAACCTCATATCCATCAAGTTCTCGCTTCTGCTCTGCGTACACTTCTCTGGCCCCCTGGCTTGGTGGACCATCGCTATCGCTCACACTGTCGTAGAGAAACGACAGCCGTGAATATAGTTTTGCACCGCCTCGCATAGCCAAAATGTCATAGACAACTTCAGCTTTTGGGTTGTACATTTTCGCTTCCAGAGTGTCGAGCTGGCCCATCAATGTGGTGGAATCCTGCACCAGCCCGGCTGCTTTGGTATGTCCTTTCAGGAGCTCATTGCGCGCCGCGAGTTGCTGCCGGAGCGAACGCAGCTGGCGAATGTTTTGGGTGAGCTGGTTGATGTCATCTCTGATAGTCATCGCCATCGTGAGCTGCGCGCGCAAGTCTTCAGGCGAAATATGTACCCGCGGGTCCGGCACGAGCTGTAGGGAACCCGTCGCGGATTTCCCGCCGGCGGTCAGTCGCAATGTATAATGACCGGGCAAAGCAATCGGTCCCACTGAAGGATCCCCGGCATCAAGCCTGGCATTCTGTACCAGTTCGGAACCGGCGTAAGTGAGATCCCAGACAGCCTGGTGCACGCCGGCGTCCATTGAGAGCGCAGCCTTTTTCGCTGCTTCTTCCGCTCCCGCGAGATCGTCATCTATGCCAAATGGTGTTTTGGGTTTGCTGCTCAGGGTGTTGACGACATGATTCTCAGCATCGAGGATCTCGATTTTCACTTCGTCTTTGGTGGCATCTTTCAGCCAATAATAAATCACTGCTCCGCGCGGCGGATTCTCACCTGACCACTTGTCAGCCGGCCCGGCGTGCCAACGCCAGCGCACCGCATCGGGCGTCGCTAACAATGCTAATGGACTGCGCAATGACTCTGGAGAAAGTTCACGAACGACTGATAAGTGATCGAGGATCCAAAAACTCCGGCCGTGCGTTCCCAGCACCAGACTATTGTCCCTCACAACCAAATCATGGACCGCAACTGTCGGCAGATTGAGTTTCAAAGAGCGCCAGGATGTGCCACCGTCGGTCGAGAAGGCAACGCCACGTTCCGCGCCGACGTACAAAATGTCCGGCCGGGTTGGATCAATACGCACTGAGTGCAGGTAAACATCCTGAGGCAGCTTGCTGTCCAGTCGTGTCCAGCTCTCACCAAAATTTGTCGTGCGGTAAAGGTAAGGATGCATGTCATCCAGGCGGTGCGCATCCACCACAACATACGCAGTGCCGGCGTCAGTGCGTGATGGCTCGATCATGCTGATAGTGGACCACTCAGGGATTCCGGACATGCCTTTGGTAACATTTTTCCAGTTCTTGCCGCCGTCGCGCGTCAGCTGGACCAGGCCATCGTCGCTGCCGACCCAAATCAAATCCTTTTGCGCGGCGGATTCCGCCACGACGAAAATAGTGTCGTAGACTTCTACACCGGTGTTGTCACCGGTGATTGGCCCGCCTGACCATTTTTGTTTGGCTTTGTCGTTGCGCGTCAAGTCCGGGCTGATCGCGCTCCATGTCTGTCCGCCGTCCGATGTCTTGAAAAGCACATTTCCGCCGTGATAGATAACTTTCGAATCGTGCGGCGAGGTTGCAATCGGCGCGGTCCATTGAAAGCGCACGCGCAGATCTTCGGCGCCATGGCCGGATCCATCTTCCGGATAGATGGTGACGTTTCGTGCTTGATGCGTCCGATGGTCATAGCGCGAGATATAGCCACCGTACTCGCCGGCATAAACGATGTTCGGATCGGAGGTATCGGAAACTACCCAGCCGGCTTCGCCACCACCGACGCGATGGAAGTCCGTATTGCGAATGCCGCCACGCATCAAACTGTTGCTTGGTCCCTGCGCAGTGCCGATGTCCTGCAGAGCGCCGGCGACATAAAAAGGAGCACGGCTGTCGACTGAGACATGATAGAACTGGCCGAGCGGCAAGGCAGCTGCGTACCAGGTTTCGCCGCCGTCAACCGAGATATTTACTCCGCCGTCACTCGAACCGACAATGCGTCGCGGGTTCTTTGGATCAATCCAGAGGTCGTGATTATCACCGTGCGCTATTCCCTTCACCATCGTGAACGTCTTGCCGCCATCAATGCTTTTCAGCATCGGCACCTGGGGACACCAGACTTCGTTCGGATTGGCGGGATTAACGGTCAGAGTCGAGTAATACCAGGCGCGTTGGCGCAGTGAGCGATCACCACTGGCTCGTGACCAACTATCGCCGCCGTCATCCGAACTGAACAAGCCGCCTTCTTCCGCCTCGATTAACGCGTAAACTCGACGCCCATCCGAGGGGGCGACGGCAATACCGACCTTGCCCCAGATTCCCTTAGGAAGCCCTTTCTCGGTCAATTGCTTCCAGCTGTCGCCGCCATCACGCGAGCTGTAGAGACCGCTGCCGGGGCCGCCGCTGGTAAGGTCCCACGGACGCCGGCGAGCCTGCCACAGACCGGCAAACACAATGTTCGGATTTGAGGGATCGAGCGCAACGTCAGAGGCGCCGGTCTCGGCATCTTTCTTTAACACTTGCTGCCAGGTCTTGCCGCCGTCCCTGGTGCGATAGACACCACGTTCCGCATTGGGACCAAATGCATGGCCCAGCACCGCTGCAAAAGCGACGTCAGCGTTTCGCGGATCGACAGCCATAGTTCCGATTTGTCCTTCCTGCTTCCAGACATGGGTCCAGGTCTTGCCCGCATCAGTCGATTTATAAATGCCATCGCCGGCGGCTACATTGCCGCGAATGTTTGCTTCGCCTGAGCCAACATAAATCACGTTGGGATCCGAAGGGGCTATGGCAATCGAACCGATTGAGGAGATGGGCTGATCATCAAAGATCGATTTGAAAGTGATGCCGCCATCGGTAGATTTCCACACGCCTCCGGAAGCGCTGGCGACGTAGTAGGTGCTGGGATCGCCCGGAACTCCGGCCGCACGCGCGACCCGGCCCCCCCAGGCCGGGCCTATGTTGCGATACTTCAGACTCGTCAATTCAGCCGGATCGGTGAGGCCGTTCCAACCTTTGGGTTTCGCTTCAGCTTGCTGAGCCCTGGCGGGCGAAATCACACCGAGCAACAAAAAAGCGAAAAGAAAACTCATGACAGCTTGATGGCAGGCGATACCTTTTCTATTCATTTACTTTGACCTCTGAAAAAGTTGTCGTTTATTCATTAGTGCGGGAATCAATTCAGCGTTTTTGGGATTGGCGCGGCAGTGTTACCCCTGAGACCGGCCCTCAAAGCCCTGTTGATCATTGCGCCAGCGTTCGATCACGCTGACGGTCGGGTGCAATTAGATGTCCCGACGGTTCAGTGCGAACAAATGGCTCAAAGTCTGGCTTGTCGGTAAAGATTCCAAACATCGGCACCGCCAATTGCTCACTCAAGTTAAGTGACTTCAATCCGAGCAGCATTTCAATTGTTCGTAACATGCTGAGCTGGTCATAGCGATCGCTGACAACCAGGCCACGCTTCACGTAAGGTCCCGCCGCCAACGCCACGGTGCGCGTGGCATCAACATGATCGGGTCCATTCTGGGCGTCGTCTTCCACCACTAAAATCAACGAACTCTTCCAAACGCTGCTGTGCGATATTATTTCAATAATGCGCCCGAGGGCAGCGTCGTTTTGAGCCACCAATTGAAAGGGATTCATGACCCGCTCTTTGGTGCCATCCGTGTGATCATTCGGCAGCCAGATGTAATGCAGTTGTGCTACCTGGCCCAGTCTTAGCTGAGTTTCAAAGTCAGCTTTCCAGGCCTTTACCCGATCCAGGTCTGAATACTTCAGATCCCATGAGCGATAGTTGAAGGGATAGTGATAAAGATAATCAGCGAACTTGCGGCGTAAGCTTACATCCTGATCGAGCGCCCGCGCCAGGCTTTCATCGCCGGTAAGAAATTTGGACAGGGCCTCGCTAAAGTGCCGATCGCTCAAAAGTTTCAGCGCGTCGGCACGTGTGTTCGCCTTTCCATAGTAAGCCAACGACAGTTCGTAGAATTCATTGCCCCTGTCACCTCGCGCCGCGGCGGCCATCGACTTCTCGTAAAACATTTTTGCCAGGACGCTCTCGGCTCCGAAATGGTTGGAGAGGATCTGATAGGCCCGTGTGAAAAGAAAGTAGTTCTCGCCATAGACGCGGTAGTCAACCTGCTTTTCGTCCAGGATGTCCCATAAATATGACGGCGAGGTTACAGCGGGAACGGTGCCGAAAGGATATCCTTTCCAACGCATGGCATAGGCATTATTCCCGAGCCATTCAGCGAAGGGGCTGGCATAGCCACTGGTTGTAAAGCTGTGTCCCAAAACGCTGATTTCGCCATTGACGAAAAAATTGTCAAGCGTCACAAATTCCCTGGCGAGCTGGTGATGGACCGGCGTAACCTGTTCGCCAAAAATCGCCAGCGTCTTGTCGCCATTGCCACGGCCCAGATCCCCAAGCACCTGGTCGTAGGTACGGTTCTCTTTGAGGATATAGAAAATATGTTTAATCGGTAGCTTCAGCCCGGCATGCCAATCAAACACCGGCGCGCCGCTCGTTGAGGTTATAGCTAAGCCGGGCACATTTTTCAGTAATTGATCTTTGTCGAGCACGGCCGCGGTACCCTGAAGCAGGGTCAGCACATACCCCACGCGACTGGCAGCATCGGGCTGCGGACCTTCAGGGTTCGGGCGCCGGGCTCGGACGCCCTTCGCGCGCAACACGAAGATGTGCTTGTCATCGCCGGTTACATTCGTCGGATACCAACCTGTGGGGACGAGCCCAATTTGCTTTCGCGTGTTTTGGTCGAGTACGGCGAGCTGGTTCGTGCCGGCCAATGTGACATACAGCCGCTTGTCATTAACCATGCACGATGTCGGGGTGGTGCCAAATCGACTGCCGCGCGCGGCCAGGGAAATAGTTCCAGCCGGTTGGTTCGTTCGCGTGTCAATCACCGCCAGGTCGTCGGTGCCGGAGTTGACTACATACAGCCAGCGTCCGTCGCTACACATCTCCTGGGGTGTCTTACCAACCCGCATGCTCTTCAGCAGTTTGAGTTCTCGCGAATAGACCAGCAATTTGTCTTCGCCCAGCAGTGTGACGTACAGGTTTCCGCCCACATTGCTGACGGCGTAAGGGAAAAAGCCAACGGGAACTTCCTTTTCAATCTTGCCGGATTTTGTATTTAGTAGCGCCAGCTTCCCACCGCCATAGGCACCACTTGCATCCTTTTTCGACAGATATCCGACGGCGAGATGCGTGGCATCGATTGCCGCTAAACCGCCCGCGTGGCCTGCGACTAAATATTCGCGCACCACCTGAAAATCTTTATTCAGGCGGAAGACTTTTTCGTCGAAGCCGCCGCTGATGTAGAGATCTCCATCGGCTCCGATCCTGGCGCTGGGGAAGAGCGAGCTTAGCTTAATCGTTTTCACCACTTCGGCCGTGGCCGGATCGATGATCGAAATCTCCTGCGACTCTTTGAAATAGTAGCCGGTGTTAAGGACGACCAGCTTGCCGGCGAAGAGTATTGATTGGTAGGGGAGACGTCCGACAGGAACCTGAATTCCCGCCGGAGCAATACGCCAGCCATTGGGCAAATCAACTTCCGCTTTGACGGAGGCGCGGGCCTGGCTCTGAAGAGCGGCGACGTAGGACAACATCTCTTCATAAGGAGTATGGCTGGCAAACTCCCAGAGCTCTCGATTGAGATCCGCTTCGTCTTCCGGATCATCAGCGACGCGCTCCTGGCCCAAAACCGCCAAGCTTAGGAAAAGGATAAAAAGTAAGACCGCAAGTGTATTGGTGATTGTTAACGCCAGTTTACGTTTCATTGAGTTCGAAGGGGGCAATGTGACCTGGAAGCCTGTCTGGAGCTTTAGCCGCAGATTATGCAGACTACAAGGATTCAAAACACAAACCAGTCGGAGACTTTTTGAGTTGTGTAATCTGCGTAATCTGCGGATGTCGATTTCGCCGGCGCCTAGAACAATTCTGCCAGTGCTTCCTCAACTGAGCGCACACCCACGACGCGCACGCCGAGCAGGCGTTCAAGACCGGCTGTGTTGGAGGCAGGAATTATGATCTTTTTGAAACCAAGAGCCTGAGCCTCGCGCGCTCGCGCCGCGGGTTGCATCGTCCCGCGCACTTCACCGGTCAAGCCGACTTCGCCGAACACAGCTGTCTGCGGATCGATAGGTGAATTCTTAAAACTCGACGCGATGGCCGCAACCACACCGAGGTCGGCCGCTGGCTCATCCACTTCCAGCCCACCCGCAATGTTCACGAACACATCGTCACCGATCAAGTGGAACCCCGCGCGCTTTTCCAGCATCGCGATTAAGAGCGAAACTCGATTCTGGTCCACGCCCTGCGCCATGCGGCGTCCAGTGCCGTATTTTGTACCCGATACGAGCGCCTGGACTTCAACCAGCAACGGTCGTGTGCCTTCCATGCAGGCGGTCACAACCGATCCCGCCACATTTCGCGGCCGCTCTTCGAGGAACAATTTGGACGGATTGGCCACAGCGATCAAACCGGCGCTGGTCATCTCAAAAATTCCCACTTCGTTGGCCGCGCCGAAGCGATTCTTGGTTGCCCGCACGATGCGATGATTGTGGTGACGCTCGCCTTCGAAATAGAGCACTGTATCGACTATATGCTCGAGGGCTTTGGGTCCGGCGATCGCGCCGTCCTTGGTAATGTGCCCGATTAGGAAAACCGGAATGCTGCGGTTCTTGGCCAGCAGCAGGAACTGATGCGCTACTTCCCTAACCTGCGATACCGAGCCGGGCGCGGATTCGATCATCGCGGAGAAAATTGTTTGAATCGAGTCGACGATAATCGCCGCGGGCTTGAGCCGTTCGACTTCGTGAAAGATGTTTTCGAGATTCGTCTCAGGCAAGAGATAGAGATTCTTAGCCTCAATACCCAGACGCTCGCCGCGAAGTTTGATTTGGCGCTCGGACTCTTCACCGGAAATGTAAAGCACGAGAGCGCCGCCCGAACTCAGCTTGTCAGCTACTTGCAGCAGCAGCGTGCTTTTGCCAATGCCGGGATCGCCGCCGATGAGGACGAGCGTGCCTGGTACGATTCCACCACCCAGCACGCGGTCGAATTCGTTTACGCCGGAGGAAACCCGGACGTCATCCTGAGACTCGATCTCCTGGTAGGAGACGGCTTCGAGGTCTTTAAGTGCGAAGCTGCTGCGACCCAACCCTTTTTTTTCGGAACGGGTGCGCTCTTCAACCAGAGAATTCCATTCGCCGCAGTCCGGACATTTACCAAGCCATTTGCGTGCCTGGTGTCCGCAATTCTGACAGACAAAAGTTGTTTCGGGTTTCTTCAATTGACTATCAGAGGAGTTCTTTTACGTTTTCTGTGGGTCGTCCCAAAACAGCTTTGTCACCGCGTTCCACAATCGGTCTTTGCATCAGATCCGGATGTTCGACCATCAGCGAGATAAGCTGGCTATCGGTAAACTCACCTTTGGCCAGCCCGAGCTCGCGATAGATCGCTTCACTCTTGCGCAGAAGCTCCCGCGGAGTGAGCTTCATTTTCTTAATCAGCTCCGTCAGTTTTTTTTTGCTCAGCGGTTCAATGTAGTAGTTCACTTTAGCAAAGTCCACCCCACTCTCGCGCAGGAACCGATCCATTTCGCGGCATTTTGAACAAGTAGGACGTTCGTAGACAGTGATCGAGTCAGTCATAATGTTTGGGGTCGAGTCTTTCAGATTTTGGTTCGGCTGCAGAACAGAGTAACTGCGGCGCGGGATCAAACCAAACTCAAAACCGCGGGTTTCGCTTTCTCTCAAGCTTTGACGTCAGACCAGAGTCCAAACCGAGTCTTTACGGAAAAATGCCACGCACACTCGTAGCGTCCGCAACTCGATCTACTGCCAGGATATAAGCGGCAGTGCGCATGTCCGTCTCATACTTCAGCGCAGTTTCATGAACGGAAGTGAACGCGGTGCGCATCGTTTGCTCGAGCGTCTCGTTGATTTGTTTTTCCGACCAGAAGAATGAGTTTTGATCCTGAACCCATTCATAATAACTAACCGTAACGCCGCCCGCATTGGCCAGGATGTCCGGAATCATGAAAACACCATTAGCGAACAGGATCCGATCAGCTCCGGGAGTAGTAGGGCCGTTGGCCAGCTCGCCAATAATTTTAGCCTTGACCGTGCCGACGTTGGCGAGCGTGATCGCATTCTCAAGAGCTGAAGGCAGGAGGATGTCGCAGTCCACGCCAATAATATCGTCGGGCGCCATTGCCTTCGTTCCGGCGACTCCTGCCAATGATTTAGTCTCAGCCTTGTGCTTGAGCGCGGCAGGAATGTCTATCCCGGACTCTGAGTAAATGCCGGCCCTGGAATCCGCCGCCGCTACGATGCGCGCGCCGTCGAGCGCTGCAAGTCGCGCGATATTCGCACCTGCATTGCCGAATCCATGAACCGCCACCCGGGCCCCTTTCAAATCCATGCCCGTGACGCGACAGGCTTCGCGCAAAGCGTAAAGGCATCCGCGCGCGGTAGCCTCAGCGCGTCCCTGTGAACCACCGAGCGAGATTGGTTTCCCGGTCACCACGCCAAGTTCAGTATGGCCGCGGACCATTGAAATGGTGTCCATGATCCAGGCCATCGTCTGTTCGTCGGTATAAACATCTGGTGCGGGGATATCGCGATCAGGTCCAATGATCGGAGCGATCTCAAAAGCATAACGGCGTGTCAGTCTTTCCAGCTCACCTTTTGACATTCGCTTCGGATCGCAGATCACGCCTCCCTTGCCGCCGCCATAGGGGATACCGACGGTGGCGCATTTCCAGGTCATCCACGACGCGAGTGCCTTAACTTCGTCGAGTGTCACATTCGGGTGATAGCGTATGCCGCCTTTGGCCGGGCCACGCGCGATGTTGTGCTGCACTCGGTAACCCTCGAAAACCTGCACATCACCGCCATCCATTTTGACAGGAATCGAAACTATCAGTTGGCGCTTGGGACTACTCAACACATTACGAAGCGAGGCGTCGAGATCAAGGTAATCGGCCGCCCGGTTGAATTGTTGTTTCGCGATCTCGAACGGATTGAGTTCTTCCTGAAAGGCCTCTTTGGTTGCCATGCTTTCTGCTCCTTTGGGGGTTCGAGTTAGGAAAGCGCGTGCCATCCTAAAATGTCCCATGAGCAATGTCCAACTTTTCCGCGGGAACACGCGGAGCTGGTTGGGGTCTAAGGACGTGTGTTAGCTCCTGCGACCCGAGGGCACCGGCAATGGAGGACAGGGATGTTTAGTAACCTAATTGAATCAAGTACGCACGCACGAGAGTTCAAACGGCGCGGACAGTTTTTTCTTTATACCGTTGCAGGATATGTCCTGCTGTTTACTGCCGCCGGAGTGGCGAGCATCTACGCTTACGATGCGCGCCTCGACGAACAAACCGAACAGATCATTACCATACTCGGCTCCGCCGAGTTTCCAGTCGAGGAACGGCCTGTGAACTCGGAACCGGCGAGGTCTTCCAGACCTTTACGATCGGATAACACGGTCACGGAACGTCAGGCAGCAGTTTCTCGGACCGACATGCCACAAATCGTGCCGACGACGATTTCCACCAAAGCGAATACTCAGCTGCCGGTCCCACGAGGCGGAATTTATTCAGTGACTGGACGTGATCGAGACGGGGGTGTTAGTTCACCGTTAGGCTGCGAATCCTGCCAACCTGGCTCGGGAGGCGGGCCTACAGTGATTCCCTTAAACGAAATACCTCCGCCATCGCCGCCGGTCGTCGTCAGCAAGCCAACGCCTCAAATCGTACGGAAGTCTGTTTTGAACGGCGAGGCTATCGACCTGCCAAAGCCGCCTTATCCGATGCTTGCCAAAACGAACCGGGTTCAGGGTTCGGTGAATGTGCAGGTACTGATTGATGAGACCGGCAAAGTCGTAGCAGCTCACGCGGTTTCCGGGAGCCCGTTTCTGACCGACGTAGCCGTGCGGGCTGCCTATCAAGCCCGGTTCTCACCGACGAAGATCGGCGATCAGGCGGTGAAGGTGTCGGGCACAATCACCTACAACTTCGTGCTGCAACTGTAGCTGCATATCGAATTTCCTCGAGGTTGACGAGAGACACCCTGCCTACATGAAGAGGTGTGCGATTGAGAAATCAAGCGCACACCTCTCCCGCCGTCTAGCCTGCGGAGCAGTTCAGTTTTCAGCCTGCGGAGCAGGCGTCAGCGTAAAGCCTGGGGCGTAAGCCCCCGGGACCATGCGACTAAATTGTCAGAGCCCGCGTAGCGTGGCGATAGCCCTACCTCGATCGTCAACACCATCATCAGGCTATCGCCCCGCGCCGCGGGCTCTAATTGTTTTACGCGTAGATCCTGGGGCTGACGTCCCAGGCTGTATGTTGCCACCCGCCACCGCGGGTTACCAGGAAGATCAAAAGCTACAACACCAAAGCCAAGGATAAATGAGAAATGCTTTGTTACATTATGATTGCGCGCGCTGAAATCTTTAAAAGTCGGTTGCTCTGATCTTTCAGATAGCTTAAAGTGGCCGCCATCAAGGTAGTGGGTAGTTTCCTCGTTCAACAACAAAGCAATAAAGAGGTGCGCAAGCATGCGCGCAGTTAAAGAAATAAAGTCTGATCTTCGGGTCTGACTCGCGCCTTTAGTTCGGAGTTTTCCCAAGGATGATGGTTCCCCCAACTCTCATTCCCAGTCCACCTCCGTGTGCACTGGGATCGTTCCCCCAATCAACCCACAATTTCGTATCTGCTTCTACAATCGCTCGAGCGCTGATGGCCGTCGCATTGTTGACGGCCTTCGCCTCTGGGGCTCGCGCGTCTGTATTGACTGTTCCCGCAGGTGGCGACTTGCAGGCAGCGCTCAACTCGGCCCAGTGCGGCGACACGGTGCTGGTTGCGGCCGGATCAGCATTCGTCACGGAGGCTGATCAGGGCTTTGTGTTTCCTGCCAAGACAGGCGGTCAATGCACCGGCACCGTGGCGGACACTATTACGGTCAAATCAGAGAACATCAATTCCCTCCCCGGCCCGGGCGAGCGAGTCACGCCCGGTGACGCCGCCAACATGGTGAAACTCGCCACAGTTGGGCCGACGCCGGCTCTGAGTTTTGGAGCCGACAGCAGGTTTTGGAAACTGATCGGCATCGAGGTCACCACGACTGCCAATCCAAGTCAATATACTCAGTTCCTGGCGTTTATCGGCACCGACATGCCATTGGAGCACGTTCCTTCTGATATCACTTTTGACCGCTGCTACATCCACAGTCAGGAAGACGGGACTGATCAGGCTCATGCCACTGCGCGCGCGGGAGTTGACGTGCACGCCGTGCGGATAAGTTTTCTCAATTGCCGGCTGGCGTTGCCGGGTGGCTACGCCGGAGCCAGTCAAAGTGCAGACAACACCTATGCGGTTCTGATGGGGAAAGGCCCCGGACCACTCACCATCGACAACTGTTTCATCAACAGCTGGTTTACCGGATTCTTTCTCGGCGGATCGACGCTCGAAACAATCAACACGGCCACCGTACGGGCGGGCGCGAGCATGTCTCAGGCTACGTTATCAAACGTCAACAATCTCGGCATTGACGAGTTGATCGCTGTGAAAAATCAAAACTCATTTTATGAGGTGGTTAAAGTAACGGCCGTTAACGGCAGTGTTGTTAGTTACATGCCCTGGGGTGGGAATATCGGGCCCGGCAGTCCCCTGACATCACCACCGATCGCGGGCGGAGTAGCAAGGTGGAACGGACTCAACCCCGCCAACGTGACGATCACGCATAACACGTTTTGGATCAATCCGGCGATCGTTGCGCAAATCGGAAATGAGATTCACCAGTATCCGAAGGGCTGGTTCGAAGTGAAATCAGCGGACGGTCTCTACATGGAAGGTAACGACTTCACTGGCTGGCCCGCGAGTTTTACGTTGACTGTCAGAAATCAGGGACAGGTGAGCGGATGCGACTCGCCGTGGTCTATCATCAGGCACTTTACGTTCAAGAATAATCGCGAGAGTTATTTGACCAGGCCACATACAGCACAACTGTTCTCGATGCAGTTGGAGGATAATATTTGCACGAGTGTGAGTGGCGGCGGTGATGTGCAAATCGTCAACAACCTCTTTGGCAGCGGGGGCTGGATTGCGGATCTAATCGGTGGCGCGAATATCACTGTTCGTCATAATACGGTCCTCAACAATGGGACGGGCCAGTGGTCTGATGGACGATTATTGAATGGCGTTTATCCGGTAACCAATCTGACCTTCAATGACAACATTGCCTACAACAATGAATACGGTCTCAACGCTCAGCCACCTTACGACAATCCCTGGTCGGCCGCGTGGCCCCAACTGCAGATGACCGGGAATGTGTTACTAAACGAAGTCTATGATCCTTACCGGCCCAACTGCACGAGCCTTTACCCGGCGGGAAATTTTTGTCCGCTGACTATTGGTCCGATAGGTTTCAGCAATGCCAGCGCAGGGAATTTCCGGCTCAGTCCGCTAAGTCTGTTTCGCAATCAAGCCAGTGACGGTACAGACCCTGGCATCAATCAGGATGCTCTCGAGGCCGCTCTGAGTGGCGCCACAGGTCACCCGACCCCGACGCCAACTCCGACTCCCGTTCCGACACCAACCCCGACTCCCGTTCCGACACCAACTCCAACTCCCGTTCCGACACCAACTCCAACTCCCGTTCCGACACCAACTCCAACTCCCGTTCCGACTCCGACGCCTGTTCCGACGCCCTTTCCCCTTCCCGAAGTTGGCAACCGGGTAACCATGGATGCCGATGGAGTTTTTGTCAGGTCTGGTCCATCGATCGTTTTCAACGTAATCGGTACTCAGGGCACAACATCTCGTGGGACTTTGGATCAGCCGTGCGTAAACGATCCACTCTCTCCCAGGATCTTTTGCCACGTAACTTTCGACGCGGGCGTCAGCGGTTCGATGACGGTCGAGCACGTCGTAGAGCTGACTGGTCCAACCGCCACGGTTCTTTGGCTCGATACGTTGAATGGCAATGCCGGCGGTCCACTGGTAGCACTGAATGCGCTGCTGCAGGTCGCCCCGTCCTCATTCGCGGTGCTGACTCCACAAAATTTTGGAGAAGATAAGCGCACCCGCGTCTTAGTCTATGCATCCGGAATCAGCGGAGCTGCGGCAAACACCAACGTCAACAATGATGTCTATGTTGACGGTGTGCTGCTTCCTAACCTGTCAGAGTCTGTGGTTGTAGAGGCATTGACACCGGATTTGCAAGTCTATCAACTACCGGTTGAGTTCGCCGGTTCTGTCGTGGGCAGCGCCGGATTGGATCAGGTTGAATTCATACTGCTACCGCAGCTGCAGGGTGCGGGCACTGTACGTTTGAGTTTGATAGTCAACGGGCAGCGCAGCAACGGCGCCACTCTGCAGGTGAACTGACGTTGATCAGCGGGGCGAATTGCGGATGACGCCGGCGGCTTCACCACTCAATACTTCCTTGTCATGTTGATTGCGACAGACAAACTTCGTTCTTAGCTGGTGGTAAGGCTCCCCCGGCTCGAAATGGACCAGGGTCACCTCGCAGCGAATCCTATCTCCGGCAAAAACAGGTCGCACGAATGCAAATCTCAATTCACGCGCAATAAAATTCAAGTCTCCGCCAATCTTCGTCGGCAGGGTCGCGGTTAATAGACCATGCACCAACAAGCGGCCTGAAGAGTCAGGCTCAAGATGATGGTTGCCTTCATCGCCGGAGAAGCGCGCAAAGTCACGCACGTCCTGTTCGCTGAAACTTCGCTCCCAGTAAAGAGTGTCGCCAACTTTCATGATTACTCCGCGCGCCTAAACGGTAAGGTACCGAGAGGTAAGAATCTGTAGGTGGTGCGTCGCATGTCCCACGATAATATGTGCCAGCGCCCGGACGCTTACCTCGTTATCACTTGCTTCGCCACGGCGCAACCATTCTTCATCATTGAGCGGTTTGAACAGTTGGATGGTCGCTGTCCTGACAGTTGCGAATTCATCCATGAGGTCCGCAAGCGTGCGCTCGTCAAAGTTCGCGCCACTCATAAATATATCCTGATCGAATCCACTCAGCGGTGTCTGATCATTGCGTGCAAATCGCAGCGCCCGATAACTGAAAATCCTTTCGCTGTCGATCACATGCCCAAGCAACTCCTTGATACTCCATTTGCCTTCAGCATACCGATAGCCGGCACGTGATTCATCGATTGCTCGCAGCACCCCCAGGGTGTCATCCAACTGGCGTGTGAGTATGGACACGATGTCGCCTTCCGGGACTAATGTCGTATAGCGTGCATAGTAGGACGCGTGCTCAGAGCTTTCGGGCCGGGACAAAGCCGCTGCAGTAGATGTCATTGCCAATCCTCCAACGAAATTGGTTTCGAACCTGACGCTCATAATGTACTGCTAACCCGTCATATTTGCTTCTCGCCGAGATCAAGTGACGGTAAATCCTGCTTAATACTCTCGGCACGGTGAAGTGTGCGTAATTGCCGGGTCACGATTAAAACCGGCATGAGAATCATTGCGAAGAAGTTGAGAATGTAAGCCTGCTTGAAAAAAGTTAGCGAGAACAGCTGGGCGCTGGTGATTAGTACGATGACTCTTCGCAGCCAGTACTTAGGGTCACATAGCAGTGCGAGCGGAAACAGCATTCCCATATACCAGGCATTGAATTTGGAACTGGCTACGCAGATGAGGACAAACATGATTAGAAGAGACTTTCTTAAGAATTGTCTCGCGTCGAAACTGGCCGGTATCGTAATAGTTTGAAATACCAGAAAAATGACTACCCCGAGAACGAGCAGAATTCTGATAAGCGTATTGACCAATCCGTGGTAGACCTTCAAACCCGGCAACAAGCGCGCTGTGTTTTCAAAAATATGGATTAGGAATGAATGAAGTGAATTATCAATGAGTGTTGCATTGCCTGTGATATCTGCAAACCTGATTTGGCGCCAATCGATCAGGTAGGGTGCACTCGTGGCCACTGCAATCCCTCCACCCAGTAGACAACTCAAGATGGCTACTTTCCAGCCATGATTCTTAATCACATAAATGAACGCGAGAGGTATCAGGAGAGCGGGCCCATATTTAAGCAGCGTCGCGATCACGAGCAGGGGAATTATCCAAAACCCTGCCCCCACGACAGCCATGTACATCGCTAATGCTACAAAATAGCCGGTGAGAATATCGTTGTGTCCGTTAGCGATGTGGTGCATTAGGATTAACGGATTCCACATGAAGAGATAGAGGTCAACAATTGGTCTGGCATGGCCCAACCGTTTGGCCGCAGCCCAGATAAGCATCGCAGTCGCCCCATAGGCGGCTAAGCTTATCCCCTTGAACAGAAATAGTGTCAGCCACCAGTTCCCCCTGCCCGCCCAGGCAAGCAGACGTCCGATTAACGCGAAAAGAAAGCCGTATGGATTTGGGTTGTAAATCCAATGGGCTCGCAACATCGGATCCGCCTCCCAACCCTGAATGTTGGCCAGCCGAAATACAAAAGGGTTTTCATGATAATGCACCTGTTGCCAGCCACGGTTGATATAGCCGAAAACGTCCGTTGAGTGAAACGGATAGATCGTAAAGGCGAGCAGGCAGATGAGGACCCCAAATCCCACTACGGTTCTTGAGGTGGGCTCAGGAGAGTTTACGAGCTGAAAACCCTTCCAGAATAGCGCCGTGAGCGACAAACAAATGAACCAGGCAAAGATCTCTCTGACTACGCGAGAATGTATTTGCGGACCACGAAAGTAAAACACCGCGGTGCTGACATAGACACCGGCCGTCAGAGCGGCGATGAGGTAAAGGCGTCGCGCGACACTTTGGGAGTAATTTTTGGTTTCTTCCATAGTGGAGTGCTGTTTTGCTATCAGCTTTCAATCAGTATCTTCCCAGGTCGCTTCCCACTACCACCTCTCCCTTAAAGCCGCCCTGGCGAATGCCGGTAAGCAGTTCTTCGTTTGACGAGCCGATGCGAATGATGTGAGTCATGAGTAACAGCCCGGGCTTGATTCGCGCCGCCAGCGCTCCCAATTCCACATCCGAGGTATGAAACTCACGCATGTATTGCGGCCAGTACTCTCCTCCAGGACGTTTTTCGGGAGCCAGACGGAGAGGCGAATAGACCTCATGGACCAGCACATCCACGTTCCGTGAGGCCCGCACCAAAGCTTCGCTTGGTCTTGTGTCGCCTGAGATAACGATCGATCGGTCCGGCGTATCAATGCGGTAGGCGAATGCCACTTTCCAAGTACCATGGGGCACCGGTATCGCGGTCACGCGCACACCGTTGTAATTGTAGATAACGCCTGGACCGATTTCATGAACGTCGACTCGATAAGCGCCGGCTATTTCACGTTCCAGCCCCTGGGTGCGAATCCTGATGTCCTCAGCATAGGCCGCCATTAAGAGGCGGGTCATTCGTCTCAAACCACGCGGACCATAGACACCGAACGGCTTGGTCCGGCGCATCATCCATGAGGTGAGTATTAGGTCAGCGTAACCGAAGGTATGGTCGCTGTGCAGATGCGTGATGAAAGTCGCCTCAGGCCCACTGATCGCGAGCCCGGCAGCGTTTATCTGGCGCATGACACCTACGCCGGCATCGAACAAGAAAAAGCGCTTGCCAACCACCACCGCGGTAGCCGGACCTGCTGCTCGAGGATCCGGAAATGGCGTTCCTGTTCCCAACAGAATGACCTTGGTTGTTTCTTTGTCCGGTTCGGCAACCTGGGCCGCGGTCGGGTTGAACGCACTGATGAGGCACAACAGAAGGGCCAGTGTGAACAGGGTAAGTTTTTTCATGTGGCCAACAGCCAACTGATAGTCAAAACTCAACGAGCGAAATCTGGAATCAATTCAAAGCAAACTTGAACACTTGCGTGCGGGCGGCTACCAACAATTCGTTCTTGTCATTGAACACCATGCCGAACGCAGTCCCCTCAGTCTTGAAGACCTGGAGATAACGTCCGTCACCCTCAAATACTTGAATGCCCTTAATGTCACTGACAAAGACACGGCCTTTGCCGTCGACTGCTATCGCCTGAGGAGCGCGAAGCTGGCCCGGCTGATCACCGGCGCTGCCGAAGCGATTTATGAACTTGCCGTCAGGACCAAACTTAAAAACCGCATTATTAAAAGAGCCGAGCGCATAGACATTACCGAGACCATCTGCTGCGAGTCTTGTGTTCAACTCTGAGTCGCCGCTCACGCCACTGATCGCCGCGCGGATGGTGCGAGTTGCCTGACCGTCGCCTTTAAAACGAATAATGTCATCGCGGCCTTTGTACCAGGCCGTTACTAACCCACCATCGGCAGTTGTTACGACATTATCGAATCCCCAACCGTCAGAGTAGGGCAAGGCTCCGAGTGGCTTTCCCGTTGCACCGTCAAAGCGCGAGATAGCTCCGCTCTGCACTGCATAAACAGTGCCTTTGCGATCGGCTGCAAGACTGCGCAGAGGCATTTTGGGATCGACTGTCCACTGGGTCTGGAACTGGCCGGTGTCATCAAAGACTTGGATGCGGCCACCCGAATACTCGCCAACATAGATATGGCCCGCCCCATCAACTGCGATACTCCGGGCATCCTTGAACATGCCGGGACCGATGCCTTCGCTGCCAAAGCGCAGCAACTCGTTGGCGAATGCATTTGCGGCTTTGCCCCCGAGTGCCCCCGGTCGTATGTTACCGGGTGTAGTTGAAGACGGTTTACTCGTGGGATTTAACTTGCCCACCACCGGCATCAGTGCTCCCATCATCGCAAGAGTGCCAATCAGTAGTCCCACGAATGGTACGAGCAGGATTAACCAGAGCCACTTAAGCGAACCGGCTCTGACAACCGGCGCTCCTATCCCGAGGTGGATCTGGGAAATGATCTGGGCCGGACGACCACGCAATGCATCCGGGACCATCAACGAACTATTGCAGTAACCGCAACGGACAGTGGCAGCATTGCCACGCGCATCGTTAACGCTTTCGAAACTCACGGGGGCACCGCACTTCGGGCAATCAAACGTCATCGAGCTATTTTCTCCAGAAGCGATGGATCGTTAAATTTTACTAACCCTGCCTCAGTCAGGCGCGCCAGTTCCTTAAATAACTTGTCGTCGACTGTCTTGAAATTAAAACAGGACTTCCCCTGCATACGTTTCCTCAATTCGGGCGAGATGCTCTCGAGCATTTTAGGAAACGCGTAAACCGGCATCAGATGGCAACTGACATAGTTCCTGCCTGCTCGCACGGCGCCGAAACAAACTCGCCGTCTATTTTTCATCACATGCCTCGTATCGAGATAGTATTGAGTAGCGGTAAAGTGAACGACGATCAGCTTGGCCGCCTGCGGGGCCAGGATTGCCTTGAGTTTTTTAAAAGTTTCGGAGAAATTTTTCGGGTTAGACATAAACACCTCCGCGTTTGCATGGGATGCTGGACGGAGAGGCTATCAAGCCAGTTACAGTCACGCAACAAATAATATTCGACAACTTTCAGTACAGGCGTATAGAGTACCGACTTCAGTCGGGCCTTCATCCGGCTTCAGCACTCGGACGTGGAATCATGACAGAAACAGCAGACGTAGTGATCATCGGCAGCGGTATCGTAGGCTCGAGCGTAGCCTATCATCTGGCGCAACAGGGTTGCACCAACGTGATCGTACTGGAACGCGCAACCCATCAGGGCAAAGGCTCGACGGGAAAGAGCATGGGTGGTGTGCGGGCGCAGTTCGCCACTCCGGTAAACATACAGATGTCCCGTTATTCGATCGACTTCTTTTCCCGGTTCGACGAAGTGGTGGGCTATCCGGCTGATTATCGAGCGCATGGCTACCTGTTTTGCGCCACTACTGAACGCCATCTCGAATACCTGAAGACTAATCGCGAGAAGCAAATTGCGCTTGGCGTAACGAATGTGGAACTGATTTCTCGCTCTGAGATAGCCGAGATAATTCCGCAACTGCGCGTGGACGATGTTATCGGGGGGACTTATTGCGCGACTGACGGCTTTGTAGATCCACACAGCGTCATGATGGGTTTCATATTGAAGGCGCGAGCAGCGGGCGTAAGACTCTGGCTCGATACTGAGGTAACCGGCATTGAGGTAGATGAGAGCGGAGTTACTGAGAATGCCGCCGCTTCAGGAAGGGCACCCGAGTCATCCTCCTCCAAACCCGACTCCATTTCACTCCAGCGTCGCATCGCGGGTGTGAATACGACGCGCGGATTTATTTCCTCGCCGGTCGTCGTCAATGCCGCAGGCGCCTGGGCCGCCAACGTCGCCAGGCTCGCGGGTGCGGATCTGCCGGTGGTGCCATTGCGCCGCCAACTTGTTCCGACCGAACCATTTGATGGCCTGCCCAAACGCTTCCCGATGGTGATTGACATGTCCACCGGCTTTCACTTTCGACGCGAAGGCAAAGGAATCCTGCTGGCCTGGAACGACCCGGAAGAAACCACTGGATTCAAGACGGACTTCGACGATTCTTTTATTGAAAAGATTCTGACGCGCGCCGCTGATCGAGTTCCCTGCCTGGTCGATGCCGAAGTCAATCCGCGCCGGGCCTGGGCCGGGCTCTACGAAATGACTCCGGACCATCACGCCATCCTTGGACCAGCGCCCGAAGTGGAAGGCTTGTACTATGTAAATGGCTTCAGCGGGCACGGCGTAATGCACTCGCCCGCTTCGGGTCGCATCACCGCCGACCTGATACTGTACGGACACACTGAACTAATCGACGCTTCTCAACTCAGCGTCACCCGCTTCGCAACGGGCCGCACACTCCACGAAACGGCGATACTCTGATTCGAAACCAATCAGGCGGGGCGTTTGCCCGCTTTGGCTTGTTGGGGAGTAATGCCGGTCGGTTGCACGTGTGAAGGATCCCAGCCGATTTTCACCTTTGCCTTCCAATTCTGGCTGGCGATCGCAGCATCAATAGCAGCGCTGAGTTTTGCCGGAAGTCCCCAACGAATTCCCGTCACCAGACCCTGAGCTTCCGCCGCCGCCGCCAGGTGCAGCAGATACTCGGAACCCTCCTGCGCAGCGTGGTCATCATCGAGCATATCGACGGCCAGCGCTTCCTTCTTCCCGCCGGCTCCCGTCACATTGTGGAAACCATACTTCAATTTCGAGTGACCGGTTTGAAAGGCGATGAGTTGATCCGCAGGCGAGCGGTAGCCATCCTGAATGCGAGGGCGCAATCCCTGCGCCTCAAGCGCGGCGATCACGGCTTTGATTTTCTTGCCAAACGCGGGCCACAGTTCGGCCGCGCGCTGTTCATTGCGCTCTTTTCTCTTTTGTTCGTTCATGATTTTCCTTTCAGGTGGTGAAACCAACCGGCCAAGTGCGTGAGAAGCCGGCGTTCAGAACTATGAGATTGATCCACATCCGGCCTTATATGCAGCCGGACGTCAAAACGTTTCAAACGAAGGTAAGAACGTTCCTCTAACAAACAGCAAGAGGCGATCTTCGAGGACTCTATTCGCGAGGTGACCTGCGATCTATTCCTCGAAGGGCTCACAATAATACCAGGCTGCGTAAACGTCAATGCCGTTTACGAGAGCTTCCAAAAAGTAGAGACCAGTCGCAGAGCGGACGAATGATAGTAGCCCAGCAGTTTTACTGCTGGGCCAGGAGCGCGACGATTGGTAGTCCGTGAACCGGACGGCTGAGTGGCGCAACAGATCCTTTAACTATTTCAGCCGCCCGCTTCTCGGACTTCGTCTCAGTTCCATCTCTAGCCCAGCGATAAATCGCTGGGCTATTTTCAAGCGTCCGCTAAACGCGGACTGTAATCGTCCGCTTCACGGACTCGATCCTCATCGCGCGTTGGATCCCACCGATGAATCGGTGGTCTATTTTCAATTGTCCGCTGAGCGCGGACTTATTGGATCTACTTTTTGGGCAAAGCAATCCCTGCCTCCTATTAGCGGCGATCCTAAAGCCCAAACTGGCGCAGGTGATGATCGAGATGCAGGTAGCCAAAGCGTAACCAGGCGCTGGTGGGCATCGTTCCAAAAAGCGGATGAGGCTGCCACGCGAAATCGCGAGGCTCGTGGGAAAATCGTCTAACCATCAGATCGAGAGCGTACAGATCTTTATCCCATTCAAGTGGCGGCGTGCCTCCTGATTGCTGATCCATCTCCGGCCGGGTAGGAACGCCTTTGGGCCAGGGCAACGGAGCATATAGGCCAACCCACTTCACTATACTGCGGGTGAAAAAGTTACTGCTTGAGCCGGCGACTTTTTCTCCCGTTGCCACTTTAAACGAGTCGTTTAGGTGACAAATCATCTGGTGAGGATTCATCCTGCCCCACCGCCGGGTTGCATTTGCGGTCAATTTGGATAGCCGCTGCAGCACTTCCTGCCGATCGATTTCGTTGGCCAATGATCTCATGCAGGTAAGTAGATGCGTGGGACCCGGTTGCTGATGCCACAAGTGACTTCGTATGAGATTGTTCCGGCGACTTTGGCGAGATCCTCAGCAGCCAGGGACAAACCACCGGTCCCTTCGTCAGGTCCGAGCAGCGTCACCACGTCGCCAACCTCAACACCGGCGATATTGGTAACATCGAGCAGCGTCAGGTCCATCGAGATGCGGCCGATCACTGAGGCATAGGCGCCACGCACAATCACTCGACCGCGATTTGACAGTCCGCGCATGTAACCGTCGTGATAGCCAACGGGCAGCGTAGCCACCAGCGTTCGTCGTGTTGCTTCGAAGGAGCAACCGTAGCCAAGCGTCTCTCCCGGCGGCACCCACTTCAAAAGAGTTATGCGCGAGCGCAGAGACATTACAGGGCGAAACTTCTGTTCGCGGCGTTGGGTTGGATCCAAAACATCGCGCCACAGACCATAAAGCACGCCCCCCGGACGGACCATAGTCCCCCGAGCTGCAGGCTGATCGAAAGTACCCGCGGAATTTGCGAGGTGCCGGTGCTCCGGCTTGAAACCGTGCGCTGCAAAGACAGAAACCGCTCGTTCAAATCTCTCCACCTGGCTCTTAGTCAACGGTTCGCAGGTCTGATCGTCTGCAGCGGCCAGGTGGGTCATCAGACCGTCAACGCGAATGTTCTTGAAAGTCTTTAGCGCGGTCGCGAACGCATCGAGTTCATCAAACCGCACACCCAGCCGGCCCATACCCGTATCGACTTTCACATGCACATCAGCAATCGTACCTGCTGCGGACGCCGCTTGATTCAGAGCGGCAATCATCTCAAGCCGATAGACCACTGGCACCAACTTGTACTGAATTAGCGACGGCTCCTGGCCGTCCCAAAATCCACCCAGGCACAATATCGGCTGTGCGATACCAGCCAGCCTTAACTCGATTCCCTCTTCGGGCGTCGCCACGCCGAACCAATCCGCACCGGCAGCAGCCAGGCGACGTGCGCAGCGAACAGCGCCATGACCATAAGCGTTCGCCTTCACCACTCCCATGATTTTGACGGAGGCGCCTACATGATCGCGGACAATCTGAAAGTTTGCAGCCAGCGCATCGAGATCGATTTCTGCCCACGTCGGACGTGCCGGTGTGACAGTGCTGGATTTTTGATTGGTTGAATCGTGCATCGCGAGTAGTGCAGTCAGTGGCCGGATCACTCCCCGCGATAAAGATTATCGAAGCGCATGCTCGAGGGGACGAAGCGCAGTTCGACGGTGCCGGTGGGGCCGTTGCGCTGTTTGGCCAGAATCAGCTCGGCGATATTTTTTCGATCCTCAGGCATGGCCTGTCGCTCGTCCGGCGTCTTGTAAGCCTCTTCGCGATAGAGAAAAGCCACCAGGTCGGCGTCCTGCTCGAGTGCTCCGGATTCGCGCAAGTCAGATAGCTGCGGGCGGTGATCGGCGCGAGCTTCCGGGGCACGTGACAGCTGCGACAAGGCCACCAGGGGAACGTTCATTTCTTTGGCGAGCGCTTTCAACTCGCGCGAGATCTGAGAAACTTCCTGCTGGCGAGACTCGGTCCGCTTTCCTCCGGACATCAACTGGAGGTAATCCACGATGATCAAATCGAGACGCTTCTGTTCAGCCGCAAGCCGGCGGCACTTGGCCCGCATCTCCAGCACGGTGATACCAGGCGTGTCATCCAAAAATATTTTTGTATCGGCCAGCGTGCCCAGCGACTTGGCAATTTGCGCCCATTCAGTTCGCGAAAGAAAGCCGTTCCGGAAACGCTGCGCATCGATGTTCCCCTGCGAACACAACATGCGCATGACGAGGGATTCTTTTGACATTTCAAGCGAAAAAATGCCGACCACCGCGCCTGTCTCAATCGCCGCGTTTTCCGCGAGCATGAGCGCGAAACTGGTCTTCCCCATCGAAGGCCGGGCCGCTAGGATGATCAAATCCGAACGCTGCAATCCTGAGGTCTTTTCATCGAGTTCAACGAAGCCCGTGGTCAAGCCGGTCAGCACTACCTGCCTGCCTTCCATTTCCTGGATCTTATCCAGCAGGGCGCGTGCTACCGGTTCGACGTGCGTAAATCCCTGGCGAATGCGCTCGTCGGCAAGTTCAAAGATGGCGTGCTCGGCATGATCGAGAATAATACCGGCCTCTTCCTCTTCTTCGAGGGCCTCATTGGTGATCTTGCTCGCCGTCTTGATCAACCGTCGCAGCAATGATTTGCCGCGCACGACTTTGGCGTAATGAATAATGTTCGTTGAATGGGGCAGGCCATAGGTGAGATTCGTAATGAAGCTGATGCCGCCCACGGTCTCGAGCGCGTTTTCTTTTTTAAGTTCTTCACCGATCAGGATGGGATTGATTTCCGCGCCGTGTTCGAAGAGACCAATCATGGCGGAGAAGATGCGCCGGTGTGAGGGGACGTAAAAGTCGTCCGGCGTGAGTAATTCAATCGCCTGACTGATGAGCCCGTTGTCGAGCACCACCGCGCCCAGGATGGCGCGCTCCGCTTCGGAACTGTTTGGTAATGACCGTTCAAAAGAACGGTCGCGGATAGGATCAGGAACAGCCATGAAACTCTCAGCAGTCTTAAGGGAATGTTAGACGAAAATGCGACGCTGCAAGGTGCTTTCACAACACAGCTTACAGCGTCGCACTATACTATAGCGACTTTGGCGCGGCCAAAAGAGGACGCGTTTTTTTTCGCTCCCGGCGTGGATGTTACTCCGCGCTATTCGATTCGTCGCCGGTGGTCTCTTCCTCGGCCGGCTGCCCGCCTGCTGGCGCCTCTGCGGCAGCCATGTGACCGGCGATGGCTTCGCCTTCCGCAACTACTTTGACCTGCAGATCGACGGATACCGAGCGATGCAAACGCACCGGTACCTGATACTCGCCGAGCCGCTTGAGGGGTTCCCGCAGGGTGATCCGGTGACGGTCAATTTCGTAACCCTTTTCCTGCAGCGCCTCAGTTACATCCATGGATGTAACTGAGCCGTAGAGCGCTCCCTGTTCTCCAGCCTTGCGCATGAAAGACAGGACCAGCTTACCCAACTGTTCGCCCTGAGCTTCAGCGGTCGAACGTTCGGTAGCTTCGCGTTTCAAGAGACCGGCGCGCTCCTGTTCGATAGCCTTCACGTTGGTGGCCGTAGCCTGGACTGCCAGCTTGCGCGGCAGTAAATAGTTGCGTGCATAACCAGCGCGCACGCGCACGATCTCTCCGCGCGCGCCCAGGTCATCAATGTCTTCTCGTAAAAGAATGCGTGTGTGTGCCATAACTTTTGTTCCTTCTCTTAATCAGTGGTGTACGGCAACAACGCAATGTTGCGCGCTCGCTTGATGGCCTCGGCCAGCATACGCTGGTGGATGGCACAGTTGCCCGAGATGCGACGTGGCAAAATCTTTCCCCGCTCCGGAACATAGTTCGACAGGAGCCTGAGATCTTTAAAATCGATGATATCGACTTTCTCGATGCAGAAACGACAAATGCGACGCCGGTGAATGCGGCGTCCGCCACGTCCCCCACGTCCCCGGTCGCCATCGTCATCGTTGTCGTAGTTGCGTTGGCGATCTTCGTAATTGCGGTTGCGATCTTCGTAATTAGCTGACATGTTTACCTCGTATGTCTCGTAAGTGAACGGGCGGCGGGTTCAGGTATAAGACCTTGTCCGGCCATGCTCCATCCAACTGGTGCTAGCCTTCGCTCGCCTCATCGGCAGCGGCGGGAGCAAAATCTGACGTTCCCCGACGCGCAGACTGGCCGGCGCCAAACGGTCGCTTGGCAGCCTTGCGGGCGCGTTTGTCCTTGAACTTCTCAGCCCGCTGGCGTTCCTCGTCCAGGCGCACGGTGAGATAGCGCAAGACACGATCGTTGACGCGCATGCGACGCTCCAGTTCGGCTATTTCCTTGCCCGAGCCTTCAAGCTCAATGTCGATAAAGATGCCTTCCTTCTTGCGCAGAATCTCGTACGCAAGTTGACGTCGACCGAGGGTTTCGGCCCTGGTGATGGTGCCGCCCTGATCTGTAATGATCTGCGTGAAGGTATCGGTGATCTTTGCGACTTCATCGTCGTCCGCAGTGGGATCGACGATAAAGAGCACTTCATACTGTCTTAGTCCTGCCAAAATTCATCCTCCTTATGGATGTCCAGCCTCACTCTTTGTGAAGCAAGAAGGGTTATCCGAATGCTGAATGCGGATGCTCTCAGTTATATTCGGCCATTGCTTTCAAAACACCGTCTCGTAGAATTGTCCGCGCCGCCTCAGCGCTCCGGTCAATAATTTCTGTTACCTGTGCCCGAGCCGCTCTGGGGAAGGGTTCCAGCACAAAACTTTTTACATCGGCCGTGGGATGTTCCGGTTGAATCCCGATGCGCAGCCTGATGAACTCGTTACTGCCCAGCGACGCGATAATGGATTTCAATCCATTGTGGCCGCCGGCGGAACCTTGCGGACGGATGCGGATGCTACCCAGAGGCAATGCCAGGTCGTCGCTAATTACCAGCAGGCTTGCGGCGGATGCCTCACGTTTTGCCAGCAGACAACCAACAGCTCCTCCACTCAAGTTCATGAAAGTCTGTGGTTTTACTAATTCAACCTTCTGACCTTCAAGCTCGGCCCGTCCGACCAGCGAAGAGCATTCCCGTCGCTTTACTTCGGCGCCGGCATCGCGCGCTAACTTATCAATCACCATGAACCCCAGATTATGACGCGTCCATTCATATTCCAGGCCGGGGTTACCAAGCCCCACAATCAAAAACATTGTCGAATCCAGAATCGAATGACGAGGGAGGATAGGCAGTTGAACATGAACCTATCGTTCCCCGGTCTATCTTCGTTACTTCTCTGACTCGCCGCCTTCATCTTCCTTCTTGCCCTTGCCGATAACTTCAGGTTCAGCTGGAGTCTCACCCTCGGGCGCTGGTGCCGCAGCTTCTTCCTGAACGATACCCACGGTGGCGATGACCGCGTCAGAAGCTGCCAGAATCTCGATGCGTTCATCGGTGGCGATGTCGGAAACGTGCAGCACGTCGTGAACTCCCAGACCGGAAACGTCCACGTTGATCGACTCGGGAATGTCTCTCGGATCGCAACGGATATCGATCTCGCGCACAATCTGTTCCAGGAAGCCCTGCTGTTCGCTAACACCGATGGGCTCGCCAACGAGGTGAATCGAAACAGTCACCTGGATTTTTTCACCTGCTACCAGCCGTCGAAAGTCAGCGTGGATGAGACGTCCGCGAATTGGATCTACCTGGCGATCGTGAAACATCACTTCATTAGCGCCGACGTTTTCAATATCGAGGCTGAAGATGGTGTTGCGTCCCGAGTCCGAGCGCAGAATCGCCGCCAGATCACGCAATGGCGCGAGTGCCGAAACGGACCCGCCTTCACCGCCATAAACGGTTACAGGAACCAAACCTTCGCGGCGCGCGCGGCGCGAATCGTTTTTGCCGCGGCCCTCGCGCTGCTTGGCGCGAACGGTAATATCTTTCTTTTCTGACATAATTGCTCCCTTTACAAACGCTCAGCGATCAGCTTTGAGATTTCAGATCTTAAGTTCTCAGGCTGGCAGGTAACGAGAGTCCTCATTAACGCCGCACATCACCTGAGAGCTGAGATCGGAAATCTCAGAACTAATCGCTGATGGTCTTCCCTTCAAGCCATCAGTGTTTGCCCTTCATACGAAGAGCGAAGAGACGCTCGTCTCCTCGTGGATCGACTTGATCGCTTTCGCCAGTAATGGCGCGATACTTAGAACCTTTATCTTATTCAACTTGCACGCGTTTTCGTGCAAGGGAATCGTGTTCGTGACGATTATCTGCTCGATCTCGGATTTTGCCAACTGCTCAACGGCATGGCCCGAAAGTACGGGATGCGTAAAACAGGCATCGATCCTGGCCGCTCCCGCTTCTCTCAAAGCCCGGGCCACCTTGGTCAGTGAGCCGCCTGTGTCGCACATATCATCGACAATCAGACAGCTGCGTCCCCGCACATCACCTACCACATTCATTACCTCGGCCACGTTCGCCTTTTCGCGACGTTTGTCACATAACGCCAGTTCGGCGTTCAGGCGCTTGGCATATGCCCTAGCCCGTTCGGCGCCGCCGGTATCCGGGGCAACCACGGTCAGATTCGGCAACGGATTGTCCTGATAGTAACCAATCATCACCGGGGCCGAATAAAGGTGATCCACGGGAATATCAAAGAACCCCTGAATCTGCGCAGCGTGCAGATCGATTGTCAGCAGGCGATCGGCGCCCGCCACGGTAATCAGATTGGCTACCAGGCGCGCCGAAATCGGCACGCGCGGCCGGTCCTTCTTGTCCGAACGACCATAACCGTAATACGGAATCACGGCCGTAATGCGTTCGGCCGATGAGCGCCGGAAAGCATCCAGCATCACCAGCAACTCCATCACGTGAGCATCGGTGGGCGGACAGGTCGGCTGCACAATAAAGACATCGCCGCCGCGCACGTTCTCATCGATCTGAAAATTGAACTCGCCGTCCGAGAAGCGTTCCGCGAAGGCCCGCCCCATATCGCAGCCCAACTGACGACAAATCTCTTCCGCCAGTTTCGGATTAGCGTTCCCGGAGAAGATTTTGATCCCGCCCGTTGTGCTCATAAAGTCAGTAACAGATCACAGTTGAAAAATGACGAATGACAAGCTAGGAGTGTCGGGCTCATAACTTGTCACACATCACAGGTCACGGCGTTTCTGGCTGGGGCGGAAGGATTCGAACCTACGAATGCCGGATCCAAAGACCGGTGCCTTACCACTTGGCGACGCCCCAGTGTTAAGTCTCAGATTGTTTAGAGCGAGACCATCTTATTTGAGCGATAAGATATCTATGCATGTACCCAATGCCCGCAAATACTCATCACGCAACACGGTAACAGCAGGAAAAACGCGCCAATCACTTTCCGCCTCCATTTCTATGACGGCGCGCTCCTGCTCTTCTCTGCTTTCAAAGATACCAAATACGCTCGAACCGCTTCCAGCTAACAACGAGCTGCCGGCACCAACTTTGAGCAGCGCTTGCTTCACCCGCTCAATTTCCGGCTCAGATGCAAAGATCACGTTCTCAAAGTCGTTGTGCGACTCCCATAGATGCGAAAGTTCTAAATCAACCTCCGCATGAGAAAAAGAGAGAATAGAGACGTCTCCTGAGGATGTCAAGGCAGGCGCTTTGAGGGCCTGATAAGCTGCAGCGGTCGAAACGGTCGCCTTTGGAGTCACTATCACAAGGTACTTTCGTTCGCGATCCGCGAGCGGCTCAATGTCTGTGCCGGTGCCGCTTGCTAGCGCGGTACCACCGCTCAGGAAGAATGGCACGTCGGCCCCCAATCGTGCCGCCAGCTCGTGCAGTTCCTCAAACCGCGGCCGCAAACGCCATAAATAGGCCAAACCAAGCAACGCAACCGCCGCATTTGACGAAGCCCCACCGAGGCCCCCCTGTGCCGGAATATTTTTCTGTAGATGAAGACTGGCGCCGGCTGTGACCTCGAAGCGGTCGCGAAGAATATTCGCCGCACGAATTATGAGATTGTCTTCGCCGAGCGGGATCTTAGGATCATCGCAGGAGAGATTTATATCGCTCGATTCTGCCGTTGCAAAATGGAGTTCATCCTGAAGTGAAACCGTCTGCAGGAGTGTTCTGATCTCGTGATACCCGTCCTCACGTCGACCCAGAATCCGCAACGACCAGTTAATTTTCGCAAACGAAGGCAGTATGAAGTCGTATTTCGGCACAGCTTCTTTGGGAGACTCTTGGTTAGCGTGCTGACGCCTGGGCCGGATCGAATCGCACGGCGGTCTTTTGCCATGAACTGAGGGTAGGATAACAGTTCAGGAGTACAAAAACCCCAATGGCGCCGGCCCCGTAAGTGTCGAAGGTATTGCCGGTAATGACAGTGGCAACAAATCCAAAAACCGCGACCGCGGCCCCCAACAAACTTACCTGGATAGTGGTTTTCTGCAAGGTGGCCAACAAGCCTGATACACCTCTGACGCCGGCAATATCACGCAAGCGCATGGCGGAAAATCTTGTTCGTCGCAAAACGACTGACCCGACGCCAAAGAATACGATCGTGATTTTCAGAGCCATCTCGAGCTGGGAGTTATCCTGCTGGTGAAAGCGGTTGCGCCCCAGGAACGCCGCCAGCGACAGCGCGACCGTCAAAGCCAGCAACGCATGGATTGTCGTGGCCGCCAGTCTCTGGCGACGCCGCAACTCCGGTTGGTAGTTAACTGGTAACGTCTGGTTCGTCATGTGCACCTTCTAAAACTGAACGGCCCGCAGTCTAACATGCTGCGGGCCGTTAGTTCATATTCGCAAACGACTGGTTAAGGCTTATCAGTTCCGGGCGGCGGTGGCTGCACTGCCGGAGTTTCGGTTGCCCTGGCTTTCGAGTCTCGCAGTTGCACAGGAGCCACTGGAGTCGTGTTGCTTGGTAGTTGACCGTTGTACTTGAGAGCTTGATCAATCAGGTCCTGGCCTGCCTTGTGGTCACGGCTAATCAGGATTCCGTCTTTACCCACGCTTACATCTGCTCGACCAGCCACCTGCTGCATCAGGTTACCCATAAAGCTAGGGTGTTCAGGCGGCGCCACGTTCTTGCGGGCCGGATCGGGTTCGGGAACTGTTGCTCCGATAATACCGAGCTGATCAGTAGATTTCTCAATGAAATTACTGTTGGGGTAATCGCGCACAATTCGTTGATAGTATTTGGCTGCCTCGTCGGGTTCTTCCTCTTGTTGATATGTGGTCGCCAGGCGGAATAAAACTTCGTCCATGTAGGAAAAGTCAGGATACTTATCCACGATTTCTTTGAGGCGCGATTGGGCTCCCTTGAGGCCACCCTTACCATGAACATAGCGCGAGTCATAATAGAACAAGGCCACGCCGAAATTGTGCATGGCCAGATTCTCCTGCACTTCGCGCAGGTGTTCCGCCACTTCAGCTCGCAATTTGGTTTGCGGGTATTGCTGCAAGAGGGCTTTGAGACGTTGTTCAGCTTTGCGCGCGTGTGTGACGTCTCGATCCGCCAATCCCATTTGACGCATTTCCGCTTCAGCAACTTTCAACATGACTGCGTCGGCCAGGGGGTCAGTCGGAAAGAATGTCAGCCAGTCCTGGTAGGAGGCTCCGGCTTGAATCAGAGAACTCGTTCCGCCTTCAAGATAAAAGGAATCGGCAATTGCCAGCTTGGCCAGCGGCAGGAATGGCGAATCGGGATAAGTGGTGATGATGGTCGTGAACAACAGCCGGCCGGTCTCATGAGATCCCTTGCGAACTTCTTTGGCAGCAGTTTCGAACAAAACGCGATCACGACCCGGAGCAACCACGCTCGTCAAGTCTTCGAACTCACTCTGTTTGGCGCCTCCCCCGAAGGGCCAAAGTTTAAATCCTTTTTTCTGACCTTTCTTCGCGCCTGAATCTCCGCCAGTCGACGCGCCACCGGTTCGCGCACTTGCAGTTGCCTGCAGCGCAGTCTGAACGCGGCCGTCTAACTCCGTCACCGAAGTCTCGAGCGCTTCCAGTTTTGATACTTCTACTTTCTCGGAACGCTCTTGTTTGGCGTGGAGATCGTTCACCTCCGACAAAACAGTTGAAACCTCTTTTGCGAGCCCCTGCAGCCGAGTTCGAGGATCGTCGGGATCCACCACCTTCTTGGTCTTGTCCTGCGATTTCTCGGGAATGCCGGCGATAGCGCTATTGAGCGAGCGATGCATGACCTCGAGCTTCGAGCGCATTATGTCGAGTCGCTGCACGGTCGAGCTGGTATTTTGCGCCGCAGCATGGAAGCCAGGCACGGTTAGCAAAAGCAACGCCACGACGGGCAAACTGAGAGGGCGAAAACGCATGATTAAATCCTCCAAAAAACTATTACACGGTTACCGAGGAGAAACTCTCCCAGCAACGAGCGAGAGCACAATCCAAAAGTGACGCAACCAGCAAACTCGCAACAGACGATAAGCGCGACGCTATGATGCGCTTCCCTCGCTGAAAGGCTGTCAAAGCGCGGAAAAATTCATTAAACCCATTGTACGGTGGCTTCGCGCAACTCCCGAACGGCCACCCCCGGATCTTTCGCCCCAAAAATCGCCGAGCCCGCCACGATAATTTCTGCCCCGGCTTCAACCACTTTTTTGATGTTGTTGACGTCGACCCCGCCATCGATCTCGATACGGACGGGCAGACTGCGGTGATCGATTCGCTGTCTTAACCGGCGGACTTTGTCGAGCGCGGTCGGGATAAATTTTTGGCCACCAAAACCGGGATTGACTGACATGATCAAAATGTAGTCGACGAACTCCAGGATCTCATCCAGCGATTCAATAGGTGTGGCCGGATTAAGAACAACTCCAGCCTGAGCGCCCGCTTCCTTGATCCCCATTACCGTACGATGCAGATGGGCATCGGCTTCCACATGCACGGATACCATCTGCGCTCCGGCTTTAACAAATTCTTCTGCGTAACGGCCGGGCTCGCTAATCATCAAGTGGGCATCAATCGGTAGTCGCGTCACTCCAGCCAAAGCTTTGACGACGGGCATGCCTATGGTGATGTTCGGCACAAAGTGGCCGTCCATGACATCTACGTGAAGCACATCCGCCCCAGCTTGCTCAACCGTCTTGATCTCGTCAGCCAGTCGTGCAAAGTCTGCCGAGAGTATCGAAGGAGCGATATAGATCGTTCTGGTGTTCATGCGCTGTTCGAGTCACGCGGTATGGTGGCCGGTCGCAACGACTATCGTCTTTCCCCTGGTGTCGGCCTGGGCGTAGACCGGTTAGCATTACGGTTGGAACGGGGAGCATTCGTGTTGTCAGCCGGTGGCTTATGGCTGTTCGTATTCGCATGAGTAGCGGCAGAGTTGGCGTTGTTCACATTCGAATTCGGCTTCACGTTAGCATTGGCGCGATTCGTATTCACGTTCCTGTTGCCGTTTGCGTTCTTGTTGCCATTAGCGTTGGCGTTCACATTCCGATTCCGTTTCGGTTTGTTTTCATTCGAGTTCGCTGCCGCTGCTGATGCGTTCTCATTCTTGTTGTCATTATCGGCTGCAGCGTTCGAGTTATCATGCCCCGAAATAGTCTCTGAGGCTTCGCCTTCCTTCGGCGTTCGCGAAACATCAACCGCCACGGTCTGACCGGCTTTGACAACTTCCCCCGCGCGCGGCAGCTGGAACATTACAGTGTCCGGCTTCATCTGCCGGCTGGGGCGAGCGGCGCGAATGCGAAAGTTGAGACCCGCGTTTTGCAAATCATTTTCGGCATCCGTCCGATCTTTACCGACAACCTCAGGCACCGTCACCGCCGGGCTGCGCAATGAAAGATAAACCGTGGTAGCAAGGCCGAATAAAAAGACTACGCCAATTAGCACTACGATCCCGAGTCTTTTCAGCGCTTTCAACATTGGTTTATCAGAGTCACCGCTTTGCGTTCCAACAATTAAGGGCGGAGGCCAAGTTGCGCAGTCTAACATCCGGCAACACCCCTCGCAAGAAGCGCTTATCTCTGTCGGCGTGTGAAAGCCGCAATGAAAAAACCATCAGAACCCTCGCGCTGAGGCCAAAGCCGAGCGGCTCCTGACTCTGTGATCAGCTTTGAGTTAACAGCCAGGCTCGCCGGCACAAAATTGCTCGTTCGTCCGAGAAACCTGCTTACTACTCTCTCGTTTTCTTCCGGTTCAACCGAACAGGTGGAATAGACCAGACTCCCGCCCGGCTTCACCCAAAGACTGGCGCTGATAAGGATTTTCAATTGCCGTTCAGCCAGCTCAGCAATATCATCGCTTGAAATTCGCCAACGAATCTCTGGGTTGCGCCTCAGTGTTCCCGTGCCTGTGCAGGGTGCGTCGACCAGCACGCGATCAAAAATCGCTTCGCCGAATGGCAATCCGTCACGCGCGTCCACGGCTACACAGCGAATATTCGAAAGCCCGTGCGTTGCGGCAGTGGCCTGAACAGTTCGCAGGCGATGCTCGTAAAGATCGGTTGCCACGACCAGTCCCCCGTCGCGCAAGCGATCGGCGATATTCGTGGTCTTACTTCCCGGCGCGGCGCAAACGTCCAGCACCTTATCGCCTGGGCGCGCGTCCAAAACTTCAGCCACCAGTTGTGACGCTTCATCCTGTACATAGATCAGACCGCTACCAGCAAACTCCTGCAGAACAACGGCCGCGCGTTTTGTTCGCCAGGCGCCGGCAGCAAACGTTGAGGGAAGAATTTCGACTCCCGCGGACTCGAACCGGGCCAGCACCGCCGGCTGGTTCAACTTCGAGTTGACGATCCGAAGCGAAACTGGCGGCGGTTCGTTGTTAGCCTGGGCAAAAGAGGCGGTATGTTCCAACCCCCAATGCGCGACCCAGCGCTCAATCAACCAAAGTGGATGCGAGGTACTGATAGCCAGCCGCTCAATTGGATCTGCAGTCTCAGTAACTGGATCGTAATTCAGCTCGCTTGCGGCACGACGCAGGACCGCATTGACAAATGGTACTGCCGAACGCAGACGCGCGCGGCGCACCAGATTGACTGACTCATTGACAGCTGCAGATGCAGGAATCTTTGATAGAAATCGAAGCTGGTAAAGACCAAGCCATAAGGCTACCCGAACAGCAGTGTCCAGTTGTTCGGGATCTCGTCTGGCATAGTGCGCCATCAGGCGATCCAGCCAGAGCCGGCGTCTCTGTACGCCCAGCACCAGCTCGTGACAGAGAGCTCGATCATTGGGCTGCAGTTCATCCGCATGCGCAGCAAGCAGGACCGACGCAAAAGCGCGATCACTTTCGACGCGCTGCAGAATCTCACACGCCACCAGCCTCGCTGGCGAGATGATTGCCGGCGCACTTGAACTCTTTGTACTCGCTTTTTTATTAATCACAAGAATCGTGAAAGCATGCGGGGCTACCGTCTATCAGCTATCGCCAATCAATCAACTTCTATTCAAACTTCTCGCCGGGGCGCACCTGCGTGCCGTTCATAAAATCTCTCACACTCATGCGCCGCTTCCCTTCCGGCTGCACTTCCAGAAGGCGCAGAGCCGTAGCACCGCCACACATCACAATCAGATCGTCGCCATGCGCTGTCAATACTTCCCCCGGACTGATAACCGGACCGGAAGGCTCGTAACCCTGTTCGACGCTCGCACGCCAGACGATCAGACGATGTGAACCAAAATGCGTGTGTGCGTTTGGCCAGGGCTGGAAACCGCGTACTGCCCGTTCGATGACGGGGGCAGCAGAGGACCAATTGATCAACCCGTCATCTTTTTCCAACATTGGCGCGAAGGTCGCATCTCCGTCGTGTTGTGGCCGGGGCGTCAGATCACCGAGCCGCGCCAATGTCTCACCAAGCAAATCAGCCCCCAGCGGAGCCAGCCGCGCCATCAGTTGCGGCGCTGTTTCTTCAGCGACGATGTGCGTTTCCCTCTGCAGCAGGATTGGGCCGGCATCCAGTTGCTCTTCAATGAACATCGTCGTCACGCCGGTCTTTGTGTCACCGTTCACGATGGCCCAATTGACCGGCGCTGCCCCTCTGTATAAAGGCAGCAACGAGAAGTGAACGTTAACGCAACCGCGGCGCGGCGCACGCAAAAACTCAAGCGGCAGTATCCGACCGTAAGCGACGACTACCACGAGATCTGCTGCGTGCGACACAAACAGCTCGCGCGACTCTGCGGTCTTAATCTTCGCCGGTTGGTGCACAGTCAGCTTGTGAGTGAGTGCGAATTCCTTAATAGGTGAGCTCGTGATCTTCTTGCCCCGTCCCGCAGGTCGATCGGGTTGAGTCCAGACGGCAACGAGCTCATGCCCGTCATCGAGGCAGCGCTGCAATGCCGGGACGGCTGCGGCGGGAGTTCCCATAAATACGATTCGCATAATCTCGAAAAATAAAAGCAGGTGACAGCTAAGAAGACTGTCACCTGCGGGCTGATAGTAAACTCGCAACGGAAAAAATAAAGGGCTAACAGGTTACGCGGTTGTTCCCGCCTCGGCCTTTTTCCGCTGCGTGGCACCCATCTTAGTAGACGAGAGCTTTGCCTGCATGAACAGCAACAGATAGTCACGGCCACCCGCCTTGGAATCGGTGCCGGACATATTGAAGCCACCAAACGGATGCACTCCAACAAATGCGCCCGTGCATTTCCGGTTCAGGTAAAGATTCCCGACGTGGAACTCGCGTCGGGCCCGCTCCAGCTTCTCTTCATCGGCGCTAAAAACCGCGCCCGTCAAACCAAACTCAGTATCATTCGCAATGCGCAAGGCGTCGTCATAGTCCCTGGCTTTAATAACCGCGAGCACTGGTCCAAAAATCTCCTGCTGTTCGATGGTATCCCCGGGTTTCACATCAGCGATGACGGTAGGCTCGATAAAAAATCCCTGCTCGCCGTCAGAGCCGCCGCCGATCAACACCCGGCCTCCTTCAGCTTTTCCGGTTTCAATGTAATTGTTGATGGTTTTGAAAGCCTTCTCATTAATGACGGCGCTCATGGTTGTCGCCGGATCAGTCGGATCACCGACGGCAATCTTCTCGGTGCGCGCGACGATCTTTTCCAACATCGAGTCATAGACTTTCGCGTCGATGATTGCGCGCGAGCAAGCTGAGCATTTCTCGCCCTGAAATCCAAAAGCGGACTGCACAATACCCGTCGCGGCGTCGTCAAGGTCCGCATCTTCGGCGACGATGATCGCATCCTTTCCACCCATCTCGGCGATCACCCGCTTAATCCAGATCTGGCCCTCCTGAACTTTTGCCGCGCGCTCGTTGATGCGCAGCCCAATTTCTTTCGAGCCGGTAAAGGAGATGAATCGCGTCCGGGGATGATCGACTATGACGTCGCCTACCTCCGCACCTGATCCGGTGGTGAAGTTGACTACCCCGGCAGGCAGCCCTGCTTCCTCAAGCAATTCAAAAAACTTGTAGGCGATCGCCGGTGCGTCAGACGAAGGCTTAAGCACGACGGTATTGCCGGTGACGATTGCCGCTCCGGTCATACCGGCCATGATCGCCAAAGGAAAGTTCCACGGCGGAATCACTGTCGCGACCCCAAGCGCAATATACTCCAGAGAGTTGCTCTCGCCATCAATCTTTGTCAGCGGTTGCGGCTCCGCATAGCGCAGCATCTCACGGGCGTAAAATTCGCAGAAATCAATTGCTTCGGCGGTATCGCCGTCAGCTTCGGCCCAGGTTTTACCCACTTCATGAATCATCCACGCTGAGAACTCGTGCTTGCGCTGGCGGATTAATCCGCTCACGGTCAACAGCAGGTTGGCGCGCTCCGCAGGCGGTGTTGCGCTCCATGATTTGAATGCTGCCTGCGCGGCGTCCACCGCTCGCTGAGCTAGCTCTTTGGTCGCTTTTTGAAAAGTGCCGACGACCTCGGTGCGTTTGGCTGGATTGATGCTGTCGAACTTGGCGTCGGTAATGATGCGCTCGCCGCCAATCACCAGTGGATATTCGCGACCGAGCTGCTGCTTCACTTTTTCAATTGCCGCACTCATAGCGGTGGCGTTCTCTTCGTTCTGAAAGTCAGTTAACGGTTCATTACGGAAGTCTGTGATCATCTTGAACTCCAATTTGGGCTTTTAATTTTGTAAATACTAACACGAGCTTTGGTCCAACCGGAACGCCGCCGCAGTGTCTCGTAAGACCTCCATAAGAAAAAGCGGCCAATCGCTTTTGCGCATTGGCCGCTCTGTAAGTTCTCGTGAGGCCCGGATCAATTCCACTTGCCGGTCTTCTGTAGCTTTCGGATCTTTCGTTTGACCAATTCGCGCTTCAGCGAACTCATCTTGTCCAGGAAAACAATGCCATCGCAGTGGTCTGTTTCATGCAGCATGCAGCGAGCAGTCAGGTCCATGCCGTCGACTTCAATCTCATTGCCGTTGATATCCTGAGCCCGAACTACGGCGCGTAGACTGCGTTCGACTGGGGTGAATATTCCCGGAAAGGAAAGACAGCCCTCTTCGCCATTCTGGTTCCCTTCCACCGCCAGCACTTCGGGATTAATCAGAACGATGCGCTGATCGGGATCCTTGCCGCCGGAACAATCCATCACAAAAAGCCGTTTAGCTACGCCGACCTGGACCGCCGCGAGCCCGACGCCCGGAGCTTCGTACATCGTCTCGAACATATCGCTGACTAATTTTTTCAGCTTTTCATCGAAAACGGTAACCGGATCTCCCGGGGTATCAAGCACCGTTGCCGGCCAGGTCACAATATCGAGTAACGCCATATTCTTTCTCTTTAAAAATCCTTTCGAACCTGCTTCGATGTAGATTTTACGACGAAGTTGCCTGCACGCCTAACAGCGAGAACTCTTCGCGCACCAGCGGCTAACGCCGTGGCTAATAATCACACTCCGCAGCGCACATGTGGCGTGCTCGCCACACTGGAACATGAAGATTGCTGAAAATTCTCCCGGCATCGATCTTGCTCTTCAGTAACAATCGAAATCGTTTTTCACGTTGCGCGAGCAGAGGGCTGTGATCCATTGATCAAACAGACAACTCTTAAAACGCCGGTTGAAACCTCGGGGACCGGCCTGCACACAGCTGTCCCGGTGCGTGTTCGCTTGCTGCCGGCGCCGCCGGATACTGGTTACGTTTTTCGCCGCACTGACCTGGGCGGCTTTGAGATTCCCGCCACGGTGGAGTCAGTGGCCCATTGCGGCTATGCCACAACCTTAATGCGCACCGGCGTCATGCTCTCTACGGTTGAGCATCTGCTCTCAGCGTTGCGCGGCCTGGGCGTGGACAATGCTTTCATCGAAGTCGACAACCTCGAAATCCCGATCATGGACGGCTCGGCCGAAGCATTCGCAGAAATGATCGAAGCAGCTGGTGTTGTGACTCAACCGCTGGCGCGCCGAGCATTGTTGGTCCGCGAAAAAATCTCTTATGAACAAGGCGAGCGTCGCATCAGTGTTGAGCCTGCAGACAGTTATCAGATCGACTGTCTGATCGATTTTGATCATCCGATGATCGGGATTCAACAGCGGACCGTTGAACTCTTGAATGGTAACTTCAGTCGCGAGATTGCTTCGGCCCGCACCTTTGGGTTCACCGAGGAGATTGAAGCGCTGCGGCGCGCGAATCTGATCCGCGGCGGCTCGCTCGATAATGCCATCGTGTTGACACCTGAGGGAATGTTGAATGAGTCGGGTCTGCGTTTTCCCGATGAATTTGTGCGCCATAAGATTCTCGACATTATCGGCGACTTCGCTTTGCTGGGCATGCCCATCCTCGGAAAAGTGAGGGCCGAACGCAGCGGGCACATTATGCATGCGGGCTTGATGTCCAAACTGTTGCGCGTTCGTTCTGCCTGGGACATCGTAGACATGCCCACTCCGATTAATGTGAATGTCCAGCGCGCCTGAGCAAGCAGGCGCACCTGACCACCCCCACTCTTTCTTCCGAAATATCGGATAAATCCGCTGCTTCGTAAATCATTTGTCATTCGTCACAATTTTCTTGACGCAATCACTTAGCTTCAGTAGTCTGCGGCGCCATCAAGCCGTTCCAATTAGTCAGTCAGAGCAGTGTTTATCTCCCCAGATTCGCTGAAGCGCTTGCGATGACGCTTCTCGAGTTCCGTCCCTTTCATCACACTTCTGCAAGGAGCAAATACAATGCGTTCTCTGATCCTGCTTTTGCTTATCGTCTTCGCCGCCGCCACCACCAGCTTAACCGGCTGCGTGGATGCGAACATGGGAAAGAACTCGCCAGCCGGCACCGTCAGCAACGACAACGGAAAAATCGCCGTCACCACCGCCTCCGAAGATGCCAGAAAAGAATTTCTTGTGGGACGTGAGTTGGCAGAAAGACTGCTGATCACTGATTCGCTCCAGCACTACGACAAAGCCATTGCACTGGATCCAAACTTCGCCACGGCGGAGCTCAACCGGGCCACTTCCAGCCCGACAGCGAAAGAGTTTTTTGATCACTTGAAAAAGGCTGTCGCGCTCGCGGACAAAGCTTCAAAAGGAGAGCGCCTGATCATTTTGGGTGCTGAAGCCGGGGCCAACGGCAATGCTGTAAAACAGAAGGAATACCTCGAGCAAGCGGTCGCGGATTTCCCAAACGACGAGCGCGCGCACTTCGCCCTGGGCGGGTTCTACTTTGGACAACAGGAGACGAATCAGGCCATCGAGCAATACAAGAAGGCCACCGCGATCTCGCCGACTTATTCAACCGCTTTCAATATTCTCGGTTATGCCTACCGCCAGAACGCTGACTACGCCAATGCTGAGCAGGCGTTCAAAAAATACATCGAGCTTATTCCCAGCGATCCGAATCCCTATGACTCGTACGCAGAATTGCTTTTGAAAATGGGACGCTTCGACGAAGCGATCGTGCAGTACCGCAAAGCACTGGAAATCGATACGAACTTCGTGAATTCACACTTTGGTATTGCAGCGGCGCTGATGTACCAGGGCAAGCCCGACGAAGCACTGGCCGAACTTCACAAGATGTACGACAAGGCTCGCAATGACGGCGAGCGTCGCACTGCCTTGTTTGCAATGACTGTCGTCAACACTGACAGTTCGAAATTCGATCAGGCAATCGCGGAGGCCGATCAGCAGTACGCGCTTGGAGAAAAAACCAACGATGTCCCCAACATGATCGGAGACGTGCTGTTAAAGGCGCTCATCATGGTCGAGAGCGGAAAGTACGACGAAGCCAAAACACTTTTCGAGCGCGCGCTGAAAATGAGCGACGAATCCAGTCAGTCAACGCAGATCAAGAACAACGCGAAGTTATTTAGTCATGTAAACCTAGCCAGAGTGGCGCTCGGCAAGAAAGACCTGGCGACGGCGAAAACTGAAGCGCTTGCCTTCCAGGACGGGCTCGACCGCAAGAATGCCAACCAGGTGAAGCAGCTGTATTCCCTCAACGGAATGATCGCCCTGGAGGAAAAGAAGTACGACAAGGCAATCGAGGACCTGACCCAAGCCAATCAACAAAACCCTTACGATCTCTATCGTCTGGCAATGGCTTACCAGGGCAAAGGAGATTTCGCGAAAGCAAAAGAGTTCTACACCAAAGCTGCTGGGTTCAATGCGCTGCCGCAAATGAATCTGGCCTTCATTCGCACCAAAGCGGCAAAGGCCGCCAAGGCTTAGAAATAATTCCTGGGACCGCACGCATCCTGCGTGCAGATCTTTTCTTTCCCGGCGGGCCGTGAACTTAGCCGTTCAGGTTTCTTACCGGTCCGGCAGGAATTCATAGACCACGTGGAGGTGCAGGTTGCCTGGCACGATTTCAGGCCGCACCTCCTTCGCGCGCAGACGCAACGCACCATTAAGCGGAGGCAGCGGTAGCCGTCCAGACAATTGCTCCAGCTTGAATAATTCAAGCGGATTGATCCGAGTATCAATCGCACTCTGCACCAGTTTCACCAGCGGTGCACTCGCCAGACCGGGAACATCCGTCAAGTGAATGTCCTGCACCTGCACACGTGCCAGCATTGCCTGGCGCGTGCGGTCGAATTCCAAAACCCAGGACGTATTGGTCCAACCGCGAAATTGAATGCAGCCGAGCAGCGTTGAGTTATAAGAACCGGCAAATGCAAGCGGAGCTGAAATCTTTCCTTGCTCGAGCTTGACCGAGGTCTTCACTCCGCCTTCCTCTGGCTGCAGGCTAAGCACGCTTGAGCACCCGTAGGAGTCCGCCGCTGATCGGTCCTTATCAGCAGGCGTGAGCACGAGCGGAACCGAGGGCGCCTTGAGATTCGCAAACATCGACTCAAGAAAGGCATTGAGGAGATCCTCGCTAACACTAAAGGTCGCTTCCGGTGAAAGCGAGACGCCCTGGGCAAGCGACCGAGCTTGCAAACTCGGAATGAACATTAGAAAGATCAAAAGAGCGGGTAACAATGTACTTAACTGCCTTTTCAAAAAACGCCTCCCAACTGCCGGATTACAACTTGTTAAAGACCACTACGCACAATGTCGTGCAGCCTGACCAGACCGATACTTCTGCCCTCTTCATCAACAACGGGCAGCACAGAAATTTGTGAGGAACGTTCTTCCATCAATCTGAGTGCATCGAACGCCAGCAACTCAGGGCTGCAGGAAATTGGACTGCGAGTCATGAATTCACCGCAATGCAGACCTTCGAGTACGGCGTGACCCAATCGCTCGATCGCGCGCCGCAAGTCTCCGTCAGTGATTAGACCCACGAGCTGACCCTGGTCACCTACTACACTGACGGCGCCTAATCCACCTTTGCTGATCGCGCCAACCACTTCCAGCCAGCGCGCATTTTCCGTGACCGTGGGATTCTCACGGCCGGCATGCATGAGATGTGAGACCCTTAATGTCAGACGCTTCCCCAAACGGCCGGCCGGATGATTGATAGCGAACTCGTCAGGCGTCAGCCCTTTGACGCGCATCAGCGTTAACGCCAAAGCATCGCCCAGTGCGAGCGCTACAGTCGTGCTGGTGGTCGGTGCAAGATTCAGCGGACAAGCCTCCTCGGTTACGGAGACATCCAGGACAAAGTCTGCTTTCCTGGCCATCGTAGAATTCAGATTGCCAAGTAAGGCGACCAGCGGTACCTGACGGTGCTTCAGATAGGGCAGCAGCGCCAGCACTTCCTCAGTTTCGCCGCTGTTGCTCAAAGCAATGACGACATCATTCGCGCTGACAATGCCGATCCCGCCGTGTAATGCGTCCGAAGGATGCAGATACAGCGCGGGGGTCCCAGTGCTGGTCATCGTCGCGGCGATTTTTTGCGCGATGATTCCCGACTTTCCAATTCCCAGGAGCACGACTTTACCGCTGCACTTAACCAGCAGATCGATCACCTGCTCGACTGCTCGCGGCTGTAACGTCGCGGCCAGCTGCTCGATAGCTTTTGCTTCCAGCCGCAGAAAGCCCTGCACTTCAGAATAATATGATTCGTCAGCCATCGCAGAGTTGATATACGAGTTGCGGCCGATTATGCAAGCGAGCCGCTCAATCTTTGCCGCTCAATCTTTGCATGGACAATTTGCCACCTACTCCGCTATATTGCCCTTCCTTGTAAAGTCGTCAATCATTCGGAGACCAAACAGTTATGGGATTCTTTAACTTTCTGCCGAAAGAGGAGCAGTACTTCGATCTCTTTGCGCAGATGACGCTCTACATTTCCGATGCGGCGCGAGCATTGATGGAGATGCTGACTGACAAGGACGCCGATTTCGAGGCATATTCTCGACGCATCAAGGAACTCGAGCACGCGTGTGACGAACTAACTCACAATATCTCCACGCGCCTCAACAAGTCATTCATCACGCCATTTGATCGCGAAGACATCTACCTGATGTCCTCTGCTCTGGATGACATTGTCGATCTGATCGACGACGCCGCCCGGGCGATCGTGATGTTCGATATTCACGAGACTACCAGCCACGCCCGCAATTTGGCCTCCGTGATCCAGCGAATGTCGGTCGAATTACAGGCAATCGTTTCGACACTGGCACGCCCCAAGGGAGTGACCCAGAGACTGGTCGAGATGCACCGGCTGGAAAACGAGGCGGACGATATTTATCACACGGCGGTGGCGGAACTCTTTCATGAAAACCGCGATCCACTCTTTGTCCTTAAGTGGAAGGAAATCTACGAAAAGCTGGAAGCGACCGTCGACCGCTGTGAAAACGTCGCGAATATTATTGAGAGCGTGATTATCAAGCATTGGTAATTTAGGTCTTGGTTCGGGTCTTTGACCTGTAGCGCCTAACGATCAAAGAGACCAACCAGCCAAAATCCAACTACCAAGTTCCTTCGCTTTTTCTATGACAGCAACTCTTGCCTTCGTCATCATCCTGGTTTTCCTGGCGCTCGTTTTTGATTACATCAACGGGTTTCATGACGCGGCTAACTCAATCGCCACCGTTGTCTCAACCAGAGTGCTGTCACCCGGCGTAGCTGTAATTTGGGCAGCGTTTTTCAATTTCATCGCCTTTGCAGTTTTCGGAACCCGCGTGGCAAAAGCCATTGGCGATGGCGTGCGCATGGATCTGATCGCGCCTGATTTGCGCCTTTATGTTCTGCTCTGTGCGCTCCTGGGCGCCATCATTTGGAACCTAATCACGTGGTATTTGGGTTTGCCAACTTCCAGTTCACATGCGTTGTTGGGTGGTTATGCCGGGGCGGGGATTGCTGCCTACGGCGGCTTCGTAGGAATTCTGAAGCCTGAGATTTGGATTCGCACTTTGAAGTTTATCGTGCTTTCGCCGGTCATCGGAATGCTGTCGGGATTCCTCCTGATGACTGCGGTTTACTGGATCTTCAGGAACACCACACCACACAAAGTCGACAAAATATTTCGCAAAGGACAGCTTGTTTCAGCTGCGGCCTTCTCACTGGGTCATGGCGGTAACGATGCGCAAAAGACAATGGGAATACTCACTGCTGTGCTGGCAGCAGGCGGGCTGGTGGCTTATGGACCAAACGGTTCGTTGCCGGCGATTCCGCTCTGGGTAGTGCTGAGTGCGCATGCGGCAATTGGTTTGGGAACACTATCGGGTGGCTGGCGCATCGTGCATACGATGGGCTCAAAGATTACGAAGCTAAAACCGGTGGGTGGATTTTGCGCCGAAACAGGAGCCGCTCTCACTCTCGCTTACGTTACCTTGACGGGTACACCTGTTTCGACCACGCACACGATTACGGGGGCGATCGTGGGTGTTGGCACGACTCGCAGACTGTCGGCAGTGAAGTGGGGAGTTGCCGGGCGAATCGTGTGGGCCTGGATTCTGACAATCCCCGCCGCGGCTTTCATCTCCGCTGTCACGTTCTACTTAATCCGCCTCATCCTTCATCTGCAATCGTAGCGCGGAAGCCTGCAGACTTCAGGAAAAATTGGCCGCGGATTAACGCAGATGTAACGCGGATAAGAGTGAATTCACTTTTTGGAAATCGATCGGGAGGAAAACACCCGACCGGTATTACAGACGATGGGAATAGAGTACTGCTCTGGTCAATTTCAGATCTGTCTTTATCAGTGTTTACCTGAGGTTATGTTTTATTTCTACTGCTGTCCCTCACTGCGAACACTCGGAGTTTGAATGCGTGACGATTGGGCTGAACCGGAGCTGGTACTCACTCGAAGTAACGAATGAACAGACCATGGCGTGCTGCCTGGCAACATCGCGTAATGGGGCGCCATTTACCTGTCCGAGCCAAAACAGCAAGCCTCCAATGTCAGCATTTCGCCTCAAATAGCCAAAATACTGTGAAGCTACAAACGAGCGATTGTATTCCGCGTCAATGAAGGGTCGATTATCGATCGGATTGGTTTGGATGTTGTCGTCTGAGAGTCTGTAAATCACCGCCCCACGACTACCCAAAGCTATCAACGCGGATCGTTGGGACGAAAGATCTATTCCATCGTCGTTTCTTATCGTCGCCAGAATGGCGTCGACAAATTGATCGAGGCTCAGATTAGCCGGATACCTAGTCGAGAATTCCGGCCGCGTAACAAAAAGATTTGCCAGGGCCAATTGGTCTTGTGGCAAGTGCGCACTGCCGATCAATCGCGCACGATCCTGCGAAAACGCAGCATAGCTGGGGATCTTTTTGGCCTCTGTAGAGTTTGAATTGTCTGGATTCGGAAAAGGCTGGTTGTTGCCAAATGCGACGCGGTAGAGCCGAAAGACATAGGCCGCCGTTTGTTGGTACTCAAGTTCATAGAAAAACGCGTTGGAGACATCGATTCGCTTGTTGCGAATGCAGGACGGATCGTTTCCACACTGCGTAATTTGGTTAGACCAGAAATCGAATCCAGACTGATCGGGTAACCGACTCAGAAAATCGTAATAGTGCTCACGCACAAAGAACCGCGCGTCCAAATTGTCCAGTGGGTTTGCGGTTGGTGGCGCAATGTCGTCGTCAACAATCGTGAGTGCCAATCTGCCGGGTACCCCAACGATCGCCCCGGCCGTCGGATTACTTAAGGTTAGGTTGAATGACCTATCCCCATCTAAGTAAGCATTGTCGGTAATCAAAACTCTAATCGTCTTACTAGATTCGCCGGACGCGAAGTTGAGAGCACCCGAAGCGGTTGTGTAGTCGAGTCGCTGCTTGGCTGTCCCATCTGACGTTGCATAATCCACACTTGCCGCGGCTGTAAGATCACCCGCACGGGTGACAGAGATTGTCGCAAGCCCTCCATTTTCTGCCATCGCAAGCTGCGACACAGTGAACTGCAGTGTCCTAGATGAGACAACCTCTAGAACAATTGTGACCGTCTGAGGGCCGTTGGCGGCGTCCCCGGTAATGACGGTCACCTGACCAGTATACGAACCTGCGGCCAGACCTGTCGCATCAGCGGTGACTGAGATATTAGAAGGTGCCGAGCCAGTTTGTGAGTTTAGCCGGATCCAAGGCTGGTCTGCGCTTGCCGACCAGCTGAGGTTACCATCGCCGTTGTTCCTCACCGCGATGAAATCGGGCGCAGTTTGAATGCTTCCTGTACCGATTGAGAAGTTAATTGTTATTGGCGAGACCAACAAACTTGCTACCGAAGCGGGACGCGAATGAGACACTAAAAGAGTTGCTATAGCACTGCCGCTTTGACCGTCACTATCGCGAGCAATGAGGCTGATCGTATGAGTACCTTCCTTCAGGAGAGTAGAGTTGATGGAGAGAGAGCGCCCACTACCCAGGGGGCCATCCAGGCTGGAGCTCCAACTCATCGCTGCATCCCCCAACTGACCATCTTCTGAGTCGTACGCATCACCCAACAAGATAACAGTCTGGTCTACGATGAAGCTTGTTCCACTCTGCGGATCTCGAATGATGACCTGCGGCGCATGAGGCTGTATTCCGAATAACCCATTTGATTCGTCGTGCGCAGTATTGAAACCATCCGTTGCCAACACTCGCACAAGCCCCGAAGATGTTGCGCCGACGGCGGCTAGATCCAACTCAGTCGAGGTGGCCGTTAAATGTGAGGCCACTGTCTGCCAAGTCTGACCGGCATCGCCGCTGAATTGCACGATGTAGCTAAGGCCATCGCCATCGACGTCCGTGGCACTCCAGGAAATCGTTGCAGTTGATCCCCCAAGCATCTCGCCCCCGTTCGGGCTGATTACATTCACAGTCGGTGCGTGTGCGGACGCCGTACGGGAATCCAACTCAACTCCATTGTGAAGTAGAACTATGCGAGTCGCCTGGGCATCCAGAGGCAACGGGAAATTAAAAACTCCTGTAGAATCATCAGAAGCGACATAAGGCTCAAATGGATAAGTTGTTAGTGTTTGTCCGCCGCTCTCAAAACGAATTGCGTAAGTTCCTACGTCTGGAAGGCTCGCGCTGTCTGGTAGGGTTCCAATGTAGACCTGACTGAGTTTCCCCGTGTTTTCAACAAGAGAAACCGAACCGCTAACGAAAATAGCGTCGCTCATCGACGGCTGCAACTCCGCAGCTTTGCCATTCTCTCTCGTTAATGGAAAAGGGCGGCTGTTAGGTACATTTCCAAACGGACAGGGTGGAGGGCTGTTGGGAAAAACGCTGCCGGTCGAGCGCAATCTATCAATAATGCCTTTGCTACTGTAGTCGGATATCCACACCGGTTCATTAGGATCAGAGATAACCCGCCCGGTATAGGCCATTAACTCAGTCGAACCCGGCCCAAACACTTGTCTCGTAAATATATTGAACCCGAAAAATCCGTTGTCGGATTGATCCTCACTAATTAGCCCACGACGGGCCATAGGATAATTTGGATCGGGACACACCTCATCGCCGCGTTTGCTGATGTGATTCTGACCCAACTGGTGACTAAACTCATGGGATGGGGTCAACTGTTGCCTGCTGCCTATATAACTGGCCCCGATGTAGCCGGGCGTAAAGCTTTTTCCGGCAGGACTCTGCAATGGCGCCGGATTCGAAATGATCCCTAAATAATGCTTGTTGCATGCACTCGGCCCTGCAGCTCTGCGACACCCATTTCGCAGGGATAGTAAACGAATCAGTATGTCATCGATGGATGGTCGGCCGCGTTCTGAAATTGAGATTTCGCTTCTAGTAATGACTAAGTCAGCTAGGGGTAGCGTAGCTCGAATTTCAGCCTCCGTCTGGTCCATTTCTGCTTGCGATGGAAGATAGGCACCGAACGTGTCGTACCAACCAACTCTAACTAGCACCAGTTCAACTCTAGGGACTACAACGAAAGAAACTCGAGTCTTGTTGCAATCCTGGTCTCCGGCGTTATTGCATGAAAACTGATTGCTGACTCCCTTGAATTCTAGATCAAGCGTTCCGTCTAGCCACTCAGGTTTCAGTTGGAATAGAAAACTGTCATTGAGTTGAGAACGAACGGGAAATCCAGTAACCCAGATCCCGCTCTGCGGATTAATAGGAGTAACGCTACCAATGACATTGCCGTTGCGTGAGGCAATTAGCTGGGAAGTTGCGAAATAAAAGTTGCCGGAGATACTGCTCTTGACGTGAATCCGCACAAACGTGGGCCTGCCCGCTACAAAGGTCCGATAATTTCCATGCAGGTCTTGGATACCCTGCGTTACTTCAAATCCGAAAATCCTTAATGGCGAGACTGCCGGTATATTTGCTCCCACTGTCAGGGGCCATTGTCCTGATGGCGTCCCGCCTGAGCCATTGCGCACCTGAACAGTGAATGAACCAGCTGCCAAAGTCGCTGATCCTGTCAGCGTTGTAGCGCTTCGCACCGGCGACGCCACTACGCACTGCGTCGTGGTTGAGCATCCAGGCCCGAGGAAGAAGACTTCCGCATTTGATGTGTTGTAGTTGAACCCCGTCACTGTGAAGTTAAAAGATTGCCCAGCTACTGGTGTGTTAGGCGAGCTTAGAATATTGCTAATGGTCGGCGTGCCGGCGCTGGAGCCTACTATTAACGGCCAAGTTCCCGATGGCGCTCCACCGGAGCCATTGCGTACTTGAACGGTGAACGACCCCGCTGCTAAGGTCGCCGGCCCGGTCAGTATTGTTGCGCCGCGCGTCAGAGCCGTTACCACGCACGCGCCGGTGGTTGGACACCCCGGCCCTAGGAAGAATACTTCGGCATTCGAGGTGTTGTAGTTAAGTCCCGTGATCGTGAAGTTGAACTGCCCAGCTAGTGGCGGGTTCGGCGAGGTCGTCGTGTTACTAATCGTCGGAGCACCACCATTCATCGTCAAACTCACACTTGGTGCGCTGCGTGTGAACGAGCCGTTCTTGCCGTTAAGAATGATGTTGTTATAAGTCCCCGCCGCTGTGCTCGCCGCTGTCTGGATTGTGAAGGTTGATTGCACTGACCCGTTCGAGGGTACCGTCACCTGCGTCGGCGACCAGGAGGCGGTCGCTCCGGGTACATTCGACCAGTTCAACGCT
>JBBRYS010000010.1:0-227059 GCA_038237475.1 Pyrinomonadales bacterium | reverse complement strand
GGAGATGGTGATGCCAGGCGACAACGTAGCCATGGACATCGAATTGATCACGCCGATAGCGATGGAGAAGGGTTTACGGTTCGCGATTCGCGAAGGCGGCCGCACAGTGGGCGCCGGCACGATCACGGAGATTATTCAGTAGGGATGAACTTGGTGCTTTGTGCTTTGACCTTGGCAGTTGAACCTATCGTCGGTAGGAAGCTTTCGAGGTAGGTAGAACAAAAGGCACAAAGTACAAAGCACGTTTTTTGAGAGGTAGGTTATGCCGCGCGATAATATTGTTCTCCAGTGTGGTGATTGCAAGAGCCGCAATTACACAACTACGAAAAACAAGAAAACAACGACGGAACGTCTTGAATTCAAGAAGTTCTGCAATCGTTGCCGCAAGCACACTGACCACAAGGAAACGAAGTGACACGAGACACGGAGATTGGGACACGCGGAGACGCGGCGAAATTTCTTTTTCTCCGTGTCGCTCAGTCTCCCGGTCCCCGCGTCTGTTTGACGAAGGGGTATAGTGTCAACGGTTAGCACGACGGTCTCCAAAACCGCAAGTCCGGGTTCGAATCCTGGTACCCCTGCCAGCATGTTCTGAGTAGGATCGACAGAGAGTTACGAGGTTATGGCAGAAACAGACAATCCAGAAGCATTACCGCCTCCACGTACGGCCGCCTTTGGGGAAGGACCCGAAGGGCGCGGCGCGCGGCGTGAGCGCGGACTGTCGTCCCCTCGCGAAGGTTTTGTGGGGCGGCTTTCCCAGTACGTCCGCGACATCAAAAGCGAACTCAAGCGCGTCTCCTGGCCCAGTCCCCGGGAAGTGAAGAACACGACTATCATCACTTTGATCGCGGTGGTTTTCTTTGCGACTTATCTATTTGCTGTCGATCAAGCCCTGGCACGGATGATTTTGGGGCTTACCTGGCTGGTTAACAAGATGTTGGGCGTCTAAAAGAGAGTCTTCAATGCAGCAGTGGTTCATACTCCATACCTACTCCGGTCACGAGAAGAAGGTTCGCGACAGCCTCAAGGCTCGCATTCGCGACACCGATCTTCAGGCGGAAGTCGCCGAAGTGCTGGTACCCACCGAAACCGTAGTAGAAATGCGCGGCAATAAGCGAGTTGAGTCGTCGCGCATGTTTTATCCAGGTTATGTGCTGGTGCAAATTGAGTGTGACGATCGCGGTCATATTCCGGACAATGTGTTTCACCTGATTAAGTCGACCCCGAAGGTGACTGGTTTTGTTGGTGGCCATAACCCCACGCCGTTAACTCCGCAGGAAGTCGATCAGATCGTCCATAACGTGACCGAGGCAGCTGAGAAGCCGAAGCCGAAATTTTCCTACACCTCAGGGGAAACCGTTCGGATCAAGTCGGGACCTTTTCAAAGCTTTACCGGTAAGGTAGAAGAAGTTAATGAGGATAAATCGACGTTAAAGGTTACGGTTACGATCTTTGGGCGGTCAACGCCGGTCGAGCTGAACTTCCTTGACGTTGAGAAGGTTACTTTCGCGGAAGAAGAATGAAAGGCGTGAGCTAGTGGCCGGCAAGCGGAACCCGAACCAGTTTCGAGTTCAAGGTTGCGGCCCTCAGATTTACGAGTAAAACAATGGCAAAGAAGATTACCGGATACGTTAAGTTACAAGTACCTGCGGGGAAAGCTAATCCTGCTCCGCCGATCGGTCCTGCGTTGGGCCAGCACGGTGTAAACATCATGGAGTTCTGCAAGGCGTTTAATGCCAGGACTGCGCAGCTGGATCCCGATCTAAAGATTCCAGTTGTAATTACGGTTTATGCGGATCGCTCGTTTACTTTTGAGACCAAGACTCCGCCGGCTGCCGATCTCCTGAAGAAGGCCTCAGGCATTCCCAAGGGCTCAGGCAATCCCAAACGCGACAAGGTCGGAAAAATTTCAAAGGCCAAGATCGAGGAGATCGCAAAATTGAAGATGCCGGATCTCAATACCGTGAGCCTTGAATCGGCCATTAAAACCATCGAGGGAACGGCCCGCCAAATGGGGCTGACGATTGAATAGTCGCTGAACGCGGAATGCATGGTTGCAGCATACGCATCAGCTTGGAGAGGGAGAGATAGTAGGCGGCAAGGTATAGAGCACTACAAGTGAGCGCTCATCCGCTGCAAGCTGAAATCTCGCAGGCACCTCAGAGGTAAAAAATGAAGAAACGCGGAAAGAAGTATCGTGCTGCGGCCGAAAAGATTGAAGTCGGGCGCAAACATAATCTGGAAGAAGCAGTTGCTAAAGTAAAAGAAATCGCTTTTGCAAAATTTGACGAAACAGTCGAATTGACGATGTGGTTGGGAGTCGACCCGCGTAAAGCCGACCAGCTCGTGCGCGGCACGATCGTCCTCCCCCATGGCCTGGGCAAGACTAAGACCGTTCTGGTGATAGCGCAGGGCGAAAAAATCAAGGAAGCCGAAGAAGCCGGCGCCGATTTGGTCGGTGGCCAGGACATGGTCGACAAGATTAAGGGCGGCTGGCTGGAATTTGATGCCGTCATCGCGACGCCCGACATGATGCGTCTGGTCGGTGGCCTGGGAAAAGTGCTGGGACCTCGTGGTCTGATGCCAAATCCCAAGACCGGCACCGTGACTTTTGACGTCAAGACGGCGGTTCAGGAAACCAAAGCCGGCAAGGTTGAATATCGCGTCGATAAGACCGGCGTAATACACGTGCCGGTCGGCAAGGTTTCGTTTGACGCCGATAAGGTTCGCGACAATACCAAAGCGCTGCTTGAGGCTGTGGTCAAAGCCAAGCCGTCCACTGCCAAGGGTAAATATGTCAAAAAGGTGAATCTGGCCTCAACCATGGGTCCGGGCGTCCTGATCGATGAAGCTGGGTACGTGAAATAAGAAGCGAGGAGCGACTTAGTAATGAAGACGAGAAAACAGAAACAAGAAAGTCTGGAATCGCTCAACGAGCAGTTCAAAGGCGCCAGCGCAGCCATGTTGGTTGGTTTCAAGGGGTTGACTGTTCCTAAAGATCAGGAGCTTCGTAGTCAACTGCGTGAATCAGGCATTTCCTATTCAGTGGTGAAGAACACACTGGCACGCAAGGCCGCCATCGGCACCGCGCTTGAGCCTGCGGTTGATCAGTTCAAAGGTGTTACGGCGGTCGCACTCAGTGCGGGCGATCCGGTCACTCTGTCAAAGGCGATTGCCAAGTTTACTAAAGCCAACCCCGATGTGTTCACTTTCAAAGCGGGCATCGTCGAGGGTCGAGTGATGGATCTGCGCGACGTGGAAGCGATCGCCAGTCTGCCTTCCCGCGAGGAGCTGCTTTCCAAGGTTATGTTCCTGGTCAATGCCCAGGCACAGAGATTGGCAACAGTGACCAACGCAGTCGTCCGCAATCTGGTGGTGGTAATGGACCAGGTGCGTGCCCAGAAGGAAGCTCAGGCAGCATAGTATTTCAATGTAAGACTGAGGTTTTCGGAATTGTGAGCCTAAACTTCAGGTACGATTTTCAGGGCCGTTTGCTTCGAGTCAGTGGAGCGGCCAAATTTGGAGGCGGTGCAGGCGATGCAGCCGGCAACGCAGCCAGCAAACGCAACGGAAGGCACGAAGATCTCCCGTCGCCAGTCATGGAATTTTTTAGGAGTGAATAAACAGCATGTCTACAGATAAGATTCAATCGATCGTCGATCAGGTAAAAGATTTGACGCTGCTCGAAGCTTCACAACTCGTGAAGGCGATGGAAGAAACGTTTGGTGTCTCAGCGGCCGCAGCAGCAGTGGCAGCAGCACCCGCCACCGGTGGTGGCGAAGCCGCCGCTCCCGCAGAAGAGAAGACCGAATTCGACGTGATTTTGCAGGCCATCGGCGCCAACAAGATCAACGTGATCAAGGTCGTGCGCGAGGTAACTGCGCTGGGTCTGAAGGAAGCCAAAGATCTGGTCGAGGCAGCGCCCAAGGCCGTGAAGGAAGGCGTTTCCAAAGACGAGGCCGAGACCATCAAGCAGAAGCTATCGGATGCAGGCGCCACCGTCGAAGTGAAGTAACAATCGGTTTGAGGTGAACGCAAGCTGTTGCACCTGAGAACAGTAGCAACAGCTTGCGGTACCCGGCAGTTTAGCTGATTTCCTTGCGTGGCTTGACAGTCACGTTCTGAGTGTTTAACTTAAGGGAGTATTGAGGGCGCTGTCGTTACTCCCGGAAAATTTGAAGAATGAAATTAGCTGCTTTTTGGTTCTGAAGCGGTCAGGGCTTTTTTTGCTTTGACCGCGCTTTGTCGTGTTTGGTTGATTCGGGACTAGCCGCGTGCTGCGCGAGTCCCCGTTGCTGGGTCAGGAACAGAATTCCACAAGGAAATATTTAATGTCTGCAAATCTACTACAAACTGAAAACACAGGGTTAGGCCGGCGCACCAGTAAAGCGCCGGTGCGCGTGGACTTTTCCAAGATCAAGACGGCGGTGCAGATTCCCAATCTGATCGAGATTCAGAGGGAATCTTACAATCGCTTTCTGCAAATGGATTTGCTCACCGAAGAACGGGAGAACACGGGCCTCCAGGCTGTATTTCGCTCGGTCTTTCCTATCTCCGACTTTCGCGGTACCGCCACGCTTGATTTTGTGGAGTACCAGATCGGCAACTGGCAATGCAAATGCGGACGTTTGGAAGGCCTGAATTATCTGCGCGCAAATTGTAAAGCCTGCGGTTCGACGATCAAGGTGAATCCGCTCGCCGCCGGCGAGACGCTTTGTCACAAGTGCGGTACTTTTAATAATGTGCGCCCGCAGCTGTGCGAGAACTGTGGCGAACCCGTCGGCCTCAAGCACAAGCATGATCAGCAGGAGTGCCAGGAGCGCGGCATGAGCTACAGCGTTCCGCTGAAGGTCAAAATTCGTCTCACCGTTTATGACAAGGATCCGGAGACGGAAGTCCTGAACATTCGCGATATTAAAGAGGAAGAGGTCTTCTTCGGTGAGATTCCGTTGATGACTGACAACGGGACCTTCATCATTAACGGTACCGAACGCGTAATCGTTTCTCAGTTGCATCGTTCTCCCGGTGTCTTCTTCAAGAAGGGACCCATCTATGTAGCCAAGATTATTCCCTACCGCGGCTCGTGGGTGGAATTCGAGTACGACCAGAAAAACCTCCTCTACGTGCGCGTCGGCAAGCGCAAATTCCTCGCTTCAATTTTTCTGCGCGCGCTTGGCCTCTGGTTCAATCGTGAGAATGAAGCCAAGACTGCGCGAACCGATTCGCAGCTTGAGGACGTAGTCAAGAACGCAGCTTTTACCGATGAAGATCTGCTGCGCGCCCTGTATGTAACTGACGAAGTTCTGGTAGGAAAGAATCAGTTGAAGGTTCGGGTGCCAGCAGGCGGTCCCACTAATGTTATCGGCATGAAAGTCGACTTTGACATCAAGGGCAAGGGCGAACCGATTGTGCGTGCCGGCAAGAAAGTTACGCATGCGGCGATCGACGCCTTCCATAAGGCGAAGATTGATGCGATCGATATCGATGTTCAGCAACTCGAAGGTGCCTATGCCATCGCTGATATCGTCAACATGGAGAGCGGCGAAGTGCTGCTCGAAGCGAACAATGAAATCACTCCCGCCAAGCTCGCAGAAATCATGGAGGCCGGGGTTGAAAGCTTTTCAGTGTTTTTCCCTGAGCGCGACGATGTTGGTCCCATCCTTTCGTTGACCCTCAAAAAGGACGTGATCACTAAGCCCGTCGATGCGCTGCTCGAGATTTACCGCAAGATGCGACCCGGCGATCCACCGACGGTGCAGACCGCCTACCGCTTGTTGGAAGCGATGTTCTTTGATCCGCGCAAGTTTGATTTTTCGCGGGTCGGCCGTTTGAAGTTCAACATCAAGATGGGCAAGCCCGAGCGCGATCGAATCGAAGATCCATTGCTCTCGGCGCACGACTTCTTTGAGGTCGTTTCCTACGTCCTAAAGATGCGCAAAAACCCGTCAGAGTTTCAGTCGGACGACATCGATCACCTGGGTAATCGCCGGGTGCGGGCCGTGGGCGAGTTACTGGAAAACCAGTTCCGCATCGGTCTGGAACGCATGGAGCGGGCGATCAAAGAGAAGATGTCGATCCATCAGGAAATGCAGACCACCATGCCGCGTGATTTGATCAACGCGAAGCCGGTGACCGCTGCGGTGCGCGAGTTCTTTGGTTCCAGCCAGCTCTCGCAGTTCATGGATCAAACCAATCCGCTTTCTGAGATTACACACAAACGCCGCTTGTCGGCGCTTGGACCAGGTGGTCTTTCGCGTGAACGCGCCGGATTCGAAGTGCGCGACGTGCATCCGACACACTACGGCCGCATCTGTCCGATTGAGACCCCTGAAGGTCCCAACATCGGACTGATCTCCAGTCTCTCCTGCTTCGCACGCATCAATGAATTTGGTTTCATCGAAGCGCCGTACCGCAAGGTGATCGAAGGCAAAGTGGTGGAGTACGTGCGCATAGTCAACGGCGGCGATACGAAGCTCAAGCCGGGCCAGCACATTTCGCAGGACGAGCTGGACAAGGCCAATAAGAAACTGACGGGCGATGCCAAGAAGGCCCAATTCGAGCCCTGGCCGTTCTACCTGACTGCGTGGGAAGAAGATAAGCACGTAGTTGGTCAGGCCAATATTGAGCTTGATGAAACCAACTACATCGTCAACGAGCGCAATGCTGCACGAAAAGCCGGTGAATTTATCCTGGCCCTGCGCAAAGACATCGAGTACGTCGACGTCTCGCCCAAACAGCTGGTATCGGTAGCCGCTTCGTTGATTCCATTCCTCGAGAACGACGACGCGAACCGCGCCTTGATGGGTTCGAACATGCAGCGCCAGTCAGTACCTTTGCTGCGAGCGGAAGCGCCCTACATCGGCACCGGCATGGAGAAGACGACGGCCCGCGATTCGGGTGCGGTGGTTGTCGCGCGTCGCGACGGCGTGGTTGATTACGTCGATTCCGAACGCATCATCGTCAAGGCGGACCATAACGTCGACGGCACGATCTCTCGCGAGGTGACGGCCGACATCTACACCCTGATTAAATTCAAGCGGTCGAACCAGAATACCTGTATCAACCAGCGCGCAATTGTCCACGTGGGCGAGCGCGTAGCCAAGGGTCAGGTGATTGCTGACGGGCCCTGTACCGACCGTGGTGAATTGGCACTGGGTCGCAACGTGCTGGTCGCATTCATGCCCTGGCGCGGCTACAACTTTGAAGACGCGATTCTGGTTTCGGAACGGTTGGTGAAAGAGGACTATTACACCTCGATCCATATCGAAGAGCTGGAAATCGAAGCTCGAGATACGAAGCTGGGACCAGAAGAGATCACCCGCGACATTCCCAACGTCGGCGAGAACATGCTACGCGACCTGGACGATAGCGGCATTATCCGCATCGGTGCCCAGGTCAAACCGGGCTCGATCCTGGTCGGCAAGGTGACGCCTAAGGGTGAAACTCAGTTAACGGCTGAAGAAAAACTGCTGCGCGCGATTTTCGGTGAAAAAGCCGGCGATGTGAAAGACGCCTCGCTGGTCAGCCCGCCGGGAATCGATGGCACCGTTGTCGACGTACAGGTCTTCACCCGCAAGGGACAGGAGAAGGACGCCCGTTCGCTGGCCATTGAAGAAGATGAAGAGACCCGGCTGCGACGCGACCTTGATGACGAGATTCGCATCCTGCAGGAGCAGCGCGATGCTCGCATCTACGAACTGCTGGAAGGCCGGAAGTTGTCGGCAGATCTGGTGGTCAACCGCGAGGTGGTGATCCCCAAGAACGAACCGATTACCAAAGAGATGCTGCAGGCGGTCGAGTCCAAGGTGCTGCGCAAAGTGCAGATGGCCTCGTCACGTGTCGACGTTCCCGCCGAGATCAAGGAATACGAAGATCGCACCGAACGCCAGATCAAGATCCTCTCGGATATTTACGAAGAGAAGATCGCGAAATTGCGTCAGGGTGACGAACTCTCACCCGGCGTTATCAAGATGGTCAAGGTATTTATCGCCATGAAGCGTAAGCTTTCAGTGGGCGACAAGATGGCCGGCCGCCACGGTAACAAGGGTGTGATTGCGCGCATTCTGCCGGAAGAGGATATGCCTTATCTGCCGGATGGAACCCCAGTGGAAATCGTATTGAATCCGTTGGGCGTGCCGTCGCGCATGAACGTGGGGCAGATTCTCGAGACGCACCTTGGCTGGGCCGCGCGCGTCCTCGGGCTGCATTTCGCCACGCCGGTTTTTGACGGCGCAACTGAAACTGAAATCAAGGATAAGTTGCGTGAGAGCGGGGCCCGCGCTCGTGAACTCGGACTGCCCGAGATTGTGAATGAATCAGGCAAGGCCATTTTGTTTGACGGTCTCTCAGGGGACCCATTCGAGCAAAAGGTCACAGTCGGTTATATCTACATGCTGAAGTTGTCGCACCTCGTGGACGACAAGATTCACGCGCGCTCAATCGGACCATACAGCCTGATTACGCAACAGCCCCTGGGCGGCAAGGCGCAGTTCGGTGGACAGCGCTTTGGTGAGATGGAAGTCTGGGCCCTTGAGGCTTACGGCGCCGCACACATCCTGCAGGAGTTGTTGACGGCTAAGTCGGACGACGTTGCCGGTCGATCCAAGATTTACGAAGCGATCGTTAAGGGCGAAGCCGATTTCGATCCGGGCCTGCCCGAATCATTCAACGTGCTGGTGCGCGAGTTGCAGTCGCTTTGTCTCGATGTTGAACTCATCGACAAGAAGACTGCGGGCAACGGCACAGGTAAGGAAAATGGTGTTGGTGAAGCTTTGCTCACCAGCACGGTCGAAGGATAAGAAGGAGTTTCGGACTGCGGATTGTGAATTGCGGATTCAATCCAAAGCCGGAAACGGGACTGAAGTAGGAATGCGTTGGGCGGATTTCCGCAATTCGCCTAGCGTGCTCTGAAATTCCAAGTGGAGATTTGAAACGTGTTTCGATTCCAACAAGAAAAGCAGCAACTCGCGCCAGATTTTGAGGCGATTCGTATCTCTCTGGCGTCACCGGAAAAAATTCGGCACTGGTCGCACGGCGAAGTCACCAAGCCGGAAACGATCAACTATCGCACCTTCAAGCCCGAACGAGACGGGCTGTTTTGCGCCCGCATCTTCGGTCCCGTAGCGGACTGGGAGTGCCTCTGCGGCAAATATAAGCGCATGAAGCACCGCGGTGTAATTTGCGATAAGTGCGGCGTTGAAGTCACCCAGGCTAAAGTGCGACGCGAACGGCTGGGTCACATCGATCTGGCCAGCCCCTGCTCGCATGTCTGGTTCTTTAAAGGCCTACCCTCGCGCATTGGTCACCTGCTCGATATTCCTCTGCGCGAGCTGGAAAAGGTTCTCTACTTCGAATCCTATATCGTCATCGATCCCGGTGACGTGTCCGGCCTGAAAGAGCGCGAACTGCTCACCGACGAACGCTATCGCGAGCTCGTGCGCGACAGTCCCGGCCAGTTCGTAGCCAAGATGGGCGCCGAAGCAATCAAGGAGTTACTGGCGGCGGTCCAAATCGAAGAGCTGGCGGTCGAGTTGCGCAAAAAGATGCGCGAAGAGACTTCCCAACAGAAGAAGCTCAAATATTCAAAGCGTCTTAAAGTTGCGACCAGCTTCCTGAAGTCGGGAAATCGTCCCGAGTGGATGATCCTCGATGTCATTCCAGTCATTCCACCCGAGCTGCGACCGTTGGTACCGCTCGACGGCGGCCGGTTTGCGACCTCTGATTTGAACGATCTCTATCGCCGCGTTATCAATCGCAATAACCGTCTCAAGAAGCTGATGGAGTTGCGCGCGCCGGAAGTTATTGTGCGCAACGAGAAGCGCATGCTGCAGGAGGCAGTCGACGCCCTGTTTGATAACGGCCGTCGCGGTCGAGTCCTGCGCGGTGTCAATAACCGTCCTTTGAAATCTTTGAGCGGCACGCTCAAGGGTAAGCAGGGTCGCTTCCGTCAGAATCTGTTGGGCAAGCGCGTCGATTACTCAGGGCGTTCCGTCATCGTGGTGGGTCCGGAGTTGAAGCTGCATCAGTGCGGCCTGCCCAAGAAGATGGCGCTGGAACTGTTCAAGCCATTTATCTACAACCAGCTCGAGAAACAGGGCCACGCAGCGACGATCAAGCAGGCTCGCGAAATGGTCGAGCGCCAGGAACCGGTGGTCTGGGACATTCTCGAGGAAGTGATTCGCGAGCATCCGGTGTTGTTGAATCGCGCCCCCACCCTGCACCGTCTCGGCATCCAGGCTTTTGAGCCCGTGCTGGTTGAAGGCAAGGCTATCAAGATTCACCCGCTGGTTTGCACGGCATTCAATGCTGACTTTGACGGTGACCAGATGGCTGTGCACATTCCGCTCAGCCCGGAAGCGCAAATCGAAGCTGCGGTGTTGATGCTTTCGAGCAACAACATCCTAAGTCCCGCGAGCGGTCAGCCGATTGCAGTTCCTTCGCAGGACATCGTGCTCGGCATCTACTACCTGACCCGCGACAAGGCCGGCGCGAAAGGCGAAGGCCGCGTGTTTGCTTCGCTGGAAGAAGTGCTGCTGGCTCTCGACGCTCGCGAAGTCACCACGCAGACCCCGATTAAGCTCCGCATTCAGGGCGATTTCATCGACCTGACACAGGAACATGATCCTCAGGACATCCTGCGCGCCACCGCTCAGGAGGATGTGCGTAGGGTTATCAATACTACGGTGGGACGCGTGATCTTTAACGACTCGATTCCGCCCGGCCTGCCCTTTATTAACGGCACGCTCAAGAAGAAGGGACTGCAGTCGCTCGTTAACTATTCACACATTCGCCTCGGTCATGAAATGACCGTCAAGATGCTTGACGATCTCAAAAACCTGGGCTTCCTCTATGCCACCAAGGCTGGCATTTCAATCGGTATCGATGATCTGGTAACGCCGGACGCCAAGAAGCCGCTGGTTGCGAAAGCAGACAAGGACGTGATCGCGGTCGAGCAACAATATCTCGACGGCGTCATCACCAACGGCGAACGCTACAACAAGGTCATCGCTATCTGGTCTGAAGTAACCGACAAAGTTGCGAAAGAAATGTTCAAGGCCATGGACGATCGCGAGAAAGCGACCGGCGAATTGAATCCAATCCTGGTCATGAGCGATTCCGGAGCGCGAGGCAGCGCCCAGCAGATTCGTCAGCTGGCCGGTATGCGCGGCCTGATGGCCCGCCCCTCTGGCGAAATCATTGAAACTCCGATTCAGGCCAACTTCCGTGAAGGCCTGAACGTGTTGCAATACTTTATCTCGACCCACGGCGCTCGGAAGGGTCTGGCTGATACCGCATTGAAAACTGCCGACTCGGGTTACCTGACTCGCCGCCTCGTCGACGTAGCGCAGGATGTGATCATCAGTGAGCCCGATTGCGGCACGCTGCGTGGCATCTCAGCCAGCGCCATCGTTGAGGGTGGAGAGGAAATTGAGTCGTTGCGCGACCGCATAGTCGGCCGAACGGCGCTCGAAGAAGTCATCGATCCGGTGGAGGGCGATGTCATCGTCGACGCCAACCACGAAATCGATGAGGACCTGGCGGCTGAAATACAACGTTCAGGCGTGCAGCGGGTGCGGATTCGTTCCGTGCTGACCTGCGAATCGCGACGCGGCTGCTGCATCAAGTGCTACGGTCGCAATCTCGCGACTGGTAGGCCCGTGGATATCGGCGAAGCGGTGGGTGTTATCGCTGCGCAGTCGATTGGCGAGCCCGGCACTCAGCTCACCATGCGTACCTTCCACATCGGTGGTACGGCTCGTCTGGAGGAGTCTTCCAAGCACGAGGCGCGTCAGGACGGCACTATCAAGTACATCGACCTGCAGACCGTCAAGAGCCGCAAGGGCGAACGCATCGCCATGAATCGCAACGGCGCCTTGACGATTATCGACGATCGCGGCCGCGAGGCAGCTCGTTACCAGATTGTCTACGGTGCGCACATTCACGTCGAAGATGGTTCCCGTGTGATTCAGGACCAGATGCTGGCCACCTGGGATCCGTTTACCTTCGCCATCCTGACTGAGGTTGCGGGACATGTTAAGTACCAGGACCTTAAGGAAGGCGTCACCTTTGACGAAGAGGTCGATGAGGTAACGGGCCAGTCACGCATGGTCGTGAAGGACTCGCCCGATGAAAAGAAACAGCCGCGGTTCGAAATCCGTAGTGCCGGCCACAAGGTGCTCAAGACCTACCAGATGCCGGTGCGGGCGAATCTGATGGTAAATGACGGGGAAGATGTTGAACCGGGCGATATCATCGCGAAGATTCCGCGCGAGACCACCAAGACCAAGGACATCACGGGCGGTCTGCCGCGCGTGGTTGAGTTGTTCGAGGCTCGCCGGCCGGGTGAGACGGCGGTCATGTCCGAAATCGATGGCGCAGTTAAGCTCGGGCCGATTGCCAAGGGCAAGCGGAAGCTGATCATTGTCGGCGATGACGGGGAAGAGCGCGAGTACGACATCCCGCGCGGTACTCACATCAACGTGCAGGAAGGCGATCGCGTCAAGGCCGGCGAGGCCCTGATGGATGGTCCGCTGAACCCACACGATATTCTGCGTGTCCTCGGTATGAATCGCCTGCAGGAATACCTGGTCAATGAAATCCAGGAAGTCTATCGCCTGCAGGGTGTGAATATTAATGACAAGCACATTGAAGTCATTGTGCGGCAGATGCTGCGCTGGGTGAAGATCAAGGAAGTAGGCGACACCGAATTCCTGCTCGAGGAACAGGTCGATCGCTTCCGCTTCCAGGATGAAAACGATCGCGTGGGTCTGGAGAATGGTGAAGTTTCGCAGGCTGAACCACTGCTGCTGGGAATCACCAAGGCCTCGCTCTCTACCGATTCGTTTATTTCCGCGGCCTCTTTCCAGGAGACCACGCGGGTGCTTACCGAAGCGGCCATCTCGGGTCGTATCGATTATCTGCGCGGGCTGAAAGAGAACGTAATCATGGGTCGCCTGATCCCAGCCGGCACCGGTATGGAGTATTACCGCAACGTCGAGATCGATCGCGATGAGTCTATGGATCAGGTAAGGGAACGGGATCTGGATGAATTTCCGGAGATCGTCGGCGGGGTGGAAATTCCCACACCGACCACCCACACGACAGTGCCGGCAACCGGCGATGCCGACATTGTTGAAGAAGAATAGTCCTGACGGCAACTGCTTAGTTTGCATTCAATCGGCTGGGAGTAATCCCAGCCGATTTTTTTTGCCCTGACAGCGACTACACCCCAATGCCGTATGGCAGAACACTAAACGGGACCTTACACCGCCGGCTCCAGCCGGGTATGTTCAAGAAAAGGGCCCAAGTCCTGTTGGCATGCCTATTGCCACCTATCAGGCGGAGGCATCTTCAATTATGAAAACAAGACAGTTAAAAACAAAAATCGGCTCGGCCATCCTTGGGTTATCTATGCTGGGTGGAATGGGACTGGCGACAACTACCCCTACTCAGGCAAAAAACCCGTCGTACGGCGGACAGGGTCAGCGAGATCGCGACCGTGATAACCGCGACCGTGATAACCGCGACCGTGATAACCGCGACCGTGACAACCACGACCGTGACAACCGCGACCGTGAGAACCGCGACCGTGACAACCGCGACCGTGACAACCGCGACCGTGACAACCGCGACCGTGATAACCGTGATCGCGATTATCGCGACCAGGATCGAAATCAAGGTAATAACCGCGGGTGGCGACGACGCAGCAATGACGACTATCCGAACTGGGGTGGATCGTTCCAGCTGCGCCAGACTGCCTTGAACGCTGGTTATAACGAAGGACTGAAGGAGGGTCGGAAAGACCGGTCCAAGGGACGCCGTTTTAATTTCAGCGACTCCAACGCCTTTCAGAAAGCCACGAAGGATTACAATTCGCGCGCTGGCGATCGAGAGCTCCATCGCCGTTACTTCCGGCTCGCTTTCGAAAACGGTTACGAGGCGGGCTACAACGGTTACTAAAGACCTTTATTAACAAAAACAAAAAATGCGGGGTGAAGACTTTGTCTTCACTCCCTTTTTTTTGGTGGATAAACCTGCCCATGAACATTGGCCCGCAGGTGTATACTTGCGGGCCTGATCTGCTAATCCAATCTGCAACCGGCGAATGCCTTCTTATGAACGGTGAGCCTGCGATCTCTTCCCGCCATCCGGCGAGCCGTCTCGCCCGGCGGTTGGGACCATTCGACGCTGCCATGATTGTGATGGGCGGCATCATTGGTTCCGGAATCTTCATGAACCCTTACGTGGTAGCGCGTCGAGTTCACACCACTCCTTTGATACTGGGTTGTTGGTTGCTCGGTGGTTTAGTCGCGCTGGTAGGAGCTTTCATTTATGCCGAACTGGCGGCGCAACGACCCAACCTGGTCGGAGGGCAGTACGCGTATCTGCGCGAAGCCTATCACCCGGCGGTGGGCTTCATGTATGGCTGGGCTCTGTTGTTGGTGATCCAGACCGGCGGTATGGCGGCCGTCGCCATGACCTTTGCCCGTTATTTTCTGGAACTCACGCACCTGCCATTGGCTGCGCACCTGCTAACCATACCGTTTCGGCTTCCTTTCAGCTCGCATCTGTTTGTGATTGACCTGACCCGGGACGGGGCCGTAGCCGGAGTCACGTTGTGTCTACTGGTACTCATCAATTGTTTGGGCGTCAAGGCCGGCAGCGCGGTGCAAAGCGTGTTAATGGTGATCAAGATTCTCGCGATTCTCATGCTGGTGTTTTGCGCGCTTTGGTTCTCAGGCCTGGAGAAGATGAGCTTTAGTCCGGTATTGGATCGCCCGCTTTCCCTGGGATTGGTAGCTGCTTTTGCCGCCGCGATGAGTCCGGTAATGTTTTCCTACGGAGGTTGGCATACCGCCAGCTTTGTCGCCGCTGAAATGCGTCGCCCGGATCGCGATCTGTCGCGCGGCCTTTTGATTGGTGTCATGGGTGTGGTCTTACTCTACCTGGCTGCGAACGCAGTCTATGTGGGAGTGCTGGGTGCTGAGGGGCTGGCAGACGCAACGACGCCAGCATCGTCGTTGATGAGGCTGGCGCTGGGAGAACGGGGGGCCAGGCTAATGGCAGTCGGTATTGCCATTTCCACGCTCGGCTTCCTGAGCCAGAGTATGTTAACCGCCCCTCGCGTTTATTTTGCGATGGCCACCGACAAGTTATTCTTTAAGTCGGTGGCTAAGGTTGGGAGGCGTTCCCGTGCCCCGATTGTAGCTATTGCCCTGCAGGGCATGCTGGCTAGTGTAATAGCGCTTTCACAGCGATACGAAAACATTCTTGATTACGTCGTCTCGGTTGATTTTGTGGCCTACGGGCTGACGGCTACGTGCATCTTTGTCTTCCGCCGGCGAGCCATGCAGGTTCTCACGGGCAGTGCTGATTCAGCTGGCGCGATTAGCTATCGTGTCCCGGGGCATCCCTACACGACACTGTTTTTCACAGTCACCTGCTGGGCGGTGGTCGCAGGCACTGTCTACTCCTTCCCGTGGAATACGGTAATAGGATTGGGAATTGTCCTGGCAGGTATTCCCGTTTACTTTTTCTGGCGCTGGTGGAATGGCAACGAATAGTTATGACTCGTGTCACTGATTCTGAATACATGTTGTGGGCAAAAACTCGCTCACATGCAAAGTACGATCTCGCCAACAGCGGTCTGGCTGGCTATCCGCTGTCCGGCTTGCCTGTCAGCATCGAGGATCTTGAAATTAATGGCCCCAGTTATTACGGCTATGCTCCTTTGCAGGAAGCCATTGCCGAAAAATGCGGGGTTGCCGGCGAAAATGTTGTTGCCACCAATGGTGCCTCGCTGGGAAACTTCCTCGCGCTGGCCGCCTGCATTGAGCCCGGAGATGGGGTTCTCATCGAGCACCCGACTTACGAGTTGCTCGTCAACGCGGCACAATTTCTCGGTGGAGAAGTCAGGAGATTCCAGCGGCGGCGCGAATCTGACTTTCGCATTGATCCGCTGGAAATTCAGGCGGGGATAACACCGCGCACACGGCTCATCGTGATGACCAACCTCCACAACCCGACCAGTGTCAGAACCGACGAAGCAACTCTCAAAGCCGTTGGCGCCATCGCTCACGAAGCAGGAGCGCGCGTCCTGGTGGGTGAGGCATATCTTGATTCACTTTTTGTCGAAGCGCAGCCTTCCGCCTTTCATCTGGGGCCGGAGTTCATTACCACCAGCAGCCTGACCAAGGTGTATGGCTTAAGCGGTTTGCGTTGCGGCTGGATTCTGGCTGAACCGAGTCTCGCTCAGAGGATTTGGCGGCTCAATGATCTAATCGCCAACAGCCCGGCTCACGTGGCGGAGCGTTTGAGTTGTATTGCACTGATCAAGCTGGGCGCGATCCGCGCGCGGTCTCAAGCCTTGCTCACTGCCAATCATTTCCTGTTTGACAAATTCCTGAACGAGCGAGATGACTTGCTGGCGTTGCGATTGGCAAGTGGCACGATCTCTTTTCCTCAACTCAAGAGCGGTAAGGTTGGACAATTGTGCGCTTTACTGCGTGATAAGTATGAAACGACCGTGGTTCCCGGACGATTTTTCGGCATGCCGGATCATTTTCGCGTCGGGCTCGGCAGCGAGCCGGAAAATTTCACTAACGGAATTCAACGCCTCAGCGCTGCCCTCGACGATTTGACCCAGCTGGGTTGTTGACTACCCTTACTCGCTCAGTGTAAATTTGGCTCCTCTTGGCGGTGAGGAACCTTTCGCCCAGTCTCCTCGCACGCCTTCTACGAAAACCTAACGTAGAAAATTCTCTGACGAGGTGGGATCATGCCCGAACTACGAGGGATTCAAGCGACCGAAGACGTCAAAGCACAGTGGGAGAAGGCTTACAGCCTTTACCTGCAAGCACCTGGGGACCGTTACGACAAGAAAAACGATCGGACTGAGCGAATAGGTTATGTTGCCGACGAACTGCAACTGACACGCAAACAAGCAAAGCGGCGTATCAGGAACTTTGAGGCCTGGCAGCGAAACATCAAGAAGGGTCTGGTTACAATTTGATTCGCCTGTCTGTGCTGGTTTTGTTTGAGCTCATCTGATCGAACGCAACCGTAATTGCCCGGATAGTACTCAGCCAAGGCATCCCGTTCAGCGCCCCGGCACAGCGGGAAGCTCTAATGTTGGCGGCTCTCTACGGACGCAAACGGTATCGGGTACAGGTCTGCCTATTGACCCAACGTGTCCGGCCAGGATTGGTGTTGCCTGCTTGTTTGCGTCGCTGAGTGGATGTTATCTGCCTGACTTTACAAGCCATGAAAATTCTCATTCTCAATGACAGCGCAGTTAAGCAACTGTTGCCGATGAGCGACTGCATTGTGGTGATGCAGGAGGCTTTGCTCTCGCTGCAGCGCGGCGAGATGCACCAGCCCCTTCGTACAGTCGTCCACCCGCCGGGCGCACCGGGCATTATCGCAATGATGCCTGCCTATAAATCGGGTGCTGCTGCCGTATTTGGGTTGAAAGCAATTTGCGTTTTTCCCGGCAATCCCGAGCAGGGACTGGACTCGCATCAGGGTGGCGTGTTGCTCTTTAGTGGCGAGACCGGAGAGCCACTCGCGATGCTCAACGCGTCGGCGATCACCGCTATACGCACTGCGGCAGTCAGCGCCGTCGCGACTCGCCTGCTCGCACGAACAGATGCATGCGAATTGACGATCATCGGCGCCGGTGTGCAGGCGCGTTCTCACCTCGCTGCCATCTCTTGCGTGCGACCATTAAAGCGAGCGCGCATTTTTAGCCGGAGCGCCGCTCATGCGCTGCGGCTGGTTGAGGAGTTGCAGCCCTCGTTTTCTTTTCCGCTCACCGCGATGAGCGATAATCGCGACGCGGTAACAGGCGCTGATATCATCGTGACTGCTACAACTTCACTCACTCCGGTCCTGGAACGCGAATGGCTCAGCCCCGGCACGCATATCAACGCGGTTGGCACCTACTCACCACGAGCACGCGAGATTGATAGTGCGACCATGGCTGCCGCGGCGCTGTTCGTAGATCGGCGCGAGTCGGCCTTGAACGAAGCGGGGGACTATCTCATTGCTGCGCGGGAGGGAGTCATCGGCCCTGACAGCATCCGCGCGGAACTTGGTGAGGTACTTAGCGGGGGCACTCCGGGCCGGACCTCGAACGACGAGATTACGCTCTTCAAGTCGCTCGGTATCGCCATTGAAGACCTTGCTGCGGCTGCTTATGTTTATCGAATGGCGCAACAGCAGGAGATCGGCGCGTGGGTCGATTTTTGATTTCAGTGGATCAGGTTAATCGCGCTGTTTGATTGCGCGAGCGGGCCGCGCGTCCTGGGCTCTAAAATCTCCATCTGCAAGCGTGCTGCATTTTCGTCTAAGACTCTTTTGGTCTAAGCTGTTGCCACGTTGAATAAAAATGCAAGGGGGGATAGATCATGGAAGAAGAGAGAACGGCGGAACCAAAGCCTTTAGAAGACCAGAGTCCATCCGAAAAACTCGATAGCGACAAACCCATTTCACCAGGCACACCAGGTGCGCAACAGCCGGGTGATAGGTCAATAAAGAACGAGAGTGGCGAGAACACCGAGTAAGCTGAATCCGCGCGCTGCCTGAACCTGTACCGCTGTAGTCACCGGCGCTTTGGTTTTGTGCGGCACAGGGACGAACGGTTAGGATTGACCGGGCCGGCACTGTGTCGGGTCTGGATGACGTGGCGCCTGCAACACGCGATGAAGTCGAAAGCGTTAACGGAAAAAATCGAGGCGCCGATTATGAATTTTTTTAGCGCGTTTGCCATCGAACGAAACAGTACTTCATTCTTTCTGTTTTGCGTGCATTGTAACGAATAGGGCAGGCAGGACTACTACAAGTCCCAGCCCGCCCTTGCGCGCCGCTATTTTGCTTTCCCATCGAGCGAGAACAAGTACATCATCAAAGCCTCCAGATCACTCGCAGACAATTGCGATGTCTTGCCATGAGTATCATTGATCACCCTGATGTTGTTTCCGGCTAACGCGGGATTGATTTGACCACCTGCGATCAATGGAGCCAGATTGTCTGAGCCCAATCGATCGATTAAGGGCCGGCCATTTGGTCCATTTACAAATGGACTGTCAAGACTCACATAGATCGGCCCCATACCATCACCCGCAAACCCACCACTCCGATCAGCTACTGTGATCGGCACCTCCGTCGGCAAGTTGTTAACCCCCCGATTTTGATCCGTTCTGACGGTGCGGAAGTTAAACCCGCGCTCACCGGGCAACAGCAAAGGCGAGTCCGGAACGAGCAGTAGTTCCCGCAGCGTATGTGCGAAGCCGTAGTGCAGCCAACGCGGCACCGAGTCCCAAAACGCCCGCAGGTGTTTTGTGTTTCTGCTGCTGAAGTTCTGCGGCGTGCCAACATCCTGTGATGGCGCAAAGCGTGTAAAGAAGTAATCATTTCCCGGACGGAAAAAAGGGCCGTCGCCGTCGACCGTCGACTCACTGATTACTCCTGGCTCGTGAATGTTGAAGTCCTGGAAAGTATCGTCGAGAATGCCGTTCGAAAATTTGTTTCCATTGTGATGACAGTCGGCACAACCCGCGCCACCTTGCGCGATGCTAGTGGAAAAGATCTGCCTGCCCCGAGCAATCTTCGCGGCTTCCTCACTCAAGGGAAACTGATCGAGTGGATTCGGTAACAGGCGACGTTCATTTTGTGACCAGAGAATCTGCAGGTACGACATATCGTAATAGCCTACCTTGGAAGCCTTACCATTGAGATCAGGTCTTCCGATTGCGCGTGAATTCTCCTCGGTCTTCTGTAGCACGTATTGTTCGCGGGCTTGCAGCCTTTGGACGAGATCAGCTTGCGGGAACAGCGGAGTCGGTGCGCGCTCTCCGAGCAGGACTTCGCCGTTACACGCAGACGCGTAGGCCATGAAATCGTTGTTCAGTCCTTCATACCACTCCGGCCAGTTGTCGGAGATGTCCTTGTTCTGGGGACAAACCTTCACACCGCCGACAGCATTCGCCGCAACGTTCCACTGGCATCCGTCCTGCCGGCCGTCCCAATGACAAAACCCACACGACTTGTGGCCATCGTCGGAATATGCCGACGAGAAAAACCAGCGCAAACCAACTTCCTCATCAGTCGCAAAGAGGTTCTGACCGTTACTGCCCTTAGTTGGATCCGGCGTTGAAGGTGTGACCCCAACAGGCAAATAGCCCTGTCGCTGCAGATTTCCATTGGCGTCGACAGTCAGAAACGAAATGTCCTCCGTTTGCATGTTGGCAACGTAGACGGTTCGGCCGTCGGAAGACACTTCAACACCCTGCGGCGTGATACCGCCGGTGAACTCAATACCAAGCGGTGCGAGTATCTGCGACGGATCGGCTGCGGCTTGATTAATTCTGAACACCTGCACCTTTTCAGAATTCGTCATCGTGACGAACAGCAGGTTCCCCTTGATGGTCATCTGCTCTGGTCCACTTCCTTTGATTATCTTTTGTGCGTCAACATGGTCGTGTAGATCCACGAATTGGCCGGGCGTCACGAGTTGAGAAATATCTCGACCTTCATCCACGTATCGATAGACAAACAAATTTGTCGTGGTGTCGAAGATGTTCAATTCGCTACCGATATCATCAAAGGTGGTTGCCTTGGTTGAGTCAGACATCACCGGCAAATACCCGAGTGGTTGTCCGTTGTTTTTTATGGCTACTCCATCCGCGTTCTTGGTAGGCAATCCATGTCCGGATTCGGGTTGATTTAGTTTTGTGTTGGTGGATTGACCACTCACGATTCCCCACCGGCCTGCTATTTTCACATCGCTCGACAATCCCCCCACCGGCATTACCTTCACGAGCGTGTTGGCGTCGCCCGCGATGTTGATCGCGGCAATTGTGTGCCCGAAAGTGTTTGCGACATATAACGTCTTGCCGTCGGCACTCAGATCGAGGTCGCGCGGGTTCGCCCGTTCAAGCTCGCTATTGCCTGTAGGCACCTCAGCAATCTGGGTAAAAAAAGGACCCACATCAACACGAAACACACGCACGACATCTTTGTAGCGATCAGTGATGTACATTCGTGTGCCGTTTGAATTGAAAAGTGCCTTCTCGCCATAGAAGCCGGTTTCGAAGGTGCCGATCACGGAGTCATTAGCGGTGTCGATAACGCTGGCGAAGTTTGCGTATTGGTTCAATACCACCGCGTACTGGTTTGGATAGATATTGTTGTTTAGCGGTGCCACGCGAACAGCGATGGGACGCAAACCACGAGTAACACCCGCTGGACGTAAATCTATCCAATTCTGAACTTGTCGCCGCGAGGTGTCGACTACAGCAACGCGCCAATCGGGATAACCCTCACGTCCTGGCAGCGTAACGTAAAGCTTGCGACCATCGTTCGTTAATGCCATAGCTCGCGGTTGGCTGCGGAAGGGTTGTTTGATGTTGGGCCACTTTTGATTTCCGCTCTTGACGATCGGATTGTTAGGATCGATCCTCGTGCCTGGATCAGGACGACCATCGATATAGCTCGCGCCATACATGATCTTGGTGAAGCGCTGCATGCCCCCGCGTTCCCCCGCCGGCTCAGCCCCAACAATATTCTTAACGGGATCGCTGGTAGGCCCGGTAATGATTCGACCTCTACTGTCGGTCTTTACAGCGGTGGTGAAAATGCGTAAATCAAGTGGTGATTCGCCCGAAGTGGACAAGATACGCGGTTCGAAGTTTGGTGAAAGAATTAAATTGACTGGGCGCGCTCCGGCGGTGGCAGTATTTCTAAATACAAGCCACATGGCGATCGCCAGAAGAGCAAACATAAACACCAATAGTCCTCGGGTTTTCATTGTTCCTCCCTTGCGTTAGTTCTGAGTTTATTGGGGGCTGTCGCGGAGAAGCGCAAAGCAAGCGGGCCGGTTTAGACGCGTCTCCATGAGGACAGTGCGAGAGGACCTGAAATAAATACACTTGAAGGCCGGAGCCATCCTACTGGAAGGTAGATCTGGGAAGAGTTGTGACTGACGTGTCAACACGCGACAAAGTCGCAAAGGCGTTAGAACGGAAAAATTCGAGGCAGCTAGTAAGGCAAAGGCAGCAAAGGTTCCCCGATGATGGCACTCGCCGGGATTAAGACTGGAGGTGTCCGTCGGCCGGGAGTTACCGGAACCCCCCGGCGCTCCCGAATTCCAGCGCTTGTCGCATCTAGCGTCTAGTTCCTTACATCCCTTCTCGCTGCCGTCTTTTCCTCCGCCTCGGTTCGCGCAAATTTGCGTCTAAACTCCTCCCAACTTCGCCGCTCTTCTTCCCACTGCTCGCGAGTCTGATGGAAAGAAAATTCAAAACAATCGTCCATTGCGCTGCCGTCCAGATGCCAGAAATATGGATCGAGATCCTCGGCCATGGCCTGACAGATAGGGCAGTCCTTATCAACCATCGCGTCTTTGCCTGAGATCGCCAGAGGAATACGCCGGCGTTCCCATTCAATCACTTGCGCCGGCGCCTTGCCCTGATGTTCGTGATCATGGGCTTCGAGCCAGAAGTTTTTGACTCGATCGAGGCGTTCTGTTTCATCTGCAACCGAAGTTCGGCCATCTTTCAGCACGTGTTCACGGCTATCGGCGAGTAGCCAACGAATCATATCGTAGTACAACACGATTTCATGCGTCCCCATTCCGGCGTAACGGTAAGCGTGGCAGTTGCGCAATAACGCCGGTGGACACTCACCGGAGAGCGACCATTGCATCTCGCGAGAGTGCAAATCAAAGTCAATGAAGTCCTGTTTCTCCAGCATGAGCTCGCGTGGCGATTTCCCACCCAGGTCATCACGAGAGGTGGAGAGCCAGCGAAGGTGAATCTTAGTGAACAACCCATCCGCTTTTAGTTCATCGGCGGCAAGGACCGCTTCGGCGAGGAAACGTGTCAGCGGTTTCCCAAACAGGACTGCTCGCGGGTCACGCCACTTGATCCGCTCGCGGTGGGCGCGCCGCTGCTTCACGCTGCCTTCGTATTCAGGTATTGAATGAACGAAGACCCAATCCTCCGGCAGACGATACGGCAAGCAGATATCAGTCAGGTGCTGACCGTTGTGATAACGAATGACATAAGTTGGTGGAGGCTGCCTCTCCGCGGAAGCTCCATTGCGCCCGGCAGGCAGAGACGGAGTTTCATCAACGGGAGCACGGGCCGGGCGCTCTTGCGCTCCCTTTGCGCTAATGATGTCGAGCTCATCGTCGTCGCTGTCTTGAATCCGTGTGGGAGCGGAATAAGTCGAGTCGAGCATGACGATGCGCGCAGCCAGATCGATAACCACAATACCAGCATCGTAGGACTCAAAGTTTGCGCCTCTCGAAAATGAGGCAAACGGTGTCCAGCCTTCGGTTAGTTTGATGAATCTGGTCACCGCTAGTTCGAGTTCACGGATAGTCTCCGGTTCGGCACTAAGAGCCGCGATTGCGGCGTCGCCGAGGCTGCCGTGAATTTCGCCGCTGACGGTCTGTGAGAAGTCGACAATGTTCAGTCTGATGCAACTCATGATGTCCTCTCTGTCGTTAGAGTTTGTCCGTTGTCGAGGTGCGTTCAGACGCACTGGCACTTTGGTGCTGCTGCGAGTGCCCTTTCACGCGAAGCCAGCCACAAATCCTTACGAACCTCGAGACTTTTTGGAGACTAATTGCATTTGCGACGATGCGTCGATGGTTTCCTAAGCGTTGCTCGGTAACCATGAGTTCATCGCACTTGCTCCCCCAGCAGAGCTGCAGAAGGAAACTGTCGAGAGGCTCCGCACTTCGCGCGCCGGAACGCCGAAAATATCTTCCCTCATTCGCGAACAAACGGATTTGAATCAATCAGGTGGGACTGTGAGCGCCGCGCACTCTATCACAAAAGTGAGCCCGCGAGAGCAAGAAATTTCTTTTCAGATCTTTAGAATTACTAAGGAAATTAATCGATAGCAAAGGTCCACACGGAAAAGTTTCAAGGTGGACTGAATTTCGCGACACGTGGGCTTGAGCCGCGTAGTCTCTCAACTTCCGGGCGTATATAGCCGGCTGAAGTTGAATTAAAAATTGCTTGGTCGAAATGCTCGGAGTCGAAAACAGGTGAAATATTCGCGGGCGGTTTTCTTGACCTTGCGCGTGTGGCACCTATAATGCCTTTCGACAAGGGTTCTTCTGGGATGCTCAGCTGGAACATGAAACCGGTCTCTTATAAGCCGCTTGATTCCAAACTCAAAAAGCCGCATACCAGAGTTGGATGGCCTGCGAGGCACGGCGATCCTGATGATGCTCTTTTTTCATGCGGTGGAATCTGCTCCACTACCGCGATACCTCAGCGCCATTAGTCAACTCACCTGGACCGCGATTGATCTCTTCTTTGTGCTTTCCGGATTTTTGATTGGCGGCATATTGTTGGACGCGCGTGATTCGCCCAACTACTTTAAGACCTTTTATATCCACCGGTCGTACCGGGTCTTGCCATTGTACGCGCTGACTCTGGCCATGTTCTGGCTGCTGTTCTGCTTGACCAACCTAAAGAGCCGCAACGAAGCTTTCCGCTGGCTCTTTGCCGATCCAGCACCCTGGTATTCATTTGTCACCATCACGCAGAACTTCGCGATGACCTACAGGGGTACACTCGGTCCCGGGTTTCTCGGCGTCTCGTGGTCGCTGGCAGTCGAAGAGCAGTTTTACCTGACGCTGCCCATACTGATCCGTTACCTGAAGCCACGCCAACTGCCTTATGTTTTGGCGGCACTCATCGTCGCCGCGCCGCTGATTCGGATTGTCCTGCGTCTCTACTACGTCCATGGAGATCTCGGCGGATATATTCTGCTTCCTTGTCGCGCCGACGCACTGCTGTTGGGAGTGAGTGCGGCGGTGCTGATGCGCAACGAAAAGTCGCAGCAATTTCTTATCCGGAACAAGAACATGCTTTACGGAATACTTCTCGTGCTGGCCTGCGGGATGTTGTGGATGGTCCTGAAACCTGCCGGCTTGCGTGCCGGGTTCGACACTGAGCAAGCACGCGCCATGGTTCAATCGACAGAGTCAGTCAGTAGTTGGCGCTGGCTTGCCCTTTATGCGAGAACGGCAAGGGCCTCTCTCAACTACACTTGGATCGACTCCTTCTATCTGTGCATACTACTGATCGCGGTCAACCATAAGTCGAGCGCGATCAGTAGGATTTTACGCAGCAGAGTGCTGCTAATGTTTGGCACAATATCCTACGCCGCTTACTATTTTCATCAACCTCTGCTCGGCCTGTTCTATGGGTTTATGAAAGGTCGCGTTCCGCATATCACCAGCCTTTCAGATCTGGCATTGACCATAGCTGCATTGAGCGTTACCGTTGCCTTAGCATCTCTATCCTGGCTGTACTTAGAAAGGCCACTGTTGCAACGCGGACATCGCCATAAGTACGGGAGCAAAAAAATCGAGCCGTCGCAATCAGAGAGCGAGCCAGTCACATTGCTGGGACTAGTGACTGAGAGAACCCTTGAAGAGTCAGGTACACCCTAACAGACAAACACTCGTGGTGATCTCGAGCATAGCCCTGGCCGGCGTTCTGGTGATGCTGGTTGCAACGAGATTTGGGGTGGGCATCAACCCCGATTCAGTTACTTATCTGGATGCCGCTCGCAATCTCCTTACCGGAACCGGGTTCAATTACTGGCCAGGCGTCGGGCATGAATTGAAACCGCTGACACACTACCCACCACTTTACTCCTCGATACTGGCGCTGCTCGGATGGTGCGGCCTTGAGGTCACGAGCGCCGCACGCTGGTTGAATGCACTCCTTTTCGGTGCGAACATCTTTCTGGTCGGCCTGACGGTTCGCAGGCATGCCAGTCATTCCTTCTGGTTGCCAATGTTGGCGGCGTTGCTCACGCTGACCGCTCCCGACATCCTGAACTACCACTCATTGGCAGTGACTGAGCCGCTGTTTATTTGTTTAGCGCTGATCGGCCTGCTCTGTTTGACAATTTATCTTGAAAACTGGCGGCGATTGTTCTTAATCGTAGCGTCGATCGCGATGGGGCTTTCTGTTCTGTGCAGATACGTGGGAGTCGTTTCGTTGGTGACTGGCGTGGCGGTGTTGGTGCTTTCAAGCGATCAAAGATTTCGCCGGAGATTGCGGGACGCGCTCACGTTTGCGCTGATCGCCGCTGCCCCGATCGCTCTATGGGCGCTCAGAAATCGTCTGACTTCCGGCGGCTCTACAGACCGCCAGTTGACGTTTTCCCCACTCAAGCCTCGTCAGATCGTCTCCGGGCTCTCGACTATTGCTTCCTGGCTGTTACTCGGGAAGGTTCGTTACGACTTGAGAGTCGTGGGTTTTCTCATCCAGCTTGCCGCGCTTGCCGCCATCCCTGCGTACCTGCTGAAACAAAGCCGGCAAGTATCGCCGCAGCACCCCAGGGGCGTTCCCAGATTGGCAATCGTTAACACCATCTTCATCATTTCCAATGTCTTTTTCCTGATCTTTGCTGCGATGTTCATCGACGCTGACACGGTGTTCGACAGCCGCAGCCTGCTGCCCGTTCACATCATGTTGCTGATAGTCGTTTTGTCTCTGGCCTTTCAGCTCTATTGTCGGTCGCTGCCTTCGCTTACTCGCAGCATTGCGTTTGTCCTCGTGCCGCTGCTGTTCGTGGGTGCTTACGGGATTCGGGGGATTGACTGGCTGAGATCCGCACGCGCTGATGGCCAGGGCTATACGAGTCGCGCCTGGAAGGAGTCGCCGGCCATCGCGCGCCTGACTAACCTGCCAGCTGGAACTCCTATCTACTCGAACGGCTACGACGCAATTTACTGGCTGACCGGACGACGCGCCCTGGTCATTCCCGAGACAATTGTGCACGGCACCGGCCAACCTAATCAGAAATACGAGGAAGAATTTACGACAATGGAACAAAATTTACGCGAGCACGACGCCATCGTTGTCTACTTCACCACGCTCTCGGAGCGTTGGACCATGGTTTCTGAGGCCGAACTGAAACAGCGCCTAAACACGCTGCGAGCTGAGACAGTTTCGGATGGTTCGATCTACTTCGCCGGTCATTAATTGTTTCAACGAGAGAGGAATTGAATAGTGCCGGCTGGATGCAATATAGTCTTGGGTCCGGATCGGACATACACCCGATCGACTGCTTGATACCGCGATCATGTTCCCAAATCTAAGTGAAGACTTGCGACGTTACGGCAACGGGCGTCAGCAAATTAAGGCGCTGCTGTCTGCGCCTCGAGTCTGGGCCATCCTTTATTATCGCTTCGGCCGCTGGGTCCATACGGCCCGGATGCCCGCCATCGTGCGCGTGTTGCTGAAAGTCATTATCGGCCCGGTTGCTGTATTTATTGACATCGCCACAAATATGGAACTTCCCCCACAGGCGGACATCGGGCGCGGCCTTTTTATTCCGCACACGGGCCACGTGATTATCGCTTTTAACGCCAGGATCGGACGTTATTGCACCCTGGCTCAGGGCACCAGCGTAGGACATGGGGCGGGAGGGAAAGAGAAGTCGTTTTCCGGGCCGGTACTTGGCGATCGAGTTTACGTCGGCCCCGGCGCAGCGGTGCTCGGCCCAATCACTATCGGCGATGATGTTTTGATCGGAGCGAATACCGTGGTCATCCGGTCGGTTCCCGATCGGGCTGTCGTCGTTGGTAATCCAGCGCGCATGATTTCCCTGAACGGTTCTTTTGATCTCATCAGCTACAACGGTATGGAGCGCGACCCCAGTCGTCTTGAGGCGCTGGAAGAAGCCGGTAAGAGCCGCCTCGACTTAACGGAACACGACGAACAACGGCCGTCTGGCGCCCTCACAATAACATCGCACTAGTCCATTATGCGGCGGTAACTCTCCAGATACTCGGCCGTCACACTAGCAGCGGAAAATCTCTCCGCCAACTCTCTGTTGCGCAACGCAATTCTCTCCCGCTCATCCGGCCGGTTGAGTAACCCGTTTATTCCTGCCGCCAGCTTATCAGGGTTCCTCGGCTTCACCCATATGCAGTTCTCGGGTTCGGTTAGGTAATCGGCCGCCGCGCGAATCCGCGTCGTGATGATTGGCATTCCCGCCGCGGCCGCATTGAAGATCACCATTGGAAAGCCTTCGTAGTGGTAAGTTGGAAAAAGCAGGACCGTGCAGTTCAGGTAAAAGTCCGTGGTCTGTTCTTCGGGAATGTAGCCGATGAAACGTGTGTGGTCTTGCAGGTTGAGACGATGGACCAGGGCTTCAGCCTCTGCCCGCTGCGGCCCATCACCGACACATGCCAAGACAAACTTTTGTCCGCTGTCGCGCAACAGCCCGCACGCGGTGATTACATCAAGCAGTCCCTTCGCCGGAATGAAGCGACCGATGAATAGCAGCAAAGGGCGATCGTCGGGCAGGTTCCACCGAATCAGGAATTCCGGGTTGCGCTGTTGAGAGGGTTTTTCCACGACGTTCTTAACCACGAACACTTTTCGCTCAGCGACTCCGGCATTGAGAAAGTTGGCGCGCTCTTCCGTCGAGAGCACACCGATTCCATCAGCTCGAGATAGCACGCGCCGCCGCAGAGACACCAATGCTGGATTCTTTGTCTCTAGCAGGGCTCCGTCAGAGCCATGAAATTTCAAGAAGATTTTCCTGCCCGCTGAAGAGAGACGGGGAACTATTACCGCATCTCGTAACAGCGCCCTGGTATCGAACGACGTGTTGATGTGAAGCAGGTCGAAGCGGCCATCGCGAACGCCTTTTTGGAAACGCTTCGCCGTGTCGAGCACCCGAGCGACTCTGCCAGAGAGACTCGAACTCGTTTCCGCGTAAGCGTAAATTTCTTCCGCCACTTCGTGACCCAAGCGCCGCAGTTCAGCAACAAACGGAGGCTCGCAGGCGGCCGGTCCGCCGTGCGAGCCCGCTTCGGGCATGCCGACTAATATGCGCACGGATAGTTAAGATTGGAAGATAAGTAAGAGCATGGCCAGCTGCTTTTTGCTGCCGAGAGCGTGCTTGCTGCAGGCAAGGCGGTCAGAACATTTAGCATCTCTTTACCTCCGCTTTGAGGGAATTACATTCAGGAGCGACCTACAGTACTCTTCGCTCAGACTTAACGTCAAACAAATGAATGACTACTCAGGCGCTGGCGTGTTGGACATCAAAGATTCGTATAACTGCCGTAGGTTCTTTATGTGCGCCTCAATACTGAAGCGAGTCATGGCCCAATCTCGTCCAGCAGATCCAAGTTCTAAACGGTAGTCTCGATCACCGGTTAACTGGACCAACTTCGATGCAAGATCGCCTTCATCGCCAGTGTGAAAAAGAAGCGCGAACTTGCCATCGTCGGAGATCTCCTTCAGCGGCGCTATGTCGGACAGCACAGTGGGCAGACCGAGCATCATTGCCTCAATTACCGAGATTGGCGAACCTTCCCAGCGCGATGAAAGCACAAACACGTCGAGTGAGTTGAGTACGTCTGCCATATCCGTGCGCTTGCCGAGAAAGTGAACTCGATCCGAGAGGTTCAATTGCCGGCAAAGGGTGGCGCAATCATCGAAGAGCTGCGGCGCCTCTCCGTGATTACCCACAAAAACAAATTGGGCATTGGGGTCGCATGCGAAAAGCCGGGGCAGGGCCCGGCACACTGTTAACTGATCTTTACGGCGATCCGGATAAAAGTTCGCTACCATTCCCAACAAGCAAGCGCTTTCAGTCAGGCCCAGTTCGAGGCGAAGCTTCCGGCTGCCGGACTGCAACCGTTCTGGGTCGACCCCATTGTTGATAACGACGAAGTCATTGCTCAAGGCAACGCCCTGTTCTTTTGTCAGCCACGACGACAGAGTTTTGCCCAGCAGCACTCGGGCGTCCAGGCGAGGCAGAACGAATCTCAAAGCCAACTCGTTCTTTCTGCCGGCGTAGACGCCGTGCAACGTCAGCACTCGCTTCACCTGAGATCCACGCGTCGCCAGGTACAGATGCAGCGCGTCAACCGGTTGGTGGCTGTGCACTACGTCGATGTTCCGTTCCGTGATGATCCTGCGAAGCTGAGCCACGAGATTGAGGTCAACCGGCAGCTTTCGATGCAGTCGTAAGAACTCAATCCCTGACTTACGGAACTCTTCTTCCAGATCCCCGCCTCCGCTAGCCACCATAGTCAAATCGAGACCGTAGGCGCGCGCGTTGCGGCAAAGGTCCAATTCCATTACTTCAGCGCCGCCGCGGTTCAGGGAGTCAAGAATGTGTAGGATTTTCGGCAAGGTTAGCAGAGTGTTCGGTAAACTTTAGTGAGCTCTGAACCAGTACTTCGACCGCACACGTCGCAGCCTTAGTCAGAAGTTCATTAAGTCCAGCGGACACCTGGAGTTTGAAATAATTGCGCGATCAAGTATAAGCTCTTGACTTCGGCCTGACCAAACCCAATTTATCGCCGCTGACCGGGTTTTGCGCATACGCATGAAGCAAACCGTTACCCTTGCCCTGCTGGCTGGCACCAACATCCTGATCACGTTGTTGTTTCAGTGGTACGTGATTACGCAACTCGGGGTGGGGCTCGAGACGGATGCATTGTTTGCCGGCATGGCGGTGCCGCAGTTGATTCTCCTCGTAGTCAGCAGTTCGTTGACCCACGTTCTGGTTCCCTTACTTGCAACCGAAGGACCTCTGACCTTTCGCCAGAATGCCTGGGGTTTTTTCCTCGGCATTTCCGGCGTATTCACGGTGTTGGCAGTACTGCTTTATGTTACAGCGGCGCACTGGGTGCCATGGCTGGTGCCGGGTTTTTCAAAAGCCGGACAAGCGCTGACAGTGATCCTGACAAGAATCCAGCTGCTCAGCATGATCTTCACCGCTTCGGTATCAGTGCTCTGGTCGGTCTATCACGCGCGCCAACGATTTGTGTGGGTTGAGTTATCCACGCTGCTGTCCAGCGCAATTGGATTGGTGCTGCTGTACAAGATTCTGCCGATGTACGGTGTGGTTGGCGTCGCTGTGCTGATCGTATTTCGCTCGGGCTTGCAGATGTTTTGCTTGCTGCCGGGTCTCGGACTTTGGCAGTGGCCTGAGTGGAATTCAGCCGCGATGCGTGAAGCGTGGCGCCGCATTCGGCCGCTACTGCTTGGGACTGCTTACTATCGCACGGACATGCTGGTCGATCGCTTGCTGGCTTCAATGGCGCCCGCGGGCGGGTTATCGCTGTTCTATATTGGGCAACAGATTTATGGCATCGCAAACGTTGTAGCTGAAAAGGCCGTCGCTACACCCATGGTTCCGGCGTTGGCCGTTCACGCGAGTTCCTCTCAGTGGCCAGCCTTCCGGCGTTTCTATCTGCATCGCCTGTTGGCGATGGCAGGATTAACTGTCGCTAGCTACGTGCTGCTGCTCCTGACCGGAGAGCGCATCCTGAATCTACTGATCGGGCATGGTGGTGTGACCAAAGACAATGTTCACTTGCTGTGGCTGATTATGGTGGCGTTGGGAGGCGTTTTTATAGCCGGTGCGATGGGGGTTATAACTTCGAAAACTTTTTACGCGATGGGCGATACGCGCACGCCGACGCGCATGTCCGTCATTACTTACACTCTGTATATCCCGGTGAAAGTCTTCGGATTTCTTCGTTATGGATTACTTGGCTTGGCAGTGGTTACCAGTGGCTATTTAATCCTGAATTTGCTAATCCAAATGTTCCTGCTTGAGTTTTTTGTCATCCCGCGACGACGACGGCAACAGCAGGGAACTGCGTAGTTACTTAGCCCCATCGTATCATTAGACGAACATGATAAAGGTCACGGCTCTGACAGGCAGCAAGAACGATCCTTCGAGTCGTTTTCGGATTCGGCAGTTCATTAAGCCGCTCCAATCCCTCGGCGTCGAGGTCAGTGAGTATTGGCCGCTGATCAGCCGTTACAGAATCGAGCCGTTGCCCTGGCTGGTAGCGGCCACGCGCATACCGGGACTGGCTGCGTCGCGCTTTAGCGATATCACCTGGCTTGGTCGCGAGCTTATCTCGGGGAGATTCTCCCTCGAGCGCCTCGCGGGAAAGCGGCGTCTTTTTGATGTTGACGACGCCATCTGGTTTTTTTACGAGCAAGACTTCTCCGCTGAGATCGCAATAAATTGCGATGGTGTAATCGCTGGAAATCGGTTTTTGGCAGATCACTATGAGAGACTCGGAGCAAAAGTGTGGCTGGTCCCGACTTCAGTCGATACTGAATTGTGGCGGCCGGCAATGACAGTCAGCGAAGATAAATGGACCATCGGTTGGACCGGCTCGTCGGCTAACCTGCGGTTTGTTTACTCAGTCGAAGACGCGCTCGCAGCCTTTTTGGCGCAGTATCCCGATAGTCGTTTATTGATTGTTTGCGACCAGCGGCCGGAACTTAAAAAACTGCCGGCGAAGAGTTGGGAGTTTGTGCCGTGGTCGATGCAAAACGAAATCAGTCTTGTGCAGCAAATGAACGTCGGCCTGATGCCGCTTGAAGATTACGAACTTGGACGCGGAAAGTGTGGGTTCAAAATGCTTACGTACATGGCTTGCGGGCTTCCCGTAATGGTTACTCCGGTTGGTGTCAACAGCGAAATACTGCAGCGGGGCAACGTTGGTTTTGCCGCACGAACACCCGATGAATGGTTCGCCGGGCTGGTAAGGTTGCACGACGATCGCGCACTGGGCGCAACAATGGGAGTGGCCGGCAGAAGGGTAGTCGAAGAGCATTACTCAGTTGCGGCCAACGCGGGTTTGCTGGCTGACATTTTTCGCAGTGTGTTAAAGAGCTAGGAGTGTTGTGATCATCATGGTGAGATTCCTTAAGAACCTGGGAAAGGTCGCGGTGGGCACGGTCGTTTGTGTGTTGTTACTCGAAGCAGCGATCCGCGCAACTTATCGCATTAGAAATTCGCGCGTTGAGACTGTGCCGATTCCTTACCTGGTGCGAAACACCGGCTTGACGCCGCCCTGGATGGACGGACTGCGCATTCTCGATCACGACGATGTCATGTTGTTCCGCGGACGACCGAATGCGCACCTCAAATATCTCGATCTGTTTTGCCCGATGTCTTCAGAAGAAGACCGAAAGGCTATGCTGCGGCGGTTCCAGCCCTCAATTCCTGACGAATTCAAGAACAATCCGACTTGGGAGATTTCGCTGAATTCAGAAGGATTCCGCGATCTCGAGTTTCCGACGAGCAAGCCGGCCCGAACATTACGGATTGTTTCGTTGGGAGACTCTTGGACTCTGGGCCACAACGCGAATCAGAACGAAGCCTACCCGCAACGTTTGCGGGCGTTGCTCAGCACAGAGTTCCCGAATTTCAGAATTGAAGTGTTGAATATGGGAATGGTCGCCTACACGTCGCACGAAGGGTTGGAGTTGCTGAAGAGAAGGGTGCTAAGCCTGGAACCGGATATTGTCGCCATTGGCTTTGGCATGAATGATTCGGCGATTTCAGGCTGGCGCGACAGGGATATTCTGGTTGCGCGGCCGAAGTATTTTAAGCTCAAGCGTTTTGTACTTGAGAATTCAGAGTTGTACAGACTCTTGGCCTATCTCGGCCAGCTCAAGAAGTTTGAGTCAGTATCAATGAGAGATCAGCTCAAAGCGATCGCTGATCCCAATGAAGCGTTTCTTTACGAATCCTGGGTTAGCGTCGAAGCGTTAGAGGCGAAGGATTATGAACGGCTGGAGTCGCGAGTGCGTGTGTCGCCATCTGACTATGAAAAGAATATTCGCGAGATGATCAAGCTGGTGCGGGCCCAGGGTGCTGCTCCCATTCTGCTTCACAATGAACTAAGGCCGGGAAGCCCATATCAGGCAGCTTTGCAACGAATTTCGCAGGAAGAGAAGGTTCCATTAGTTGATAACTGCGAATTGCTCGCTGCCGCCAGGCAGCGTATCGAAGCTGAGCTCGAGCAGCGCCTGGGTTTGCAGCCGTCGTTGGTTGATATGGAAAAGAAGGTGGCCAAGAATCCAGGTGCCGTTGAATTAGTATTTCGCGTCTATACAGGCAACCGGCCGGTGACGACGTCAATGTTCATCGCCGGGCCCCATCCGCAGTTGGGAGACGCAATGCCTAACACTGTGTCAATGTACGACGACGGCACGCATGGTGACGAGAAGGCTGGCGATCACGTGTGGTCGCTTGCAGTGACGTTCTCGAGCGGGCAGAAAGTCTTCTACGTCTACACAAACAGCGGCGAGGCAGGGAAGTGGCAAAACGTCGATGTGCCGAAAGTGCGAAGCCTTACGGTAGCTGCCACAGTCGGGCGAAGTTATCGCCCCATAGATACTTTTGGAGAGCTTTATTTGCAGGCGGATGGATATCACACAAACGCGCGCGGCTATGAATTAATCTCTCAGGCAGTTCGCGATGTTATGGTTAAGACTGATAAGTTCAGAAGCGCCGTCGGACGCAAATAGATCCAGACTGGAACAGTTGGTTGGCGGTACGGTGTTCAGAGTACAAACCTTAGTTTGCGGGTTTGCCTACACGCCCCGTTTGCCGCAGCCACGCAGACTAAGTTTGTACTCTGAACACCTGTAGTCCAACAAGCATGCTCCCGCAGGGCACTCAAGCATCAGCACCTACTTTTCGGCCACGCGATAAATGCTCACGAGTCTTCGAGGGCCTTCGTGATGATGAATGGGAATGCCGGTGCTGTAGTAGCCAAGCATTGTCCCCAAAGGCAGGCGATCTTCGAATACCAGTCTTGTCACCGGCTCCAGACGAAAGCGACTAAGGTGTTCGGCAAGCGGTTTAGGATAGTGGGGCCCATCACTAATCGCTAACCAGTCGCCGGGTTTGAGGTTGGATTCGTCCGGATAGACAGGTTTCATACCCGCAAGTTCGGCGTAATATTGAAAGCCCCAGCGTGCAACGTACCACTCTGTGGCAGTCTGACCATTGGGCGAGGCGTCTTTGAATTCTGAAATCTTTTGCACCGTCGTTTGGGCAGCCAGCTGTTCGACTCGAGCATCATGAAAATCTACCAGGTAAAAGAAACCTCCCAACATCATTCCTGCCATCGCGACTCCGCGAATGAGAGATATTTGTTGCGGCGTCCGACAAGTGCGCGAGGCCAGCCGGCTTATGATTAAGGTCATGACGACCAGTAGGCCCAGGACGCGCCGCACGGCGGGAATGGGTGAGAAGCCAAAGTAAGCGACGATCTCGATTACCAGCCATCCCACCAGAAATAACTCCTGAGAGTATCGTTGCCAGTCGCGAAGCAGAGATGACACTCCTTTGGAAAGGTCTGTCAGGCGCCAAATGACAACTGCGAGCGCTGTTCCCAGTGCGACTCCGTAAGCACTAAAGATTAACCATCCCAGCGTGAGTTGTGCCTCACTGGTACGTGGATCTCTGGTCAGGATCTGGTAATGCTCGGGAACGAATGCAATCAGAAGGTAGCCCAAACACAACAGCGCGCCTGAAACTATGGCTGTTCGCCTGGAGCCACGCAGCGCAACCAGCGCAAGTACTGTGACGGCAGGAGCGACCGCCCCGTTAATGGTCACCAGAGGCCAGGTGAGATAGGCATACTTGGCCAGCAAATGAACAGACCCGAAAATCCGAGATTGTGCTAAAAAGTGCGATTGGCCCGCGCGCCACGTGATGAAGCCTTCCCAGGTTAGAAATACCAGTGCGACTGCGAAAGCGGCAATGATACCCGGACGAAGTTTCCGCGCGATGATCGCCGCCAACAAGATCACCGGAACCGCAACCAGGCCGTTGTACTTCGTCTGCGCGGCAATTCCTCCTGTCAGCCCAGCCAGCGTCGCGAGCAGGAGCGAATCTTTATCCAGAGCTCGTAAAAAAACAGCCACCGAGCAGAGGATGAGGGCGGCCACCGGAACATCCAGCATGAGATTGAAACCAGGCAGAAAAACGGGAGAGAAGATGATCATCCAGGTCATGATGATCTCAAAACCCGGGCAAAAGCGTCTCAGGAGCGCATGCAACGACAAGACAAGGATTAGCGCATATGGGAACATCCATAATTTCCAGAAGAAAGGATGCTCGCCCACGAGTCTAATCGCGATGGCCCACCAGTAAGGCATCATTACCGGGGCTAGAGTCTGGACGGCTGGCTCGGGCCTGTCATTCCAATAAACGCGAAAGCGGTAGGGCTCCAGCGGATGAAAAGCAAGTTGTTCGGCGTTGTAGTGATAAAGCGTATCGTCTACGCAGAGAGGTTTGAAAGCATTCAGCAGGGTGAATAACAGAGCCAGCAAGAGCAGCGATCTGACGAATGGTTGCCTGAGATTCATCAAGAGAAGAGAAGCTTGCCAATTTGCAGCGACTTCCAGACTATACTAGACGATAATTCAGCAGAGAGACTAGCAGTCAATGCCGACCATTCAGTATAGTCGGCGCGTTTCGCGCGGCATCGTTTACATGGCACTAGAAACAAAATCTCGGACATCGAACGCAGCCACCGCTTCGGGCGATGACCTGATCGAGTTATCCATCATCATGCCCTGCCTGAACGAGGCCGAGACCCTTGCCACCTGCATTGAGAAAGCCCAGCATTCTTTGCATGAGCATCAGATCGCGGGCGAGATCATCGTTGCCGACAACGGCAGCACCGACGGCTCGCAGGAGATTGCGACCCTGCAGGGAGCGAGAGTAGTTTCGGTGGCAGCAAAGGGGTACGGCAGTGCTCTGATGGGCGGCATCGCAGCGGCTCGCGGAAAATTCATCATCATGGGCGACGCGGATGACAGTTACGATTTTTCATCGCTTGGGCCATTCATTGAAGAGCTACGCGCCGGTCACGACCTGGTGATGGGCAACCGGTTTCACGGCGGTATCAAGCCCGGCGCCATGCCGCCGCTGCACCGCTATCTCGGAAACCCGGTGCTGACTTTCGTGGGCCGGCTTTTCTTCCGCAGCCCGGTGGGCGACTTTCACTGTGGCTTGCGCGGCTTCAGCAGGGAAGCCGTGCTCAAGCTGGAATTGCAGACGACCGGCATGGAGTTCGCCAGCGAGATGGTAGTCAAGGCCACTCTGCAGCGGATGCGCGTGACTGAAGTGCCGACCACGCTTTCGCCTGACGGACGCAGTCGCCCGCCGCATCTGCGCAGTTGGCGTGACGGCTGGCGGCATCTCAGGTTTCTGCTGCTTTATAGTCCACGCTGGCTGTTCCTGGTTCCGGGCGCCCTGCTGATGATCCTCGGAATGCTGGTCGGACTGTGGCTGATTTCCGGGCCGCGAGTTGTGAAGGGCGTGACCTTCGATGTTCACACACTGCTTTACGCAGCGATTTCCGTGATCATCGGTTTTCAGGCGGTTGTCTTTGCCGTGTTTACCAAGGTGTTCGCGATTAGCGAAGGACTGCTGCCCCCTGATGAAAGATTGGAAAAGGCCATGGACTACATCAATCTTGAAGCAGGTCTGGCAGTCGGTTTGTTGCTGGTACTTTCAGGGCTGGCGGGATCGATTTACGCCTTGGTTTTCTGGGATGAACGTTCGTTTGGAGCGCTCGATCCGGTGCAGACTCTGCGGATTGTGATTCCCTCCGTAACTGCACTGGCCCTCGGTTGCCAGGTCCTGCTTTCCAGTTTCTTCCTCAGCATTCTAGGGCTGAAGCGACGCTAACCAATCAATGCCTGTCAGAATTCCCCATACCGAGACACGATCCTTCGAGCGGGTTAAGGAACACTATCGCATTGAAAAGGAGTTGGCAGCTCGTCTGCGCTCGGCGTCGAAGGACGAAAGACGGCACTTGTATACAGTTGTTTACGATGAACTGTTCAGCCGCGTTAGTGATCACCCTCAGCTGACGCAGAAGGCAAATGCCGTCCTGCGACAAAAGGAAGTTGCGGCCCGCTTAGAGTTGATCAGCGGCTATCTGCACCCGGACGTAGTCTATCTCGAGGTTGGACCAGGGGACTGCGCGCTGGCAGTGGCAGTGGCCCACCGAGTGCGAAAGGTATATGCAGTCGATGTTTCAAACGAAGTTGCTGGCGGCGTCAGGCTTCCTGACAATCTGGAGTTTGCAATCTCGGACGGTTGCAGCATTCCAGTGCCGGCGGGCAGTGTCCAACTTGCCTATAGCGATCAGTTGCTGGAGCATCTACACCCGGATGATGCCGTTGAGCAGTTGGCAGGAATCTACCAGGCGCTGGCGCCAGGCGGAGTCTATCTTTGTATCACGCCGAATCGGCTGAGCGGACCGCACGATGTCTCGCGCTATTTCGATGAGGTCGCGACTGGATTTCACTTGCGCGAGTATACCGTAGGCGAACTGACAGAATTATTTCGCCGCGCCGGCTTTCGAAAATGCAAGGTGCTCGTTGGCGGGGGCGGGTTTCATCTGACCGTACCCCTGGCAATAGTGACTGCCGGTGAATGGCTTCTCGGGGGGTTGCCGGTCACGCTCGGAAGAACTTTGGCGCGTGGGTTACCATGGCGCTTGATGTTGGGTGCCAAGGTCGTCGCGACAAAATAGCGTCCGCTCAAGTGAATGGAGAGACGGTCTCATTCCTCGACAGAGGTCAATTACAGGGCTCTGCATCGAATTGTTTATCCGCATTACTCCGGCTGAATTCGCGGGCCAATTATGACTGAGACAAACGGGAGCATCTATCAGACCGGCGAGTATGTCGAAAAGAATCCGACGTACCATGTCGAGGACTCGGCCTGGAAAGCCGGTCAGGTGCTCAGGTTGATCGAGAAACACGGTCTCGCTCCGCGGACGGTCTGTGAAGTTGGCTGCGGCGCCGGTGAGATCCTTAAACAGCTGCAGTTTAGTCTGCCTGCGGATACGCAGTTTTTTGGTTACGAAATTTCGCCGCAGGCGTTTGCGCTTTGCCAGGAGAGAGAAAATGATCGCTTGCACTTTCATTGCCGGGATTTGATCGCGGGTGATGAACCGGCATTCGATCTCCTGCTCTGCCTGGATGTCTTTGAACACGTGGAAGACTACATTGGTTTTCTGCGCGCCCTGCGGGCCAAAGCTACGTTCAAGATTTTCCATGTTCCGTTGGACCTGTCGGTACAGTGGGTATGGCGAAGTGGGCCAATCATGCGCGAGCGAGAGCAAGCCGGACATCTGCATTACTTTACGAAGGAGACGGCGCTGGCGACTTTGCAGGGCGCTGGATATGAAGTGGTTGATTGGTGCTACACCGATGGAGCGATTGCGCATCCGCGCAGCGTCAAAGCCAGACTGGCAAGCTGGCCCCGACGAGTGTTGTCCACATTCAATCAGCACCTGGTGGTTCGCGTGCTGGGCGGGTATTCGTTACTGGTGCTGACACGCTGACTAGCGCAGCTGGAAATCCCTGCACCCCCAGTCTGCAAAGCTGACGAGTGACAGGAGCTCCGCACTTTAGTGCTGGGGATCGGGGCAGGACGATTGTTAGTCCGCAAGCAGACGAATGAGGTTAGCTCATTCGTTTACTGCCGGGGCTGAAAACAACGATTGTCAGTCCCGAAGCGACGATCGTCAGTCCGCAAAGCGATGATTGTGAGTCCGCAAAGAGACGATCGTCAGTCCGCAAAGCGACGATCGTCAGTCCCAAAGCGACGATCGTCAGTCCCAAAGCGACGATCGTCAGTCCGCAAAGCGACGATCGTCAGTCCCAAAGCGACGATCGTCAGTCCGCAGGCGACGATTGTCAGTCCGCAAAGCGACGATTGTCAGTCCGCAAAGCGACGATTGTCAGTCCGCAAAGCGACGATTGTCAGTCCGCAAAGCGGACGGCTGAGTGACCACCTCTTAAATTCTTGCTCGGTCCGTTTCATCAAAGACTTATGAAGTCGTCATCGGCACGAATCCTGCTTACGGCTTCCTACTCGAAGCCATCCCGTTGCTTGCCCACCCAAAGTGCCCGTACTAGAAGCCAAATGAACTGTCCGGGAAGGCCTTCTTGACCTATCGCTTCCGGCCCCTATAATGACTTCTCGACAATGGTTCGTATGCCGGTCAATCATTAGCACGGCCGGATCAATCGTTCGCAATGCGGATCAATCGTTCGCATGGCGGATCAATCGTTCGCAAGGCGGATCAAGTAGTTCGCATGGCGGGGTAGCTCAGCTGGTTAGAGCGTGGGATTCATAACCCCAAGGTCGGCGGTTCAAGCCCGCCCCCCGCTACCACCTTTCCAAGACATTACCGTGCCTCACGTTTTCACGCAGTGTCAGCATTCTCTATTAATCCCAATGTGATTCTTCTCTCGAGAGAAGCACACATAGATTCGCGGCCACTGATTGCTTGGCACCTATCGACCGTTGATTTGGTCCTCAGCGGGCATCCACTAAAGGCCGTCAAACAGGAATTGGTGCCAAGCAGCAATGCCAGGAGCTTTTCAATCATCTGCTTGATGCTTTCGGCCAAGCGGGTGGGTGTCGCAAGTGGTACGAACTTTGGCGCTGAGCAGCCAGAGTCACCGCTGTCGCTACCAAAAAGAAAGTATTTCTAAAGCCACCAACCACGAGAATGCGATTCAGATGGACAACATGGGAAAGTTTATTAAGCTCTGAGAAATGAGGAACTGCGAGATATGATGCCATGGTCAAGCCAAAGCCCCTGACTAACTTCCCTTTGCCGCAGATTCCAGGTTGGTAGTTACTGACACTCCAAATTTGTATGAGTGACAACCGAGCTGAATCGCCGTTGGTATTCAGCTGAAGTAATGAAGGAGCAAACCATCGCGTGTTGTTTCGGCACGTCCCGCAAAGGCGCGCTATTGACCTGGCCCAGCCAGAACAGAAAGCCGCCCATATCCGGGTCTCGCCGCAAATAGCCAAAGTACTGTGTGGCTACAAACGCCCGGTTGTACTCAGCGTCGATGAACGGGCGATTGTTGATTGGGTTGGTTTGCACGTTGTCATCGGCCAGGCGATACAGCACGGCGCCACGACCGCCCGAGTTGAAGAGATTTATCAAGCCCTGGCGCTGCGCCGTCAGATCGGGCCCGATATCATTCAAGATCGTCGCCACGATGGCATCGACAAAACCCGGGCCATCCAAATTTGCCGGGTACTTCGCCAGAAACTCTGGCCGCTGCACAAACGCCTGGGCCAATTCCAACTGGGCCTGCGCCAAATTGGCACCGCCTACTACGCGCGCGCGATCCCCCGCAAAGGCCTGAACTCGTCAATGGCGATGACACTTACCAACAGCACGGTCAGCGGAAACAATGCTTACACAGGAGGTGGCATCGACCACAGAGGCGCGCTTCTCAACTTGATAAACAGCACGGTGAGCGGCAATAGCGTGACGGGCGATGCTAACGTTGCCGGCGGCATCTTCGTGACCGGCGCCGGCACACTCACATTGACGAATAGCACGATCTCAAATAACGCCGTCAATACCAGCGGCGGCAGCGGCGGAGGCATCGCCAACAACAGCAGCACCGTCAACCTGGAGAACACAATTGTCGCGAACAACTCGGTCAGTGGCGGAGGTAGCGGCCCAGACTTACTCGGTGCCTTCAACTCGCAAGACTACAATCTGATTGGAAACACGACTGGCGCGACTTTCACTGGTACGACCACCCACAATAAAACTAACGTCGACCCCAGGCTGGCACCACTCACTAACAACGGTGGCCTGACGCAAACTCAAGCACTCCTCGCTGGAAGTCCGGCTCTCGATGCAGGTGACAATTCAGTCACTGGCTTTCCGCTCAGTTTGACGACGGATCAGCGAGGCACGGGCTTCGCGCGACAGGTTGATGGTCCCGATGCTGATACAGTTGCGACAGTTGATATAGGTGCCTTCGAGGCGCAGGTGTCGGTCGAAGACATCACTGACAAGGCTACCAATGAGGATACGCAGCTTCAGTTCTCGTTCAATGTCGGTGGCTCTGGGTCAATCACATCAATAACCGCCACCTCCTCAAACACAGCACTCGTGCCAAATAACGCTGCGAACCTGGTAGTGACTGGCTCTAGCTCAACTCGGACTGTGACGATCAATCCGGCTGCTGACCAGTTTGGCACTGCAACGATTAGTGTGACGGTCAACGGCACGAACAGGCAGAGCATGACCGATACGTTTGTTGTGACCATAAACCCCGTCAATGATTCTCCAATGTTCACGAAAGGTTTGGACCAAACAGTGAACAACAACGCGGGGACGCAAATTGTGAATAATTGGGCCAATAACTTGTCGCCCGGCCCCGCGAACGAAGCAAATCAAACATTAAGCTTCGTGATCACCAACAACACCTACCCGAGCCTCTTCGCGACGGCTCCGGCTATTTCTTCGACAGGGGCTTTAAGCTATGCACCCGCCGCGAATGGAGGTGGCTCGGCAACAATCACCGTTGTGCTGCAGGACAATGGCGGTACTGCCAATGGCGGGCATGACACGTCGCCTCCACAGACCTTCACTATCAATGTCAATCCGGTTGGCGGTTTTCTACAGTTCAGTTCAGCAAACTTTACGACGACTGAGAGTTCGAGCTTCGCTACCATTACGGTAGTGCGCTTAGGAGATAAATCGTTACCGGTAACCGTTGACTTTGCAACTGGAGGGGATAGCGGCTCTCGTTGCTCGACGGTTACCGGCATGGCCTCACCTAAATGTGATTTCACCGAAGCGTTCGGAACGCTGAGGTTCGCCGCCGGTGAGGATTCAAAGACGTTCAGAGTCCTGATCACTCAGGACGCTTACGTCGAAGGCCCGGAAAGAGTGATGCTGGCTCTTTCGAATACGACTGGATTTGGTGCCCTGGGTACACCAGCAACTGCCAACCTAAGGATTGATGACGACGCCAGTGAACCGCCTACAAACCCAATCGACGATGTAACGGATTTTGTTCGCCAGCACTATCATGATTTTCTGAATCGCGAACCTGATCAGGGTGGGTTTGATTTTTGGACCAGCCTGATCACGCAATGCGGAAACGATCAGGTTTGCATTCGCACCAAACGAATCGATGTGTCGAACGCATTCTTCTACGAACTCGAGTATCAACAGACTGGTTCTTATGTCTACCGGCTCTACCGAGCGGCGTTTGGTAACAATCAACCGTTTCCGAATCCCGACAACTCAAACCCGGCAGAAGCGAACAAGTTGGTGAGTTACGCAGCGTTTACGCCGGACCGTGCCCGAGTGGTTGGCGGTGCGAGTCTCGCACAGGCGCAGCTCGATCTGTCAACTGCTTTCGTCCAGAGGGCGGCGTTCATTTCAAGTTATGCGTCAGGTCTTGATGGACCAGCATACGTCGATGCGCTGTTGGCGACGATCAAGAATGACATCAAGGATCAGACTGGGCTGCCAGTGGACCTGGGTTCGCAGCGCCAGGCGCTGATCGATCTATACAACCAAAGCGGAGGCGGAAACGCCGGTCGCGGTGCCGTAATCTATCGCCTCGCCGACGATAACACGCAAACAAATCCAATCAACAACCGTCCGTTCATTGACGCAGAATACAATCGCGCGTTTGTGACAACACAATACTTCGGTTACTTGCGTCGGGATCCGGATATCGGTGGATTCCTGTTTTGGTTGGGCCAGGTCAACAGCGCGCCATTGCGAGACGTACCCAAGCAGCATGCGATGGTATGTTCATTCATCACATCTGCAGAATATCAACAGCGGTTCAGTTCATTGGTAACGCACACGAATGTCGAGTGTCAGTAAGCTCGCGAGTGACTCGTTCGATCTTGATTGCCGTTCAGCGCGATGCCTGTCACGAGGGAAAGTGACGTCACCAGATAGGCTCGTGCAGCGATTGAGGCGAAGGCTCGGAGAAAACACCAGGTCAACGAAGACGCACCGTCGTACGCGCTCCTGTCGACCTGCGTGTCGTAATGCGGACGTGAATTATTTTCTGTTTTGGCTGGTGCAGGTCAACGGCGCGCTTGCGGGATGTCGCCAAACAGCACGCAATGGTCTGTTCGTTTGTGACCTCAACCGAGTACCAACAGCGTTTTAGCGCCACAGTGACGCACAGCAATACTGAATGCCCGCAATAGGTTCAGCTTCCTGCTGTTCGCTAAGACGCCCGGTACGGGCGGAGGAGAAGAAGTAAACAAAGTCTCTTTACCTTTTTTTTGTTGAAGTTGACGTGTGGCCTGCAGCGTAGTCTGCAGTGCGAGCGGCGCGGCGGGTCAGGCAAAAGAGTTTCAAAAGGACTCGGCATGAGAAAATTCATTGGGGCAGGCTGCGACTAATGCACCCGAGGCGGTTTGCTTTGGGTGCGAATCGGAGAAACATTTGTCATGGAAGTTGAAACATACGATGCTATTGTGATTGGCTCAGGGCAGGGAGGTACGCCGCTTTCCGTCGCGCTCGCCAAAGCTGGATTGAAAACAGCCATCATCGAGCGAAAGAATATTGGCGGGTCCTGCGTCAACGTCGGCTGCACGCCGACGAAAACAATGGTGGCCAGCGCTCGCGTGGCGTATCTCGCGCGTCGCAGTGCTGATTACGGTGTGAACTGTGGACCGGTGACGGTCAGCATGTCAGCGGTCCGCCGGCGCAAGCAAGAGATCGTCGAAAGCTTTCGCGACGGTGGACTCAGGAACATCGAGAAGACTGCGGGTCTTGAGCTGTTGCGAGGTGAGGCAACGTTCGCCGGTCAAACTTCACTTGAGGTGGTCCTGAATGAAGGCGGCACGCGTTTGCTTACGGCTGACAGAATCTTCCTCAACACCGGTGCTCGTCCCGCGCAGCCATCGATTCCCGGTTTGGAAGGCATTCCGGCTTTGGATTCGACTTCGATAATGGAACTGGAAACGCTACCGGAGCATTTGCTTGTGTTAGGTGGCGGCTACATCGGTCTGGAGTTTGGTCAGATGTTCAGACGTTTCGGTAGCGAAGTAACTATTGTTCAGCGGGGGGAGCAGCTGCTGAATCGCGAAGACCCGGATGTTGCCGGCGAAGTAGCCAAGATACTGGAGGAGGATGGAATCACCGTCCTGCTGAATTCTGAGGCTGTGAGCATCACGGGCAGCAATACCAAAGTAAGCATGACGGCCAAAACAAGTGGAGGCGAGAGGATTGTAGAAGGTTCTCACCTGCTGGTTGCGGCCGGTCGTGAACCGAATACGGATCGGCTCAACCTGAAGTCGGCTGGAGTCGAAACAGACGCGCGTCGCTTTGTCAGGGTAAACGATCGGTTGGAGACGAATGTTGAAGGAATCTATGCGTTGGGTGATGTTAATGGCGGCCCTGCTTTTACGCACATTTCCTACGATGACTTTCGTATCCTGCGCACGAACATCCTTGAACAGGGTCAGGCGACCACAACGGATCGGCTGGTTCCATACACTGTCTTCCTGGATCCGCAACTCGGCCGCATCGGGATCACCGAAACAGAAGCCAGGAATCAGGGCCTGGACATTCGCGTGGCGAAACTGCCAATGAGCCGGGTCGCACGGGCAATTGAAATGGGCGAGACTCGCGGTTTCATGAAAGCTGTGGTTGACGCCGAAACGAAACTAATACTGGGCTGCGCTGTCCTGGGCATTGAAGCCGGTGAGTTGATGAGCATGTTTGAGATAGCGATAATGGGTCGCTTGCCTTACACGGCCCTGAAGGATGGCATATTCGCGCACCCAACCCTGGCCGAATCTTTAAACAATCTGTTTATTTCGATGGATGGCAAGTAGGCAGGTCAAAAAGTTCTCCGAATATTTCTGTCGACCGCTCAGATAAGAGCTATGAACACGGAATTGGTTAGCGCCTTGCGGGAGACTCGCTCGCGCACACTCGCGTTGGTTGGCGACTTGAGTGACGAGCAGTGGCTGGGCCCGCGCTTACCAATCGTGAATCCGCTCCGCTGGGAAATTGGACACGTCGCCTGGTTTCAGGAGTTCTGGATCCTCCGGCACTTCGGTAAACAGTCGCCGATTCTTAAGAATGGCGACGATCACTACGATTCGGCGCGTGTCGGCCACGACACTCGCTGGGATCTGCCATTACTTGAGCGAGCAGAAACTCTTGCTTATATGCAAACAGTTCTGGAGCGAGTGATCGAGCAGGCGAACTCAGCGAAACCGGATATGACAGTTGCTCAGGGATATGATGCGGACTATTTTCTGAACCTTGTACTGTTACACGAGCAGATGCACGACGAAGCGATCACTTACACACGTCAGACTCTGAGCTATCCATCACCGGCAAGCGACAGTGATGCAAAGCAGATCGTTAACGAGGCGAGATCGCCGCATGACGCTGATCGCACTCAAGCCAACTTGTTTGTACCCGGCGATGCAGAATTCGGCGGCGGCAAATTTATTCTCGGCAGCCCTTCCTGCAATCGCTTTGTCTTCGACAATGAGCAACTTGCACATGAGGTTGAAATAGCGCCTTTTTTGATTTCCAGGACCGCCGTGAGCAATCTTGAATTTAGCGATTTTGTAAACGACCACGGCTATCAGAGAAGGGAACTGTGGACGGCAGAAGGCTGGCAGTGGCGCACTAGTGTGCGCGCCGAACATCCGGTGTATTGGTTCAAGGAAGGAAACGGCCGCTGGCTGCGCCGCAATTTTGATGAATGGGTTAGTCTCGATGAGCGACTGCCCGTCATACACGTCAACTGGTTTGAGGCCGATGCGTACTGCCGCTGGGCGGGCCGTCGTCTGCCAACGGAAGCAGAGTGGGAGCTGGCGGCAAGTATAGAACCGGATGGAAATACGACATCCCACAAGCGAACATTTCCCTGGGGCGATGAAGCGCTGGGCTCAGGCCGCGCTAATCTGGACTCGCGCGCATTGGGCTGCATCCCCGTTGACGCCCTGCCTGCAAGTGATAGCGCGTCGGGGTGCCGGCAGATGATCGGCAATGTCTGGGAATGGACAGCCAGCGACTTTAATGCTTATCCGGGCTTTACCGCGGGACCTTACAAAGAATATTCCGAGCCCTGGTTTGGCGATCACAAGGTTCTTCGTGGCGGGTGTTGGGCAACTCGTTCGCGCCTTATCAACAATACTTACCGAAACTTCTATCAGCCGCATCGGCGCGACGTGTGGGCGGGATTTCGCACCTGCGCCTCAAAGTAAGGAAGAATGAGGATTGGCATAGTCACTCCGGCCCCTCCGGACTCACTTTACGGGAACCGCATAACAGCGCTGCGCTGGGCAGGGCTTTTGAAGCAACTCGGCCATCGAGTCACTATTCTGCAAACGTACGAGGGTGAGCCCTGCGATTTGTTGATTGCTTTGCACGCACGGCGCAGCCAGATGTCGATCATTAGGTTTCGCCGCCAACAACCTGATGCTCCCATCATCGTCGCTCTTACCGGCACGGATCTTTATCGTGATCTGCAAACCGATACTCGAGCTCAATTAGCACTCGAGCTGGCATCAAGAATCATCCTCCTGCAACCAAAGGCAATAGAAACCCTGCGACGGGATCTGCGAACCAAAGCCCGCGTAATTTATCAGTCGGTTGAAGACACGCGAAACGTCCGCGTGGCCGGAGTCAAGCCACCGGGAGCAAAGGTAAGCAGGCATGAATTCAAAAAACAAATAGTTAGCTTTCCAGTATGCGTCATCGGACATATGCGTGCTGTGAAAGATCCATTTCGCACTGCGATGGCTGCACGAATACTTCCTGCGAAGTCAAGCATCCGGATCCTGCAGGTAGGCGGTGCGATGAGTGAAGCAATGGCAGCCCGGGCGAGCCGGGAAATGCTTGCCAACCAACGTTACGAATGGCTGGGAGAAAAATCGCGATCTCAGGTCCGCCGTATCATGGAGAAGAGCCGCCTCTGTGTGATTTCATCTCGCTTAGAGGGCGGGGCCAACGTTTTGTCGGAGGCGATTGTGGCTTCGCTGCCCGTGCTGGCCTCGCGCATAGACGGAAATGTTGGCATTCTGGGTACAGACTATCCGGGCTATTTTGAGGTTGGCGATACAAAAGAACTTGTGCGACTGTTGACACGCGCTGAGACCTCCGCACAATATCTGACGGAACTGAGAAGATGGGTTAAAAATCTGGCTTTTCTCTTCAAGCCCGCTAGAGAACAGAGAGCCCTGGCGGATTTAATCGACGAACTACGAGCCTGAAGTCTCAGCGCCGGTCTGGCAAATTAAACGAGGATCTCTGGCCCATGATTACAGAACAAACCACTCATAAAAAAGAGGGCACAACGTTTACGGCAATTCAACAGGTTGTTTTTTTTGCTTTGCCCGTGCTGCTGATCGTTGGTGCATTAATCGCCTACAAGAGTTCGGCTGCGCTTGTGGTCATTAACAAGGTGTCGGCAACCGGAACGCTGACTCCGCGAGCGAACGTGATTCCACTGGTCGGCCATACGGAAGCCAATACGCTGGGGCGTACGCTGAACTACTTCCAGGTAATTTTGCCGGCGCTGATTTTTGGCATTCTGATCAGCGGCGCCGTGACCACCTTTGTGTCTCCGAACTGGTTGGCTCGCACATTGGGCAAAGGCTCATTCAGAGGCCAGTTACTTGGCGGAGCTGCCGGTGCACCGTTGATGCTCTGTTCATGTTGTGTCGCTCCGATCTTCAAAGGCGTATATGAACGTTCTGCTCGACTTGGCCCATCACTCGGTTTGATGTTGGCCGCGCCCGCGCTCAATCCGGCTGCTTTGATTCTCACTTTTATGCTTTTCGATCACAGGGTTGCTGGAACCCGCGTTGCCGCCAGCATTGCCGCGGTAGTGTTCACGGGGATGATTGCTGACAAGATCTTCGGCAATGCGCGACTTCCATGTGAACTCCCCGATGCGCCGAAAAAGTTGTCGGTGAGCTCACAGTTGCTGCGCTTCGTGAGGGCGTGCGCGCAGGTAGCTCTGCGAATAGTTCCGGTGATAATCATCGGTGTCCTGGTCTCGATGGTCATTGCACAGTGGCTGCCCGTCAACGCTTTCGCATCGCCAAATGCGAAGTTGTTGGCAGTCATAGTCGTCGCTACCTTTGCCATTCCGCTGGCGCTCCCGACGTTTTTCGAGATCCCCCTGGCGTTTGTTTTGATAGGCGCAGGCGCCCCGATCGGCGCTGCTTTGGCTCTGCTCATCGCCGGACCAGCTATAAACCTTCCTTCGCTGCTGACGATCATGAGATCGACTAACTGGCGAGTCGCAGGTGTGGTGGCGGCGTCGATCTGGGTAATTGCCGTGGCGAGCGGCATTATCGTAAGTTTGATCTAAGCAGGCGCGAGACTGAGAAGGCGATTCCCTGTCTTGTTTAAGATCGGTCTCATTCATGAATAGCGATTGAGCGAAGCCTCCCCAGGCAAGCTCGTTCGTACGACTGACATAGTTGGTCGCAAACCGTTTTCTCTCCCGGGAGTCTGTTTCATGCGCATAGTGGAAATCGCTGGATATCGTGTCGAACTGCCGTTACATGAAGGCAGCTACAAATGGTCTGGCGGCAACAGCGTGTCGGTCTTCGATTCGACAGTCGTGGCCGTGAAGACAGATTCCGGAATCACCGGCTATGGAGAGATCTGCCCGCTCGGTGCTGCTTACCTGCCGGCCTACGCTGCCGGTGCGCGGGCGGGTATGGCGGAGCTGGCGCCCCATCTGCTCGGTTGTGATCCAACGCAACTTGGCTTGATTAATCAGCGCATGGACCAGGCCATGCGCGGGCATCCCTACGTTAAGTCCGCGCTCGACGTGGCCTGCTGGGACATTCTCGGTCAGGCAAGCGGCCAATCGATATCGACGTTACTCGGCGGACGCTATGGCGAAGACTTCCCGCTCTATCGCGCGATTTCGCAGGACACGCCTGAAGCGATGGCCGCGAGCATCAGCACTTACCGTGCGCAGGGTTACACTAAGTTTCAATTGAAGGTCGGTGGCGAACCCGATACCGACATCGCCCGGATCAAAATGGCGGCGGCGGAACTCGAGCCCGGAGACGTATTGATTGCGGATGCGAATACCGGTTGGAGTCAGCACCAGGCGATTCGCATCGCCGCTGCAGTGCGGCACACTGACGTCTATCTCGAACAACCCTGCATGAGCTACGAAGAATGCCTGGCCGTGCGGCGTCACACTTCAAGACCATTCGTGCTCGATGAAGTGATCGACGACGTGCACATGGTTGTGCGCGCTTTCGGAGATCAAGCCATGGATGTGATCAATTTGAAGATCTCCAAAGTTGGGGGACTGACAAAGGCGCGGCAGATTCGCGACCTTTGTGTCTCATTGGGAATCGCGATGACCATCGAAGACACCTGGGGCGGTGACATTGTGACAGCCGCGATCGCTCATCTGGCGCACAGCACGAGACCCGACCTACTTTTCTCGTCAACGGATTTCAATAGTTACGTGACCGTGAGCATCGCCGACGGAGCGCCCCAAAGGAAGCACGGACGGCTGGTTGCGTCCGCTGAGCCAGGCCTGGGAATCAAACCACGTCTTGAAGTTCTTGGTAAACCAGTCTTTGTCATTTAAAGCTATGAAGGAACCGTCACCCATGAAAATTTCTCGTATATTGCTGCTGGTAGTACTGGCGACTTGCTGCACCGGCCAACTGTTCGCGCAACAACCGGATCCATCCATCCTGACACTCAAGCGAATATTTACCGATCGCGATTTCGACGCGGCGAGATTTGGCCCGGCGCGTTGGTTGGAAGATGGGCGAGCGTACACTACTGTTGAGCCTGCAGCGGACGTAAAAGGTGGCCAGGACATCATTCGCTATGAAGCCGACTCCGGCCAGCGCAGCATCCTGGTTGCAGCAAAGACACTGGTGCCTGCAGGTGCGACCGCAGCTCTCCCGATTGATGACTACGTCTGGTCTGCGGATGGCAAGCAGCTGCTGATCTTTACCAACTCACAGCAGGTATGGCGCCAGCGCACCAGGGGTGACTATTGGGTTGCGGGTCTCGACGGCAAGGGGCTGAAAAAACTCGGTGGCAAAGCGGAGCCGGCAACGCTGATGTTTGCGAAGTTCTCGCCTGATGGCCGGCGCGTCGGTTACGTGCGCAGCAACAATCTCTATGTGGAGGATCTCGCGACTGGCGGTATTCGCCAATTGACGAGCAACGGCTCGCCTGTTTTGATCAATGGGACCTTTGATTGGGTCTACGAAGAAGAATTGGATTTACGTGACGGCTGGCGCTGGAGTCCGGACAGCCAATCGATCGCTTTCTGGCAACTCGATTCAACCGGCGTTGGCGAGTTTTATCTCATCAACAACACCGACTCTCTTTATCCGAAGGTGACACCGATTCCGTATCCGAAGGTGGGAACCACAAACTCTTCCGCGCGCGTGGGAGTCGTGAGCGCCGGAGGCGGAGAAGTGCGCTGGCTAGCGGTGCCGGGAGATCCGCGCAACAACTACATCGCAGATATGGATTGGGCCGGCAACTCGACCGAGATCGTCCTGCAGCACCTTAACCGCCGGCAGGACACGGTTGAGCTCATGCTGGCCGATGCGCGCAACGGACTAGTGCGCACCGTCTTCACCGACAAGGACGATGCCTGGGTGGATCTGAGAGTCAGCGATCTCCAATGGCTGGATGGTGGTAAGAGCTTTACGTGGATCAGCGAACGCGATGGTTGGCGCCATCTCTACGTCATTTCCCGCGACGGCAAAAGTGTGCGGCTGATCACCCCTGGCAATTTTGATATCACGAATGTAGACAACATCGATGAGGCTGACGGCTCGTTCTATTACACCGCTTCACCCGATAATCCCACGCAGCGTTATCTTTACCGTGGACGGCTTGACGGAAAAGGTCCGGCCGAGCGAGTGAGCCCACAGTCTTTGCCTGGGACGCACACTTACAGCATTTCACCTCACGGTGGTTTGGCATTTCATACTTACTCGACGTTCATGACTCCCGCTGCAACTGACCTGGTGCGGCTACCGCAGCACACATCGGTTAGACCGCTTGCCGCCAACTCGGCATTGCTCGAAAAAGTGAAGAACATTAAGCGCGGACCCAGCGAATTTTTCCGCGTCGATATCGGCGATGGTATTCAGCTCGATGGCTGGATGATCAAGCCACCCGATTTTGATCCGTCCAAACGTTATCCGGTCCTGGTCCATGTCTATGGCGAACCGGCAGCGCAAACGGTTCTGGATCGCTGGGGTGGAAACAATGAACTCTGGCACCTGATGCTCGCGCAACAGGGCTACATCGTAATCAGCGTGGACAACCGCGGTACTCCCTCGCCGCGCGGGCGCGCATGGAGAAAAGTTGTTTATCGTCAGATCGGCAGCCTCGCTTCACGGGAGCAGGCGGCAGCCGCAAAAGTGATTCAGGGCTGGCCTTTTGTGGATCCATCGAGAATTGCCATCTGGGGTTGGAGCGGTGGCGGCTCAATGACTTTGAACCAGATGTTTCGTCATCCGGACATCTACCGCGCAGGGATGTCGGTGGCCCCGGTGAGCGATCAAACTCTCTATGACACGATCTATCAAGAGCGCTACATGGGCTTACCAACGGACAATGCCGAGGACTATAAGAATGGCTCGCCGATTACCTACGTCGACGGTTTGCGAGGCAAGCTGTTGGTGGTGCATGGCTCCGGCGATGATAACGTTCACTTCCAGAGCACCGAAAAGCTGATCAATGCGCTAGTGGCGGCGAACAAACCCTTCACGATGATGGAGTATCCGAACCGGCGCCACGATATCAGCACGGGAACCAATACGTCGCGACACCTTTACGAACTCCTGACACGGTTCCTGCACGACAACATGCCGGCCGGCCTCGAGAAGTGATCTGCCTGGTTTGTTAACAGGCGTTCAGAGTACTGGCTTGAGCCGGGTTTTCCTCTTGCTCCTAAACTCCCGCGTGAACCGCAATTGGTTCCTGCCTGGGAATAGCATATATTCGTGCCGTCCCGTCTCGTTCGCTTTAAGAGTTTTCCTCGAAACTACCTTTTGCGTTTGCAGAAGCCCTTCCAGGCTGGATTTGAATTTTGGAAATGTTTCAGGTGCTTAAACAGTCTCCCCGTGATATTCGAAGGAAGGCCGACTTCGACACTGGAGTCTCAGCGGTGTTGTCAAAGAATACCTTCGGCCCGGCGGTTCATTAGTTGCCGCACGCTGCCGCGAGGGGGACTTCGTCATGCGTCTGCCGGCTGATTAGCATCAAAATCAAGGCGGCTAATCAAATGAGCGAAAGGACACTCAAGTCTGAACGTCGAGGGTCACGGCTATGAAAATTTTGATCGCCGAAGACGATCCGGTGTCCTGCCGCATTCTGGAACGATCGCTCGCCAGCTGGGGCCACGAAGCTTTGGTTGCCACCAACGCGCAACTGGCGTGGGACGTTTTGCGAGAGCCCGACGCCCCCTCCCTGGCAATTCTGGATATCATGATGCCGGAACTAGACGGCTGTGAAGTTTGTCGCAGAGTGCGCGACTGTCTTTCGCCATTCCTCCCTACGTCATTTTGCTGAGTGCCATGAGCACTAAAGACGATGTAGTGCGCGGGCTGCAGGCTGGCGCCAACACTACCCGACTAAGCCTTTCCATCGGGAGGAATTGCGAGTCAGAGTTGAGGTCGGAGTGCAGATGATTGAGTTGCAGCGCGTGCTTGCCGATCGCGTTCAGGAACTCGAACAGGCACTTTCCCAGGTCAAACAGCTGCAGGGTCTGCTGCCGATCTGTTCCTATTGTAAAAAAATTCGCGACGATCAGAATTACTGGCAAAGAGTCGATACCTATGTTTCCGATCGGACTGAGGTTGAGTTTAGTCACGGGATCTGTCCCGACTGTTTTGACCGCGTCAGTGCTGAGATCAAGGCACACAAGGAAAATTCGACCGCAGGCCAGTAATCGGTCGAAGGCTACGGTCCACTATAGAGAGGAGCTTCTGAGCAATCTGGCCAAAACGCTGTTGGTCTTGACCGAATTCCAGTAAGCGAGGCTAATACTTCCCCCACTTTTATTGACAGCGGTAGCGTGGTTAATTATCGTTACCTTAACTGGAATAACAGGCACACTACTTCCTTACATGTGACGAGGTTATCAGAAACGTCAAGCGGAGATCGATATGAAAGGTCTACTCATCTTGTGGCTGTTTCTATCGTCTGGTGTTCCCCTTCAAACTCCTGGCTCTGAGATGCGGAACCCGCTGGAGGTCATTGCCTTCAAGTACCAAAAGAGTCGTCAAGCCATCGATGATCAGTCTGTGCCCGACAACGTTCCTGCGCGGGCCATGATTCCCGAAAACAAGAATTACCCGAGAAACGCCAGGGTTAATCTGCCGGCTGGGGCACGAGATCCAAATGAAGACACGATTGACGGGCGCAGCGCGGCGATTGAAAAGATCGTGCAGGAATCGCGGCGGCCTCAAAGTAAACCCGTTGATGGTTTTTCTTTTCAGGCAAGGCTACAGAACAGGAGCGCCAGAGTCGTGGATATCATCTTCTGGGAATATCAATTCATCGACTCAAGCAATCCTGCCAACACTGTCCGGCGGCAGTTTCTTTGTGGCGTAAGTATCAAACCAGATAAGGCAAAAGAAGTGCGGGCCTTTAGCGTCTCTGGTCCCAGCGAAGTAGTGAGTGTTGACTCGCTCTCAAACAAGTCGAGCAACGCAGCTCAGGAAAGGGTTGTGGTGAATCGAGTCGAATATGCGGACGGTTCGATTTGGCAACGCAAGGACTGGAACTTCGCGGAAATTGGATTGTCCTACCGGCGCGCCGTCGCCCTGCCCTGGGGCCCGGAAATGTGCCGCAGTCTTTAGTTGGTTTGATAGTAAAAGCTCGAAGCGCACCAAAGCCTGGATAACTAAGATTTCTTTCGCAGATCCGGTACGCAGGGATGCGTCAATTTCGTGGCGCGCACGCCAATTTAATTTGCAGATACCTGAACTATTCAAACTCGCGGGCATAGCGATTGTAGTTGTTGGCCTGGCTCTGCGATTGCGCACCACGCTGGTCGTTGTGACAGCCGGCCTCGTTACCGGTTTGCTCGCGGGATTGCCACTACTTTCCAGCCAGGGTCTGGTTCAAGGCCTGCCCTATCTGACCAAAACCGGCCAGGAAGGCATCATCAATATGCTCGGCCGGGCTTTTGTCGAAAATCGCTTGATGACGCTTTTTATCCTGACCCTGCCGGCGATCGGATTGGCCGAAAGGTACGGACTGCAGGAACAGGCTGCCAGCTTCGTTCGTCGCATCAAGGCAGCATCAGTAGGCAGGCTACTTATTATCTTCCAGTTGTTTCGGGTGCTGATGGGAATCCTGGGGATCAGATTGAATGGACACCCGGCGTTTGTCAGGCCTTTGATGTTTCCCATGTCATTGGGCGCCGCAGAGGCGACCGCGCGGGCCCGGACTGTCGATGTTCTTCCGGTACAGGTCGTGGAAGAGATCAAAGCTGCGAATGCCGCGAGTGAAAACTACGGAAATTTTTATGGTCAGAATCTTTCACCGGTGTTGCCGGGGATCCTGCTCGTCTATGGTGTGATGAAGGGACTGGGCTACACGGTCAGCGTCTGGAAATTAGTCCTATACGCGATCCCGATCACCACCCTCTCGGTGGGCATTGCAGCAATGCAATTCTGGTGGCTTGATGTCAGGGAACGAAAGCGATTAACCGCGCACGAGAGGGCTCAGGAGCGGTGATGACAGGCCTCACTTCAACCATCTTCACACTAAATGCGGTCTACGTGATGACCGGGGTCTTGCTGTTCATTTTTGCTGGAGTGAACCTGCGAGACCGCAGTAACGAGCACCGCATCGGTACAGCGCTCTTTTGGTTTGTGTTGGGAATCATTTTTGTTTTCGGCAGCATTCTACCGACATCGATTGCAGGCTTGCTGGTTTTAGTAATGGTCGGCATTGATGGGGCCGGCCGTGTAAGTCGCAGCGCGGCGGCCGCAAAGGTGACGCAGTCGGGGCAGGCCAGATCCAAGGTAACATCAATCGGCAACAGGATATTTCTGTTAGTGCTTTCCATTCCGATCGTTACGTTTTCCTTTGCCCTCGTGTTTCGCTGGCTGGGTTTCAGCTCCAACGATGGCGCACTGATTGGTCTCGGCTTCAGTGGCATTATCGCCGTGCTGGTGGGGTTGATTATTACCGGCGGAACCTTGCGCGAAGCCCTCCTGGAAGGCAGGCGTCTGAATGATGCGATGGGTGCAGTCAACATTCTGCCCGCCTTGCTGGCCTCACTCGGGGTCATTTTCACGGCCAGTAAGATCGGCGATTTAATGGCCCAGGGCATTCACCGGGCTATTCCTGGGCAGAATCTTTTCCTCCTGATCGTTGCCAACTGCCTGGGTATGGCGTTGTTCACAATGGTTATGGGTAACTCGTTTGCTGCGTTTCCGGTGATCGCCGCGGGTGTGCTGGTTCCCCTGATCATTCAACCGTTTGGCGTCGACCCGGCCATGGTGGCGATTGTGACTTTGACTGCGGGCTCGACCGGCACCCTAATGACGCCGATGGCCGCGAACTTTAATATCGTGCCCACGGCATTGCTGGACATGCGCGATCAGTATGGCGTTATCAAGTTCCAGGTTCCGTTTGCGTTAACGATATGGACTGCCCACGTATTAGTGATGTGGCTGATGATACGTCTGCACTTTTGATGAGAGAAAAGCTTTCAGCCTACAACTCTGATTTTGCCGGGCTCGTCCTGCGCTGTATTCGCAGGGAATACCCGAACAAGCTTGATCACGTGTTGTTTGATCAAGGCGATGTAAGAACTCCGCGCGAGCTGCACCCGGCGTTCTATGGCTGTTTTGACTGGCATTCAGCGGTGCATGGACACTGGCTGCTGGTCCACCTGCTAAGGCTCTATCCTGAACTGCCGGAAGCTGTTGAGATCCGGATCGTGCTGAACGAATCTCTGTCCCGGGAAAACCTGCGCGCCGAAGCTGAGTATTTCCAGCAACCCGGCCGTGAGCTGTTCGAAAGAACGTATGGCTGGGCCTGGCTACTTAAGCTGGCGGAAGAACTGGCAGACGGTGACTCAGACGATGCTCGAGCATGGTCAGAAAATCTTGCGCCCCTGGTCGAGGCCGTCGTCGCACGGTACCTCGATTTTCTGCCAAAGCAAGTCTATCCGATTCGCACCGGTGTCCACCCCAACACTGCTTTTGGCCTTTCGTTCGCCCTTGACTACGCGCGGGTCGTTCGTCACGAAGAATTGGCCCGCCTGATTGAAGAGCGCAGCCGAAATTATTTTCTGGGGGATAAAAACTATGCGGCGGCGAGTTGGGAACCCAGCGGCGAAGACTTTTTTTCCCCCGCGCTGATCGAGGCTGATCTAATGCGGCGAGTTCTTTCTCCGACTGAATTCGCGGTTTGGTTTCGAAGCTTTCTGCCAACCATAGCGTCCGGCGAACCGAAGAATTTGTTTGTTCCGGCAACCTTGACTGATCGCCGTGACGGAAAGTTTGTTCATCTCGATGGCCTGAACCTCAGCCGGGCCTGGTGTATGCAGAATATCGGTCGGGCGCTGGGACCGGACAATCCGGCCGCGACCGGTTTAATGAGCGCCGCAGATGTACATGCACGGGCCGGACTCGAGCAAGTCTTCAGCGGTCACTATGAGGGTGAACATTGGCTGGCCACTTTTGCCGTCCACCTGCTGTCATCCACGCCGGAGAGGTTTTCTGGTTGACAGGGACGGCAGCGCTTTCTTATTCTAAAACCCGCGCTTGATTTGCTGGCGCCGATGAGCTTCCCCGGCTTTAACCTCTCCAAACACTAAAGATCCTTTCCTCGCAGATTGAATTCTGCTGGGCGCGTTTCAATTTCAGACTCTCTCTCGCAATAAGCTGAGCCAAAACTATGAATGTTCCCAGGGGTTCTCGGGTTTTTTTGATCGCTGTTTTCTGCGCCGTCATCATTGCCACAATAGCGATTGCGCGCCCGACACTTTCAGGGGCGAATGTAAGCCCCGTTCCGGTGCAGGAGATTGACAGGCTGGTGCGCCGGTACCAGTCACTGCAACTCGATGCCGGCGATATCGCTCGCCAGGTCAGGGAAGATGGCCGAATCTCTCTGAACCCAGTTGAGCAGCAATTTGTTTTGCAGCTCGAGCCTCACGACCTGCGTACCGCCAACTACCGTGCCGAAGAAGTCGGCAACGGCGGCGCCGTGCAGATGGTAAGGATGGATGGCCCAGCGCGAACTTTTCGCGGCACGGTGAGCGGCTACCCTGGCGCTGAGGCTCGCTTTTCCATTACGGACGACAAGGTCGAAGGAGTCATCATCACGGCCGACGAATTCTATTACGTTGAGCCGCTGCGTAATTTTGATAAGGCTGCGGCGCCGAACGACTACGCGCTCTACAAGAGTTCGGATGTGATCGCAGGTGCGCGCGGTTCATGCGCCGCTATCCTTGATGCGCGTTTGCAATCGGAGGTCGTGCAACTCGCGCCCAGAGCAAGTCAGGCGATGGCCGCGACAACTCTGCGCCAGGCTGATCTGGCTACGGAAGCGGATTATGACTACGTCTCGTATTTTGGCAGCTCGGCAGCAGCCAATGCGGAAATTCTCGGCATCATGAACCAGGTAGACGGCGTCTATCGCCAGCGGATGGGAATCACTTTCAATATTTCCTACCAACACAGCTGGGCCACCAGCGCGGATCCTTACAGCGCCACCGATGCCGTGCAAATGCTCCATGAGTTCACCAACTATTGGAACGCCAACCTGGCCGGACAGCCACGCGATCTGGCGCACCTTTGGACCAATCGGCCCATGGAAGGCGACATCGCCGGTATCGCATGGATGAGCACGGTCTGTAATGACATCGCGCATTCATATGGAGTCTCAGAACGCTTCGCCGACAGCTTCAAGAGCGCGATTACGGCCCACGAGATAGGCCACAACTTTGGTGCTTCTCATCCGGATCAGCAATCTCCACCGGTCAGCGCCTGTGCCGACACAATCATGAACAGCATGGTCGGCTCAACTTTTGACTTCTGCCAGTTCTCACTCGATGAGATGAATAACTATCTGGCCCCCAACTCGACTTGTTTGGTGGCAGTTGCCAGTCCCGCGACGATTCAGTTGAGCGCGAACGCGTATGCGGCTGGAGAAGGCGCAGGCAGCGTCGTCATCACCATCACGCGCGGCGGCGATGCGACCAGTGCCGCCACGGTGGATTACATGACTTCGAATGGAACTGCTTCGGCCCGCACCGACTATATGACGGTGATCCGGACCATGAGTTTTGCCGCCGGCGAAACCAGCAAGACATTTCGAGTGCTCCTGATTGACGATCTTTATGTTGAAGGGGACGAAACCTTTAATGTGTCGCTGAACAATCCGGGCTCCGGTTCAGTGCTGGGCAATCCAGTCTCGGCTACGGTCACTATCATCGATAACGATGTAGCGATACCGACAACTAATCCGCTTGATAGTGCGCCGTTTTTTGTGCGGCAGCATTACCTCGATTTTCTTAATCGCGAAGCTGATAGTGGCGGGTTGGATTACTGGAGTGGCTTGTTGACTCCGTGTGGCGGCGACCGCGCTTGTCTAACTACTAATCATACGACGGTGAGCGCGGCTTACTTTGTCGAGTCGGAATTCCAGGAGACGGGTTATTACGTATATCGCCTCTACAGAGCTTCGCTGGGAAGAGCTCCGTCGTTCGCAGAGTTCATCGCGGACCGGGGTCGCGTGGTTGCCAACAATAATCTCGACGCCAGTAAACTCGCCCTGGCGGCGGATTTTGTTACTCGTCCCGCCTTCACTGCTCTTTATCCTGCAGGCATGTCGGCTGGTTCATACGTCGAGCAGCTAAACGCGAAGACCGGCGGTTCGCTGAGTCAGGCAGAGCGCGATAATTTGGTTGCCGGCCTGGCGAACGGTTCGGTGGATCGCGCCGGTGTGTTGAAGACCGTCGCCGAAAACCAGTTGTTCCGGCAGCGTGAGTACAACGCAGCTTTTGTCTCGATGCAGTATTTTGGTTACCTGCGACGCAATCCGGATCAGGGCGGTTACAATTTCTGGCTCGGCGTGCTGAACAGTCAGCCAAACAATTTCCGCGGGATGGTGTGCTCGTTTATCACTTCGGCGGAGTATCAACTGCGGTTCAGTCCGATCGTGACTTCAAGTAATGTGGATTGCGGAGGAATCTAGCCGCGGATTACGCGGACAGGCGCGGATTTGAGTAAGACTCCTGTCAGAAAATCAAAGTACAAAGTACAAAAGCACCAAATCAGGTTAGTCCCGCACTACCGGCGCTCGTGTTAACAGCGAATAAACAGTAGGGGTCACTATTAACGATAAGAGCAGCGCCACCCCCAGTCCTCCAATGACCGCGATAGCAAGCGGCTGTAGCAGCTCGGCCCCGGCTCCAATTGCCAGCGCCAGCGGTAACATCCCCAGCATCGCTGCGAGCGACGTCATCAACACCGGACGAAATCGCCGCCGGCCCGAACGCATCAGCGCTTGACGCAACGAGTCTCCCGCCGCCAGATGCTCTTCGACGGCATCAAGCATTAGGATTCCATTCTTGGCCACGATGCCGACGATCATAATCATTCCCATCAACGACACGACGTTGAGCGTGGTCCCGGTAACGAACAGGCCCAGGAGAACGCCACCCAGCGCGAGGACCGCTCCGGTAACGATGGCAATGGGATGCGCGAATGATCGGAACTCAATCAGCAGGGTCAGGAAGACAAGCACGACTGCCAACACGAGTGAGATCGCAAGTTCACGAAAACTGGACTGCTGCTCCTGATACAGGCCGGCATATTCAATTGTCATGCCTGGGGGCAGTTTCACTTCTTTGGCCAGCAGTTGCTTGATTTCCGCGATGGCCGTGCCCAGGTCCCTCCCTTCCAGCCGTCCGCTGACGGCGACCGTCTGACGCAGGCCGTCGCGCTCAATTTCAGTCTGGCCCTTGTCATATTCGATGTCAGCCACCTGGTCCAGGCGAAACAGCGCCCCTGAAGCAGACCTCACCTGCAGCCCCCGGACTTTTTCCAGCGACGATCGCACGTTGGCTGGGAATATTACTCGCACCGTTATCAGGCGATCCTGTTGCAGGATTGAAGACGCGGCGTCGCCTGACATGGCAGTGGTTACGGTACCGGCGACATCGGTTGCTGTGACACCGAAGCGCGAGGCTCTTTGGGGATCAATGTTGAAAGTGATCGCGGGTCCGCTAACGATCACGCCGTTCTTTGTGTCCACTACGCCGGAAACTTTTTTAATCGCCGTCTCGATTTCATCGGCTTTGCTGTGCAAGGCGGCAGCGTCTTCACTGAATAATTTTATTTCGATAGGCTCAGGCGAGCTGGTCAGATCGCCAATCACATCCGAGAGGATGCCTACGAATTCCACTTCCAAAGCCGGCTCCGACGCGGCTACTTTTTGACGCAGCTCTGCCAGCACCTCTTCGGTAGCGCGTTCGTGCCCGGGCTTGAGCTTGACAGCGAAGTCGCCCCGGTTCGGTTCGGTGATAAACAGGCCCAACTCGAGACCGGTACGCCGGGAATAGCTTTCAATTTCCGGAGTCTCCACCAGCAGCTTCTCAACGTGGTGCAGCATCCGATCTGTTTCCGCCAGGGAAGCTCCCGGCGGCGCCCAGTAATCGAGAATGAAAGCGCTCTCGTCGAATTCCGGTAAGAACTCAGAACCCAGTTGCCGGTAGAGCAGGTACGAGCCGGCCAGCACTGCGGCTACGATGACCAGTACCAGCCAGCGATTATCCAGAGCGTGTCCCAACAGCCACTCGTAACGGGCGATGATTGCGCCGAGCACTGGTCCGCGCTCCTCTTCTTCCTCTCGCTCGTCGGCCAACGCTTCCTGGTCGCTTCTGAGATCCGCATCTGCCGGCGTAGGCTTGCGCCGCTTGGCCCGCACAAATCTTTCCGCGAGGACCGGCGTGAAAGAGAGCGCGAGTACCAGAGAAGTAAGCAGCGCTACGGCCATCGTCAGGGCTAGCGACCGGAAGAAACTTCCCGTAACACCCGTCAGCAAAGTAAGAGGTAGAAACACCACTACCGGGGTTATGGTTGAACCGATGATCGGCACCGTTATTTCTGAGATGGCATTTTGTACTGCCTGCCGCCGCGATTGCCCGCGCGCCATGTGAGTGTAAATATTTTCAACCACCACAATGGCGTCATCGATTACGAGACCTATCGCCGCTGCCACTCCACCCAGCGTCATCAGGTCGAAGCTGAGACCAGCCAGCCACATGGCGAGGAAGGTCGTCAGTATTGTCACCGGAATCACGAGCACCGCGACAAAAGTCGTGCCCCAGTTTCGCAGGAAGGCGAAGAGAATCACGACTGATAGCAGCAGGCCAATCAGGATTGAATCGCGCACCGAACTCATCGATTCACGCACCAGCAGCGACTGGTCATAGTAGGGCGCGATCTTAATATCTTTTGGGATTTGCCCGCGCATTGCGGCCAGCTCTGCCTTTACCTCGTCTACGACCGCGACAGTGTTCGCGTCCGGTTGGCGATTGACATTTAAGAGCACCGCCGGTTTACCGGGATAGGCGCTGACAAGAGTGTATTGAGGCTCCACGCCTTCGCCGACGGTGGCTACATCTGCCAGTGTCACCGGGGCATTGTTTATGGTGGCTACTACAATGCCATTCAATTCTTCCGGCTTTCTTGCCTGGCCACTGATAAGGGCGAGTTCGAGCTGATGGTTTTCCTCGATTAAGCCCGGACTCGTAATGATGTTTGAATTGTGGACCGCATCAACTACCTGTTGCAGTGAGACGTTGTGCGCGACGAGACGATCGGGATCCACTGTAACGTGGAATTCTCGAGCCTGGCCGCCGGCAACACCCACTGTGGCGATCCCCGGCAGTCTCGCCAGACGTGGGCGAATTGTGTAGGTAGCGATATCGCGCAGATTGGCCAAATCACGCGAATCCGACGTCAGGCTATAACCGGTGACTGGAAAAACTGCGAAGGTTAGACGTTCAACGTGTTCGATCCGTGCCGTCGGTGGCAAAGTCGAAGCCAACTGAGAAAGCCGCGCCTGGACCAATTGCAGCGATTGGACGATATCGACATTCCAGTTGAAGAAGAGACTTACTTCGGAGGAACCGCGTGAGGTTTTGGAGAGAATGCGTTGAATACCCGGAACGCCATTCATCGCCTCTTCGATCGGGCGTGTCACCGAAACAAGTGTCTGCGTGGCCGGTGCCACACCGTTATCGACAATAATGACGACTCGCGGAAAATCAGTGGAGGGGAAAATTGCGATTGGTAGTTGCCAGGCAGCGTAGAGTCCGCTGGCGCAGAGCAGTGCGACCAGCACCAGCACCGCGCGCGATTGGTTGGAGATGAAACTGGCGAGATTCATTTGTTTGAACTGCGCCGGCGGCTGGATGTCATCACTTTTCCTCGCCCGCTTTTTTCTCTTCCTCTTTGGCGATCTCAACCTTCGTCCCATCCGCGAGGGCAAAGTTTCCTTCAATCACAACGATCTCGCCGCCTTTTAATCCTTCGGCAATCTCAATCCTATCGTTCGTCCGAATGCCGATGGTGACCCTGGTCTCATGCGCAATTGAGTCAGCCCCCACCACCATCACCGTCCCTTCGTTGGCGTTGCTCGCTTCGAGTGTTACAGCGGCCGCCGGCACCACAATCGCATCATCTTTCGAATTGGCTGCAATGGTCACCTGAGCTGCGCCGTTGGCCCGCAAGAGTCCCGCGCCGTTAGCCAGCGTCACCCACACTTCGACAGTGCGATTGGCAGGGTCACTCGAACGGCTGAGCAACGTCACCTGACCTTTCATCTCTGCAGCGGAAGAATCGGTGGGCAGCACGCTGGCTGAGTCTCCGACTTTTAGTTGAGCTACTACGGTATCGGCGAACGGCGCTTTGACGATCACTTCGCTGATGTCCGCGATAGTCACAAGCTTCGCGCCGGCGGCAGCAAACTCCCCTTCGTATTGAAATTGATCTGTGACGATACCGGTGATCGGCGCGCGAATGGTAGCGTAGCTCAGTTGCGCATCGAGAGTGGCCACGCGCTGTTGTGCGGCCTGCACCTTGGCAGTTGCCAGGGCGCGATCGTTTGGATTAAGTGACCTGGCCCGCAGTGCAACAGTTTGCTCCGCAAGACGCAATTCATTTTCAGCTGTCGTTAGATCGAATTGGGAAGCCTCGAGATCTTTTTTCGAGATACCGCCTTTCTGGTAAAGCGCGAGGCGTCGTTCGTAGAGCGCTCTTAAAGTGTTCACTTTGGCGCCAGCGTCGCGAACGGCTTTCTCATCCTGCGCGTTCGTCTGCGGAATCGTCCCCGTCACCACACTGCGCTCACTGGCGAGTTCCTGATTCAATGCAGCGACGGCTTCGGCGCGCTGGGCCTGCAGATCCCGCGACTCAAGCCGTGCGATCACTTCTCCGGCCTTGACGACCTTGTTTTTTAAGAGCGCCATCTGTTTGATTTGTGCGCTGATCTTGGCCGCGACTTCAGCTTTTTCACGCGGAAAGATTGTGCCCACAGCTATCACCGGCGCGGCGATCGTCTCTTTTTCAGCTTTGGCGACCTTCACACTGACGATGGGTTCGACTTCCTTATCGGCTTCGGCGCCGTGCTTCCAGCGCCAGATAAGAATTCCGATCGCAATCAAAACGACCATGGCCAGCACCGCCGTCACGATCAGGATCTGCCGTTGCCTTGGAGTCATAGATCCAGATCGCTGCGTGAAGGAGTGTTCCTCGACAGTGACCACCTCATCACGGCCGGGTGTTTCCTCGCTCTCTTTGTTGAAGTCGTTTTCTCGGTTCATTGTCCGGTCGCCTGTTGCAGCCGCGCCAGCGCGGTCTGGTAATCAAAGATCGCCTGATACAGTGCCCCCCGTTGCGCTGCCAAAGTAGTCAGCGCGTCGGTGACCTCTATGACTTGAGCTTCGCCCGCGCGATACCGCGCGATCGACGCGTCGAGGTTGCTGCGCGCTCGAGTTACTCCGGTTTCGGCCAGGCGGATGCGCGCGGCAGCCGATGCAGCCTGTGATTGAGCTGCATAAAACTGTTGCGTGAAACCGCGCAGCGCCAAGGTAGATTCGTTCTCAGCGATCTGCGCCCTCAGCCGGGCCTGGTTTTCTTTGCTGCGGGTCGCGCCCCAGTCAAAGATCGGTATGGTCAACGAAACTGCGCCGGCGACCCCAGTATGCTCCTTGAGAGGCTGTGGCCTGAGCGAGTCCGTATCAAAGCCACCCAGAATGGAATAGGAAAGTTGCGGTAAGCGATCGGCCCTGGCGATGCGAGTTTCCTGTCTCGCGGCGCGTAGTTGTGCTTCAAATTGCGTCAACTCAGGTCGCCGGCTGACATCTTCAACCCGAAACTTTTGATACTCACCACTCACGGGAGCCATCTCCACCAGTTCGGTCGTGCTGATGGGTGTCAGAAAGTCATAGCCCACGAGCACTCGCAGGGAGCCCGCAGCTACTGCCTCATTGGCTCTAGCTCTCTCCAACTCGTCGCGGCGGGCAATTGTTTGTAGTTGCGCGCGCGTGAGATCGACTGAAGCGATCTCGCCACCACTCAGCAACAGGGAAGTGACACGCTCAAATTCTTCCGCGGCCGCGAGCGTTTCTTCCGCCGCCGCTCGTTGCGCGGTCGCGAGTGACAGCTCGTAATAGGATTCAGTCACAGCCTGCGCCAAAGCACGACGTGCCACTTCGGTGCCGGCATGGGCCGCGGTTAACAAGGCACGATTTTTTTCGAGGGTCGCGCGCAAGCGACCGGCGATGTCGATGTCACCGGCCACATTTAAGTAGGCCTGATATTCGCTGATGGCATTGTTCGCGAGAAAGCTTGGTACGCGCGGTGAACCAGGCGGCAGCCCAAGCGCCGGCGACGTATACAAGTAGCTCAAGGGCGCGCTGACCTTTGGCAGATATGCAGCCTTCGCTTGCTTTACATCCTCGGCTGCCAGCTGTTCATTCAGAGTAGCCTGTTGAAAACTTGAAGCCACTCCGTTTGCCAGTCGCAATGCCTCGGCCAGTATCAGTGGCGACATGGACTGCGCGGCCGGTGCTGCATTTGCCGTTGGTGAAGCGGTGGCTTTTAGTGTGCTCGAACTGATCGGTGCGGGCCCGGGAAGTGCAGGTCCTGCAAACGGAGTCGACTGCGGCGTTGGAGTCGCCGTGGCTGGAGTCGGGGTCACCGAAGCTGGACCAGGAGTTCTTGTCGGAATCTGTGGTGGCGGAGTTGGTTTTGCCGCTGACGACGGAGCCGGAGGGTTGGGGCTGGTCGAATTACCGGCGGTGGAAGGTTGCTGGCTTTGGCCAATCCTCGGGGTCAATGACAAACAGGACCAGACCAACAAGACAATCAACAGCGCCTTGCTTCGTCTTTGCAATCCTGGTTTTTGGACGCGGCAGGCGCGATTGACCACAGGCCTACTCATCAGTCAGCAATTTTCCGATGACATTTTCCAAAGGGGAAAACGCAGTCTAACACAGGAGACCCAGCCATCCTGCCTGTTAATACGCCAGAGTCCAGGCGTAGGGCTCCCTCTTGAGTGTGGGCTTACGGTTTTTGTTTCGCGTCCTTGCGCTTCTCAGCAGCTTCCTGAGCTTTGCTTTCGTGTTCGATGCGCACTACTTTGCCGGAAATGGCACTGACCTGCACCTCGGTAATCGTGCCCTTGGCGTTCCGTATATCGAACGAATAGACCAGTTTGCCGTGCTCTCTTTCAAGTTCACCCTCCTCGACGGTGCCTGGCGCGCGCTTGAGGGCAGTTTCACGCGCCTGCTCGATCGAGATTTTAGCTGCGCGCTGCAGCTTTTCCTGAGCGGCCGTCTTTTTTGCCTCGCGGTCCTGCACACCGGCCGACGTTCTTGTGAAGGCTCCGCTCAACGCGATTATCATAATGAGAAAGAGTGAATAGCGTTTCATAATTTCCTCCTGCCGATTATTTGACAGTGCAAGTCTACAGCGTTGTGGACACAAACTGAAAGCGCTCCCCGGACAAACCCTTACTCGTAGAATTTCACCATTATCTCGGAATAGAATGGCCCGCTAATCTGAACCCAGAGACCGCACCGGTCAAACTCAATTGACACTCTGCGCAGCTGTCAAGCCATTCCATCACACTCTGTCGCCCACTTGTCACAAAGCCTCGCTGTGGGTCCAGCTTGATTCGTAATGTCAGTCCTACGTTGCTCGATAGGAAAACATCGCAGCTCGACTGTCTGAGATTTGCAATCTCGGGTCGAGAAATAAAGACGAATCAGCCGTCACTGGCTATCGGTCTGGCAACGGAGGTGAGTCATGTTACACGGTCGGCATTACCGCTTAGTAAGTATTCTGACGAGCATCATCGCTCTGAATTATCTGCTTGCCCTCGCTGAAACTCGAGCGCCACAGGGTGGCGTCGCAGGGCGGACCCCCAGCTCAATTGGCAACAACCAAACTGCTACGGCTACTCAATCGGACCCGCTGGTTGAAGCGGCGGCAACTACAACTCTCGGGGACGGCAGCAGAACGATTGTCAGGAGTGAATTACCTGAAAACGCAACCCTGGACAAGGCGGCGGCCGAACGAGTCCGTGCCTATAAGTCGGAGTTGCTAAACGTTCTCGATCTGCCCCCGGCTGACAAGCTGACACCGCTGGACCAGGCCTACCTGGACGTTTTCAACATCCTGCGTGAAGACAACGACTGCAGCAGGTTCTATGGCGGGTCGCGCGCGATCGAAGCGCTGAATGAGTTGAAACTTCAGTTAAAGATTTCCTATCTCGATCGCGCCGTCGGCCTGCGAATGTTTGGGGTAACCGTAAGCGTCACGAACAATACCACGGGTATTTCTTACCGTCTTTTCGAACACGCGGTACTCAACGCCGATGGTTCTTTCTTTAAAGCCCGGCTTTCTCCGCTCGACATGTCTTATCAACGGATCGGCGAGTTTGATGCGAACACCAGAGAAGCTCGCGTGACAATTCTGCTGCATGAGATGGGCCACCTCATTCGCGGCGCAAACGGAAAGTTTATCCTGCCCGATGACGGCCACGATTCCAGTGTCAGCAGGGAGAACACGCTGCGTGTGATCAAGGTGTGCCGCCAGCAGATCAAGATGGAGAGTGAGATCGATTCTACTCAGGCGCTGGCCAGGTCGAAGGCGACCCCACCATCCAACTCCATCCAGTATGCGTCTATCGCGGAACCCTCCCTGCCGTCATGGGCCAACCCCAGGAGCAAGACACACTGATTAGTACGACAAATTGGAAGCGGGCTGGACCTTAACTTCAATCTCTCAGCCTGAAAATCCAAAACCATCAAGATTACAAGACCGGGAAATCCAAAAGAGAGAAGTTAGAAGTGAAACTATTCATCTCAGCGAGGGCCGAAGAGACTGCGGTCCATTCAGAAAGGATCCGACTGGCGCTTGGCGGCATGCACCTTGCGCTTAGTTACAACGGGAAGAGAAGGCGCGTGTCGGTACTTACGAAAAAGCGGAAAGCTGCGCTGGTCCGACAAGCCGCTCAACCTCTTCGCCACTTCAGCGGTATGACAAGCAGATGAGTAGTCATCATATGCGGGTTACTCAACAGACTGTTCTTGTCGCGGGAAACTAATGATCAAGAAAGGAATGAATATGACAAAAACCACACCTAGGCAATTTCGCAACGGCGCCGGCCGACTCGGCTTTGGACTTCTGGTTCTGGCGATGTTAGTCGGTTCAGTCATGGCCCAGACTGAAACCGGCCAACTCTCCGGCAAAGTCACCGATCCGAATGGGGCCGTTGTCGCCGGAGCTACGGTTTCGGTGAAGTCCGTGCAAACAGGACGCGAGGCGACGGCCACTTCTGACAACCAGGGCCTCTATACAATCAGCTCGCTGCAGCCGGGATTATACGACGTCACTACTCAGGGCAGTAGTTTCAAGCCCTTGACCCAGCGAGTGCAGATAACGGTTGGTTCCAGAGTCTCGCTGGAATCACCGCTGTCTCTGACTGAAGTTAGCGGCGGCACCATCAACGTCGTGGCCAGCGAAGGAATTGAGGTCAACACTCAGTCGCAGGAGCTATCCAACGTTGTTAGTGGCACACAGATTCGTCAACTGCCGACGTTGACGCGTAACCCTTACGACCTGGTCGGATTGTCCAGTAATGTGGGCAGCGACGATCCTGGTGCCGCCGTTCCTGGTATCGGTGCAACGGGTCGCGGCGCGGGCTTTACCATCAACGGCCAACGTGCTGCGAGTACGAATGTGCTGCTTGATGGCGTTGACAATACTAATCTTTACTACGCGGCTGTCGGCCAGAACATCCCGCTCGATGCAGTGGGTGAGTTCCGTGTTATCACGAGCAACTTCTCCGCTGAATATGGACGAGCTTCGGGAGGTGTGATCAATGTGACGACACGCGGCGGCAGCAACAGCTTTCACGGGTCGGCTTTCGAATTCAACCGCATCTCACGCCTGGCATCCAATGGCTACAACAACAACGCCAATGGAGTCGCCCGCGGCGTGTTTACACGCAATCAGTTCGGGTACACCATCGGTGGGCCGGTGGTTAAGAACAAGCTCTTCTTCTTTAATAGTATTGAATGGACCAAAGTGCGCAGCACCGGACCAGTCCTCTCAGTAGTTCCGACTGCGCAGTTGATTGCCGCTTCGGCAGCAGCTACTCGTAATTACTTTAGCCAGTTTCACCTGGCGGCGCGCCCGACCGGAACCGTCTATACAGTTGGAGATGTCACCAACCAGTTAATTCCCGCGGGATCACAGGCTGGCAATGCGTTCGTAGGTTTACCGGCGAGCCTGCCGGCGTTTCAGCTCGTGCAGTTTGATACGCCCGTCAATCTGGGTGGCGGTGCTCCGCAGGACAGTTACTCGATGGCCAGTCGCATTGACTATAACTTCAGTAACAAGACGAGCCTCTACGGACGATGGGCCAGAGAGAGTATAAAGAATCCGATTGGAAGCTCTGGTTTCAGTCCTTACCAGGGTTTTTCTACTCCGTTTACTCAGCTGCGCAATAACTTCATCGTCTCAATGAGCCACACCTTCTCGCCGAAGTTTATCTCCGACACTAAGCTGGCCTTCAACCGGCTGGTGGAGGATTCTCCCTACGGAGAACAACCGATTGGCCCAGGCTTGTTCATGTTTCCTGGAACCACCGGTACCATCGGCGGGCAACCAATCACGTTTCCTGGATACTGGCCATATAACGCGGCCAATTCACCGGTTGGCTTTGCGGGCGCCCAGAATATGGGCCAGGTCTACCAGGACTTTAGTTTGACCCGCGGCCGGCATCAGCTTAAATTCGGCGGCGTCGTTTACTACATCCAGGACAATCGATTCTTTGGCGCTTACCAGAACGCGGTCGAGAGTCTTTCTTCTACTCAGAATAACTATGCACAGTCGCTGGATAATTTCGTCAATGGCAGTGTCCAGCAATTCCAGGCGGCAATTTTCCCGCAGGGGAAATTTCCCGGACAGAGCGTGACCTTGCCGGTGGGCCCGCCGGATTTCACTCGCAGCAATCGCTATCGCGAGTGGGGCGCATACGTGAACGACTCCTGGCGCTTCAACAACAGATTGGTTTTGAACCTGGGGATGCGCTACGAGTATTACGGAGTGCAACACAATAAGAATCCCAATCTAGACTCCAATTTTTATTTCGGCAGCGGCAGCACCATTCAGGAGCAAATCCAGAATGGCAGCGTGCAGATCGCAAAGAACAGCCCCGTAGGCGGGTTGTGGAAGCCTGACAAGAACAACTTTGCGCCTCGCGTTGGCTTTGCCTGGGATGTCTTTGGAAATGGCAAGACCAGTATCCGTGGCGGCTACGGGTTGGCTTACGAGCGGAACTTCGGCAACGTTACTTTTAACGTGATCCAGAATCCGCCTAATTACCTGGTGCTGTCACTGCAGAAGGGCGTGGATGTCCCAACCCTGCCCATCACCAGCAGCAACTTTGGACCACTGAGCGGCAATACACCGCCAACCAAATTAATACCAAGGGGAAGTCTGCGGCATGTCCGACAGGACATCACCAATGCCTATGCTCATTTCTGGAGCGCAGCTTTGCAGCATGAGTTGTTCGGTGGTGGAAACGTCTTATCGGTGGAGTACTCCGGATCCGCGGGCCGCAGCCTCTACTCAATCAACACTTACAACCAGCCTGGGGCCGGAGCCTTCTATTTAGGTAAAGCCGACCCGAATGCCAGATTGAACAGCCAGTACTCGGGAATAAACGCCCGGGGTAACGACGGGTATTCGAACTATAACGCCCTCATTGTAAATTTCGACGCGAACAACTTCCGGCGGCAGGGGATTCAGTTGACGGCGCATTACACCTATGCCGTTAACAAGGACAATCTGAGTACTACCTTCAGCGAGGCAGCCTTCACCGGTAACCTCGGGTTGACCAACCCGTTCAATCCGGGTCTGGACTATGGCTATTCCGATGCCGATGTGCGACATCGGTTTGTCAGCAGCGTGATCTGGGATGTCCCACTCGCGAAGCAGGCAACTGGCTGGAGTAAGCAGGTTCTGGGTGGTTGGCAGGTCACGGGGATTTTCAACACCCGGACCGGTACACCATTCACGATCTATGACTCAACCAATGCGTTGCTATCGTCACCGCGGTTGGTGCCGAATGGCGCGGTCTCTGTGAACGTAACTCCGGGGGCTCAGGCGAACTTCTTTAATTACATAAACCTGACGGGCCAGCCGGTGGGAGCGTTTATTAACCCGATCTGCGGCTGCTCGGACTTTGGTCCGTACCCGGCCAACATGACCAAACGGAACCAGTTCCGGGGGCCCGGAATCTGGAACGTTGACGCAGGCTTGTACAAGAACTTCAAGATCGGTGAAAACAAGAGCCTGCAACTTCGCGGCGAGATGTTCAACGCTCTCAATCATGCCAATCTTTATGTTCTGGTCGGGACTACCGACGTTGCCAATGGCACTGTCGGGGCCACCAAAGGCCTAACCCCGAATGGAAATCTGGAGCGGCGCAACGTGCAACTCGCAGTCAAGTTCAGTTTCTAAAGCGCTGAGCTTGGGGTTGTGAACTCGAGGCGAGGCCTGCAGCCTCGCCTCGAAACGATCCCGGATTTCAGATTGCAGATTTCTGATTTTCCGACCTCGGAATTCTCAAATCCTAGATCTCAAATTCTCAGATCTCAAGTTCAAAAAAAGATACCCTAAACCCGCAATCAGAAATCAGACATCCGCAATCAGAAATCCCATGCGCTGTCTTTTATTAACCATCCTCGTACTCTTCTCACTGTCCCCCCTTGCGCTGGGTCAAAGCTCAGGTCTCGATACCGACGTTGGCAACCCGGGATTGAACGGCAGGAATTCCATCCAGGGCCGCATCTACTATCCTTCGGGCAGGCCTCTCGGTCGCCGCGTGCGCGTCAAGGTCAATAGCGTCAGAGGTGGCCCCTCATCAACCCTGACTGACGACAACGGCGCTTTCGCGATTCCCCGCTTGACTGAGGGAACGTACGAACTCACCATCGAGGCCGGCAATGATTACGAACCCGCCAGTGAGTCAGTGCGAATTACCGAATCCAGTAATCGTGGCAGCGAAGGCCAAACAGCCTACGTGCAAATTACTTTGAAGCTGAAGGGAGGTGGGGCCGGCGCGCCGGGTGTTCTCAATGCATCCTTCGCGAACGTTCCGGGTCCGGCGCTTGCTTTTTATCAGGAAGCCATGACCGCGGCGCAGAAAGGCGATCACAAAAAGGCAGCTGAGAAGCTCAGGAAAGCCATTGCTGTGTTTCCCGAATTTATAATGGCCTTCAACGATTTAGGTTTGGAGTATTTTCAACTCAACGAGCTCAAGCTTGCCGCCGAGTCTCTTCTGGCCGCCAAAAGGTTGGCGCCCGAAGCTTTCCTTCCACGGATGAATTACGGGCTGGTTCTGTTGCAGCAAAAGAAGTATGCGGAGGCGGAGACCGAGCTGCGGTTAGCCATCAAAGCCAATGATGCGTCAGTTTCTGCTCACGAGTATTTGGGCCGGGCACTGGTCGGTTTGCTGCAGCCCGAGGAAGCGGAAAAGGAGTTGCAGCGCGCTTTGCAGCTCGGCGGAGATCAAGCCGCAAATGCTCACCGCTACCTCGGCGCTATCTACATGGAGCGCGGCGATGACAAGCGGGCGATCGTCGAACTGCAAGAGTATTTGAGAGTACAGCCGAAGGTTAAGGACGCGGAACAGATTCGGCAGATAATCAGGGACCTGGCAGTGAAGCACTAATCTCGGCAAGCACTACTTCGGACTGTTCCATCGTAATGGCATGAGATGTTGAGTTCATGTTTCCAGTTTCGAACCTGAGGATCAATAACCGGAAGTCAGGACAGGCAATCAGACAACCGGAAGAGCCTCGCCTGCTCATCACGTTCTGAGGCCCGTTAGTCACAAAAGAATCGCAGCCGCGCGCTCAGTATTCAATAAGAGGCAGGTTGGCGGAGAGAACAAACGCCCCGTTCTTGCGGCCCAGGTGAAACCTTCCAGCCCGTGATCTCGTTTCTGTAGGCAAAACTATGGACAGTCTTTCTGAGTTCCCGATAGTCCCGACAAAAACCGGGCGTCTACTAGAACGCCGTCTGGTTCGTTACGGATTGGTTGTAACAGTCTGGACGCTGGTCGGCCTGTTTTTCACCAGCCAGGTTCTCTTTAACAGCCTCTACATGGAAAAACCCATGCCGGTCGGGCATGTGTTAATCATGCAGATGAGTATTTGTTATCTCTGGGCCCTGGCTACGCCCCTGGTGTTGTGGCTCTCGCGGCGCTTTCGCATTGACCGCGCCAACTGGCCCCGACGTACTCTTTTGCACGTCGTTGTGAGTGTGCTCCTGGTGGGATCGATGTCTGGAGTGCACTATGCCATCTTCCTGACGGCGTTCAACAAGACCGTCTACCTCACTGTGTTCCGTGATCTTCAGTACATTCTCTATAACCTCGATCGCCAGTTGTGTATTTACTGGTTGATGTTGTTATGCAGTCACGCTTTGAATTACTACCAGAGTTATCGCCGTGGAGAATTGCGGGCTTCCCGACTGGAGACACAGTTGGCCCAATCGCAGCTGGAAGCGCTGAAGATGCAAGTGCATCCTCATTTTCTCTTCAATACGCTGCATTCGATCTCTGCGCTGCTAAACAGGGATACCGAAGCGGCCCGCCGTATGATCGCGCGCCTGGGTGATTTTCTGCGACTGACTCTGGAGAATGCCGGTGCCCAGGAGGTGACGCTGCAGGAGGAAATGGAGTTTCTGAATGGGTACCTCGAAATTGAACGAATCCGCTTTCGCGATAGGTTGACTACTCTGGTCGATGTAGATCCGAGTGTTCTTGACGTTCAGGTTCCTAACCTAATCCTGCAGCCGCTGGTGGAAGATGCTATGCGCCACGCAATTGCCAGCCAACACGCGGGACGAATTGAAATAACGGCCGTGCCTCGCAACGGCTGCGTGAGGATTCAGGTTATCGATAATGGCCCGGGCTTGACGGCTGACACCCTCAATCAGCAGGTCGGCAAAGGGGTTGGCTTGGCTAACACCAAAGCCCGGTTAGAGCGCTTATACGGGTCAGACCATCTGCTTGAGCTCTCCAATGGTGTGCACGGTGGTCTGGTCGTGACCCTTGAAATCCCAAGGAAGTTCTAATACTCCTGTATCCAGGGAAGCGGACATCAGATCCATCACCTGGCGGTCCACTGCCGTCATCGATTTCACCGGCCTCAACAATTTCCAATTTGACCTGCATCCTGCCAGCCGATGAGCGGAATTCGGAGGCGGGCGCCTTTAATCCCTCCCGGCCAGATATCCTCGAAAAAAAGAAACGTAACGCTCGAGGCTGAACCTGCATCCAAGGGCGCAGCAATCCAGAGGGCACCCGATAATTCAGATTTTTGGAAGGCGTAACCAGGATCTCGGAGTCCCAGCTTCTCAGAATACCCTGAACTATTTGCTTTTCTGATTCGTAGGTGCCACCGGATCCTGCGCTTTTTGTCTTTTTCTTTCGTTCATACTTTTTGTCACAAACAGTTTGGTAGTGGTGTTCATGGGATTAGGCACAGTTTCTGCATCGGGAAAAGCAGAAGTCTAGACACTTGTACCAGCGATCGGGGGATGATGATGACGAACGCAAAAAGCATTCGAGCGTTAGTCATTGACGACGAACCATTGGCGCGCGAGATGATTCGCGAAATGCTCGAGGGGGACACCGAGGTAGAGATCATCGGTGAGTGTGCCAATGGTCGCGAGGCGGTGGAAGCCATCCGTTCGCTGGCGCCTGATCTCATTTTTCTGGATATTCAGATGCCTGAGTTGGGCGGGTTCGAAGTACTTGAATGCCTGAAGAGCGAAAGCGTTCCTTACATTATCTTTGCCACCGCATACGACCAGTATGCAGTGAGAGCATTTGAAGTGCATGCGCTTGACTATCTACTCAAGCCTTTCGATCGTGAGCGCTTTGATTCTGCCTGGAAGAGGGCCAAGGGTTTTATTCGCGACGGCCTCTCTAATCAACGCGATCAGCATATTCTGGCTTTGCTTGAAGAATTAAAGGCGGGCCCGCGCTATCTCGAGAGGTTAGTGATCAAGACGGAGGGCAGAGTTTTCTTTCTGGATATCGACGATCTTCATTGTATAGAAGCGGAAGGAAATTACGTTCGCGTCTATAACGGGAAGAAGACGCATCTTTTGCGAGAGACTATCAGCGGACTTGAGTCTCAGCTGGATCCGAAAAAATTTCTCAGAATTCACCGCTCGAGTATCGTTCGCATCGACAAGATTAAGGAGTTGCAGCCGTGGTTTCATGGTGAGTATCACGTGGTGATGGAGAATGGCAAGCAACTGACCCTCAGCCGGAACTATCGGACCAATCTGCAGGAGGCCGTGGGAAGACCGCTGTAGCGATTGGTGATTGCTGATTGCGGAATGCTCAATTTAAGTTTCGAGTCTCAGGTCTCAGGTTCCAGGTCTCAAGTTCCGCGTTTCAAATTCCACATTCCCAGCTCCAGGTCTCTCGTCTCAGTTCAAAGTTCAATACATAGTTCAAGCACAAAGCACAAAGCACAAAGCACAAAGCACAAAATTCTGAACGACAGATTCTTCACAATTCACCACAAACCAACCGTCTGGATCTTATTCCAGCCGACCCATCACAACTTTTAGCCGTTTCGTCACAAATTCCATCTCTGCGGAAAACGTGCTGCGTATAGTCACATTACGACAACCGCGGCAACGCGAACCGGGGAAGTTTCGACGGCGCTGCAGCGATAAGACGAACAATGGTGGAACCCCAGCCACATGTTGAGCCAGAAGAAACCTTTCATGGAGGAGAAACGATGAGTAGTTCAATGATGTGGAGAACGGATGAATGGTGCCCCAGTGAAACAGCCGGAGCAGCCGGAGCAGCTGTTGTTCGCGGCGAGGCAGCCATGGACAACAGGCTGAACACCCTAAGAGAGGTCGCGCTGACCCTCCTGCGGGAAGTGGAGTCATTTCGCGTCTCACAACCGGCGACCAAACGCAGTGTCAGATTGCACGAGGAAGTGCGACGATTCGAAATTGACCTCATTCGCAGCGCCTTGAGCCGTACCTCCGGCAACCAGACACGCGCCGCACAGTTGCTCGGTGTAAAGATCACGACCCTTAACACCAAGATTAAGCGCTACAAGATCACGCCGGTCGGCTACGAAGCGATCGAAGGTGAGACGCAAGGTCAACCTACCGCTGCGTACCTGTGAAACTCCCATTAGTCACAAGTGCGCCGACGACAAGGGATCAGGAGCGATTCTGGTCCCTTGTCGTTTTTCGTTTGGTATAACTTCACCTCGCATCTAGCGGCACTCGCGATGAAGCCTTACCGATCTTTAAAGGACCGCGTGCCGCGAGTAACGCAGTGACGCCTGGGCTCCAGAAGATTCCATTAATCCGTACGTGTCGCTCCGGCAGCTTATGTAGAATATCCATAATCCACAATTTTTATCCTCGCGTAGATCCATTTCTCGCAATCTCAATCTCCTTCCTGAATTCTCGCTGAAGATAACTTGAATGCTTTTTCCCTCTGGACCGCGGGAATGAGGGTTGCACTTTAGTTGAACGGTAATCAGTGACACGATCAGTTGCTCCGAAGTTTCGGAAGTCGCCTCCGGTCCTGATCAGGTTCGCTGCTGAGTGACAGTTAACTTAAGAGCTAAATAGGAGTTCAAGATGAGAAGAACAGTTAAAATTTTTCTGGTCCTTTGGCTGGCAGTTTTGCCGGCGTTCGGGCAGTCGAGCACAGGCCGCCTCTCGGGCACCGTGTCTGATGCCAGCGGCGTAATACCCGGCGCGCTGGTTACGATCAAGGACAATCAAACAACCAAAGAGCGCAGCCTCGCAACCAGCGGCGAAGGCAGTTTCAACGTGACCCAGCTTGAGGTGGGGTCGTATACGATTACGATCACTGCGCCGGGACACAAAGCTTATAACGCTACTGATGTCAAGATTAATATTGGTCAGGAATACTCACTAAATGCAGTCCTCGAGGTGGGCCAGGTCACAGAAAACGTAACTGTGATTGCCGGGGCCGACTTGGTTAATTCAACCAACGCTGAATTAAGCAGCACTATTAGCCCGCGTCAGGTTCTGGAATTGCCTTTGAATGGGCGCAATCCCCTCGCACTCTTGAATACAGTCGCCGGCGCCAACCCCACCAGCGCGTCGATCAATGGAGAGAGATCTTCTTCGGCGAACTTTACTCGTGACGGCGTCAATGTGCAGGACAATTTCATTCGCACGGGTGGGTTTGTGCAGGACCGTCCCACAGTGGACGACACCGGCGAGTTCACTGTTGTGACCCAAAATGCCAGTGCCGATCAAGGCGGCGGCGGATCTACACAAGTGCAGTTAGTCACGCCGCGAGGCGGACAGGATTTTCATGGGGCGCTGTTTGAATACAACCGCAACGTAAAGTTCGCGGCCAATGATTTTTTCAATAATGCAGCCGGCATCAAGCGGCCCTTCCTTAATCGCAACCAGTTTGGCGGCAAGGTTGGCGGGCCACTGCCATTGCCCGCCTTCGGCGAGGGCGGTCACTCGGTTATCAAAGGCAAAGCCTTCTTCTTTGCAGCGTATGAGCGGTTCATTCTGCGGCAGCAGCGTTCGATTACGCGCAACATCCTGCTGGGATCGGCGCGCACTGGGAACTTTACTTACACGGATAACAGTGGTGTAACACGCACGGTTAACGTTCTGACGGGCGCCGGATTCACCGGGGCCATTCCGGCCTCGGCCGGCGGCGTGATCGGGGTCGATCCCACCATTCAGGCTCGTGTTCTTAACCGCATGCCAGCGGTTGGAAACTCGACCGTTGCCAATAACGGCCTTACTCAACTCCTGCAGTTCAATCAGTCTGATAATGACACCCGTAACGGGCTGACGACCAGATTTGATTTCGACGTCAATCAAAAAAACAGTCTGAACTTCGTCTACAAGTACAACAACAACGGGGATGAGCGGCAAACGGATACCGGCGGATACGGTGCGCATCCCTTTGTGGTGCAAAGCGGTCCGACCAATCTTTATATCGTGTCGTATCGTTCCACCCTCAGCTCAAACTTTGTCAACGAAGTTCGCGTTGCTTATGAGCCGGCCGAACCCTTTTTCAAACAGAATTCGCTGCCCGGCAATTTCATCATCGGACAGATCGCCGCGAATGGTTTGCCCGCGTCCGGCCTGCCGCTGACCTTGAGCAGCCCTGAAGCCAGTTTCGAAGATCAGGGACGCAACACGAGGCAGTACACTTTCCAGGACAATGCTTCGTATAGTTTTGGCAATCACTCGCTGCGTTTCGGCACCGACTTTAATGGCCAGCGCATTCAGGTGATCAGCAACTTCAACAAGACTCCGATTTATGCCATCACCAACACCAATAATGTTCTGACGCCTCGTCTGGCGGCTTCGCTTTACCCGGGCGGGATCAGTGCCACACAACGCGGCAGGGCGGACACGCTTCGCTATCTGCTGGGTGGGTTCATCGGCGCCGGTTCGGTGGCGGCAAACTTTGTCAATCCCAGCGTCGGCACGCAGCTCGGCGTTCCCCTCGTTCAGCAACTCAACTTCAATACGATTGGCTCATATGTCAGCGATCAATGGCGAGTCAACCAGCGGCTGACGTTGAACCTCGGCCTGCGTTACGACATCTTTACGCCATTGACGAGCCCAGATAGGGTCTTCCTCGAGCCCATCATCCCGGCCGGGACGAGTCTGGTCGATGCGCTGCTGAATCCAAATGGAAGCTACGGCCTGGTAGGCGGTAATTCGGGCAAGGCCGGCCGGTTCTATAAGATGGACAAGAATAATTTCGGGCCCGTTTTGAGCTTTGCGTACACACCGGAATTTAAGAATGGATTTCTGAGCGCGCTAATGCCCGGACAGGGAAAGACTGTGATTCGTGGCGGCTTCCGCAGTAGCTTCGTAAACGATGAGTATGTGACTTCGACTCGCAACGCCGCTGGCGGCAATGCTGGTTTGAATCTTACCGGGCTGGCCGGCGGCGCGGTCAACGTCAACGCTCGCTTAAATAGTTTGCCGGCCCTACGGCTGCCGCCTTTGCGAACGCCGCCAATCACTTTCGCGCAGGCCAATGCTGACAATGGCAGCTTCTTTAATACCGTTTTCGCGGTTAACCCGAACATCCAGGTCCAGCGCAATGACGAATTTAACTTCGGCATCCAAAGAGAGATTGGTCATCGTACTGCGATCGAGATCCGCTATGTTGGTGGGCGCAGCAACAACATGGTGCGCGGCATTGATCTGAACCAACTCAATATCAACGCCAATAATTTCCTGCGAGACTTCAACATCGCTCGAAACAACTGCCGCCTCCAGGGGGCAACGATTACAGGGACCGGGGATCCGTTGCTTCGTTGTACCGACGCGAGCTTCAATCCGGCTATCGCCGGTAGCCAGCCACTGCCGGCGTTCAATTTGTTGCCGTTTGGAGCCTTCCTGAATAACTCAGCTGTAACGACGCCCATTATCAATGGGACGCCGGCGGACCTGGCGCTAATCTACGTAACAAACGGTTTGGATTTCGATCCGGCCACCAACGCGGGCATCAAGTTTCGGCGAAATCAGTTTGCCGGTCCGGTTGACTTGCTGACCAATGGCGGGAAATACCGCTACAACTCTCTGCAGGCTGAGATTCGCCGCCGCTTTACCAATGGTCTCAGCTTCCAGGCCAATTACACTTTCCAGAAAATTCTTTCGGACATCGAGACGGATGGACAGGCGCGCTTCGATCCATTTCTGGACAACGCCAATCAACAACTTGACTATGCGCGAACGGATTACGATCGAACGCACACTGTCAACATCAACGGGATCTATGAACTGCCGTTCGGTAAAGGCAAACGGTTCCTGAATAATGGTTCTGGCATCAACCGGCTCTTCGGCGGCTTCCAGCTTACATCCCTGGTGAACTCAAGCTCCGGCGCTCCGATCTCGATCAGAGATTTGACCGGGACACTAAATCGCGCCGGCCGATCGCAGCGGCAAACCGCGAATTCGAATCTCTCGCCGAATGAGATCAAAAAGCTTGTCGGCGTCTTCAGGCAGAACGGGAAAATCTACTTCATCAATCCGTCGGCGATCGCGCCGGACGGCACGGCCACGGGTGGGAATTTGGGAACAGCCCCGTTAACAGGTTTCCCGGGCCAGGTGTTCTTCAGGGCCCAGCCGGGTCAAACCGGTAACCTGCCACGCACCTTCATAAACGGACCAATGTATCTCAATTGGGATGCGGGCCTGATGAAGAACATAGCGATCTCGGAAAAGACCCGGCTCCAATTGCGTATGGAGGTCTTCAACGTGCTCAACAATGTCAACTTCTTTGCTCCCTCGGGTGCCAATGCGACGAGCCTTGGCGAGGACAGCAATATTTTCAACATCAACAGTGCGACCTTTGGGCAAATTACCTCGGGCAATGCTTATCCGCCCCGGATCATTCAGTTTGCCGCAAGGTTCGAGTTCTAAGCAGAACGTTATCTGCCTAACCAATCGGGCGCTGCTTCATTAAGGAGCAGCGCCCTTTTTAGTCGAAGTTGAGTCGGACCTGCTGCGTTAACACTCCTGGCCGCCGCAATGTTCGTCCATATTTTTACGCCATCGGTAATTCAGTCGATGGTCCGGTTTGGACAATTGCAGGGGAATTCGGTAGGTTAAAGATTCATAAGACACTCCGAATATCTTCGGGTGAAGTTTCCAGAACCAGTGAGTTTGGTCCAGTTATGTGTTTCAGCCCCAGATAGGAAGGTTTGAAAGTCACTTGTTAGGTTTCTTAAAAAAAGCGTGGAAGAAGTGGCGAGCCTTCGGCCAGGTGATGGGCGACTTCGTGGCGCGCATCTTCATGACCGTTTTCTATTTCACCGTAGCCGTTCCATTTGGAATTGGCGTACGCTGGTTCAAAGACCCGCTGAATTTGAGATCAAAAGAGTCAGGCTGGTTGCCGCGCGAGACTAAACCGGAGACGCTGGAGGACGCGCGGCGACCTTATTGATCGGAAAATATTCTACTCAAATCCCAAATCCACAAGACCGGCATTCTATGAACATCCTCGGTATTTCATGTTTCTATCACGACGCGGCCGCCGCCCTCATCCAGGACGGTAGTCTGATAGCCGCCGCCGAAGAGGAAAGATTCAGCCGCAAGAAGCACGATCATAACTTTCCCGAGCTGGCGATTGATTTCTGTTTGGCTCAGGGCGGCATAAGTGCTGGCGACCTGGACTACGTGGTGTTTCACGAAAAGCCTCTGGTAAAGTTCGAGCGGATTCTGACCACCGTGCTCGGGGCCTTCCCGAAAACATCGACTGTCTTTCGCGAAGCGATGGTCGCCTGGTTCAATGAAAAGCTTTGGATCAAGGGACGCATACTCAAAAAATTAAATCTTCCCGCGGATCGCGTCCTCTTCAGCGAGCACCATATGTCGCATGCGGCCAGCACGCTGTTTTGCTCGTCGTTTGAGGAAGCGGCGATCATGACGGTTGACGGCGTCGGAGAATGGACCACCACTACGCTCGGTCATGGCCGGGTCGATTGGAAAGGCGGCGGCGAAAACCGCATCGAGTTGTTCGAGGAGATCAAGTTTCCGAATTCGCTCGGGCTGCTTTACTCGGGCTTCACCGCGTTCCTCGGATTTGAAGTCAATGAAGGCGAGTATAAGGTGATGGGCATGGCGCCCTACGGTGAACCTCGTTACCTCGACAAGGTTTACAAGCTGGTTGAGGTCAACGACGATGGCAGCTTTCGCCTCAACATGGAATACTTCGCCTTTTATAAATCGACCGAGCAGACCATCAACTCAAAATTCACAGATCTGTTTGGTCCGCCCCGGCGTTCTGAGGTGGATTTCTACACGACGACGACTCACCCCAATCGTGACCATCCGCAATGGGACGACCGTGTGGCTGAAGAAAACCAGATGTATGCCGACGTGGCGGCGAGTATCCAGCGCGCTACTGAAGAGATTCTCCTGAAGATGGCTAATCATCTGCAGGAGAAGACCGGGCTAAAAAAACTGTGTGTCGCTGGTGGCGTGATGCTCAACAGCGTCGCCAATGGGCGCATCCTGCGCGAGACGGCCTTCGACGATATCTTTGTCCAGCCGGCGGCGGGCGATGCGGGCGCAGCACTGGGTGCAGCGCTTTGGGCTTATCACATCATTCTGCAGCGGCCGCGGAAGTTTATTCTCGATCATTGTTACTGGGGAGAAGAGTTTTCCGATGCGCAGATCGGAGATTTCCTGCGCGCCAACGGTATCGCCTACGAACATATCGATGATGAGGAGCGCCTGCTGGATCGAGTGGTCGAAGAAATGACGCAGGGAAAGGTGTTCGGTTGGTTCAAGGGCCGGTTCGAATGGGGCCCGCGCGCGCTCGGCAATCGAAGTATTCTCGCTGATCCACGCTTTGCGGAAATGAAGGGCATCGTCAACGAGAAAATAAAATTTCGCGAGCCCTTCAGACCCTTCGCACCGGTTATCCTGGATGAGCGCACGCACGAGTTTTTTGATTTGCCTCCCGGAAAAAATCACCATGCGGCAAGATTCATGCAATTTGTAACGCCGATCCGGGAAGATAAGCAGGACTTGATTCAGGCCGTGAACCATCAGGGCACCGGCCGTCTGCAGACAATTCAACGGACAGTCAATCCGGTTTACTACCGCTTGATTGAAAAGTTTGGCGAGGCCACCGGGGTGCCTGTGTTATTGAATACGTCGTACAATTTGCGCGGTGAACCTATGGTGACGAGCCCGGCGAATGCTTTTCGCACTTTCAGCAACAGCGGACTCGACCTGTTGGTAATGGAGCATTTTTTGGTTAAGAAGTAAGTTGCCAGGCAGTCTGAATCGACAAAGATGGTGCTTAAGACTTTTTAGAAAAGACAGCCTGAGTTTTGTTGGACATGAAATATCATGAAGCGATGGTTACAAAGATTTAGTGCGAACGCCGGCGTCCTGGGCGGATTGTTGGTGTTCCTCTGGAAGCGGAAAATGTGGTGGCTGATTCCGATGGTGATAACGCTGCTGGTCTGCGGTTTGCTGTTGGTGTTTGCGTCGTCCACCGGTCTTGGCCCTTTTATTTACTCTCTGTTCTAACAGTGTGGAAAAGCGTCTGCCCTTGTCCTGTTGAGCGCGACTCTTCGACCTCTGAGCCAGGCCATCACGGGTCCGCTGCATTGAGTGCCGCACGCCCGGCAGGTCAGTGACTTGAAGTTAATACCCAATCTCTTCCGCCCACAGATTCGCGCACCGTTCTGGCTAAAGTTAGCGCTTGATGTCAGTCTGCTCGCTGTGCGGGACAAGAACTACGCGCAGATTCAGGATCTGGCGGCTGATCAGCAACCGCTGCAGGGAAAGGTCAATACTGACCCTGAGTGGGATACGTACACCCGGCAGATGGCATACCAGCACATTAACGCTTATGCAGATCTGCTTCAGGTGCCTGACCTTGAGGTGATAACCGACATGCTGCTGGCGTTTGCCAAACCAAAGAAACTCTTGTGAGCAAGCTGGTGTGCGGCCGCGAGGCGAGCTACAAGTCTTATCAATACTGCTGATGTCAAACAAAAATCAGGGTGGCCTGCTGCGGCGCCTGTTGGGGAAACTGGCGCTTGTTTTATTCGGGCTCGTATTTGGTCTGGTGATTGGAGAGGTTGTCCTCCGCATCGCAGGCTACTCGTATCCGGAGTTCTATCAGCCCGACGCTGTGCGAGGTTACGCGTTACGTCCGCACATGCAAGGCTGGTATCACAAAGAAGGACGCGCTTACGTCAATATCAATAGTGATGGCCTGCGAGACATCGAACATTCCATCGCGAAGCCGCCAGGCACAATCCGCATAGCCGTCATTGGAGATTCATATCCGGAAGCTTTCCAGGTGGCGCTTGAAGAAGCCTTCTGGTCCCTGATGAAAAAAAAGATGGAGCAGTGTAGAGCCTTTGGAGACCATACGCTTGAGGTGATTAACTTCGGCGTTTCAGGATACGGCACAGCTCAGGAGATGCTCACCTTGCGCGAGCGCGTCTGGCAATATTCACCTGACATTGTGATGCTGACCTTTACCACCAATAACGATGTCAGTGACAATCTGCGCCAGTTGAAAAGAACGGACCAGATACCGTACTTTGTCGAAACGGAAGGCAGGCTGGTGCTCGACGATTCTTTCAAAGACTCGCGCGCTTTCCTTTGGCGCGTGTCCGCCATCAATCGTCTGGGCCGTTGGATACGCGATCACTCCCGCGTAGTTCAGGCCATTAACGAAGGCCATCATGGTTTCAAGATCTGGCTGGCAGCGAGGCGTGCACGCAACGCAACCGCAGCGCCCGCGCCAGATCCCTCGCCAATACCTAACACGCAAACCAATAACGTGTCGCCGTCGGCTGAAGACATCGGGATCGACAACGTCATATATCGCGAGCCCAAAGATCAGGTGTGGCAGGATGCGTGGCAAGTTACCGAGCATTTGCTTCTGCAGATGCGTGCCGATGTGCAAGCCAAGGGAGCTAAGTTCGTGATTGTTACCTTGAGTAATGGGATTCAGGTTTACCCCGACTCGGCTGCCCGCCAGAACTTTTTAAGACGCGTGGGCGCTGATAATCTCTTCTACCCTGATGAGCGGATCAGTCAGCTCGGCGAGCGCGAGGGAATGACCGTTTTCACTCTCGCGCATGACATGCAAGCTTACGCCGATCAAAACAAAGTTTTTCTGCATGGCTTTGGCAGCAACCAGGGAAATGGACATTGGAATCAGCTGGGCCATCGGGTCGCTGCAGACTTGATCGCGCAAAAGTTCTGCGAAGTTTCGGCGAAATGAAGACCTTTTTCCCACGACGCAGCCCGGCCGGCCATCGCCATCTAAATGCTGAACGGTGCTGCCGGGACATTTCGACTGATACAAGTTTCGCCGCGATTGCCAATTGGTTGCGCGAAGGGCAGAATTGTCTGCGCGACAGAGCTTAATTGGGAAGTGGACCAGAATCAGGTGTCGGGCTGCGCGACGAAAGCCTGAGGCATTCCAATTAGGGTTCGCGAGCACTCGCGATTATCAATATTAGCCACAAACAAAGGGAGAGGCATGCAATATTCTGAAAATATTCTCGGACTGATCGGCCACACGCCTTTAGTCAAACTTTCGCGCTTGACCAAAGGTCTCAAGGCCACGGTCCTGGGAAAGATGGAGAACCTGAACCCGGGATTCTCAGTGAAGGACCGCATCGGAATTTCGATGATCCAGGCCGCTGAACGCGAAGGCGCCTTGAAACCCGGTGGCACGATCGTGGAAGCGACTTCGGGTAACACCGGTATCGGGTTGGCCCTGGCAGCTGCCGTCAAAGGCTATAAATGCATCTTTGTCATGACTGACAAGTCCTCGGTCGAAAAATCTCGCTACCTCAAAGCGCTCGGCGCGGATGTAGTCATCACACCGGTGTCGGCTAAACCTGGAACACCTGATCATTACGTCTCAACCGCGAAGCGAATTGCCGCCGAGACTCCCAACTCGTTTTATCCCGATCAGTATTCTCACCCGGCAAACCCGGAAGCCCACTATCGCACGACGGGTCCCGAGATCTGGGAACAGACCGAAGGAAAGATCACTCACTTTATAGCCGGCATCGGCACGGGCGGCACCATCTCCGGAACCGGCCGGTATTTAAAAGAGAAAAACCCGGACGTGAGGATCATCGGCGCCGATCCCTATGGCTCTGTCTTTAAGACCTACAAGGAAACGGGAAAGCTGGTCGAAGCTACGCCCTACCTGGTGGAAGGAATTGGTCAGGAAGTTATTCCTCCCAACGTGCACATCAAGTACGTCGACGACGTGATCAACGTCACCGACCGCGAGTCGTTTGATCTGGCGCGGCAAATGGGACGAACGGAAGGAATATTCTGTGGAGGCTCGACGGGAACCAATGTTGCAGCAGCCCTCCGCGTGGCTCGCGATGCGGACGCCGAGGCGGTGATTGTCTTCATCGTCTGTGACACTGGCGAGCACTATCTAACTAAGTTTCATTCGGATGAGTGGATGAAAGAAAAACGCCTACTCGAACCACGCAAGATCACCGCCGGCTTGATTGCCGGAACCAAAAAGGCCCACTCGCCCAAGACGCTGGTGTCGGTTGCACCGGAGGACACTATTTCCTATGCCCTGGCGCGCATGGACGAACTGGGACTAACTCAATTGCCGGTTCTGGAAGAAGGTCGCGCAGTTGGCTCGATTCGCGAAAGCCGTGTGTTGGCGAAAGTCGTACGTAACCACGAGCTATTGGAGGCAACAGTCAGCGACGTAATGGAAGCGAGCTTTCCCACCGTCGATGTGGATGCAAGCTCAAATGACGTCACGCGCCGGCTGCAGACCAGCCCGGCTGTTCTGGTTGAGGAGTACGGTCGCATCGTCGGTATTATCACGCGGCATGACGTGCTGGACATGTCCGTGAAGGGATAACTATTCCTACTCGTTGGAATCCAATACTCAATATCAGGAGAATAAAACTATGGCCCCCCGCCGACTATTCGCAATAGTTCTGATGTCTCTGTTTCTGGCGTCTGCGGTCGCCGCGCAGACCGCACGCCATCCGCTTAAGCTGGATGACATCGCACGTCTTCGTGAAGTGCGGGATCCGCAGGTCTCTCCTGATGGACAATGGATCGCCTACGTTGTCTCAACGGTCGACGTCAAGGAGGACAAGAGCAACACTCACGTCTGGATGGTGAGCTTTGACGGCAAGAGCGATCGTCAGATCACTTTTAGCCAGGACAGCGAGTCATCGCCCCGCTGGAGCCCCGACGGAAATTATCTCTCCTTTACTTCTGCGCGCCCCGGCAAGGCCAAAGGCAATCAAGTCTGGTTGCTTGACCGCAGGGGCGGAGAAGCGATGCAGTTGACTGACTTCAAAGGTCGTTTGCAGGGCTATGAGTGGTCTCCCGATTCGAAAACTTTGGCGCTGGTCATTGGCGATCCTGATCCGGAGGCCGAGGCGGCAGCCAGTCCCACGCCTGCCGGACCGCCGAAACCGCCCAAGCCAATCGTGATCGATCGCTATCGCTACAAGCAGGATGGCCAGGGCTATCTGCTTTCAGGGCGACACAGTTTCATCTACCTTTATGACATCGCGGCGAAGAAACTCGAACGGCTGACAACCGGCAAGTGGGATGAATCTTCGATGTCATGGTCGCCCGATGGGCGTTTGATCGCGTTCATGAGCAACCACACAGACGATCCCGATCGCGATCCCGCGGCGCAGTTGTTTGTGGCTGAAGCGAAACCGGGTGCGACTGAAAAGCTGCTGACGCAAGCAACGAATCGCACCGGACGAGCGCGGCCTGAGTGGAGCCCGGATGGGAAATGGATTGCCTTTGTTGAAGGTGATGAAAAGAAATACGGAGCTTACAGCATGGATCGGCTGCTGTTTGTGCCCGCTGATGGAAGCAGCGCGCCGGCCCGTGTGAAAGCCGCAGACGATCTCGATCGTGGCTTGTCGGGGTTGAGATTTGGCGCGGCTGACAACTCGCTCACTGCTCTCGTGACTGACGATCGTTCTGTCTATCCGGTGAGTATCACTCGCACTGCAGTAAAGCGTCTTTTGTCTCCACCCGTTGTCGTTTCCAGTTTGACGATCGCCGGCGGCAAAGCAGCCGTGCTCTCCGGTGACGACAATCGACCGACGGAAGTTTTCGCGATGGAGGGTGGTTCGCTACGCCAGCTCACTCACCAGAACGATGCTCTGATCAGCGAGGTGGAACTCGGCAAGACGGAAGAGGTGAATTTCAAGAGCAAAGACGGCACGGAAGTGCATGGCCTGTTGACCTATCCGGTCGGCTATACGACCGGCAAGGTGCCGTTGTTATTGCGTATCCACGGTGGTCCGAATGGACAGGATCAGCATTCTTTCAGCACGGAGCGTCAGTGGTTTGCGGCGAACGGCTATGCGGTCCTCGCGGTTAACTATCGTGGCAGCTCAGGCCGGGGCCAACAGTTTTCGCACTCCATCTTTGCTGACTGGGGCCATTATGAAGTTGATGATCTGCTGGCTGGGGTCGATCACGTTATCAAAATGGGAGTCGCTGATCCCGATCGCCTGGGAGTCGGCGGCTGGAGCTATGGTGGCATTCTCACCGACTACATCATCGCCAGTGACACGCGATTCAAAGCCGGTACCAGTGGCGCCGGCACGGCCTTCACCGTCGCGTTCTATGGGACCGACCAGTACATCCACCAATACGATTATGAAATTGGCCCACCGTGGAATCCGAAATCGTGGGAGGTCTACCAAAAGATTTCATACCCGTTTCTGCATGCCGATCGCATCAAGACCCCGACGTTGTTTCTGGGAGGCGAAAAGGATTTCAACGTGCCGGTGCAGGGCGGCCAGCAGATGTATCAGGCCCTGCGCAGCCTCGGCGTCGAGACCCAGCTCATCATCTATCCCAACGAGAATCACGGCATTCAGCGCCCCAGCTACGTGCGCGATCGTTATGAGCGCTACCTGGCCTGGTATGACAAGTATGTGAGGAAGATGACGCCGCCGGCACCCGCGGTTGCTGAAAAGTAAATCCGGTAGTTGAGAACGACTCGGTCCAGCGATCTCTTGTGCGAGACCTGGACCGAGCTTTAGAGAGGGCGATCGTAGAACGACACAGGTAAATCTTCCGCGATGAATTTCCTGTCGGTGAGCTGGAAGCCGTCTAAATAGCCCGGCGGGGCAAAGGCATCAGCTCCCTCGATCTCCTGCGGTACTTCCGTCACAATCCATTTTTCAATCGCCGGAAGAAACGCGCGATAGATCTGTTCGCCGCCGATGACAAAGAGGTCGCTTTGCAAATCGGCCGCCAGCAGCAGCACGGACTCGACATTTCGCACCAACAACACTGATTCCTGAGGTTCCAATTCTGACCTACGGCTGAGGACGATGTTGAGGCGATTGGGCAGCGGGCGCTTGAGTGTCAACCACGTTTTGTAGCCCATCACGCAGGCGTGGCCGGTGGTTGTCTCTCTGAAAAACTTCATATCAGCAGAGTAGTGCCAGGGCAACTTGCCCTCCTTGCCAATGGCGCCATTGCGATCTACCGCGACAATTCCAATTATCATTATTGTTGGTCAGTAGCTAGTTGTCAGTTACAAATTGTCAGTGGTCAGTTGTCAGTTGTCAGTAGTCAGTAGTCAGTAGTCAGTTGTCAGTGGTCAGTTGTCAGTGGTAGTGCGCCTCGTCTCTTGCCCTTCGCCCCTTGCCCTTCGCTCTTACCCCTTACCCCTTACCCCTTTCCCCTTGACCGCCTCAGACGGCGACGGGTGCGGCAATTTTGCCGTGCGATTGATAGCCTTTAAGCGCCAGATTCTCATAGCGCAGGTTGAGCAGCCCCTCCAGTCCGCGCAGCCGATTGTCTTCGTCTGTAATCGAGAGCTGCGGCAGGGGCAGCGGTTCGCGCGCGAGCAACTCGTTCACCTGCTGCAAATGATTTTTGTAGATGTGATAGTCACCCAGGGTGTAGACAAACTCTCCTACTTCCAACTCGCACACGTGCGCCACCAGGTGCAGCAGCAGAGCATACGAGCTGATATTAAAAGGAACCCCCAGAAAGGCGTCGGCCGAACGCTGATAGAGCTGGCAATGAAGCACGAGTCCACGCTGGATCTTAAATTGAAACAATGTATGACAGGGTGGGAGGTCGACCTGATCAGCCTGTGCGGGGTCCCAACCGGTAACTATCAACCGGCGAGAGTTGGGATTTGTCCGGATCTCGTTGATGAGATTCGCGATTTGGTCCACTCCGTTCCACGCGGGATAATGACCGCCAAACGATCTCCAAAGATAGCCGTAGACTGGACCAAGATCCCCGGCGGGGCGGCCAAAGCGCTGAGTGTGTTGTTCGTCAGCCCACTCGGCCCAGATGTCGACACCTCTGGAGCGCAGGTTCGCTTCGTTGGTGTCGCCCGAGAGAAACCAGAACAGTTCTTCGGCGACCCACCTGAACGGAATCTTCTTGGTCGTTACAATGGGAAAGCCTTCGCGAAGATCGAATCGCGTTTGATACCCGAAGTGAGAAATGGTGCCCACGCCGGTCCGATCCTGGTGTTCCTCGCCGTGGGACAGAATTGATTTGAGCAGGTCGTGGTATTGTTTCATCTTTCCAGGAACACCGATTCACAGGGTGCGTGTCGAAAGTGTCGTTCCGGTGGCTGTCCGGAGCAGGCGATATAATACGTCGCAAAGGATTCCAAAGACGAATGCAAGTTCATAATCTCTGCTTTCTCGGGTTTGGAAATGTCGGTCGAGCGCTGGCGCGGCTGTTTGGATCGAAACGGGCCGAACTGGCCGAGCTCTATGGAATCGATTGGCGCATTACTGGAGTCGCGACGCGAGGGATGGGTTGGCGTTGGAACGCCGCAGGCTTCGATCCGGATAACTTGCTCGCAGGCAAGCTCGATTCATCCGCCATTCAGGAAGCTCATGGCGTTAAGCAGTGGCTGGAAGCGGCGCAGCCTTCGGTAGTCTTCGAAACAACTTCACTCAATGTAGAGACAGGTCAACCGGCAATTGACTATTTACGCTCAGCCTTACAGGCCGGGGCTCACGCCATCACTGCGAACAAAGGCGTCGTGGTCCATGGCTATAATGAATTAACGGCCTTGAGTGAGAGCGTCGGAAAACGCTTTCTGTTTGAATCGACTGTGCTCGATAGCGCGCCAATCTTCTCACTGTTTCGCGAGTGCCTGCCGGCAGTTCGTCTGCGGGGCTTCACCGGAATTTTTAACTCGACTACAAATGTCATTCTCGAGGCGATGGAAACCGGACGCACATTCGAAGAAGGCGTCAAGGCAGCGCAGGAGCTCGGCGTGACTGAGACCGATCCGAGTCATGATGTTGACGGTTGGGATTCGGCCGTCAAGGTTTGTGCGTTGGCAAAAGTTCTGCTGAAGTCTCCGCTGACACCTGACGCGGTTCGGCGGGAGGGAATCCGAGATCTCGACGTTCAGACTTTGCGCCGGGCGCGGGCAGAAGGAAGGCCATTCAAGCTGGTGTCGCGCGTGCAGGTGAACGAGGACGAATCGATAATCGCTGGTGTACGGCCCGAACAGTTGAGTGCTACTGATCCGCTTGCTTCTGTGCGCGGCACTTCACTGGCAGTTCATTTTGAGCTCGACATGATGCCGGGGCTGACAATCATGTCTCACCGTCCGAATCTGCAAAGCACGGCGTTTGGTTTGTTGGCAGATTTTATTAATGCAGTCAGGTGAGGGAGAGTGGGAGGCTTTTCCTCGCTTCGAGGGTGATTGGATTTGAGCTTGGAGCCTTGTACTTAGAGCTTTGTTCTTTGTCTCCGAGCACAGGCAGGACCATCAGCGCAGCTAATAAGAGCACAAAGTTCAAAGTTCAAATGTAGGTTAGTCCGCGTTTAGCGAACGATTGAAAATAGCCCACCGATTTGTCGGTGGCATCGGATCAAAGGGAATTGAGCCGAAGTCCGTGAAGCGGACGGCTGAAGAGGGTGGGGGTATGTGATGACTATCAATCAGCCGTCCGCTTCTCGGACTACCAATCGTCGCCCTCCGATCCCCAGCAGTAAACTGGTGGGCTATTCTCGGTTGTCCGCTAACGCGGACAATAAATCCAGACGCAACATCCAAATTCAAAGCACAAAGCACAAAGTACAAAGCACAAAATTGAAAAAGTACAAAGCACAAAATTGAAAGTACAAAGCATAAAATTGAACTTGTGAAATTTCAAATCAAACGCTATCCCCCCGCAATTTCCGCCACACCTTTCACCAGCCTCTCAACCTCTTCCTTAGTCGTATAACAAGCGCAGCCGGCGCGGACCAGTCCTTCGTCGCCTAACCCCAGGCGTTCCACGACTGTCGTTGCGTAAAAATCGCCGTGCGAGAGAAACAGTCCCCGCTCGGCCAACTGCCGCGCGACCTCGGTGGACGAAACCCTGTCAACTACAAATGAAACCGTCGCAGTGCGCGCCGCGTCTGGAGGAGGACCATAAAGGCGAACGCCCTCAATCGATGCAAGCCCGTGCCAAAGTTGTTGCACCAGTTCCAGGCTGCGGCGATGTAACTCTGAATAGACTGTGATGAGCTGCGCGCGTTTTGATGCACCGTTCCCAAGCGAAGCCAAGAAATCTATTGCTGCTGCCGCGCCCAGAATGCCTTCATGATTTTGAGTTCCGGTCTCGCCTCGTTCCGGTCCCTTGTCCGGCGCGGGCAGAAGCCTGGGGAAATCGATTGCATCGATCAGGTCGCCCTTGCAATAAAGGACTCCGATGTGCGGCCCATAAAATTTATAGGCAGACATCGCCAGAAAGTCACAGTCGAGGGCACGCACGTCGGCGATTTCGTGAGGCACGAAATGCACGGCATCGACAAAGACTTGAGCCTGAAACTTGCGCGCCAGTGCAACCGCCCGCGCGACTTCGTTAATGGTGCCAAGCGCGTTCGACGCAGCGCCTATCGCAATTAACCTGGTTCGTCCATGAACTGACTTTTCGAATTCTTCCCAATCGAGCTGGCCCGTTTCGGGAATGAGCCGCACGGTACGCACGGTCACGCCGCGTTCGCGAGCAAGTCGTTGCCAGGGTGCGATGTTCGCATGATGGTCCAGTTCCGTAACGACCAGTTCATCACCGGCGCCCCAGTTGACGCTGAGCGCGCGCGCCAGGTGAAACGTCAGCGTGGTCATGTTGGCGCCAAAAATTATTTCTGCCGCCGCCGCGTTCAAAAAGTCGGCACAGGTATGGCGCGCACTTTCAATAGACGCATCGGTTTCGGCACTGGTCGGATAGGCCCAGTGGGTGTTGGCATTGTGATGGTAGAGATAATCAGCCATGGCCGTGACCACGGCGCGCGGCACCTGAGTGCCACCTGGCCCGTCAAAGTAGGCCACCGGTTGCTGCTGATGAATTCTCTCCAGCGCGGGGAAATGCGTTCGGATTGTTTCGACAGGTGCGACGTTTGTGCCTGCTGATGGCGATGTGCTGCTCATAAGGCGCTAATCATAAGCGCGGCTGTGCTTAAAAGGCCAACTGGCTTTTGGGGGCAGTGGTTGAAAATCCCACCGACGGGTTTGGTGAGACCGGATTCAAAAGACGCTGACGGGGTGGATGCGCAAGCGCTCGCGATCCGGAGCTGAAGGTAAGCCTACATTGCCGCGGTAAAATTCAATATGAGAGTGTTTATAAACTGCACAGGAACCACCCGTTCCGCCAATATTGCCGATGCGAATTCGAGTTTGTGAGAGGTGATGCGAAGCGCCGGATTCAATAGCGAAGTTCGCGACATGAAAGACTGCGAGTGTCACGTTCGTCAGGTTCCCCAGACGCGGATAGAAAAAAGTCACCGCGGCATCTGTAGGTCCCGGCGCTGAACTGTGGGAAGTGAAGCCGGCTGGAACATAGAGGGCTGACTCTGCGGTCCCTTCCTCGTTACCATACAGATGCATGGCGAAACTGAGATGCCCTCTCAACAGGTGACCATCGATTGCAGTGATGTCTCCACGATAGAGGGGATATTGACCGGCAAGCTTTTCCGGCTCGAATCCGTTGGCTGCGGCGACTGCACCGGGGCCCCCAAAAATGGCGGCGAGCTTTCTGTCGCTGCTGATCATTGAGGCAGTGTATTCAGTCGTCACGGCATTATCGGGCAGCACTTTCATATGTCTGGCAGTAATGCTTGCGTTAGCCGCCACAATTATTGTGCGAGGACGACTTGCATGAGCCAACTTTACATCGCTCCGCGCTTTCTCCACGGTCCAGGTCCGATTGAGGGCGACGGCATCGGCAATCCAGGATTGGGTAATTGAATCGATTTTCCCATCCACATAGTTAAAGGTGAGGATGCGTCCGCTTGAATCAAGAATGCTGTGAATCAGATTGTCTCTTGAGTAGACGAGGGTAATTACTGAGCCCCCTTCGCCCTTGATACGAATACATCGGTCGACGCCGTCGCTGAAGCGGATAAACGTGTACTCCACATTCTGCCGCGACCGAATTGTCTTCACACCCTTGTTGTCGATCAGATTGTCGTACCTGTTATCCGGCGAGACGTAACGTCCCGGTATTCCGGTCTCGATAAATTCAATCGACTGCTTCCGCCGGTCAGCATCCTCTGCGAGCCGCAGCAGGTACTTATTTGCCCGCGAGTCGAACTCCAGCGATTGAGAAAGATCAAGCCTGAGCAGGCCGAGCGGACGAAACTGAGAAAACTGAAAGCTAGTGTTCACCGGGTCGGGTAAATTCAATAATGGTCGCTGCGTTTGCTGTAGATTCCAATCATAAGAAGTGATCTCGGTCGCTGAGATGGGCTCGGCTATGGAAGCAAATTTATTTTCGGTTTCTCCGAAAGGCGGTGCAGCAGCACAGACAATTGGCAACGACAAGTAAATAATACACAGCGCAGTAAGAAGTTTTTGCGCTATTGAAGTCCGAACTGATTTCAAATCTCGATCCATTTTGGTTCCCCGGTAAGAAAGCGGTATGGCATGCAGAGCACGGCCCGACAGAAGCTGCGAATGCGTAGCTGAATAGTTGTGGTGTCGAATGCCTGGTATTCGAGGAATATGAAAGCAGGGTCGGCGAGCGGAAGGGCTGCTAAACATCTCGGTCAGTCGATAGCGCCGGCACCCAAACCATCGAAGGGGCAGAAACATCTGCCCGCGGCGATACGATCTGGGCAATCCTTGTACCCCCTTGAAAAAACTGGACTCGCGGTCCCCGCGCCGGCGAGCGTGACTGTGTCCGGGTCGTGCAGCACTGGCACGGTTGGTGCTTAGTAAGCATTTGGTCGAATTTCTCTGTTTCTTACGGGGAAAAGCGGCGAAAATACCCGGTCTCCTGCCACAGGTGGTCTTTTCCGCCTCCTGTTAGCATCTGTCTACTACCGCCTCGAATGTCCACTCAAAGAAATGATCGATAATCTAAGAATCTCTTCTGTTGTGCCTTCGGTGCTCACTGATGAAAGGGAAGCGAGTGTCGGCAAGGACTCCACTGAGTACGAGCCGACGAAGAGCGATCGCATTTTGGTGGTCGACGACGAAGAAGCGATCCGTCTTGTATTCGCCGAATGTCTGCGCGATCAATACGAATGCACCACTGCGGGTTCTGCTAACGAAGCTCTCGAACGCATGGCTGAGGAGTCTTTTTCGCTGGTTATCAGCGATGTCATGATGCCCGGTCGCAATGGGGTCGAGCTTCTGCGTGAGATTACTGCTCGCTATCCTGAGACGGCGGTGATCATGGTCTCGGGAGTGGACCGTTCACAGCGCGTTCGCGACGCGCTCAGTCTAGGGGCAGCGGATTATTTGATTAAGCCCTGCGAGCTCGACGTGTTGTTGATTGCTGTGGAGCGCGCCCTCGATCGTCGCACCCTGCAGTGCGAGGCAAAAAAATACAAGGCCGACATCGAGAAGCAGAATAAGGAGCTCGCCTTACGAGCGGCTGAGTTACAACGACTGCAAGCCCAAATCGTTCACAGCGAAAAAATGGCGAGTCTCGGCCAACTCGCAGCCGGCGTCGCTCACGAGTTGAACAACCCAGCCGGCTTTATTTACGGCAACATGGATTTGCTGAAAAATGAGATTGCCGGTTTGCAGGAATTACTGGCCGCCTACGATCAACTGGAACTGTCACCCGAATCGGCCCGTTTGATTGATCCTCTGAAACAGCGGCTTGATTACGCCCGCCTCATTAACGATCTGAATTCCATTGTCGTTGATTGCCTGGAAGGCGCTGAGCGCATCCGCGACGTGGTTCAGAATCTGCGACTATTTTCGCGACTGGATGAATCGGACCTGCAGCAAGTCGATCTGCACGAGGGGATCGACTCAACTCTCAGGCTGCTTTCTCAATACTACAGTTCGGGCCGGTTGCGCCTACGACGAGACTACGGCGAGTTGCCGCGCGTGAGTTGCCATGCGGCGCAATTGAACCAGGTGTGGATGAACATTTTGGCAAACGCAGCGCAAGCCATCGAAGGCAACGGCGAGGTTTGGATCACGACGCGCTTGGAGGACAATCTTGCGGTGATCGCGATTCGCGATTCCGGATGCGGCATCCCCCCTGAACTGCAAGCTCGAATCTTCGATCCGTTTTTCACCACCAAGCCGGTCGGTGAAGGAACGGGTCTCGGACTTTCCATCTCTTACGGGATCATCGAACGGCACGGAGGAACCATTAAGGTCCACTGCCAACCCGGTGAGGGCGCTACCTTCACGGTCCAGATTCCCATTTCACCGGACGCGCAGCTCGTGAGCGCTCAAGAAATCGTTTCAGATACTTTCCTGGAGGACTTTGACGCATGACCCATAAATTACTGATTGTCGATGATGAGCAAGCAAATCTTCGACTGCTGGAGCGATTATTTCGAAATGACTATCACTGCCTCACGGCTGCTTCGGGCCAGGATGCAATAGAGTTATTGAGCCAGCATGACGTGGCAATCCTTATTACCGATCAAAGAATGCCGCAGATGGCCGGAATAGAACTCCTGAAGCGAACCGCTGCTCTGCGCCCTCATATGGTGCGCATTCTCCTTACCGGTTACACCGACGTCGAAGCCCTCGTCGAAGCCATCAACTGTGGTCTGGTCCACCGCTACATCACCAAACCCTGGAATAACGATGACCTCAAGCTCAAAGTGGCCCGGGCCCTCGAGGAATACGAGAATAATAAGCAGCATCATGCACTGAAAGTCGCCAATCAAAGGCTGCAAGCCAGGATCGAGGAAGTCAGGCTGGGTGTGGCCAATGCGTTCGACGCTATCCTTCGGAGCAAGGACGAGTATTCATGTGAGCATTCAGATCGAGTAGCCAAACAAGCGCTAGCGACTGCCCGAAAACTCGAAATCAGCCCTGAGGAGTCAGCCGACCTGGCCCTGGCCGCCTCGCTTCATCGGCTTGGCCATATAGGTACGCCCGAGGAGTTGCTATGGAAAAATGGCCAACTGACTGACCGGGAGGCCGCCATCTACCGACAAAATTCCGAGCGCGGGGCGCGCATCCTATCCATGATCCCGGAGTTGCGAAATGTCGCAGATACCATTCTGCTGCTGCACGAAAATTTTGACGGCACCGGTCATCCAAGAGGATTGCAGGGCGAACAAATTCCCCTGTCTTGCCGAATTCTGCGCGTGGCTGTTGAATATGATCTGTTGATAAATCCCAGAGCTGAATCCGTTGCCATTTCACCTGAAGAGGCCCTTGTGGTCCTCTCACAACGAGCTGGATTTGGTCTGGATCCCAGCGTTGTTGACGTCCTGTCGTCGGCTGTTGATCCCGTGGCCGCAGCAGCAGCTGGAGTTGTTGTTGCCCCGGCAGAGGAAATCTATGCCGAGCCTCTCGCTACTGGTGAACTGCTAAGCGCCTGATGGGCCGATGTTGAAGTCGCACTTTTGTTTCCCACCGCATCGTACCCCATAGGTCCGCAGGGCCATAGGGCCATAGTCCTGAAAGGTCAGAACAAATGTCACACCCTCAACCTGAGAAAACCCGGCGCGTCCTTGTCGCGGACGACGATCCCGTAATCCGTCGACTGGTCGCTAACGTGGTCCTGAAAGAGAACTACGCCGTAGTTGAAGTCAGCGACGGCCGCGAGGCTTATCGCGTTCTCCAGAATGATGCGAATTTCAGCGCGGCGATTTTTGACATGATGATGCCTCACCTTCAGGGACTGGAAATTATCCGGTATATGCGAACCGAGAAACGCCTCATGAAAATTCCCGCGATGATGATCACTTCCGAAACGGGGCTGAAGTTGATGGTCGACAGTTTCAGCGCGGGGGCCACTGTTTTTTTGCCGAAGCCATTTAGCTTCGAGCGGCTGCAACTGACGCTGCGCATGCTTCTGGCCCGGGTGCCCCAAGTAGAAAATTCTGTCAATGCCTGAAATGAACATGATGACACTAAGCAGGATCGAAAACCGTTCCAATGAGCCAATCGCTAAATCTGATGGTGATGATTCCAGTGGATCGCCGGCTTCCCCGGAAAATTATCAGTCAGTTAATCTGGAGACTTTGAACTCGTTGGCGGATGCCCAGCTTGAGGGTCTACCAGACATAATAGTGGAACTCATTGACTTATATCTCGACGATGCGCCGCGGCGAATAGTTGCGATGAATGAGGCGTTTAGCCGAGACGATATGAAAGGACTCAAGCAATCTGCCCATTCACTACGCGGCAGCAGCGGCACCCTGGGTGCGATGGAATATTTTCCCTCTGCGCGGAAATGGAATCAATCGCGGCTGGTGAGGCTTATGATCCGATGACGAAATTGTTGAGCTGCCTCTCTGAAGAATGGGAGAGGGTGCGCGAGAGCCTTCTGGCCGAGCGTCTCAGGAAATTTCAAACCCAGGCGATCTAGACATGCAGCGGTAGGTGGCGGGCAATTGACCAGGCATCGAGATTAACCGTAGGCGGACGCGGCTTACACGGATCTGAACTGAAATCACGACGGTTTTAGGAGAGATGGCATTAATGACCTCGCTTCCATGCAGCCCGGCACCCACACATGTCATTTCTATGAGACCACAGCTGATCTGTTGAGCAGGTTGGTTCCTTATTTTCAGACCGGCCTGGCAAACAACGAACTCTGTGGCCGGATTAGTTCGCTACGCCATCAAGACCGGTCTGGTTACGCTCGACTAGTGGGTGAATCTCCCGCCACCTTACCGGCCTTTTATCCAACAGAAGCCCGGCGGGGTTCACCGGCATTAAACTCATAAGGGTTTTCCCGTGTTCTCTCTAGGGTTCTTCCCGATTGCGCTTCGCTGCTTACAGGCCTAAGCTGGCAGTCCAGAGTCAGGAAATTTGCAGGCTAGCGTCAGGAAAAAGGTACTCATTCTGAATGCTCTCTCAGTGGTTCTTCTCGAATTGAAAAATGTTCTGCCTGGTTGTAATGACCCCCGACCGGTCATAACGTCCGATTAAGATGTAGCCGGGTTCAGAACCAAACTTCCGGACGCGTGAACACCAAACAACGCTTCTTCTTTTGAACACTGGTTGTCAATATCCATTTCGAGGATCCACTCCCTGTTTTTATGTGATGAGTTTAATTCACCTGTACCTGCGATGTGAGGCAGAGTTGCGGATAGTGTGATTCTTTTGGTATGAAGTCGGTGCCTTGCTCAAGATTAACATTGAGAAGTCGGATGATCGGTCTTGCAGGTACCTAGACGGAACGCGGAGCGTCCTATCGGGATAGCCCGCGTCATGAGAAGGGCGCCGCCATTGGGGGCGATAGCGGCGTCCTTCTTCACATTGAACACGTCCAGAGAATCTCATCGTGTTCAACCGGATGACAGGTGCATTGATCGGACTTCGAGCGTAGTAAATTAAGTCCGTCCCGCTTTACAAACCTACGTAACAGATGCGGTTGTTGTTGTCGCGTCTCTGGATCCAATGGTGGCTGCCTCTGATCGGTTTTTTGTTGCCTGGGCAGCGTCTTTTTTCAACCTGGGACTCATTACGTGGCGTCTGTTACACTTCATTTGCGAGCGCATCCCAGCCGCTGAAACTCAACTCCCAGTCAGCGAACATCCTCCCAGAGTCAATTGCGCTGGTTTTTTGTATGACGAAACCCACCAAGCTGGGCTCGCCTATCTGCCACAGACTGCTTGAGAGATCCACTGTGGCGCTAGTGCGTTTGGTAACTTCGTAACTTTAGCCAGCTGATAAGCGTGCGCATCCTTTTTGCAGATCATCGAACAGGAGCCAAAACCGAAAGTGAGCGACCGCTTCATAGGCCCAGGCCAGGTTACTTTGCCATTCAGCGAAGCTCCGCCTGGTGCGTCCATCGGCTCAGTGCTTCTGGTTGACGATGAGGCTGAATTGAGAACGTTGTTGGTGAGCGCACTGACAACTCGTGGGTATGAAGCCGTCGGATGCGCGTCAGGAGCACAAGCTCTGGCTGAGTTGGAAGCAAAGAACTTTGACATCCTGCTGACTGATTTGATGATGTCCGAAATGGACGGCATAGAATTAATCTCAGCCGCTCTTTTCATCGATCCTCATCTGGTCGGAATTATTATGACCGGCCAGGGAACTATTCAAACTGCAGTCGATGCCATGCAGCAGGGGGCTTTTGACTACATCCTAAAGCCGTTCCAGCTGGAGTCCCTGATGCCGGTGCTCACCCGGGCAATTAATGAGCGGCGGCTGCGGCTGGAAAACCTTGAACTTCGTGAGACTCTCGCTATCTATGAGTTGTCACAAACGATCGCTTTTACTCCCGACGTCCAGACCGTTTTGAGCAAGCTGGCCGATGCGGCACTTGAGCAGAGTGATGCCGATGAGGTCTCGATCCTGCTCCCCACCGTCGATGGCACCGAGCTTTATGTAGCTGCGGTTCGCGGAGCCAAACGAGAACGGCTCTTGGGCGAGCGCATTCCGTTCGCTGAGAGCATTGCCAGTTGGGTCGCGCGTGAGAGAACTGGAGTCATTCTCAATGGCGCAGTCCAGGATGATCGTTTTGTGGCGCTCTGGCCCCGGGCCGACATTCGCTCATCAATCTCCGTACCCATGCAGGTGGCCAAGAAGCTCGTTGGTGTGATGAGTCTTAACGTGACCGGTCTCAAGCGTGGTGCTGAATCTCTTTCTCAGGTGCATCGTGATTGCCCCGATACTGTAGTAGTGATGATCAGTGGCGGCCAGACTATCGAATCGGCTATCGCTGCGATCCGCGGTGGAGCATTTGATTACCTGATGAAACCCCTCGAGTTGTCGCACATCGAAGCGGCCGTGGATCGGGCTTATCGGCATCACGTGCTGTTGAGGGAAAAGCGAAATTACGAAAATAATCTTGAAGAGCTGGTGCGCGAACGAACGGCGCAAATCGAACACCTGGCCTATCACGACGCGCTTACCGATCTGCCGAACCGGGCGCTGTTTCTTGATCGTCTTTCACAGGCGTTGAATGCTGCCAGCCGCCAACCGCACTTGGTGGGAGTGATGTTGTTGTCGCTCGATCGATTCAAGAAGATCGATGACACCCTGGGTCACCTGATGGGAGACTTAGCCTGGGTGTGAAGATCGCCCTCGACGATTTTGGCATCGGCTACTCTTCCCTCAGCTACCTTAAACGGCTGCCGATCGATACTCTAAAGCTCGATCGTTCTTTTGTAGATGGTTCGACCACGAATAAGAATGATGCAGCGTTGGTTGTAGCCGTGATCACTTTGGCGCGCAGCTTCCGTCTCCGGGTGATTGCCGAAGGAGTGGAGACAGAGGAACAGTTACAATTCCTGCACTCCCTAAGCTGCGATGGGGGCCAGGGCTATCTGTTCGGCAGGCCGGTGCCGGCAGACGTTTTCCGGGAGTCTTTGGATCATTATCCTGAACTGGCGAGTAAATTATTGTTTGCGGTCATTTAAACAGTTGTATGAACACCATGAAAAAAAGTTTCAAGGCGTTGGTAATCGATGATGAAGAACAGGTGCGTCGCTTCGTCGCGGAAGTGCTGCGCGACGAAGGTTGGGAAACCAGCGAGGCAGATTCCGCCGAACAGGCTTTCGAACTATCAAGACACCAGGAATGGGCCGCCGTGTTTTGCGACGTGAAACTGGGCGGCGCCGACGGGTATAGCGTGCTGCACCGTTTCAAAGAGGATGCGCCAGAGACCAGAGTGGTGCTAATGACCGGACATGGCAGCGCGGGCGGAGCTCTGGATGCGACGGCCTTTGGCGCCTTTGACTATTTGCTGAAGCCGTTCGGCATTCAAGAATTAATAACGCTGTCACAGGCGCTACAGGAGCAATTGGCAGGACACCGGGCAGTCTCAGCCGCCCGTGAGGTGCCGGCATATGAATCAGACCTCGGCCTCGTCGGCCGCAGCGAAGTCTTTATTCAGGTGATGAAGCAGGTGGGGCGAGTGGCGGGCACAAATTTGCCGGTGCTCCTCACCGGAGAATCAGGCACCGGCAAAGAAGTTGTTGCCTCAGCCCTGCACCTCCGGAGCGCCCGTTCCGGCGAACCCTTTGTGCCGGTAAATTGCGGAGCTATTCCTGCGGAGTTGATTGAGGCGGAGTTATTCGGCCACGTCAAAGGAAGTTTTACGGGTGCGGATCGCGATCGACTGGGACTGTGGGAAGAGGCCGATGGCGGTACTGTCTTTCTGGATGAAATCACTGAAACCACGCCTGCGTTTCAAGTCAAGCTTCTGCGCGCGCTGCAGGAAGGCGAGATTCGGCGCGTTGGTTCAAACCAGACCAGTGTCGTTGATGTGCGCGTGATCGCAGCCAGCAATCGCGACGTTGAGGCAGAAGTTGCAGCGGGAAGATTTCGCAAGGACCTTTTCTACCGCTTGAATGCTGTCTCGATTGTCCTGCCGCCGCTGCGCAGCAGGATTGAGGATATTCTGCCGCTGGCGCGCACCTTCGCCACTCGAGTTCACTCTCTAAATCCGGTCATAAGGTTTTCGTCCGAGGCGCTGGCTTTGCTTGAACAATATGCCTGGCCGGGCAACATTCGGGAATTGGAGAACGCCGTTGTGCGCGCCGCGGCGATGTGCGACGGCACGATTAGAGTTAAGGACTTGCCTGACCGAGTTCGGGCGGCCACGAGCGGCAGTGCGGCCAGTAGCACTGTTGAAGTCAATTCAGAAAGCCCTGCAGTCGTCGACTGGCCCTCGTTGGCAGCAGTCGAAGGCCGTTATGTGTCCCAGGTGGTCGAGCATACCGGCGGCAACAAACAGGCCGCCGCTCGCATTCTGGACGTTGATCGCAAGACGCTTGATCGCATGATCAAGCGCCACGGAATCCAGCTCAAGAGATCGAACGGCAGTCGGCCACTGGATTCATGAGCATCCTCACAAATTCCGGCGGATCAGTCTTTGTCATGCAAACTGAGATTGCTACCCCGGTCACTGGGCAGCCTGCGTTGGCCAGGCTGGTACGCTCGAGAGATCTGGATTTGCGACTCTCACGGTGAGCACCGCCCGTCACACTGCACCGTGATAGTTTGCGTTGGCAAGCGTATGCGTTTCCTCTAAAATGGTCACGGGTGTGGAATTGACCAGTAATAGTCGGCCTTACTCGCCCTTTCTACACTTCATGTCCCGCAGAGATAGCTGACCTCTCGTCAATCCTTTTGAGGAGTTTCCATGGACGAACGAAGATCCAGTCCAAGGCTGTCTGTAAGCCTTGAAGCTGTCTGGGACAGTGCAACTGACAATCACCCTGCCCTCGTCACCGATCTTTCCCGGGGCGGCTGCTACCTGAACACGGTTGGTGAAACGAGAAGCGGAGAGATTGTCGGCTTTCGAGTTTTACTGCCCGACGGCGATTGGCTGTACGTGGAAGGCGAGGTGCGGCATCATTCAGCAGGGCGCGGTTTCGGTGTGCAGTTTATCGATTTGGAGCAACAGCAACTCGAAAAGATCGATTGGTTGTTGAGGCTGGCCCATGACTCCGGCAGGGAAGCGGATAGTATTTCCGCAAACCTGGTCGAAGAATAAAGTCACTGCGGTCCGGCATCGGCAGGGCGCCGTAATGCAAGTGAGAGAAGAGGATTGAAGTTATGCGTATGAAGTTAACTTGCGCCGCTTTGCTGCTGGCGTTAACGCTTGAAGTGTGGGGTTGCGCTGCCAACACGGGGAGCGCCTCGCCAGGCAGGTCCAATTCGCAAGCTACCAGTCCAGCATCCTCAACTGCAGCAGGCGAATTGAAATTTACTGAGCCGGCGGGTTGGATCAAAGAACAACCCGGTTCCAGCATGCGCGTCGCGCAATTCAAATTACCCAGGGTCGAAGGCGACAGTGAGGACGCTTCATTGGTGATTTATTTTTTTGGAGCGGGCCAGGGTGGCGCCGTCGCCGACAACGTGGATCGCTGGGTCAATCAAATGCAGCAGCCCGATGGCAGCCCGTCAAAAGATAAAGCGAAGACCGAGACCTTGACCAGCAACGGCTTGAAGGTTACGACGGTGGATGTTAGCGGCACCTATACGGCGCAAATGTCTCCCGGAAGCGACAGCCGTCACAACGACAGCAACCAACGATTGCGCGCTGCGGTGGTCGAGACGCCCCGGGGTAATTACTTCGCCAAGTTGATCGGCCCGGAGAAGACGGTGAGTCACTGGGACCAGTCGTTTGGAGATTTTGTAAAGTCGTTTGAGTTCAAGTAGAAATCATTTCACCTTCAGATCAGCCGCTAATCTGCTTAAGCGATCTGAGGGCCTCACGCTAGCAACTGCCTCTCCGCCTCAATCAGTTCCCGCTCCTCCGTGCGCTGAGAAGGCGAAGGGTTGGGACGAGTCATGTCCATGCGCGCGTAGAATATCTGTGTCAGTCTGGTCTTCTCATCCTGCGCGATAATAATCGCCAAACCCTCGTCCTTGCCATTGCCCTTGCGGGTGTATAAACAGACCGCGCCCTGACTCTTTTCGTCTTCCGAATCGCCGATGCAGCCCTTGTCATTTGGCGTCCAACCAGCTGCTTTCATCAGTTCGTTGCTGTAGAAAGCTTTTACTTCGTCTGCGCTGCTTTGCGTTGTGAAGGCAATGAAATCGATTTTGCCCTGCATCATCGCGCGGAGTGCCAGTCGTGGTCCCAGCGGAATCTCGAGATCGGCCTTGGTAGCGCCAGCAAAAGCCGGCACATCTGGCCAGAGGCTGCTGACTGAACCAGCTTTAGAGTTGCCGGTCAGAGTTTCGACCATGCGGCACGAGATAACGAGACTGGCTAAAAGAGCCAACACCAGTACAGCCTGAAATTGTCTCATCATTTGGTCCTGCCTCCGCTCAACTGCCGCCTCAGATAAGGGAGAAGCGCTCTATTGGTCGTTTCCCAAAAGCTCAGGGTGTATTTAACGACCTGGGCGGGCTGATTGTCTACGTCCAGGTTGGCAAACAAACCGGAAATCGCAGCTTATTGGTTCTTTATTACGTAAGCAAAATCCATTTTATGAACAAGATGATCCCGATAACCAGACCTGTGCAGACCACCTTCTCGCGGCGCGATGTGGCTTCCATATGGTTTCGTCACAAGCTATTAATCACGGCCACCTTCCTTACGATAGCGGCCGGAACCGCGCTTGTGACATTCATGATGCCGAATGAGTATGGCTCGCGCATGAAAATTCTGGTCAAGAATGTGCGTTCCGAGGTTCCTATCACTCCTGAACGCACTACCGGCACGAATGGTGTGAACAACACCGATGTCTCCGAAACAGAGATCAATTCCGAGATCGAGCTGCTGACCAGCAAAGACCTGTTGAATCAGGTAGTGATCGAATGCGGATTGGCGCGACCCGGTCAGTCACTGCTGCAAAGGCTCAACCTCAAAGACGCGCCACGCAACGAAGCCGGTCTGATCGAACAAGCCAGCGAGCTTTTGGCAAAAGACCTGGTAGTCACTCCGGTCAAAAAAGCAAACATTATCGAGATCAGCTACTCCTCCAATTCACCGCAAACGGCTGCGGCGGTCCTGCGCAAGCTTGGGGATCTTTACCTTGAGAAGCGCCTGAAACTGCATCGCCCGGCGGGCACCTACGAGTTCTTCAAAGCGCAGGCTGATCAGTACGAGCAGCAACTGCGAGCAGCTGAAAAGCAGCTGTCAAGTTTTCAGCAGGGCATGAATGTGGTGTCCATCAGCCAACAAAAAGATCTGACGGTGCAGAAGATGACGGACGCGAAATCAAAACTGTTGGAGACCCAGGCGTTTCTCAAAGAAGTTAACGAACGCATCAAGCACCTGGACGAGCAGATGAGCGCGTTGCAGCCTCGAATCGTTACTCAGAGCCGCGCGCTACCCAATCAGTATTCAGCTGAGCGACTCAATACGATGCTCGTTGAGCTGCAGAATCGCCGCACCCAACTCTTAACAAAGTTCCGTGCTGACGACCGACTGGTACGCGAAGTTGACAGGGAAATCAATACCACCAGGGCCGCTCTTGAAAAAGCCAGCAATCAGACTGCGATTGAACAATCTACCGATCTGAATCCGCTGCGGCAGATTTTGGGCACCGAGTTAGCGCGAGCCCGGGTGGACCAGGTCGGAGGACAGGCTCGCCAGTCGGTCCTTGCCGGTCAACTGCGCGACTACGAGGCCCAACTATCGCGTCTTGAAGGCAGCACTTCGGAATTTCAGGATTTGACGCGCCGCGTCAAAGAAGCTGAAGACAACTATCAGCTTTACGAGAAGAAGCAGGAAGAATCCCGCATCGCTGACGAGTTGGATCAGAACAAGATCACCAACGTCTCGATGGCTGAAGCGCCGGTACCTTCTCAGCTGCCGTTAAGGCCCAACCGTCCTTTGAATTTGTTGCTCGGAATTGTGCTGGGAGTGTTTATTGCGCTGGGCAGCGCGATTGCTGCCGAGTTTCTGCGCGAGAGTGTTGAAACTCCGCGTGAGCTTGAATTATCAGGTCAGGTCCTCGCGACAATTCCCAGGTTTAGTCCCGCTCGCGCTTCATTGATCATCGACAAACGGCGTCTGCTCACGGCTGGAAGTGAGACTGCGACGGAGCCTGGAAGCGGCTGATTGATTGGCTCAGAGAGATGGCCGGTAGCGGAGGAAGTTGTTGCGAGATAGGCGGGAAAGTTTCACAGGATTAGAAGAACCAAGAAGGGGAGCAGGGGAGTGGAATTCTACCAGGAACTCATCAGATCGATTTTTCAGGCCGTCGACGAACAGGGCAAATTGCGCAATCGCGTGGTGGCCTTCACCAGTTCTGCGCCAGGCGAGGGTGTGACTTATGTGGTTAACACGCTCGCCCGGGAGATTGCTTCGCATACACAAAAGCGCGTGCTCGCAGTCGATGCCACAGGCTTACAGGAAGTGTGCGTTGCCGATCCCCGTCAAATCGCTGATCACTGTTTTGAAACCCAACTCGACAACCTGCTGACGTTGTCTGCCGCAAACGGAGCGAACGGCTATCACCACTCAACGCCGAACGGGCTCTGGCTCACCAACCCTGAATATCGCGCTTCGTGCCTCAAGGCACTGCGCTGGAATTTCGACTATGTCCTGATTGATTGTCCAGCGCTCAAAGATTCTGCTGCGGTCACCATGCTCGCACCCATTGTCGATGGAGTTGCCGTGGTGGTTGAGGCCGGCCGCACGCGCCGGGATCAGATTTATCGCGCGCGAGAAATTTTAGAGCAGGCCGACGCCAATTTTCTCGGCTTTGTCTTGAACCAACGCCGCTATCCGGTTCCGGATTGGCTGTATCGCAGGCTGTAAGCCGCTCATTTGTGAAGCACGCTCTGAGGGTGAACATGGAAGGAACAAAGAAGAAAACAATCATCGGGCTCGGGATTGCGCTGCTGTTGCTGGCGTCGCTGGGAATAGCTCGGGCGCAAGCTCACGCTCCAGTGCTGAGCACACCGCGCGAAGCCCGCTACGCTTTGCAGCCGGGAGATGTGCTGGATATTCAGTATCGCTACACACCCGAATTTAATCAGACCGTACTCGTGCAGCCGGACGGCTATATCTCATTGCAGATCGGTGGAGATCTGAAAGTCGGCGGGCGTACGTTACTGGAGGTGCGAAACATCATCCTTGCCAAGGTCAGCGCTCGACTCGAATCTCCGGAAATCACAGTCATCCTGAAAGAATTTCAAAAGCCCTACGTCGTCGTCGCCGGTGAAGTCAATCAGCCCGGCAAGCTCGAGTTGCGGGAAAGACTAACTGCGATCCAGGCAGTGCTGTTGGCTGGAGGGTTGAAGGAGACTGCCAAGTCTTCGCAGATTGTCGTCTTCAAACGACTGAATGCTGACACAGCAGAAGTGAAGTTGTTGAACTTCAAAACGCTCAGGCGCACAAGTGATTTGGAAAACGATTTGGTGTTGGAAGCGGGTGACATGATTCTGGTGCCGCGTAATCGTATCTCGAAAATCGAGCGGTACATCAGGTATGCGAGCATGGCCGCATTCATTGCGCCACTCGTGCCTTGAAGCAACCGGTGAAGACCGAAATCAAACGGCAAAACCCGAACACAAGGATCAGGGGCTTTCATGACTAAGCGCTACGGACAATTAGCGAATCTGGGTTCGAAGGTGACGGACCTGCTGCTGATGATGGCGGCCTTCGGGCTGGGGATTGTGACTAACTACGCCCCCGCCGCGCATCTATCCATACCCGTTTATGCGGTCGACTTCCTTTCCAGCCGGGTCAAGGTCGCAAACATTTTGCTCTGCGTTACGCTGCTGGTCATCTGGCACCTGGCCTTCCGATTTCAGGGAGTTTACCGATCACACCGTCTGAGCAGCCTGGTGGAAGAGATAGTGGAAGTTGGGCGGGCGATTTTCTTTTCGACGGCAGCGCTCCTAATCGTCGCCCAAATCGGCAAGTGGCAGACGGTGACGATCGGAACCTGCGCCTATATCGGCTTGATAGCCCTGGTGTTGTTGGGAAGTAGCCGTATCCTTCTACGGCTAAACCTGCGCCGCCTGCGTCAGCGAGGCCACAACCTTAAAAAGCTGGTCATTATCGGCACCGGTTCCCGGGCGGAATGGTTTGCCAAACAGGTATTGCATCGCAACGATTTTGGTTACGTGCTGCTGGGCTATGTCGACAGCCAGGTGCGGTTTAATAATAACGGACTGAGCGAGCTACCCTGGCTCGGCGATGTTACTGAGTTGCCGCGCATCATCGCCAATGAAGTCATTGACGAAGTCTTCATTGCGCTTCCGATCAAGTCTCAATATACGCAAATCGAGTCCGCGATCACCCTGCTGGAAGAACAGGGCATCATGGTTCACCTCTTTTCCGATTTGTTTCCCCATAAGCTGGCCCGCTCTCGTGCCTGGGAATTCGAAGGTACGCCCCTGATCTCGCTTCATAGTGGTCCATCTCTCAGTTGGCGCACCGAAGCTAAGCGCATGATCGACGTGGTTGGCTCCTTTATGCTGCTGGTCCTCTCTCTGCCGCTGTTTGTCATAGCAGCAGTAGCCATCAAGCTTGAATCTGAAGGCCCTGTTTTCTTTGTTCAGGATCGAGTGGGGCTGAATAAGCGCCGCTTTCGCATGCTCAAGTTCCGCACCATGCGTCGCGACGCCGAAGAGCGCATGAAAGAGATCGAGCACTTGAATGAGAAGTCCGGTCCGATCTTTAAGATCCGAAACGATCCGCGGATAACACGAGTCGGACGCTGGCTGCGCCGGACAAGTATCGATGAATTACCGCAGCTTGTGAATGTGCTGCTCGGCGATATGAGCATCGTTGGACCACGTCCCTTGTCGTTGCGCGACGCACTGCGCATGGAAGAAGCCTGGCAGAAGCGACGATTCAGTGTGAAGCCCGGCCTAACCTGTCTCTGGCAGGTGTCGGGTCGCAGTAATCTCTCCTTCGAACAGTGGATGCAACTTGATCTTGAATACATCGATCGCTGGTCGCTGGGCCTTGACTGGGCCATCCTGCTGCGCACGATACCTGCCATCCTGACTGCACGCGGCGCCAGCTAAGCAAGTAACCGAACTGAAATATTGCGCTGATTACGACTCTTCTACTGAGAGAGGGTTCAGGTCAAAGTGTCAAAAATCGCATTAGTACACGACTATTTCGTGCAAATGGGAGGAGCAGAGCGCGTGGCTATGAGCATGCATGATGCTTTCCCCGAGGCGCCCATCTATACGACTGTTGCTTTGCCGCATCTCCTGCCCCGGAGCTTGCGGACGGCGGACATTCGCACTTCGCCCATGCAATGGCTGCCGGGGATCGAACAGCGCTTCCGCCAGTACTTCATGTTGTATCCCTTCGCGGTCGAGAATTTTGACCTCTCTGAGTACGACCTGATTTTCAGCAGCAGTTCCGGCTACGCCAAAGGCGTCCGACGACGTCGCGATGCAATTCATGTCTGCTATTGCCACACGCCGATGCGCTGGGTTTGGCGCTACGAGGATTATGTGGAACGCGAGCGTTTTGGCGGCTTCACGCGATCGGCTTTGCCCCTCGCTCTCTGGGGACTGCGAAAGTGGGACTTGCGCGCGGCACAGCAGCCGAACTTCTACATAGCGAATTCTGAACTAGTCGCCGAGCGTATCCGCAAGACCTACGGGCGTGACGCCACCGTCATCCCGCCACCAATAGATGTCGACCGGTTCCAACCGGCGCCCGAGAATGAGATCGATGATTACTACCTGGTGTTGTCGCGGCTGGTTCCATACAAACGTATCGACCTCGCTATTGAAGCGTGCAAACGACTCGGCCGACGTTTGCTTATTGTCGGAGACGGACCGGATCGCGCTCGCCTGGAGAAACTGGCAGGGCCGGAAACAGAATTTCTCGGACGCCAGCCGGACGAGCGGGTGAATTATTACGCGAGCCATTGCCGCGCCTTGATTTTTCCCGGTGAAGAAGATTTCGGCATGGTACCCCTGGAGGTCAATGCTGCCGGCCGTCCGGTGATTGCATTTCGCGGGGGCGGCGCAACTGAAACTGTAGTTGAGGGAGTAACTGGAGTCTTTTTTAATAGGCCTGAACGTGACTCTGTAATCGAAGCGATTGAAAATTTTGAGAGTCGCCGCTGGAGCCAGTTAGAAGTTCGCACGCATGCGGAAAAATTTGATCAGCGAATCTTTTCATTTCGCGTGCTGCAGTTCCTTGGCTCCGTAGCGCCTTCATCATGTGCCAGTGATTTGATTGCTTCGGCGCAACTGCTTTCAAGTTCCAGTTCGCAACGCACCTGGCCGAGGCTGGCTCTGGCCCGCTGAGTACGAAGGCCCAGGATTTGTTATGAGCAGCCATGTCCTGATCGAACGTCGAAACCCGGCGCGGCCCAGCAAACTGTGGCCGTTGGTTACTTTTCCGTTGTCAGCGACAGTCGTTTGGGCCGTTAACACCGGAGGCGAAGCGTGGCGCTGGCTCGCGCTGGGTGGCATAGCATCGTCAATGGTCCTGGCTCTATTCGCCAGTCTTGAAGCCGGACTGGTGGCCATGATGCTGTTTGAACCTTTCCGCGGACTGTTGCGGAGGGCCCAATACATCTTCCTGCCTTACGCGCAGTCGGATCCGATCCACCTGGTGACGCCGGTGATAACGATTCTGGCCCTGGCCATGGTCGTGCAGCGAAGGCGGTTCACGCTCTTTCGCGAGACTCCATTGGCTGGATCAGTTTCGCTCCTCGGCCTGATTTATCTTCTGCAAATGTTCAACCCGCTGCAGGGAGGATTGACGGTTGGTTTGTCGGGAGCGTTGTTCATGATAGTGCCCCTTGCCTGGTTTTACTTTGGGCAAGCGACCAAGCCTGATTTCCTCAAGACAGTCTTTCGCTTGTTGGTGATGCTGGGCTTGATCACTTCACTCTATGGCGTGTATCAGCTGACCTATGGCTTTCCCAATTTTGAACAGTATTGGATCGACAACACGGAGTTTTATAACTCCATTTCTGTCGGCCGTGTCGAGCGCGCCCTGGCAACGTACAGCAGTGCCGAGGAGTGGGGCCGCTATATCGAATTCGGCGCCATCGCTGCTTTCGGATTTGGAGCCGGCGCTAACGCTCTGTTACGCCGAGCCGGTTGGATTATTGGTGGAGCGGGCCTCAGTGCGATGTTGTTGCTGACCGGTCAACGGACAGCAATGTTCGGGCTGATGCTCGGCGTTGTTGTGCTGCTGTTGACAGGTGCCCGCACGTTTCGTGGCGCCCTGGGAAGGTTGCTGCTATTGCTCGCGCCCGCGCTCTTAATTGTCGCCCTCGCAAAGGCTCCCACCAACGACGACATGTTAGACCACAGCGAGGACGATCGAATGGGTACGGTGCTTTCGCATACAGCCAGAGGCACGCTGAATCCTACCGAAGAGGGAAGTCTGCAGGAGCGGATCAAGAACTGGACGTTCCTGGCAACTGAATTCATTCCTTACCGGCCGTTAGGTATTGGGCTGGGGGGCACTTCAGTGGCAGCCTGGCGCTTCAATTCGGAACTGGATCTGCCGCCGATCGACAGTTACTTCATCTCGACGATTATCACCTGCGGCTTGCCCACTGCTCTGCTCTTTATGTGGATCCTGCTGCGTGCCACGCGAATGAGCTGGGTGTCCTATCGAAGGGCGCCGGCTGGCTCCTCCGATGCGCGAGTCTGGCGTGTGGTCGTGACTATGATGCCGGTGTTCATTCTCAACAGTTTTTTTGGCAATACTTTTACGCTTTATTCGGTGGCGCCGATCGGCTGGCTGCTGATTGGTTGGATAAGCGCCCGGCAATTGTCCCGTCCTGAAGAGTCCGGTCTGGTTGAAGTCTAAAGAAAGCGATGCACTCGATACTCGTCTACCACACCATTAGCGAACCAGCACAAGCGCTTCCCGGCGACATAGATATTTCGCGCGCCAACTTTGCGCGCCAGCTGCAATGGCTCGGGCGCCGCCGTCGCGTGGTGCGTTTGGAGGCGACATTATCCGGCCAGAGCAGGGGCCTGACCGCAATCACGTTCGATGACGGCTTTCGCGACAATTTGACCATTGCGCTGCCGTTGCTTGAGAAATTCAACTTTCCTATGACGCTGTTTGTTGCCGCCAGCTACGTGGGCCGTGAAGGATACCTGTCTAAAGATGAACTGCGAGAAATGGCGCGACACCCTCTCGTGACGATTGGCGCTCATGGGCTCTGGCATCGCCATTTCACCTTGCTCGACACCACGCAGGCACGACATGAATTAATCGAATCGCGCCGCTTACTCGAGAGTATTACCGGGCTGACTGTTGACCTGATGGCGTGGCCGTACGGCGAGTGCAATGCCAAGCTGGAAGAGTTGAGCAAAGCTACCGGCTATCGCGCAGCCTGGTCCGTCTGGAAGGGTACCAACGCGCAGCACTCACGTTGGCGCGTGCCGTTGGGACGCCGCGACAACCTGCTGCGATTTATCGCGAAGGTCTCAGGCGCTTACTTTCCTACAAAGGTGCTGGAACAAAAGTGGGCCAGACTCACGAATCGATCCGAGAACCTGGAGTGCAATGATCCCGCGACCCTTTAGTCGTGAGTGCAAAGCCATCTGCAGCGTGCAATGAAGATTCTTTTTTACAACCACACCGCGCAGGTCAGCGGCGCTGAACGCGTCCTGCTGATGATTCTGTCGCGACTCGACGGAAGCGAGGTGCAATCGATCGTGGTGTGTCCCGCTCAGGGGCCTTTGCCGGAGCTGGCGGCTGACTGCCCGGCCCAGGTGGAAACGGTTGCAGGTCTGGAAGCTCGTTTCACCTGGCGCATTGATTTGCTGCTTGGCTATTTGAAGTCGTCCGCTGGCGTCATCAGTCAGCTGCGCCGGAAGGTAATAGAAGTTAAGCCTGATCTGATTCATGCAAACAGCATTCGCTCCGGATTAGTGGCAACCGCAGCCACGATTGGATTACCGATAGCAGTGGTCTGGCACCTTCATGACCTACTGCCGCGCCATCCGCTCAGTACCGCGATTCGTTGTTTTGCCTGGCTATCGCGGCGGACCCGGATGATTGCTGTTTCCGAAGCCGTCGCCAAAAACTTCCGCGGCGGAACGCCGTTGCTGGAGAGTCGTATCAGCGTGATCCTCAACGCAATAGAACTGGACCAGTTCACTCCGGATCACGACGCCGGGCGAAAGTTTCGCACTGACCTGGGTTTGAGCGAATCGGAATTCGTTCTGGGCATAGTGGGTCAAGTGACTGCGCGCAAAGGTCATCTGGAGTTACTGCTGGCCCTGGCCGCTGTGTTGGTTGAACAACCCGCGACGATTTTGTTGATTGTCGGAGCGCCCTTATTCAATCGCGACAAGGAGTACCTGGAACAACTGAAGCGCACCGCCGCCGAACTGGGAATTGAATCTGAAGTGCGGGTGCTGGGCGCGCGTGCCGACGTAGCTCAGATCATGCAGGCGCTCGACCTGCTCGTGGTTAACTCTTCGACTGAACCTTTTGGCCTGGTAGTGGTTGAGGCGATGGCGTGTGGCACGACCGTGCTGGCCACGGCAACCGGCGGACTCGCGGAAATTATCGAACACGGCAGAACCGGCTGGCTCGTGCCCGTCGGAGACGAGAAGGCGTTGGCGGCCGCCATAATTAGTCTGGCACGGCAACCGGAATTGCGCGCGCAACTCGCGTCTGAGGCAAAAAAAACAGTAGCAAATCGCTTCGCGGTGGAACGCTACATGACCGAATTACTAGATTTTTATCGCGGCCGGCAAGTGCACTCGCGATCGGCGCCGCCCACCAGCGAACAGATTGAAGCAGCGCGGCTGGTATTAACGCCGAAGCAACATTGACCACGCATAGGGGTTGGGACCCGATGATTGACGAGCTTTATATCCTGCAGGTGACATTGGAGATGGGGTTTGGCGGCGGCAGCGAATGCGTCGCCTACGAACTTCATCGTGCCTGGCTGTCCCTTGGGCTGGATGCGCGAGCCGTCACCAGCCTCGCAACCGAAACTGAGGCGCGGAAGGGCATCACTCTGGTCTCGCCGTGGCTGGCCGCTGGAAATCTTCGTTCGCGTTTTCGCCATCTCGCCACCGCCTTCGCCGTTCCCTTGTTTACACTGGCTGCGAGCTTGCGAGTCTGGCGCACTCGGGGTTCCCGAATAGTAGTCAGTCACGGCGATTCGCTGATCGGCGACGTCTGTGTGGTCCATGCAGTGAACAAGGCATCACTGGCAGTCAAATGGCAAGCCGGTCATTACCGCTGGTTGTTGAATCCCAACCACGTGTGGGTTAGTTGTCGCGACCGGTGGATGCTCGGAGGCGGACGATACCGTCGAGTCGTGGCTATTTCCGAGCGGGTTCGCCGTCAACTCAAAGAGCATTACCAAATTCCGGATGAGCGCATCGTTACGATTCCCAACGGCATTAACCTGGCTCGATTCAACGCTGAGAATAATAAGTATCGAGCCGAGGTGCGTCGCGAGTTCGGGTTGCCCGAAGAGGTTCGTTTAATCCTGTTCGTCGGCAATCAATTCATCCTCAAAGGCCTCGAGTTTGCCATTCGCTCACTGGCTGAGATGACGAGTCCCGCGGTGCTGCTGGTGGTAGGGGGTGATGCCCCCGCTTCGTTCCAGCGACTCGCACAGGAGCTGGGAGTGAGTGATCGCGTCATTTTTGCCCGGAGCCGGTCAGATTTGCCTCGTATCTATCCAGCAGCCGATGTCTTCGTGTTGCCTACCCTGTATGAAACTTTTGCGCTGGTCTGCCTAGAAGCAATGGCTTCTGGAACACCCGTGCTGGCGTGCCCGGTGGGTGGGATTGAAGATTATCTGATGGATGGAGTGAACGGCTTTCACATCAGCCGCGACGCAACCGACATCGCGGCCAAGTTGGATCTGCTGTTCGGGGATGCGGAATTGCGGCAGCGAATTAGCGAGCGCGGTCTGGCGACGGCCGCAAATTATTCCTGGGAAAAAATTGCTGTCCAATACATAAATCTCTTTGACGAATTAATCGCGGAGCGTGCGCAAACCTCACCCAGCTTGATCAGTCCAGGTTCGAGCATTTGAGTTGAGAGTCATGTCGCCAGAAAACCAGCAGATTGGAGGAGAGAAGATGCGAGTATTGCGTATTGCTCATTCGAGTTTGACGCCCGCGCTGCGCCATCGCGAACGAGCGTTGGTGCGGTGCTACCCGGATTTGGATCTCGAAGTAGTGACCACAGAACGTTGGCGCGAAGCTGAAGTGGAAGTCGAAGCAACCGGCGACGATCTATTTCCGGTAAGGACGGCTCGCACCTATCTGTCAAAACACATTCAACTGTTTGCTTATGACCCGCGACCGATCATCAAAGCGCTGCGCGAGCACCGGCCGCAATTGATCGACATCGGGCATGAGCCTTACAGCGTTGCCTGTGCCGAGTTGGTAACGCTTTGCGATTGGTTTGCTCCGCACGTGCCGATGGTCATGCAGACCAACCAAAACATCCTGCACAACTACCCGCCACCATTCAACTGGCTCGAACAGCGCGCCTTTCGTCGTGTTGCCGCTGCCTATGCTTGCAGTGAAACCGTGGTTGAGGTCTTACGGGCCAAGGGTTTTGACAAGCCGGCGCCGATTGTCACCTTTGGGGTGGACACCGAGGCATTCCAACCGCGAGCAGCAGATCTGCAGCGACCAACTGGCCCACTGACTATAGGTTTCATAGGGCGCATGTTACCGGGAAAGGGTCTCAATGTGCTGGCAGAGGCGCTGGATAAGATAAAGAGCGAAGCCTGGCAGTTGCTGGTAGTCGGCGACGGTAGCGAGCGCGAGGGGTTTACGCAGCAACTAGTCGCTTCAGGCATCATTGATCGCGCGCGCTTCACTGGGGCGCTCGGCTTTCACGAAGTTCCAGCCTATTTTCATGAAGTGGATGTGCTGGTGCTGCCGACGGAAACTACCAGGCGGATTCGCGAACAGTTCGGTCGCGTGCTCGTCGAGGCGATGGCCAGTGGTATTCCCGTCATCGGCTCGACCTGTGGCGCCATACCGGAAGTCATCGGTGATGCCGGGCTGGTGTTTCGCGAAGGCGACAGCGAGGCACTCGCGAGCGCTTTGCGGGAAGTCCTGTCGGATCAGGAGTTGCGGGCGCGCCTGATCGAAGCCGGACTTGCACGCGTGGGTCAGTTTTCATGGGATCGTGTCGCCGAGAAGACTTACCAAATGTACAAGGATGTTTTGAGAATGAAGAAAGCCTCGTTACGAAAACCCAGCTTCGAACTGGCAGCCTGAGAACCAATTACCTGATGCTCAAACGCAATATCCAGCTGGTTTTCAGTACCAACGCCCTGATGCTGTCGTCGGGTGTGGTGACCAGCCTGTTGAGCGCCTGGGCGCTGGGTCCGACAGGCCGTGGCGACCTCATGGTCGTGCTCATGTGGCCGGCAATCTTTTCCATGGTGGCGCAGCTTGGTTTGCCTCAGGCCTACCGTTTCTGGACAGCACGGCGGCCGGATTTTGTTTCCGCCCTGTTCTCGAATGCCGTCATCTTTACTGTCGTGATGGGATTGGTGACGCTGGTTGTAGCCCAGTTGATGATCCCACACTTGATCGGTGAGCGCAGTCCTGAAGTGCTGCGCCTGGCGCGCATCTACATGTTGATGGTGCCGATCTTGATGCTGACTGATATGGGGCGCGGGCTGCTCGAGGGCGCACGTCGCTTCCCCTGGGTCGGAGCCTTACGTCTGATACTGTTTGGCGTACAACTGGGAAGCTACATTGTGCTTTGGTCCATCGGCCGCCTCACTGTAGCCAGCGCAACCTACACGATGATGGTGTCGCTGTTTGCCTCGCTCCTTTTGTCTGTCGTTGCGGTTTGGCACGAGCTCTGCCCTCGTTGGGCGCCGCAGCTGGCAGAACTAAAATCCACTTTGCGTTACGGCATCCGAGATTATCCGGGGATCCTGACCGAATTTGTGAACTGGCGCATGGATTTGATGATGCTCGTGGGAATGGCCTCGAGCAGCGAGGTAGGCTTGTATGTAGTGGGGCTGCGCCTGGCGGATATAACCAGTACGCTTGCCTCATCGGTCTGCGATGCGTTGCTGCCTGAAGTTGCCGCCTCAAAAAAACCCGAGGAAGCTACGGAAGTAGTGACCAGAAGTCTACGACTCACCCTGTCCCTGCACCTGATGGCGCTGGTCCCTCTGTGGATTGTCGCGCCCTACGTATTACGGTTTGCTTACGGAGCAAGCTTTCTCCCTGTGACGAACGTTTTACGCCTGCTGATGTTTGCTTCCGTGATGTGGAGCGCAGGTGCGATCGTAATCAGCGGGTTGAATGGATTGGGACATCCGGGCCTGAGCGCCATCGCCCGGATCACATCCGCAGTGGTGATGGTGATTGCCTTGCGCGCCTGGCTGCCGACCAGAGGAATTCAGGGAGCGGCGCTCGCTTCGATTGCCGGCTACAGCGTGATGTTCCTGGTGGCTTTTTTCTGGTTCCTGCGCTTGCGAAAAGTTGGTGTCTGGCACTGCCTGCGGCCGCGCTGGCAAGACCTCCCCAGCTTCGCAACCCCGGCCGGGTTGCGCTTGAAATTATCAAGAGTCATGACCGCGATCTGGATGTAAAAGGCAATCAGCTTTCAATTTGCCGGCTCACGGGCAAAGGAGAGCCGGCAACCAAAGTCCCCCCTGCGGCGAAACACAGAAAATCCTATTACTGGAGTGCGGGCCTTTTCGTCCTCCTTCATCAAGACCAGATCCTCAACCTGATTGGCTGCTGGTACTTCCCCAAGTCTGCGGGCAGATTCTCTCCGCGCGAAGGTCCCGCCCGAATCTGGGCCATCACAATTCATCTGAGTCAATTGACGCCCATTGCCGGATCCCTTATCTTCAACACGCAGCCCGTCAAGTCCCTTGTGGGCAGTGATGCCGTTGATTTCCGAGGTTCAAGTTCTCCGACGCTTGTATCTTTCACTTACTGTCGTCCCAACAACTCAGAGTCAATTTCTGTTATGAGAATTTCCGTACGTCATAAATCTCGTCTTCTGCTCCTCCCAATCGCGATCACGCTCCTGTTCTTTGCGACGGGCGGTTCAGCAAAATTCAGCCAGGGTCCCTCCCCCAATCGATCGTTGAAGAGCGATGAACCGGCCGAGCAGGTAGTGGCTACCGATGAAGCCGCTGAATTGCAACGCGTTTTCAGTTCATCGGAACTCGCCACAATGATCTTTGAGTTGTCTGGCGAATCAGTTGTCGTTCATCAGAAAAATCTTCTGCTTAGTAACGGGGCAGCCGAAGCCGGAGAAGTTAAAGTGGATCTCACTTCGCCCCAGGCCACTGCGTACGAGTCTCAGCTTGCCGCGCAGCAGGAAAACTTCAAAGAGCTGGCCCGAAATCTCTCCCCGAAGCTGCGCGTAGTTACAGAACTGCGGACGCTACTAAATGCCATCTCGATTGAGGCTCCTGGATTTGATCTGGCTGCGATTGCCACTCTGCCGGGCGTCAAGCGGGTAGTACCGAGAAGGCAATATCACGTCACGCTCAATACGAGCGTACCTTTGATCAATGCGCCCGCCGCCTGGACTAAGGTGGGTGGCTCCGGATCAGCAGGGCAGGGAATACGCATCGCCGTCCTCGATACGGGTATCGATAAGACGAATCCATTGTTTGCTGACGCGGGTTTTACAGCGCCCGCCGGCTTTCCGCGTGGCAATCCAACCTTCACCAATAACAAGGTGATCGTAGCGAAGGCATTTCTCGACAACGCAGGTGCAACTCCGGCTGATGAGAATGGGCACGGAACCAATGTCGCCGGCATTGCCGCGGGTGACTTCAATACGACTTCTCCGCTCGCCCCGCTCTCGGGCGTGGCGCCGCGTGCGTTTCTGGGGAACTATCGAGTGCTCGACTCGCACGGTGATGGTTTTGAAGACTTGATAGCCAACGCGTTGCAGGAAGCGCTGGCGGATGGCTTCGATGTAGCGAGCCTGAGTTTGGGAGGACCCGCGGCCACGACTCTGGGATTGCTCGATCAAGCTGTTGAGAATGCCGTCAGCGCAGGAATGAGCATAGTGATTGCGGCAGGAAATTCTGGAGAGCTCGGCGCGGGCACTATTGAATCTCCGGGCATCGCCCCTTCGGCAATCACGGTCGGCGCCTCGAGCAATGCGCACGTGGTTGGGCCTGGGGCAAACATCTCGGTTTCGGGTCTGACGACCATTGGCGGGACCGTGGGCCAGGGAGGAGCCGCCTCGTCTGCCTTGTCGGGTACGCTTGGACCAGCGATCTATGTCGATGCCGATCCGTCCGGTCGCGGTTGCGCCGGTCTGCCGTCCGGTTCTCTAAGCGGCAAAATTGCTTTATTCCAAAGAGGTAATTGCAGCTTTGTCACCAAGGTCAACACCGCCAGCGCGGCCGGCGCGATCGCGACGATAATTTATAACAAGCCAATCAGCGAAGGATCAGATGGCGGCGATACGATGCTAACCATGGATGTAAGTGGTCCGCCACCAGCCACAATCCCGTCAGTGTTCATCAATCGAACCAACGGTCTGGCCCTGGTTAATTGGTTGGGATCCCATGCCGGCGCGCAGGCGACTTTGTCTCCAGTGGCGCTGATTGATCTTTCCAATCCGGCGGACGTGCTCTCATCGTTTAGCTCTCGTGGTCCTTCTTCGCTGCGCGCCCTGAAACCGGATTTAGTCGCTCCCGGAGAACCGATCTATTCGGGTGCTATTACCACGCCCAACCCGGGAGGTGTATCTGATCCGAGCGGGTTTGCCGCGGTCAGCGGCACCAGTCAGGCAACACCGCATATAGCTGGAGCGGCGGCCTTGCTCAAGCAGTTGCACCCGTCATGGACGCCGCTGAAAATCAAGTCGGCCCTGATCAGTTCGGCCACCAACGCTGTCTTCACTGACAGCACGATGACTGTGAATGCGGGAGTGTTGGACGACGGTGGAGGCCGCGCCAATCTTGCGCTTGCTTCTTCGGTGAACGCTACCTTCTCTCCCGCCAGCCTGACCTTTGGATTTATGACCGTGGGCGCGCAGGGGGCCCAGCTAACGAAAGATCTTCAGATTACCAACCAGAGCGGCGGTGCTAATAGTTACGCGATCACATTTCAAAATCTGAATAGCGGCATTAGTTTCAGCACCAGTGCCAGCCCCGTCTCGCCTGCGGCGGGTCAATCAACAACCGTGACCCTTACACTGACTGCGGCCGGCGGCGCTGCCCCGGGAGATCGCACCGGCTATGTCGTGATCACGGATCAAAATAGCCAGGTGTTGCGCATACCTTACTGGGTGCGCTTTGTCGCAGCCCCGACGGTGCAGTTCAATAGTTCGGTCTTTTCAGTTTCCGAAGGACCGCCTCCCACCGGGGCCACAGCGCGCGTTGCCACAATAGTAGTCACTCGTGCGGGTGACCTAACTGGCACGGTATCTGTAGACTACGCCACCAGTGATGGCACCGGCCCGACTCCGGCCTCTCAACGAAGTGATTACATCACCGCTTCGGGAACGCTCACTTTTACACCGGGCCAATTCACTAAGACCTTCAGCGTGCTCATCATCGATGATGGTTACGTTGAACAGACGGAAACAGTTAATTTAACTTTGAGTAACCCCGTGGGAGCCGATCTTGGTTCACCAAGCCTGGCAGTGTTGTCGATTGATGACGACGAAGAGGGCCCGGCTACTACGAGCCCCCTTGATGACTCGACCTACTTTGTGCGGCAACACTATTTCGATTTTCTGAATCGCGCTCCGGATTCGGGTGGCTTTAACTTCTGGATTAGCCAGATCGATGGACCGACTCCCTGCGGCAACGCTCCCTGCCTGCTGCAGCGCCGGGTCACTGTTTCAAACGCGTTCTTTTTTGAACTCGAGTTCCAGCAGACCGGAGCCTACGTGTTTCGTCTTTACCGGGCGGCTTACGGTAATAATCAACCGTTTCCGAATCCGGACAACTCAAACATGACGGAGGCCAAGAAACTGCCGAGCTATCAGGTCTTCTCGCGCGACCGCGCTAAAGTAATTGGTGGTTCGAATCTGGCCCAGAAGCAATTGGAGTTGGCTAATCTGTTCGTGTCCCGCGCAGAGTTCCTGACTCGCTATCCAGGCAGTCTGACCACTGCTGACCAATTCGTTGATGCGGTGCTGGCGCAGATTCAGACCGACCTGGGAGTTAATCTTTCATCACAGCGGGCCGCGCTCATCGGTTTGTATAACTCAGGCGGACGAGGCGCGGTCATGTATCGGCTCGCTGACGACAATATCCAGACTAATCCGATCAATAATCGTTCGCTGATTGATGCTGAATACAACCGCGCGTTTGTGACCACACAATATTTTGGGTATTTGCGGCGCAATCCCGACATTGGCGGTATTCTTTTCTGGTTGGGACAAGTCAACGGCGCGCCTTTGCGAGATCTGGCTAAGCAGAACGCGATGGTCTGTTCATTCATTACTTCGGGCGAGTATCAACTGCGCTTCAGCCCGGTGGCGCCGCACTCAAATACCGAGTGTCCGCAATAGACTAAGTTAAGACAAAGAGACCGCAACACTTCGTGCGTGTCCTTCCATCGGCAAAAACAAAACCGGGAGCGCCCGCGATCAAAATAATCGCCAGCCTCCCGGTTCTTGATTTCCTGATCTGCCGCTTAGTTTACGGAATCGACCACTGCAGTCTCTGCCTCTTCCTTTTTCTTGCGCCACATGCCGGCGATCTGATTAGCCTCGGCTTCGGTCATGTTGTCATAAATGTCGGCGCTGTTTTTGACTTCTCCGTCTTCGAGTTCACAGACTTCCCAGTCCGGAGCGTTAGGATCGGTGCCGGCGCGGCCCGGCTTAACTCTGATCACGTAGGAAATTTCCGGTTCTTTCTTTTCGTCTTCCATTCTATCTGCCCTTTCGGCCCAAAAGGATACGCACTCGGCGAGCGCCGGCAAATCTAACATACTCTCAGGCGTGGGTGTTAATTCAACCGGCGTGGCGAGCGAGAGAGACGGCTGTTCTTTCTTTGAAAGGAAGCCGGACGCATCCAGCGACGAGCGTGCAAAGGTTTTTATTTCCGATAGCCACTGTGCAATACCGGACCCGGCTTGCGCCAACTGGGCTCCTTGTTCAGCGAGGCCTGCGTGAACCGTCGCAATGCATGAATCGCTCGACCATAGGTCATGACCGCTTGTGAGGAAAGCAATGAGCCGGGAGGCTGGTCCATGAACGGCATGAATTTGTCAGGAAAGCCGGGCATGGTGCAGCCTATGCAGATACCGCCAACGTTGGGGCAACCGCCAATACCACCCATCCAACCGCGCTTGCCGACATTGCACTGGACCACCGGGCCCCAGCAGCCGAGTTTCACAATGCACTTACGCGAACCGTAAACCTCGTCAAACTCCGCCTGTTCGTAATACCCACCGCGATCGCATCCTTCGTGAACTGTTTGCCCGAACAACCAGGTAGGGCGCAGGGCGTCATCCAGGGGAATCATCGGTGCTCTGCCGGTAGATTGAAACAGGAGGTAGAGCAGCGTCTCCATAAAATTATCCGGCTGCACCGGGCACCCTGGAACACAGACGATAGGAATGCCTGCTTTTGATTTCCAATTCCATCCCAGGTAATCCGCCAGTCCCATGGCTCCGGTAGGATTGCCTTCCATCGCATGAATGCCACCGTAAGTGGCGCAGGTGCCAGCAGCCACGACGGCCCAGGCTTTGGGCGCCAGTCGATCAATCCATTCATTGGTGGTGATGGGCTGGCCGGTAATAGCACTGGTTCCAAACGCGGCCCAGTAGCCCTCGCTCTTGATCGCTTCATTTGGTATGGAGCCTTCGATCACCAGGATGAATGGCTCGATCCTGCCTTCGGCTGCCTGCTCAAAAAAGGAGACAAACTCAGCGCCGTTTTCATAAGCGAGAAAAGGATTGCGAAAATTGACTCTGGGGATACCGGGGATGCCGCCCATCACGACGTCTTCTATGCTGGGCTGTGTTGCCGCGGTAACGGCTATCGTGTCGCCGTCGCAGCCGAGACCGGCGGTGATCCAAAGCACATCGATCTCTTTGATAGGAGAGTGTGAGCGGTGCTCGCTATTGTTGTTTTCAATCATGTACCGATAACCACGGAGGAGGTATCCGGAAAATGTCGGAAGGATTGAGCCAGGGCATCTGGCTGCGCGATGTTGCCCACAGTTTGTCTTTTAATGCGCCCAGAGTATAGCACGCGGGAACGATTTCCGATTGCAGATTTCAGATCTCTGATCTCTGATTGATCGGAGAGATCGGCATCGGTATCGGTTCCGGAACGGCGCTGAGATGGAACCGACTTCGAGAACTTTTTATGCGGTAAAGGCTCGCTGTTCCGTTTAGTCTGCGATTGTTTTTACCGCGGCACATCAAGTGCGGGATTGCTGGAAAAGAATCCGCCAGGGAGCAATTTGAAACCAACGTGAGCGACCGGCATGACGGGCCACTCTTCGGGCCGCGGAATGTGCGTTACTCCAAGCGTGTACCAGACCACCACATCCTGTTGGTCCAAGGTCTCATTGTTGCTGACCCAACGCGACAAGCCATCGCCCCCGCGACTTTGATTCGGATAAGTGCCGGCTGCGTTCATTTCATCAGGGTGATAACGAGTAGCCCAGAAATGATTGTTGATGAAGCCGGCGCGTCTCCTTACTTCTGAGGTGGGCGCGATGTAAGGCAGGGAATTCGATCCCGGCACCAGAATATAACTCGTGTTGTGCCCGAGAGAGTTGTGCTGGTTTGGATTCACTATCAGCCAGCCGCGAGCGCTTTGCAGATTCATCTGTCGCTGCGCTGCGCGTTCTGTTCCGAGCAGCGTTTCGTCCATCATCATCCCGTTTTGATTCGGATTTGAGCGCCCCGATGGCAGAGCTCGCGTGTTCATCTCATGAACGGAGTTAACGGGACCGTCGATATCAAAGTCGAGTCGGAAGTTGAAGAAGTGCTGGTGGTGCGGCGCCACTACATTGGCGGCGACCAGATGTCCGGAACGAACATGCTTGTCGTGGGCGCTGACTTTCGCCTCGCCTACTCCTTTTGGAAGCATGATGCCGCTGAGTGCTGCGTCCACTTCCAGCACTCCATCCTGATGAAAGATCCAGTTCAGCGCGTAGTCATAGTTCCCAATCGTGGCGATGAACGAAAGTACCAGCTCGCGAGCACGTCGTGATTCGTTTAGTCCGGAGTAACTCTCAAAATGCTTCCACAACAGACCGCCGTCACGTTCGTAAATCGCGACCGCGCGCGGGAGGACGTAGGGCTCGCCATCGTCGCCGGCAAACGTCGCATCGATGAGAGTGGCATTCTCGGGTGCATCAGTTTTGGGTTCCATCGAACTGGCCAGACGCCCGACACCGTATTCACCGACATCGAAGGCGCTGCGCCAACGCCAGTTCTCGTCCGGATCACCGTAAGGAACAACCATCTCCGAAAGGGAAGCTCGATATAGAATTGATCGCACGCGTCCTTCATCTTCGTAGCCGACAGTTTGCAGCACCAGACCTTCGCGCGGATGCATCGTGTAACGAAAACGCCACTTTTGCCAGGTTATCTCCTGGCCATTAATTTCAAAGCTGGCGCCGTCAGGCTGAGTGATGATCAAAGGCCTGGGCGCGGCTCGTCTGCCGGTGGACTTCTCGTCCAGTTCCTGGCTCGCAGCAGCTACGGGCACCACTCCCGTGTCCAAAACTTCGAGAACCTTTTCAGTGTTGATATTGACAAGCACGACCACACCTTCGATGGGCCGGCCATAGAAGTTGATCGAATCGCCCTTGAGATAGGAGAGGGCGCGCAGGAGACGTTGGCCACGAAACTCCGGCCGGATCTGACCGACCGCCCAGCCGTCGATTTGGACTTGTTCAAAATCTGTTATGCCGCGCTTGCGCATGGCCGCCTGCCAACGTGGATCCGCTTTGACGATGTTCGGCAGGATCTTGTACTCAGCGTCCATCACGAGCGGCTGCATACCCTTCGCTTCATGCCAATCGACCACGCGCTCTGTTTTTAAGTCCACGGTTGCTTCGAAGGTACGATTGTTTGTGCGGTCCAGAATGACGCTGAAGGCTTGTCGATTAAGCGGGGACCCGGATTTAAAGGCGAGCACTTCGCTCTTCGCGGGCTCTTTGAGCGCGATGGTAGAAAACAGCGCTCCCGCGGGAAAGCCCGGTCTCGCACTGAGGACTCGGGCTGCAGTCTTTATCTCTGCCGCGGTCAGCGAATCGAGTGGATGTCGAACCTGGGCGGTGACGTTGAGCGTGAACTGATTACTGACGGCCAGAAAGCAAACACAAAAACCAAGTACTAAACCGGCCGGAACAACTTTCAAAGCAGCGTAGCGCATACGTATGTTCTCCTCAGGGTCGCGACAGATGACGAGTTTTCAGTGCAGGCGAATTGTACTGCGATTCTTTACCATCTCTATACAATTCTTTACAGTGATTTACGCTCATTAGAGCCGGGCTTTGATAAACTCGCGCACGATTCTGCGAGAGCGGCAGCACAGATTTCGGTTTAATCCCGGCCGGCAGTTTCGCCATGGTGCTTGAATCCGTGTAACGCTTGCCAGACATATATTCGGAAGGAGACTTCAATGAAAAGAATTGTTCTTACTATTTCAATCCTGGGGGCCATGATTTTTGCCATCGCAGTGAGCGCGGCCGCACCGGCGAATTTTGCCGGCACCTGGACGCTCGACAAAGCCCAAAGCAAGGGACTCGACGGTCGTTTGCAAAATGCTGAGAGCGTGCAGTGGGTCATCACGCAAGACGACAAACAGATTTCGATCGAGACCAAGATCACCGGCGGACAGAACATGGGTGGCGGCCCGGGCGGTGGTGGCGGCATGGGTGGCGGCGGCGGTATGGGCGGTCCGCGAGTCTACATGCTTGACGGCAAGGAAACTACCAGTGAGGGTCGAGGCGGCAGCACAGCGGTAAAGGCAACCTGGTCCAGCGCCGGTTCCGCGCTGGAGTTGACCTCGATTCGTTCCGGCAATTTCAATGGCAACGAATTCAAATCCACCACGACCGACAAGTTGGAACTTTCAAATGGCGGCAAGGTGCTGACGGTCAAACGCAGCGGCGAAAGTCCACGTGGGCCGATTGACGCTACGCTCGTCTTCACTAAATCGTAAGTTTGCCCCGCTACAGGTGCTCCGAGTCCCGTCTTTAGACGGGTCTTACTCTTTCTTCAGATGGGCATTAGCCGTTCTGAAGACAAGTAATTATCAAGCGACACCCCGGCCGTCGTCCATCCAGTCGCGAGTCATATCGCACCACAGCGCCAGGCCGCGCCAGGAATTGAAGCGTGAATAAAAACGCGCGATTTTCTTGTCCGAGGCCGGGCGTCCGTTGTTTCGAACCTTGTAGAACTTAGCCCGAGTCCATGAGTCCAACGCCAACCCATCATAGCGGCCGATCAACTTGAGCAGGTTCTCCGCGGCATAGTCGCCCACGCCTTTGATCCCTTTCATAGCCTTGATCAATTCTGCAGTAGGCAACTCACTGGTCAACCACTCGCTTACATTCAGCTCACCTGATGCTACTCGATCCGCAAGTTCTTTCAGGTAAGCGGCGCGATAACCGGCCCGGACTTCGTTGACATAGAATTTCAGCGGCATCAGTGCCATTGCCTCAGGGGTAGGAAAAGTTCGCCGCCCATCTTTTGATTCGCGCCCGAGAGACTCGACCAGCCCGGTCACCATTTTCTCAGTCAGCGACCAGGAACAATTGGTGGTGCAGATCATCTTGACCAGATCTTCGAAGACCGTGGGTGAGCGCAGCATACGTCCGGCGCCCTGGTCCACGATCCAGGCAAAATCTGGATCGGCGGACATGGTGCGATAAAACGAACTCATATCATCGTCGAGGCGAAACATGTGTCGCACTTCGCTTAAGACTTTTTCAGATGCGCTCTTGCTCAGGCGCGCCGGAGTGTTGATTCTGAGTTCGCGTTTAGTGCCGGTTATCTTGACCTGAACCGGTGTGGTGTTGCCGAGGTCTATGACACGCGCGAGCGACCAGGCGTCGCGATCGAACTCGAACGGTAACAGTTCCGACCAGCCGTGGCTGATCATTGTGCGCTTAAAATTAAAGCTGCGGGGGGTCGCGATGGAAAGTTGCATCATTGATTAGCGGGTACAGCCACGCCATCCGCCGGGCAGAAACTTTTGACCTGTAAGTCTGGATTTAGAGTATCGGATGAAGCGCCAACTGCGCAAATTGCATGCGCTGGACCAATCCGCAGAATACGCAGATTCACAGACTGAAGAAGCACAAACGCGTGTTGAAAGGATTCGCGACGGTGGCCCCTGCCGTCAGTTGCAGACCGCTCTTGCCTGGATCTTTATATTCCGCGTAATCGGTGGATAATACGCCCCCCGGCGGACACCTGTATGCTTCGGTTGCGGTCAACCTGAATCTTGACAGTCGGGCGCTGGATACATAGACTGAGTTCACTAAAAAAGTGAATAGGAAGGCTGTACTCGCGCCACCTTCAAACACTTAGGATGGGCGCGGGAGAAGAGTCCAATAACGGGGCTTTCAACAGTTACTCGGTGAACTTAAGCACCGCTTCCACAACTGCGCCGGAGCTTTCCGGCACGCGCGCTCCGTCGCCCCCAATGGGTAATTAGCAAGGGCTACCCAGGCGGGGCGATGTCGTGTTTGGAGGGGAGTATTTTGACGTGGAATCCAGGTCGTGAGGATGTGCTTTGAGCTTGGTACTTTGCACTTGATTTTTGCTTTTGCTACTTAGCTGATTTGAAGCAGGACCTGCCGAGCACAAGTGCAAAGCACAAAGCACAAAGCACGGGTTCCATTCTCACCTAACATAAATGGGATTCGAAATGATCCACGGCTGCCCACCGGCCGCTCCGGGAAGCTGAGGCAGATAGACTTCCACGCGATAGATGCCTTTTTCAGTGACCCTGAACTCGAAAGGCGGGGCTCCGCTCTGGTTCGCAACCGTGCTGCCATTTCTAAAGAGAACCGTGCGACTGTTTGCGGGAGTGCTAACCAGCAGACGCGTGTCGCCGGCAAGCGTCACGTCGTCACCGGCAATCTTTTTCTCATCGCCGCTTATTGCGGAAAAGCGGAACCCGGTCGAGTCAGCAAACACATCGAACGCTATAAAGCAATGACCGTCTTTCAACGCTGCCAGTAATGTCTCACTGGTTAGCGAAGTGTCTTTGGCTAACAGAACGTGCATGCGCACCAGCCGAAAACTTCGCTCGTACGGATCGAGCTTGAGGCCAAGCAGCGTTTTTCCGGTCGAGTCGTTCAGCGTCAGCCCAATATTGTCGTGTGCATCGTTGCCCGCAGTGGCAACCAGATGCTTGCCGGAGGTCGCCAGCGCATCGTCCCAAAGTCTCAGATTCGCCGTCGGCCTTTCGTAAAAATGAGCGAATAAGAGATCAGGATAAGCGCGGTAAGACCAGAGCCCGTCAAAGAACATCAGAACTGGATTGATGCGGCGTGAATTTGTAAACAGATTGTAAATCTCAACGCCGTCGTAGTTGTGGGAATTCCAGTTCTTGAATTCCTGTGGATAGGCGACCAATGCCAGTGCCCATTTTGCCTGTGCTGCGTAGGCGTCGGTAGACAACGTGTTGGCCGCGGCTGCATCAGCAGGTCCAGGCACAAGCAGGAGGCGGTCCTGATCTGCAGTACTGACCTCATTACCATTCAGAAACAGCACGCCGCCATGAACTCCATTCAGTGTCATAGCGGCGGTGTCGTAGTTGCGTGACGGATGCTCCGTCATGATCACGAAGTCCAACTGGTTGGCCGCGGCGCCCGCGATGATATTTTCAAAGGTCCCGGTGCTATGACCGCCCAAAAAAGAGTGGACATGAACAACGCCCCTGTATTCACTCAAGTCAGTTGCTGAGGGAGCGGTAAGACGGTGCCGGTTGAGTTCGTCAATGGCGGAACGCAGACGTCCCAGTTGGTAACGATGGTATGCGAAGGGAAGTTGGAGTATGAGCAGCAGAAAAAACAGGACCAGGACAATCTTTTTCCAACGCTTCATCTTGTTCGTGACTTGAGGTTCGCGCAAAGGCGCGCCGTTAACAACGACTTATCACGTTATTGATTAGAAAGCCTTGGGCCAACCGTAAGACGCTGAGACTTGGTCCTAGACTTCGAAATCCACTGACACGACATGTTCGCTGATAGTTCGTCCGAAGTTTGCCGCCAGCACGTGCTCTGGATGCACAGTATAAGCTTCGAGGGCGGCCCGATCACTAAACACAGCCACCAGCCCAGTGTCGTACGACCGCGCCAGGTGCAGAACATCCGAGCCGACGGAAAGGCTTTCGATCTCTTTGACGATCGACGACAGACCACGCAATTTCGCAACGTGTTCATCGCGAATCGCCTGCTCAATTTCCGCTTTGTATTTCCAAACTACAATGTGTGTCAACATAATCGAGCAATGTCGTAACGAGTTTTTTATTTGTCAACCTAAACTTCGGCAAGGTCCCGGTTCTCGCACCAATCAAGCGTAACCCGATGCCGGAAGTCAAACATTCGCTGCAAGCGCGGCTCAACCAGCCTTGGCGCTAACAAGCGGCCGAAGAACCACAGCGGCGGTTCATAGTCTATTTGATCGCGCAGCGTTGCACCATCGGGATGAGGTGCAACGATGTGCCGGTGACGCCAGCTGCGAAATGGACCTGCTACTTGTACGTCTTCAAACATTCGTGGCGGATCGTAAGCGGTGTGCTGAGCGATCCAGCGGGCAGTAAACGGCCCGAGGATCTTCGCTTCGATAATAGTCTGCGAGCCCGGCTCGGAAATTCGCCCCTGGGTCACGAGGCGCGAGGTTTCCCAGGGGGGAAGCAACAATTGCAAAACGTTTGGTTGCTCATGGAATGCGAAAACCCTTTCAGGGCTCGCGCGGATAATACTCTCTTTTATGAATCGCATAATCGCCTTCTGAGAGTAGCCCGCCGACCCCCACCCGTCCAAGCCAGATTCTCTTCGAAGCCGCGTGGCAATCACTGGATCTGACCCGTTGGGGATCCGCCGCCGCATCTAATGGTGGCCGCGATAGCTACTTCAAAAACCGATCGAACCAGGCGACTGTACGCTGCAAAGCGTCGACTCGATGCAAGGGCTCTCGCAAACCATGGCCCTCGCGTGGATAGCGCACGAGCACACTCTCAACGCCGCGTCGCTTCAGGGCCATGTACATCTCCTCGGCCTGGGTGATATGCACGTCGTTGTCCTGCTCACCGTGGATGAAGAGGGTTGGAGTTTGCGCCTGGCGCACATAGCGCAACGGAGACCAGCGCCAAAGCAGATCGTAATTGTCCCAGGGGAAGCCGCCAAACTCGGCGTGCACTAAATCCTGATATAGCGAGGTTGCGTAGAAACTGACCAGATTGCTGACGCTGGCGGCGGCCACCGCGGCCCGAAAGCGTGGCGTCTGGGTGATGATCCAGTTGGTCATAAAACCACCGTATGAACCCCCCGTTACACCGAGCCGATCCTGATCTATCCACGAATTCCGCCGCAGCGCTTCGTCCAGCCCGGCCATCAAGTCCTTGTAATCGCCGCCTCCCCACTCATTCAATGTGCCATCCGAAAATTTTTGCCCGTAGCCACTTGAGCCGCGCGGGTTCAGATACAGCACTGCATACCCCCGCGCTGCATAGACCTGGAAGGTTGGGTTCAGGGCCCAACCAAACATTCCGTGAGGCCCGCCATGAATACTAAGAATCAGAGGATACTTGCGATCCGCACGCCAGTCGGCGGGCTTCATCAGCCAGCCCTGTACGCGGACACCGTCAAAGCTCCTGAAAATAAATTCTCCGGGCTCGCTAAAATCAGCATTGCGCACCAGAGCTTCGTTATGGCGACTCAACCGGCGGCCCTCGGCCCAGACGGGTTGCCACCAAACTTCGTTGGGCCAGGCCGGGCTGCTGAGTATGTACGCGAAGACCGATCCTGAGGTGGGATCCGAATCATCGCTAACACGAGCAGCATTTTTTCTTTGCGCCACGCTGAAGCTCGAGATCTGGTATTTGTTCTCAGCGCTTCGCCCACTGGGATCCCCGGGGGAGGCGAACAGCCTATCTCGATCAAGCGTATTGCCGACAACCTGGCGCGACCTGCCGGCGGCCGGCGTGGTGCTGAAAATCGTGTTGCTGCCCTGGTCGCCGGCCAAATAAAAGACGCTTGTTCCGTCAGGAGACCAGCGGGGATTGCGTGCTCTGCGATCCTGGGCGGACGTCAATTCGCGTCCGCCGCCGCCGGCTGCGTCGATGACCCATACATGCGTATCTTCGGCGACGCTGTCGATCGTAGTAACGTCGCGTTTGGTGGCTGTGTAGGCAATCCATTTTCCGTTTGGTGACCAGGCCGGCTCGTACTCACAGCCTTTTGTATCGGTGATTTGGCGCACTTGCCCATGCAGATCCACCGCGAAAATATCAGAGTTGTTGTTTGCGTCCGGATCTGCTTCGTGGTTGGAGAGAAAAGCGACTTCGTCGCCGCGTGGGCTGAAGCTCACAGCATGATCATAATAAGGACCAGAAGTGAGTGCGTGCGGTTCCGGGTTGTCAACGGAGGTGTAATAAACGTGGGTGCGGCGCCGATCTGAAAATGCAGTGCGCGACTTGTACTGCAGGCGCTCGATGACCCTGGGATCGTCCTTGGGTTGTGCATCGCTTGATTCCTCAGTTGCCGATATGAAGGCGATCATTCTGCCGTCGGGGGACCAAGCGAAGCTTTGGCCGGCGTAGGTGATGAAGAAATTGGTGCTTTGCACCGGCACGAGAAAGCGAGGTTGCCCGTGATCGACGCCAATGGTCCAGATGCCGCTCGAGCCGCCGTGTTCACCTGTAAACGCAATCGTTCTGCTATCCGGTGACCAGCGCGGATTTGAGCCGGACCATCCGGGTGGGAGTAACTGCGCCGGCGGTTGCCTCTGAGTGAAATCGACCAGAGACGGGTTGGCCGGAGTGTGCGCTCGAAATTCCCCTGCAGCACGAACGAGCCATAGAGTTGAATGCGTTGCGTCTCCATCGACGTTTGAGACCGCATAGGCAATCCATTCGCCGTCCGGGGATATCTGAGCATCGCTGACCGCCGCCACCCGCAAAATATCAGCCGCTGACAGCCCCCGCCGCGACTGGGCGGTACCTGTAATGAAGAGAGCGGTGATCGCCAGACAAGCGCTCGCGAGAATTCGTAAGGCCCCAAATCGTTCGCGTCTTTTCGTCTTTGCGCGCGTCGGTTGTTTGCGCGTGTCATCACTCCGGCAGACGGTTGCCAACTCTCTGTATGCCATTCTTGATCCACTCCAGCTGGAATAAATTAGCCGCTCGGATGCACTGCGCAAAGGGAAGAGGAGCGGGCTCTGCGAGACCTACTCGACTATGAAGCAAGATCTCCTTGCGGATGTAATTGATTGAGTTGCTCGTTCAACAGCTCCCACACTTGTCGCACATGTTCCTCGGTCGTGCGGATGTTGCCGATGGCCAGCCGCAACGTGAGCTGGTCATTCAATTTTGTATGTGACAGCAGTGCGAGCCCTGTAGCATTGACGCCGTGCATGATTGCCTCGTTCAAGGCATTCATTTGCCCGGTCCGTTGTTCCAGGTCTTCTTCCGCAAGGTTGGGACAGGCGCGAAAGCAGACCAAACTAAGCGGCACTGGGGCGAGCAGTTCCCAAGCAGGAGAGGCTGCGACCCAGTCGGCGAACAGTCGAGCCAGACGGCAGTGTTCCCTGATGCGCGCCGCCAAACCGTCACGGCCGAAATAACGAATGATCATCCAGAGCTTTAGCGCCCGAAAGCGCCGTCCCAGTTGAATGCCATAGTCCGAGCCACTACGGACATTTGCCTGTTCCGGCGTGCGCAGGTATTCCGGTACGAGAGAGAAGGCCCGTCCCAGCAGATCCAGGTGGCGGCAATAAAGCACCGACAGATCGAATGGCGTGAATAACCACTTATGCGGGTTGGTGACCACCGAATCAGCCCGTTCACATCCGGCTACGAGGTGGCGAAATTCCGGCACCACCGCCGCTGAACCCGCGTAGGCCATGTCCACGTGCAACCACAGCGCGTGCTCTTCACCGATGGGAATTATTTCCGGCACTGGATCGATGCTGGAGGTTGAAGTAGTTCCGACTGTGGCCACGATGCAGATGGGCACAAAGCCGTTTGATTTATCTTCCTTGATAGCTGCCGCGAGGGCCTTTGTATCCATGCGAAACTTATTGTCGGTCGGTATCTTCCGCAGAGATCGTTGGCCCAGACCGAGCGTAATAATTGCTTTTTCAATTGATGAGTGTGCCTGTTCAGACGCGTAGACGCGGAGCAGCGGCAGGTCCTGCCGGCCACTCATTCCTTCTTCACGAATACGCAGCTCAGCGCCTTCGCGCGCAGCCGCAATCGCATGCATGCTGGAAACCGATGCAGTGTCATAGATAATGCCCGTGTAGCCTGCATCGAGGCCCATCATCTGCCGCAGCCAATCGAGCGTGACCTCTTCCAACTCAGTCGAAGCAGGTGAGGTGCGCCAGAGCATCGCCTTGTTATCAAAGGCTGCGGCCAGCAGTTCGCCAAAGATTCCAGGCGCCGAGGTGGAAGTGGCAAAGTAAGCAAAGAAAGAAGGATGGTTCCAGTGGGTGAGTGCGGGCACGATTAGCCGGTCGACGTCAGCGAGAATCCGCTGCATCGGCTCGCCCTTTTCGGGAGGCGCCTGCGGCAGCGAGGCCTTTAACTCGCCGGGTTCGTTCCGTGAGAGGACGGGCATCTCAGTAACGTCTTCAAGATAATCACTGATCCAATCGATCAATTCGTGGCCGAAGCGACGAAAGTCTTCGCGGTTCATATCGCCTGTAAGCGGCGCGAAGCCGTCGCCATTTTCTGTCAGAGGTTTCATGAAGCAATGAGTCTAGATCAATAAGTCTGAACGCGGAAGTAGATGTGGAAATAGACAGAACGGGTGACTGCGTGAACTGGCCCTAATTACTCTCGCCCAGACCATGCCGTTGGCGGCAGCGACGGCAAAGGGTCGGCGGCACGGCGTTGTCCACCCGATGTCGCACCGGCTTCACGGTGCGCAGATAAGCAAAAATTGATCGCAAATCGTCGTCGGTCATTTTTCCGAAAAACAGCCAGGGCATGGCGGGGTTCACCTGACGCGCGCCCACCTTGCCTTCGTGCATTGAGCGCACAAATAGATCCTCGTCATAGTAAGAAATGCCCGAAGCATCGGGCGTGATATTCGCGCTGGCAACTACACCAGTCGGCAGGCTGAACACGGAACCACCGGCGAACTCCATGCCGGCAATCAACTCACCCTTTTCCATGGGTGTATGACAGTCGCTGCAAGCCGCCATCTTCACCAGATAGTCTCCGCGTGCGACCGCAGTTGATTGGTCCGGCAACGGCACCGGAGTGTTGAGTGGTTGCGGAACGTTCTTATTCAAAAAGTTGAGGGGAAAGGGAATTGCCGCTTGCGGTAATTCATTCCTCACTGCCGGCAAGGAACGAATATAGACAATGACCGAGGCCAGATCTTCATCAGACATGCTTCGATATTTTTTGTAAGGCATCACAGGAAACAAGGCGCGGCCATTATGACCAATCCCTTCGCGAATCGCGCGCGCCAGCATGTCGTCCGTCCATTTGCCTGCACCCGTTTCCTTGTCAGGAGTGAGATTGGGCGCCACCAACCACGGCAATGATGGATCGGGCCAACGAGCGCCGGCTCCCAGCCGCCCCTCGACCGCGGGCGCTCCCGGCTTGCGAAAATCAATTTCCGAATGACACTGGACACAGACCATGACGGAATTGACCAAATACTTGCCGCGTTCCAAGCGCACCGCAGTTGGCTCGAACTTCCGCTCGCTCAAGGAACGGGCACGCGGCCCGATGATGGGCCTCCAGCCGATCGTAAATGTGATTCCTAAAGAAAAGAGAATCAATATCAGGAGTAACACTACAAGCCACAGTTTTCCCCAACGTCGGGGCATATTTTTCTGTCCTCTACTTTGTTTGATTTATTTTCTTACGCCTGATTAGAGTGAATTCATCGATTGAATTCACTGGCGATAGGTTGGGTCCATTCGATCGAGCTTGCGCAGCAGTCCCGGCCAGGCCAACTGGGCTCCCTGGCCGAGCGTCACCGCTTTAAGTTGCATCGAGACGCGTTCCAGAATCCGATCCTCAACGTTTACGAGTTCCGCACCACCTGACTGCGCCAGAATTTGAATGCGGCAAGCGCGCTCGAGTATGAACATCGATAAGAACGTCTCGCCGGCGCTGGCTCCCACCGTCAGCAAACCATGATTTCTCAGGATCATAAAATTGTTGGTTCCCAAATCAGCGACCAGCCGCGGCTTCTCCTGCTCATCCAGTGCGAGACCTTCATAGTCATGATATGCCAGCGACGAAAGGGCAAACAGTGATTGCTGCGAGATAGGCAGCAGGCCTTTTTTCTGCGCCGATACTGCGATGCCATTGTCGGTATGCAAATGCATGACACACAAAGCATCCTTGCGCGCGGCATGCACGGCGCTGTGAATCGTGAATCCTGCCGGGTTGATGAAGTGCGGTGACTTCATCACGATCTTTCCGGCCAGATCGACCTTAACCAGACTTGAAGCCGTTACCTCTTCGAACATCATGCCGTACGGATTGAGCAGGAAGTGATGGTCCGATCCAGGCACACGCGCGGAAATGTGCGTAAAGATCAGGTCGTCCCAGCCGTAGTGGGCCACCAGGCGATAGGCGGCAGCCAGATCCACTCGAGCTTGCCATTCCTCAGCAGTCACCTGCTCCCGGATGGTTCTTTGCTTGAACGCGCTGCTCATGACCTTTCCTTTCCTTTCCTTTTGGCAAACCGAAATCAGAGAGTTGTATCTGCCAGATTCGATCTATATTTGGTGCCGGTCTGGCGATCCGTCATTTCGATGTAGACATAGCTTGGTGGCACGACATCCGTCTCAACAGCAAACCAAATTCCGGTCAATTTGTCCGGGTTCGGCAAAGCGCAAAAACCATAGAGCCGCTTGCCCCGCTGGTCGTAAAAGTCCACCCACGTGCGAGATGATTTTGTATTGGTTCCGCAGGGCGGCAAATTGGGCGCGGCGGCAAAGATCTCTGCGGGGTAGTCATTCTTGTTAAGCACATCGAAAACGTAGCGCGTGAAACTCTTCGTCCCGGTCTGGAAAAATTCAGAACCCATCATGTACAGCACTGGGTTGGGCAAGACGGGCGGGGGAGCAGTCGCCACATTTTTGCTCGCCAGCATGATCAAGACTGTGCTGGCGATAAGCGATCCGATCTTTTTCCTGGTGGCTCGTTTCATTGTGGGGTCCTTCCTTTATCTCGATGACATTGTGAGTACCAATCGAAACCTCAATGCATGTCAAAAATCTCGGGCGGCCTCGCTACTAAGATGCGTGGACGCAACCGGCTACCCAATCCTCCTTGTTCGCACAGTGGTATATATCAGAACCTGGTCTTAAAGGTAAGCCCCTGCCAATGTGATGACGGGTCGGCTGTTATGCGAGCCGTCATGGTGTGCGGTATGGAGATCTTCGCGAGGAGCATTTGCTCCCGGATTAATCCGTGGGCGGAGCTTTATTTCGAACTCTTCAATAGATGCCACTTCGTGCGAGTGTAGGCAATACGAAATCCGTGCCGTTCCGCATTGCGTTGAGAGCCGCTGCCTGGCAGAGCGCCCATCATCGCAATGTCACAACCGTGCGCAACTGCATAGCGCAACCGGCTTTCGAGCAGCGCCAATTGAGCTCCCTGTCGGCGTCCCGCAGGAACGGTGCTGGCGCCCGCGAGCAGAGCAACCCCGTCGCAAAGACTCAGCGCGCCAGTGGCAATAGCCTGACCGCCCAGCTCACAGAGGAACGATAGCGTGCGGGTTCTCTGTGCGCTGACGCGGCCTACTTCATCCATAAACTGCGCGAGTTCGCCGTATTCACTCCAGCCCTCGGCGGCGGTGCGCGCCCAAAGTTCATGCTCGCCGGCTGCGATGACTCGTACTCCCAACTCCTCGTTCCGCGACGCAGTCAGTTTCAGCTCTGCGTCTATAGGTCGGTAGAGAACGCTGGTGAATTCGACTGGCTGGTAACCTCGTTCATTTAACAGAGACAGCGAGGATGGATCGGCAAGCGGACAGACCTCATGAAATACTTCGGCGCCGCGCGAGTGAAAAAAGTCCTCCAACTCGTCGAACTGAGCAGCCGTCGCCGGTTGCGACATGCCCAGACAGAATGCCTGAGTCACCGGCGAGGCTGCCCCATCGAACATTGCATACGCGCCGCCGATTTCCCGCCACTCAGCCCCGCTCTCAGGGAAGGCGAGAGCCCTTCCCTCAACGAAGTCTGCATTGCTTAGCCCTTCGGTCTGCTCAAGCCGGCGGGCAAGACTCAGGTCGGAAAAGGGAAATGGTGTATTAACTGACATAAGTGACGTCGATGATCGCGGACCTCAGCCCTTCACCACCAGCGGCAGCTCAATAAAGCTTGCCTTTCCAGGGCCGTTAAAAATACGCTGCGTGGCTTTGCGATAGTCACCCGGCTTGGCCCAGAAGATGTTCGGCACAAAGGTTTGAGGATTTCTGTCATATAGCGGGAACCAACTCGATTGAATTTGGACCATGATGCGGTGTCCCGGCAAAAAGACATGATTGGCCGTGGGCAACGCAAAGCGATAGAGCAGGGGAGTGTTGGCGGCGATCGGCTTCGCGGTCTCCAGACTCTCGCGATAGCGGCCACGGAAGATATCCGCTGACACCATCAACTGATAGCCACCCAGGTTGGGCTGGGCAGCCACTTCGTCGGGATAGAGATCGATCACCTTAACGACCCAGTCGGAATCAGTGCCGCTGGTCGAGGCGGTCAAGTTGGCGATCGGCTCGCCGCTGATCTTGACGGGATCCGTCAGCACCTCAGAGGTAAAAGCCAGTACATCGGGACGACCTGATGCTTCGCGTTGATCGTCAACCAGCCAGCGCGCCCAGCTGCCGCCGTCAATTGGCCGCGAGCGGAAGGGCACCGGTTTCGAAGGATCGGAGACGTATTCTTCGAAGCCTGGCGCCATTGATTTTTCGGCTGCGAAGCTGAGCTTCAAATCCTGATTGAGGTAGAGCGGCGTTGGTTGCACGTCGCAACCGGTAGCGCAGCCTGACGGCCATGAGGTCAAGCGACGCCATGTGTTAGTGCCCGTTTCAAAGGCAGTGACCGGTGCTATGTCCGCTTTGGGCGCACCATCCTTCAGGTATTGATCGAGAAAAGGTCGCAGGATTTCCTGCCGGAAAGTAAGCGCGGTATCACTATTGAACTTGATAGCGCCAAGTGAACTGCCTTCTTTGATTTCCTGTCCGTGATGCCACGGGCCGAGGACCAAAAACACTTTGTCATTGCCGGTGTCTTTGGGTTCGATCGCTTTGTAGACTGCAATGTCACCATAGATATCCTCCTGGTCCCAGAGACTGTGCACGAGCATTACCGGCACCTTCAAAGGTTGAGCGCCCAGTATTTTGTCGACAGCTTGATCACGCCAGAAAGCATCGTAGCCGGGATGATCGAGTAGCTTGCGCCAGAAGCCAACCTGTTCAAGGCCGCGGCGACGTCCGAGTTCGCCGGCTGAGCCTGCTTCCATGAACATGTCATAGTCGTCAAAGTGGCTGGTCCACCACTTCACGTCATTGGCACGCGTTGCTTCCTGATCGTAAATATAGCTCATACCCTGCTGGCGGAACGCGCCGTTATGAAACCAATCGTCACCGCGCCAGCCATCCACCATCGGATTCATCGGCACCGACACCTTCAAGGCCGGATGCGGATTCACCAGCGCCATCAAAGGCAGAAATCCATCGTAGGAAATACCCAGGATGCCGACCTTGCCATTTGATTCTTTGAGGTTTTTAACCAGCCAATCGATAGTGTCGTAGGTGTCCGTGGCATGATCCACCGAGGTTGGGTTTTGTGGGCCCGCCAGGGGGCGATTCATCACATAGTCGCCTTCTGAACCATACTTGCCGCGGATGTCCTGCACTACGCGAATGTAGCCGCCCTCAACAATTACGTCGGTGGCATTGTCATAACCGTAAAGGTTGGAGCCGAGGTGCGAACTGTTTGCATGGCTGGTGAGGTCGGTGGCGTTGTAAGGGGTGCGCGTCAGCAGGATTGGCGCGTTCCTGGCGCCCTTCGGCACCAGAATTACCGTATGCAGCTTGACACCGTCTCGCATGGGAATCATCACGTCACGCCTGATGTGATCAAAGCCATAATTCGTGGGCTCAACTTTGGCGGGAGTCTCCGTCGGCAGCTTGTTGGAATTCTGCGCCGCCGCTATACCGGCAAACATCAACAAGCAGACAGAAATGAAACTCAACACGCGAACGCAATCTGTAATCATTTTGTTTTCCTCAAAAAGTGTTTTGCAGGTATTAGAACTATACAGGACTCCGGCTGAATTTTATCTCTTCAATGATCCCGAACTGCTCGCGCAATGTCTGAGCATACTCGGTTTCACTTACCAGCAGACGCTCCAGGCGCTCAGCGCCCTCTGTTGTAATCAATTTCATCTCGCTCAGGGTGATTCGTCCGTTGGGGGTCGCCAGCGTGCAGATCCGTCCCCTGGTGAAGTGAGACTGAGGTGACGTTTGCTGATAGTGGCAGCGCTCGAGGAAATCGGCGTAGCCATGCGGACGCAGCGCAAAGCTATATTGATTGGACCAGAGACCATCCCTGTCACGCTGTCTGAGAATGTAGCGATCGCCGTCGGGAACGATTTGCCAGACGCGCTCGTCCTGCACTTGCTCTCCGTCATAATCAAGCAGCAGCGGATCGCGAAACGAATCGCCAAACCCTACATCCACGAGCCAGCGTTCATCCAGCTTCACCATCAGTGTCATATGATCGAATTCGTGGCCATAGACTCCGTCGGCGTTTGCCACGCACGCTGACAGCATCGTTACGTCAAAACCCAACTCCCTAAGGAACGCAGCAAACAGACCATTCAATTCGTAGCAGAAGCCACCGCGTTTGCGGCTGACGATCTTTTCAAATAACGCATCATCATCTATGACGATAGCCTGCCCGGCGTGAATACTTAAATTCTCAAAAGGGATGGTCAGCAGGTTGGCCCGCTGCAGTGACCGCAGCGTTTCCGCTGTTGCGGCCAGCGAACCGCGATACTTGATCCGTTGTTGATAAGCCTCAATATCCATTTTGTCGCAGGCAAGTTCAACGGCGTTTCAGAACCAAACTTTTAAACTGGTGTGACCAAGTGTAGCCGATCTGCATCGTATTCCCTGATGCCAGGAAAAAAAGCAAAGGCCACCGACTAAGTGCCGCAGCACTTCTTATACTTTTTGCCCGAACCACAGGGGCAGGGTTCGTTGCGCCCGGGACGCGGCGTCTCGTATCTGACTGTCGGATTCTTCAACTCGTCCCCGGTCACAAAGCGCCACTTTCCTTCTTCACGTTCGAACAGGCTCTTTTCGCGGTGATTCTGCTCCGCGCCGTGCTGTGTGAATTGCGCCGCGAACGAGACGTGGGCCTGATCGTTGCCCAGATCTTTTTCGTCCAGAATCTGAAGGCCATGCCAGGTGGAGTTCTGCGACCACTCGGTCGTGTCCTGAACATTGACTTCACCGCGGGTCCGCGAATGAGTTGAGGCCACAATAAAGTCAATAGCGCCGGTGGCAAAGGCAGAATAGCGGGCCCGCATCAGTTCTCCTGCCGTTTCAGCTTCGCGTTCTCCCCGGATGACGGGCGCGCAGCATTTGGCGAAGTTTGCGTCGGAGCCGCAGGGGCATGATTGAGTGTCGATTGCCATTTAGGAAACCTCTTCGTCTTTTACTTTGGTCCCGTAAGATCGAGGCACAACTGCCAGGCGCGGCCCCGGATCAGAAGTCAATGGGCAAACCCTCTCTGCTCATAATCAGCAGGGCATTGGTCGTCGGGCAGGGTCCACTCCGCAGCCGGTAGTCGAATACCATCTTCTCTTCGTGCACATCATCACGAAAATGAAAATTGCCGATGCCCGGAATTTCGTCTGCCAGTTTAATCAGTTCCAGATCATGGGTGGCGACTATGCCGAGCGTTCGCCGGCGCGCCAGGGTTTGGATGAAAGCGCGGCTCCCAATCAGGCGCTCGCGACTATTCGTCCCGCGAAAAATTTCGTCAATCAGGAACAACTCAGATGGACCATCCACCTCGGAGGCTGTCAAAAGCGCCTTCAGCCTCTTTACCTCAGCATAAAAGTAAGACAACCCATCCTGCACCGAATCACTCACCTTTATACACGTGAAGACGCGGAACAAAGAAATGCGCAAGCTGTCCGCATTAACGGGAGCACCGGAATAGGCTAGGCAAAGATTCACTCCGACTGTTCTCAGAAACGTGCTCTTGCCGGCCATGTTTGAGCCCGTCAGCACGGCAATGCGAAGGTCTTGATCGAAACTAAAGTCATTCGTGACCTTCAACTCCGTTTTGAGCAGTGGGTGTCCGAGACCGCGGCCCTCAAAAATGGCGGGCTCGCTGATAATTTCAGGAAAGACGTAACCCGGATTCAAGTAGGAATAGTTCGCGAGCGAATTCAATGTTTCCAGTTCATGCCAGGCATCCAGCCAGCGAGGCAAAAGCACCGCGATTTCGCCCTTCAAACTTTCCAGCCGATGACTGAAGAAAAAATCCCAGGGAACAAACGCATGCACTACCAGCCACAGCAGGGCGTTGGTTCGCAGACCGAGTGCCGAAGCCAGCCGTCCCAGTTTTTTCAACTCGCGAGAGGGCTGCTTTTCTTTGTCCTTAAAGGGTGCACAGATGTCGGCTAACCCCGAACTGCCGTAGTTACGTGATTCGAGATATTGAAAGATGCTACGAAACCTGTGTAGCGCTTTTTCGAGTTCCTGCAACTCAGACCAGGCAGTCGCGATGCGACCGTACTGGCTGATCATCACTCCGAGGTAGACAAGAAACGCGATGGGCCAGACAGCCGGCGCGACCTCGAGCGACGAAAGCACAACCAAAGCGATATTAGCCGCAGCCAGAAATGTAAGCAGCCAGACAACCGGCAGCAACGATGCGTTCGCTGTGTCTCGCTGCACCCAGTTGACGAGCACGTTTGATTCCCATTGCTCCTGGTTCAATTCATCGACGCCCCGGGCTTTTTTGCCGGCGATGGCCGAATAGAGCTGCAGCTTGTCTCGAAAGAGAGAGTGACCGGCGAGCTCTCGGACCAGCGCCTGCCGCCGCTTGATAGTTGAGGGATCGGGAATCGTATTCAGCAGCCACGAGCGCAGACGACGGCTGGCTTCTTTGGTCACTGCGCTATCAATCAGTCTGTGAAGCGATCTTTCACCGGTGATGTCGAGATCGTTCTGAAAGGGATGGCCTGCGTCATTCGGCGTTTCACTCTGGGATGGCAAACGCTCCCACTCCAACTGGATCCGCGCCACCTGGCTCTCCTTGATACGAATCATCATCGCGTTGCTGGTGATACCATCACGAACTCTCTGATGAACTACAGCTATAACGACAAACGAAACCAGGAAGAATCCCCCAAGTATCAAGCCAAAAATCCCGCCTGAATACCGGCACAAGAATAGGCTCAGGAGGCCGCCGGCAAGAAAGACAATTCTGCGCAGGGTCCAGTACTTGCGGCTTAAAAGCTCGAGCCGGCTGGCCCGGCGTTGCAGCCTGCCGATCAATCTGTCCAGTTGCTGTAATCGTCCTGCGTTATCCAGAATCTTAGCTTCCATTCTTCCTGTTTTAACTCTCTAAGTTTTGTGTGACTGATTAGATTAAGGCCTGAACAAGGGAAACCAAAATGAGAGAGTATGCCAGGAGGTGGGATACTTCGCGTGTGGAGAAAGAAAATCCGCAGATTGCGCGGATTACGCCGATTCCGCAGACCAAAAATAAAGGCGCTTGCTCATGGCGCGCGTGTTAGGTGGTCGTTAGCGGTGTAATCAGCGTAATGTCCAGATACTTGAATGCTCTACCGAGCGTTAAGTTGATTGAGGCCACCATACTTGGTAAATGTACTTCATTGACTCTGACAGTAGACACCACCTGCTTTAGCAGCCTGGAGTTTCCATTTCCGCCTGGCCCAAACGCCTCAGGGACTTGTGCAGAGACCATCGGCCTCAAGCAGTTGGTCTCTCTTGAGTTACGCGTAGGTGGCGAATGGACTGCGGGGCGTCTTGAATAATGGCATAGAAAAAGGGCACTGACCTCCCCCGTGGTCAGCGCCCCTCGCCTTTATCTCAGTTCTCCAAAGGAGAATTAACGATGGGCCTATATTAGAACGTCTCCGCAGTTGTTGGTTGCAATAAGCTTACAAAGCGTTCCCGTCACTGTAACGAAATTGTGGCGAATGTGTTGATCTAACTTTGAGTTTCTCTCTGGGATTTGGATAGTATGGTGGCGCGAAAGGAAAAGAACAATATGACTAAATTGGCGGGTTACGGTGCGTGGCAGTCTCCGATTACTTCGGACCTGATCGTTTCGGAGGCGGTTGGCTTGAGTCAGCCCCTGATCGACGGAACAGACATCTATTGGATTGAAATGCGACCTTCGGAGGGAGGACGGCTGGTGATAGTACGCCGCCGGGCCGACGGTACTACTGCCGACGTCAATGCGGCACCGTTCAATGCGCGGACGAGGGTCCACGAATATGGTGGAGGCGATTACTTGGTCAACGAGGGCGCGGTTTACTTTTCCAATTTTACGGACCAACAAATTTATTTACAGAAGGCTGAGGATGAACCGCGAGCTGTGACCGCCGGCACAGAGATGCGCTATGCAGATTGCCTTTTCGATAAACAACGTGACCGCTTGATTGGGGTACGCGAAGAGCACAAAGCAGGTTTGCGCGAACCAGTAAATGCGATTGTCAGTCTCGACCTCGGCGACGAGCCCGGTCCCGGCGAAGTGCTGGTTAGCGGTAACGATTTTTATTCGTCACCCCGTTTAAGCCCTGATGGTTCTCGCCTCGCCTGGTTGACCTGGAATCATCCGAACATGCCCTGGGACGGATGCGAATTGTGGCTTGGTGAACTCACGCCGGCAGGCACGTTGAAAGGGGCTCGCTGCGTGGCTGGTGGCTGGCGCGAATCTATCTTCCAACCGGAATGGTCTCCGGCGGGCCAGCTCTATTTTTCATCCGATCGGAATGGCTGGTGGAATCTGGGCCGCTTGAATGACGCCGAGAAAGTCGAATCGGTTTGCGACCTGCAGTCAGAAGTAGGGATGCCACAGTGGGTCTTCGGCATGTCGTCTTATGCATTTGTGACCAACGAACGAATCGTCTGCAACAGTATTGAGAAGGGAACGGCCAACCTAATGCTGGTGGATACCACTTCGGGCGAGCTGACCCGCGTTGAATCTCCCTTTTCCGATATTCAATACCTGCGCTCGACTCCAGGTCAGATAATTTTCAGAGGAGGCTCGCCAACCAGACCGTCGGCGATTGTCCGATTGGACCTTGCCACAATGCAGTTTGCATCGCTGCGGCATTCGATGAATGTTGAGGTAGCTGAAGGCTACATCTCAGAACCGGAAGCAATTGAGTTTCCCACTACCGGTGGCCAGACTGCCCACGGCCTCTTTTATGCTCCGAAGAATCGCGAATACACAGCACCGGAAAATGAGCGTCCACCGTTACTGGTCAAAAGCCATGGCGGACCAACCTCTGCGGCCTCGGCTTCGCTGAGTCTAGCTATCCAGTATCTGACCAGCCGCGGCATCGCCGTGCTGGACGTTAACTACGGCGGCAGTTCCGGGTATGGGCGCGATTACCGCGAGCGGCTGAAGGGCCAGTGGGGCATCGTGGATGTGGATGATTGCGCGAACGGAGCGCGTTACCTGGTTGAGCGCGGCGATGTCGATGGCCTACGATTGACCATTAGCGGCGGGAGTGCGGGAGGTTATACAACCTTGTGTGCGTTGGTTTTTCGAGATGTTTTTAAAGCCGGGGCCAGTCACTACGGGGTCAGCGATGCCGAAGCCCTGGCGAAAGATACTCATAAGTTTGAATCAAGGTATCTGGATGGGCTCATCGGGCCATACCCGGAGAGACGCGATCTGTACGTGGCTCGCTCGCCGATAAACTTCACTGAGCAGTTATCCTGTCCCGTCATTTTTTTCCAGGGTCTCGAGGACATGGTAGTGCCGCCAAGCCAGGCTGAAACGATGGTTGCCGCGTTGCGCGACAAGGGACTTCCGGTTGCGTATATCGCCTTCGCCGGTGAGCAACATGGATTTCGGCAGGCGAAAAATATGAAACGAGCGATGGATGGAGAACTCTATTTTTACTCTCGCGTGTTCGGGTTTGATCTGGCCGAAGCGGTCGAGCCGGTGGAGATCGAGAACCTGAAGTAGAAAGAATCCGCAGATCAAGTAAGTCGAATCCGCAGATTACGCAGAGGGAAAACAAGAGCCCGGCAGCCTGCGTTGAGGGTGCCGCGCTCTCGTTCGTTTCAGTGTCGTAATCTGCGGATACTCACCTCCCGCACTCTGCATTGCTGTGCGAGACAATGGAGCCGAAGCGGCGTTGAAACTCAGCCGCAGTGATAAATGAACAAACCATGCCGCGATAGTTCTCGGGGTTGTTGTTCAGTACGATGAGCCAGAAGTTGTAACCCTCCGCATCCGGGCTGCGTTGCAGATAACCAAAGTACTGCATGGCTATGAACGACTGGGTCTTAACCGCAGCCGCGAAGGTTGCGTTGTCGACCAGTTGCCGCAGCACGAGAGCACGACTCGCATTCTGATTGGGACCTTCGTTGTACCAACTGATTAGGGCGGCGCGTTCGCTCGTCAGATTCACCTTGCCCGAGTCGCTTATGTTTTGCAGCAGAGCATCGACGAAAGCTTCCGCCGTGGCCTTGCCCTGATACTTGTCCATGAACTCCGACCGCTGCACGAAGGCGGCGGCAAGAGCAGCCTTGCTCGCTTCCAGATTTGGCCCACCAACTAGCTGCGCGCGCTCAGCAGAGAACTCACTGTAGCGCAGTTGGCGACTTAATGCTCCCTGATATAGCCGGTAGACAAACGAGCCTGTGTCCGCAAATTCCTGTGACAGGAAAAACGCAGCGGAAACGTCGATGCGTTTCGCGTGCACACAATCTGCATCGCCGTTACAGGAGTTCAGCTGGGCGCTCCAGTAATTCAAGCCATCTGCGTCGGGTTCGCGGCCGAGGAAGTCAAGATACTGCTGTCGCACAAAGTATTCCGCAGTATCGATGGCGTTGGCGGTAGTAACGGCATTGGCTGCCGCAGTGAAGGCTGCGTCAGTCTTATTACCGGCGACGGAGAATGATCGACTCGCGGGAGAGAAGGTGTAGTTCGACAGTCGGGGCGTAACAGTGAAAAATCCACCAGCTTCTACTCCATTAAAGCGGTACTGGCCCAGGCCGTCGGTAACAGTTGTCTTCGTGGTTGGACCACTGAGATATAACGTGACTCCCCCCACTGGCACACCTGACGTGTCGGTGATGCGACCGCTGATAGTCGCAGGCGACGCCGATGGCCCCGTTATCATTATGACGGCGGTACCTGTCGAGCTTTGCCCGTCAGGATTGGTGATGGTGACATCCTTGGGACCGGTTGGAGTTCCGAGAGTCGAGAGGTTGAGCGTGACATGAGTCGGATTGGTGTAAGTGACGCTGTTGACTGTGACGCCACCGGATACGCTCGCGGAGATGTGACTGAAGGCCAAGGCTGGGGTCGCCAGATCTGCGCCTGGATCATAAAAGCCGGAACCATTCACAGGCGTGCCCGTGATCACGACATTCACTGAGGGCAGATTAATAGACACAGTTGAAGGCGAAGCTGAAGCCGGAGTTGCCGGAGGCGGCGCAGCGAGCTTCGCCACTTGCAGTCCATAGGTATCGGTGGCGCTGCAATACTGCTGGATCGTCCACATCGTCATATCGTCGAGCGGGTCAAGACTCGTGAAGGAATAGTCGCCCCAGTGCCGGCCGTCGATCCCTCCCGGATCCGCTGGCGGATTGTAAGCTGTGGAACTCGCCGTATAGAACGCAACCGCCTGGGTCGTGCCGAGAGTGTTGTTAGCGAGCCGGCCGTTGGTGGCAGCATTGATTCGATAGGCTGAACCGGCCGAGCTGAAGCCAAAGGCGGCATGCCCCTGACCGGATACCATTACTGTCGCCATCCAGTATTGACGAGCGGCTGCCGCTGAGGGTGCGTTGTCAAAGATTGTCCCTGATTGAACTACTGCAGGCACACCACCATTGTCGCTGCTGCGGATGCCGTTGAGTTCGTACCAGCGCACCCCGTTGCGTCGTTCGGGATCGACTTCGGATGAAACACCGCTGCTTGTGACAGCATTCGCGTGGGCGGTCCAGAGCCGGCCGTTTTGAATATGGGCCGCCATCAGCCTGTCTTTCAACGTGTCAAGCTCGCCGCTTGCCCCACTCGTATTACCCAGATGGTCCACGTTGATGGGATTCGAGGTGGCGTTGACCGTAAGAGCGATGTTCCCCGAGATAGTTGGCGAGCCACCTGGATCGCTCACACGGCGGATGATTAGTCTGCCGAGAGCGGCATGGCTGACACCGACAAAGTAGCCTTCGTTCGAGCTGGGATCGTAATTATCGACGCCGCGTGGCGCGTTTGGTCCATCGCCGTTAATTAAGTTTCGAAAGGCGGTGGTGACGACCGGCCCGCCGCTGAGAATCGAGCTCTTGCGCACTACAAACGCAGAGGTGTTTTTCAAAATACCGGCTGCCGCGTCATACATCACGCCGCCGATATAAAGTGCCTGGCTGTCTACACCGAGCGAGGGGTAGTCGAGGAACTCTCCACTCGAAGGCCCGCCGCCCACGATGTCCTGCTGCACAAAATAGAATGTCCACATCGTTCCCGGCGAAATGACACCGGCGCTGGCCGCGTCTGAAACTGCGATCAGAATGCGATTCGGCAGATTCGCGATGCTCGAGGGCGACGTACTCGGAAGATCGATCATGGTTAGGATCCAGCGGCTGCTCAGCCGGTCATAACGCAGTTGAGGATCGCTCGTAAAATTTAATCCGCCTGGAGGGAACGATGACATGACGGAGCTAAAGAAGACATCAGGATCGGCATTGAGCACGCCATCAGCCACACCTGTCCCCTTATTGAAGGTCTTAAGCCTGCCGTTTATAAATAGAAAGAACTGTGCTGGTCCCACGGTCCCCATCGTGTCGGGAGGAGATTTGCTGGTTTCGGCAGGGGCGATAACCGCATTGAAGTTGGTCGTGACTGTCTGTGGGGCTGCGGTGCTTGGGGTAGTCTGGTTAACGTTCGCGTTCTCAAAGACGCGGTTGGGTACTGCCGCCTGGCTTACGGCGTTGTGATCCTGCTCGCGCCGATCGTCTTCTGATATTTCGCGCTCCGGCTTTAAGACGACGAGCCCGGGTTTCGAGTGGGACTGGGCCAGCATGATCTCGGTCGTTGTCCGGACGACGCCCCTGTCGCCAGACCATGGAATACCGGCGTCGCGCTTATCGGAACTTTGTGGTGTCGGCGCGAGTCGCTTAGCGGCGCCGCGCTCGCGAGCTATGCAACTGAATCTGGAGCTGCCAGCGCCGGAAAAGTGGCGTTGCGCCATCCCTGTTGTCAACAAAAGCAACAGCGCGAGAAGCATCGCAACTGGCTTGAAGAGGGTGATGAGTTGAGCCCGCCGGTTACTCCGAGTGACAGCTCGTTCAAATCTGTCCTTACTCATTAAATCTCCATACAAACGGGACGACGGTTAGCCGGTTACTGACGGACAAATAAGATTTTTTCCTGTCCTGGAAGAACGCTGGAAACGGTAGCCGGCCCCATGCCGGCTGAGACCTTCGTGACGGGAGCTCAGGTTGGCAGGGAGTGAAATTTTGAGGCCCGGAGTGGGTGAATGTCAAAGATTGGCAAGCTGTCCAGCTAACTGTTGCTATTTTCTCCGATTCCCGAAATAATCAACCGCGCAATCTTACCCAGCTAACTCCCCCTGAGAGGTGACGCTGACAACTCCGAAAAGCAAAAGAAAGCCTGGACGTCAAACCCACATGAAAACTCATCAGCGAACCGTCATCGTCCTTGTCGCAGTCGCGAGCATTGTGATCTGGACCGCGCAAACTCATCCGCCATTAGTTAACGCACAGGGACTGCCTGCTCCTTATAAAAACTTTGAGGCGCCGCAGATCCATCCGCTCGCGATCACGCCGGACGGGACGCGTCTGCTGGCGGTCAATACGCCCAACAACAGTCTCTCGGTTTTTCACCTCACCGGTCGAACGCTCACCCTGATGGCGGAGATACCTGTCGGATTGGAGCCGGTCAGTGTGGCTGCCCGCAACGATCGCGAAGTGTGGGTTACCAACTGGCTGTCCGACTCGGTCAGTGTCGTCGATTTGAAAACATGGAATGTCACGCGCACCCTGGACGTTGGCGATGAACCCACAGACGTTCTTTTTGCCGGGCAACAGCGCGAGATGGCTTTTGTGTGCGTTTCCGGCCCCAGCCAGATCAAGATTTTCGATCCCGCGGCTCCGCTGACTGCCCCGCAGATAATTCCCATTCGTGGCAAGCAACCTCGCGCGCTCGCGCGTGATTCCGCCGGCGCCCGGGTATTTGTTTCTGTATTTGAGTCCGGTAACCAAACAACGATAATACCGGCGGACATCGTACCCGCCGGCGGTGGTCCACCTGCTCCTTCACCAGCTCTCAGGTCTGGTTTGCCGGCAGCCCCGGCTGTCGGATTGATTGTCAGATGGAACGGATCCAACTGGTCCGATGAACGTGGCGATGGACGCTGGAATCCTTTTATTCCTTATTCGCTCGCCGACGTTGATCTCGTAGTCCTGGATGCGAGCGGTGCGGCGGCGACGGTCAGTCGCGAAGTACGACACGTCGGCACGCACATAGGAAACGGTGTCTTCAATCCCCTCAGTAATGAGTTTGATGTCATTAACGACGAGGCCCACAACGATGTGCGGTTTGAACCAAACCTGCGCGGACGCTTCCTCAATACTCGGATATCACTGGTAGGGCTGGCCAACACTACTGTCACCACCAGCGATCTCAATCAGCATATAAATTATGGTAATCCCGCCGGGACTGAGACTGAGCGGGCTGACAGTCTGGCCCTTCCGGCTGACATCGTGCGCGAACCCGGTGGAACGTTGTATCTCTCGGCCACTGGTTCAGCCAGGGTGGCGGTGCTTACCCCGGGTATGGATGTCGTCGCGCGCATCGCGGTGGGGCAGGGACCGACCGGCCTCGCACTGAATCCGAAGCGGCCGCTGCTTTATGTGCTCAATCGCTTTGACGAGACCGTGAGCATTCTCGACACGGTAACCAGAACTCGCATTGCTACAGTGCCCGTGGGATTTAATCCTGAGCCCGCTCAGCTCAGTCGCGGGCGGCGATTTCTTTACGATGGTAGTCTTTCGGCTCACGGTGATCTGTCTTGCGCCAGTTGTCACGGGAATGGTCATCGCGATGGGCTCGCCTGGGATCTGGGAGATCCGATCGGGGATATGCAAATCGTGGCAAATCCGCTGGGTGGACCCTTCGGCGTGGGCCAATCGATATTCCATCCGATGAAGGGACCGATGACGACCCAGTCTCTGCGCGGCATCAGCGGCACAGAGCCTTTGCACTGGCGTGGCGATCGCGCCCAATTGGCAAGCTTTAATCCGGCCTTTGTAAGTTTGTTGGGCGGGCCGCGACAGTTGACGGGCGCCGAGATGGCTGACTTCCAGGCCTTTGTTCAGTCTCTCAGTTATCCGCCAAATCCCAATCAGAATCTCGACCGCACTCTCCCGAATCCCGCGACGGGCCCGAGCGCGGCGCGCGGTGCGACACTCTTCAATAACAACCTGCTGGATGGAGGTATCTTCACCTGCAACCAGTGTCATACGGCAACTCCCGGTAGCGGCACGGGGACAAACGGCGCATTGATTCCTGCCTTCGCGATAGCAGAATCGCAGGACCTGAAGGTGCCCCAACTGCGGGGTGAATATCAGAAGACCGGTTTCTTTCGCGTGCCCGGTGAGCAGGTGACGGGTTATGGGTTTATCCACGATGGCTCTACCGACACTCTGTTTAGTTTTCTGCATGCCAGCCCGTTTGTTTTTCAGAACGACAATCAGCGTCGCGATATCGAGCAGTTTGTGCTTGCCTTCGACAGCGGCATTGCGCCTGCGGTCGGACTTCCGGTAACCGTTGATGCCGACAACAGAACTTCAACAGCTGTCATCAATCGCATAAATCTGTTGCAGTCGCAGGCCGGTGCCCACAACTGCGAGCTGGTGGTGCGCGGACTTTACAACGGCACGCCCCGCGGCTTTTTGTATCTTGGCAACGGCAGTTATCAAACGGATAAGCAGGGAGAGGCGAGCGTTCCACTGGCGACGCTATTGCAGCAAGCCGGCACTCGTGCAGAGTTAACTTTTACAGGCGTAGCAGTCGGTGCGGGCCGCCGCAACTCCATCGATCGAGATGGCAACGGCACACTTAATCGCGACGAGCCTTTAACGCCCAATGCTTTGGACACGGCGCAGTTCTTTGTCTGGCAGCACTATCGAGATTTTCTCAGCCGCGATCCGGATCAGGGCGGACTCGAGTACTGGACATCGGTGATCACAGATTGCGGAGGTGATGCAGCTTGTATTCATGCGCAGCGCATTGGCGTCTCGGCCGCTTTCTTTATCGAACTTGAATTCCAGCAAACGGGCTACGTGGTTTATCGCACGTATCGCGGCGCCTATGGCACGCGTGCGAACGTTCCGAATCGCGCCAATGTCTCCTTCGCGCAATTCATAGCCGACCGGGCCCTGCTGGTTGGTGGCTCAGGCTTACCCCAGAGCACGATTGATTATGCGAACGCATTTGTCGCCCGCCCTGAGTTTGTCTCACAGTATCCGCCGTCACTTGCGGCGGATGTGTTCGTGAATAGCCTTTACGGGACGGCGGGTCTCGGTGGTCCGGACTTTGGCGCGCAACGTCAGGCGGCGATCGATGGATTGAACTCGGCAACCAGGACCAGGGCCCAGGTGCTGTTGGATATGATTAATATTCAGGAGTTCCAGGCTCGCGAATACAATCCGGCCTTTGTGTTGATGCAATACTTCGGTTACCTGCGGCGGGATCCGGACCAGGGCGGCTATGATTTCTGGTTGAACATTTTGGATGCCAGTCAGCCGAGAAATTTCCGCGGCATGGTCTGTTCGTTTATTACCTCAACCGAATATCAGTTGCGCTCTGGACCATCAGTCACTCGATCAAACCAGGACTGCCAGTAGAGTAAGGAGTGGTGGCGCTGGTGGTGGCGCCTCCCGTCTAGCTCAGCCTAGGTAGGTGGGATGAGAATCCTAAGGCGACAGAGCCCCGCAAATCCCGCCTGCGTAAGCAGGCGGACGTTTCAATCCCAACTTACAGGCGACTTAGATTAGTTTTTGAATCCCACCTGCGTTGGCAGGTGGATAGTTCAATTCCAGGCTCGCTGCGACCATAGGCCGGTATTGAATTATCACCTGCTCGCAGGTGGGATTTTTCAAAATCGGAATAAGCACCTCAAGTAGGCGGGAATTGAACCATCCACCCGCTGACGCAGGTGGGATTGAACAAACGCGGTGGGCGTCAGAGAAAGTAGCGCTCACGCACACTTACCTCTTTGCTCTTTGCCCTTCCCCCGGCGGAAAAGCCCGCCTAAAGGCGGTACCTAAACGCCTGTAGCGATCGAGGATGTCACTTGGCGCAATCAGCGTTGCTGTTCGGGACAACGGTGCTGAAGCGACGTTGATATTCCGTTGCAGTAATGAACGAACAGACCATCCCGCGATAGTTCACGCCATTGTTCTGCACATTCAACCAGAAGCTGCGACCTTGAGCATCGGCATCAGCCACGCGGTAAAGCACGTTTCCTCGACCACCAGCATTAAACAAATCAATCAAATTCTGACGCTGTGAACTCAAGTTCGCCCCCACCTCGTTGCCCAGTGTCGTAAGGAGAGCATCGACAATTTTGCCGCGACGATAGCAAAGCTCTGGAAGATTCCCGAAGCACTCCATCAGCCGGAGACGAAGCGATTAAAATAACTGGAAGTGTTACCGACAATAAACCCTAAACGGGCGACGGGTCAATACTTCAACAGGCGCTCAGAGTACCGCCTTCAGGCGGGCGTTTCCTTTAATAATGAACTAGCCGCGGATTCCGCGGACAGGAAAAAATAAGCCACAGATAACCACAGATAAAATCGATCTGATTGGATTACTCAGATCCGTGTCTTTAGCTGCGTCTATCTGTGGCTGATAATTTTTACTATACGCGCTCTCCGCGATCCGCGGCTAACTTCTTATGAATAGAAATGCCCGCCTGAAGGCGGTACTCTGAGCGCCTCTACCTCGCGCACTCCGCGTTGCTGTGCGAGACAATGGTGCTGAAGCGCCGTTGAAACTCGGTCGACGTGATGAACGAACAAACCATACCGCGATAATTCTCCGGATTGTTGTTCAGCACGTTGAGCCAGAAGTTATAGCCCTCTGTATCCGAACTACGCCGCAGGTAGCCAAAGTACTGCATGGCCACGAACGATTGGTTGTTAACCGCAGCAGCGAAGGTTGCATTGTCCACCAATTGCCGCACTACGAGCGCGCGACTCTCAGACTGACCAGCACCCTCGTTGTAGCGGCTGATTAAGGCCGCACGTTCATTCGCCAGATTTACCGCAGACGAATCACTCATCGTCTGAAGCAGAGCATCGACAAAAGCTTCCGCCGTCGCCTTGGTGGCGTACTTGTTCATGAAATCCGTACGCTGGACGAATGCATCTGCAAAAGCAGCCTTGCTTGCTTCGAGGTTTGGACCACCAACAACCTGCGCGCGATCAGCAGAGAACTCGCTGTAGCGCAGTTGCCGGCCGAGCGCTCCTTGATAGAGACGATAGACGAAGGAACCCGTGTCCTTGAATTCCTGCGACAGGAAAAACGCCGCCGAGACGTCGATGCGTTTCGTGCGCACACAATCTGCATCGCCGTGACAGGAGTTGATCTGATCACTCCAGTAGTTGAGACCACTGGCATCAGGTTCACGACCAAGGAAGTCGAGATATTGTTGCCGCACAAAATATTCAGCGGTGTCGATAGCATTGCCAACGAGGGTGGCATCCGGCTCAGCCGTAAACATCGCGTCCGTTCGACTCCCGGTTAACGAGAACGAACGACTGGCAGGACTAAAGTGATAGTTCTCCAGCGCCGGCGTAACCGTGTAAAAGTCACCCGTCTCAATATTCTCAAAGCGGTAGTTGCCGTTGCTGTCAGAGATGGCCTCCATCGATCTGGACCCGCTCAGGTTAATAGTTACCCCCGCGAGCGGCGCGCCGTCCCGCGTAGTAATCCCGCCACCGAGGACGGCCGGTGCCGCGGTTGGTCCCTGGTTGTAACAGACCGTGACGTCGCTCACAGTTGGAGTGACCGCGCCGTTGGTTGTTGTCAGGAAAGTTTTGTACTTCAAGTATCGTAGGCCATTTACCAGGTTAACGATCGAGGCTGGGCTGGAAGTAAAGAAAGTCGCAGCCGTGCTATCCGGGCCGATGAAGTTGAACGGCCCAGCCGGGTTGTTACTGCCCGCAATCTGGAATTTCAGTGTGGTGTTTGCCGGGACAGTAGCAGTCCAGGACAACGAGTTCCAGCGGGCGAATGCAGGCGGAGTCGGATTAGAATCCTTCGCGCCCGAGGTCAGATCGCCGGACGCAGCGAAACCGGTCTGCATGTAGGCCCTGAAGTTAAAGTCTCTGGTCGAATCGGCGGTCCACGTCACGCCGTTATCGGTCGAAATAACACGCTGCCCGTTAGCATAGGAACTCGGGCTGGCGCGAATCCAGAAATAGCCGCCAACCGAAGGTGCCGCGACCGGGCGCAAGATCAGAGCGTATTGTGTTCCAGAAGTCAGAGTAGCCGGTGCGCCAAAGGTGGCCGTGTAGTAAATGGCCGAGCCGCTTGAGAAGCCCGGAATGGTAGCAGTGGCAAGGTCAGCGCCAGTTGGCAGACCGCCACTCGTGGCTCGAACTGAAAGCGTCAGATTGGGCGTGGTGCCGGTGCACCCCGAGCAAAAGAGCTGAACGTCCACCTTTGTGAGTTGTCCGGTAACCGCTGGGATAAAAGTTTGCCCGCCCCAACTGGCCGTGCCAAAACTCGTCCCCGTTGTGGTGCCAGCCGTGTTCGACTGGTCAACGGTCGGAGCATTCAAAAGCGTGACGTTGCCGGGGGTGGTATCTAAATCGAGACTGCGAAAGACGCCTAGTTGAAAATCGGGCTGCGTTGTATCAGTCAGACAAGCGTTTGAAGGCGCGGATGAAAGTGCGAAGTCTTTTACCGTAGTTCCAGCTTCGGCGACTACTATGTTTGTCGTCGTACTCGAACCAAAGCCTGGCTTACTCGCCGTTTCAGTTGGATAGGTACCCGCCGGAATTGCAGCAAATGAATAGAAACCGGCGCCGTTAGTGGTGGTGGTTCGAGCACCGAAGGCCACGGTCGCGCCGTTTATCGGAGCGCCGCCGGGCGTTACCGTAACCGTGCCCTGCAAGGTGCCATTGCCAATAGTGGTGCACGGTGAAAACTGGAACGAACCGAACTTGGTCAGCCACCGGTGATCAAAAGTCTGATCGGCCGGGTTGGCATATTCAGTCGTGTACCAGAAGGTACATCCGTTCGGGTCGAGCGTCATCGAGCTGTAATCGCCCCAGCGGGTAACCCCAGTTTGGGAGGCCGTCCCGGCGAAAAGCAACTGCTCGGTCAGGCTGAAAGTATTGACTGGATCAGTAGAGAGGCGGCCGGCATACTTGATTGACGGGAACGCCGTGCCGCTCGACGTGCTGTAGCCGAGCGCCAGGTTGCCGGCCCGATCAACGGCGAGACTCGGCATAAATCTATTGATGACATTTGCGGCGTCTGGATCCCAGGTCGTGGCTTGAGGAAGACTCGGGTTGACGGTGCCGCCGGTTACATTTACCTGATACCAACGCGGCGCAGCGAGACCGCTCGTATCCCCGCGGCGTACTGTGTGGGGCGCCCACAGCGACTCAACACCGCCTAAATTTGTGTACTGGTTCTGCACCATCGCCCGAAGCTGAAGCACGTCCAGCAATGTTGCGGTGCCCGGCTGTGCTGCGTTCGCCACAGCGGCATTGGGCCAGCTAGTTGCGGCAATGGGAACGTCCGGTCCGGTGAAAGTTGAAAGCGAAATCCTGTCCCAGTCTACGTGGAACTTATAGACTGTGACTGCATTAGTGAAGAGCCACGTTGAGAGAAAGTAGTTGGGCGAGCCTGCTGGGGGCGTGCCGGTCTGTAGGCGCGCGTTGCCGGGGATGAGGGTGAAGTCGCCGCCGCCTACGTTGAAGGATAAGTTCTGCACAGTAGGCGCGCCCGCGTACATCTGGGCTTTATTGAACGCCCAGGCCCGGGCACCCTGAAAACTAGAGCCGGCGCCGAAGGAGAACATGTTAGCCGACATATAGAGACCATCCGGCCAGATAGCCAGCTTCTCATAGTCGTTGAGGCCGTCATTGATCTGTATCGAATAGAAATTCCATCCGCCCGCGAGTGGATCTCCAGTCTTCGAAGCCGCAAAGCACTGGAACGCCGGCGCGACAACATTGCCTGAGCCATCAAGGACGAAAGCGAAGTCCGTGATGATCCAGCGGTCCTCGAAGCTGTCGTAAAGCGCCACGGGATCGCCAAGTTATTTGTGTCGCAAAGATTCCCGAAGTTTCCCTGGCTCATAAAGGTGTTGAAGGTAAACGCGGCGTCGCGAACACCGGTCGACTTGTTGTAAATGCCGATCGAGGTGTTGACGGTCTGGATGTAGTTGTTCGGGCCGACGTCGCCGTTCGTATCGGGAGGACTACCGGCGCCAAAGCCGAAGCGGTCCAGGCCTTCAAACACGTTGAGCGGAGTGGGGGCAGGCGCTGCGGGCAACGCAATCGAGGGTTCCGTGCTGGTCTGATTGCCTTCGGCTGGGGGAGTCCTCAGGAACCTTCGGACAGTGTACGGATCGTCGTGCTCAGGCAGTTCCAGCGCGACTGACTTTTCGTAAGGAAGATCTCGTAAGTCTCCGTTGAAGCTTTTCCCTGCCCGCGTGAGCCGCGACTCGATGGGTTTGCGGTTGGTCACGTTCTGCACGTCCGTGGCAGAAATCTGCTGCGTGGTCTCCTGACCGGCCGATCCTTTTAGCGCGCGGGTCCGAAGGTTGCTCACATCCGAAAAAACGAGCGGCCCATTTTCTTTGGTAACTTCCGCACTCGCCTCGGTGGCGTCCGTAGTGTGAGTTGCTTCGCTAATAGGCGATGCAACGCCCTCGGGCCGCGCCGCTATCGATGAGAAAAGTTTTTTGTCAGCTTCTCGTCTTGGCGGAGCGGGAAGCGATGATTGCAACGGAGTAGACGCAGTCTCCCGTGAAGCCGAGGTAGTAACCTCGGTCGGGGATTGCTCTGATAGCTTTGCACTTAATTGTTCCTTGTTGGATAAGAATCCATCAGCAACCAAAACTAAGGCTATCAACGACGCTATTAACAACGGAACGTAAAATCTGATATACGACTTCATGGGGGGTTCTCCTTAATCGCTCGAGGCCAGGCCAACTCCGCCTCGATACTGCAATTCGAAAACTTAGTAAAACTGAGATCGGTTACTCTGAAGGTGGACGAATAATACTCTATTCAAGCGGAATGCAGAAGTACCTGAAGTTGTCACGCGTACATTAGCCCGGAACTGAACTATCCACCCGCTCAAGCGGTGGGATTTGAAAAAGCTCGTCCGCAGCTGACGCCGAATCCTCAGACAGAAAACAAGAGCGCGCAACCTGTGATCAAGGGTGTCGCGCTCTCATCTATCCTATCTGGCGGTAATCAGCGGATATCTACCTGCCGCACTCCGCATTGCTGTGGGAGACGACGGTTGAGAACCTCCGCTGGTATTCACTCGAAGTGATAAACGAACAAACCATCCCGCGATAATTCTCCGGGTTGTTGTTCAGCACATTGAGCCAGAAGTTGTAGCCCTCCGCATCCGAACTGCGCCGCAAATAGCCAAAGTACTGCATGGCTACGAACGACTGGTTGTTCACCGCATTAGCGAAGACTGCATTGTCGACCAGTTGCCGCACCACGAGGGCGCGACTCTCGTTCTGGGTAGCGCCTTCGTTGTAGCGACTGATCATGGCTGCACGTTCGCTCGCCAGATTCACCTCAGCTGAATTCCTCATCGTTTGCAGCATGGCATCGACGAAAGCTTCTGCAGTCGCACGGCCCGCGTAAAAATTCCCGTGACAGGAAAAATGCCGCCGACACGTCGACGCGTTTCGTGCGCACACAATCAGCATCGCCGTGGCAGGCGTTGAGCTGATCACTCCAGTAGATGAGACCACCGTGATCAGGTTCACGACCAAGGAAATCGAGATACTGTTGCCGCACAAAATACTCAGAGGCGTCGATGACATTCGCCGATGCAGCAGCATCGTTAATAGTAAACCCTGCGTCGACTCGGTTGCCCGCCAGCGAAAACGACCGGGTCGCAGGCGAGAAGCCATAGTCCGCGAGTGCCGGAGTTACCGTATAGAAACCGTCAGCGGCCAGAGTCTCGAAGCGATAGTTGCCGCTGGCATCTGTGATCGCCCGGTCAATCACGCTGCCGCTGAGATAAATTGTTACGCCTCCCATCGGCTCACCGTTAGTCCGGGTGATCTGACCTCGGATTGACCCGGGTGCGGCCGTCGGAGCTGCGGCTTCGCCTACAGTCCAGTCTGAAAAACCGGTGACGCCATTTAGGCTCGCGGTATGATTCACCACCGACACGGTGCTGGCGGGGAAGGCGACCGGGGTACCACCGGAAACCCGTATCAGCTTGTAGGCATTTTCGTTGCCGGCGACGTCACCCGCCAGGTATTGAAACTGGAGATCCGCGTTGCTGATAGTCGTGTTTGTCAGGGTCCAGTAACGTTGGATGGACTTGCTCGGATCAACGACCGGTTGTGGTCCCTGTACTGCCTTGGTGGTAAAGCCGGCCGGGAACGTGCCGCTGTTAGCGGTCAACAGTAATGGCGAATAGCCATTGGCTGTACCGACGTCGAATTTGAATTGGCCCGTGGCGCAGAAGTTTTTCTTGAGATTGCCAATCACGTAGTTAGCGGCGCCACCTCCGACTACAGTGGCGTTACAGTCTACCGTCAAAGTGTTGCTGCCGGTAGAGACCTTTCCATTGAGGGTCAGTTGATTGGTCACAGTGACGTCGCCGCTTAGCGTATCGCCGTCGTTGAAGCTCGCATTGTAATAGGTGCCGCCGGCAATCGTGCCGCCACTTCCCATCACCAGCTCATCGGCGCCGATGTCGGGATTAGTCGCGGGCCGAGGATCGTTATCAAAGTCGTTGGTGATAGCGGCGATGGTCAAGCCTATCGAAGTCAGCGGACTGGTGCTGAAGAGGTGAAGATCGACTCCCGCTGCATTTGCGGTCGGAGCTCTGAACTGCGGATCGACGGAAACGCTGTTTGCGTCCTGTCCGGTTGCGGTTTGCCAATCACTCAAAGCCGTCTGATCGATGGCGTTGAAGAGACCTACAAATCCACCGGTGCCGCTGGCGAACAGATCATTGTAGTTCGTCGTCAGGCCGGCCGGGTTCGGCGCGGTCCCGGCGACTGTCACTGCATAATTCTTGCCGGCACCACTCGCATTGCTGCGCGCGTTCCAAAAGATGTTGTTCATGTATGCGCGCGTGTCAATCGGAATTCATCGCTCATAAAGAATGCAGCGCCGACGTCAATACGCGCCTGCCGGGTGCATGAAATACTACTGCTGCATGCTCTCAATTTACCGGCCCAGAAATCGAGACCGCCCTGATCCGGTTTGCGACCCAGAAAGTCGAGATATTGTTGCCGGACGAAATATTCTGGAGAGTCAACGGGATTCTGTGTGGCTACAGAGTTTTGTGCGGCCGTGAACGACGCCTCGGTCCGGTTGCCGATTGAAGAGAACGAGCGACTCTGGGGACTGAGTGTGTAATTGGCAAGCGCCGGCGTGATGGTGTAGAAGCCAGGCTGAGCATCTGCAAATCCATAATATCCAGTGGCATCGGTGATGGCAGTTTGCCCTTGCGTGCCGTCGATGCTAATGGTGACGCCGCCCAGCGGAGCGCCTTCAGGTGTTGTGACCCGGCCGCTGATCACAGCCGGCGCCGCGGTCGGCTGTTGCGCCAGCGTGCAACCGGCAGTGGCGCTGGCCACGGAGAGATTATAGTTGCCACGGCCTTCACAATTGTTAAGGTCAGAGAAGCCGGAGACAACCACATCCGGATGATGGAGGACAGGACTCTGGACGCGGAGATTCGCGGCGTCGACGTCGCGTTGCTGCCCCAAAAATAACCAGAATCGCGTTCATAATTTACAAATACCTGAACTCGCCAAACACCAACATCGCAAGCTAGAATCGCGTGCAGCTTTTTGCGGTTCACATCTTATAAGGCCATGATCAGTCGATACAAACTTCCGCTGAGCTTTGATCCCGCGCAGCTGCGGCAGGATCTCGCGCACATAAAACAAGAGGAGTGGCATCCTCACTTCAACTCCAGTTACTTCGAAGGCGAATGGACAGGGGTGGCTCTGCGATCAATTGATGGCTCTGCCACGAAGCTATATCACGATCGACACTCGCAGGGTGCAATCAAAAACACGGCGATCTTAGAGCGATGTCCGAATTTGCGCACCGTTCTCTCGGCTTTTGCCTGTCCCATAATCTCGGTGCGACTGCTGAAGCTGGCGGGGGGCGCGTATATAAAGGAGCACAGCGATTACAACTTTTCTTTTGGCGATGCCGAAATACGTTTGCACGTTCCAATTGTGACGGACCCGGCGGTGCAATTTTTCCTGGACGCGGACAGAGTCCATATGAAAGAAGGCGAATGCTGGTATCTCGACTTCTCACTGCCACACTGGGTCAGGAACGATTCAGCCGTCGACCGCATTCATCTGGTTATTGATTGCGAGCTGAATGACTGGCTTCGAGCATTAATGGCCGGGGCAGTCGATCAAGAATCTGAAATACAAACTCCCGTGTATGAGTCATCGACCGAAGGCTTCGAACAATTTCGGGCATTCGTTATGCGCGAACCGCAGATACAGGCGCGGTTCAGGCAAACCGATGACCGATCCAGCTTAGTCCGGCTGGTTACTCGCGTTGGCTTCCAACAGGGGTTTCGCTTTAACCACGCAGACGTTGAGCACGCACTGGACGAAGCCAAAAGAGCAAAACTCGAGGGATGGGTAGCTTGACCAGCGCGGTTGGATTAGAAGGATGGATTCCTTTTCGGCTCTACTTCGAAAATGCACAGTTGCTGGCTGACTGGTGCTATCTCGGGGCAGAGGCCTTTTCCGATCCCTTCTTTAACCAAACCATCGAGCGCTGTCTGCGCAGGCCGTCAAATCTTCTCTTCGTCGCCAGACTCCAATTGAGTCACTACTGGAACTGAACGGCACCTCACCTTGCCTCTATCCGACGGGCTTCATCTTTCATATGTCTCGCTGTGGCTCTACGTTGATGGCACGAATGCTCGCATCACTCACCGATAGCATTGTAATCTCCGAGGCGCCGCCGATTAATTTTGCCCTGCGCGCACGGCCCGGTGACGCAGTGGTTGAAATTGAGCAGCGGGTGAGTTGGCTACGTGGCGTCGTCAACGCTCTGGGCCGGCCGCGAAAAGGAAACGAGAAGTATTACTTCATCAAGTTCGACGCCTGGCACATGCTTGATTTCCCACTAATCCGGCGATCATTTCCTGACGTGCCCTGGATCTTTCTTTATCGTGATCCGATCGAGGTGCTTGCATCTCAGGCTGCTCAACCCTCAGTCTATATGCTACCGGGGTCCGCGCCGGCAGGTCTTCCGCCGGTGGTTAACGGCTCATTGATGACCACGACTCTGATTGAAAGTTTGGCCAGTACTCTGGCAGGAATCAGCGAGGCGGCACTGGCTCATTCGTCTGATGGTGGAACGCTAATCAATTATCAACAACTACCGGATGTCGTCTCAGCTTACCTGTTCGAGCTTTTCCGAGTTTTATGCTCGGCTCAAGATTTCAAAAAAATCGAGCAGACGACACGACTGCATGCGAAGAATGACGCGGCCCCGTTAGTCAATGACTCGCGGCGCAAGCAGCAGGAAGCGACATTGGCAATACGTGAAGCCGCCGCGAAATGGGTTTACCCGGTTTATAAAAAGCTGGAAGCCGCTCGGCTGCTTCGCGGACCCTGGTGAAAAAGCGCGATTTGTTTTGTGAGTTGAATGAATTGAGGGATCGAGCGTTTAGACCGCAGTGATCCGCCTGAGGACATGGTATTAAGACTTTCGGGCAAAGGCGTTTGTAATAAAAGCGCCTTTGCCCGATGGTTTTCTACTCGGTTAGTCCTCTAATCCTATCGACTCCCGCACTCAGCATTGCTGTGCGAAACAACGGTAGAGAACCTCCGCTGATATTCCGTCGATGGTCTCAACCTTAGCGAAGGAATAGTTGCCGCTGCTGTCAGTTTTGCCGGCAGGGCGAGCGCGACATCCATGGCCGCGCTCGCTCCTTTGATGCTGGCACCTGCTTAGATTAACGTCCGCAGTCGCTATTACTCTGAGTGACCAACGAACCGAACCGTCGCTGATACTCGGTCGAGGTGATGAATGAACAAACCATCCCGCGATAATTGTTTGGATTGTTATTGAGCACGTTAAGCCAGAAGTTAAAGCCTGTCTCATCCGGGCTGCGTCGCAGATAGCCAAAGTACTGCATGGCTACAAACTGCTGGTTGGAAACGGCAGTCGCAAACATGTCGGCGTCCACTAATTGACGCACCACCAAAGCACGACTTTCGTTCATGTCCGCGCCTTCGTGGTAGCGACTGATTAAACCTGCACGTTCGGCTGCCAAATCCACGGCAGAACCATCGTTCATGGTTTGCAGCAACGCATCAACAAACGCTTCCGCCGTTGTCTTCTCCTGATACTTTGCCGTGAACTCGTCCCGCTTGACGAAAGCGTCAGCGAAAGCAGTCTTGCTGGCTTCCAGATTTGGCCCACCAACAACCTGGCTGCTATCAGCGGAGAACTCGCTGTAGCGCAGTTGCCGGCCGAGCGCTCCTTTATAGAGACGATAGACGAATGAACCCGTGTCCTTGAATTCCTGCGACAGGAAAAAGGCCGCGGAAACTGCAATTCGTTTCGTGCGCACACAATCTGCATAGCCGTGACAGGAGTTGACCTGATCACTCCAGTAGTTGAGGCCACCAGCATCAGGTTCACGACCTAGGAAGTCGAGATACTGTTGCCGCACAAAATACTCAGAGGTGTCGATGGCGTTGCCGATGGCCACGGCATCCGCCGCGGCGGTAAAGGTTGCGTCAGTCTTGTCTCCGACAAGAGAGAAGGAACGGCTCCCCGGACTGAAGTGGTAATTGGCGAACTCTGGGGTGACTGTAAAGAAGCCGCCCGTATCAACATCGCTGAAGCGGTAGTTGCCACTGCTGTCAGAGATCGAGATGGCGGTCTTTGACCCTGACAGTCGCACGGTGACGCCCGCTAGTGGCTGACCACTTATGTTTGTCACACTTCCGCTGATTGAAGATGATGTCGCCGTGGGAGCAAAGAGGGGAATCTCCCACATGCCGCGGCCGTGCGTGGCCACTCGCAGCACGCGTTTGACGTTCTGAATCGCCATTCCAAAGACGGCAACGCGCGGCAATCCTGTCCCATAAGGACTCCACTTAGCGCCTCCGTCCTCGGAGATGTAGACACCAATGTCTGTGCCCGCAAACAGTCGCAATGACTGCTGCGGATCAACCGCAAAAGAGTTAACGGGGACATCGGGTAATCCCGTAATGCCGGTGCCATTGATTCCCGTAAGCACCGGTGTTGTGTCCAGGTTGCTAACCTTCCAGACGTGCGACAACGCGGCTGTGGTTCCAGCCATATAACCGCCGAGAGAGATGTATGCAGTGTTCTTGTTGTTGGGATCAAATACTACGCGGCCCACGTAGCGGTCGGGTATCGCATTCGCGGCGTCAAGGTTAACCAGCGGATTGGTGCCGGTCGTAGTATAAAACAAGCCACCATTGCTTTGTCCTACGATGCGATAGTTATCATTCAGCAGGGAAACGCCTATGGCGCTGATAGGGGAAGTCAGCGTCTGGCTGACTGCGGGCATCGTGTCGCCCTTATTGGCTGATCGATAGAGTTTCGTGGTGCCGAAATAGACTGTGTTTGGAGTACCGGGCCCCAAAACCATCGGCGCATAAAAGAGAACGCTGTCGGAGATGCTGATCCCATTAAACGTGTCAGTGGAACCATCGCAGTACGGTGTGGGATCGACAGCACCTCCATAGATTCCCTTGAATGCCCACTGCCCATCTGCGGCACAGGCTGTGGTCAAAACTCGGCCAAAGCCGATCAGGTTGTTAGTCTGGTTAAAGTAGGTGTGGTACATCACGACGTTCGTGAGATCCGTGGCATTTTGATCTATTGCAGTAAATCCACCATCACCGAAATCAACGCGATTCCAGGCAGTACCGCTACTGAGCAGGTTGTTGGTGCCATTATCCTGCGTGCCGCCGATAGTGAAATTCTGGTCGGTTGGATGGACCGCAATGCCTATAAATTGAGTGGCCTTTAAGCCGTTACTGTTCAGGCTCGTCCACGTCGCGCCCGAATCAGTGGACTTCCAGATGCCGCCGTCATTCAAGTGATAAACGGTGGTGGGAGTCGTCGGGTCGATATAGATGAAATGCGTATCGGCATGCAGGCCTGAGGCGAGATTGGCAAAGGTCGTACCACCATCGAGCGAGACTCCGTGCAAGCGCGTACTCGCACCGGTCACGTTGCCACCGAGGTGAATGCGATCGGTGGCGGTCGTCGCGCCTCCAACCACGGCAAGACCGATGTTATAGAAACACTGACCGCCACAGAAGCCGTTAGCCGGCGTCAGCGCCGCAGACCAGGTCACGCCACCGTCAATAGATCGCTTGACGGCGCCCGAGGTTGTCTCGCCGCTCGCTACATAGATTACTGACGGAGCCGCAGCAGGCTTGTAGATCGCGAATTGGCCGCGCCCGTTTGAGGTGGATGTCGAAGCGGTCGCCAGCGTGCGCGTAAAGCTGGGCGTCGCCGCCAGCGCGTTCGTCGTGCGCCAGACTCCGCCGTCGTTTGCGACGTTCGTGCCATTCAACCAAAGGATGACCGTGTTGAATGTAGCATCGCCGGTATCGAACACCATGTCGTTGACATTACGATTGCCCGTACAGGGGGTGTCGAAACATCCTTCGATGCCGAGGCCCGACCGGACGCCAATGCGTGTGACACCAATTGAGCCGATCGGACCAGTCGCTGCGCTCAAGCGATAGAGCCCGCGCAAACCAAGCGGAGGAATCGTGCCGCCGCCCGGCGCATCCCCTCCGATGCCCATCACTCCACCTGCCGTACTAACAAACAGGATATTTGAGTCGAGGGGATCCACCAGGATTTTACTTACGCTGCGGCCATTAAAGACGGGTATGTTCTGCGGATTGCTGCTGGCATCGAGATACGAGCGCACCGGATTAATTGGCCCGTTCAAGACCGGCGTTGTATTCGCGCTTTCAATGCGGTAGAGGCCGACGCCCGCAAAACTATCTGACGAACCATTCGGTTCGCCGGTGCCGACCCAAAGTCGAGTGTTGTCATTAGGGTCGAGGGCGAGTGCGCCGATAGCGAGCGATTGCGCGCTGTCGAAGATCGCCGTAAACGTCGTGCCGCCGTCGAGCGAGCGCCAGAGTCCGCCCTGGGCGGAGCCAACGTATAGAGTATTCGAATTCGTTGGGTCCACCACCATCGCCGTCAAACGGCCGCTGACAGAGTGCACGACGGTTTGCGTCTGACCGTTCGGGATCGGTGCGGGTCCCAGTTCGACCCAGTTTGGAAACGCCTGTGGCTGCTGTATTCCCTCAAATTTTCTGGTGCGGTTTATTTCTGAGACCTGTCGTTCCATGAGTGAGAGAGCTCGGCTCCGCGCGGTAACGTCGAATGGTTTACCCGGCTCGATGCCGCGCAGTCTGGCGATGTACTCATCTCTCAGCTTTACGTATTCCGACTCCACCATTTTGCCGTGCAGAAATTTCGGGAGATCGGGATCGTCTGACTCGTCGTCATCCTTTTCAGCGACGGCAGGGCTAACGGCAAGGCCTGATGAGCCCGCTAACTTTTTGCTCCCGCCGGCGGGTGCCGCTGAGGTTGATTTGTCCGTGCGGGAGTCTCGCTTACCCGCGGTTGATTTTTCATCAGAGTCGTCGGTCTTCTTTTCCGCTCGAGTGTTGTTGACTCTCTTTCCGCTCAAATCGTTTGTGGCAGTCACGTTAGGCATGAAAGTTAGAAAGGAAAGGACTAAAACAATTGCTAATCCGGCTAGGTACAGTCTGAAATCTATGCGCATCGATGCTTCTCCTGGGGTTCTTTGGAAATGGAACTGCAGAGACTCTGGGTGTTTGAAAAATGATTCTGGGCGGCAGGTTTAGTAGATCGCGACTCTCAGAGACAAAACAAAAATCTTCTGTAGCTGTCCGGGAGACGAGACAGCTCAGAGAATCCTACACAGACCCGATCACCAAGACTGTGAAAAAAAAAAGTGCAAAAATCGGATGGGTTGAATTGCTTGGGGAACCCTTGACCTTATTTAAGTGGGTGGATGATAAATCAAGTCTGATTTAAGTTCAAGCCGATTCTAACCTGATAGTGATCGCTAAGCCTGAATAGATCGGAGGATGCATTAGTGGCGCGTCGTGCCAGCCCGTTATTTTAGAGGTTGACCTAATAAAGAGGATTGTCTGCGACAGAAGCTGCACCCCCACCGTGATCGCCGCCGCGGACAATACCAGTTTGGTCCACAAAGTACGACAGCTTTCCACCCGTGCCGTATTCGACAGGTGTTGCAGTTGCCTGGAACTGATCGCCTGTGACTGAGATTTCAAAGCGATAGCCATACTTGTCAAGAACTTCACGGGAGATCAGTTTCGCTTCGATTAGTTTATCCAGCGAGGCATAGCTGCCTTTTCCCGTAGTTGACCGGTACTCCTCTTCGGCGCTGACGATTCTGTATAGCATGCCCAAGGCAAACGATTCGTTTCTTTCGGGCGGAGGGTTTTTTGTAGCTGAAGCCGCGCCGGCTACGCTCGCCAGCACCAGCGTCTTTGGCAGGTGCAACTCATGAACAGCACCGTACCCTTCGTTTGAGAGCGCATAGGTAATTGGTTGCGGCGTCGGATTAAGACGCAGCAGATATTCGCGCATGGCCGCGGCAATTGTCTGCTTGGGGTCGTGCGCCGCCTGCAGGTAACTATCCATCAGCGCCGGCGAGACGTAAATTTGACCGACCAGGTTGGATGGCTGCCAGCGCGTGAAATCTCGAAAGGCGCTGTTGGAAGCCAGTGTTTGATGATTGTTATTGCTTTCGATCAAGTGGCGAACGGTGGGAGTGGTTGAGATCACCAGAAAATCTTCTACAAACGCGTAAGCCAAGGCGCCCGCAAAGTCGGTCATCTCACTGTCGCCAATCTTAACTTTGGTTCCTATCATATTGGCCGCGCCAATACCCAGTCCCGCGATGACTTTAGGCATCAACAGACGTGCTGCTTCTCGGTTGGTGACGGCGATCAGGACAACCGGAGCAGATTTCTGGTCTCGCTCCTTCTGCAATTTTTCTGCTTCAGTCTGCTTTGCATCAGGAGCTGCCTTGGCTGCCGCGGGCGGTGGGGCCATCATTCCGAAGGGACCGGCCCCTTGCAGCGCTTTCATCGAACTGGCAACGGAAATCTCGTTCCCCAACGCTGGAAGCAAATCGTCTTTGATCCTGAAGCCGGCCAGCTTCTCAAAATCCGCGAAGGGATCATGAGGCTTTTCGTCATTCTCTTTGCGATTACCGGTGGGTCTCTTTTGTAGCTCAACGGCGTGTTCTTTATTGAATATCGCCATGCGCTCCAGCATCTTCTCGTAGGTCTGTCCCCAGTCGAACGACGCGCTGACGAACACCTCAGTATCGTCAGGCAAAACTGACGGAGCACGCGGAGTCAAGCTGCGACCAGCAAGCAGTTGGGTGACGAAGGGCAGGACCAGGCGCTTCCCATTCTGCGGCCCCACCAGAATTGAACGGATTACGTAATCGTCGCCTTCCTGAGCTATGGCGACGCCGACTGCGTCAGGCCACTCGGGCTCTCCGGCTCCGAGTAATGACATCATTGAACCGAAAATCATCGGCTGGGGCGGAACCGCCGGCGGAGGACTCGCAGGTCCTGGGCCCATTCCACCGCCTCGGTTGATTGTTGGGCCCGTCGCAACAATAACCGTCGGTGGTTCAGTGCCGGGGACTTCCGGAGTGTCCTCGGCGTCGGGCATGGGTTGTTCTTCCATGGCCGGTGTAATGTCGGGCGACGTGATAGCCTGGACCTCTACTTCGGCTTTTTTGCGATCCTGCTCTTGTGCCTCTTTTTCTTCCGGGGAAATCCTATTGGCGTTCAGGGCGACATTGATGAACAGAAAAACCGGTTCGGTTGAGAAGCGTTCCCGGGCCTGGCGAAAGTTTTGATCCTCGCTGAGCAACTTGCTCTCAGCCGGACGAAGGCTCTCAAACTTAAATGGCCGGTCTGTGATGAAAATCAAGTTGCGCGAACGAGAGACAACAAATGGCGGCTCGGTCCTGACCGGTTTTTCAGGTGCCGGTTGTACTGCAGCAATCTTGGTGGAATCCGCCACCGGTTTAGGGCTGGCGCCTGTTTCGGTGCCTGTTCCCGAAGGCTTGTCGTTGCCTGGCTCGGATGTAGGAGACGGTGTTGGCGTAGGCAGAATGATTGGGAGAACCTGGTTAAGCTTTGGTTCGAATTGCGCGGCGTCTTCAGCTGAGGCCAGCTCAATCACGAAAAAAGCGTTGGGCAATCCCGCGTGGGCGGGCCAGGTTGCAAATATCAACCTTGCGTTCGCCAGAGTGTCCGCATTGGTATTGACGAACTTAACCAAAGTCTTGAATTCTTTGGGAGGGTCCGCCAACTTCAAGACTGGATCGATTATGTCCGCGAAGGCACCCGTGTGTACCAGAGCTCCGACGTTTTTGACTTCGCCATAGACTTTGTAACTGTCGACGGCCAGCAGACTTTCGATCGGCCGTTCCTTATCATCAGCGGCCGTTGCTCTCGAAGATGGCTTTGTGGGTGAGGGAGCGCCAGTGCCTGCAGGCGTTGGCTTTTGCCCAGCAAGGGGTGTCACGAAGATGGCCAGAGCGAGAAGCAGAATCAAAGGACGGCTGTGGGGTCTTGGAGATATCATTATTATCCTCCGCGGGATGGCGAAACCTGGAACAGGGACAGGAACAGGAACAGGGACAGGACATCAGCTCAGCCCAGCTGTAGTAAGGAAGGGGGCCCAGTCCCCGCTTAGTCTCAAGCTTGCTTTGCAGCTGCGGCCTTAATCATGAACAGCAATTCAGTTTCCCGCAAGTCTTCGCCACAGGCTCGACTCGCCATCTGCTTTGATTAATCGAAGTACCTCGCCGTAAGCGGCCGCATAAGCTGCTCGCATTTCGTCGGCGGAAGCTGCCCGGGCCAGGCCGTTATCTATTTCTGCACTACCCATTGTCCTGCGAGGTGCGAACTTCGCCACCGTCTCTCCTTCACCGGCAAAGTAAAGCGCTGTCCCCTCGGCCAACCAGCGCGGTGCACGACCATGGCTCAATTGATCAATCATAGTGTGAACGAGTTCGTGACGAATCGTTGACTCCAGAACGCCCCTCCGCTTTAGAACGGCAACCGGTTGGAGTTCGATCAGATTGCCTTTGGTCGCAGCCGCCGCCCACCACGGCTGACCCGTGCGTCCAGTGAAGTCACCCGTCGTGGCGTTGATGAAAACTTGGAGCGGCGGCAGTTGGCCCATCGCCACCCCTGCCCGAGAGATCTTTTGCAGAAGCCCGGCTCGAGAGGCCTCGAGGGTCTTAAGTATTCCCTCAGCTTCGCGCTGTGGCAGACTGACAGGAAAATTAATACGAAAGTGTTCACTGGAGAGCGAGGTGCGTTTGCCCGCTTGCTCCGTGCGCGCACTGTTTACCGGCGGAATCGAATGCCAGATGAGATCGGCGTTGAAGCCTGACTGCTGACCGGCATGCGTGACACTGGTGCCGGGAAAATATTTTGCAAGAATCTGCCGGTAGTTGACACCACGTTGGGCCATGACATGACTGCCTTCCTGACAAAGACCCAGTCCATGTCCGAAGCCGCTGCCGCGAAAGATATAATTAGCGCCGGCCCGGGAGATCTCAAAGCGCGAACTCTTCAAATGATTCCAGCCCAACTTGCGGCCCACAATAATCTTGAAGTCCCAGCCATTGATCGTATGACGCCGCTCGCCCTCGATCGTAATTAGTTCTGCCCGGCCGGTGCTGTCGTGCCGAGTAATGACCAAATTCCTCAGCCCCGAACCTGGATCGGTGCGCGCATCACTCTGGAGAGCGAGCAACAGACGCGCGGATGGGATCACGTCGGTCCAGTTGTGATGCGGCCTGCCTGCGCAAAACTCATCCGGCACTCCGCGCAGGTAAGCTGGCGGTTTAGCTCCCCACAGGGTTTGCAGGTTGGCGCTCATGCCGCCACACGAAGCACTGAAGTAAGAGTCAACCACCTGCCCGTTCTGATCGCGCATTACCTCGCCTGCGGTTGTTCTCACGGCAGTGAAGATGGCCGGTCGCAGCTGTGCCTGATTGTCTATATCTGTAAATCGCTGGCAATGCGTTGTGGTGCAAAAATCGTAACCGTCCCGAGCATGGCGACCAGCATTTTTGACTGCGTAGGTTCTGGCTGCTACAGCCAGGGCCTTAAGTGCTTCCGGCTGTTCCTCCATACTGCTCTCGGTCGCGACTACGCCGAGGACATAATCTTCCAGCGAGATTTCTTTGGTGATGTTTTCAGTTACCTGATGCACTCGGACCGATGAGGGAAGGGCGGAGGAAGATGCGGATGGGGAAATCGGGAGAAGGGAAGACGCGGGACTATTTGCCGGGGGCGGCTCATTAACTGGTACCAGACTGGTTGGACTTGAAGCCCCTCCTCTACTGTTCGCTGTTTCCACTGCTGCTTCTTCTTCGGCCACTCGTGAATATTCAGCAAACACGGTTCGCGCCACGGCCGCAGCATTGGAACCGTGCCCGCGTTTCAAAAATACCAGCACTCCCAGTCGAACTTCTTTTGGTGTGGGTTCACTCTCCCCACTCGCTGGTGCCGCGAAGCCCATGAACCAGCCCTGGGTGCGAAAGCCCTTAAGCGGCGTCGAGGTCCCAGTCTTGCCAAAGATGGTTAGCGAAGCTGAATTCAACCCGGCCCTAGCGGCGGTGCCATAGACCACTGCGCCTCGCATACCGGCAATAATGAGCCGGCGCTGCTCCGGAGTGATCTCCAAACTAGCTCGTTCTGCTGGCTGGAACTTTGAACTTGGCAACACGCGAGCTGTCAGCAAGTGTCCGCCATTGACCAGTGCAACGTAGGCCATCAGCAATTGCATCGGCGTCGCCTGCAGATGATCGCCTTCGCCCAAAGCGTTCCGCGGATCGACTTTGCCGCGCAGCAATTGTCCCGCGTGATTGCGGTCCTCGTCGGCTAGCGGTGACTTGCCAAATCCGAAGCTGCTCAGTGTCTCGCTCAGGGTGGCTTCATCGAGGCGTTCACCGAGCGTGCCGAAATAATAGTTGCATGAGTAAGCAATAGCTTCAGCGGGATCGAGCGGCGGTAAATCCACCGGATGCGAGCAAGTGGTATGGAAATCTTTACTGGCAAAACGCTGCCGGCAGAGGGTGGTTGAATTCTTATCAATCAACCCCGCCCGCAGGGCTGCGAGGGCGGTGAATGGTTTGATAGTCGAACCCGGCGAGTAGGCGTTTTCAGAGGCCAGTTTCTCGTTGACGATCGCCCGCACCCGGCCGGTCTGTGGATCGACAACGATGATAACGCCTTCCTGTTGGCCCAGCGCAGCGGCGGCAGCGCGTTGCAGTGCCTCATCAATCTCATTTGCCACTGAGTGTCTCGCCATTGGCGTGAGGAGGATAGCCCGCCGCGATAATTCACCGCGCCAGACTGCGATAGCGCAGACAGTGAAAGCCGCCAGTGCCATCAGTTTGAAACTAGTAGCAGGCAGGCGAAAGCGCAGCGGCGAAACTGAGGTCCGAAGTTTACGCCGCAGTCGTAAGCTTGATCCATCAAGCGATCCCAGTCCGGGGTAATTCGCCTGAGCAAGTCTAACTATCTTTACCTTGTTGATATTGCCTGAAGCCATTAACTGGTCTCTTCTAATTTAGTTTCGGGAATTACGCATGCCTCGCCCGCGCTGTTCCGCGAAAACGTCGCCAAGGTTACGAGCCAGCCCAACAGGATAAAGAAAAAGACCAGCACGAGACGCCCGATGAAGAGCGCAAACTCACTTTTATTGCCCGGTATCTTCGCGTGCACAAACAACAGGACGTAGGGAATGACCGCGAAGAAAATCAATCCCACTGCATAGATCAAAACCGAGTCCGGAGCGACTGCGCGAGCGAGAAGTTTCGCGGACCTGATCGAGAACAAACTGCGCGCAAACGCCATCAGGTTTTGTCCTGCCACTGTGACCCAGAGCTGGATCAGCAGCAGCGGCAGAATGACTCCGAACGAAAGTGCTCGCATGGCCGCGAAAATGATAGAAGGCCAATGCAGCGGAGCCTTCGGTATCGCTACGCTACCGTTGGGTTGCAACGATGGCGGGTAAAAGGGAGGGGCGGAGAAGTGACGTTGCCAGCGATTCAAGAGCCACATAATTCCCAGCCCCAACAAAATTATTGGTACGGCCACAAGCGCGAGCTTGGTTGAATCGCGTAGGGCCTGGCCCCAATCAATCTTCCCACTGCGAGCTTGATTAATAATCACCGCCTGCAGAAGGAAAAAGGCCAGCGGAACCAGAGCTGCGAAGATCAGGGTCAGCAAGACCTGCCAAACAGTGGCTTCCCTGATCGCGATGAAGCCGTAAAGTGCTGCCAGCAGGACTACGTAAAGCCCCGCGAAAACGGCCAGAGATGCCCGCTCGGTAAAAAGTGTGCGCATGGATTGCCACATCGACCGCATTGATTCTCTAATCATGTATGTTCCTCTTAGCGCAAATTCATGATTTGCGCTGGTTGCATATTTGGCTGTCAAGCAAGCGTGAAGCCTGCTTACCTACTGCGCACTCCAAATCATTTCTTGTCCAGTATTTTCATTCTTCCGTTGCCGGTGTTTGCCTGCACGGTCGGCTGATACATCAACTCGGCGCGGGCGGGAGCGACGCGGAACTCACCCGGCACTTCCACGCGCATGGCGTACTGAAATGTCGCCTTGCCGTCGAAGTAATCGAGGAAGAGCACAGTGCGGTTATCGCGAAACTCTCTTTGGCTGTACCAGGAAGTCCATTTATTGTCCGCATAGCTCAGTGCCAGACCATTCGCCCGGCTTATCTGCTCGCAGCCCGCCGGAATCGGATCTTCGATCATCAGGTACTGTGCGCGCGCGCCCTCGAGATGCAGGCGCGACACGATCAAGTCACCTGAATGAAGTTCACCACTCAGCGGCTCAACCTTCCACGACGAGTTGCCATTCCCGTCTTCCGTTACTTTCAGCCGCAGGTATTCACGGGTGATTTTCAGATCCGCGGATGATTGAGCCTGAATCTCTTCAACACCGGTGAAGTATTCGAGGGCTGTCGTGACATAGAGGGCGCCCCGTCCATGCTTGACTATGCGAATCTGGTTGTTGTTGCCGACCTCTGTGCCCTTCTTTATTAGAAGCACCGGTGGATTGGTAGTCGAATTGACGCGCTGCGAAGCTATCTGTGTACCGTTCAGATAAATTTCAAAGCTGTAGTCGGGAGAAAGTTCCTGACTTATCTTGACGTAATCGATCAGGCCATAGATTGCGAAAGCTGTCTCCTTGGTAGAGACCCAGTAATAGCCATTGCCTCTATGACCTACCAGCCAGCGGGCGGCCTTGGGCAAGAGCGGGCTGTTCGGCGAGATTTGCGCCAGCGCCTTCAATGACAAGGCTGTGGCTTCGATGTCCAAGGTGACGTCCCGCCCGTAATCGTTGACGCGATGAGTTTGCCAGTCAGCTTCAAACTCGTTGACGCGTGCCGAGCTTTCTATTAGTCCTGCGATTTCCGCGGCGCGATTGTCACCGTTCAGCTTCAAAGCCAGGGCCAGCAGGGCGCGGCCATAGGGTTGCAGTTGTGCTCGCTCGGAATAGAGTCCTTCGAGATACTTGCTGTTGGCAGAACCGCTTTCAACCAAAGCATAGATCATGTAAGCGCGTGATTCTTGATCGATGGGGTTGCCGTTGTCGCGTTTGTTGGCGTCCAGCATTGCTGCTAGTTTTTCGCGGCCACGATCCAGTCTCCATTGATCGATTTGAAAACCGTTTCGGGTCGCCATCGTCATGCCGTCTACGACATAGGCGCTCATGAATGGATCAGTTGTGTCCTCTTTCCACCAACCCCAGCCGCCATCGCTGTGCTGATAACTGTAGAGACGCTCCAGACCGCGCTGGACCTTCAGGCTTAAATCATTGGTGTCGCGGACGCGAGCGCCCGGCACATTCTTCAATGTCTGGGCCACGATGACGTCCGGCAGGAAGCTGGACATCGTCTGCTCAGTGCAGCCGTAGGGGAAGCTCGTCAAATAATCAAGCGCGCCGAAGAGCGTGCCGGCCAGCGAAGACGAAGCTTCAATGCGCAGTGTGCGCGCTTGAATATCAGGATGCAGGGGAAGATTGAGCGTTTGTGTCTGGTCGCCATCGCTTTGCGTCAGCGACACCGCACCCCCGATCGTCTGCTTCAGTCCCTGCGGCACAATCTCAATGGTCATCTCAACTGCGTCGGATTCTTTATCGGTCAGGGCCTTGGCCAGCAGACGTAACTGTCCCGGCTGCTGCGCCTGCACTTGCCAGTCAACGCGATGCTCGCCGTTCTTTGCGATGGTAACGGTTTGAGTTGCATCGCCGAGCAGTTGAGCTCCGTTGAGTTCCAGTGAAATCTGCGTGCTCTTGTCGGCGGGCAGGAAGTTATGGACCACCCCGGAGATAGTCACTACATCGCCCTCGGTCAGAAAACGCGGCATCTCAAGGCGCATGATGACGTCCTTGCGCGAGATGACTTTCTGGACGGCTGAACCTACCCGGGTATCTTCGGTGACAGCCCTGGCCGTAGCGCGCCAGGTTGTCAGGTTGTCGGGTAACTTGAATTGGACCGTCGCTTTGCCATCCGCTCCCGTAACCAGATCAGATTGCCAGAACGCCGTGTCCTTGAATTCTTTACGAATGGTCGGTTCGGCGAGTGGAGTCTCGGCTTTGAAGTCCGCGAGTTGGTAGGCCTTCTTATTGAGTGCGAGATCGATCGGTTGTTTTCCTGAATACCCCGTAAAGGTATAGCGCACCGAAAGACTTGTCTCCACTTCGTTGTAGCGGCGACCGTAAAACTCTCGTTTTATATTGGCCGCGGCTTCGGGCTGAATACTGTAGATGGCTTCATCGACTATACCCAGGCTGACTTCAGCGCCGGCTGCTGGTGAACCGTCTTCATTGCGCGCGAGTACAGTGTAAGAGGCCACATCACGCGGCTTGTACTCTGACTTGTTGGGAATGACATCCAGCTTGAGCATCCGATCGCGGGCCGGCACCGCGAGCACCTGGCTGTCGGAAATCATGTCATTGTCCTTGACGTAGGTGACATTCAGATAGACGTTAGGAGCAAAGCGGCGTTCGATGGGCACATCGATGACGACGCTGCGTCCGGGCGCATCGATTAAGCGAGCAGTCAGGACGCTGGAGAGTTCCGTAGTGACCAGCAAATGGGCCTGATCGGATGGCAGCAGGGCCAGCACGTGGGCCGTCTCGCCGGGGCGGTAGGATTTTTTGTCGGGCACCAGCTTGACAGTCTTCTCTCCCGCATCGCGAAATGAAAAGTCTGCCCATTGGTTCTTCTTGTCCGTGGACCAAATGTAGCCGCCGCGATCAACTACCTCGCGACCGTCCTCATTCATGATGGTCTTGATGTAAATATAGCCAAGCATAGGAATGGGAAAGTCATAGGTCGCCTTGCCCTGCGAGTCCGTGGTCACCTCGCCGCCGGGTAACTCCTTTGTGTGTGAGATGTATTCGAAATGCTTGTACTTGTAGCCGTTGTATTCCTCTTCCTTTTCAATCCGCTCAAAATGTTCCTCGATGAATTGCAGCTTCACTTTCTGCGCGACTGGATGGCCTTCATAGTCAGCTGTGCGCACCAGGATCTTCGCCGTCTCATTCTCGTAGTAAACATATTTTTCTGGCTGGGCATCGGCGACTACTTTGCCGCGCGTGCCGACGAAAGTAGCGCTACCCTGCATCTCGCGACGGGACTGATCGGTGACGGCTGCTTCAAAGCGGTACTCATAGTCCCATTCATCGTCTTCCGCAGCTTCCGGCACTTGAAAATCGACTGAGAGGCGGCCACGGGAATCCAGTTTGCCATCAGCCTCCAGCACAACTTCGTTCCCGTAATAGCCGCTGTCACTTTCGTCGCCGCCTTCGTTGTCCGAGCCGGCGCCGTCATCAAATTCGTCCGTGTCTTCGCTGTTCCACCAGGAGTGGTAATAGCGCGATTGATAAACGTAGTAATGAACGTCGGCTCTGGTCACCGGTGCGCCGAAGAAGTAGTCCGCCTCTACGGCAAACCTCACCTTCTCACCCACCCTGGCGAATTGTTTCGGCCCCGTGACTCTTACTTTGAATTCAGGCTTTTTATATTCCTGAACTTCAAAAGAGGAATTGATCTGAGTCGATCCGGCTTTGGCCACTATGCTGTAGCTGCCCAGCGGGGCCTCGTCGACGATGTCGACTTCGCCGCTGAAAGTGCCGCGCGAAGACAACGGCAACTCATATTCTGAAACCTTGGCGTTTTGGGGATCCTCGATGGTTACGTGGACCGTCTTGCTGTCCAACAGTTCGTACCCGTTTCTGCCCCAGCGGCGCAGGATGCCCTTGAAATAAACCTTTTGCGCCGGCCGATAGATAGGGCGGTCGGTATAAACATAGCTGACCGCATTGGGATCGTAGCCGCCTTCCTCTTCATCGGCGCCGTTGCCGAAATAAAAGGAGTCAATATCCGAGATGGCGAAATGGTCGCGCTCCTGGGCCATAACCAGGTAAGCATTGCTCGGCCGTTTTGCCTCAGGGTCAACATCTCCGGCGGGAGTAGCTTTGGGATCAGGTTTGGGTTTCGAGATTTCAGCTTTGAATAGCCCGCTCTTATCGGTGGCACCCGTAGTCAGGCTGTCCTTTCCCCTGGCTATCTCGATATTGACGTTGGCATGGGGGGCGCCGGACTTGCGATCGACCACGTAGACCATTACCTGCCCATCGCGATTGGACTTTTGCACCATCGCCAAATCAGTTACGACAACGATCGAATACGCACGCAGGTTATCGTTGACGGCTTCCACCAGATACACGCCCGGCTTGTTGTTACCCAGGCTAATGGTGCGCTCATCGTAGTCTTCAGAGTTGGCAGGGAATTGTTCGCGCCAGACGCTCACGAGTTGATTCGAATTAATCAGCGGCACGCGCGCATAGTCAGCGACGTTCAGGGGTGTGCGGGAAGCAGCATTGGACTGGCGAAACTTTTGATTAAATACTTCGCGATGGTCGCGCTGCAACTGCTGCCGTACATAGTCTTTGACCGAAGCGTAGATCATCGACTTGAGAGTGTGAGTGCGCTCGAGCAGCGCCAGGCGACTGCGGTATCTATTCGACAGTTGCTCTTTTTCGGTTTCGCCCATCGCATGCGGATCGTCGAGTTGTTTGAAAAACTTAAGCGGATCCTTCACCTGGTAGACGCGGAAATCGAGGTGGTCGACGCTGCGATAGCTGACCGAAAGTCGCGCCTTTTCCGTCGAAGCAAACGTGCGATTGGCTGTCAGCGAGAAAAAAGGCTGAGTGGAGTAAATGCGCTGCTCAGCCAACTCCGCGTTCTTGCTCGCTACGAGCCGAGCGCGAATGACGCTGAAGGCAAGCACTGCAAGGATCACTGCGCCATAGACGACAGATGCTTTTAAAAGTTGCTGGCCACGTGGGCCTGATTTAGACACGTTGCTAACCTCCGCGGGCATTACCCGAAGTTGTTTGTTAGATTTACTCTGCACTCACTCGAGAATTTTCAAGCGATAGAAACCAATGAAATTCCGGTTACTCTTCAGCGGGCGCCAGCGCGGATCGGGATGCCGATCGAGAACGGCGAGCTGGACTTTTTTCACCGCTCCGGCATCAGTTGCGGTCGCGCCGGTGTGGTATACCACCCAGTCAGAAGCGCCTTCAGCAGCGATACTCTCATCACCCAAAAAAACCATGATGTGATAGGGAAATTTCTGCACCCAGGGCTGGTAGTAAAACAATAGATCGCCGGGCAGGGCCTGGTGCCGGTCGCGACTTACAAAAACCACGTTGTAGTTTTTAATAGTTCTGGCGTCGGCGAACTCTGAAAACGATTTCAATTCATCGCCGGATTCGTATCGTCCGGGACTGGTGCGGAAGAGTTTATCCCCCAGCACTGACGCGCGCTCTGCGGTGCTGATGTCCGGCGCTATGGCCTGATAACCCGGCCCTATCTTTTGGAACCACAATCGATCATGGCGGCGCAGCGCCTCGCGCCAGGCAAAGCGCACCAGACCCGCGCAATCGCGCTGCTCAACGTTCCATTGATCGCTCAGGCGATAGAACTGCATGTCGGCGATAAAAGTGAACCAGCGCCGGAAGCTTTCCCGGTCCGCATGCGTATTGAGTTCGGCGCTGTCAGGGATACCGTCGTTGTCGCCATCGAGGGCTTTGGCTTCTGATACGTTTAGCGCTGCTGGTCGTATGGTAGGCGGTCTCGGTGCCGGGTGGGTTGCTGCCGCCGGGGTAGTCGCTTGTTCTCTGAGCCCCGGGGAAATGTAGGCCACCAGGAAAACGAACCCAAACCACAGGATTAGGAGGAGGAGAGTTACGCGGCTCTGGTTAAGGATCTTAATCATGGGGAAGGATTATTAGGTTGCAACGATTTGCTGACGAGGCGGCGCTAATCAGCAGGGACTCAGGTTAACCTCTGACGGCTGCGCTACAGGCACGGATCTCAGGACTGTGGCCAGCCACAGTGCGCCAACGAGATCGCGTGTGCGGTGGCTGAATCCCGCATCAGAAAACCTCAATCGGCAACCAGCTTGTCACCTTAACCGCGCGGCATCTTATCTTAATGACGCATCCTCGACAAACAAATTTCATTTGCTTTTCAATTGTTAACAGTCACACACGCAAACGGGAAAAAGACGGTTGCAAATTCCTGCGCTCACAGTTAGATTGTCCCCGTTCTAATTCGTTATTTAATTTGCTGGAGGTAGAGTAAGTGCCGACCGTAACATGTCCCGAATGCGATGCCGATGTGCATGTCGACACGGACGCTGATAAGGGTGACAGCCTCGCTTGCGAGGAGTGTGGAACTGAACTGGAGGTCGTCGGTCTCGACCCCGTCGAACTCGATATCGTGGAAGAGGATTTAGACGACGACGACGAAGACGACGATTTCTAGAACCCGGCAGGCAGCAGCACCAGGCAGAAGGCGGAAAGAATAGCGCGACACTCAGCGCTTCTGCCGATAGCCTGCTGTTGCTGGTTACTGTTTTTCCGCCTGGTAGCCAGGGCGACTCTGGCGCAGCACTAACCCTCCCGGCCCTTCCACCCGCAGCGCGTGATACTTTCCGTCGTGTCGCTTTTCCTGCACCGGATAGAACGCGAGCAAGTAAGATGACGTGACTTCTTCAGCCAGGGCGCGAAACAGTGGCCCGTACTCCTTGTCCCTGGCATAGACAGTTTTGCCTCCCGTGAATTGCACCAGACCGCTGATGTCCAATGGAGTCGGCAACGGTTCCTGACTAGCTGCCACCAGTAGATGTGAATATGAGGGCAGGGTGACTACATAAACGCTCACATCTGCAGCGTTGGCACGTTCAATCACCGTAGCCGGGTCAACCGTATCACCCACCGGAAACCCATCCGTTATCACTACGACCGCGCGTTTCATGAGCCGGCGTTGGCGAGTTTTGGGCGCATGACGAACCAGCAGGCGAATCGCGTCGTCAACGGCGTCGTAAGTGTGAGTGGACAATCCGTTTGGTTCCCGCGACAGGTGATCAAAAGCGAGGTCGAGCTTATCTGCTTCCCCAGTGAAATTCTGCAGAGTCTTAGCTCTCATTCCAAACGCCATTACCGCAAACACTGCGGGATGGCTGGCCAACTTCTCTGAAAAAGCATGCATCGCCCCGCGTAGTCGCTCGATCTCTTCGTGCGTCATGCTGCCGGAAATATCGAGCGCGAAGACGATAGCCAGGGGCCTCGTCGCGCCACTCCTGGTCTGCACCTGAAAGAAAGCCAACGATTGTTCCGTGCCATCCACAAAGAGTTTGAAGTCCTTCTCCTGTAAATTCCGGACTGGCCGCCCGTCCACATCCGTCACACTGACGTCAACCGATACGAGATCGGTATCGATGCGCAGGACATCGTCGGAATCCGTTTGGGTGACTCGCGGCGGGTTCACTTGCCGCGGTCGTTGCAATTTGGTGGGATCCTGAGCCGTACCCGCATCGGCAAAGAGGCAAAACAAGAAAAAGATCGCCGCACCCCTGTGCAGTACATCCAATCTGGCATGATGCAGGCTGTTAACCAGTTGAAGTGGGGCAAACGACATAAAACGACTCGGAGCTCGAAATTAGCCTGGGGGCAGCAATCATAAGTGCGGGCAACAGTAGATGCAATTGTCAGCATCCAGATGACACTCGGGTACCTGCGCAAGAGCGCCGGAGTTCCTTTGGATTCATGCCTGGCCCCTGTCGGTGGTATCATGCGGGGGCAATCCTGGAGGTTATGGTGGAATGAGATCAAGTAAAGCTGTTGCAGTCGTGTTCGCAATCGTCGCTTCTTTCCTGACTGCGACGGCTCAGGACAAATCGAGTGGCGGCATTAAGGGTAAGGTCAGGGTCGAAACGGGGTCGGCCGCCGGAGTATCGGTGCTAATACGCCAGGGCGATCGTGAAGTAGCCCGGGGTACCACGGATCGCAACGGAGACTTTAATGTCCAGGGCTTGGCGCCAGGTCTTTATGGTCTGACATTTCGCAAGCCCGGCTTGAGCGTCGGCGCGGTTGAGAATGTTGAAATCAAAGCCGGCAAGGTGCGCTCACTTGGCGATCGTCTGGTACTGTCGATTGATGAAGGATCGATCGCTTTTCTCAAAGGCAGTGTCTTCAGTGGGTCAGGACGCAGTCTTCCCGGTGCCAAAGTTGAATTGGCAAAAATTCTCGGTGATGGCTCGCTCAAGAAGATCGATGGGCGCATAACCAGCGAGACAGGCGCGTTTGTTTTCCGCTTGACTCCGGAACCCACACGCTATCGCATCACTGCGAAGGCCGACGGCATGCAGACGGCAAGCAAAGACCTCGACGTAGACAGCGCAGTCGTTTACCGGATCGCGATTTCACTGTTGCCTGCAAAATGAACAATCTAGGTTAAGCCCGCGCCAGCAAGCAGCTTGCGCTATTGTCATGGAAAACCGTGAAGAATTTCTGACCGCGGCTCAACTTGCGGAGATTCTGCAGGTAAGCGAGTCAACTGTTTACCGGCTGGCCCATAAACGCCGCATCCCATCGGTCCGGCTGACTCCACGAATAATTCGCTTTCATCTTGACGCTGTGCGTGAATCGCTGGACGTGCCGCGCTATCGCATTCGAAGGGACTTGAGCGAAGTCCACGTTGACGATTCGCAATTGTCTTTTGATGATCTGCTGTCGAGCTGATCGCGCCGACGAAACTCCAGGCACCGCCTACTGTTAATCAACCCACGTTCGCTGCGATCAGGCACGGCTGCATGTCTGCGTGAGGGCTCCAGTTGGAAACTGCCCGCGCCAGTTCAGCGATGCGAGCGATTGAAAATGGCTTGGAGACGACCCAGTTAACCTCGGCTTGTTCCTGCTCAACAGACCCGACTGCTTCACCCCATCCGGTAATGACCGCTATCGGAATCAGTCGATCTCGTTCGCGGATAGCGCGAGCGAGTTCCCATCCGCTCATGCCGGGCATTCCCAGGTCAGTAAATACTGCGGTAAAAGGCTGGCCCTCAAACAATGCCAGCGCTTCGCTGCCATTACCGGCAACTACTACCTCGTACCCATGAGTTTCCAGAATATCGAGCAACAGATCGCGCACCGTTTCTTCGTCATCAACCACCAGAATTCTGGGCGTTCGAGGATTGGAAACAAGAGCGAGGTCTGCGAATTCAGCAGCCTTCTCGTCTCTGACCTGGACGTCCGCGAGGGGTAAACGGATCGTGAAGGTGGTGCCCTGGCCCACTTCTGAATTGACTTCGATCGTGCCCATGTGGCGTTGGATGATGCCGTAGCAAACGGCAAGGCCGAGTCCCATGCCCGCCTTTCCCTTGGTAGTGAAAAACGGATCGAAGATCCGCGAGCGTACGTCAGGACTCATGCCGAGCCCGGTATCCGAAAGGGAAATTTCGATCGAATTATCGACTTCCTCAGCCGACAGCGTCAGATCTCCTCCCCGAGGCATCGCATCCAAGGCATTGAAGACCATGTTTACCAGAACCTCACGTAGCTCAGATGCTTCACCCATTACCGCGGCCGAAGTCGCGTTTTTCAGGCTGAGATTTATTTGCACATTGCTGGCTTGCGCGCGATCCTTCCAGCGCGGTCGCGTGATCTCATTCACGTCCATCAAAAGTTGTCCCACGGCGATGGGGACGAAGTCGTGATCGCGACGCTGACGCGCAAAGTCCTGAATGCGCTTGACTGTATTCGCGCCGTCATTTGCGGCTTGTATTATCAGACTGAGCCCGCGCCTGGTCTCAGTATCACTGGCCGTCTTCAGCAGCAGTTCGGCGCGACCCAGAATTCCTGCCAGTGTGTTATTGAAGTCGTGCGCCACACCCGAGGCGAGTTGTCCCAACGCCGACATTTTTTCGATGTGACCAAACTGTTCTCGAATGCGCTCCTGCTCTTCGATGTAACGCGATAATTCGTCTACATGTGACCTGGCCTGCTCTGCTTTTTCAGCCGAGCTTTGTACATGTTTGAGATAGGTTTGGTAGGTGAAATAGATGATCACCACAATCGGCGTAATGATGATGGCGGAGTAGATGCTGATGCCGCCCGCGACAATCGCCGTAATGCCGGCAATCGAGGCGCCGGCAAAATAAGTGATCGATGTCCACAGATAATGTCTATGCCAGGTGGCCCAAAAAGGCGCACCGATCTTCATGGCCGTGTACATCGCCACCAGGCCGGAGTTAGACAAATATTGGACCAGCGCCATCACGCATATCGCGCCCAGGTATCTGGCTGAATATCCGTCACGGTGCAAACTCAAAATCGGGCCAAAACAAAGTCGTACTACCCAGACAGTTAAAAAGGTCGAACAGGTAAGTTGTGCCGTGTTGAATAGCAGTGCGCGAGGTTTGCGTGTAACGCGAAGCGTAGATCCAAGACCCTCAGCGGTGGCCAGAAGGATTGCAGCCTCGCCATCGTAAAGCAGCAGGGCGAGGAAAATTAGGGTGTCACCGACTGTGATTTCACTTTGGAGATGAGGTATCTGAATACTCAGCGAAGATGCCACGATCGTGGTGATCAGCACCAGCAATAGAAATCGTAAATCCAGCAGCGCCAGCTCCAAACGAAACGCCGAAACAACGATGACCGCAGCGCCGGCTGCGGTCATCGTATTCAGGAATGGTTGAAAGAGGCGCTGGTTGCTCATGAAGTATTGGGCATCCTACGGCCAGGTAATTTGCAGCAACAACGAAGGGTAGTTTCGGTGTTTACTGTCCTACGTAGATCGTGTCGTAGAAGCCTCGCAGTTCAAAACCTGTTTTAAGATAGAATCCTTTCACAGCGGGATTCCGTTCGTTGACAAGGACACAAATTGAATCATTGGTTTCAAGGAGCATGCGGCTTAGCTGAGAAATGCAACGGCGTCCAATCCCTTTGCCGCGTTGGTCCGGATTAGTGTAAATGCCCTCGAGATAAATTTGTTCACGAGTCTCGGATTGAATGTCGGCCTTGAAAATGATTTTGTCGCCTTCGACGACTACCCAGACTCGGCCGAGTTCGATTCTTCGAGCAACGCGCCGGCGAAAGCCCTCCGGATCTCTCTCAAGCGGATTGATACCCGACTCCTCAAACGCCATCTGCGCGTGTACTGGGGCGATTAATTCGCGGTCTGCGAGAGTGGCCAAACGAAGCTCAATAGGATTGTAAACCGGTGGAATGGTGTTCTGTTCCAGAAGTAACTCGCGGCACATCAAGCGAGCTTTTTGACCCGGCAACGAATAGAAATTCCAAAACTGTTCGATCCGTTCCTGTTCACCGATGATGACGTGGCCGTACTCATTCTGCCGTGCCAACTCAGCAAAGAGCCTGAGCGCGGTGTCGTGGTGCGTTTCCAACATGGTCACATGCCCGATGAGAGCGACGCCTTCCAGCTCACCCGCCGAGTTTCGGCAAGCATGAAAGGTCCCGCGGTTTAAAGTACTGACCACGCCGTTGTCATAAATCATTCCGGCCATGATGACTGTGTGGATGGGCCGCGCGGCAAGAAACGCGAGGACTTCAGCTTCCTCGCCGGTGGCGAGAGGCTTGATAGTCAACTCGGTTTCCCGACAGGCAATTCGATTGGCGGTTGCCTGAGTCTGTGCGGGTTGCACATGCATGCCATTTTCCTCTGGGGAACCAGGAATTGGTGTTCGGTTTGATTCAGATGAACTCATCGCTGACCTTAAGAGTCCAGACAATAGAAACCGGTATCAAGCAGCAGCGGAGATTTTGTCTCCACTGCGCAACTCACCGCGTTGTGACTCTGCCTGGCCCCGATCCACAACCAGGATACACAAGGCGCTGAGTAACATCGCCAAGGCGATAAACCAGTTTAAGAATCGGGGAAGTTTCGTGGCTCTCATGCAATCTCCTGAAATTTCATGCGGCCTCAACGGCTTCTTGATCCTGGCACTTATAGCCAGGCGCAATCGTTGCCCCCTTTGCAACAGTGGGGCCACAGGCTCGGTCATGAATTTTCAAAGTGATTTTTGCGGATCTCGGGTCAACGACAGCCGCTCGCGACGCCACCGCAGTCAGTTATCGTTCAATCTGAAGCCGGATGGTCAAATTGAGCGCGCGAATTCAGGTGCGGGATTCTCTTGGTTCTGGCTGGTATCGCCGGCCATCTGACAGAAGATTTGACGGCGTTATGGATGGCAAGGAAGAAATTTGCTTTGGGTTCGCTGGTCTGAAAGTTATTTCTGCCTTCGCGGGGGAGTGAAAGCGACCCACTGTCCGTCTCTCTTGACGAAGATTTGCGGTGGGTGAATCTTGAACTGGCGAGCGAAGGCGGGATTCGCTTTAAGGAAGCGCTGGATAGTGCCGTTATCCCCTGTGGCTACTTTCCATTTACCGTCTTCCCGCACCAGGTATTGCTGCACGACGATCTTTCCTTCCAGATTGAATGGCTGCAGCAGACGGCCATATAGACCGGTATCCACGACGGCGATGTTCCCTGAGACTTTGATCTTGCCGACGTCCATTCGATCCAGCGCGTAGTTGTCCTGACTACGGCGCAGGGAAGTGGCAAAACGCTCGCGTGTAATGCGCGAACGCGTGTTTGCCGGCAGGTCGTCATAGAGAGCTTCGTAGTTTTTATCTTTTAAATTCCGGAAAATGGTATCGACGGTGGCGCGCACCTCAGCCTCGCCGGAAAACGCTGATGCACTACCAAAGGCAACGGACAACGCCAGCAGCATGAATAGAAGTTTTGTCACGATTGTATGATGCAGGTTTAGCGGCATCGAGTTCCTTTCCCCCAGGTTCAGCGGCGAGCGTGCCCTAGGTTTTATCCTCAATCTTCCTGATCTGTGGTCGGTTTTTCAGAATCATCCTCTGGCTCAATCAGAGTTTCCTTAATGCGCGCGCGAAAATTGAGAAACCAGGCCAGCGCTCCGATAATGCCGATGACGAAAGCGGCGTCGTAATGCGCGTGCCAGAGGGCGAGTGCGGCTCCGCCGACGCAGGAGAGTGCAACACCGATCCAAAATTGCTTCATCGCGATTTGTTACTTAATCTCTACCGGTATTGTCAGTTCCATAGTTCCCGGTGGATAGCAAAGTTGATCGTCGCAGGCTTGTACATTGAGTTTAGCGTTCAAATTGTGAGTGCCTTTACTCGCAGCCGGCGCAGCCTTCAGCATGACCTTTACGGGCACTTCGCCCTCATAAACAGCCAGTTGCTTATCTGAGAAAGAAAACTTTTTGTTTATCGCAGACGGGTACTTGATGAACCCAATCGAGAGCCCATCAGCCGCCTGCAAAATTAATTCGGTTGCTTTCAGATAACTGTCTGAGGCTGGGTTGGCGTTAACGTGATAACCAGACTGTACTTTGACCGTCACGGTGGCCTCAACTGATTCGCCCGACAGTTGCACCGGGGCGACTGAGGCTTTCACAAAATTCAGCGAGGTGACCGCAGCGTTTCTGGTAGCCGCAGGCGTCGCAGCGGTCGCTGGGGCATTTGGCTGAGACGCAGGTTTCGTACATGCAATCATGCCAAGCAGTACGCATGTGCAGCTGATCATTTTTGTTAATTTAAACATTTCAGATTTGATTATGGACAACTGGATTAGACAGATTGCAGAGTGCAGGTGCGGATTGCAGATCTGAAATTTAGACCTGAGATTCTTGATTTGAATTATGTAATTCAGCAATCTGCAATCACCAATTAGCCATCCCCCTCCGGTTTCTTAATTCCAAATTTCTCCAGGCGGTATTGCAAAGTACGAAAGGTCAGACCCAGTAGCTTGGCCGACTTCGTAATGTTGTAATCGGTTTGTTCCATCGCCTGCGTGATCAAATCTCGCTCAACGTCTTCGAAACTTATCCCTTCGGGCGGTAGCTTGAACGCGCCCTGCGAGACCGGGCTTGATTCCTGCCTGATCTCAAGCGGCAAATCCTCGACCGTGATGAATTCACCTTCGCAGAGCAGAATAGCGCGTTCGATTGCCGACTCCAGTTGCCGGACATTGCCCGGCCAGCTGTATTCGAGCAGTAGTTTCTGGGTGGCCGTGTCCAATCCTCGCACCAGCCGCGACGTGTTTCTCGTGTGCTTCTTTAGAAAGTAATCGATCAGCACCGGGATGTCTTCGCGTCTTTCACGCAATGGCGGCACATCAATCGAAAGCACGTTGATGCGATAATAAAGGTCGTCGCGGAAACGGCCGTCGGCCACCATGGCGCGCAAATCGCGATTGGTCGCAGCCACAACCCGCACATCGACGCTGGTTTCATGAGTGCCACCGACGCGCCTGATCTTATGTTCCTGCAAAGCTCGCAGCAGTTTTGCCTGCATGGCTACATCAAGCTCGGCTATCTCGTCGAGAAAGAGAGTGCCGCGATCAGCGACTTCGAAAAGACCTTTCTTTTCAGCGTGGGCGCCGGTGAACGAGCCGCGTTCGTGACCGAACAATTCCGACTCCAGCAGGTTTTCGTTGATGGCCGCGCAGTTCACCGCCTGAAACATTTCCGTGGCACGCGGAGACTGGTTGTGAATGGCGCGAGCGATTAATTCCTTGCCGGTTCCGGACTCGCCGCGAATAAGCACCGTTGAACTCGATCGGGCTACCTTAAAGATCATCTTCTTAACGTTCTCCATGTTGGGAGATGCTGAGACGATCTCAGTATCAATCGCGTTGAGTTTGTCGAGCGCGCGATTGATTGTACTCAGGAGTGACTCTTTGTCGTAGGGCTTTTGCAGGTAATCAAAAGCGCCGCGGCGGAGGGCTTCCTTGGCCGAATCGATTGTGCCATGCGCCGTCAGCAGAATAACGATGATGGCTGAGTCCAGAACCAGCAGGTGCTGCAACAACTCGATACCGTCCATACCGGTCATCTTCAGATCGGTCAGGACCAGATCAAAGCGCTGGTCCTTGGCGAATTTCATGGCGGCTTCACCAGACGAAGCCGTCGTCACGTCGTATCCTTCGCCCGTCAAAATCATTTCCAGAATCTCGCGTTGAGATTTCTCGTCGTCAACTACCAATATGCTTTTACGCGCCATGTTTTCTAAGGAAGGACGAAAGACAAACGCCTTATCACCCTTCTTCCTTATCCTTTCTGAGATTATCTTTGCCGTCGACCGGCAAGGTGACTACAAATGTCGTACCCTCTCCCTCTTTCGATGTGACGCTAATCGTGCCGCCGTGTTCATCGATTGCCTTCTTGACAATTGCGAGACCCAGCCCCGTTCCGGTTTCTTTGGTGGAATAGTATGGCTCAAATACCTTTGAGATGTCCCCCGCCGAGATGCCCCGACCCGTATCTGTCACCTCGATTCGAGCACGCCCGGCAGTGTCAGCGGCCGATAAAGTGACCACAATACTACGCCCGGGCCCATCGAGTGCCTGCAGACTGTTAAGGATCAAATTTGTCAGGATCGAGCGCAGCGCCTGTCGATCAGCGAGGACCTCAGGGACAGTCCCATGTTCCTCAACGCGGGTCTCAATCCCGTTTTCCGATGCCTGCACTTCAATGATGCGCATGGCGTCTTCGACTTCGGTGCGCAGATTAAGCGGCTGAAGGTCCAAACTGATCGGACGCGAATAGCTCAAGAAATCAGAGATATGAGTGTTGATTCTCGCCACTTCGGTCTTAAGCTGATTGGCCAGGCGTTCAAACGTTTCGCGTTTCTTAATGTCTTCCGGTGCGAAGGCCGAGCGGAGATGGTCCAAAGTGAGATTGATGTAATTAAGAGGGTTGCGTATTTCGTGCGCAATTGCCGAAGCCAACCGGCCGACCACCGCGGCTTTTTCGGCCTGGTGCAACTGGGTTTCCAGCTGACGTGTGCGGCCCAGCCGGGCTGTCATTTCGTTGAAGGCTTCGGCCAGCGCTCCCACTTCATCTCGCCGCCTGGCCGGCACGCGGATGCTGAAATCTCCTCCGGCGACGCGACGCGCCGCGACCGAAAGATCTTTAATTGGACGCGTGAACCGCCACACCAAAATGGCTGTGACCAGCGTTGTGACCAACAGCAGGATCAACGTGTAGCGCAGCGATTTTGACGCTTGCTCCTGCAGAATGTTGGACAAGTTGCTGGCCGAACCAAGCACCACGATCACATACCAACGGCCACGGTTAGTCTCGACGGGAAGATAGAAGGCGCCAGGCTCACCGGGCTTCGCTGCAGTTGCTGCGGCCATCCAGGCCGGCCGGTTTTTTTCATCCACGAACTCCACCACGCCGCTGAGCGGAGGCAGAGCGATACTTGAGAGGGGAACATAGTGAGCAGAGCCATCGGGATTCGTTGTAGGTGTGTAGTGCTCGTCGATGCTGTCGCGGACATTTCCTTCGGCATCAATCACCAGCACGTTCTGGACGCGGCCGGTGCTCTCGTCCAGCAGAGGCTGTTTGAGATTCTTTTTCAGGTCCTCGAGATACAACTTGCTGGAAACGGCGCTTACGCCGAGCGCCACGCCACTCATGATGGCCTGCTCCTGCTCGGCCAACAGTAGAGTATTGCCGCGCACCGACCGGAGGTTGACGTAGTACTGCACACCCAGCGTCAACCCCAACAGTGCCGCGAGCAACAGCAGCAAGCGCAAGCGAAAGCTCGCAATGTATGGCACCCTGCTCATAGTTATATAAGGTATCCGGCCCATCATAATTGATATTGCGGGGAAATCCGTCGTCGGGCCCAATTTTTATTTTCCGGTCGCCTTACCTGTCGCCTTAAAGGTAACCAGATGAAGACTTTATTATTTTTTGGTTGCCGCTAAGTGAGTCAGATGCTATATTTAGCTCGGTCTCGAAGTAAATGTCCCCAGGGACCGCCTGTTCGGGAGTCTCCCACCTCAAATAGAGCCGAGTTTGAAAACGCTTTTGGATTTTTATTGAGAGGTGAGTTGAAGATTTCCAATTTCGTAAAACAAAGGTTCGAATTGAGCGGAGGCACGTTGGCAAACGTCACGAGGTTGTGACGTAATCAAAGGTGATCGCTCTGGTGCGCTTTAAGCGCAGGGCGATCTTCGAGAAATATTGAAGAGGATTCCTGCCGATGAATTTTATATATAGTTCCACAAGAGTTCGTTATTCCCTGATTGTTCTCATCCTTGTCGTTTTTCCGTTCGCTGTTCCCAGCTACGCCAAACATCGTAAAGCCGCTGCTGCCCGCAGCCGCCAGGATCGCGCCGGCCATCGGGGCCGGGCGAGTGCTCGTCAAAGCAGTCGAGGCTCGCGGAGAACTGCACGCGGGGGTAGGAGCAGCCGCAGACTCTCAGCTCGTGAAGTACGCTCAGCCAAAGCTCGCATCGCGCACGAACAAGCCTCGTCCTTGCAAGCACTCCAACGGCGCCTGCACCGTCCCTTGACCAAACGTGAACGCGCGGCTGAAATGCGACGCATTGAGGGCCGGCACCGTCGTGATTTGGAATTGGCCCGGCGCCGCGCCGAAGCCGCTCGGCTGGCCGCGATTGCGCGCCAACGCGCTATCGATGCCGCTATGCGCAATGAGGTGCAAACCTTCATATCGCGTGACATCACGGCCGGCGAAGACCCGGAAGTGAGACGGATAGCCATCAATGCGCTGGGCAACCACGCTGGTACGGTAGTGGTCATGGATCCCAAGACCGGTCGTGTCTACACTACAGTCAACCAGGAGTGGGGCGTGCGTCGCGGCTTCAAGCCCTGCTCGACGATCAAGCTTGTCACCGGCCTGGCTGGCTTGAATGAAAAAGTAATCGACACCAGTTACACCGAGTCTTCCGACGATCGCTATCACCTGGACTTAACTGGAGCGCTCGCGCACTCAAATAACACCTATTTTCAGCAGGTCGGAGGCCGCGTAGGCTTCGATAAGATGGTTGGTTACGCGCGTGAATTAGGCTTAGGCGAAAAGACCGGCATCAATGAGCCGAGCGAATTTCCCGGACGCTTACCGGACTTCAAATCAGGGTTTGCGCTCAACCGCATGTCTTCTCACGGTGATGACTTCGAGGTCACGGCCGTTCAGTTGGCGACCCTGGTCTCTGCGATGGCCAATGGCGGAAAGTTGCTGGTGCCACAGGTACCGCGAAGCCGTCAGGAGGAAAAAAACTTTAAGCCAAAAGTGAGACGTCAGGTGAATATCGAGGCAGACGCCTGGCAGCGCATGGTTCCGGGAATGGTGGGAGCGGTCAACTATGGTTCGGGTAAACGTGCTTACGATCCATTACAGACCGTGGCGGGGAAAACCGGAACTTGTATTGGGGATGGACGAACCTGGCTTGGGTTGTTCACTTCATACGCTCCCCTCGTAAATCCAAAACTAGCTGTTGTCGTCATAACGCGCGGCACTGACGCGCACAGTCACCTGCCGGCTGCTGTTGCCGGTCAAATCTATCGGGATCTCAATCATCGTTTCGGCACGCCTACTAACTTGCCAGTGGCCAGCGCTCCGAGTGACGGGGCTTCAGGTGATCCGAAGGCTGGGGACGTTGACGAGGAGTCAAGGGAAACCGCCGCTGAGAGAGCTAAGGAAGAAAGTCAGCAACAGATTGACACCAGCCTGATGGACAATGATGCTACCGCAGCCAAACCGGACAATGGGGCTCCTGCTAACAGCAAAGTCAAACGCATCAGTATGCCGGTGACCCCCCGAGTCGACGATCAAGGTAAGCCTGCAGCTGGCACAAAGCCTCCCGCTAAGGTAAGCAGCACGGAGGATCGTCCTCGCCGGATTGGTGATAAGCCATAGCCGACACTCTGCTTCAATAACTTATGCGCCGGACTTCAGTTTAAGAGGTCCGGCGCATTTTCTTTGCCCAGCCGAAATTATTGTCATCATGGCCTTGACAGGTCCATCGATGTTGCAGGAATATTGCGACGCGTTTTTGAAGCCCGATCAAATTCCACATGACGTGCTATTCTCCCCTGATGTGCAGGCGCCAATAATTGGCAGCAACGACCCTCTGGTGGCCGGCATCTTAGACCTGCGCCGCCTGTGGTTGCGCGTTGCTGCAATAACATTTTGAGATTTGTTTTTGGAGGATCAGTTAGTAATGAAAAAGACATCTGGGATTCTATCGGTTTGCGCGACGCTGGCATTACTGTCATTGCCGGTGTTGACTCATAACGCCTATGCGGCCGGCGAGGATGCGTTACAGGACACCTGTACAGCAGACGCAAAAGCCACACTCTATGCAGAGATTTATAAAGAACTTCGTGGCGATCAGGCCAAGGCCAAGGATTTGGCAAAGAAGTATGTAGCTTGTCCTGGCGAAGGCGCTGACGATGCGGAGATGAAGCGAGTCGAGTTCCTCAAAGGCTTCATTGCTAAATATGAGAAAGCTCATCGCAAGGATCAGTTGACGGAACAGCTCAATAAGAAGGATTACACGGGTGCGTTTGAAACGGCGAAGGCTGTCTTTGCCGACGATCCCAGTTACCTGAAGGGCTACATGGCTTTGGCCCTGGCGGGAGCGATATCGCAGAACCAGGCTGTCGCCGGCGACACCGTAACCTATGCCCAAAAAGCTATTTCGCTTATCGAAGCAGGCACCACTCCGGATAGCTGGGCTCCTTTTGATAACAAGGACGACGCGCTGGCCAAGTTGAACTACGCCGTCGGATCATTGAAAGTTGCCGCAAGTCCTGATGAAGCTATCCCGTACCTGATTAAGGCGGCCAGTTACAACAGCAAGATCAAGTCGACGCCGTTGACTTACGTTTACCTCGCTGACGCCTACGAGCGCGGACCCTATGCCAAGCAGTCAGCCGAGTATAAAACAAAGTTCACGATTGAAACTCCGGAGAGTAAGCTAGCGCTGGAAAATATCAATCAGATAATCGATCGCGAAATCGATGCGTATGCACGTGCGGTCGCGTTGGGCGCTTCCGAAGCAAACAAAGCTGCCTGGATGACCCAGCTCACGGATTTGTACAAGTTCCGTCATGACAAATCAGACGCTGGTTTGAACGACATGATTGCCGGCGTACTGGCCAAGCCGTTGCCGCCGCTGCCAACTCCATTGACCGAGTTGCCGGCAACTGCGACACCGGCTGCAGGTGCTCCCGCTGCTGGAACTGCTACTACCGCTCCAGCCGGCGCCACAACACCTCCCAATGGCAGCAGCATGGTTAAGCCAGCCGTGACCTCGCCGGCCGGCACCAGCAACGCTAAGCCAGCTGCGACACCAGCGGCCGGCAGCACCAACGCTAAGCCGGCTGCGACACCGGTGAAGCCGCCTGCTTCTCCCGGCAAGCCGCGCGCGCGCAAGGCGCACCCGGGTCATTGATTCGCAAGCCTTCGCGATCCTCCAAATCGCAAAAGACGCCGAATGCCAGATCGATACCTCGATCATGCATTCGGCGTTTTGCTAGAATCCCCTCCGAAACTTTAGTCATATGGATGAGCTGGCTCTCAATCTAAAGACACTCGAGGCTGTGCTCGGTTATGAATTTAATGACCGCGCTTTACTTGAGCGCGCCATCACACACCGATCCTGGGCTCATGAGCAGGTAGCACCCGGCGAGGAAGAACAGGCGCGTAAACTTCACAATGAAGCGCTGGAGTTTCTCGGAGATTCAGTGCTGGGGTTGATCGTGGCCGCTCACCTGTGCCGCATCTTTCCAGCCGCTTCGGAAGGCGAGCTCTCGCGGATGAAACACCAGTTGGTGAGCGCTGCCACTCTTACCAAAGCATCTGTCCGCCTGCAGCTGGGCGAGTTTCTGCGCTTTGGTCGTGGCGAAGAAAAAAGTGGCGGGCGCCGCAAGGCTGCCATCCTGGCTGATGTACTTGAAGCGATTACCGGCGCCGTGTTTCTCGATGGCGGTATCGAGGCTGCCAGTACTTTTGTGGAACAAGCTCTGAGCAAAGAATTAGCCCGAGTCACGCCGATCAATGCGGCGGAAGCAGATTACAAAACGATGCTGCAGGAAAAATTGCAGGCTGAGCGCCGCCTGGTGCCGCATTATGAGGTAGTCGAAACGACGGGGCCGCCACACAAGAGAATCTTTATTGTGGAGCTGAGTTGGGACAAAGGAAGTGTGCGGGCCCAGGGCCGATCGATCAAGGCCGCCGAAGCGGCAGCTGCGCAACAGGCATTGGAAACAATGAAAGCGGATCTCGCGTAAGCAACTTGACCAGCACCTGCAACCTATCTAGGATGTTTTTGAATGGATAACGCTACTAAGACGGCAGAGGCCAAGCCCGACAACAAACTGGAATCCGCGAGAACCCCCTTCGCTCGATTTTTTCATCGCAATGGAAAGGAGACACCTCCTCCCGCAGAAACCAAACCAAAAGGGCCGCCAAAATCTCTTTTGCGCGAGTATTTCGAATCCGCGGTTGTTACCGTGGTCATGGCCCTGTTCGGAATGACCTTTATTGTGCAGGCGGTCAAGGTTCCCACGGGCTCGATGGAGAACACCATCACCATCGGCGATCATCTATTGGTAAATAAATTCATTTTTGCTCCGGGGAAATCGTTGCCATTCCTGCCGCAGCGCGAGATTCGTCGCGGTGACATCATCGTCTTTAAGTATCCCGGCAACAAATACGATCCCGCGAGTGATTACAATCGCACGGACAATAAACCCATCGTTACCAATTACGTGAAACGGGTGATTGGTCTTCCCAACGACCATATTCGCATCGATGGTCAAAGGGTGATTGTGAATGGCAAGGTGTTGCCCGAGCATCGCATTGAAGCTATCGATCATGGTAACCAGGGACCTTTAGAAATAACTCACGTTCCGGTACGTAAGCCCGAAGACGCTTACGATGTGTATTGGGGCCCCAATCCAGCCGAAGACATCTACCCGATATTCAAAGCCGAAGGGAATGGCCAGGAGATTGTGGTCCCGCCGAACCATTACTTTGTGATGGGCGATAATCGCAGCAACAGTCTGGACAGTCGTTATTGGGGTTTTGTGCCGCGTGAATTAGTCATCGGGCGAGCGATGTTTGTCTACTGGTCATACGACGAGAGCGCGCCGGTCAATAAAGGCGTCTTTGGTCCCATTATCAATTTCTTCGACAATACTCGCTGGACCCGCACCGGCACGATGGTGAAGTAGCTTACCCTGTTCGTTACTTAGCCCTGCGCGCACTTGAAATTTTCTTCAGACCGGACAGGCAGCTTTACTCCCGGCACCGGAGTCTCTCCGGCGCTCAATTACTTTCCAGCAATTTAAGACAGTGGAGTTCCGGAGCATGAGCTACTGGTACTACGTCATAGAGGCCAGCAGAATGGACCGGGCCTTTGGCTGGGTCGTGCTGGCCTTCATCGTGGGGGCCCTGAGTCTGGCTTTTCTGAAGCCGGCAGAGCGCCCGCGGATACGCAACAGTCTCTTTCTCTTCCTGCTGTCGATGCTGGGTTTGTTGCTGGTGGCATCTCTCGGAAGATATGGCGCTACTCCAACAAGCAACGTGTATCGCTGGCTGCAGTGGGCGGCACTTCTGTTCGAATGGTTTGCCTTTGTAAACCTGGGCAGTATTTTTATCTTTGAGTTGGTCCTGCACCCCTTACGGCTCAAGCCCCCGCGCATTATGCGCGACCTTCTCTTGGCCTTTGGCTATGTCGTAGCGGCCATCACTCTGTTGTCGAGCGTTGGGCAGGTAGATCTATCGGGAATCATCGCTACCTCAGCAGTATTGACTGCCGTGATCGGCCTCTCCTTCCAGGACACCCTGGGAAACATGATGGGAGGCATGGCGTTGCAAATGGAGCGGGCCATCGCCGTGGGTGACTGGGTTAGGATCGATAACCAGGAAGGCCTGGTGCGAGAGATTCGCTGGCGACATACCGCTATTGAAACTCGCAATTGGGACACGATCATCGTGCCCAACAGCGTACTCATGCGCTCGCAGGTGACCGTACTGGGACGACGCACCGGCGCTCCCCGCCAGCACCGGCAATGGGTCTATTTCAATGTGGACTTTCGCTATTCGCCTGCCAGTGTGATTGAAACCGTGGAAGCAGCGCTGGGCTTCGAACCGATTCCGAATATTGCCAGGACGCCGGCGCCCAACTGTGTCCTGATGGACTTCAAGGAAAGCTTTGGCAGCTACGCTGTGCGTTACTGGTTAACGGATTTGGCGCTTGACGATCCCACCAATTCAATCGTGCGCACCCGAATATACTTTGCTCTCAAGCGAGCCGGGATCCCTTTGTCTATTCCAGCCCAAACGCTATTTGTTACTTCGGACGATGAAACCAGGCGGGAACGCAAAGGCGCCGCAGCCATTATGGATCGAGTAGAGACACTGAGCCACATCGAATTGTTTCACTCGCTCACCGATGACGAGCGTCGCGCCTTGGCGGCCAGACTCCGCGTAGTCCCTTTTAGCCGAGGCGAGGCGATTACGCGTCAGGGCGCCGCGGCCCACTGGCTCTATGTGATCATCAGCGGTGAGGCTGAGGTGCGTGTGACCGTCGACAGCACCGGGGTTAGCGAAACGATCGCCACGCTGCACGCTGGAGATTTCTTTGGTGAAATGGGAATGATGACTGGAGAACCAAGGGCCGCCACGGTAATGGCGCTTTCGAACGTTGAGTGTTATCGACTGGATAAAGAAGCGTTCAACGAGATTCTTCAGGACCGTCCTGAAATTGCCGAAGACATCTCTCGCATATTGGCGCGCCGGCGAGTTGAATTGGACGCTGCTCGCGAAGGCCTCAATGAAGAATCAAAGCGGGCGAGAATGCGCTTTCATCAGGTCGACCTGCTCGCGCGCATCCGGCGCTTCTTTACCATCTAAACGATTTCATTGTAAAAATAAACCTGCAGAAAAATGCCGGTCGCGAGAAGGTATTTTTGTGATTACCGATCTGCCGAGTTGGGGAAATTCTGATCGATATTCTGTAGCCGCTACACCAGTCTGAATTATGGATACTGCAAAAAACAATTCGGCCCACCGTCCTGAGATTGGCGAGGACATTCGTCTGAGCCGGCGCAGCTTTATCGCGCGCCTTTGGCAGCGCTTCAACGACCACGACCTGATGGCGCGTGCGGCGCAACTTTCTTATTATTTCCTGCTGGCTCTGTTTCCGCTGCTCCTGTTTTTGTTGACCCTGCTGGGTTACTTCGCCGCGGCCGGTTTGCAGTTGCGCCAGTCGCTGCTCAGCTATCTCGCGACGGTCATGCCGTATTCAGCAATCACTCTGGTTCAGGCGACGTTAGAAGAAGTGACTGTGAGCAGGGGTGGCGGCAAGCTTTCTTTCAGTTTGCTGGCGGCGCTGTGGGTCGCTTCGAGTGGGATGGGCGCGATCACCGACACGCTCAACGTTGCCTACAACGTGCGCGAGCGTCGCCCCTGGTGGAAGGTACGGCTGGTGTCCGTTGCGCTGACAATAGCACTTGCCATTCTGTTGTTCGCTGCGCTGTCAATTGTTCTCTACGGCGGCAAGATCGGCGATGCGATCGCCAACAGCGTCGGCTACGGCAGTGTGTTTACGACGCTCTGGCATTTGGTGCAATGGCCGATCATGCTCATCTTCGTATATTTGATTTTCGAGCTGATCTATCGCTATGCGCCGGACCGGCGGCGGCCTGCCTGGCGCTGGCTGACGCCCGGTACTTTGACGGCCGTGTTGTTTTGGTTGCTTATATCTTTCAGTCTTCGCCTCTATCTGCACTTCTTCAATTCCTATAGCTTGACCTATGGTTCACTGGGAGCGCTGATTGTGCTGATGCTTTGGTTTTACCTGACCGGCATTGCGGTACTGATTGGCGGCGAGATTAATTCTGAAATGGAATAGGTGCTGTCAGAAGTCAGTAGTCAGTTGATGCCCAGGTTTGAATTCCGGCGTCCGCGCAGCGGACGTCTGACAAAGCCCAGCAGTTTACTGCTGGTTACCATGCAGAATTCAAGTGGAAGTCCGTGAAACGGACAAATGATCAGTCGCCAAATATCTACCAACCCTTCAGCCGTCCGCGTTGCGGACTACGAAAACCCGCGTTCTTTCTCCCAGCGATAAATCGCTGGGCTATTGTCGGACGTCCGCTGCGCGGACTGGGTGGACTGCTGGAGAATTCAACCTGGGCATCTACTGACTACTGACGACAATTACCGAATTCTTGACGCCGTAATCATCGGGTTCGGTATTCGGGTTGGCAGGATCTAGAATCCAATTTCCATCGACGATGAATTTATACGCGTGCTTGCCCGGTTCGAGGTCAATGCGGCAAACCCAATCTTCGCCTTCCCGGCCAAAAACTAATTGCGACTCATTCCAGTAATTGAAAGATCCAGACAGCACAACGATGCTCGCGCTCTCGTAACCCTTCAAACGAAAAGTAGTATTGCCTTTGAGGCTCGCCGGTGGGAGCACGACCCGCAGCGCGGTGTACTCGGCGCCTTCGTAGGGAAAAGTTAGGCTGACGAACTCACCCTCGTCTCCCTTATTGAAGACATATTTTGTGCCTGAAATCTCGTCAAGAAAGACGGAGGCTGATTCATGGGTCAGGCGGCGCTTTTTTAGCCCTGAGGGCTTGGCCCAAAGCTGATCGTTTTCAAAAGTAATATCGAACGTCGAGATCGGGATTATTCCGCTCTCCAGTTGGTAGCGTCCCACGTACTTTTTTGCGGCTGTGACACTAATGCCGCCGGCTGGCTTTTGCTGCGGCGTTTGCAACGGCGAAGCCTGGCCCGAGTTGACCGCAGCTGTGTCTGATGGTTTGGTAAGCGGAAAAGATCCTGGCGATGAGAAGATGAAGGTCCGAGTCAAGCAAGATAGCGGCGAAATAATCAGCGCCAGAGCCACTGCTGCCGGCCACGAACTGAAGAACCCACCCATTTGTCTTGCCCCTTGAGACAAAGATGAAGGTATGAACGACCGTTAGCGGTCATTCATCCTTCATCCTTGATTCTTCTCCTAGTACTGCCAATTCACAGTAACGAATCCAGTACCGTTGCTTGGCACCGTGTAGGTGTGATTCGCGCCGTTCTCCCAGGTCACTGCTCCATTGGCTGCGATCTTTATGAACTTGAATTGGATTGTCTGGCCGGCGGGGACACTCGCCGACAAAAACCAATTGGGGTAGTTCGGCGTGAGCATCGGACCTACCGCGCCGTCCCACGTCGTGGCCCAGGTGCCAAGCTCAATTGTGTTGCCGGTCAGGAAAATGTAGTCGCCGACGTTTGTCGAAGCGGCGTTATTGACAGTAAAGGTGACGGGAATCAGCTTTGCCGTCAGGACAGTGTATTGAATGCCATTGGAAACCTGACTCGACGAATTGGTGACAGTGACATTGTAGTTGCCGTTGGCAACCGCCGGCGTTGTGCAGACGATTTGCGTGGCGGACCAGGAAACAATCGCAGCGCCGGCCGTGCCAAACTTTACCGATCCGGCGGACGCCCCAAAATTGCGCCCGGCTATCGTCACCCTGACACCTGCCTGACCAACGGTTGGCCCAACTGATCCGATTTCCGGCGCTGCCGCGCCCTCAGTAAATTGCCAGACCCCGACGGCGTGGGCCGGTAGAGTGAAATTGGTAACCGGGTTGTTTCCACTGCTACCCGTAGTGACGGTGATGGCCGAAGCCCCGAGCAAGCTGGTGAGCTGATCGGAATAGCTGCCGGCCGGTAATGCTGTGTTCAATCCGCTGATGGGATAGCTGGCCGTGTCATTCTTGTTGATGGCTACCAGCACAACGCTGCCGAAGAATTTGCGTTCGTAGATGTAGACGTCGTTGTTGATCCAGCGTTCAGTCATCGAGCCATAACCAAGGGCAGGATTGTTACGACGCAGGACAGCGAGTTTATTCGTGATTTTATAAGCCGTGGTAGTCGTGTCGAAATTCTGCATCATGGGCCGATTATAAGGGTCGGTGCCGCCACTCGTGTCGTTATGCAGGTACTGCTCAGTCCCATAGTAGAGGCAGGGAATACCGCGGCTGGTCAGTGTAAACGCCATCGCCTCATGCAGGCGGTTGTTGTTGTTGTTAATAGAAAGAAAACGCGCCATGTCGTGATTGTCGATAAACGTCACGAGGTCGTCCTTCCAGGTAAAGTTGGCCGCTTCCTGAGTCAGGACGGAATCAAGAGTGGAGAAATTCGCGTTAGAGGACCCGAAGACATTGCGAATGGCAGTGTTGAGCGGGAAGTCGAGCATCGAGATACCGCTCTTATTAGCGAACTTGTACGAGTCGTGGTAGAGCGGGTCTGAAGTATTTCCCTGATACCACTCACCGAACAGGAAACTGTCGCCATAGGTGTAAACGGAATTCGCGAAGCTGTACTCCCATCCCCAGGTGACGTGCTTAATCGCATCAATGCGGAAACCATCCACGCCATGCTGCTGGAATAGCTGCGCCGATGATTTGAGGTAGGCATCGATGGTTGCATGTTCCTGGTTCAGGTCGGCCAAATCAAAAAGAGTGTAGTACTCCACCTGATAGCGATCGTCCCAGCCGCCACCCGAGATATTAGGATTATGGTGGAAGTATCCATTCGAGTCGTTGGTGTAGTTGCCGAGGAAAGTTCCATTGTCGTAAAGGGCGCCAAATTCTCCCCCGTTGTCCTGAGTTGAGTGATTAGGCGCGAAGTCAATGATCACCTTGATGCCGTTTTGATGAGCTGCCGTCACCAGGTTGTCAAAATCGGTCCAGGTATTACTGGAATTGCCGAAGTGTTCTTCAATACGCTTGAAGTCGCGTCCCTGGTAGCCATGATAGGAGGCGGTCGGATTGCCGCTGCCGTCCGGAATATTGGTGTTGAGGTTGTCGACCGGTGGTGACATCCAGATTGCTGTAATTCCCATGCCCGCGAGATAACTCATCTTTTGCTGGATGCCCGCCAGGTCGCCACCCCAGTAGAGGCGCCAGTTTGTTTTGGTCGAGTCATAAAGTCCGGCACTTTGTGCAGGATTATTATTAGCGGTGCTGCCATCAAAGAATCGATCGGTAATGATTTGGTAGATAACTTCCCGTTTGAAGTCGCTGGCGCGGGTGGTAAGCGGCGTCAGTCCAACCGAAATGAGTAAGCAGATGAAAAGAAGTCGCGTGAGTTGGCGCATGATCAATCCTCCGAAGGGTATAAGGCATTCGCTGCAAGTTGAGTAGCGGCGCGGATTATATAGCCTAAGTGGAGATTTAGCGATGAGATTCTGGGAATGCTGAGGGGAGGTCGGATTTTAAGATCCGGCCGTGCCGGACTACGCCCTTGCAGTTCAGTTTGACGAAGGGGACACGGATTGAGAAACAAGCGGCCACAGATAGAACGGATCTGACCTGGATTAATCAGAGCCGTGTCTTATCTGTGATTATCAGTGGCTAATTTTTGGGTACGAGGGTTAAATGTCCGCCTGAAGGCGGTACTCTGAGCGCCTCAAAGCTCAAAGCCAATTGCTGCTTACTGTAAATATTTCCCTAGCCAGCCCAGTACCTCGTGATGCCATAACTCTGAGTTCTGCGGTTTTAGAACCCAATGACCTTCGTCGGGGAAGACCAGCAGCCTGGACGGAACACCCATGCGCTGTACGGCCGTGAACAACTGCAGTCCCTGGCCAAATGGCACGCGATAATCCAATTCGCCGTGAATGATGAGAATTGGAGTCTTGAAATTCCGGACAAAGTTGCTGGGTGACCAGCGATCGTACATCGGCTTGTTCGTCCAGGGTGTGCCCTTGAACTCCCACTCGGGAAACCAAAGCTCCTCAGTAGCCCCGTACATGCTGGTCAGGTCGTAAACTCCGTCATGCGAAACCAATACCTTGAAGTGGAACCGCGGATCGTTGTTGTGACCCTCGATCCAATTGATCATGTACCCGCCATAGGATGCCCCTGCGGCGCCAATTCGATTCTTGTCGATGTAGCTATTACGGCGCAGCGTATCGGCGACGCCATTCATGATGTCTACATAAGCCTTGCCGCCCCAGTCTCCGCTGATTTCGTTGACCAACTGTTGGCCGTACCCGGTCGAACCGCGCGGATTCGGAGCAAAGACAATATAGCCGGCATTGGCAAAGACCTGTGGGTTCCAGCGATAGCTCCAACTATCATTCCATGCTCCCTGTGGTCCGCCATGAATCAGAACCACGAGCGGATATTGCTTCGCGGGATCAAAGTCGCTGGGCTTAACAATGAATCCGTGGATTTTTTTGCCCAGGGCACCGGACCACCATACTTCTTCGGCAGGTTTGAAATTAGCTCGCGCAACCAGGTCGTTGTTCTCTTTACTCAGGTTCGTTAATCCACTGCCGTCCACGTTGGCGCGGTAAACGTCCGCCGGCGCCTCCAGCGAACTGGCTGTGAAGACAAGGGAGCGGCCATCGGGTGTGACCTGAACGCTACCCGCGTAAATGTCGCTAACAATCTTTATGGGTGTCCCACCTGAAACCGGCACCTGGAAAATCGGTTGCTTACCCATTTCACCGGTGGTGAAGTAAACGGTATTGCTGTCGGGAGACAGGGTGATCTCTTCAACCTGCTGGTCGAACTGTTTCGAAATTTCGACGCTGGCCCCGCTCGCCCGGTCATACCGCATGAGCCGCCAGCGATCAGCTTCAAAGCCTTCGGTAGCCTGCGAACGATAGAGAATGTACTTGCCGTCAGGTGTGTAGACAGGACCGACATCGTATCCACGATTGGCAGCGGTGATATTTTTCGCCGCGCCCCCCGCGAGCGCGACGACATAAAGATCGCTGTTGGTCGAAGTTGCTTCTACTTTATCCGGATTGCGTACAAACGAAAGCTCTTTGCCGTCGGGCGAAAAAGCAAAGTCGACCCCCGTCGCGGCAGCATAGGGAGGGGAATCAAAATCGCCTAGGGTTAGATCGGTGGCTGGGCCACCCTTGCTTGAGACGACGAATACATGGGTGCGTTTCAGGTCGCGCCATTCATCCCAGTGTCTAAACAGCAAACGTTCCGTTGTATGGGCTTTGACCTTGCTCTTGTCTGCCTGTTCATCTCTCTTCTTATTACAGTCATCGCTGTTGCAGTCCGGATACACCTCCGAAGAGAATGCGAGCCATTTACCGTCAGGAGACCACACCGGGGCGGCTGCGCTGGTCGAGATCTTTGTTATCTGATCCTTATGGTCGCCATCGCTTTCCATGACCCAGATTTGCCCACCGGTGATGAAGGCAATCTTTTTTCCATCAGGAGACCAGCGCGGTGAAGACGAAGACGCCGCGCCATTCGTTAACTGTTTCCGCCCCTGCCCATCAATCGCCATTACATAGATTTGATTGACGACTTTGTTAACTTCGTAGTTAACGGCGCCCACAGTGAACGCCACTTGTTTGCCGTCCGGCGAAAGCCTCGGGTCACTTACGCGATGGACCTTGAGGAGATCGCTGACGTTAAATCGCCGCTCCTGGGCCGTTGCCAGTGACGCTAAGACTAGTAAAAGAATAGAAAAAGAAATGACAAAGCGCTTCATGAGCCCTCGCTGGTGGTTTTAAGATTATTGGGAAAGCGACGGCATTATTACATCAAAAGAAAAGTCCGACAAACGCAGCCTTAGCGAGGGGCAGAGGAGAAGCCTATGCCTGGCGGACTCAAACAGCATCACATACAGCTGCTGGCCTGCGGAAAAAATGGAGCTCAGAAAGTCATGTGCAATTAGCGCGAGGTTGGAGTTGAACCAACCTCGCGCCGATGCCAGGCGAGATAAAATCGTGAATTTGGGATCACGTTTCCGGAAATCCACCGATTGCTGTACAATGCGTGGCAACCAGGGTGAGGCTGAATGTCTCACCCCAGCGCGACCCCAAAGGTTGCGCTCAGAAAGCGGTGACGGGGTGAGGACGTTGCCGCTTTCGCTTTTTTTCAACACTGGTTTTTAATGTCAGCTCACGGATTTCTTCTTTAACACCCGTCACAGAGTGCCGGGTGGATGATGATGTAGGTGATGATTACCGCGGCTGCCGAAGCTCCGATGGCGATCCAATTGCCCGTTGAAATACCTTTGCCAGGCCTTTTGATTTGAGTTATGTCAGCGTAATCAACCGTCTGAGCTGCTCCCGTTTGCCGATGTGTGATGACCATGCTGTCGTCGCCGGCTGAGCCAATATAGCCCTTCACCCGTGTGTTATCTCTTCGTCGCACGTCGATCCGCGCCTCAGGGCCGGTGCCGATTTTTCGTATTTTTGTGCGTGTCTTTTCTATTGCCGCAGTATCCATCGGCGCCTGCGCGCTGGTGAGGCGTATCCCGGTTGCGCTTATCAACAGGAAGCCAAAAACGAAAATTGCCAAAATTCTTCTCACGATTATTCTCCTTCTAGTAACTTCTTCCGCAATCTGTCCGGGCAACACGCATTCCACGCACGATGTTAGCTAATTGCTCTCAACAGTTCTGATTTCTCGCGGAATCTCAAGACTCACTCACTCAGGGTGTTGAGAAACTGCTGTAGTGACCTTGCATTGGAAAGATTATTGCTGCGTGTCTTGCGGGATCAGGGAGACAAAACCAGGTAACAAAAAGGCATTGACACGAGTACGAAGTGGGACTAAGTTGACTCCACACAAAGTTACGGTCTCTCTTGCAGTCTGAGGCGGCCTTCCCGGTAAGGGTTGGTGCTCCTTCCTTTTCAATGACCGTCATTTTGCCGAAACACCCCCGTTTCAAGGCAGAGGGCGGAAGTCTTTCCTACAACTGAATATTTCTGGAGGAAGCTATGAAAAGGGCTGCGAAAGAATCTGTGTATTTCTTAAGGGCGCGCTTGTTGGTGTGCTTGATAACTCTCCTTGCGGCGCTTGCCTTAACAGTCGCGAGCGCATCGGCCCAAAATGTGACTGTAGCAGGTTCAACCGGCGCGGACGGCTCTTACGCCACGCTCGGCGCGGCGTTCACGGCGATAAACGCCAACACTAATCAGACGGGAAATGCGATTTCCGTTTCGCTTGTGGGGGACACAAGCGAAGGCACCGCAACGGCCACCTTGAATCAGCCTTCGGGCGGTTCGTGGACTACTATGACCATCAGCCCCTCAGGCGGCGCGGCGCGAACGATCTCCGGCGCGACCACCGCAGGCTCCCCGATGATTGATTTCAGCGGCGCGGACAACGTCACAGTCAACGGCTTGAACACCGGCGGCAACTCACTGACGATTGCCAATACAACGGTTTCGGCAACCACAGGAACCGCGACCATACGCTTTATCGGCGGCGCGACGAACAACACGATCACAAACTGTAATCTTCAAGGCTCGGTTTCATCATCGGTAGCGACCAACGGTGCAGTTATCTTCTTCAGCACCGACGGGGTAACGGCAAACGGAAACGATAACAACACCATTTCCAATAACAATATCGGTCCGGCGGGTGCGAACTTGCCGACTAAATCAATTCTCGGCAACGGTTCGACCACCACTACTGCCATCGGCAACAGCGGCATAATTATTGACAACAACAATATCTTTGATTACTTCGGCGCGGCGGTGACCAGCGCCGGGATCGCAACCAACGGTGGCTGCAATGCCTGGTCAATCACCAACAACAGGTTCTACCAGACGGGCACGCGCACCTGGACCACCGGCGCGCTCCACAACGCAATCAACATCGCGAACACGACCGCCACCAGCGGAGCGCAGGGCTTCACCATCACGGGGAACATCGTGGGTTTCGCCTCCAACACGCAGACCGGAACCTACACCTTGACCGGTTCGACCGGCACTTTCAGAGGCATCGTTTTCAATGGCATCACGGCCGGCGTGGTTTCAAACATTAATAGCAATACGGTCGCCGCGGTAAGCGTAACAGGTGTTACTTCAAGCGGTACCAGTTCCGGCGCACCTTTCATGGGAATATATGTAACTAACGGTGTTGCTATCACAAATAGCAATACCATCGGAAGCCAAGCGGCAACCGGTTCATTAACCTATGCGACAAACTCTGCGAGTGCTGCCGATGCGATGGGAATGTTCAATTTTAGTATTGACGCATGGACGGCAAATAATAATTTGATTGGAGGCATTACCTCTGCAAATGCGGGAGCAGGTGCAGGTAATGCTTACGGTATTCGTTTGAATACCTCATCAACCGTGACCACCACTCTCAGTGGAAATACCATTGGCGGCACAGTTGCCGATTCTATCCAAAGCACTTCAACTGCGACGGGCACACAGGTCGCCGGGATTTTTACATCTACTTCGATCGCCACCGTGTCGAGTAACACCATCCGCAACCTGACGGCGGCGGGAGGCACGGGCACGACGACGGCAGCATCGGTTGTCGGTATTGCTTTCATCAGCGCTACTCCGGTCAACACTGCAAACCAGAATACGATTTTCAGCCTCAGCAATACGAACGCTACGGCAGCCTCAGTTGTGACGGGTATTCAATTTACCGGCGCTACGGGTAACGTCGTCGCACGCAACCTGATCTATGGAATTACCTCGGCGACCAATAGCGCCACCGCGGAAGTCAACGGTATTCGCGTAGCCGGCGGTACGACCATTTACCGTAACAACATGATCGTTGTCGGCAGGACAACCGCCAACGCAATTGGTGCGGCGGCCAGCAACGTGGGCACCACTGGCGTCAACGGCATCAATGAAGCACTCGGCACAGACAGTTTCTTTCACAACAGCGTTTACGTCGGTGGCAGTCCGACCGCCGGCACTGGCGCGTCTTACGCCTTTAACGGTGCGCAGACTGTGAATACCCGATCATTCAGGGACAATATCTTTTTCAACGCCCGCAGCAACAGCGGGGCGACGGGCAAGAACTACGCCGTCAAAATCAACGGCACGACTCCGAATCCGACAGGCTTGACCATTAATAACAATGTCTATTTTTCGAACGGCTCGGGCGCAGTGTTCGGGTTCTTCAACTCTCTCGATGTAGCAAATTTAGCGGCCTGGAAAACTGCCGTCGGTCAAGACGCCAATAGCTTTGAAAGCAATCCCCAATATCTCGATCCGACAAACGCCACGCCAGATTTGCACATCAACCCGGCGGTTTCGACCGTGATTGAAGGCAACGGCGCAGACGTCGGCGTGACGGATGACTTTGACGGGCAAACCCGCGCAACATTGACGCCGGTTGACATCGGCGCGGACGCGGGCAACTTCATGGGCGTTGACCTTTCGCCGCCGGTCATTTCGTATACGGCTTTCGGGAATACAACTTCGACAGCTAACCGCATACTTTCCGTAACCCTAACGGACCTGACAGGTGTAGCAACGGGCGGCTTAGCTCCGCGCATTTACTTTGCAAAGAACGCGGGCGCGTATTTCTCGACAGCTTGCGCGCTTTCGAGCGGAACGGTGCAGAGCGGCACATGGAATTGCACGATTGATTACTCGCTGGTTGGCGGGGTTGTCACTACCGACACTATTCGGTACTTTGTCGTGGCGCAGGACACGGCTGGCAATCTCGCTTCAAATCCGAGTGCCGGCTTTATGGGAACGGATGTTAATACTGTAGCGACCCCACCGACGACGCCGAACAGTTACCTGATAGCCGCGGCCATTAGCGGCATCAAGACCGTCTGCGCAATGGGCTGCGATTACACGACCCTGACCGGCGCGGCTGGCATTTTCAATGCCATCAACACCGGCGTTGCCACGGCGAACATCGAAATTCAAATCGCGGGCGATCTGACCGTAGGTGAAGACGGCACGAATGGTTTGAATGTGCTCTCCGAACAACCATCGGGCAGCAACTTCACCGTCAGGATTTACCCGACGGGCGTGGCGCGGGCGATTACGGGTGCATTCAACGGCGCGTTGATTCGCCTGAATGGTTCCAGCCGAGTCACGATCGACGGCTCGATCGGCGGCACCGGCACAGACCGCAGCTTGACGATTACCAACACGAGCGTCACGACGCCAAGCGTCGTGCTAATCGGATCGGTCGGTGCAACGCCGATTACGAACGATACTCTGAAGAATTGCATCGTCATCAACGGCGTCAACACAAGCTCGGCAGTCGTCATCTCGGATGCGGGCACGCTTGGCAATGCAGGATTCTTCTCCAACATCACCATTCAGAACAACGATGTTCAGAAAGCTTTCGTAGGTGTCTTTGCGACCGGCGGCACGACGCCGCAGGGAGGCTCGAATCTCACCTACACCGGGAACACAATCAACACCGCAGGGGCTAATGCGATCAGAAGCGTCGCGCTCTACATGCAGGGCGTCAATGGTGCGACCGTGAGCAATAACACGGTGGGTAACATTGACAAGACCAACGACGAAAATGATGCCGGTATCTGGCTGGCGACCGGAACCATTAACGCCACCGTCTCCGGCAATACGATAGCGACGCTCGGCTATACGGGAACGGCCAGCTTTGCTCCGATTGGCATCAACGTGACGAGCGGAGCCGCTGCGACCAACAACACCATTACGGGCAATAGTGTGTCGGACATCTCCACGAACGGCACTACGCAGGTGCGTGGTATTTCCGTCACCGGCACTGCTGCCGATCTGACGATCCAGAAGAACAATGTGCAGGGAATCATCAACACCAACACCGGCACCTTTGGCGCCTACGGGATAGACATCAGCGCCGGCAATAACATCGTGGTGAAGAATAACTTCGTCAGCAACTTGAACTTCAACATGACCGGCGGCACTGCATTTTCGACCACCTTCGGTACCTTCGGCATCCGGGTGGGATCAGGCACAGGCCATCAGATTTATAACAACTCTGTAAACCTCTATGGCGCGTTGCCCGGAACGGCGACCACCAGCCTGCTGTCAGCGGCCTTCGGCCTGGTCAGTACGACTTCAACGGGTTGCGACGTGCGCAATAACATCTTCGCCAACAACATCACCGGCGGCACCACATCCATCGCGCACGTGTCCGCGTATTTACCTTCCGGCGGTACGTCGGCGATGAACCTGACGTGGAATAACAACGCCTACTACTTCGGCACTGATGCCGCAAGGCAAGGCACCGGACAGGCAGGCACAACCGCCGGCACTAACTTCTTTACCACCCTGGCTGCGCTGGCGGCTTATTCGAGCACGCTTTCGCCTGCAGCTACGAATGACAATGCCTCGCTGGCGTTTACGTCGGCGGTTCCGTTCTTGACGAACAACGACTTGCACGTATCGCCGACGGCTGGAGCTATTCTCGGCGGTGGCACGCCGATTGGCTCTGTGGTTATGGACTTCGACGGCGATCCTCGTCCGGCGGCGATGCCGGACATTGGAGCGGATGAACTGGTACAGGCTGTGGGCGGATCGTTTGCGGCGGGAACTTACTACAACGCAAGCGCTGTCGGCGGCGACATGCTCGGCGGCAACGTGACGGTTACCAATACGTTGTACCTGGGTGGAATATTCAACACCGGCATGAACACACTGACCATTGACTGCAGCGGTTTTATCAACGGCCCCGGCGCAAGTAGTTACATCATAGGCACCCTGGCGCGTAAGTACTGCATGGCAGGTACGAAGCCCTTCGACGTCGGCACGGCCAACGGCTATTCGCCCGTTACGGTAAACGGGACGGCGGGGACCTTCCCGGTGACGTTCACTATTAAGGCCACGCAGGGGCCGCATCCAAGTGTCAATGCCAGCACTTCGATCCAAAGATACTGGACGCTGACCAATTCCGGCCTGACTTCGGCCAACCTGGTGTTCCAGTATCTCCTCGGCGACGTCATGGGCACTGAGGCAAACTACAAACTAATTCGCGTCAGCGGCGGAACCGCGGTGGCATTTCCGGCCAGCACGGTGGACACCATGCTGCACACTGCATCGCTCAACGGCGTGACTGGCTTCTCTGATTGGACCGTGGGCCAGATTGTAGCTCCCACTGCGGCCGATGGTTCGATCAGCGGCGTGGTGGCCACACCGGACGGGCAACCGCTTGGTGGTGTGACTGTAAACCTCAGCGGCACGGAAGGCGCCAGGACGATTACCAACAGCCTGGGCCAATATCGTTTCAGCAATCTGGAGACGAATGGCTTCTACACCGTGACGCCCGCCCTTTCGAACTATTCCTTCAGCCCGGCGAGCCGTTCGTTCGCGCTGGCTGGTAACCGGACTGACGCGGCATTTACGGCCACGGCCAACACTCAGACTGAGAACCCGCTGAACGTGGGCGACTTCTTTGTAAGACAGCAGTACCTGGATTTCCTCGGCCGTGAACCTGATCAGCAGGGTTGGTTGTTCTGGAGCAATCAGCTCGGAGTTTGCGGAATTGACGCGAACTGTGTGCGGCAGAAGCGCATCGACGTCAGCGCTGCCTTCTTCCAGTCAGACGAATTCCAGCAGGGCGGCAATTATGTCTATCGCCTGTACCGGGCCGGGCTGGGAAGGCGACTGACCTATGCTGAGTTCTCGGCAGATCGGCGGCAGGTGATTGGCGGAGCAGGGTTCGCTGAAAGCCGCAGCACCTTTGCCGACAGCTTCGTAACTAGAGCAGAGTTCCAGCAGAAATATCAGAACATCGCTTCCGGAGAAGTATTCGTTGACGCTCTGCTACAGACAGTGCGACAGGATGCGGGACTGGAGCTATCGAGTCAGCGCGAGTCGCTGCTCGAAGCCTACAACTCCGGAGCCGATCTTAACCACAGTCGTAGTGCAGTGCTGCGGGCCTTGGCGGAAAGCGCTGCGTTCAAGGACACGGTCTACAACAGCTCATTTGTGTTGATGGAGTATTTTGGTTACCTGCGACGCGGAGCTGACACAGATGGTTACAACTTCTGGGTGAATGTGCTAAACGAGTCAGCGCAAAATGGCACGCCGGGCAACTATCGCGGCATGGTCTGCTCGTTCCTGACTTCGGCGGAATACCAGCAGCGATTCAGCAGCGTGTTGACGCGCAATAACACTGAGTGCGGGCGGTAGCAAGAAAGAAGAATATTAGCCGCGGATGAACGCGGAAGCCGCGGATCAGAAGGTAAGAAATCTGAACCTGCGTCATCCGCGTAATCTGCGGCTAATTGGTTTCAGCTATACTCTCTCTGGGATTTTCGCACCATCATCTCAGGAGGAGCGAGTTGACCAGACGAATCATCGTCGCTTTATTGCGCTTCACACTGCGTATCTATTTCCGCAGGGTAGAAGTGGCTGGGCTGGAACACGTTCCCCGCAATACGCCGGTAATTTTTGTCCTCAATCATCCGAATGCCCTCGTCGATCCGGCTTTCCTGTTGTGTCTCGCACCCCGCCGAGTCTCCTTTCTCGCCAAGGCGCCCTTGTTCAGAATGCCTGTCATCAGTTATTTCGTCCGCGCCCTCGACTCATTGCCGGTTTATCGTCAGCAGGATCAGGGCGAAGACGTGTCGAAGAATCAGGAGACATTCAAAGCGGCCGCACGTTGGCTGGCCCAGGGCGGCACCATCGGCATTTGCCCCGAAGGGATTTCACATGATGAGCCCGGCCTGCAGCCCATTAAGACCGGAACTGCTCGAATTGCGCTGGGTGCAATTTCCTCCGCTGAAGTTAGTGAACTGAAAATCGTCCCGGCAGGTCTTTACTATACGGCCAAGACTTCGTTTCGCAGCGAAGCGCTGCTTTACTTTGGCAAGCCCATCGACGTCATCGCGCCGGCTCTGGAAGCGGATGGCAGTCTGCCAAGAGCCGCAGTGCGAGCGCTGTCGAAAACGATAGAGGACGCTTTGCGCGCAGTCATGCTGGATGCTCAGCATGAAGAGGCGCTGCATACTATTAGTCGAGCAGAAGAAATTTTCTCTTCCGCAACGGGGGATTCCTCGTCCTCAAGTCTGCGGAGTGAACTGCAATTGCGGCAACAGTTCATCAAGGGCTACATGAAATTATTGCAACAGGCGCCCGAGCGAATCAGAAAGCTCGAAACCCGCATCACTCGCTTCGAGCAGAAATTGAGACAGGCAGGTCTCGACCCGGCGAATCTGTCCCCGCCAAAATCCGCCGCCGTGATCTTGCATCAGATCCTCAAACGCTTGTTGATTTTCCTTATCATGCTGGGGCCGGCTGCGTTGGGAATTCTGATCCACTTTCCCGCCTACCGACTGGGTGGACTGCTTTCGTCGAGCCTGTTTCGCAACACCGAAGACGTTGTCTCGACCATCAAGATTATTTCAGCAATGTTGTTCTTCCCGCTCACCTGGTTGATTGTTGCCGCAATTGAATTTCAGCTCCTGGGGTGGCAGTGGGCGTTGCTGACGTTCCCTTTGCTGCCGCTGACAGGCTATCTGGCTATGCGCTTTCTCGAAAAGTGGGACGCGTCTATTGGTGGCTTGCGGGCGCTCACATTTTTTCTGATGCAGCGCAGATTTTTCGTTCGCTTGCTGGCGGAGCGACGGATCATCAAAGACGAGATTTTGGCACTCGGAGACGAAGCGGCACTGGAAGCCGAATAACTGAACAGAGTCTGCTGATGATGCGAGGAGGGAAGGCCTGAGCGGTCGGGGTCGCTCAATACTCAGCTACTTTTTCTTGCTCGCCTTTGTTGTCTTTTTCCTGGCGCTGGATCTTACCCGCCGGCCTTTGCGCCCTTCGCTTTGAATCGTACCGACGCTGACCAATTGCTCGTAGGCGCCGCGCACTACATTGCGCGCAACCTTCAGCGAGTTGGCAAGCTCACGTTCACTCGGTAGCAGGCTACCTGCGGCTAATGCTCCCGACTCAATCAGGGAACTTAGTTGTTCTCTAATTTGGCTGGTGAGTGATTCCGGCTTCTTTCTACTGACACGTATATTCGTTTTCAAGCCTTCAGACCTCCTCAGTTTTGTTCCGTGGTCGTGATTTTATTCAGTGGGCCAAGCGGTGTCAACAAGGTGGTCCATTCAGAACTGGGCTACAATAACACTGAAACACAAGCAGCTGGCGGCGGCCTGGTTACTCGGCGAAGAGGGCAATCAGCGCCGGAATAGTGAGCCACAACAGCCCTTTTACGAGGAAAAAGACCAATCCCCAGAATCCCATTTTTCTGATCCAATTACTAAGTCTCATCGTGCCGATCGCCTTCGTTGTCCGGGATTTTACTCGATCGCATGCGAGAAATTGGAGGACAGATCAAAGGATTCGACCCCAGGCGCTGGTCTTCCAGTTATCGATTGAATCCGACGGCAGGATCCACGGTGGCAGAGGCATCATTAGATACTCCGACAGCGCCACCACATAGGGCTCATACATCGTACGCAACCTGAGCAAGTGCTGCTCCGCCTCAGCGCCGACACGAAAATTAACGCCATCAGCTCCGAGGAGTTCGCGCAACCGAGTGAGATCGTCGTCTGACAAGCGGGTTGAGCAGCAGTCAACTGATCTCGGTGCGGTTTTGAAAATTTGCGCTATGTCGACCACCGCGTGACGAGCCATGGCAAAGGTCAGTCGTGCCTGCCATGCTGAAGTTCCGTCGACGCCGACCATCGCCAGGGCACAAATGTCGAGGACCGTTGTCAGTGCTGCCAGCCACGACTGGTTATCGTGTAAGGAGCGAAAGTAACAGAGGACGGGGTACGACAGGTGACTCTCCAGCAGTTCAGCGGACCACCGCTCCCATTCATGCAGCAGGGGAGTCAGATCGTCCATGTTACCGGCCTCGTGATGACGTCGTAACAACTCGGTGGCGCTGGAAGGCGAGCCGGCTCGAGCATCCAGCAGTGAAATATTAGACTCGCGCCGGGAAAAGGACTGGTATAGCACCGGCAGATAACCAATCACGATTGCGAGTAGACCAAAGCCCATACCTGCCTCGACGACCTCGATTAATCTGCCTAGCGGTAATAGCGGCGTGATGTCTCCGTAACCGAGCGTGAAGAAAGTAGTGCCGCTGAGATAGAGGTAGGTGCCAAAGTTCACGGCGCTATCGGAAATGTTCAAGCGCGAATGGAGCGACCATTGGACCAATGCAAACCCGAAGATGATACCCGTCGCCCACAGTGCCAGCAGAACCAGCAGCGATAGCGGTCCGAAAAGACTTAAGTACTCTTCGCGAGTCTTTCGCTTATCCATTTTGCTGGCGAGGTAAACCCAGGGCGCCCAGGTTAATCTGTAGAACTGTCTGGTTAAGCGTACCCGTCGAGTGACGCGCCGCGGCAGGATCATCGTTTCAAATGCTTCCCAGAGAATGATGAGGATAAGAGCAATCCCGGGAATGGCTGCCAGTAGACGCATTTTAGTTTATTAGAGAGTTTCAGTTATCGGGATCAGCTAGATCAGTGATGGTAACGTTGAATGGTTGATTTTGCACGGGTACCAGTGTCGTCCGCTTTCAGACCATGCTTCCCTGATGGCACGGCCTGCCAACCTGTAGTACAACCTCCGTGGTGCGTTGCTGCCAGTGAAGTTTGCAGCTCACGGCTGCAGGCGATCGGCTGCGACGAATTTAAGAGACCAGGTTGGCAGAGAGGAAAAAGGACGGGCATGAAATCACATACGAAACACCTGACTTTTAATGTGCCCAGCCGCACGGGATTCATTAATATCACTCCGCAAATAAAAGATGAACTGCGTTTGAGCGGCATCAGCGAAGGTCTGTGTCTCGTCAATGCGATGCATATCACTGCGAGTGTTTTCATCAACGATGATGAACCGGGATTACTGGAAGACTATCAGCGCTGGCTTGAGTGGCTGGCGCCCTTTGATGCCAGCCCGGAACGCTATCATCATAACCGGACCGGCGAAGACAATGGAGATGCGCATCACAAGCGCCAGATAATGGGCCGCGAAGTTGTCGTAGCCGTTACCGAAGGCAAACTCGACTTTGGACCTTGGGAGCAAATCTTCTATGGTGAATTCGATGGGCACCGCAACAAGCGCGTGCTGCTGAAGATAATCGGCGAGTAATTTTCCGATGATCAGCGGAGATTGGCGCCATCTGTTACCCATTAAGCAATATAGGATTTCAGACCTGGCCCGCAAACGAGGAATATTTTTGAGTCGCTTATCTACAACCTTTGATCAATTGCGCCGGACTGGGAAGAAGGGGTTCATCCCTTTCATAACCGCCGGCGATCCCGATCTTGAGACTACGGGCCAACTGTTGATTGAACTAGCGCATGCCGGCGCCACCGTGATTGAGTTGGGCGTGCCTTTCAGCGATCCGATGGCCGATGGCCCCGTAATTCAGCGAGCTTCTGAAAGAGCTCTGCGCCACGGGTTCGGGCTTGCAGAGATTCTGGAAACAACGGCCCGGGCTCGCGCGGTCATCGACACGCCAATCGTGTTGTTCAGTTATTTTAATCCGCTGCTCCAGTTCGGAGTGGAACGGCTGGCGCAGATAGCCAGCCAGTCCGGCATCGATGGTGTGCTCGTCACGGATTTGATTCCGGAAGAGGCAGATGCATTCTCTCTCTCTTTGCGCGCGTGGGATCTCGATTTAATTTTTCTGGTGGCGCCAACGTCAACCGATGCTCGCTTGCAGTTGGTGGCAGAACGCGCCAGCGGTTTTGTGTACGCCGTTTCGCGAGCTGGTGTGACGGGAGCCCAGGCGAGTATGAGCCATGAGGCCGAGAAACTGGTCATGCGAGTGCGCGCATTTTCAAAGCTTCCGATAGCTGTTGGATTCGGCATCTCTACTGCCGAACAAGTGACTGAGGTTTGCGGCTATGCCGATGCTGCCGTGGTGGGTTCGGCTATTGTGGCGGAGATTGAACGTACTTCGTCAGCCAAAGATTTCGTTTCAGGCATTGGCCAGTTTGCCAAAGCTCTGATCAGCCGTTAACGTAACCGTCCTCAGGATGGCGGATTAAAAGCGATGGTGCACCTGAGATTTAAGAAGCACTGAAGAATCATGGCAAAGAGAATCGAGCCCGGCGATCCCGTAGTGATCGTGTTGCACACGCCGCGCGAAAAGTGCTGGGGAATACTCGACGAGATCAGCCTCGCTGGAGTATTCTTGCGCGGTCTGGACCTTAACTCCTTTGATGACTGGCTGCGCTCGATTGTGCATGAGGAGCCGTTTATTGGCTTGAACGATTTGTTCTTTCCCACCTGGCGGATCGAGCGTGTTAATCGAGACGAAACGTCGGGCCCGATTCCTTCGCTTTGTGAGCAGGTCGAAAAGAGAACGGGTCATAAAGTGACTGAATTATTTGGGCGCGAGGCGTAATCATTTTCAGACGAAGTTGTGCGTCGCCTTACCACCCGGGTTGCTGCAGAGAGGGCTGCGACGCGCGCAATGGTCTGAGTACCTAACAACCCTCCGGAATAAACTGTTGTTGCAGAGATGAAACACTGTTCCATTCTCGCGTTTGATGTGGTATGCTCACCGCGGTTCACACATCTGACGCCGGGAAGAGGAGCAGAAGAAAGAGATGCTAGCCATGAATGATGACCGAAGCAAAGCTATTGAAGCAGCGCTGATGAATATCGAAAAGAAATTCGGCAAGGGCTCGATCATGCGCCTGGGTGAGCGTGAGGTCTCCGATATTCCAGCTATTTCCACAACTTCGCTTTCCCTGGATGCGGCAATTGGTATCGGCGGCGTCCCGCGCGGCCGTGTTATCGAGATTTACGGTCCGGAAAGCTCCGGTAAGACAACCCTGGCACTCCATATCGTCGCCGAAGCCCAAAAGGCCGGTGGCGTAGCTGCCTACGTCGACGCTGAACACGCCATGGATGCCGAATACGCCGGCAAGCTGGGTGTGGACATCGATCAACTCCTGATCTCGCAACCGGATTCTGGCGAGCAGGCACTGGAAATTGCCGAAGCCCTGGTGCGCTCGAATGGCGTCGATGTGATTGTGATCGATTCCGTAGCAGCCCTCGTGCCGCGCGCTGAATTGGATGGCGAGATGGGCGATTCGCTGCCGGGACTGCAGGCACGGTTGATGTCTCAGGCGCTTAGAAAATTGACGGCCATTGTGGCCCAGTCGAACACCTGCTTCATCTTTATCAATCAGATTCGTGAAAAGATTGGCGTGATGTTCGGCAGCCCGGAGACCACGACCGGGGGCCGCGCTCTGAAGTTCTATGCGTCGCTGCGGCTTGATATTCGTCGCATCGGCGCCATCAAGGATGGTGATCGCATCGTAGGTAATCGCACGCGAGTAAAAGTGGCTAAGAACAAAGTGGCGCCGCCGTTTCGCGAGTGCGAATTCGACATCATGTACGGCGAAGGTATTTCCCGCGAAGGTGACTTGCTTGATCTCGCCGTTGTACAGCGCGTCGTGGAAAAGAGCGGCGCCTGGTTTTCTTACAAAGGCGAGCGGTTGGGACAGGGACGCGAGAATTCCAAGACCCTGCTGAAAGAAAATCCCCAGATGCTCAAACGCATTGAGACCGAAGTAAAAGTCAAACTTGGGATGCCCGTCCGCGTTGAGGAAAAGCCCGAAGCTGCCAATGGAGCGAAGGCGGCCGGCGCAGACAAGAAGTAAGCACCGTTAACATACTGACGCGCCCAACCTTCCGAGTGGCTTGCGACGCTGCTCGAGCGGGTTGGGCGCTTCTTTTGTGTGCTTTACACCGCGACGAGTGAAAAGCATAATCCGCCCGGAGTGGATTTCGCTTGCCGGACCAGCGAGCGCGGGGATTTGAGTAAATTGAGTGAGCTTTCGCCGCCGGATAACGTCGCCTCTCCAGAGTAAACAGTCATGAGACAGTCAATCCTTATCAAGAACGGCACAGTAGTCACGATGGATGCGAGTGACTCCATCGTTCGTGCAGATCTGTTTATCCAGGATGGCCGCATCTCAAGTATCGGCGATAACGTCAGCAGCGCCGACATCGTTATTAACGCTCGCGGCTGCGCTGTACTGCCGGGCTTTGTGCAGACACACCTGCATCTTTGTCAGACGCTCTTCCGCGGGGCGGCCGATGATCTTGCTTTGATTGATTGGCTGAAGAAGCGAGTCTGGCCCATGGAGGCAGCGCATAACGAAGCTTCGGTACGCGCGTCGGCTCGTTTGGGAATTGCCGAATTGATCAAAGGCGGAACCACTTGTGCCCTGACGATGGAAACCGTTAACCACACCGAAGAAGTTTTTCGCGCGGTGGCCGAGATCGGATTCCGCGCTACGGTTGGCAAATGCATGATGGACAAGGGTGATGAAGTACCGGCTGCACTGCATGAGCAGCTTGAGGACTCCATCGCTGCCTCGCTGACTTTGCTTTCAAAATGGCACGGCCAAAGTGATGGCCGCCTGCGCTATTGTTTTGCGCCACGCTTTGCCGTCAGCTGTACTCGAGAGTTGCTGCAGAGAGTGGCGCAGCTCGCGCATGAGCATGGCGTGATGATCCATACGCATGCTTCAGAAAACAGGACGGAGTGCGAACTTGTAGAAGCCGAGAGCGGAATGCGCAATGTGGCTTATCTCAATTCCCTGGGACTGACTGGCCCGCACGTGGCCCTGGCCCACTGCATACATCTCGATAAGGACGAGCTGGATATATTGCAGCGGACCCACACCAATGTTTCGCACTGTCCCTCTTCCAATTTGAAGCTGGGTTCCGGTATTGCTCCGATCAAGCAAATGCTCGACGAGGGGATTTCAGTTTCGCTCGGCGCTGACGGCGCGGCTTGTAACAATCGCCTCGACATGTTTACCGAGATGCGCACGGCAGCTTTGTTACAAAAGGCGCTGCATGGGCCGGAAGCATTACCCGCCGGGAGAGTCCTGCGCATGGCTACGATTGATGGAGCGCGTGCTTTGGGACTCGAGTCTGAGATTGGAAGTCTCGAAGTGGGCAAACGCGCTGATCTGACTCTGATTAATCTGGATGAGGTCCACACGTCACCGGCGGCTGATGTTATTTCTACGCTGATTTATGCAGCGCAGCCTTGCGATGTGCGAACAGTCATCATTGACGGTGAACTTGTGATGCGGGACCGGCAGTTACTCACCTTGGACGAAAGCGAGATCCGCGCTGAAGCAAATCGTGAATCCGCACTTCTGCGAGAGCGCGCCGGCGTTTGAAAATTCCATCCGAAAGCGGCTCTTGATTCAGCTAAAGGGATGCAGTTGAGATGAAACCAAGATCTCTGTACAGGCAGGGCGCGCTATTTAATCAATTAATTTGTTTTGCTGATTTTATTGCCGATTAAAATGGCTGTGCCAGCTCGGAGGTAGCGACTGCGGGGGGCGCGATCGGCGGCCGAGCTGGCACTGGCGGGCACTGTCTTCAAAGCATCAGATGGCGTCTCTCGACTTAGCTGACGTTTGGGCGTCAACCCCACCCTCAACGAGAGGGATTATACACCTCATCCCGGATACGTCAACGACTTTTTGTGACTAATTCGACAAATTTGCCACGGTTCATGGTCAAGTTGACAGTAACTGCGTTGATCACTAAACTACGCCCTCTTGCTCACGCATCTGGCCAGGTAGCTCAGTTGGTAGAGCGCGGCCCTGAAAAGGCCGGCGTCGGCGGTTCAAGTCCGTCCCTGGCCACCATTCTTTTCAATAACTAGCGACACTCAAAGAGCATGTCAAAATCTCTGGCGCGTACAATTTCCTCTGCCTCATTTTTGGTGTTCTTTCTTCACGGATTCAACTGCAGCCGACTTTTCCAACAATTCTTTTGCCAACACCACTAATGCCTTGGCTATACTTTTTCGTTTTTCATGCCTACCAGAGCAGTAACGGTTTCTTGTGGTGACTGTCTGTAAAGTGAAATAAGAGACTCATCTAAAGAGCCGAAAGGAACCGCTCTTGAATTCACCGTAAAGAACGACTTCCTATTTCCTATCTGAATTGTTGTTAAGTGATCGCGCCTGGATAACTCCAAAAACGACTTGGAGGAGCCGTCGAAGGCTTTTAGTGCTTTACCAAAACCTGCATTCCAGCTGCCGCATCGATTGCTCCAAGAAGCGCCGCTGAGCTCAGCAAATAAAGCGCGCCTCCATGTATTTCATGATCTTGAACCCTTCCAGCCAGGCTTTGCAGGCGTGGCAGTGCCGCCGCCAACCGATCATTCTTTATGTCTAAGTTGGCCAGTCCCAACTCGAGAATAATTACCAACTCTTCGGTGCTTAGCTTGGGCAGTGACTGTTCCGCGGCAGTTGGATCGTCTTTCTCCAGATATTGCTCGGCTCGTCGAACTCTGATCAGCTCGTTAAGACGGTCTCGCTGGGATACGTCGCTCAAAAGTTCCGCCAGCTTGAAAGCTGTGTCGAGATCACCTTGCAGGTACGCAGTTGCCGCTAGTCCCAGGCATCTTTCATCTCTCGCGACACCTTGCAGTTTATCTAAACTCGACTTGACGGCTTCATAGTCGACGACCTTCGCAGACGAGGAACTGCTCGGCGCGGGGAAGTCAGTAATACGGCTTACGCTGAATTCTCGTGCCAGTGCGGTGAACGATCCCGCTAACTCAGGAGCAAATTTTTGCGCTTTAAGCAATAGCATCCGAGCCACCGCAGCATAGCGTCTTGGAAATTGCAGCTCACTGCCCATTAACTGGCGATTGAGAATTGCCAAAGCGGAGACTAGATACGACTTTGCTAACTGATGAGACACACCCGTCCTCTCGCCGTTTATGCCGACGGGAAAATAAAGATCTTCAACGCGGATTGGCGTGAAGCGCACAGAGTCTGAACCAACATCTGCGTCGGCAATAAAAAGATAGTTGCCAATAAGGAGCAGGTCCTCACCGGTTACCTGAGGCTGTAGGGTTAGTTTTCCCAGTGCTTGAATAAAAAGCGAATCGGCGTCGGCCTGGTCATGGGAGCGCAGCCGGTGAAGAAAATTCAGAAGCAGCCCAATCTCCAACGAGGCGAAATTAGTTTCGACAGCTTTTCCTGCCAGGCGCCGTGCTTCGAGAGTCTCTCCGTCAGAAGCCAGATCTAAGGCGGCATCAAGCTGGTGTCGAGCGCGCACTTCAGCAGCGTCTTCGGAAATTAATTCCTCAAACCAGTCTTGCGCGAGTTTGGGATCATGCCTGGCGACGAAACGCGCCACCCTTTGTTGTAGTCGTAAATTAGTATTGCGTCCGGTTGGGTCGGCAAGCTGGCTTTGCGAGGACGCCGCTCGTCTTAGTTCATCATGGATATTTAAAAAGATTTCTCTGGCATACTGCTCATCGCCTGGGTGACGCCACAACATGCTGGCAATGTTGATGAGCGTATCTGTTTTGCTGGGAAGGTCCTGAAAAGTCCTGGCGCGTTCCACGAATAGTCGAGCAGTTCGGAACCGCGCTTCCTCAATCTCTTTGGACCTTCGTCGTTCGACGCTGGCCGAATTTCTGGACGGGTGTTGCGCCGGACAGTACGAAGGGAATCCTACGAATAAGAAGAGCAGCGTCAATGAGGCCGACTTGATCTTCATTGTGAAAATCACCGAACCCTTCCCACTTTTCCTACTAAGTGGTGTTATCGATGTATCTCAACCGCCTGAATCCGTAAAACCTTACAACTAACTCCTGTTGACTGTCCAAACACTTCGACACGCAACACTAGTGTAGTGTCTCAGGACAAATCCTTACAATATGACGCGCGGATTCCGAGGCGCGAAGGTTGTGGGTTTGAATTACGCGACTGATCCAAACAGCCCACCTGACAAGACTGGTTATCTGCCGGAGTCGCACCAGAACAATTCGAACCGCCACTGCGCTCCTGAGCAGATCCAGTGGTCACCTTTTCCAATAATGCTTAATTTTTTCCCCGAGCATCGGAAAGGGAACGAACTCAGCCGCTCGGCCTGCTGTTCTTAACGTCTCAACCATCCGCATCGCGCCTTCAGCATTTCGCGTGTGAACAAAGATAGTCGAAGCCCGCTGTAACTCTGGATTAGAAGCGAGCCAGGTTGCGATTGCGTAACCTGTGCGTTCGTCGTCGGTAGTAGGAGAGTTATAGTGCTCCGGGTGCAAATCATGATCCAGAAATAGCGCATCGTATGAATTCGCACCGAGCAATTCCTGAGCGCTCAGTACGTTGTCGGCGATGTCGATCTCGTCTCCGGCAAAGCGTTTTAAGAACCATTGGTGGCGGCGCTTGTCGTCTTCCAGCAGAAAAACACGGATCGGATGACGCTCGACGGAAATCTCTTTTAGACCAAACCTTCTTAAAATTGAACGAAACAGACTCATATTCCCCGAAAGGAACCTCCCTCTTTAATCAGATAGGGTAGCTTAGCGAAAACATTTAACGCTGACAAAGTACGCCGCATGGAAAAGACTGGCGCGGATGTTATAATCCGTTTCGATTTGAAGTAATCTCCTCGTTCAGTTGCTACCGAAACTTAATGTCTTCTGAAAATACGCAAAAGCCGGCGCTGCGCATTGTTGAAGTGGAAAGTCCAGATCAGTCGGCAGCGGGTGACAAGGCACTGACCGCCCTGAGCGTGTGTCCGCTGTGTTTTGGCACCGGTGTTGAAGTCGTATCAGGTAAAGGCGCGCGCCCGTGTACCTGTCGTGGCCAGGATTCGCGCCGTTTGTTTGTTGATGCCGCTCGAATCCCGCGCCGCTATTTGAATTGCACCCTCGAAAATTTCAAAGCCAGCCCCAACTCAGCGCAGCAGACGGCGCTGCAGTACGCTCGTTTTTTGGTGGCTGATTATCCTTACATTGATCGCGGTCTGCTCTTGATGGGGCCTGCAGGAGTTGGTAAGACCCACCTGGCTGTGGCCATCCTGCGCGGGTTGCTAAGTAAGGGTGTGCCGTGCCTTTTTTATGAGTCAGGTTCTCTGCTCAAGCGTATTCAGGATTCGTACAATCCTATTTCCCGAACCTCAGAGACCGGAGTGTTGGCGCCGGTGTATGAGGCCGAAGTGCTGGCGCTGGATGAATTGGGTGCGACCATTCCCACTGATTGGGTCAGGGATACGCTCTATCAGATCATCAACACGCGGTACAACGACAAGAAGCTCACAATCTTTACTACGAATTTTCTCGATGAAAGACCCAACGGCGGAAAAGAGATCGTCGACGAAGAAGAAGCACCGCGCAAGCCGAGCGGAAAAGCTGGTTATGACCGCAGGCCGAGGACGCTGACTACTCCGACGCTGGAGGAGCGAATAGGCGTGCCGTTGCGCAGTCGTCTCTATGAAATGTGTAATAAGGTCGAGATGACTGGCGAGGATTATCGCAAGCGTTTCGAGAAACCTTCGGTTTGATCGGCAGATAGAAATTACTCACTTTCGCTCGACCCAGCGGTTCAGGAAAGCCACGAGATTTTTTTTCTTCATGTTGCGCGCTGCTTCAAACTCACCATCGCCGCTGCTGTAGAGTAACGCTTCATCGCTGCTGAGCACGGCTACCGCGGGCACACCCTTCTCAATTGGAATCTCATATTTTTTCAACAGGTTGAGGTTCTTCTCGCCGTTCCCGATATCCACGTGTACCAGCAGATAAGACGCGCGCATAATCTTGCCTGCTTCGCCTTCGTGTAGCCCGCGATCCAGCACGTGACAGTCGTAGCACCAGTTGCCGCCAAAAACGAGCAAGACCCGCTTGTGATCGGCGGCGGCGAGCACGAGAGCAGCTTCAATCTCCTTTGCCGCATCAGCCGCAGCCGGATAGAGATCCCTTTTTTCAGTCGGTGTGGGAAGCAGAGAGTTGTCCTGTTCGACCCCGGTACCCTGTGCGGCAGCGCCGCCCAGGGTCAACAAGAACAGCACAAGGTGAAGCAAAAAGACCAGCCCACAGAGTTTGCATTTCATATCGGGTTACTTTTACCAGACTGCTCGGTGTTAGTCACCAGGAAGCGGCCCTCAGTCAATAAGTCCCAGTCCAATCCTTTCAAAATGTAACTTACTTCGCGAAGTACGGAGGCCCTTTCAAAAGAGCCGCCAACCATTTCTTGAGCGATCAATTTTCCCAGCGCTCATTTTCACTTCTCTTTTTCCTTACCTACTAACGCGACAATCTACGACGAGAGATATCAGCCCGGCCTACTTTCCCGGGAAAGGCCTCAGGTTGTGGCGCAGAGAACCGCTGCCACGATTACTTTCAGGAAAAAAGCTAAACCGGCTGCCGAACTGCGGATGATAGCCGCGCTCGACGGATGACGCGTTAACAGATGTCGAGCCCATTTTCAGGGATGTGAATGCCGTTGGCCTGCGCTCCGGCAATGGCTGCTATTACAGCTGGCCGGCCGCGGCGTTCGAACCACGACAGTTTCAGTTTGGAAAGAAACTGAGCTTCTGAATCATCCACTTAGCTTGACTAAAAACGGAGACTATTATGACCAGCTGCTGCCGCTTGTCTACAAAGAATTGCGCCGGGTGGCCCATCGGTACCTGAGAAAGGAACAGGGCCACACGCTGCAGACGACGGATCTTGTTCACGAGGGGTACCTGCGTCTGGTGGATCAGAATCGCGTGCAATGGCTGAACCGTGATCATTTTTATGGCGTTGCCGCCGAGTTAATGCGGCGCATCCTGGTGGACCGCGCTCGCTACCATAAGCGGGCAAAACGCGGCGGCGGCGCAAGAAGTTTTTGGACGTCTCTCCGATTACCGTGATGCGGGAATGGAAAATGGCCAAGGCCTGGCTACACCGCGAACTGAGCCGCGAATGAGAAGTGCCGTAGCAGCAAGATCGGTGTAACACTCAGAGCGACTCTCTAACGGACGCTACTTTATCTGAAGTCGCCGAGGTGTTGCGACTCATGCACTACCACCACCACGGCGATGACGATGGCCGCAATGCCAACTCCGAGCGCTATCTTTTTCCCCCTTGACAGGCTGTTGCTCTGAGTGGGTCGCATTTGATGGTGCTCCGTTAAGGGGTGCTCGCCTGATTTGGTTTCGGCAACCATCCTGGCCACGGCGACCCGCAATTGATCTCGGGACCCCGCATCTTTATCTGAGGGAAGCGGGTCGGATGCGTTCACCCGTGTTTGCGCGGTAGGTTGATCAATAGCCATAACAGAGCTCGTGGCAATACTGCACAGCAGTACTATTGCCGCGATCAGGGATGCAGATTTTCTTAACATGGTCTCTCCTTTGAATTGTAATGGGGTGGGCATCTACCTATTAACGCGTCATTTTTAAGCGCCAGCTATCACCCTCACGCCGACAAAAACAGCTACGTCTTCCAGGTCTGGAAAAGTTGAGGAAGTTCGGGCTTGGTTATACAACCCGCCCACACGTTTGGTCGATTCACCTCGAATGCTCGGCTAAGAGGTAAAAAGCAAGGTCATTCTCCATCGCCGCTCGGATTGTAACCGTTTCAACCTCGAGAGTAAGGTACAAACTGGAGAGCCTCAGCCTCCCGGCTCTGCCCGATGTCCAAAAATCAACGGGTTCGTCCGACATCTCCCAAAGTGATGAAGCCTGAACGCTGGCAAAAACTGGATAGACTATTCCATTCCGCACTCGAATGCGCCGCCGACGCTCGAGCTGACTTTGTGGTCGAAGTCTGTCAGGGAGATGAGGCTCTGCGGCGAGAACTGCAATCGATGATCGATCACCACCAGCAGGCGGGGAGTTTTATCGAGCATCCGGCTTACGAAGTCGCCGCCGAAGCCATGGCTGAAGGTGATGACCCGGACTCTCTGGTCGGTAAGTCTGTCGATAATTATTTGATAGAGAGAATGCCCGATCGCGGTGGCATGGGGCCGCGCTTGCGCGTCATGGCTCGCAGCTGAGCCTGGATGATACTCTAGCTGAAGCCCGCATTTCGTTGGCCTATTCGATGAGTGCCTATGACTGGGACTGGGCGGCGGCTGAAAAAGAATACAAACGCGCCATCAAGCTGAATAAGAATTACGCCACAGCACATCATTGGTATGGCGAATATCTGGAATTTATGGACAGGCTGAAGCTGCCGTAGAGCTTGGGCGCGCCCAGGAACTCGATCCCTTGTCGCTGATTATCAACGTCGCGCTGGGATGGGTCTACTACCTCGGGCGCAGACACGACGACGCGATCCAGGTTTTCCTCCGAACCTTGGAGTTAGATCCTCAATTGGTCCAGGCGCGTTCGTGTCTCGGCCTGGCCTACGTTCAAAAAAAGATGTATGCCGAAGCGATCACTGAGCTTGAGAAGGCGGTTGATATTGCTGGCCGCGATCCCTCCCTTCTGGCAACGCTCGCATTCGCTTATGGAACCGCAGGCAACAAGATTGAAGCGCTAAAGCTGGTGGCCGAGATCACAGAGCAGTCGCTCCAGCGCTATGTTTCACCTTATCGGCTTGCTCTCGCCTACGGTGCCATCGATGACAAGGAACAGGCTTTCGACTGGCTGAGAAAGGGATGTGAGGAACACGATCCTGGTCTGGCTGGGCTCAAGGTTGAACCCATGGCCGATCCGTTACGGAATGATCCCCGGTACTTGGAATCGCTACAGCGCATGGGCTTTCCTGCCTGAGTCACCTCACCTGGCAACGGCTTACGATAGTCGCGGCCAATCTTCAACAAGAAGCTGCAACTCACTTAAGAATCGGGGGCACTCTGATTCTGACCTGCAGTTATGTAAAATGCTTCGACGTTATGCAACTCCAGCCTGAAACTGTAAGCTAGTCGCGAATGCCGAAACGCACAGACCTTCATAAAATCTTAATCATCGGGTCAGGTCCAATCGTGATTGGACAGGCATGCGAGTTTGATTACTCGGGGACGCAGGCGTGCAAGGCGCTGCGGCAGGAGGGCTATACGACCGTC